>NZ_JBIWDT010000001.1:350508-1369498 GCF_044762185.1 Lysinibacillus sp. NPDC097162 | reverse complement strand
CACAGCAAGAGCCAAACAAACCAAACTCAACCGAATCTCAATAAGGTAAAACAAAAACCTCCATTTCTCACTTTTTACAATTGAGAAATGGAGGTTTTTTATAACTGTATAATGTCAGTTAATAGTTTTGAATTAAATATGGTATTCAATTTCATCAACAAAGTCCCATTCGTACGGTGTTTCTTGGTATACATAATAGTTGAGCCAATTCGAAAATAGTAAATGCGTATGTGCTCGCCAAGTATTAATCGGCTCATTAGAAGGATCATTATGCGGGAAATAGTTAACAGGAATTGCAATATCAATTCCTTTTTCTACATCACGGTAATATTCATCAGCTAATGTTGTCGCGTCGTATTCTAAGTGACCCGTAATCATTATGTTCTTATTATCCTTTGACTGCACGATAAAGACGCCAGCATCTTCTGAATAGGACAGTAAACGTAAATCTGGGTGCTTACGTACTTCATCAATGGAAACCGATGTATAGCGTGAATGTGGCGCTGTAAATAAGTCACTAAAGCCACGCACTAGATCGACTGTTAAATCGGTAATGACATGTGAATATACGCCAGAACATTTTTCCGGCAGTTCAAATTTACCGATACCGTAATGGTGATATAGTGCAGCTTGTGCACCCCAACATATATGCATGACGGACGTAACATTTTTCACGGACCAATCCATTATTTCTGAAATTTCTTCCCAATAATTCACTTCTTCAAATGCCATTTTTTCAACAGGCGCCCCCGTAATAATCATACCGTCAAAGCGACGATGGCGAATCTCTTTAAACGTCGAATAAAATAGCTGTAAATGTGATTTACTAACATTTTTTGATTCGTGTGTTGCTGTATTTAAAAATGTAATATTCACTTGTAATGGTGTATTACCGAGTAATCGCAATAATTGTAGCTCTGTCTTTTCTTTTTCTGGCATTAAATTAAAAATTAAAATATTTAAAGGACGAATTTGTTGCGTTTTGGCGCGGTCTTCTTCCATTACGAATATTTTTTCCCCACGTAAATGTTCTCCAGCTGGTAAGTTTTTCGGAATATTAATAGGCATGTTGCATTCCCCTTTTCGTTAATTTTTTCTCTCTATCTAAATAAAATTAAAAAAATCCCCCTCATTCCTTTAGAGCAAGAATGAGAAGGATAATTATCACGTTCACTCTTATCTCTCAAAGGAAAAATCCTTTGGTGGAATTAGCACCTTTCTAACATTGTTAGAGGTTGCTGAAGCGTCATCGGGCCAAATCCCTCAGCTTCTCTTGATAAGATTATTTAATTAAAAAGAATTGTATCATGAACGATTAAGAATTTCAATAATACATAGAATATTTAGTATTTAAATGAATGGAAGCATATTTTTTGTTGAACACTATTATTAATTCTATCGAAAGCTTTTTGTAAGTTACGTAAATACGGCTTAAAGTTTTACCATCTATTAGCCTAAGTAGATGACAAACAAATGACAATTTACAGCCGATTACAGCAAAGTGGTGTAAATAGATTTTTGTACAAATAAATCGTAATGGTAATCAAAGAGGTATTATGTTAACATATACCTTTAGTAACAGAGAGGAACGTGAATATTTTGATTAAAATTGAACTCCCAAAACCGGACTTAGTAATTCGTCAACGTGAGCAAGTATTAAAACCTGGGGAAGTAGAAATCCCGCCATTCCATGGTTTTATTGATTTCCATAAAATCACTCGCGAAAAAGGTGGCATTTTCTTATTCTACAACGAAAAAAACGAGCTATTGTTTGTAGGGAAAGCGCGTAAAATTCGTCAACGCATTAAAAAACATTTTGAAGATAATGTATCACCAATGAAAAAGTACCGTGATGAAATTTTCAAAATTGAAGTATATGAAATTGATGATCCAATGGAACGTGAAATTTACGAAACATATGCAATTAACACATTCCGTGCAAAATATAATCTTGAAAAAGTATTTTATTAAAAAAATGCCGTTAGCATGTAACATGCTAGCGGTTTTTCTTTTCTTTTTACCTTCAAAAATGAAAAATACCCTGAGAGCTTTGTCCTCCCAAGGTATTTTGCTATTTAAATAAATACTTTTTCATCTTTAAATTTATTAGCTGTTAGGTAACTTACGATGACAAAAATAATGAATGAAGCCACTATTGGGATTGTCACTGTATGCATGCCAAAGATTGACGGATAAAAACGATCAATCACAATATATAACGTCATGCCCGTAATCATGGAAGCAATTGCGCCGTATTTATTAGCCTTTTTCCAATATAAGCCTAGAACAACTGACCAAATAAAGACCGCTTCTAGGCCGCCAAATGCAAATAAATTGAGCCACACAAGTAAGTCTGGTGGATTTAACGCAAATACAACGACCGCCAAACCAATTACTGTAGTTACGATGAAGCTTGCTCGCTTAATTTCTCCATCGTTGGCAGTTGGCTTCACGTAGTTTAAATAAATATCCTTTACAACTGTTGAACTAACTAACATGAGCAACGCATTAACTGTAGACATCGTTGCTGCCATTGGTGCTGCTAAAACAATACCCGCTAAAAATGGCGGTAAAACTTTTAACGTAAGTAGTGGCATTACCTTATCGCCAATTTCAATGCCTGGCATTACTGGACGCGCTAGTACACCAATTAGGTGCATTCCGAACATAATTGTCCCAATGGCGATGGTACCAATAATAATCGCTAAATGCATACTTTTTGAATCTTTATAGCTCATGGCACGAACTGCAATTTGAGGTAGTCCAACTACACCAACTCCTATTAAAATCCAAAATGTAGAGACATACAACGGAGTAAGTTCTCCTTCTGCACCAAATGGGGTCACTAGTTTTGGATTTTCTGCAACAAGGGATGTCATAATTTGATCGATTCCCCCACCTGCAACGATTGTCCCAATTAGTAAAATAACAGTACCTATTACCATTATCGAACCTTGTACCGTATCCGTTAAAGCTACAGCTCGGAAGCCCCCGATAATAACATAAATTAATACCGACGCTGCAAAAATAAAGAGTGCTGCAGTATAATTTAAACCAGTTAATGATTCAATTAAGCGCGCTCCACCTACCCACTGTGCCATCATCGCAGAAAATAAAAAGACAATAATACTAATTGCAGATAAAATCACGATGACATGACTGTTATAACGTTCACGTAAGAAATCAATTAATGTAATCGCTTGATAACGGCGAGCGATAATTGCAAATTTCTTGCCTAAAATCATCAATACAAAATAACCCGCAGGTAGTTGTGCCATCGCTAACAGTACCCATCCAAGTCCCTTATTATAAGCGACACCTGGTCCCCCAATAAAGCTACTTGCGCTTCCGTACGTGGCAATCATGGTCATAGCTAGAATAAAGCCTCCCATTTCACGACCACCAAGAAAGTATTCCTGTAAAAACGAGTTCGATGAACGGACATGTTTATTCGACCATATACCAATTCCAAAAATGATAATTAAAAATATGAAGAGCGGAAAAATAACTTGCCAATGCATTATTCATCCACCTCCCCATCTTCAAATGGAACATCTTTGAAAAAGAGTTTTAGGACGAGCCAAATTAAGACAATCATAAAAGCTGTTCCAGCGATACAACTATAGAAAAACCAAGCTGGGAAGCCCCAAACATATGTATATTTTGTTGGATCCCCCGAGCCTAGTCCATATGCAAAGCCGTACCAAATAGCAAAGTTGACAATTACAAGTCCAATGCCAATGAGCGCTTCACGATGCGCAATTTTAAAGCGTTGATCTTTCAATATAGAATCCCCCTAACCTACTCTATTTTACTGGTATGTAGGTATTAAGGGAAGCATTGTGAAAAAATAGCTAAAAAAATCGAAAGTTAGCGAACAATGCCTGTTGAATAAGGTTCTTGAAAGGCTCCTGTGGGAATACGCTTTCTGCCTTTTCGGGCGATTTTGGAGTTTTAGTGGCGATTCCACACTCCTTAGTGGCGATTTCGCATCTCCTATCTATCATCAAGAGCTTTTCAAATGCATGTGAAGCGCTTTTTTATCGATTTTGCCAACGATTGTTTTTGGTAATTCATCGATAACAATAATTTTTTTAGGGATTTTGTAGTGACCTAATTCGTTTCGACATAGTGCCTCCACTTCGTCAACTAGCGTAGCTGTCTCATGTTGGCAAACAATAAATGCCGTTACAATTTCGCCCCAATAGTTATCCGGTACCCCAATAACAGCCGCTTCTTTTACGAGCTGATGACGCAATAAACATTGCTCTACCTCTTGTGGATAAACATTTTCACCACCACTAATAATCATTTCTTTCGAACGACCGACAATATAGAAATAACCATCCTCATCCATTGTGGCTAAATCACCGGTCCTTAACCATCCATCACGTATCGTATTGTCAGTTTCCTGCTGATTATTCCAATAAAATCTAAACATATGCTTGCCTCTAACAAATAGCTCTCCTACTTCGTGAGCAGTGCAATTTTTTCCCTCTTTATTCATAATTTTTGCTTCATTAAATTGCATGCTTTTCCCTACTGCTCCTTTTTTTAAATAGGCATCTTCACGAGAGATATAAAAATTATTTGGTCCAGCTTCCGTTAATCCATAGCCTTCTTTAAAATAAAGTCCCTTGTTAAAAAATGCATCATATATTGGGAGTGGACAAGGTGCCCCGCCAGATAAGAACACTTTCATAGATGGAAAACTACTTTTCTGAAAGTAATTTGTTGAAATCATTGCTTGATACATTGTTGGCACAAATAAAGAAATGGTTGTCTTATAATGATTAATTGCTTTAAGAGCAGTTTCCGCTTCAAACTTATCTCCAATTACTACCGTACCGCCTGCCATAAGCAACGGGATGGATAAAGCATTTAGCCCCCCTGTATGGAACATCGGCATATAGTTTAACGTGCAGTCTTCTTCACATAGCCCCCAACTAATAATTGTATTAATTGCATTCCAATTAACAGAATTAAAGGACAGAACTACCCCCTTTGCTTTACCGGTAGTGCCACCTGTATAAATCATTAGCCAAGGTTCATTTAGATCCATTTCTATCGTGCTAGGAACGGTTGCCGATTGCGGAACTTGTTGGATTGGATACATATTTTTTAGTTGTAAAGGACAGTGAATGTCCTGATCATAAAGAAGCAAGGAAGGTGTAGCATCTGCAATAATTCCGTTTAGTTCCTTCGTATTGAGGCGCCAATTTAAAGGGACATAAATAAGCCCTCGTAATCCACAAGCAAATAAAACGGCAAATAGGTGCATATTATTTCTTGCAAAAATCGCTACACGACTACCCGTCTGTAACCTTTGTTTTTCGAAAAAACAGCTCCATTTTGCAATTTCATGTGTTAACTCTTGATATGTCCATTGTTCCTTTGTTTCTAGGTTTACTAAAGCTAAACGATGCGGTGTTAAAGATGCACGATTTAAAATCCAAGCTTGCTCTGCAAACATCTTGAACTCCTCCTTTATCACATCATAATAGCGCCATCCACATGGAGTGTATGGCCATGGACATAGGAAGCCTCTTCAGATGCTAAAAATAAATAAGCATTCGCGATATCCCTCGGTGTTCCTAATCTTTGAAGCGGCACAATCGAACGCATTTTTTCTAGCACTGTTTCAGGCATCTTTTTAACCATATCTGTCTCTGTAAAGCCTGGAGCTACAGCATTTACGTTAATCCCTTTACGCCCAAGCTCTTTTGCCCATGTTTTCGTCATACCTACAATCGCGGCCTTTGTCGCAGCATAATTTGTTTGACCAACATTTCCATAAACCCCACTTACAGAGGAAGTATTAATAATTTTACCGTATCCAGCAGCAACCATATGGGGGCTAACCTCTTGCGTACAGTGGAAGACCCCTGACAAGTTCACATCCAGCACTTGCTGAAATTGATCCTCTGTCATTTTTGTCAGCATCGCATCACGCGTTATCCCTGCGTTATTGACTAAAATATCAATACGCCCAGTTTGCGTCATTACCGTTGTCACAAGCCTTTTTACACTGTCTCTGTCTGCGACATCAACCTGTACAAACGTGGCTTTCTCTCCTAGCTGATTGGCTGCAATAATCCCCGCATTGTCATCAAAATCAGCAATAAAAACAAGGGCACCTTCTTCAATAAACCGTTCTGCAGCTGCAAATCCGATGCCATTTGCAGCCCCTGTAATAATTGCTACTTTATTGTGTAAGCGCATTATGTTCCCCTCCAAATTGTAAAAATGTTTCGATTTCTAATGTAAGTTGTTGTAAATCATCAATAAGAGGAGAATGACCACAGTTTTTCAAGCTAACAAACTGCGCATGCGTAGGTAAATCGAGCATTGTTTCATCATTCATTTGTTCTGTTATGACTAAATCTCGATCTCCTCTTAACACTAAAATAGGGATATTAATTTGTTGTACTTCATCCGTCCCTTTTGCTACTTCATTGTCTACAGCACTTACATTAAATGTATTTAAAGCATGATATACTTCAGCTAGATTTTTTTGCGTCTGCATATCTTCTACATATTCATCATAATGATCTGAATCTGGCTGATGATGAGTATAAATCAATGCATCCCAAATCGATTTTAAGCCTTGCGCATTTTTGCTATCATAGAAACCTTGGACTGTCTTAGTTTTAGACGTATCTACGAGTACTTCTTCATATGTGGAAGCCCTTTTGAAAGAGGATTGATTACCCGTTCCTAAATCACTGTAAAATGGATAGCCTCTAGTCGAAGCCGAAGCTAATAAAATCAGCCGTTGACAATAACCAGGGTAATTTGCGACAAACTGCATACTCACTGCTCCACCGGTAGACCAGCCAATCAAATCAAAGTGTTTTAATGCAAGCGTATCTACAAATAGTTTGACATCATCACTAAAATCTTTAATTGCGGTAATTGGTTGATGATAAGAAGAACCTCCAAAACCACGTAAATCTATGGCATAAATCGTGTATTTTGTATCTAAAGCTTCCACTAGCACATCCCAATGTTTAGAGGAGGTCATATTGCCATGAATTAATAATAAAGTATGGCTACCTCCGTTACGTTTACGATAAGCAATTGTTTCCCCATTTAATAGTTGAACTGTTTGTAACATTGCGCTTCCTCCCTATCCCCAACGAATTGTAATAGCTCCCCAGACATAGCCTATACCAGCACTTACAAGTGTTACGATGTCCCCATCCTGAATACGTTTTTCCTCTAATGCAAGCTGTAATGATAAAATTTGATCGATTTGTCCAATATGACCGTAGTTTTCTAAATAAATGGATTGTTCCTCTTGTAAGCCAAGTTCTGACAATATATAAGCATGTGCTGACTTTTTCATATGAAGCATCGCTAGGTAGCTAATATGTTCTTCTCTTAATCCACTCTTCGCTAAAGATGATCGAATGACCTTCAAAAAATTATTTAATGATTTTTGTTCAAGCCGCTCCTTCATGCCTACTGGATCTAATACATCTAATTGATATCGGTTTTGCGCTAAAAGTTCAGGAGTTAGTGGCTTCTTTGTACCTCCAACAGGGACTACAACATCCTCTGAAAAAGAACCATCCGTCATAATATCTGCCTCTAACAGGTGGTTTCTATCATAATTCTTTTGTAAAACAATAGCACCTCCACCCGCACCCAAATTATACATAAAGCGCGTTCGCGGATTTTCATAATCTATAAAATCAACATTACGATAGCCACCTGCGAGTAAAACGGTGTGAATAGCATCATCTGACTCCATTAAACTTTTTGCTAATTTAAGTGCCATAATCGTCGTACCACATCGTAATTGCACATCAAATGCCCAAGCATTGACTGCTCCAAGTTCGTCTTGCATTTTAATTGATGCCGTCCAAAGCGGATATTCCTTATGTTCCTCACCTATATAAATTACAACATCAATTGTTTTGGGCTCAATCCCTGCCTTTTGTAAGGCTTCTTGTGCAGCCCAAATGCCCATTTGCACAGTATGATCCTGTTCACCAGGAATTGGCTTTTCGTGTATGCCCATCTTCTGGCGAATAATGTGCTCGGGAATAGACGAAAGATGGGCTATTTCGCTTGATGTCATTTTTGTTTGTGGAATATAAATACCTGTACTGACAATGCCTACAGTCATTCAAATCGCTCCTTCTCATGCGACAGTGCCGATGGTGTTTTACGTCTTTCTTTAAGCTTTACTCTCCATTTCCATACCATGAGCCGGATAGAACCGATAATTCCTTTTGGGAAAAAGATGACTGCTAAAATATAGAGAATCCCGAAGAAAATAATCCACCGCTCGAAAATTGGATAATCCCTAGCTAACCCTGAAAGTGTATGCTGTGCATATTCAATAACCGCTGCACCAAGCAATGGCCCGACTAATGTGCCTACTCCTCCTATAATCGTCATTAACAATGCATCAAGTGTTATATCCATCGTCATCACACTTGTATTCACAAAGCGCAGGGACAACGCATAGAGGGAACCCGCTAAGCTTGCTACAGTTCCAGCCACAATTGATGCAATTACTTTGTAGTGTAAAGTGTGAAAACCTAATGATTTCGTTCTTTGCTCATTTTCTCGCACAGCAATTAATATTCGTCCAGTAGGCGACTGAACAAATCGATAAAGGGCAATAAAAATTACAACTAAACACGCTAATACAAAATAATAAAATGTAATTCGATCTTTAAAAATTTCTGGTGCTCTAAACGTAAATCCGTCATTGCCATATGTAATGGAACGCCATTTTTCAGCAACAACTAGAAATAGTCCAGAAAAAGCGAGTGTAAGCATCGCAAAAAAGTGACTTTTTAAACGCAATGTTAGTAATCCAACTAGGAAGCTTACAATACCTGCTAAAAACATTCCTATCACAATAGACAATAAAAAGATGGAAAGCGTCGTATCGACTTGTTTTAGCATAACTGCTGTTGTATAAGCTCCAATTCCAAAGAACATCGCATGCCCAAATGACACGATACCCGTATACCCGAGCAAAATATCGTAGCTCATTGCTAAAATACCAAAGATAAAAATTTGCGTTAATAAAATAATGAGTGTCCTCGAGTCATTAACGAATGGAAGAAGAACGAGAATAGCTAGCAGTAAAACAAAACTTAGATGTTTCCACGTCAGCTTTTTCATCATGTCGATCTCTCCTTTCCGATTGTAAATAAGCCTTGAGGTCGGAAAATTAACACGATAGCCATTAAAATCATATTGACAGCAAGTGATAACACAGGCACATAATAAGCCATAAAGCTACCAGCGAGCCCTACTAAAATGGCAGCGAGCAATGAACCAGAAAAACTTCCCATTCCACCAATGACGACGACGATAAAGCCTAAAATAGCATATTCCATCCCCATCTCGGCATAAATAACACCCGAGTATGGCGCCATTAACATACCACTCAATGCCGCTAACGCCGCACCTACCATAAAGACATATAAAAATACTTGTTTAATATGAATACCAAGCGCCTGCGCCATTTCTTTATCCTGTACACCCGCTCGCACAATTAGCCCGATTTTTGTTCGTTTTAGCATGTATTGGAAAATACCAAAAATCACAAAACCTACTATAATGATAAATAATCGATATTTAATAATAATGACGTCACCTATTTCCCAGCTTCCTGCTAAATAGCTAGGTGTTTTCACTGACACACCATTCGGTCCAAAAACGACTTTAATCATCTCTTGTAAAACAAGCATTAACCCTAAAGTAATTAAAATTTGTTGGATATGATTGCCGTATACCGGTGTAATAATAAACTTCTCCGTCAGTAAGCCTAAAATAGCACCTGCGACGATTGCGCCTACAATGCCAATTAAAAAGCTTTCCGTGTACATATACGTAAATATTCCGGCGTAAGCGCCCCATACAAATAATCCACCGTGAGCAAAATTTAATACATCCATTAGCCCAAAAATTAACGTCAGTCCTGCTGCAAGCAAGAAGATTAACATGCCTGTAGCTAGCCCGTTGATTACTAAATTTACGATTAGCTCCAACGATACACACCTCCTTTATCCGATTCCAAGATATTTACGTTTCAACTCTTCATTTTGGATAAGATCTTTCATGTTTCCTGAATGAACCGTTCGACCATCATCTATTAATGTGTACGTATCACCAATTCGGCTCGCCATGATAAAGTTTTGCTCTACAAGGACGATGGACGTTTGCTTTTTCATTTCAACGATTGCCTCCATTACTTTCTCAACGACAATCGGCGCAAGTCCTTTTGACGGCTCATCAATTAAAATTAATTTACTGTCATTGATAAATGCTCTTGCCATTGACAGCATTTGCTTTTGACCACCTGAAAGATGACCGCCAGCCTTTTTCCAAAATTTCTTTAAATCCGGAAAAAGCTCGAGAACATATTGTTGTCGCTCCATTGCCGCACTGTCTTCCTTGCGCATTGCAACTTTCATATTTTCCTCTACTGTTAAATCCGCAAATATTCCTTGATTTTCAGGTACATAGCCAATACCTAATTTAGCCACTTTGTGAGTGGGGCTTTTTTTGATTGATTTCATTCGAAATTCAACATCCCCTTTAGAAGCGGGTGTTAACCCCATAATTGTTTTTAAAGTGGTCGTTTTTCCTGCGCCATTTCTCCCTAGTAAGACACTGACCTGCCCTTCAACGGCCTCAAAATTTACACCTTGCAAAATATGGTATTGCCCAATATGTGTATGAACATCATTTAATTTCAGTAAGGTGTTCATCGTACAGACCCCCTAAATAGGCATTTTGAACAGTTTCATTTTGCATAATGGCATCTGGTGTTCCATCTGCAAGAAGCTGACCATTAAATAACACCATAATGGAGTCTGACAAATCTAAAATCATATCCATCTTGTGTTCAATAAGCAAAATTGTTTTGTCGCCATTATTTTTTATCGTACGAATAACCTCTAAAATGGCAGGTACTTCTTCTAATGACATGCCAGCAGTAGGTTCATCGAGCAGTAAAATTTCTGTATCTAGCGCTAGCAACATGGCAATTTCTAACTTTCTCTTTTCACCATGGGACAACATCGTCGTCAGCGCCTCTCTTTTATTATCAAGCAAAACAAGTGTCAATAGTTCCTCCGCTTTTTCTGTAATTGCCTTATAACTTTTATGATGGCGAAACAATTGATAGCGTATTTTTTCTTTAGATTGCACTGCTAGACGTACGTTCTCTAAAACAGTTAAATTCGGAAAAACATTTGTAATTTGGAATGACCGTCCTAGCCCCATACGTGTCCTTTCAACCGATGATACTTGTGCAAGTGATTGCCCTTTAAAAAATACATCACCAGTAGTGGGCTTTAACTCCCCACTAATTAAATTAAAGAACGTCGTTTTTCCTGCACCATTTGGTCCAATAATTGATTTCAAATGTTTTTCAGGCATCGTAAAGTTCACTTGATCGACTGCTGTATGGCCACCAAAACGAATTGTTAAGTTTTCTGTTCGTAAAATGGGCTCCATTTCAATCTCCTTTCTAGTGTTTCTATCACTCTTCATCTACTCTCAACAGAAATGAGATGAAGAGAGACAGAACGACGTATACTTCTGTCTCTCATTTGTTTGGAAAAGTCTAGTTCATAACAGGTGGCGCAGTTTCCTCAGGGCTTAGTTCACGAATGAGCACTGGCACTGGGTAATCAACTCCATCTTGTTGCTCTAAACGAATAGAATACATTGATTGTAAAGCTTGATGATCTTCTTCTCGGAAAGTCATCTTGCCTTTTGGTGTTTCAAATGACATACCTTCCATAATGCCGATTAGTTTCTTTGCATCTGTGTCCCCTTGTGATTTTTTCAATGCTTCTACAATTGAAATAGCAGCAGACATTCCACCAGGGGTAAATAAATCTGGTACTTCATTAAAGCGTTTTTGGTGCTCATCTACTAACCATTTATTCACATCATTTTGCGGTAACGTATGATAATAAACCGAGAATCCTTCCATTCCTATAAGTGGATTCATAAATTTTAGGGCGATAATATCTGGCGCACCTGTAGAAATTTTTATGCCTTTTTCTTGAATTTTAAGATCGGCAATTTGATTCCAAGGAGAATTTGCCCCAGCCCATACGACAAATAAATAATCTGGCTTTGCATCAATTACCTTTTGTAAATTAGAGGTAAAGTCTGTTGCAGCTGGGTCTGCATACTCCTCTAGCACAATTTCTGCACCTAGTTTCTCTGCAGCTGTTTTAAATGCCTTCACACCATCCCAACCGAATGAATAATCTGGTGCAAACGTTGCAATTTTCACGCCTTTACCTGCGATTGCAGCAGCTGCTGCGTATGCATCTTGTGAGGAGTTACGACCTGTGCGGAATATATAGTCATTAAATTCAGCACCTGTAATACTATCTGCTACAGCTGGTTCAACGACCATAATTTTCTCGTATTCCTCTGCTAGCGGTAATACAGCGAGCGTGTCACCTGAGCTAGACGAGCCAACTAAAAAATCTACTTTATCATCCTCTAATAGCTTTGTAGCCTTCTGTACTGCTACCTCAGGTTTCGTTTCTGTATCTTCATACACAATTTCGATTTTTTTACCATTTACCTCCATGCTGCCGTTTGTTGCATATTCAATGCCTAAATCAAAACCACGTTGTGTTTGCTTACCATATGATTCGAGGGCACCTGTCAAAGAAGCAAGTACACCGATTTTAATTGTGCCCCCCTCAGCTTTCACTTCAGACCCTTTATCCTCATCATTTGAAGCAGGATCATCTGCTGAATTTTCTTTTGCCTCTTCTCCATTGCAAGCCACCATCATCAGTGATAAAACGGCTAACAGTAACCATAACCAAACCTTTTTCATCCCAAAACCCCTTTCAAAATGAATTGTAAAGAAAGCGCTTTCGTTGCTATGCACTAACTATATAAAAGTCCAGTTACAAATCAGTTACAAATTTCTTTCCCTAAACATAAGTAAATAAAAAAGAGCCCGGTACAAGACCGAACTCAAGTTATATAAAGTTTTTACCCTACAAGAAAGAAGATCGATTTGATTCGTTTACTCGATCTAGCCACTCGCTCACAAGTGCATGAAAAATATTGGCTTGTTCAATTTGTAGGTTATGACCTGCTCGATCTAAAATCGAGAATGTTGCTCTTGGGAATAACTCTATTACGTCAAATGCATCTTTATAGCCTACTACAGCATCTTGTTTTCCTAATAAAAAGAGACTTGGTTGCTGAAAAATAATATCCTCTAGGTGAAATGAAAAGCCGTAGCTTTGTTGAATCTTTTCTAGAAAATGCTCATCTGCTATATGGCAACCGACTAACACTTCATTTGAATACCGTTGCCAGTTATATTCATCCAGGACAACTTGGTGCGAACTAAAATCGTCTACTTCTTGTTTCGTTAATGTTTCTAAAAATGGTTGATCTACAGCGATGATTGAATGTGAGGGCACTGTTCGATCTTGCTTTTCTGGTAAAATCAAAGGACAAATAAAAGCAGCACCTAAAATACGATCCCTATGAGTTTGCATAATACCTCTTGTTAAATATCCACCATATGATTCACCCACTATTACATAAGGTTGATCGGGCACGAATGTATTGATAAACTCTAGCACAGTCGCTAACATTTCATCTGAATTGCTGATGTTTTCATAATCCTTTGTTTTGCCCATGCCTGGAAGGTCAATATAAATACGTCTCCAGCCATCACTTTCGTTAAAAATCGGTTCCATACATCCTTTCATAAGCCGATGGTCTGGAGAAAATCCATGTAACATCATGATTGGTATTCCTTCACCAATCACTTCATAATAAATATTTGCATTCGTTACTTTCCAAAATGGCATATATGCCCCTCCAATATTTCAACGTATAAGTGTGCTAATTCATTATTAAATCAAAAACAGCCATTGTCGATTCCATCGGTGATGTATTGAGTTCTTTTTGTAATTGTTGCACACATTTTTCATACCATTTTAATGCAAGAGATCGGTTTCCTAATTGATAATAACTATACATTAAAAGACGATACCCTTCTTCCCAAAGTACATCTTCTTGAATCATCTTTTCGGCATAAAAAATAGCTTGTTTAAACTGTTGTTGTCGTGTTGCATTTTGAGCTAATCGTTCAAGTACTTCAATATATAAAGTTTGCAGCTTATCACGATCTTGCGTCAGCCAATCGATTTGCTTTTTTTCAGCATATAATACATCTGTGTAACTATTGGCAGCGATTTGCAACCATTCATCTGACAATAGTGGATCAAATTCTTCCATACCTAGTGCATAATAATAATGAAAACGTTCTGCATCGATATGCAAAAATTGAATATGCTGTAGCTGATACATATTATTTTTACGATGAATAAAGAAGCTATCTTGACGAGCATTTCGATTCGGTTCAAGCACTTTTAATAAAGTGTTTAAAACTACTTTAAAGTCCCGATCCAATGTTTCTACTGACCGCTCTGGCCATAGTGCTTGTGCAATTTCCTCTTTGGGCATATACCTTTGGCGATGACAATATAAATAGACAAAAAGCTCCTTCGACTTTTCTCGCTGCCATTCTTTATCTCCTAATTTGCGATGATTTCTAATTAAATTTAAACTACCAAATAAATTTATTTGCATTTCATCAGCAGGATAAACGATATTCCCTTCCATTTGAAAATAATTCCGCATCGCAAGAATCGCTGTATGGTCTTCCTTACAGCTCTCACTATACTGTAATAGCTCATAAAAAATCGTTAAATTCGTTGGGCCGAGAATCGTTTTTCTTTGAAAAAAATAATCGTAGCCATTGTCCATACAATAACTAGCAAAATGCTGAAAACAATGTGTAAATGCTACTGCATTATTCTCTTTAAAGGCAATAACAGATTGGTAGAAAAAAACATGCATTTCCCCATATCGATCACCACAATCAAGGAATAGCTTTTGTGCCTTTGATAAAATTTGTTTTGCCTCTTGCCATTCATTACAAGAAATCATCACTTTTACTTCAGCAAGTAAAATAAGTGCTGTCATCCAAGCATCCTGAACTTGTTCCGTTTCCTGTAAGCCTAGTGCTAAGTACTTCCGAGCAGCGACATTATCCCCTAGTGCATGTTTGGCAATTGCAAGTCCCATATATGGTTCAGCCTTTACTCGTGAAATATTTATTGTATTCATTAGCGCAATAGCTTTCTCATAAGCATCACAAGCCTCTACATAATTAGGGTAGTCTAATAACAGTAAAGCATGAGCTTTTCGATTATAGCCAACTGCCTCGATAAAAATGGACCTTTCACGTTCCCCTCTCCGAATACCATACTGTGCAGAATACCAAGCTTCTTCGCCTTGACCTAATAAGGCGAAAACGAACGATGCTAAGAGCTCACTTTCCCTATGTGTGGCTACCAATTGAGGGGGCATTTCCAATCTTTTAATCAATAGATTTTTTGCCTCCAACAGCTGTCCCGTTCTTAACAATATCCGCACATCAACATTTGCTCTATATAAAACAGCCTCACTTAAATTTACTTCTTCTATAAATTGTTTTGCCTTTTGCGCTTTTCCTAAATTCACTAGATTTTCAGTATACTGTCGTTGTAATTCTACATGTTCTTCCTTGCTTAATGCCGCAACAGGAGCTAATTGTAATGCTTGTTTTAAATAGGGCTCTGCTAAAGCAGGCTGAATTGTATCAAGATAAATGTGCGCTAATCCAGCCTGTGCCTTCGTCATAAAAAGCGCATCATTATTATTTCTAGCAAACTGCTCACTCATTTCGTAAGCTTGTTTCGCTTTTTCATAATAGGCACGGTATCGGTGGCACTCCCCTTCAAAAAAATACAAACGGTAATACTTCATTTTTACATCAGTCGAAAAACGATGAATTTTCTCTAATAGCCATTCAAACTGTCCAGCTTTTACAATACTCTCTGCATGATTTTGCAGTAGTTCACCACTAAAATTTGCATCATTTGATTTAAATGCATGATGTAAAATAGCATGAACATTGTTTTGATTAACGTAATATAAAGCAGCCTTTTTATGCAAATTCACATACTTTGTCGGAAACTGCTTCCACTTCATTTCTAAAAATCGGCTAAACAACGCATGAAAACGATAGGAGCCATTTTCAGCAACTGGTTGAATAAACAGATGTTTCTTCAATAACTGTTTTAGCGTGTCGGCGGTTTCTCTATTATAAAATTGCGTAATTAATTCCACTGAGAAAGTAGGGAAAATAGCTAAATTGAGTAGTGCATCTTGCTCGAATTTACGCATCTTTAAAAATACTTCTTCTGATAGGTAGGAAAACAGATCATTTGAATGAATCGTTAACCAGTAATCTAATGCTTCATTGTTCCATTGCTCAGCTAGCAATGCAATGCTAATTGCCCAACCTTCTGTAATATTTAATACTTTCGATATTTCATCTTCTGAAAGATGTATTGCTACATAATCTTCAAAAAAAACGGCAATTTCTTCATCTGTAAATGCTAAATCCGCTTCTGTAATAAAATGTGCTTTCATGTGAATTTTTAGTTTTCTAATAATATCCCAATTCGGTAATGTTCTAGAGGCAAAAATAAAGTGAATATTTGGAGGTGAAAATTCAATAATTTTCTCCATTACATAGTTAATATGAAATTCATGGTCTACTAAATGGTAGTCGTCAATAACGACGAAAAAGTTCTCTTGTATCTCACATAAACTATTAACAAATAGCTTATACCACCGATTCAATTCTTCGATTTTTGGAAAACGTGATAGCTGATTCCAATTATCAAATTGTTCACCAAATAGCGGTATAATTCGTCTAATACTATAAAATAAATGTCTTAGAAAGGGTAATATGTTATCGTCCTCTTCAGAAACACTATACCAAGAGAATTTACTTGATTCCGCATGTAAAAATTGTGCAAGAATAGTGGTCTTTCCATATCCAGCACCGCTATGAATAAATGTACAAGTATGTCCAAGACCTTTTTTCAGTTTTTTCATTAATGACGCTCTACGAATACAATGATTAGATGGACTAGGTGGAATACATTTCGATTGAATAATAATATCTGCTGTCATTACTTACACTTACCTCCCCATAATTACAGTAATACGGGTTGTGACATAAACTACATGCCATTCTTTTCGAATAGTTAAATTATTGACAGTTTACCATATACTATATGTAGTTTTACATTATTCCAATGAATTGTTTCTGCAATCCTAGTATTTTATGTGAGATAAAAGAGATTAAGTGTTAGATTAACTGCAATCAATTTAACACTTTTATGCTATGTCGTTGACAGTGGAGGCTTTCCACGGGCACATCGTAAGCCGTCACATTCGCTACGTGCACTTTGTTGCGGCTTACGTATTGTGCGTCACCCGCTGGAGTCATCACCTTCGCTACCATCTACTAGTCTTCACTTTATAAATATTAAATTTTTGCAAATTCTTCTCCATAAGAGAAAATTAACGATTACTTATCCCAGACTCTTATTTTATATAAACTAAAAAAACCCGACTATCTTTATAGATAATCAGGTTTTGAGCTTTAATTATAATAAATCCTTACGTAATTGCGCAGCTGATTTTGGAGATAACAGACCGAATGGAATATCGAGTACTGTTTTTGCCCCTTTGTCGCCTGCTTGGCTTAAACGGTGTGCTGCACGAGCATACGCTACAAGAACACTTGATGTGAAGTTTGGATTACTTTCAAGTTTTAATGAGAATTCTAGAATTTGTTTATCGTCAGCGCCACTTTCTCCACTGCGAATAACGAAACCACCATGTGGCATACCTGTATGATTTGCATTAAACTCTTCTTCAGAGATAAAGTTTACAGTTGTGTTATATTCATCGAAATAATTTGGCATTGTAACAATTTCTTGCTCTACTTTTGCCGAATCTGCACCCGCTTCAAGCACTACCCAACATTCACGTGCATGTTTTTCACGTGTTGTAAGCTCTGGATTTTCGCCATTTCGTACGCGTTCCACAGCATCTTTGATTGGTAAAGTATATTGAACAGCATTTTTTACCCCTTCAATACGACGAACTGCATCCGAGTGGCCTTGACTTAAGCCATCACCCCAGAATGTGTACGTTGTACCCACTGGTAATACAGCCTCACCTAAGACACGATTTAATGAAAATAAACCTGGATCCCAACCTACTGAAATAACAGATACTTTACCAGATTTTTGAGCTGCTGCGTCAACTGCTTCGAAAAACTCTGGAATTTTCGCATGAGTATCAAAACTGTCAATTGTATTAAACCATTGCGCAAAATGTGGGCCTTGTTCAGGTAAATCAGTAGCAGAGCCACCACATAAAATCATTACATCAATGTCGTCTTGAAATTTTTCAGCATCATCTACTAAATATACGTTCGCGTTACTTGCAACGCTTACTGTTGAAGGATCACGACGTGTGAAAACTGCTACTAATTCCATATCTGGATTTTGCGAAATAGCGAATTCTACACCGCGCCCTAAATTTCCATAACCGACAATACCTACTCGAATTGCACTCATTAAAATTCCTCCTCACGTTAACGTGACAATGTGAAACCTTTCACGTTAAATCTAATTACAATAATACTTTGAGTTAGAAAAATTCACAATAGTTTGAGTACGTGTTTTTCTCGTGAAATTATACAAGTTTTCTATGATTTCTATACATGAATGGCATGAATACGGTTACAAATTATTAAAAAACATAACGAACCATTAAGTTTTCGTAAAAGGCTTGTAAATCAAGACTTTTTACAACATAGGTCTTGTACAATATAAATAACGATAAAGGGGGCATGTTGAATGAAAGGTAATTGTTATTCACTATGTAAAACAGCGGTTTTTTTAAATCCCAAAGATAATGTCATTTTTGTTTCACCATGGAGGATTCCAGTCGAGGTAAAGTTAAGATATTCTACAAGCAAATACTTCAGTAATCAGCGAGCGAAGAGAAAAACACCTTGTCCTGCCAATATGCCTTTATCCGCCCCAATAATTGAACGTGATAGTAACAAAGCACATAACTTTTACCATAGTGAAAAACAAATAGCTCGCTGGTTCATTAAAAAAAGTGAGTACAATAAAGCACGATGTAACTGTGCTTTTTGCTAAATATTATTTATTGAATTTCTTGTGCTAATTGAAAAAGCCGTTTTTCATTTATAATGTGATAGCCATTCTTCTGTTTTTTTAAAATATTTTCCTCGCAAAACTGAGCAAGTACGTATAACAAATGCCGATATGAAACCCCTAAATACTCACATATTTCCGTATGTTTTTCTTTATAAATACCTTTGTCAGAAGAAAGCTGTATGAAAGCCGCTAATCGATTTTCCAGTGGATATGCCTGATTTTGAGTGTATTTTGATGTCATCTTAGATGCCTTTTCACCTAAAAATACACATAATTTACGTAAAAAAGGTGCATCCGCGAGTAACATTTCTTTACATGCCTGTGTAGCAATTGATAAACAGATCGTTTCTGTGACGGTTTGAATTCCCTTTGTGTATCTCGCCTCATTTAACAATTCAATTTCTCCCATAAAGCATGGTGCTTCAATATATTCAATCAGTGAAACTTTCCCATTTTTATGTGTCATATACAGTTTGGCTTTCCCCTCCATCATATAGTACATCGTATCTGGAAAAGACCCTTCTTTAAAAATCCATTCTCCCTTTTCAAATTTACATATTTCTATATATGGATGAATATCGAACGAAAAAAAATCATCAATTTGAAAATTTTCTATATAG
Organism: Lysinibacillus sp. NPDC097162; assembly: GCF_044762185.1. Taxonomy (NCBI): domain Bacteria; kingdom Bacillati; phylum Bacillota; class Bacilli; order Caryophanales; family Bacillaceae; genus Lysinibacillus; species Lysinibacillus sp. NPDC097162. Next base: position 1,349,739 of record NZ_JBIWDT010000001.1, on the reverse strand, counting down.
TAAGAACGTTCTTCACCTGTAAGTTTTTGCATTTTTTTATTTACTCCTATTCAAAATATGAGATATCTCACATTATTGTAGCGGGGAACATGCTATTATTCAACATAGTTAAATGGAGGTACCAAATTTTATGAACAATCAACGATGGCTTTCTCAAAATTTCTTTGCTTTTTTTATTACATGGGGTATTTTCTTACCTTATTGGACAGGTTGGCTCGTCGATGCGAAGCACCTTACCGTATCTCAAGCGAGTGTCGTAATGGGCTGTGGTCTTTTGGCTCGTGCAACGTCAAATCTTTTTTTCTTTCCAATCCTTGCAAAATACGTACACAATAAACGACTTATTACAATTTTAGCAATTGGAGCACTGCTAACGGCTTTACTTTACATTCCAAGTACTAGTTTTATCGCACTTCTTTTTGTAACTATTTTATTTAGTATTTTTTATCCTGCTCTATTACCTGCCGTGGAAAGCAGCGCGGCAACGCTAGTACAACATGGCAACGTGCATTACGGTAAAAGCCGCTCTTATGGATCATTTGGCTTCGTTATAGCAGTACTCATTATTAGTATGTTAACAGGTGTTTTCGGCAAACAAATTATTTTTTGGAGTATGATCCTTGGCATCATCGGTATGTTATTAATGCAACAAATGGCAACACCAAAAGAATTACTTATTGTACCAACGAAAGAACAACGAGCAAAATCACTATCGATGAAAACATTATGGAGTATTAAAGGTTTTCCTATAGTGTTATTTATCGTTATTTTATTACAAGGTGCACACGCATCTTATTATAGTTATGGCTATATTTATTTAGAGGATTTACACGTTGATCCATTTTATATGGGCATGATTATTAACATCGCGGTTATTTGTGAAATTTTATATTTCATGAAGGCTGATACACTGTTTAATAAATGGCGCTCATCTTCACTATTGTTGCTAGCGGCTAGTGGATCGTCATTACGTTGGTTACTCATCTTCTTATTTCCAAACGTATGGGTATTTATTGGCTCACAAGTATTACATGCCCTATCCTTTGCACTTGCACACTTTGCCTTTATCGGTTATTTAACGAAAAACCTACCGAAAGAACAAATTCCTAATGCACAAGGCTTATACTCAGCACTTGCAATGGGGTTAAGCACGGCCATTCTTACATTTTTAGGCGGCTATTTATACGAGATTTCCCCTGGTCTTGCCTTTGCCGCAATGCTGATTTGTACAGTGCCGGCAATCGGAATATTGCTAGCTACTCGAAATAAATTACAGTATTAATAAACAAGCAGGTGAAGAAAGACTATGTAATCTTTCTTCACCTGCTTTTCTATATGTTCATTTTGGATAATAAGAAAATCCAGGGTATTTGACTACTGGCCATTTTTCTTTGCGTAAAGCATGGAGAAGTTCAGAATCAACGTGTAAATTGCTCTTTACTAATTCAGATGGTGTAAGCGCCATCCATTGATTTAATGAAACATCCTGGAATCGATCACTTTTAAATATTTCAAGGAACCATAATGTTTCAGTCCCCGTATTCTCAATATAGTGACCGTTTGCGAACGGCACGTATCCTACATCTCCCGCTCGATAATCAAAGGTTCTAGCTGTACCGTTTCCTGCAAACACGGTCATGCGACCTGTTCCTTGAAGGTAATATTGCCATTCATCATTATTCGGATGCCAATGTAGTTCCCTCATTGCACCAGGCTCAATCTCGACGAGTGCTGCGGCAATTGCTTTGGAGATCGGAAAATTCGTGGAATCTACAATTCTCACACTGCCACCAGGTGTTTTAATTGGCGTTTGGGTAAGCAGACTATGCTTAAATGTTTGAGGAATTTTACCGTAGGGGGATTGTACTTGCTGTGTTTCAATAGGTCCGGGGACTTTATCTTGATAAATGTACACTTGTTCTTTTGGTATATGATTAAAAGCATTCATCGGAACTCCAAAATTAGATGACAGCACATCTTTCGGCGTATGCGCAAACCAGTCAGATATAGATAATGTATTCAAATCTGAAAAATGACCATCGTCAAACACTAATAGAAATTCACAGCCATCTTCAAGCCCTTGAATGGAATGAGGTATACCTGGAGGGAAATACCATAAATCGCCTGGCCCGACATCGGCAATAAAATTATGCCCATTTTGATCTACGGCTGTAATGCGAGCATGACCAAGAAGCATGTAGGACCATTCCGCCTGTTGATGCCAATGAAGCTCACGGACGCCACCAGGAGTCAAACTCATATTGACACCTGCCAACGTTGTGGCGATTGGCAAATCTCGCACAGTAATTTCTCGAGACCACCCCCCATTATTTAATGTCATATGTGTATCAGAAAAAGAAAATTTCAAGTTTGGTAAAAGGCCTGCATCTGTTATTGGGGGTACTAGCATATCTGGATTTTCTAAATCCCGCATAATATCTCGCGGCCCTTTATCCACCCCACCCGCACCATCATTGCGAATAGGCTGCGGAACATAATAATAGCCCTCTGGCTTGTTATCCAACTATTCACCTCTTCATCAAGTAGTCGTTATATAAAATGTATGATGCATCATTTGTTTTATTCTTTTTATGTAAGGTTCAGCACTTGTATTGATAAAAAATACAAAACCCCACTTTTGACCAAAGCTAGTCAAAAGTAGGGCTGGTATTGAACCTGTATGTATTTGCATTTAAATAAATTACATATTCATTTTATGTTGAGTAAAACCTCGAACCAATAAAAGAATACCTACGATAAAAAAAATTAAACTGAAAAGCAACAACACATAGCCAGCATCAAAAAATGACTGATAGAAAGCTTCCTTACTTGTATACGGTAAGTTTGAGACTAGGATTGCCGTCACAATATATTGTGTTGATATGAAAATTGCTGCGATAAGTAAAAACAGTGAACCTACAATTTTGTCTTCCATATTATCCTCCCTTTCAATGTTTAGAAAAGTGTATATTATTTTTTAATATAAACGAAATATTCAAAATAGTTGAAATTACTCTATTTTTTCTTAAAATTATTTATATATCAACTATTAAACGGGAGGAATATATATGAAATTTCATCTTTTAACCACTTAATAGTTTTAAATTTTTTCATCGCTTTCCTTATCGCCTCAGCTATTCAATTAACTAAAAGGCACCAAAATGCCAACACCACTATTCCATATGGAAGTATATTAATGAAAGGAGAAGAGGGATAGTATGTTTTCGAAAAAAAAGTCGATTGTAACGATTGTTTCAATGTCTTTAATTTCAAATTTAGTTATTGTGCCATTTAACCCTAGCAAGACTAAAGCAGTGGAAAATGCAAATATAGTTGAAGCTACTGACAATGCAATATTTTCTGAACAACAGCTTGAAGAAGTTCAAATTATAGCAGATCATGTATCTTATGAAAGAAAAGATGGTGTTGGTGTTTTTACACTTTCTAATATTGCTGAGATGGAGATAAAATTACAAAATATTAATTCTATAATTACTGTAAATGAAATTAGTTCCGCAATAGCTGACATAAATACTAAATTAGCTGACGAAAACGGAAATGGCGAAACTACAGAATTACTAGTTAAATCTAGAAATCTTATTCAATATGGAACTGAGACTGCACCACGTATCGTAAAAAGATCATGTAGTAAATGGTTAGGTAGCTTGGGTCTTGCACATGTAACAGCTACTACAGGAGCAGGTCTAAGATTAGGTATTTCAGGACAAGTAGGTTGGACAGTTGGGACTGGTATTGCTGCGGCTTACTATTTGGGGTCACTTGCATGTCCAAACTAAAACCTTTTTTGAAGAAATACCAAATTTCTGTTAATTTTTCAACTATTTTTCTATTTACGTGTCTAACCATATATCATATCACACGAACCATCTACCCTACTGTCATACTTTATATTCTAATGGTGTTAAACATATTTTCTTTTGAATATTTTTTGAGTCGTAAATACAATACGCCAAAAAAAAGAGCTATTCCAGCGACATTATATTTTATATTAACTGGCATTCTATCCTACTTAGGGTTTTTGCAGATAATGGATAAGTAATTGTTGATACTAGCCAATTAATATATCTAAAAAAAGCGTTTTGCTTCGTTTTTTCACGATACAAAACGCTTTTTTATATCCCTCAATATACATAGGAGATTTTTTAGTACAATTTTTTCAAATGCGACTTTGCCACTTGAACTATCATCTCTATCCCGTAGTGCAATTCTTCTCGTGATGCATAAGCATATGAAAGACGAATATGCTGGTTATCTTGAGCATCATAAATATAACCCGGATTGATGAGGATATTTAACTGCAATAGCTTCATAAAAAATGATTTATCTACAATCGGTGCGTGAAATTTTAACCAAATATAGAAACCTCCTTTTGGTTGTTCCCAGCTCGCACAGTCTTTAAATTTTTCATTTAATAATTTTTCAACAAAGCTTGCCCGCTTCTGGAGCTCTTGTCGTAACACTTTAATATGGCGTTCATACTTTCCTGATTGCAGCCAGTGCAACACAATTTCCTGCGAAATGGCACTTGAACCATAGTCTGTTTGCATTTTAATATCTGCTAATCGTTCAATCACTGTTATTGGTCCAATTAACCAGCCGATGCGTAGCCCAGGACTAAGTGTTTTGGAAACACTGCCAATGTATAAAACTTGTCAGCTATCATCCAGTGACTTAATTGATAAGTATTCTTCGTAAAAATTCAATTCTTGATAGACATCATCTTCAATTATGTATTTGCATTTTAATATCCGTTATTGTTGGATCGAACAACTAGCCAAATAAACTTGTCTGCAATTTACTCATCAATTTTATGAATTGTAAACCCTCTCACTATTAATACAACACCCAAGATAAAAAATATTATACTGAACAGAAATAATATATAGCCTGAATTAAAAAATGAATTATAGAATGCTTCCCGACCTACATACGTTAAATTCGAGACGATGACAGCCGTAACAATATACTGAGATGAAATTAAAATAGCCGCAATAACCAAAAACAGTGTCCCTATAATTTTGTCTTCCATAATATCCTCCCTTTCAATTTTTAAAAAAGTGTATATCATTTTTATAAAAAATAATATACACGAAATATTCAAAAAAATGAAGTTGATTTTTTCCCCATTTTTCTTAAAATCATTTATATATCAATCATTTAAAGGGAGGAATATATGTGAAATCTACTATTTTAACCTTTTTATTAGCTTTTACAATATTTTCTATTGTATTTACTGTCGCAGCTTCAGGGAATGATAGTCAATTACAAAATATGCATAAAACTACAAACCCAAATATTTTTTATGATACGGAAACCCTTAAATACTTTGATATAAGAGAAAATGGTTATATCGACGAGATATACAGGGTTGAAGGCGGAAAAGTAGTTGAATCTATTTCTGTTGAAGAGTTTATTCTAATGGAGGAAAATGAAAAAAATGAATTTCAATATGCTCAAGACTCTTTCCCGACAATTTCCCCGTTGGCTGTTACTTGGAGCCATATTTACAATGAATTTAGCAACTACGAAACAAGAATATTCGGGAAGCGTGCTAGCATAATTCAGGAAAATCCAGGACCTGGTTCTGATACATTTACTCTCTCCTATGAATATACAGAAACTTTTTCTACTAGTACAAGCCTTACTCATTTGCAACTTCGATCAATAGAGAATGGAGTTTCATATACTTTTTCAAACTCTAGAAGTATCAATTCTTCACACACAATGACAATAGAACCTGGCTATTCAGGGTATTGGCGATTTGATCCAAAAGTAAGAAAATCAATAGGTAAAATACGAAACTTGCTTCATGGACAATTTATATCAGAAACTTCCGTTACAACAATGTATCCTACCCATGTAAATGGTCAATTAGATGGGTGGTTGGTTGCTGTGAAAACTAAACTGTAAATAAAAAGCCTTTATAAGGCTTTTTTATTTTAAGATGAGAACTATGAATACAAAGCACTATTTTTTGTTATTAAATAAAAACAAAAACTACCCTTAAAAGGTTCTGTTTAAATAATGATTATCCCTCAGCAGTTTTGCTCAAAGATTCTCTAGCTACTCGATACATCATCTCTATCCCGTATTGCAATTCTTCTCGTGATGCATAAGCATATGAAAGTCGGATATGCTGGTTATCTTGCGCATCATAAATATAGCCAGGATTGATAAGAACATTCAACTGCAATAACTTCATAAAAAATGATTTATCTACGATCGGTGCGTGAAATTTTAGCCAAATATAGAAACCTCCTTTTGGTTGTTCCCAGCTCGCACAGTCTTTTATTTTTTCATTTAATAATTTTTCAACAAAGTTTGCCCGCTTCTGGAGCTCTTGCCGTAACACTTTAATATGGCGTTCATACTTTCCTGATTGCAGCCAGTGCAACACAATTTCCTGCGAAATGGCACTTGAACCATAGTCTGTTTGCATTTTAATATCTGCTAATCGTTCAATCACTGTTGTTGGTCCAATTAACCAGCCGATGCGTAGCCCAGGGCTGAGTGTTTTGGAAACACTGCCAATGTATAAAACTTGTCCACTATCATCCATTGATTTAATTGCTGAAGATTCCTCTTGAAAAAGTAATTCATGATAGACATCGTCCTCAATAATAGGAATACGAGATTGTTTGCATGCCTCATAGAGTTCCTGTTTTTCTAGTGATGTCCACACGCCTCCAGTTGGATTATTTAACGTAGGTACCGCATAAAAAACAGCCTGTCTTTTTCTTTTCTTAAGGGCTAATGTTTGGGCGAGCCCTTCATCTCGTTCGATCGCCATCATTTGCATCCCGACAGATTGGAAAGGATGAACTGAATTTAAATATGACGTTTTTTCTTGAAATACAATGGAACCTTGCTCTAGCAGACCGACCGCAATGAGCTGCAATGCTTGTAATGCACCTGAAACGATACAAACATTTTCAGGTTCAGCCTGTATGCCTCTTTTTTGTACATATTGGCAAATGGCTTCGCGCAGACGCTTATTGCCTTGAGGAGATGAATACCCTAAAGCTTTCGGCTGTAGGGATAACTCCTTTAAGGATGCCTCCATTTCACTCGTTGGCAAAAGGCTTGGTGCAAGCTCTCCAGTTCCTAAGCGAATAATATCATCCCTTTGTTCATATTCGTTGATCAATTGAATGGTATGGTAGTTTGGCTTGTGAAGACTTGTTTCAATATAAGTTTGCCAATTCGGTTGTCTTAGTTTAATTAAGGAATGCCAGGAAGAGTTCGCAACATAAATCCCTGAGCCTACTGTCGTTTCCAGTATGTCCGCTGCTTTTAATTCTTCTAGTGCTTGCTGAACAGTACTTCTGTTCACCCCTAGTTGCATCGCAAGCTGCCTTTGCGTAGGTAACTTCGTACCGGCAACCCAATCCCCTCGCTCAATGCGCTCTGTTATCCAAGTCACAATCTGTTGTTGTAAAGTACTATCCCCTTGTCTAGTTGGTTGCCAGTTCATGTTTTCACCTCATAAATTGGGTGGGTACAATACCATCCAATTGGTCGTTTTCTTTTAGTTATAACATAGGTAGAATTAGTATGGAAAGGAGGGATTGTCTTTGGAGGCGTTTTTACATGGGATGCTATTAGCATTCGGACTTATATTACCGTTAGGTGTGCAAAATGTCTTCGTTTTTTCACAAGGCGCTACGCAACAACGTTTCATACTTGCCGTACCAGCTGCTATTACGGCAGCTCTTTGCGATACTTTATTGATTTTGCTTGCTGTTTTTGGGTTATCCGTTATTGTCTTGCAATTTGAATGGCTACGTATCGCTTTAATGTGCGTTGGTATCGTGTTTCTGTTGTACATCGGCTATAGTATTTGGCGCTCGACAGCAACCACTAGCGAAAAGAGCGAAGCAATGCCTGTCAAAAAACAAATTGTATTTGCGCTGTCTGTTTCGTTATTAAATCCACATGCTATTTTAGATACAATCGGCGTGATTGGCACAAGCGCATTAAAATATAATGGAACAGAACAAATACTCTTTACTGCTGCATGTGTGCTCATTTCGTGGTTATGGTTTTTCGGTCTTACACTAGCTGGTGCTTCTTTTAAAAAGCTCGATAGCTCTGGCAAGCTGATGAACATCTTCAATAAATGCTCAGCAATCTTTATTTGGGCAACCGCTATTTATTTACTTAGTGGTTTACTTTAATCTGGTACATAGTTTAGAGATACATTTTATAATAAATAGTTGCTGTAGTTGCATTGATATAACAACGTTTTTGTTTTATATACGTTTTAATGAGCATAACTTTTAATAAAGTTATTCACAATTTCAATGATGATTGCTCCAAGTCTCCTTTTATTCTTCTTTAATTTTCATCAAGACCACCCGTATGGAGTGGTCTTAATGTTTCAAAAATCTTCAATTTATAGTCATCTTTCTATAATTTTTAAATGAGTTTCTATCCTAGTAATAGCTATTCTGTATAGTCAGCTTCTTAATGCATATTTCCCCTTTGTGCTCACGTTATTAATAAAATAGCTATAGCTCTAGCGAGTGCTAACAAAAGAATTTTTTATTTTAATGAATCAAAAAAACCCAATTTCAAAATTAAATTGGGTTTTTCTTTTGTTAAATTTCTATAAAAAATCATTGGGAAAAACATTAGCTTCATTTATCATTTCGATTTTACACTCTCTGTTAAGGCTAAAGCTCGATAAGTCATTATACTCCCTACCGTTAGTATAGTTAATAATAGCAATGACATTTGAATTGATGATAAATATAATACAATCGCCAGACGTGCTAGAATCTCTGCACAATAGATATGGTTTATATTTGCGCGAGACCTATTTCTATTTAATTTTGTTTCCTACCACAAGTGAAGGTAAAAAATCTGAAATTAATTCATTACTATCAATAATATCTATCTTCAAAAGATTTCTATAAGAAACTATATATTGAATTGAAACGTTTATTTTGGCAATCATGAAAACCTCATATGTGGTGTAAGCTTTGTGAAAATCACCTCTATTTTATTTAAAAATATCTGGTTGTATATACTAACGATTTCTAATATATGAAAAATTGGAAAACCAAAAATGAAAATAAATTTCTTTTACTTTATTTCTTCAACAGCATTAATAAAAGCTTAGTATTTATTATTTTTCTACATTTAGAGGATACTATCCACTCTTTTCATGTAAATATCTAGTTTTAAAATATTAGAATTTTTTTAATACTCTGATTCATTATTATAAACTTAATTTATCATAAGGGAGGAGGATATAGAAATGAGCAACTTACAACCTATTTCTTCAGAAGAATTAGTAAAGTTTGAAGAAGTTCGTATCCTGACTGAAGGTCTAAGAATAATAACATTCGCTTAGTCCCCAAGAAGCACCCACTTCAAGCGTTAAGAATTGTTAGGTTTAGCTAGGTGGTGAGTAGTTTACAAAGTAAAGATGACAAGCCAGTAATCATTCGCCTAGGGGGGCTATTATGTTTAAAAATCATAATTTTGTTTTACTGTTTTTCTCTCGTTTTTTTAGTGTATTTGCGGATGCTATGTTATTTATAATTCTATTATCTATGTTGGGCAATTTTGGTATTCGCGCTATCGGACTTTCTATTTTCTTTATATTTTCTACACTCCCAGCAATTATATTTTCTTTGCCAGCAGGGGCAATTATTGAAAGAAAATACCTTCAAAAAGTCATGAGTTTTACTGATATAATACGATTTGTTTTAGTTGGATGTCTAGCAATAATTAACGCGATTCATTTAACACCTACTATAATTTATATATTTATCTTTGCCATTGTCCTGTGTAATGTATTTTACATCCCGGCCAATTCGTCTCTATTGCCCAAAATTGTTAAGACGGAATATTTAGCGAATGCAAATAGCTATATCCAAATCACAATGCTCTTTGCAAAAATAGGTTCTTATAGCGTGGGGGCCTGGTTGATTAAAAGTGGATTGAGTTATTCTAGTTTGCTACTTATCATAGGCTCATTTTACATTATTTCGATGATTATGATTTTAGCAGTAAAGCCATATCACAAAAATTTATCAAACAACGAACCGAAAACTATCATACAAGACGTAAAAGCTGGATTAGCTTATATTAAAGTAAATAAATTATATAGTAAGCTGTTTCAAATATTTGGTGCTGCATGGTTAGTTGGTTCATCAGTGGATCTTTATTTAATATCGTATTTAGTGGAAATATTGGAACGACCACATGAAGATTTATATATAATTACCACATATAGTTTGATTGGAATTGGTTTAGGATCTTTAATATCCCCTTACTTATACAAACGAATTAATCCTAAAATAGGGCTTTATGCTTCAAGTCTATTCTTTGGTATTATTATCGCTTTATTTTCATTGAAATTACCACTATCGGTATTGTTAATAGGATTACTTATCGGTGGATTTGCACAAGGTTTATTTTTAATTTTTTTAAATACGTATTTACAAAGCAATGTAGAAGAGAAATATCTTTCACGAGTATACAGCTTATACCATTTCGTTTACACTGGAGTAAGCTTGCCAGGATATCTACTTTTCGGATACTTTATTGATCGTATCGGCATAATTAATACAGGTTTTATTATTGCAGCCTATTTAATACTAATTGCTTTAGTAACGATTTTCTACTTACCCTCTTTACGAGATAAAAAGGAAATCTTAGAAGAAAGGCATTCTTAAAAAAATCCAGCTATCTGATTTTTATTGATAGCTGGCTATTATATTTTTATTGGTTTTTAAGCTTTTTTATATATGATTGTAAGTATTCTTCATAATTTAGAGCATGATTCAAGGATTCAACCTTATGTAATATATCTATTGATTCTTGAGCAAGTTCAAGACCTTGTTTATATTTTGTATGCATTTTGAATATACCGAAGTAAAAATTTAGAATTGTTTTTTCTAAAATAAAGGTTTCAGGTATATTTTGATTTTTTAATTCATATAAGTATGCTTCGGCTTCTTTCAACTTATTATGCTCAAGACATGTTCTAATTGTATTAAAATAGATATCAAATAAATTACGCTTGTAACTTAACATGTTTTTGAAATACATACTCTTTTTTATGACTTCTGAGGATAGCATAATTACAGTATCTATAGCCAATAAATGTAATGTATTTCCATAAAGAATTATTTCATATTCTCCCCAGACTTCTACTTGCCATAAATAATCAACGAGTATTTCTAAATTTTCTTGTTTAACTTTGTTGTTAGTAAGGTCCGAAATAATTGCTTCGATCATGATGCTGTTTAATTTATATGACAATACATTAGTTAATTCGAATTTAAAAATTTCATCATTTCTTAACTTATTTAAAAACTTTAAATCTCCACGTAAATAAGCTTCCTTCATGTTTATAATTAATTCTTCAAAATGCCCTACTTTAAATTCATTATGGATATAGATAAATTCTTCAAAACTTACATTAATTCGATTAAGTAACAATAATAACTTAGAAACAGTTATGCCCGTTTCATCTCTTTCAAATTTAGATAAATGAGAAACAGACATTATATCTTTTGCTGTATTATTAAGACTATAACCTTTGTGTAACCGTAACTTGCGAAAAGTATTACCTAAGTTATCCATAAAAATCACCTTTATCATATATTAAAATAGAAATTATTGTTCAAATTGCCTCCCATTTTGTGCTTTATAAATTTCATCTTATATTGCTAGAATAAGTTCTGATTTTGCGTCTCAATCTCAATATATCCTTTAATTAAAATTTTCAGAAAAAAGATGATATTATTTTTAAAACCTTTATTTTCTTTTTTTCGTTAACTACATTTAGGGTAAGGTGGTGTTATCTTGAAAAAAGACATAATAAAAGTGGTATTAGTTTTTAGTATTGGTTCGATTTTAGTACTATTGGTTCCTTTTCTATTTTAGTATTTCTGTTTGACAAAGACGAAACAACAAGAAGCATATTATTTTACGCTTCTTGTTGTTTTGAAAAAAGCTCATTTTCTAAATCGTGAATCTATCAGTTATTTTTTAAAACAAGCAATTACTGCGCCAATATTAGCCCCACCTATCGCAAAAACTCCGGCAATACAAGGTACACAAAGTGGTACTACACCACCTGCACAAGCGCCTATGCAAGTTGTTGCTACGATTCTAGCAACAACTAAATCAATTAAAAGTACACTAGAAAGGCAAAGTGCCACTTCTGCTATGCCTCGTGTTTGTATAATATTATTACCTAAAGGAAGATTTTTAGCTTTATCTATGACTTTCTGTACTTCACTGTTGCTTATATATTCTATATCTGTTATTTTTTCATTCCATCAGTAAATACAGAAATTGCAACTGTATTCGTCCGACTCTTTGTTATTAACGTCTCACTATAAGTTAAAATTTCTCCATTTTGAATAATTAGGGTTAAATTGCTTATAGGATTATAGTTACTGGAAGTAATGGGGATTGTTGAAATTGTATAAGTATCATTATCAACAAAAACTTCACCAATTTTAATTTCATCATAATTTAAGTCATTATTTGGAACAGTACTGAGGACGCTTTTATTAGCTATAGCATCAAGTGTTATATCTTTAATTTCCTGAATTTTAATAGGATTTTTTACAATCGTTATCATTTGTGCAGTTTGACTTAAATTAGCAAAGTCATTAGTTTGAGCATTTGTCTCCAAGATTGAACTAGATAATGCAAATACAAAAAGTATTAACACCACCATTACTTTAATAGCTTTATGGCATTTTTTCATTTTAATCTCTCCTTCTCAATTTTTTAGAAGTCTCACCTATATCCCTATTACCTTCAGGATTAAGTCCATTACAGGTTCATCTAAAATTAATAAATCTGGGTTAAAATTAAAGCTAATGCTAGGCCCAATCTTTGTTTCATTCCTAAAGAAAATTCAGAGAAAAGTATTTTATTATTAGTATGTTCTACTAACTTAAGTATTTCGGCAATTTTCTCCGTATTGGTTCTCATTTCTCTAAAAAAAGCAGGCCGTTCAATCAAAGCACCTATACTATGATGCCTTTTTTCTGAATAGCTATATAATAATTGCCCTTTAGTTGCTGTTATTTGTCCCGTCATTATTTTAAACAAAGTTGATTTCCCTGCCCCATTTTTACCAATAACAGCACAAATTTCGCCGGCATTTATTTTAAAGCTGATGTCACCTAGAATAACATTCTCTTTATATTCCTTACTTATATTTTCTACTTTTATTAATTTGAATGACATTCTCCTCACCCTCTTTGAAAATGAATATTATTTTTATAATTAGTATAAAATGACTTTTGCAAGATGAAAAGTATATATTTTTTGAATATTTTGTTAACTAAAATGATATTATTCGTAGGATGAGACATCTTGAAAACGATTAATTATTAATATCCTAAAGTGGCAAGGCTATTTATCGGTGGAATATCTTTATAGTCTTAGGTTTTTCTCAAGGTTTAATCTTCTTTCTAATAGGGGCAATTTTATGCGTTATTATTTCAAATAAAAATAATAAGAAAAGCCGATTAAAAGATTTTAGCGCTTCTTTTAATCGACTTTTCCAAAACTATATATTAGAAATTAAAAGTAATCTCGATTTCCTTATCAAACAATTTCGCCTGAATGACATTTTCTCCTGTTTTCACTTCCCCGAATAAAATGTCATTTAACAATACATTAGCTTTCAATAATGCAGTATAGTGTTGGATGATTTTCTCAGTTTCAGCATCTGCAGAGATTGAAATCGAAATATATTGTTCAACAGGTAATTGCCATTTTTTTCGTGTATCTTGGATCGTACGTATTAACTCTCTTATTTGCCCTTCCTGAAGTAAGTCATTCGTTAGTTGGGTATTCAGTAAGACACGACATCCATTCTCTTCTGCCAATACATAATGCTCCTTGATGACGGATTCTTTTAACACATGTGATTTTAACAAAGTAAGTTGTTGATGATCAATATCTATTGCAATTGCACCTGTTAACTGTAGTGCCTTTTGCTCTGCTTCACTTAATCGCGTAACATAATCTTTTACTTTATGCACTTGTGATCCAAATGCTGCACCAGCTGTTTTGTAGTTTAGTTTGTAGTGAATGGTTTCATAAGCAGTAAAGTCCTGTGTCCACTTACATTCCTTCACATTTAATTCATCTCGAATAATATCATTATACTGAGCATAATCTTCCACTTCTCCAACTACTGACATCACCATTTCCTTTAATGGCTGCTTCACTTTAAGTCCTTCACTATTACGAATACTTCGACCAAGTTCAACTACTGCAAGAACATTTGCCATTTGTTGTTCAAGATGTTGGTCTAGTATTTTTGCATCGTACTTCGGATAGTCTTGTAAATGAACACTTTCACCACATAAACTTCTGTATACATCTTCTGCAAGAAAAGGCGTAAATGGTGCAAGCAGTTTACTTACAGTTGTCAGCACTTCGTACAATGTACTGAAGGCACCACGTTTATCGTCTGATAAACCGTTTGCCCAAAAACGAGTGCGTGACCGACGTATATACCAATTGCTTAGCTCTTCAACAAGTTTGCCAATTTCCCTTGTAGCTTGTGTCATTTGAAAATCATCCATATATTTTGTCACAAGCTGAATCGTATGGTGTAACCGGGATTTTATCCAATTATCTAATTTCGTCCGTTTACCAGTTTTTTTAGCATCGTATTGAAAGCCATCTATATCCGCATACAACTGATAAAATTTAAATGTATTATCGAATGTATCAACGAGTTTGGACTTTGCCTCCATCACAATTTTCTTAGAAAACCGCTTCGAATTCCAAGGTGAACTATCCACTAAAAATGCCCATCGTAAAGCATCCGCACCATACTGTTGGATTAATTCAACTGGCTCTAATGCATTGCCTTTACTTTTCGACATTTTTTGTCCGTGCTCATCTAATACATGTCCTAAGGACAACACATTTTTGTATGGCGCTTTCCCTGTAAATAATGTGGATACTGCTAATAAACTGTAGAAAAAGCCGCGTGTCTGATCGATGCCTTCTATGACAACATCTGCAGGAAACTGATTGGAAAATGCATCAACATTATCAAATGGATAATGATGCTGAGCGAACGGCATTGAGCCACTATCGAACCATACATCAATCACTTCAGGTGTACGTTGCATATCCCCTTGACATGATGGACAACTACAAATTACGTCATCGATATATGGTTTGTGCAGTTCCATGTTTTCGTCCAATGCTTCTTTTGCTAGTTTATTTAGCGCAGCAATACTATTTGGCGCTTCTTCATGACCACATGTCTCACAAACCCATATATTTAACGGTGTACCCCAGTAGCGATTTCTGCTAATGTTCCAGTCTACGATGTTTTCTAAGAAATTGCCAAAACGTCCGTGTTTAATATGGTCAGGATACCATGTTACTTGTTCATTATTTTGTAGGATTTGATCTTTTAATGCCGACATTTTGATAAACCAGCTATCTGTTGCATAGTAAAGTAGCGGTGAATCACAGCGCCAGCAATAAGGATAGCTATGTTCATATTTTTCTTTAGCAAACAGCATCCCTTTTTCCGCAAGCATTTTGATGATATCGACATCGCAGTCTTTGACGAACTTACCTGTAAGCTCCGGCACTTCTTCTGTATAGCAACCTTTGACATCCACCACATTGACAAAAGAAAGCTGGTGTTGTTGCACAGTTTTATAGTCATCTTCGCCATATGCCGGAGCAGTATGCACAATGCCTGTTCCACTTTGATCCGTTACATAGTCTGCTAATACGACAACATGGCCTTTTTCAACTGTTACATATGAAAATGGCGGCTGATAGGCAACACCTGCAAAGTCTTGACCTAAATGCTCACTTAACACTTCAACAGGTGCAGAAAATACTTTATCAACAAGTGTTTTAGCAAGGATATAAATGGTATTGTCATGTTTTACTCTAACGTATGTGATATGTGGATTCATGGCCAACGCTACATTGGCTGGCAATGTCCATGGCGTCGTCGTCCAACCAAGAAAATATTCGTCCTTGTCTTTTCGTTTAAACATCGCTGTTACCGATAAATCTTTTACATCCTTATAACCTTGTGCTACTTCATGAGAGCTTAAAGACGTTTGGCAACTTGGGCAATAAGGGGACACACGATGCCCTTTATATAAAAGCCTTTCCTGATGCACATGACTTAAAATATGCCATACAGATTCTATATACTCATTACTTAACGTTAGATAAGGATCATCCAAGTCAATCCAATAGCCTAATTGTTCGGTAAACGTACGCCATTTCTTTTCGTACGTAAAAACGCTACCTTTACATTCCTTAATAAATTGTTCTACACCATAGTTTTCAATTTCTTGTTTACCGGATATCCCTAATTTTTTCTCCACACCTAATTCTACAGGTAACCCATGTGTATCCCAACCAGCTTTTCGTTCAACGTAGAAACCTTGCATTGTTTTATAACGTGCCACCACATCTTTAATCGTTCTGCCAAAAGCGTGACCGACGTGTGGTAAGCCATTTGCTGTAGGTGGTCCTTCGTAAAATACAAAGGGCTTACTAGCAGAACGATTTTTAACGGATGCTTGAAACGTTCTCTCTTCCTCCCATATTTTACGAACTCTTTTCTCTCTCTCTACAGTTGTCTCTTTGTTTTTTTCGACTTGCATTTAATCTCCTCCTATACAGTAGTGTATAAAAGGCATACAAAAAACCCCGTCCCAAGTAAGGGACGGGGTTAACCGCGAATACCACCCTAATTCTATTGAAAACCGCTCAATAGCACTCAGCAACGTACAATCATACGTGTTCTTTTTAACGGTAGACACCCGAATTAGCTTACTCATTTCAGCTAATCTTCTCAGAGAGGATCTTCATGAAACATTTGCACACCGACTTCCACCATACTGTCGGCTCTCTGTAGAACAAAATGCAACATTACTCTTTCTCATCAACGAATTTGTATGCTTTTATTGTCACTCATCTTAACAAACTGCCATTTACTTGTCAATATTCAGACAATCTACGACGCTTTGATGAAGTACCGCATATTGAGGATTGTCAGTTGTTTTAATATAAAAACTTTTTAATAGTGTTTTCCAGTTAAATCGTACTATTCGATAGTGCTGTACATCAAGCTGTTCCTTTTGAGCAGCCAACGTTGCCATCGTTTCATTTAATAATGCGATAACTTCTTGCTGCTGCAAACCTTGTTCCAGCATTGTAAAAATAGGTACTAATAGCCTTTCATCCTCATCATGAATGAATGCATAATTTGTTTGCAACATCATGTTCCATAAAGGCCTTAAAATATCCATAAAAGAAGCTTTCTTGAATTTCGGGCTTTTCACTAATTCATCTACAGCGTCTGACGCATGTGCCACACTATGAGCCCACCCTTTTACAGGTATATAGCCTCTTACATCTTTTTCAGCCAATAAATAAGTGCTGAACCTATTTGTCAGTTCCTCGATTTTGTGCACTTCTATAAAATCAGCTTCATTATCTTTTGCTAATATTAGTGCGATTAGTAACAAAGTAAACGTTCTAGTAAAAACTGAATCTGAATTATCTTCTCCAATGCCTTCACATAATAAAACAGTTAAACAGTAGTCCAACGTGTCGCTTAATATGGCATGATCTAATAAATTTCTTTCTAAAATCATTGTATAGAAGGAACCGTAGATTAAACCGTCTCGCAGTTCGCTATCTACCGAACCAATATGTGCAAGCATTGACTGAATGAGTATTTGTTGATCTGCTTGTTGCCAGGCATTACTGTCATTTAGGAATGCTTGAAGTTCACGTTTCAAATCAACTTCACTTAATAATTTTTCATGTAATATCATATGTAATCATTTCTCCTTTTGTTTTCAACTTCTTTAGTCTTGATTTAAATGCCATAATTTTTCCAATGAGATGTCCGCTAATTTATAGCCATACTTCTCAACTAGCAAACGATCAATAGCGATTTCTGGTTGCTCGATATAAAATTTTGTTATTACATCACAATGCGCAAGTGCTAAATGCTCTGTTAATTGCTTTGCCAAATCCGCTAATGGCTCAATATGCTCGTCTTGTACTTCACTTTCAGAATAAATGCTAGTGGATATATAATTAGTCCGTTGCTCCTCTTCAAACATGAAAAATTCAGGTATATCCAATTCTTCAATTGTCGCCTGTCTTCTTTCATCAATGATAACCAAACTATAATGAACGCGTTAAATACGTATTGTCCAGGCTTCTAAATCTGTTAACCTTAATGTCCGTTCGAAATAATCAATCAATGATAAAGCCCCTTTTTCATTTTTATACAGTAACTTACAATAATTGTACCTTAATCCAAATGAAAAAACAGCTTATACTTGTAAGCTGTTTTAGGGGTTCCTATTCTGAAATTTCGATTTCATCCAAATTCGCAACAAAATCGTATTGATTTAATTGTGTTTGTAAACTATAGGTGACATTGACGTTTTGACCGATTGTAATTTTCTGTTGTACCTCAAGAAGAGGAAACCATACGCCATTTGTATGCTTGTTAATCATTTCTTCATTTGATAATCGGCCAATCTCCTCTTGTAATGCACCTGTAACAACTAAAAATCGGTCTTCCTCCATAGCAACAACTGTCCCATATTTGTATTGTGTAGACATGTTAGGTTTAGACACGTTGTATTTGTTTTCTAAATAAGCAATTTGTTGGCCATATTTAGCAGTGAAATAATCCATCGCTTCTTTTTTCACTGCAAAGTAAGCATGCAATTGGTAACTATTTTCGTATTTTCGGTAATATTCCTTCATTAGTTCTGCTTGGGCAAACCATTTAAGTGCATTTGCTTTGTAATATTTATCGAAAAATTCATCTAATGTTAGATTGAGCCTTGTTAAACCGTCTTTAAATACTGCACTCTCTTTATATGACTTTACTAATTTTTCTCTTTCCGCTTGCATCTGTTTAGCAATTGCCTTTTCGCTAAATTTGATGTTTTTACTTTCTGCATAGACATAATAAGCATCCAATTCGAATAATGTTTGAAAAGTCATATTAATAGATTCTTGGCTTTCATTTGCATCAATTGCTTCTTGAAGAACCATATCATATATTTTTTCATCTAATATTGGTACAGCATTTGCAGATAACTTGTCCCCGTTGTTGACTTGTGCATATACAAATAAGCCTATACATACTGTCAGAATCAAGGTAAACATACTATACTGCCACCGTCTAGATTGTTTGGGTATTGCGCGTTGTTCTATCTTCCCCACTACATTTGTCATGACACGATTTTTACTAGCTTGTAAGTCTTTTAAAGCTTCTACTTCGTATTTACTCATGTAGCAACACCTCCCATTCAATATGCTGTAGCTTTGGCTTTAATAATTCACGTCCCCTACGTAGCCTTGTTTTCACTGTACTTTCAGGAATACTTAGAAGCTTGCCAATCTCCGCAATGGGCATTTCCTCAAAGTAAAAGTAACTGAGTACCTCCCGTTGCTTTAATGGTAGTGCGAATATGGCAGTTTCAATTAATGTTTGCTCATCTTGCTGTACGAGCATGTCCCTTTTCTCAATCGTTTGCTTAGTGAAAATTTTCTGTTGCACTTGTACTTTTCGATAGCTCCAACTGCGTAAATAATCTTTACTTTTGTTAATGACAAGCCTCGATAAATACGCCTTTAGCTCTCCGCGCTCTTCATATTCATGTTGATTGTCGTAAAACTTAATAAAGACATCTTGTACAATATCCTCTGCTTCCTGTAAATCTTTTACATAATAATAAGCAAGACGAATAAGTCGTTCCGTATGTAGCTCCATTATTTCTTCTAGTTCCTTTACTAGCAACGTCTCTCCTCCCTTCTCTACCTTATAAACGGTGCTCAAGATACAAAGGTTTGTTTTTAAAGGAAATTATTGTTGGTTTCCATCGAAATAAGGAAGAATCATTGGTTTTTCATTGGAAGACAGCACAATATTTGTAGAAGGTGTACCGTATGGCATTGCCTCATCAATAAACTGTTCTAGTGTTTCAACTGAGTATGTTGCAAGTTTGACAATATAGCTAATTTCGCCAGCTACCCGATAACACTCAAGGACATCTGGATGGGCATTACAAAAATTTGAAAGACTTTTACAATCGATTGACTTAAACAAAATAATAGCCTGAATAGATCGATCCATTTTCTTTAAGTTCACTTTCGTTGTATAACCTTCGATACTCCCTTGCTCTTCTAGCTTTTTAACACGTTCTATTACAGCTGGAGATGACAAATGAACGTTTTTCGCTAATTCTTTCATTGAAATTTTTGCATTTAACTGTAATTGGCGCAAAATTTCCGTATCAATTTTATCCATTAGAATCCACCTTTTTTTATAAATTGATTTTCTAAAAATTCCTTTGAATATTAAGAAAATACTCTTATTTACATTATATAGTGTATGTAATTAAATCACTTCATTTATTACAATTAAATCTATAAAGGAGGCATAAACTACATGAAAAAAATATTATTACTTTTAGCAAATGGCTTTGAGGCTGTAGAAGCAAGTGTCTTTACAGATGTGCTAGGCTGGAATAAATGGGAGGGCGATGGTACAACAGAAGTCGTTACTGTTGGATTACATAAACAGCTACAATGTACATGGAATTTTCAGGTCACACCAGAAAAATTGCTACATGAAATTGCACTAGAGGATTTTGATGCGCTTGCGATTCCTGGAGGCTTTGAGGAAGCGGGTTTTTATGAGGATGCTTTTAGTGAAGAATTCCAGCGAGTTATTCGTCACTTTAACGATTTTAAAAAACCAATTGCGACTATATGTGTAGCTTCTCTTGCTCTAGGACATTGTGGCATATTACAAAATAAAAAGGCGACAACCTACAATCATCCAACAAGTAAACGATTAGAGCAGCTCCGTTCTTATGGAGTAAATATTGTCAACGAACGAATTGTACACACAGAACACATTATTACATCATCGAACCCAGGCACTGCTTTCGATGTTGCCTTTGGTTTGCTTGAAATGCTAACAACATCTGAAAATACACTGAGAGTAAAAGATTTAATGGGATTTAACTAACACAAAAGGGTTTCAGAGCGCTCTGAAGCCCTTTTTTAAGAAGCTTACTTTTGTTTATTAGGCTTTACCCCATCGATAGTTTTTCAAGCTTGTTTTTATACAATACGACTATTGCTGCTGTAATAAGAACCATCCCCATAAAAGCAGGAGCTGTATGGCCAAGTAATACATAGATTTGACCTCCAATGATTGGTCCAATTATTCTTGCTAAAGCTTGAATTGATTGGCTAGCTCCTTGAATTCTGCCTTGCTCACTCGAATCGACTGACTTCGAGAGCATTCCATTGAAAGAAGGTCCAAAAATCGAATCGCCAAATCCAAATAGAAACATTCCAGCGATTAAAAGAGGATAAAAGGTAAATAAAGCCGATGCTGCAATGAGACTGTAGCCTAAAATCTCCGATAACATTCCTACAATTGCAATCTGTTGATCACTAAATCTTTTCAATAGCTTTGGCATTATGAAGCCTTGTGAAATGATGTCTTGCAAGCCCATAATTGAAAACATAAGCCCTATTAGCGCAGGCTTCCAACTGAAAGTATCCATTGTAAATTGTGAAAAAATTGCTTGTAACGATCCGTTCGGTATCCAAAGTAAAAATGCTGAGACAAGTAGTCTGTTTAAGTTTTTTATAGAAAGTACATTTGCAAGCTGGATAAATGGATTTAATCTAGAAAAGGTAATCTCTTTTAATCTATTTTTCTTGTTCAAGCTTTCAGGCATAAAAAAGAATCCGTAAACAACATTCAATAAAGTGATAATTGCGCCAAAGTACATCGGTGCAGAATAATCAAACTTGGCAAGTAATCCCCCCAACGTTGGACCAATGATGGTACCAACACCTACAACGGCACTAACCCATCCAAAGTATTTGGTTCTCTGCTCTGGAGGAATGATGTCTGCAAAATAAGCGAAGATTGTACTAATACTTCCTCCTGTAACCCCTTCTATTATACGCCCAACAAATAGTATCCATAGAGCGCCACCTATGCCAAAAACGAAGTAGCCCATTGCGGAACCTAAAAGGCATAATAGAAGCAATGGACGGCGACCATATTTGTCACTTAAAGCGCCAAGTGCAGGGGCTGTGAAAAATACGCAAACTGCATATACAGAGGTCAGCAATGTCACAACTACTGCTTGTTCTCCTTGACTACTCGTATATGGCTGCACTAAAAATGGAACGATAGGTATTATAATACTGAAGCCTATTCCGCAAAGAAACACCGAGATAAGGCCGAATATTAATGCGTGTTTATCTATGGTTTGTTCTGTACTTATTTCATTGTGTGATTTAAAGTTTGACATGTGAATTCTCTCCTTGAACGTTATTATTTTATTTCCTAGGAAACAAAATAATAACACCGTTTTGTTTCTTAGTCAACAAAAAACAAGAAAAAGAAATGCAAGACAAACTGGAATAGAGGGCTTCTCTATTTACGCTATATATAATTCTTATTGTTTAAAGAAAACCTATTTTAATATTATCAATCTCGAAAAAAATCCCCCTAAAATGGCAACCAAAAAAATGCAGACCGATTTAACTTTGGACGGACTGCATTTAGTATTATCTTTCATATTTAATTTTCTACTACCTGTTCTTAATTTAATGATTCCTTTAAATCAAGAACCAGAACCGTTTCATTTCTATTGCTTATTATTTAAAACCAGGAAAATTTAAAAGTGCAGAAATGTTGTTTATAAATAAGAAAATTGCCATTACACCTATTACTATAATCATTAGCATATTTTTAAATGAATCTTTAATGCGTACCTGTGCTAAAACGCCGCAGATTGCTGTACCTGCAATTAGAAGTGCTCCTACTGCAAGCCAACTAGCATCCCAATAACCGATAATTAGAGCGACTGCTGAAATGAGTTCGATGACACCTGTGATTACTCGAAACCATTGTGGTAATCTCAATTTATTAAATTCTTCAATAGGTGTTTTAGCACCCCTCAACTTCCCGAAACTTGCCATAAAAAACATAAGCATCAATAAGGTCTGAAAAATAATCGATACAATATTCATGTTCAAACTCCCCTTTTCCCTCAATTTAATATTATTTTGCTTTGTTAGAAACACTGATCCAATCGGAGAATGATCATCTCATTGCATTAGTTTCTAATAATTTTGGACAACTCGATTATCATTTCACTCCTTTAAATGTTGTAGCCATTTCATAATGTTCACTTATAAGGTAGAAACCTCTTCCATTAGGACCTTACAATCTGTTGCGGTTCGTTAAGTTTTTAAATTCCTTCACTACATTGAGAAAAGTAATTCGTCTTCATACTGTTGGCGATTGTATCCAGTGTACCTTAGCATATCGCTACCTTTAATATAGAGCCGCGTTGAACTAAATCCGGACTTAACACTTTTTTTGTTTCCTAAGAAATAAAATAATAACATAATTTTGTTTCCTGTTCAACAATAAAATAATCATAATAAAAAAGCAACCTTTTTCTTGATAGAATGAGGCTACTTTTTTGTAATCCGAACTTATTCCTGCTTCAAATCTTTATCTTGTTTCTTTATTTCTGCATCCAAATGCGCCCGATACTTTTCTACAAAGCTAAGCATACTATCTAATTGAGCATCAGTTATCTGGTCAAAGACGATCTTATCACGCTCTCGAAACTCTTTGTGGAGCTCCTCATGAATATTAAAAATTACTTTTCCTTGTACAGTAAGTTTAAAATAGATTTCTTTTTTGTTATCCGCCTTTTGATAGCTTTCAATAAGGCCCTTTTTTATAAGTTTCTTCGTTAATTTACTAATGGCACCGCGCGTCATGTAAAAGAACTCCGCAAGTTTAGTTACATTGGAATCTACATTTTTTTCAATGTATTCGATGCAATGTACCTCTGAAGGTGTATGCCCTTTAAGGCTTTCTTCCATCTTATCTTTATTAAGCCAAACCATTTTGTTATATAAGTCCCGAAATCCCATTATAATTTGTTCTTCTTTGTTCATGGTCAGCCGCCCTCCTACTCGTTGGTGCATTAACAATATTATAGTAAATTTTTGTTTCTACTTCAACAATATTAGAGAGCACTTTAACATCGATGTTCCGCCAATGCCGCAAAAAAAAACCGACCTCCTAAGAGATCGGTTTTGATAAAATAATTATTCAGCAGCTTTCGCGCGAAGAACCATTTGTAGGATACCACCGTGACGGTAGTAGTCTACTTCTACTTCTGAGTCGAAACGAGCTAAAGCTTGGAAAGTTTTAACTGTACCGTCTTCAGATTTAGCAGTAACTGTTAAGATATCACGTGGTTTTACGTTGTCAGTAATGTTTACAGAGATTTCTTCTTTACCAGTTAAACCTAGAGAATCAGCAGATTCACCGTTTAAGTATTGTAAAGGAAGAACACCCATCATTACTAAGTTAGAACGGTGGATACGCTCGTAAGATTGTGCGATAACAGTTTTCACGCCAAGTAGGAATGTACCTTTCGCAGCCCAGTCACGAGAAGAACCCATACCGTAGTCATTACCAGCAAGTACGACTAAGCCAGTACCTTGCTCTTGGTATTTCATACATGCGTCATAGATGTACTCTACGTCGCCTGTTGGCCAGTAAGTAGTGAATCCACCTTCTGTACCAGGAGCTACTTGGTTACGGATACGGATGTTTGCAAATGTACCACGCATCATAACTTCGTGGTTACCACGACGAGAACCATATGAGTTGAAGTCACGGATTGCAACACCGTTTTCGATTAAATATTTACCTGCAGGTGTATCTTTACCGATTGCACCAGCTGGAGAAATATGGTCAGTTGTAATTGAGTCACCGAACTTCGCCATAATGCGTAAGCCGTCTAAGCCTTTGATAGCTTCTGGCTCTTTAGCAAGACCTTGGAAGAATGGTGGGTTTTGAATGTAAGTTGATTTGTCATCAAATGTGTATAGAGACTCAGTTGATGTTTCAATTTCATTCCATTTTTCGTTCGCTGTAAATACAGTTTCGTATTCTTTTTGGAATAATTCACGGTTAACTACAGTACCTAATACTGCGTTAACTTCTTCAGTTGCAGGCCAGATATCAGCGAAGTATACTTCGTTACCATCTTTGTCTTTACCGAATGAATCTTTTTGTAGGTCGATATCCACTGTACCAGCAAGTGCATAAGCAACAACAAGTGGTGGTGAAGCTAAGTAGTTAGCTTTTACAAGTGGGTGTACACGGCCTTCGAAGTTACGGTTACCAGAAAGAACAGACGTTACGAATAAGTCGTTGTCTTTGATAGCATCTTCGATTTCAGGAAGTAATGGACCTGAGTTACCGATACATGTTGTACAGCCGTAACCTACTGTGTTGAAACCGATTTGGTCAAGGTACGTTTGTAAACCTGAATCTTCAAGGTAACCAGTTACAACTTTAGAACCTGGTGCTAAAGAAGTTTTTACCCATTTAGGTACAGTTAGACCTTTTTCTACAGCTTTTTTCGCAACTAAACCAGCAGCGATTAATACGTATGGGTTAGATGTATTTGTACAAGAAGTGATTGCAGCGATTGCTACAGCACCTGTTGGGATTTCTACATCACCTTCAGCAAATTTAGCTACAGAAGTTTTTTCGAATTCAGCTTCAGTTAAACCGAAACCTTGAGTACCTTGTGGAGCCACTACTGCTTCTTTATAACGAGAACGCATTTGAGATAGTGGAATTAAGTCTTGTGGACGTTTAGGACCAGAAAGGTTTGGTTCGATTTCATCTAAGTTTACTTCTAATACATCAGTGTAAACTGGCTCTAATGTTGGATCAAAGAACATGTGGTTAGCTTTTAAGTAAGCTTCTACAACCGCGATGTGCTCTTCGTCACGACCAGTTAAACGCATGTAGTTTAATGATTCTTCGTCAATTGCGAAGTAACCACATGTAGCACCATATTCAGGAGCCATGTTAGAAATTGTAGCACGGTCAGCTAGTGGTAATTTAGATACGCCAGGTCCGAAGAACTCAACGAATTTACCAACTACGCCACGTTGACGTAAAACTTGTGTAACTTTTAATGCTAAGTCAGTAGCTGTAGTTCCGTTTGGAAGATCGCCAACTAATTTAACACCGATAACTTCTGGGATTGGGAAGTATGAAGGTTGACCAAGCATACCTGCTTCAGCTTCGATACCACCAACACCCCATCCAAGAACGCCGATACCGTTGATCATTGTTGTATGTGAGTCAGTACCTACTACTGAATCTGGGAATGTTTCGAATGTACCGTCAGCATTTTCGTTTACGTGTACAACTGGAGCTAAGTACTCTAAGTTTACTTGGTGAACGATACCAGTTGCTGGTGGTACAGCACGGAAATTATTGTAAGCAGTTTGAGCCCATTTTAAGAAATTATAACGCTCAGCGTTACGTTCGAATTCAAGGTCCATGTTTGCTTGTAATGCAGATGCATTACCGTATTTGTCAACTTGTACTGAGTGGTCAATTACAAGGTCAACTGGAATAGCAGGGTTGATTTTGCTTGGGTCGCCGCCCATTTCTTTCATTGCTGAACGAAGAGATGCAAGGTCAACTACTACTGGTACACCAGTAAAGTCTTGTAATACAACGCGAGAAGGTTTGAATGGTACTTCTGCTTCTGGATCAGCACCGTTACCCCATTTTGCTAACTCGTTTACGTGTTCTTCTTTGATTACATACGCATCATATTGACGTAAAACAGATTCTAATAATACTTTGATTGAGTAAGGAAGGTTTGAAACTTTTGCAACGCCAGCTTTTTCAATCGCAGCTAAGTCGTAGTAATTGTAAGTTTTACCATTAACTTCGAATGATGCACGGCTGTTGTGTAAATTACCTTGTGCCATTTGCGGATCCCCCTAAATATCTTTTTGAAAAGGCCTAATGTAAAGCATCTTTTCTCCACCACCCATGATAGCGTATTTATATTCATAAGTAAATTACATTAATATTATCTTTTTCAATAAGTATTTCTTATGACATTAAATTTAATTCGTTTAATTTACATGAATGAGCGAATTTGTGACGAAAATGACATATTTCGGCCTAATTTATTGTGAACATTTCTTAAAAAAATATTCATATATAGTTTTGAACAATAGCAAAACTATTTGTTTACTATAAAAATACAAGGAATATATCCTTAATGCACCAAAATCTGAGAGGAAAAGTTGTGTTGCAATTATGTTATGTTGCTAACCGTTCATTTGTAACAAGTGATTTCAACCTAATACTAAGTTTTTGGATTTGATCCGTTGTTGTCGTCATCATTTCAAGCATTTGATGTTCATCCTCTACTGAAAGTAAAATCTCACCTGTTGAAGCTGCATTTTCTTCGGTCATCTCATTTAGTTTTTCAATTTGTTGTTGAATTTTTTCAAACTGCTGGATTGCACTACTTAATTCATTCATACCACTTGTTAAATCTGTATTGGTCTTTGCATAAGATTCTTTTAATATATTGAAAAAATGGCTAACTTCCTGCAACAGACTTTCTCCATACTGTAATGCTTTTTCCCCTTCACTTGAACGTTGTTGTGCTTCCGTAGATTTTTCAAATAATGTTTTTGTTACATTTGTAATGCTAACAGTAATGGCAGCACTTTCTTCAGCTAATTTCCGCACCTCATCTGCAACGACAGCAAAACCTTTTCCTTGCTCACCAGCTCTCGCTGCCTCAATAGCCGCGTTTAAAGCTAGTAGATTAGTTTGCTGCGCTATATGATGGATTCCTTTTAATAACGTATCAACGGTTTGCAAACTATGCTGTAGCGCTTGGACTGTATCAGCAGTTGAACACATCGCATTGTTCATGACGCCCATTTGAGCCATCGCTTCTTGCATTTTCCCCCAACCCGCTAACACTTCCTGTTGTAGATCACTTGATTTAGATACAGTATCCTTTGATATTGTAAATGTTTTATTTACAAAGTGTACTGATTGCTTCATAGTGCCGTGAATCACTTGTAAGCTTGATGCCTCTTGTTGAATACTTGCTGCAATATCCTCGGTTGCTTGTAGTATTTGCTTACTTGATCCTGAAATATTATTCATCGTTTGGTGAAATAATGTTGCATGCTCATCTAGTTGATCGCTACTTTGCTCAATTTGATGGAAGGTCGCCTGTAGCTGTTCGAGAGAAATCCTTACTGCATTTTGCTGTGCAGCTGCATGTGTAATAAGTTCATTTCCCCATTTCGCAAGTAGGAAGAAAACGATGATTACCCCATTTGTAATAGCTATAAGTGTAACGAATACAATAATATCGTTAAATGGCCCCAGTAACGATTCTGATTTAAAGATATATAAAATAACAAAGCAACTGTTTAGTATAACCCCATAAGAGACTATTAGCTCCTTTTTAAAATACAACGCAATAATGGCAATTGTGCAAAGCAAAATATAATGTTTGTTTAATGAAAAGCTATCAAGTAAAAACAATGTAAAGACAATACATGTAGGAATCATGCCGAATATAAAACCTTTCACATATGTACGAATTGGTAAAAAGTAATTACATATAGCTAAAGCAATTACCGCTAGACCAATGAATAAAAATACTATACCTTTCGACAGAATCATAGGACCACAAATAAGAATGGCCAAAATTGATATGATTGCTAAATTTACTTGATGAACTTTACGTGTGTCATAGCGGATATTTTTCTCCATTATATCTTTCTCCTTTTTAAAAATGAATGGACATTCAGTTTGTTTTTCCATTATTATATAGTATAACTACTATTTTTTGTAGATAAAAAAGGTATTTTAGAGAAAAAATAGGTTTTTTCAAACTAGGAGGAGATTTATTTGATGGAGCGAACACAAAAAATAGCACCAAACTTTTTTTGCATTGATACAAATGATTTAAATAGGAAGGAACGTACAAGTGCATATTTACTGATTGATGAAAAAATTGCTTTAGTCGAGACATCAGCTAGTCCTTCAGTTCCCTATATAATGGAAGGTTTAAATGAATTGCAAATTACATTAGAAGATATTGATTATGTCATTGTTACTCATATTCATTTAGATCATGCGGGTGGAGCGGGACTTTTCCTTCAAAGCTGCCCAAACGCAAAGTTGGTCGTACACCCGCGTGGCGTATCACATATGGTTGATCCAACTCGTTTAATTGCAAGTGCAAAAGCTGTATATGGTAATGAATTCGAGCGTCTTTTCGACCCAATAGTGCCCATTGCTCCAGAACGAATTATTGAAGCCGGACATGGAGATATATTGTCATTAGGCAGTCAACAGCTAACGTTTTATCATACGGAGGGTCATGCAAAGCACCACGTGTCGATGCATTATTCTGCTACGAATGGATTGTTTGTAGGTGATACTACGGGCGTCCGATATCCAGAGATGGCGGATGAAGCAATTGATTTAATCATCCCTTCTACCTCCCCTAATCAGTACGACCCTGAAACGATGGAAAAATCTATTCAATTATACGAGGAACTAAATGTACATGAATTGTATTTCGGTCATTACGGTGCATATCAAAACCCGACTGAAGCTTATCGGCAAGTACGTTACTGGACACCATTGTTTTTAGCTGAAGGTGAAAAGGCACTAGCAGCGTCTGATACATTTGCAGAACAAGTTAAATTGTTAGATAGAGGATTGCAAACGTTATTACATCATTTTCTACAAGAAAATGGTATAGCAGAAAGCCATCCTGTCTACCAAACGATTCCTTATGATACAATCGTATCGGCCATGGGTATTCTCGACTATCTACAAAAAAAGAAGAACGTCTAACAAAATAAACATAAGAATCTGCAATGTTTCTCCATACTATTTTGAGAAATATTGCAGATTTATTTACGACAGTCATTGATTATTTAAATGCTGGAGCACAGAATGAAAATCCTGTTCCTCCCCTACCGCTCGAAAATTTCTAAATGGGTTGCCTACTTGTTTGATTCGCTCAATGACAGCTGGTATTGTAAAGTGTTCCGGTCTTAGCCGTTCATTTACTTCGTCCCAATATAACGGTGTAGCTACTAAACCCATTGGATTACCACGTGTGGAAAATGGTGAAATGATAGTCTTTCCTTCCGCATGTTGAATATAGTCTAAATACAATCGGTCATTTCTATTTTTCTTTAACCGCTCAATTGTATATAATTCCGGTTTTTGCTCACATAAAAAACGACAGACAAACGCTGTAAATTGCCGTACTTGCTCATACGAAAAAGCATTATACCGCAATGGAATATAAACTTGTAAGCCTTTGCCCCCAGAAGTTTTAACGAATGACTGCAACTTAAAATAATCAAATATTTCTTTTAAGTGGCGTGCACCACTTATTGCAAGTGGAAATGCATCTACCGAAGGCGGATCTAGATCGAAAACGATTTCAGTCGGTTTATCAGTGTCTATTGGTTGAAAAGGAATGTGCAATTCTAACGCAAGCTGATTTCCTAGCCACAATAAAGTTTCAAGATTATTGCATAAAATTGCCTGATGATCACTAACTTTCTCCGTTGCGACAAATTCAGGTAGATTGTCTGGACTGCTTTTTTGATAAAAACTCTCACCAGGTACCCCGTGAGGAAAACGAATTAATGTCACAGGTCGTTGGTGCAAAAAAGGCAGTATAAAAGGTGATATCAGTTGTAAATAGTGCAAATAGCTATCCTTAGTTATACCGATGTCTGGCCATATCGGCTTGTTTGGATGTGTTACTTGTACACTTTCAGGTATTGGCATTAGCTGTCGTTGCATTTGTTGCCAATTACATTCCTGTGGATTCATCTCTAATCGGAATGCATGAAATCGTGGTTCTCTTAACTTTTTGCCATCAAAGTCTATACATGCTATATCAACACAGATGGATGGTTCTAATTGCCATGTCTCATTCAGTTTGCGACCATTTGCTTGGAAAAACGCTATGAGTGTATTTAATTCATCATTTTTCATACCATGTCTAAAAACAACCACTTCTGTTAATTCGCCCTGTTGCTCAACATAACCATGAAAATAACCATTTCCTTTATCAAATTTTGTGACAATCACCGAAACAATTCTCCAATTTTTTATCTTCATCCATTGCGTAGAGCGTATATCTTCCTGCCATTTACTCGTCTTTTTCTTTGCAATAAGACCTTCGCCATTATTGATCGTTATTAAATGCCATAAAGTTTGACTCGCCTCGAAAACATCAATTGCTTGCAAACGTCGGTTCTCTTCATAATTAATAGTAGTCGGCAGCTGCAAATTAGTAAAAAGGGCCGTTAGTTGCTGTTTACGTGTCTTTAAATACCGATTCGCTTGACTTTCCCCTTTCAAATATAGTAAATCAAATACAACATAATGGCATGGAAAAGATTTTGCGTGTGCAGCTATTACTTCTTTATTTTGCATTCTACCTCTTTGTTGGACGATTGAAAATTCACTTTTATAGTCATTCATTAAAAAGACTAGTTCACCATCAAATGTTAAGGGTAAGTATGCTTTAATTTGATCATAAATAGTTTTACAATATGCAATAATCTCCGGAAACAAATGATTAAGAACATTACCATTTCTACTTATTAAAATGGGTTCTTCTTCAGCCCACTGTAAAATACAACGGAAACCATCGTATTTTGCTTCGTAAAACCACTCTTCTCCTGTTGGTGGTTCCATTGCTTCTGTTAATAACATTGGTTTCATGATGCACACCTACTTTCTTTTTTCGTCCAGTAGTGCCTATTTCTATTTAGCATACATAAAAATCATCAAAATATAACATAGTAAGTAAAACGAGGTGACAACATGCATACAGTTTGGAAGGGCAGTATATCATTCGGACTTGTCAACATTCCTGTAAAATTACATGCAGCTACAGAAAATAAAGACATCAAATTACGACAGCTTCATAAAGAATGTCATACACCAATAAGCTATAAAAAAGTTTGTGAGGGCTGCAACCAAGAAGTTACAGATGAAAATATAGTGAAAGCATATGAATATGCAAAAAATAAATTTGTCGTTCTTGATGAAGAAGAAATTGAAAACTTACGTAAAGAAAATGAAGATAAGGCAGTTGAAATTATAGATTTTGTTAAATTAGGCGAAATTGATCCCATTTATTTTGAACGTACTTATTTTTTATCACCAGATACTACTGGCAGTAAGGCGTATGCTCTATTACGACAAACATTAGAAGAATCAGGTAAAATCGGTGTTGCTAAAATTATCATTCGTTCAAAGGAACAGCTTGCAATCGTTCGTGTCTATCAAAATGCGTTAGTGATGGAAACAATCCATTTTCCTGATGAAGTACGAAATGTACAAGATGTTCCAAATATTCCAAGCGAGCCAACGATTGTTCAAAAGGAATTGGACGCTGCGCTAATGCTTGTCGACCAATTAACAACTGTATTTAACCCTGAAAAATATACGGATGAATATCGAAATGCATTGATGGAACTTATAGAGGAAAAGAAAGCGACAAATTCAGTTTCTGCAAGCGAAAAGCGTCCTCTACCTGATAATGTCACGGATTTAAT
The DNA here is from genome assembly GCF_044762185.1 of Lysinibacillus sp. NPDC097162. NCBI lineage: Bacteria > Bacillati > Bacillota > Bacilli > Caryophanales > Bacillaceae > Lysinibacillus > Lysinibacillus sp. NPDC097162. The sequence continues at coordinate 1,317,162 of NZ_JBIWDT010000001.1, read as the reverse complement.
GTCCGCACTTCAAGCTTCTTTAGATAAAACGAAAAAACCAGCAACAAGAAAAAGAGCAACCAAAACGAAGAAAAATGCGTAATGGAAGCTCTGTCTAAAAAAAAGATAGGCGTCGAGTAATTTTCGCTCGATGCCTTTATTATGCGCTCATTTGAGTTAAAAAAACGACGTTACTTATGTGAAAATTATAAACAAAAAACATACGTTCGCCATTTGTGATACACTAAAATGAAAGGAGGGAGTGTAAAAATGACGAACATAAACATCGAAGAGCGAATGAAACATTATCGTGTGCAAGGGTTAAGTTTATTGGTTATTGAAAATGGCCAGATCAGTAAAATGGAACACCACGGGACTCTTGAAGTAGGAACACATCATCAAGTAAATGAACGTTCTGTTTTCAATGCATGCTCTATTAGTAAATTTTTCACTAGTATGTTAGTGATGAAATTAGTAGAACAAGGTTATTTAAATTTAGATGAAGGTGTTAATGAGAAACTAATATCATGGAAGGTACCCGAAAGTCCATTCACGAAGCACAAAAAAGTGACATTACGTAACTTACTTTGTCATCAATCAGGGATTATTGACCCTGCTGATAGCTTTCCCCCATTACACGCTCTTCAAGCTAAACCTTCAATCGTAGACTTGTTAAATGGTAAAACTCTCTACTATCAAAGTCGAATTGAAGTGTCAAAAGAACCGTGGCATGAATTTCATTATTCAGATGCGGGGTTTTGTATAATTCAGCAATTAATAGAAGACGTTATGAAACAATCATTTGATGCTATTATGGACGAATTTATTTTTAAATCGTTAAACATGGAAAATAGTACTTTCTCTACGTCTATTACAAAATCACAAGAAAAAACATTCGCTTGTGGTCATTATCAAAATGGCGAATTAGTTGCAGGCAACTATCCAATTTACCCTTATCCTGCTGCTTGTGGCTTATGGACTTCCCCCACTGATTTAGCGAAATTACTTCTAGAATTTATGAATGCTATAAAGGGGTCTAGTAAAATTGGTATCTCAGCAAAGCTTGCCAAAGAATTTATTCAACCACAAGGAGGCAAGGCATGGACTGGTCTAGGCTTATTTCTTGATGGCTCAGAACATGAAGTTGAAATTTCCTCACTTGGTTGGGGGGTAGGATTTCAATGCATGCTCGTTGCCTATCCGTTTTTAGAAAAAGGATTTATCGTGATGACAAATACAGATATAGGAGTTCATCAAATGAAAGGAATTATTGGTGAACTATATCAATCGTTCATGACTTCTACATGAAAGAGCATGTTAGCCAAAACTTGCTCTTTCATTTTCTATCATTAGTCAAATTGCAGTTCTTCTATATTAACCGTTAATTTATTGCGTAAAACATATAAAACGCTTATGCCAATTAAGAAAGTAAGGAAATCCCCTATAAAAATGGACCAAATGATTCCATGGAATCCTGCGATACTACTCATAATAAATAAAATTGGTATCATGATGAGACCTTGTGTCAGAGACATGATCATCGCTGCTTTACCTTGACCAGTGGCTTGGAATATCCCAATGATAAGGAACGTAAAACCAGTAACGAATAGAGATAGGAAAATTACTTTAATTACATAACTCCCTAGTTCGATTAACTGTGGATCAGTAGTGAAAATACCGACTAAATGACTTCCTGTTAAAAATACAAGAATCGCAAATATTGCTGCGAGAATCGCTACTGTCATACTCGTAAATTTTATCGTTGATTTCATACGTTTTTTATTTGATGTAAAATTATAGGCAATCAGTGGGACAACACCTTCACAAAGTCCCATAATTAAGAGCTCTGGAAATTGCAAAATACGTTGTGATATACCATAAGAAGCAACTGCTGCATCTCCATAACTAGCAGCAAAATTGTTGAACACCAATGCTGTTAATCCCATTAAAGCACTCATTAGCGCAATCGGAATACCAATTTTCAACACTTCAAAAACGACCGACTTTTCAATTTTAAAATATTTCATTGATAAAGTTAAATACTCACTTTTACGGATTATATGGCAGCTATAATAAATTACCGCTCCGATATTACCAATAAGCGTCGCTAATGCAACACCTGGTACACCCCAGTGACAAGCGAAAATGAAAATGGGATCTAAAATTAAATTAATGCCAACACTTATAAACATACCGACCATTGATACGATTGCAGAACCTTCAGCACGTACAATTTGCTCCAATGAAAAGTTTAAAATAATAAATGGCGAACCAATTAGCATCACTAAAATATATTGCTTCGTGTAGTCAAAAGCCGCTGCACTGGCACCTAACCCTGTTGTAATGCTATTAGTAGCTACAATCCCTACTAGCATGGCGATAATTCCTAAAGCAATAGAGGCGTAAAACGAAAAAGATGATACTTCTTTTATTTGTTCAAGCTTTTTTTCTCCGAGCAGACGTGAAATAAATGTACCGCCCCCTACTCCAATTAAATTCCCAAGTGCCATTAACACTGCAAGGATAGGAATTGTCAGTGTGATGGCTGTCATCATCACTGAGTCGTGTAGTAAACCGATAAAATAGGCATTTAATATTGTATAAATGACACTGACAGACATTCCGAGCATCATTGGTAATGAGAAATGAGCTACAGCTTTTGCAATGGGCGCTTTCTCAAAATAATATGTGTTCTCCATATAAAATCTCCTTTTTAGTAAATCGTTAGATATCTAACTAAATGAGCAGAAGAACTGAATCGATCAGCCTTCTTAATCTAAGTTTTTAATTATGCGGTTTAACAAAAATATAAGCTGTTCTTTTTCCTCTTTTGAGAAGTCTTTTGTCATCTCGTCATCTAGCTCTTTAAAAAACAATTGAAAATCCTTAACGATTGCTATGCCCTTTGGAAGCGGTCGAATAATTTTACGACGTTCGTCCGTTAAATCCGTCTTACGTTCAACTAAACCCTTTTTCTCAAGATTCGTCACAATACTTGAAATCGATGAGCCTCTACGTTGAAAGACGTTCTCCATATGTTTTTGCGTAATACCCTCTTCCATATGCGAAACTAAGTAATCTAGAGCATGCCCCTGTTCAATCGTAATGTCGTACGATTCGAGCTTTTTGTCTCCCCGCTGCTTCATTTGATGACCAATCATACGAATTTGAAATTGATAATTGACTTCTTTCATCGTATCACCTTTTTCAATTAGATTTTCTTTTTAGTTAGATTTCTAACTAATAATAAATTATTAATCTTTAGAAGTCAATCATTTTAGTTAGAACTCTAACGAATTCTCCGAGGATCATTTTCCGAAATTTATCGGCGATTCCACATAGTTTATCAGCGATTTCTAGTGTTCTTCCGGCGATTCACATGAAGTTATCGGCGATTTTGCACGTTTTATCGGTGATTCTTAAGTTCAATCATAACAACTTCACGCAAATATCTTCCTTTGGATATTAAACCATTTTATGATAACATTTACAAAAACACATATAAGAGGAGTACAATTATGGCGACCATTGAAGACTTTATAGCACTTGATATTCGAATCGGTACAGTTATCCAAGCCGAAGAACTACCGAAAGCTCGTGTTCCAGCGATAAAAATGAACATTGATTTTGGAGAAACTTTAGGAATTAAGCAATCCTCCGCACAAATTACAAAACGTTATACCCCCAATGAAATCATTGGTAAACAAGTAGTAGCAATAGTCAACTTCCCTCCTCGTCGAGTAGCAGGCTTTAAATCAGAGGTTCTAGTTATCGGCGGCGTGCCTATAGAAGGAGATGTTATTTTATTAACACCTGATCAAACAGTACCAAATGGCACTAAAATTAGTTAAATAACTTATCTAGCTTTACTCTAACGATTACAAAAGATTTTTTTAATCTATTTCACAGGCAAATGGCTATTTCTTTATAGCTTCATCAGCATATTAATAGTAGTGTAAAGCTTAAATAGCCTTACAAAAACTCTCCTGTTTTGGGGTCACTTTCTATATGGAAGTGACTCTTTTTTCTATTTAGTCTCACGTATTTTCGTCTATTATTATGCAGCAAAAAATCGGTCAAAATTTTGACAGCAAAACCTACTTTCTTCCTAAGAATTCAATTATTACTGAAACTATGTTAGACTTAAAATTTAGTGCACATAGACATCCACATATTTGGTTGTCTTTTTTAGTAAATAAAGCATTAAGGATTTAGAGCAATAGTAATTAGAAAAGGATGAATTAATTGCGTAACATACAAAGTGAGAGTAAATATATATACACATATGTACATCACGTAGACGAGTACGATCTATGTAGAATGGAGATGCGTTCATTTTTTAGTGTTGATTCCCAATCAAATTTTATTATAAGCAATATTGAGGTCGACCCTAGCCGTAGTCCTTTTATACAAGATCGACTTGAAGTGTTGTATGAAGATAACAGCATAGATAACATCAAAGAATTAGTGACCAATCTAATAGTAAATGCAAAAACCTATAAAGTGGTTTGTTTAAATAATTTTGATATAGGCGAAACAAAAAAAATCCCTCAATCAGAGCGTCGATTGATAGAACGTGAAATAGGACTATGCATTGAGGGAGAACCAGACCTTAATTTCCCTGAAGTTGTCTTTGGTCTTTTATTTATAGATGGAAGATGGTACTTTGGCATACATAGCAAAAGTGAATCCATTTGGCGTAAACATTTACACAAGCCACATAGCTATTCAACGGCGCTGAGCACAAGAGTAGCTCGGGCTGTTGCAAACATTGCGGTTCCTCAGCCTCAAAACATTCGTGCTATTGATCCTTGTTGTGGTATAGGGACGGTAATAATCGAAGCTCTTTCCATGGGAATTACTATTGAGGGGCGAGATATGAACCCCCTTGTATGTAAGAGTTCACGAGAAAATATTGCCTATTTTGAATTACAAGGAAAAATTACATTAGGTCCCATTTCAGAAGTAGAAGGTCACTATGATGTTGCCATTATTGATTTACCATATAACTTATTTACGCATTCATCACGCGAAGATCAATTTGATATTATAAAACATGCACGTCGAATTGCCGATAGAGTTGTTATTGTTACAATTGAAACTATTGATGACTTAATAGCAGAGGCTGGTTTGGTAATATCAGACCGGTGCATTGCTAAAAAGCATAGGTTTTTACGTCAAATTTTATTGTGTAATTAACTTAGGTAGATTTTCAAATATACATTAAAATAACCCCATTCGAGCTGATTTTTTTGCGTTCTTTGAATCACTACATCAGCTCGAATGGGGGTTTAATTCCAAGTAATAACTTGTTCTCGCCTATACTTTATAAATAAACGATACAGCCTTTTCCCTCTAATTCCCCTAACCAATTTGGAATCTTTAAATCATGATTCCATCTAAGATCCAGACGTTCTAGCCCTTCTATTTCCAACAACGATTTTGGTAGCTCTGTTAGAAGATTACTTCTTAAATCTACTTCCAATAAATTTTTTAATCGTCCAATCTCTTCCGGCAATGTTGTCAATTGATTATGTCTTAAATTTAATCGTCTTAATTTTATACATTTATGTATCGATTGAGGTATCGCTTTTAATTGGTTTTCTTCCAAATCTAAAACCCGTAATGATGATAACTCTCCTAAATTCCCCGGAAGTGTTGTGATTTGATTATTTTTTAAATGTAATTCTTTTAAATTACGTAAACTACCAATAGTTGTCGTCAACTCTGTCAATTGATTATTCATTACACGAAGTTCTATTAGTTTGTTTAATTGACCAAATTCTTCTGGTAATTTTATTAATTGATTATCACTTAAATTTAAATATTTCACTTTGACTAGTTTAGCGATTTCAGGTGGTATGGATTGTAATTTATTATTATGAAAATATAAATAATCCTCCATATTATGTAGTAGGCCAATTTCTGGTGGGATAACATCAATATCATTATGCCCTGCATCTAGCATTGTAAGTTCTGTTAAATCGCCTATCGCAGCAGGCAAATGATGGATTTTATTAACGGATATATTTAATTTTTTTAAATTTTTCAGTTTGTAAATTTCAGATGGAATCGCCGTTAACACATTATCGAATACGCTTAAATCAGTTATTTCTTCTATAGGTACTTCTAAATTTGGTAAAGTGTCTAAATTCATATGGTGAAAGTTTAATTTCATTTGTCTTTCTCCTCGAAAAATGCATTTTGTTAGATTAGTATAATATAAATTATTTAAAGATTAAAAGTAAATAATCTCCGTGACCACGACTTAGTTCAACATCATCTTTTGATGAAATCCAAAAATAATGGAATATTAATTCTGCCTCATCCCCACCGCCTGTTGGCTTGTAATCCCATTCATCTAGCGTATCGCTTACATTTATTTTGTAAAAAAATCTATTATGTAAAACACCATCATCATTTTCCCATAAATCCTCCGCAAGTAGCTTTTCTACATTGAAATCTTTCAATCCCGTTTCTTCTTTCATTTCCCTTTTAACGGCATCATAGGTGGTTTCATTAGTGTTTACAGTACCTTTAGGAATCTGAATCCCTGCTTCAGTCACCGAATGACGGAAAACTAATACTTGGGTTGTACCTTCTTTAACGCGGGTTACATAGCCATAAGCTTTTTTAATCGGCAAAATAAACCTCCCCTTTTATTTACATCTTATTGCTTCATTTATAGCCCAGCTTTGATGTTCATGAAATAAAATCTCTTTTGCCTGATTTGGTTCCATCCATTTAAAGAAGTGATCTTCCTCTATAGGACTAGCAATTTGTCTACCTGTATTACATAAGTAAAAAAAACCATCATTTAGATAATATTTTAATTCAATTGTAGAATAAAAATATCTTCGTGCGCGTCCTATAAAAGGACCTACTGTAACATCCATTCCCATTTCCTCAAGTGCTTCTCTTTTCAAACATTGCTCATGTGTCTCATTATTTTCTAAGCCCCCACCTGGAAGAAAAAACTTACCATTACTTGTTTGAATAATTGCAATTTTATCTTTCTGAATATTGAATATTACACAATAGACTGCAGGTCTCCATGTGTATTCTATACCTTCTTCTTTTTCACCAAACGTTTTAATATCCATAATTCACCTCACTTGTTTATTTACAACGAGATCTGTCTGGAAAGCAGAAATGAATACGCCACAAATTTTATTTATCACATGAAAAGATTAAAAATAGTGGAATCCTCATTCTTCGTTGATATTCACTTTCACTGCTAAATTTCTCGACTTTTGGCTTTCCTTCTCGAATATCATTAATTTTGAATCCCGCTAGCTTTAAAAATTGAAAATATTCTTCAACTGTCCGATGATACTTAACAACGTTTTTATCAATCCAAGGTTCTACTCTTTTGCCACTATAAAAATAATCATCTACAATCCAATCTGACTTAGTGGCTGAAGCTGCTGCACTTTTTATTGATGAAGTTAATACAGGATGCTGAACACTAAATATAAATTTTCCATTCGAAGCTAAGGATTTATGAATTTCCATAAAGATACTCTTTAAATCTGCTATATAATGTAGAGCTAATCGTGAAACAACTAAATCATAATGTTCTTTTGGAAAATTCCATGCTTCCATTGAAGAAAGATACACATTCCCCTTTTTTTCATTAAGATGTTTAGTAGCTTCTTTTACCATATTTTCAGAGCCTTCAACACCGTCATATAGGATACATCCTTTTTGTAAAAGTTCAACACCAAACTGAGCGTCACCGCATCCTAAATCTAACACCGTTTTCCCTTTTACATCACTCATAAGTTCTAACATTATCGGTTTTTCGATCATATTGTTCGGGCTTTCTACACGATTTCTTCTGGACATGTAATCTTTAAAAAACTTTTCATCGTTGTAAGCAGATACACCATTGTATTCCATGCAATTCACTCCTTAGTAGGTTTTCACTAATTATCATAACTCACAATTGGGAGATATTGTTTAAAACAAAAAATAAAAAGAGCACATATTAGTCCTCACTATTATGTGCTCCACTATTTTATTTCGCTAATGATTTTGCTTCTCTTTATCCTTTCTAATTTTCATCATTATTAAGGTCATAATAAAACCAACAAAAATGACAATCCAATTATCAATAGCAGAAAAAGAAAATATTTTTGAAATGATAAAAAACACAACAAAATATGCGGTAATTATAAATGAACCATGCTCTGTAATAAATGAACCATGCTCTGTAATAAATAAACCGAAATCTTTTCTTTTTTTCATAAGAAAAAACTTCCACATCCTTTACTTACAAACCAACATTTTAAATCATTTTGTCACTAAACTTCTATGTTAATATTCATGTAATTTTGGGTAAAATAATCCCTATTTCCATAATCATTTTTATAAATCTTATATATTACTTCTTTAGAATCAATTATTTTATCTTTATATATTAATTGGAATAGCCATTTTCCCTCAATTAAAAGTGGTGTGATTTTTAACGCTGCATAATAAATTCATCCTTGAATCAATAAAATTTTCCACGTGGTATTAATTATGTTAATACTCCATAAAAAAACTTGTCAATACTTTTTTCTCAATTTTTTAATGGCAAGTATCTAAATTTTATAAATTTTTTGAAGATAGGTATATAGCAGAAAGTTACTCACTATCTTAAAAAAATAGGGGAGTTCCGTTATAAAAAGTTATTCATCTCATCATTCAAATAAAAAACTATCTCCCCCCACTAACATTAATGATTTCACCTAATATATAATTCGAAGCATCTGATGCAAGAAAAGCTATACATTCCGCAATTTCAACTGGTTGTGCTACTCGTTTTATCGGTATAGTAGAAGACATGCGAGAAAGCCGATCATCATTTGGCGCAAACTTTTCATGGAATGGAGTTTCAACCATCCCTGGGGCTATGCCATTGACAATGATTCCGTATTCGATTAGTTCTTTGGCCATGCCAATCGTCATTGTATTTAATGCCCCCTTGGATGAAGCGTAATGAATGCTTTCACCAGCACCTCCAATGCGAGCAGCAGTTGAAGATATATTGATTATCTTGCCTTCTTTTCTTGGAATCATATGTGTTAATACGGCTTGTGAACATAAAAGAACACTATTGATGTTTAGTCTGTATGTTTCTTCCCACAATTCTTCACTTGCATCCATAAACGTACTTTGTCGGATACCACCAGCAGCATTATTAATTAGAATATCAATTTTCCCAAAGGATGCTAGAGCCTGATCCACCATTGCATTTACTTGCTCTTTAATTGTGACATCCGCTTGAATAATTATCGCATCTCCACCATTTTCTTGAATGCACTGTACTGTTTCTAGAGCACCTTTTTTATTCGAAAGATAGTTAACAATAATTTTCGCACCTTTAGACGCGAGCAATTCCGCTGTAGTCCGTCCAATTCCTGAGCTTGCACCTGTTATTAAAACCACTTTTCCAAGTAAGTTTTGCATAGTTTCCCTCCCAAATATTTATTATAAATATAACTTAGCAATTAAATTTTCATTTGTAAGCAATTTTAATTAACATAATTTATATGAAACAAAAAAATTAGTTTACTTTTATCTAAAAATAGAATTTAACTCTAGCAATCCTAAAAGACTGCAAAAATTAATATAAGCTTATTAATCCTATATAATTATCCAAACGTAGAAAACCAATAAATGTAACTAAATAAACAAACAAAACCCCATTGCAATGAAATCTTCGTTTTTCATCTGCAATACGCACGTTAGGAATTCTTACTGACTTTTAACTTCATTCAGCAGGACGGAAAAAAGCACCCAAATTGGGTGCCCTTTGAAAGTAGTTTAGTTTTCATTAAACAATTAAACTGGAATTGGACATGCCTTTCCAGGAACACATGTTGGAGGCTTAGAAGGATACCCTCCGCTGCTACCTCCTCCTTGATCGTTTGTCGCACTTGCGCTCGCACCAAATGATAAAGTTACTACTAGAAGCGTTGCAGCAGCCACTGACCATATAGTTTTTTTCTTTTTCATTATTACATTCACTCCTTCATCTATTTTTTGTACTACAATTACTATATTAGACATTATTTGTAAAAACCCTTCAATTTTTTTAAAAAATTTTTTTTTAATTTAAGAGACGAATCTTTTACACCACTCTCGATATTTAATGTTCAAACTAATTCAATACAATTTATTGCATAAAAAAATACTCAACCTTTAAAAATCGGTTAAGTACTCAATTCATTAAAATATTCTAAATCTGGTTCATCTAAATACGGTAACAAATCATAAATTATATACAATTTCTAACTAATCTCAAGATCCATACGATGAGCCACGATACTAAAGTTAATATTGAATTGGATATACTGGAAGTTTTCATCACTTAATTCAATTTATTGGGGTACAAACTAAATTTGTACCCCTCAACCCTTGCTAAATAAGCATTTATCACTTTATCGAAAAATATTATGTTCATAGAGAAAATCATAAGAAAGATCGACGAATAAATATTCGTGTTCACTGATGGCAATCGAAAACGTTCGTGTAATTTCCCCTGTTTCGATATCTCGATATAGTTCTGAAATTTCACCATTTTGATCATTACGCATTTTAATAATTGTTTGCAGGAAATACGGTCGCCAACTCCAATTTTTATTAATCGCATTTGGCTGTAATTCCCATTTTCCTTCTAAACGCATAACGTTGGGCGTTAATTGGAAACCATCCTCATTACAAATATATAATCGGAATGAATAATGATCTAATAGTTCCGCTAAATGCTCTAATTGTGAAATATTATCGCTAGAAGGTTTTACACGATGAACAATTGCCTCTAGCTCTTCTCTTAATTTCTTTAACTCGAAATATTGTGCCTCAAGCATTTTCTTTTCAGAAGTAATAAATTGCTGACATTCTTCTTTAAAACGTTCCTTTAATATATCTTTCTCCACAAATGTCTTTGCTGCATTTGCTAAATATGAACCTTGATAGAAGCGTCCGCCATTTTTCCAAGCAAATTGCAATTGATAAACTGTGCCAATCCCTTCAAATAATAGGTTTGCGCCTATTTTATAAGCCAAACTTCCAATTGCAGAAATCATGTCGGATTGAGCAGACCACGAATCATAATTCAAATCGCGTATATTTACCTTTAAAATTTGAGGTGATAATAATGCGATATGCTCTAAATGGCTTTCAGCTCCTACTTCCTGTACAGCTATTTTCATACCAAATGTTGTAAAATAACGAAGTGCATGGTGTAGTTTATTAATATCACCTAAAAACCGATGCTCGGAAACCACCAATACGATGCGGTGTAAGTCATCTTCGCCAATATATTGCTGAATAATATTAAAGTGACTTTCACCGAAATCTTGCATTAACAAATTCGGATTACTAGGAATATAAATATCAATGTCAGATGCTATTGTATCTATTTGGGTTAGTGCTGCGTGCAAAATTTTATGTTCCATATCAATACGATATTCTTCTGGAATATCTTCATTATTAACAAAGTCTTTTAAGTTAATTTGCTGTCCTTCTATTTGTAACTGACCGGAAATTTCGTAGGCAATCACCGTATGCGCATCAGCGCTAAATATAGGTTGAAAATACCCATGTATTTGGTCTAAATTAGTTAACACTTCAATTGCGTCCATTGTCGAAACCTCCATACTTGAATAATCATTATTATTCAAAAATAACATTACATCTACAGTACATTTTATGAAAAAGCTCTCTGACTGTATAATAGTGTGTTTATAGGAATTTCGCAACTTCACATGCACAATTTTTGGCCAATAGCCAATCACTTTAAATGGTCACTAATTCTTTTTCTTGCCGTTTCGGTGCTATAAGTTCTGGCAGACGCACCCAGCTCAATCCAAGCGTACCCTCTCCTGCATGAACGCCAACACAAGCACTCAATGGCAGAACACGAAAAGTAATAAGAGGATAAGCTTTTTCTAAAGCTGATTTCCAAATAATCGCGCCTTCTTCATTGTTGCAGTGAATAACTGCTACCTCAGGGATAATACTTGATGCCAAATCGTTGCTTAAAAGGTTTTCCACATATGCTTTTGCTTTTGTTGCTGCGCGTACTTTTTCTTTCATAACAACTTTCCCATTTTCAAAAGAAATAACGACCTTTATATTTAATAGGTGACTCAAAAATGCCTGTGTTCCTGAAACGCGACCACTTTTATGCAATTGTGATAAGCTTGCCGGGATAAAGGATAGCTCACTATGATCAGCAAGTTCATTTATCTTTTCAACGATTTGATTCGGTTCGAAACCTTCTCGCTCTAATTGCTGACCCAGTTCAATCATTTTCATCATTGGAAATGAGCCGATTTTTGAATCGATTGGATATACGTCAAATTCTGCTTGTTGTGCTGCCGTGAAAGCGCTTAAATAAGTGCCCGACAAATGTTGCGAAGTATGAATAGCAATAGCACAGGCATAGCCCTGCTGCTTTAACGATTTATATAACTCTACCACATCACCAATGGCAGGCTGAGATGTCTTTGGATGTGTTTTAGTAGTACGAAGTTTGTCATAAAATTCATCATGTGTCATATCAACAGTTTCTCGTAATACACCTTCATCAAAAACAATATTAAGTGGTAAAACGTGAATTTGATTGTCCTGTATGAATTTTTCATCTAACAATGCTGCTGTATCTGTAACCCATGCTATTTTCTTTTTCATTAAATGCTGTGCTCCTTGTCTATTGTAAAATATTATTATCCTTATAGCTTATGCAACTATACATAGACAGAACCGTGATGAATAGTGACATTTATCATAATCAGAAAATTTATTTACATCGTTCGACATCATTCCGACAATATTCGCAATAAAAAAACAGTATTCTAAAAGTATGTAGTGTTCACACTTTTAGAATACTGCTATCGCTTATTCATTCATAAAGAAATACCAAACTACAGCTAGGACCATCAACGATAAAAGAACTGTAATCGTTACACGTAGTGGTGAAATCGGAGCATCTCCTCCTACACGCCCCGTTTGACCATTTACCATAAATCTGAAAATTTTATCTTTATATCGGAAAGAAGAAAGCCAAATTGGTAACATTAAATATTTATATGTAATGTCATCATGTGTTGTAGAGAAGCGCACATTGGAAACAACATCTGCAAACTTTTCCATACGGATTTTTGAAGTAATTTGTGCGTTTAAGTGGTCGTGAATTTCTCTCTTTGCTTGACTCCAACCATCCTGTAACCCAATGCTATATCGCTCTGACAGAAAACCTGCCACATATTCTGGCTTATAGGATTTATTGTTCAGTAAGTTAAATGGTTCAATTTTACGCATCATTTGACGGTCATAACGAGTCGTTGCACTTATTAAATGATCATCTATAAACTCCTGGTAAAAACCACTTGTAGAATACCAATCTGTTACAGTCTTTTGATTGCCATCTTTGTCAGTTACCGTACGATGTTTGCCATAGCTTGCTGAGTAGCGTGAGCTTGTTTTTGTATCAAATGTCCAATACGGCAGATATACACCTTTAAAAGAATCTGGCCTTGCACTAATTTTTGCTGCTTTCGGCGTAAACCATCTACCTTTAATCCACTTTTGAAAATGTTCCCCTGCTTGTTTATCTGTTACTTCAAAAGCACATACACCATTTGGAGCAAGTGTGTTTTCAGCACTTGCTTCCATTACTTGATTTGAGCCACAATACGGACAGCTATCCGCTACTTGTAATGCATCGTAAATTGTTTCAGCTGCACAAGCTTTACAAATCACTGTTTTTTTCTCTACGCCCCAGTTAAAGTTTCCTCGTTCCTCAGCTTTTGCAAAGTCCATTTCCTGCGCCACTTTTTCTTGTTCCATTTCTGGTGTAGCAATCTCTGTTTCAAAGCCACAGTAAGGACAAGTCAGCTTGCCTGTTGCTGGGTTAAATTCAATTGATGCACTGCATGATGGACATTCAGCATCGAATTCTAGCTTTGCCTCTTTGACGTTTTCCGCTTCTTGCGTCGTCATCATCAGTCATCTCCTTACTTCATATCATTATCATCAAAAATATCGCCACACTCAGGGCAAAACTTTGGAGGATTTGCAGGGTTTTCTGGTTCCCACCCACATTTATCACAAGCATATTGCAATGCTCCTGTCGGTTTTTTTGCCCCACATTCACTACAGAATTTACCTTTATTGATCGTGCCACATGCACATGTCCAGCCCTCTTCTACTGGCTTCGATGCTCCACAATTCGAACAAAATTTACCTGTATTCTCCTGCCCACATGTACATGTCCAAGCATTAGAAGGGCTAGATTGTGTTTGCATAGTTGCTTGCGCATGTTTATTTTGCTCGCTCATTTGGAATAGTTGACTTGCGTTGACACCACCTGCTTGTGTTGCCATGTTCATACCCATGAATCCTGCCATCGCACCCCCATCGTTGTGTGCAGCAGCAATCATGGCTTCAGCCTGTGCACCAGTTAAGTGAGCAGCAGCCATCCCTGGATCGCGCATTACTGCATTACGCTGTAGTTGTTTAATCATCGTTTCATCTTCTTCAGATGCTTTTAATGAACTAATTCCAAAAGACACAACAGCTAAACCGCGTGTTGCTAGCCATTTTTCTGATAATACTTTGTTAAGGGCATCTGCTAGCGCCACTGTATGGGCAGGTATTTCACTATAACGTACGCCACTTGCAGAAATATGAGCAAAGGCAGGTTGTAAAGCTGTCATAAGCTCTGTTTTCAATTGACTATCAATTGCGTCACGAGTATATTCGCTCTCTACATTTCCACAGACATTTGTATAAAATAATAATGGGTCTACAATTTTATATGAATACTCACCATGACAACGAATCGCAATATCAATATCTAAGCCAATATTGCGGTCAATGACACGGAAAGGAATCGGTGCAGGTGTCCCATACTTATTGCCGACAATTTCTTTCTTATTAAAATAATACACACGCTGATCTTTTCCTGGCTCCCCACCAAAGGTGAAACGCTTTCCAATTTGCTTAAACGTCTCCGTAATGTTTGATGAAAGGTCTTCCCCATACATAATAGATGGCTCAGTAGATGTGTCATAGACATATTCACCGGATTCTGAAGAAAACTCCACTACTTTGCCCTGCTCGACAATCATCATACATTGCCCTTCATTGATTGCAATAATAGAGCCATTACTAATAATATTATTATTTCCTTTATTTGAGCCGCGTTTAGAAGAGCGTTTTTCACCTTTAGCAACAAGAACATCCGCTGATAAAGACCCACAGTAGAAATACTCTCGCCACTGATCTTCTAATACACCTGTTAATGCACCAATACCTGCTTTTAATAAACCCATTTTATTTCCCACCTTTAAATATATACTTAACACTATTTTATCATTAAAAATATTGAACTCACTATTGTATTACGCAGGAATGGACATTTTGTTTCAAAATTTTTGCAGGGACGTTATTTCCCTATCGAAAAACCTTCAAAAAATTGCCCACCGTACGACTCAAGTACTTTGTCCACTAATTTTATAATCTGTTCTTTAGCCCCTGTTTTATAAAAAATATCAAAAGCATTAATAAACTGTTGTGTAAATGTCTCATCATATTGCATTAATGCACGTACTACCCATTTCGAATGACCAATCCATTGACGGTTCGTTCTTAACACAAATACACTTACTAATTCAGCAAGTGTATTCGCTATAAATAATTCTTCTGCTTTATTTGAACAACCTATAAGATCATTCAATGCATCCGAGATAAAATATTGTTTTGTTTTAATCGTTTGTTGTGACCATTCTTCTGGGCCCTTCTTTAATAGTTGATTGGCTTCTTCTTTAATGGATTCAATAAAACTGTTATCTTTTAAAATGATTCCTTCTGAAACCATTCTTGGCATGGAAGGTCTTGCTCTTTTATAATCTTCGTCAAAAAACTGCTTATACGATGTCAAATTATGTACAAACACCTCTATCGCCCAACCAAACGCTATAAAAGACTCTCTATAAGAGGTCATACGATGATTGTCAAATACAACGATATCTAGGTCAGACGTTTCTGTTGCTTCGCCACGAACAACACTTCCAGCTAATAATGCTCCATCACAATGAGGAAAATGTTTTGCAATAAACTGCTGTGCTGCCTCGATTGCATTGCCCTTTTTTAGATGATTCACTTTTGCCACCTCCGCTTAGTAATTACTATACTAAAACAATTTGCTTTGATGAACATTCTACATTTTAAATCATATTCCTTTAAAAAGACCTAACTAATAATTACCTCTTCTTAAGAATAATATTGGAATTAATAACAAATTGTTGAAATCATGTATAATAACTATAGAGGACTATTTAGCCTTATAGTTACTTTTGTATAGTAATAATCCAAAAGGAAGGAGCTATTCCATGGAGCAACAAGAAATTTTAACAATTACGGATTTGACAAAGAGTTATGGTAGTAAGGAAATATTAAAAGGAATCGACTTACGTGTTTCAAGAGGAGAAATTATTGGTTATATCGGTCCGAACGGTGCTGGCAAAAGTACGACTGTTAAAATTATTTTAGGGATCGAGGCCGAATACGGTGGAGAAATAAAGCTATTCGGAGAAGATATTAAGCAAAATAACATTGAATATAAACGAAAAATTGGCTATGTGCCAGAAATAGCCGATGTTTATGATAATTTAACTGGTTACGAGTATTTGACCTTTATCGGCCAGCTTTACGGTTTAAATTTTGATTTTGCCGCTACTAAGTCTAAATCATTAATGGAATTGTTTGGGGTTGGAGAAGCATATCATGCAAGAATATCCTCGTATTCAAAAGGCATGAGACAAAAGCTATTAATTATCGCCAGCCTTATACATAATCCAGATTTACTGTTCTTGGATGAACCTATTAATGGCTTGGATGCGAATAGTGTAATGATCTTCAAAGAAATTTTAACGCAATTAGCAGCCAATGGTAAAACAATATTTTATTCCTCTCATATCATGGATGTTGTTGAAAAAATCAGTAGTCGCATCATTTTATTGAACGATGGAATAATCGCTGCTGACGGAACATTTGCCCAATTACAAACAGCTAATACAGCAGGAACTTTAGAAGGGATTTTCAATCAACTTACAGGTTTCCATAATCATAAGGAAATTGGTGAACAATTCGTATCGGTAGTCCAGGAGGTGTAGAAATGAAAGATTTCAAAATCCTGCAACTGCTTGATAAATTGCATTTTATTTTTCGCAAACTAGGCATTGATTATCAGATTATGAGACAAATCCTTCATATTAAACTAACTATGGATGAAAGAAAAGTACCGACCATCTTTAACCAAAACAAAAAAGATCAGAAAAATAGTTACATAAAGTCTTTATGGATTTATGCCCTATACGGCCTTGTGCTAATTCCATTTATCGTCTTTGGCCAAAACTATCATTTTCAGATGAGCATTGCTTTTGGTATGATAATTTTTATCATCATGACAACATTAATCTCTGACTTTTCTTCAGTACTTCTGGATGTACGTGATCGAAGCATCCTCTCAACTAAGCCCATTACTGCTAAAACGGTGAACGCTGCCAAATGTATGCATATACTCATCTACTTAACTTACTTAACAATTGCCTTAACAGCAATTCCGCTTTTAGTCGGCTTATTTACTCAAGGGGTATTATTCTTTCTATTAACTGTACTAGCACTTATCTTCATTAATATTTTCATTGTCGTTTTAACGTCGATTTTATATATTGTGATTTTGAGATTTTTTGATGGAGAAAAACTAAAGGATATTATCAATTATGTGCAAATCGGTTTATCATTGGTTTTGATGATTGGTTACCAAGTACTGATTAGATCCTTTGAATTTGTTGATTTTAATATAGTCGTAACGTCTAATTGGTGGAGTATTTTCATCATCCCGATGTGGTTTGCTGCTCCATATGAGCTAATCCTTAATGGGAATAACTCATTTTTCATTATTTTATGTACTATTTTCTCTGTCATCGTACCACTTTTATCAATATTGCTTTATATTAGGCTTATCCCTACATTTGAACGTAATTTACAAAAGTTATTAGGTACAAGTAAATCAAAAAAAGAAAAGAAAAGTCGCTTAAAAGATTATTTATTAACGTTCATTTGCCGAACATCAGAGGAAAGAGCCTTTTACCGATTTGCCTCCCTTATGATGAAACAAGAGCGAGAGTTTAAATTGAAGGTTTATCCATCTTTAGGCTTTTCATTCGTCATTCCTTTTATTTTTATATTTAATATTATTCGTGCAGAAGATGTTGATTATTCTGTCAGTATGAGCTATTTAAACATTTATTTTAGTATGCTAATCATCCCGTCAGCCGTGATTATGCTTGGCCATTCAGCAAAGTTTAAAGCAGCTTGGATATATAAAGTCTTCCCAATTAAAGAATATACAGACTTACAAAAAGGCAGTCTAAAAGCTTTTCTAATAAAGTTGTATATTCCTTTGTACATTGTCCTTAGCATCGTATTTTGCTTTATTTATGGCCCAAGAATCATTCCAGATTTATTGACTGTTTTAGTAGCAAGCTGTTTGTACACGATTATTTGTTATGTAGGTTCTGGAAGTAAGATTCCCTTTACGAAGCCCTATGACGAAATCGGTGATGGACAGAGCTGGCAGTCCTTAATCTTATTTATTCCTTTAGGTCTTCTAGCAGGTCTGCACTATTACATGGCGACACGCATTTCCTATGGCACAATTATTTATTTGATAGTACTTCTAATCGCGAATTTCATTTCTTGGAAGCTCTTGTTTAAACGATCTAAGCTTTAGTACAAGGGGCTTCCGATAAGCACTATTCGAATTAATAAATAAAAAAATCCACTTGCTATTAGTGGTCACAGTGTAAACTGTTTCTACTAGTGCAAGGTGGATTTTTAAAATTTGTATCCTTTTAATGAGCAGTTCGTGAGTATCATTCTTTACAAATCATGACTCATTACGATTAATTCCCCTTTTATCCCCATTACTCTTTCACCTTTATCGGTATATCCGCATTTCTTGTATAGTCCTTGTGCGGCTTCATTCTTTACATTTACAGCCAATACAATTTCATTTATCTCACTATACTGTTTTTTTACAAATTCAGGCAATAGCAGTAAAGCCTTTTTGGCATATCCTTTCCCTTGATGACGGTAATCAGTTGAAAAGGCTCTTATTAATATCGCATTTTCATTATTAGAATATGGCTTTACCCCCTCTTTTCGATGTAATACAAAGAAAACAACAAGCTTTCCTTCATCGATAGCTAAAATTGAGTGACGATTGGCATCCACTTTAGAAAGTTCAAGACATTCCTGAGGTGTTCCTGTAAATTCAAGTTGTTCTTCAGTTAATTGATACTGTTCAATTAACGGCATAAAGCTGCCTTCAAATATGTATAATTGCATAGTTTCTCGCCTCCTAAGAACATTTGTTCTTATTGTATCAATATTACGTGTGACATTCAACAAAAAAATGTATTATTGTGGTATATCAACCAATTTGTTTTACAACTTTATAAGGAAGAAACTAGTACAAGCAAAAGACAGCACCAGCTATTTGCTCTAGTACTGCCTTCGTAATTGATGCTTTTATTAGTATTTTTAACGCAGAGCGACAACACCCTTTGTTCTATTTTGTTTCAATAGCAATTTCTTTATATTTCGCATCCCAAGCTGGGTCAATTTTACTTAAAGAAACCGGGCGTAACGTTTCTTTGTGCGCTAGAATATGTACGGATTGTGCTGTAGCAGCAATCGTGCCATCTTCATGTAAAATTTCATAACCATATGTTGTACGTAGTCGATCATGTTTTTCTACCCAAGTGCGTACAGTTGCCACCTGGCCGTAGTGCATCGCTGCCTTATAAGAAATCGATAAATCCATTACTGGCGATACATAACCTTCTTTTTCTAATGCTGCGTACTCAAATCCTACATCACTTACTAACTGTGTACGTCCAATCTCCATCCAAATGATGTAGTTTGCGTGGTAGACGACGCCCATTTGGTCTGTCTCCGCATATCGAATCTCAATCTGTTTTTCACTCACAAACATTTTCTTCACCTCGTCCTACATTATAGCGTAAAAATGTTGACTTGGCGGGGTTTAGGCTTGGGAGATTTCGATAGGTTGTAAAATGAAGGTTAAAAAATTTTGAAATTTAATTCAAAAATTGATTTTACCAACAAATATCTAGCGCCCATATAAACACATATTAACTCTTTTAATTGGGGTACTTTCTGGGGTACCCGTGGGGTACCATTATTATTAATATAAAATACACGCAACGAGCAGGTGCAATTATTAAAGTCACTCATATTATTTTCAACTGAGTGACTTTTTTATTTCTAATATTATGAATGCCTCATCGCATCACTAAAGGTGCGACAATTTTATGATTAATAACACTGACAACCCCTACCATTATTGATATAATTTATTGGTACTAATATACAAAAAGGAGACTATACATAATGAAGAAACCCTTTTATAAAAAATGGTGGTTTATTTTAATTCTAGTAGTAATCGTAATTGGTGCTATTGGGAACGCAATTGAAGGTGATGAAAAGGAATCTTCACAAAAAGAGGAAGCACCAAAAGCAGAAATTAAAAAAGAAACTTCTGCTGAAGCTGGCAAAAAAGAAGGGAAAGATAATGAGGTTACTATCGATATGGCAGCCGCAAATGATACAAACGTGCCACTTGAAGAACGTATTGCCAAAATAGCTACTGACTTATTTGGCACAAAGACGACTGATGGTAGTAATCGTAATATCACTGTTGAAAGTATGGGCGACATGTATTATTTAAAAATGATGATTGACGATGCCGTTACAAAGAAAAATACATTAGACTATGCACAACGTAATACAGTAAAATTACTTGAAGTTTTAAAAGATGTTGAAGATATGGGCAATATTAATATTAACTGGCAAGCAAACTTTAAAGATGCTTCAGGCAACAGCAGCATTGGTCCTGCTATGACTGCCTTATTTAAAAAGAGCGATATTGATAAGATTGATTTTGCTAATTTCAAGGCATCTAACTTAAAAGATGCTGCATCAAATTATGGTACACATAACGATTTCAAATAATAGAAGAAAGTCACTCATTATTTTTCAAATGAGTGACTTTTAAATGTTCTATTAATAATTTTTCTACTTGTGTTTTTAGAGCTTGTTTAGCGTACCGTAATTCTACATTTTCTCCAGGAGTTTTCAAAACAACGTCACTAAAATATTCGTCTACATGAATCCACTTCACTACTTCGATTTTTTGTTTAGCTAACATTCTTTTTTTATTGAAATAATCACTTCTTAAATCTTTCATTAGGTCATCCACTATTGTGATATATCCTCTGCCATTTTTAGATTTCCTAGTTTATCGTAATCATTCTGCAACGATTTTATGGCCATATCCATAATGATAAATTCATGTACATTTCTTCGCTCATCAGGCTTAATCATCAGTATCTACCAGTGACGCATTTTGTATCATATCAAAGGTAATTCGCTTGATTGATAAATCAGTATCTATAAGTAACTCCTTATTATAAATATTTGTCCCAGTAATCATTCCAATTTCATCATATAGTTTTTGGCTTTTCCAAAGTGTGAGTTTAATTAGCTTTTTCATTTTGAAAGCTCGCTGAATTGTTTGCTCTATCTCTTCTAGCTCCCATTCAGTCAACTCGCGCTTTTTTTCATAAAATTGCTCTTGTTTCCACTCCTTTAACCGAACTAAATGTTCAGGCAACATCAATGATGTCCATTTCATATTTCCACGATCATTAATCATCACAATCACTCTCCACTTTTATTCAACGTCAGATATTTTTAAAATGTCTAAAAAATGTATCTTATGGATGCCCATATATCTGTCTTTTATGTGGATTAATTTAGTGTTTGCATCCATTTTTTCAACTGTACCCTCTAACAGCTCATCATGTTTGTAAATTGTGTATGTATAAACTTTATTTTCTTGCATCGATTCTGTTAAGGTATATGCGATTTCTTCAAGGTCGAATTCATCACGATCTAAATGTTTAGGTTCTTTCTTTTTTGCTGGCGTTTTTGTTTTAGCAGCCATATTAACTCCCCTTATCAGAACACTTGTTTGTTTTATTATAGAACACAAGTTCTCTTTTTGGCAATAAAAAAAACCAGGTTCCCATAAAAATATGAGTACCTGGTATCTCTGTTTATAGAGTGCGCTTTACAACTGAAATCAATAATCCTAAAGCTTCGCCATCTGTCATCGAACAAACTCTTTCGCTATGGTCCACTTTTAAAATACCTTTCTGATAAGTCTCTTTTAACAATCCTTTTAAATCCTCTTTAGCTGTTGACGTTAATGTGTTAGTCACTTTTGGTTCCTCCTTTTGAATCTGTTCATTTTGTTTTTTGGTGTAACCTAAATGGTCCGCTAATACCTCAGCAATAGCAGCACAAATAGGATTAAAGTTTTTATGATACAAGTCCACATCTGCTTTACTATCAACAAAGCAAATTTCTAGTAATATAGCAGGTTTAGTTGTATTTTTAAGGAAATACAACTCTGTTCGTTGTTTTGCTCCACGATTTTTAAGTCCAGAAGCATTTGCGATAGCAGCGCTTACTTTAGCTGCTAAATCTTTAGCATCGTAATAAAGTACTTCGACACCTCTTGGACTATCCGTTACACCTGCAGCGTTTAAGTGAATGCTCCAGTCTAGGTCACGAGTTTGTTTGTTATGATAATTTACGATTGTTTGTAGGTTTTGATTTTGTGTAGTCGATGTATTGTCGTGAAATACTGAGCCAATGCCAGTATATTGAGTTGTTAAAATATGATGTACTTCGTTGGTTACTTTTCGAGCTTCATCTACTTCATCAATAAAATGTTCGGCACCTCTAATTTTTAAACCATGACCACTTGAACCTACATATTTTTTAGTCATGTGTTTCACCTTCTTTTTTAGCTGCCTTTAGTAAATCAAACGTACCAGAAGCAGTTAGCCCAGCCACAAAGCCAGCCATCAACATGACGTATGCTGGATACTCTGATAACGGCCAACAAACTATGCCAATAAAAATACCAATCACTACTGATGTGATTGGCATGTATTGCGTATTAATTTTAAATGTCTTTTTGAATACTTCTGAAACGGCTAGTACGATAGCCACCATCACCATTGCAATCATAAAAATATTTGTTAAATCCATTATTCATCATCCTTTTCATTGTTTTTATTCTTGAGTGAGTGTTTTTCAATACGGTCCACACGACCTTCCAATACGTTCAGCGATCGGTTCATACCTTCGAGTGCGATTGCTGTTCTTTCTTGTGATTCATTTGAACGTTCCAAATGGTCCATTAATTTGTTTTCTCGTTCTTCTGCTCGATTCATTAGATTATCATTTTTGCTTATTAAATAGCGAAATGCCCCAAACGCTATAATTAAACAAGCTATCGCCCATACCGCTTGGCTTGTAGCAATTTCATTTACTGCAGCTACATCCATTCCATCACCAATCCTTTGCCCTATTCAATTAAAATTAAAAAGCTATGAGAAGCATCGAGATTCAGTAACATGTACCATCGCCCATCTCGATTGTTCTCAAAGCTCATAAAAAAAACACTCTCGATTGAGAGTGCTTTACTTTTATTTAAAACTAAATCTTTCTTCTTCTGATTCAACTACTTCTCTAACTCTAACTAATAAAGTGTCATTGAAAGGATTATAATGACTTTCATACAACTTTCCTATTGCATTTTTACCTCTTTCATCAAAAGGCCACAATACCGTTTTTGCATTTAATAAAGCAGTTATTTGTTCATTGTTCATGTCAAAGTCTTTTGTATTGATTAACTTATCATGTTCGTGAAATTCTAAGAATACTTTCATTACAACAACCTCCCTTTATCTTACTAAATTCGACAAAAGGTATATTTATCCTTTAATAACTTTCTATTACTTTTTATTACTTTTTGACAATAAAAATAACGCTAAGCTTATGCTTGCGTTTTCTGCTCATCCATTATAGTAATTAGTTCTACATACTGTTCTTGTGAAATTTTCGTCATCATTAAAAATAAACTTAAATCTGACTCTAATGATTCGTAAATATAATTACCCGAATTAATAACAATTTTGGCTGCTTTGTAAATCATGCTTATTCCTCCTATAATCCAATTTCTTTTTGTAGTAATAACATTTCAGTATTTAATAACGTTTGTGCCTGCATTTCTTCTAGCGTTGGTTGCGGCTCGACAGGAATAGGCTCCGGAATGATAGGTGCTGTAAATTCGCCTGTTTCGCTGTTAAAATCCCAACCTTCTTGTACGTCAGGTTTGCTTGTAATATCAACTAAAATAATATTTGGTGCAAACTCTGGTTTTTCGTCTGCTTCAAAAATCCAATGTGCTTTATCGTTCAATACTTGTGCGAATCTCATATTATTGCCACCATTCTACTGTTAATATTCCGTCTCCACCCTTACCGCCAGTAATTACATACCCACTCCCGACATAAGCAGAACCAGTTCCACCTAATCCTATTGTGATGGCATAGTTAGTTAACGGAGTGACAACTAAAGGACGTTTGATAATGAAATCTCCTGCACCACCACCTGCAGCTCCACACCCCCCGCCTCCAGAACAATATGCGCCATGTCCACCCCAATAATTATTATTACCTGCAGTAGGACTCCCATATCCTCCAGAGTACCAACCTCCGTTTCCTCCTTCTCCACCTAGACCGTTAATACCTAAAGCGCCGCCAGAACTACCGCCTTTACCACCCGCTGAACCTCCCATAAAAACTAAAGATGCATCCGAACCATCATAACCTCTACCTCCTCCACTTATCGATAATAAGGAACCAAAACTAGTTACCCCTCCAGCAGTACTTTTCGTTTGTGAACCTACAGCGGTTCCACCACCGCCACCACCACCACCACCAGTAATAAATACTTCTGTTACTCCATGAGGAACCGTAAAACTTGCTGATGTGTAGAATGTCTGACTTTTCAATACTTTACTTGCATTTTTGTTTGTTATTTGTGTGCTTACGTTAGCTACATCTTGCTTAACTTGGTCTACACTTGTCTTTGTTGAGTCTGTAGTGGTTTTGATACTATCCACTACCGTTTTAATTGCATCAACAGCCGTTTTTATAAGAGCTTGTACTTCAAAGCTTGGCAACTTATAAGGCATTATTCTACCACCTCCACATAATCCATAGTTGGGCAATTTGAAATTGTATCCCAACCTAGAATTACTTGATATTTTTTATTTCCTTCAATGAATTGATTATGTTTAGCCATATCTTCCAAGTGTTCATTAACTTTTGTTTTAAGGGACTCTACCTCTTTTTGCAAATCAGCTGTGCCACCATTCTCTAGTAGTTCTTTCATTACAAGATAAGAACGATTAAACAACCAATTCATATGTTGTGCTGATGGTTTCATACCAGGTTGCCAACCTGTTGTTTTTAAGCTTTCGGGCGGTTCTACACCTTGGTTTAGCCATACTGGTAATTCATTTACCATGATTTCACGCTCCTTTATATAGGTAATTCATTATCTTGAGATGGAGTATAGACAGCGCCGAAATAACCACCTATAGCCTCGTTACTTGCATCTCCTAACCCTTTATTGTTGTCGATTGAGTTTGTTATGTCTCCAAATTCAAATGTTCCTGTAAGTTCGATTACACCAACCTTAACGCCTGCAGCTACGGTACGTTGAACGATTCTTACAAAGTTCGTAGGGTCTAATCCTGCCTCATTTAATTTCGTAAGTGGCAACTCAATTACTTTAATTGCTGCAGGTTCGGGTTCTTCAGGATCGTTCCATTTTTCTTTTATTTTTATCATTTTAGGCTCTACCGATAATGCAATAGCCAGAACTTGTATGATGGTATCAATTGTTCCGTCGCTTAGATTTCGGGCTATTTTTGATTTCAGTAATATTCGATACACTTCATCATTCGCCACTCCGCGAGGTTGGTTAACGTTCTGACCGATTAAATCAAGCCCTACACCTTCAGCATCATCAATGTTTCTCCATTGCCTAATACGGTTGTTCGTGGCTTGGACTTCTTGTGCCTCTGTAGCAAAGATACTCATTAATTTAGAGATGTTCGAATCAGGTGTTTTATCAAAGTAATCAGCAAATCGTTTAACGATTGATTTTGTACTAAACACTAACTATCACCTCAATTTGATTGAAGTGCGTTTGTGCAACTTGTTGTAAGCCGACTGATACATTTGAATCGTTGTAAACTAAACCATCCGTAGATACCTCAACAGTGACATCCTCAATACCATCAACACTATAGGTTCTAGCGATTAAACGAGATACTATGACATCATCACCCGTATTTAAACCTGCATAAGAGTTGTTACTTAGGTCTGTACCTCCGACATATTTGACGAGAGCTGATTTTATTTGATTAATACCATTTGAGCTAAATGAAGTATTCGTTGTCACATTGACTTTGATGAAAACATTTACTTCATTAGCCCTTGTAAATCCTATCTGTTTTACATCGCCACTTAAATCAAGCACTTCGACATACGTCGTTCCATAAGGTTGTATGCCACCGGCTTTCTTTTCGTGGATAGCTTTAGCTACTTCTTCATCGCTGCCACCTAAAACAAAAGTTTGAATCGCTCTAGGTGGTGTTCCATATTGGTCTATTACATCGCTGTAGTTTTCTATAACTTTAGCTGCACGAATACTTGATAACTTTAATAGATTACTTCGTATTGCGGCTGTTGTGGCTGAACCTATACCTTCAACAGTAATGTCAGCTCTTTCTCTAGCTTCGGAATCCGTTTCTTTTTCACGACCACCATTAGTCTTTCTAGGATTATTAACGCTGTTAATGTTAGCGTCAGGATTAACTATTTGAGTAATTGTGTTTGCTCCTACATTGCCTTTTGCTCCGATTTCATAGGACACTATATCAACTAACCCTTTACCTTCATCATTGAGCGTTAAATTATAAAGTGTTTCGAAATAAATATCGTTATCTGTAGACACTAAAAAACCACTTTCGACGAAGTGGTTAGGTGTACCAATTATTTCAATTTGTCCGTAGGCAAAGTCAGCTAAATTACGGCTAATTCCCGCATAAGGAAGCAACATATCCAACTGATTACCTTCAGCAGTCTTTCGATATGCACTGTGATAAACATCCTCTGTATCTTGCCAAAGAAGTGAAAAGAACCATGCCATAATGCGAATGATAATACCCAATACGGATCGTTCTGTAGTATTAGCATCCGCACCAAACTTTTCTTTTGCCTTAGCTGACATATTATCGACTAATTCGCTGTATGTTTTTCTTTTAAAACCAGTCTTATCTAACGCCACCTAAAACCACCTCCTCGTTTAAAACAGTGCCATCAGTGAGGGTTACACTAAAAACAATTGTTCGAACTCGATTAACATCTTTTATTTCTATGCTATTTATTTCTCTAATTCGTTCCTCTTGTGAAAGTACACGCAAGTTAGTGCCTAATGATATTCCAATACACTGAGCAACCTCTTTTTCACCTTCATCTAACTTAAAATCGCCATTTTCAAAAAGTAAGTCACCCTTAGATAGCGCTAATGTTTTCATTAAAACACCCCCACTATAACAGCATCGTGGATATCGAACATCCGAGACGTACCAGGGAAACTATCATTCCCTTTGATCGCTTCATCAATAGCTCGCTGATTAAATATCACTTGCACTATGTCACCAATTCTTAAATCCGGAATCATTTCAACTGATTCTGTAAAAGTTATTACATTATGCACATGCTCCCCAGTACCTGTATATTGAGGGTGAGGTGCTGTATCTGTTGTTATTGAGATTGGTTCGTTGTTATGCACTTTATATCGTTGAAATAACACTGGCACATTTTCGATAGGAGCCAAAGAACTTTCAGTTTGCCCGTATTCCTTTACTTTGAATAACGGCTGTATCTTAGCTCTTCGATTACTCTCATCATAAGTAAGAACTTTGCAAGGCATGGCAGTATTTAAGTTCATAAATACACCTTGTTGAAGAGTGCTGAAAAACTCGGTCATATTCGTCATAAAACAGCCTCCACTTCAGTATAAAATGAGTTGCCTTTGCAAATATGTTTACCCTTCTTCACACGAACTTTACTCTTCGTTACAATTGATTGAAGTTCAATAATGGATGCAGTATTCATTCGGTGTTGCAATAATGATTTTGCTTTGTAGCCTTTTACAATTACACCTTTTCGCTCATTCTCAAAGTATTCAGGTGAGCCAATAAGTCCTGTATCTGGACTTAAGACAAATCGATGATTATCACCCTCTGTAATGGGTCTAATATAGGTTTGTTGCCTTGAAATATAAGCCGATGCTCCGCAATCATTCGCAACATCTTGAATTTTTTTAAAGATTTCTCCATTAATTGAAAAACCTTTTTCGTATACTTTATTTGTTGGTAATTTGAGCACAGCTACTTTTAAACCTAAAGCTTTCGTTAAATCTTTAAGAATGGCATCAGCTTTAATTTTTCCTTTATACGAACGTTGCAAGGTCTTTTTCACATTGAATGGATAAGTATCTAATACCTTTATTACTGTAGCTCTATCAGCTCCTAATGGTGTTGTGCTAATGCTATTGATACGACCATTAAGAATTAATCCTTTATCTTCAATATAACCAGCATTTATTGATATTGTCTCACCGCGTTTTAGCTTATTTCTTGTTGATTCAGATAAATTGTAGATAGTGATTTCACTTATATTAGGTTCTAAGTCATCATCGAATGGTACTTCAAACTCAATATCTAAGTCAGTATTGTTAAACTTTAAATTACTTGTCACTACCTCTACGTATCGTTTGAATAACTTACTCATTGCTGTTCACCAACTTTAAAAATACTGTTTTGTTCAGATTCTCATACGTTACACGTGTTTCTTTCCCTGATTCATCTAAAGGGATGATAGTTGGCGCTGGATAACGATGATCAAATACCTCGCTAAACAATGGCATAGCGTAAATAAGCTTTTCACCATAAACTAGGACCTCCCCATCTTTTAGTAAATCTAATGTGAAGTAATCATGTAACTCGTTGTATCGTATTTCTATTAAAAACAATTCAGCGCCCAATTCCACTTCAAAACGATAGGGAATGAGCGCTTTTTCAATTTCAATATATTCAAATTCTAACACCCTTACACCACCCTTATCTTAACTCCAACAGGTAATTTTTGAGGATCGTAGCCACTCCATTTTTGAATGTCTTGCCATTTAGTACCGTACTTTTGACCAAGAGAAGAAAAAGTATCTCCTTTTTTAATAACATGATACACTTCTTTCCCTTTCTTGTTTTCGGTTTGTTTACGTCCTGCCTCTGCAACAGGTGCAGTAACGGCCTTAATTTCAGGTGCTACATAAGAGGATTGAGCAATTCGCACTTCAGTTAAGGTGCAACTAAAATTATAACCATTCATCACTTTAGAACTTGCTTTAATAGATAAGCCACTCATGAGCATGTTCTTATAGATTCGACGCCCTTCATACGTAACCAGTTGACCTTTAATCTCGATATTTTTCAGTTTACTGATTAACGATTCAACTCTTTCGTTAGTTGGTCTAATTAACAACCCAGATAATTTAACTACCTCTGGCTTTCGTTCAACATGATCAGATAAATCAATTCCCTTTTCAACCTTATGGGTAGGAATATCAACGTCAAAGTTAGCATCCTCACTTGTGACATGTATTAACAATCCGTTCAATTGAGCCTTACCAACTAATTCTTCTGCCATTGATTATCCCTCCCTCGGTACAGGCATTACACTTAATAAATCCCCGAATAAGTTTTCTAATTCTTCTTTTATACTATAAGCAGCTTCCTGCGGATTATCACTACCTTGTACAATGATTTGTATAGGTGCAGAAACCTTCGTACTACTAGATGTATTATTAACGGTTTCAGTTGTTGAATAGTCCTTTGCTGGCTCGAACTGTGTCGCTTGATCTAGGTTAATTTCTGGATGCGTTCCGTCTCCTTGTAAAATACCTCTATCACGTAATTTATCTGCTTCATCCGCAGGTAAAACAGCTTCATCTTTGTGTAATAATGCAGGCATTTCATCAAACGGTACTCGTCCAAGACCAATCTCAAACCCTGGCAAGAAACTTGAAACCTTCGATACTACTCCGCTAATCTTTTCGCCAACGTCAAAGTTTTTGATCGCTTCTCCGACTGCTCCTAGCTTCTTCATCACCCATCCATTGCATCTGCAATGCCATTAAACGCTTTGGAAATAGCGCTGAGTATAGGTTTTAATATTGCCCATGCATTTTCAATCGAACTTACAGCCAAAGGAAACATAGGTACAATAACTTCTGTTACTAAAAACTTTATTATTGCCGTTAATCCTTCAAAAAGTGCTCCCCCAATTCTTAAAGCTGGAGAAATAATGTCCATTGCTACGCTAATGACCTCTTGAGCTACAGGGAACAATGGAACAATAACGTTTTGAATCAATCCTTTTACAATCCCTGCTGTCATTTCGAAAATATTCATTGCCCCACCTACTATGTGGCCTATATATTCAAATGCAACACCGATATATTCTTGTGCTTGAGGTATAAGAGGGATTACGACATCTTCAACAAAATCAGTAATAGCTCCTTTTACTGTCGAAAATACTGACCCTATAATATCGAAGTAGTGTGCAATACCATCTGCTATCTCTGGAGGAACCCCAAGATTTTGCCATATATCCGATATCTCTCCTGTATCATAAACTAGTGACATTATTGATTCGTAAACGGCTGAAATAACGTCTTTTATAACAGAGAATTTACTAAAACCTGCAGATAAAAACTCCATAATTGGTCCGGGATCAACATTGCTTAAAGCAGTGCCTAATTTATCTAAAATAGATACTACTTGCTCAAGTATTGGAGCTCCTGCTTTTGCTAAAAAGTCTTGCCATGCTTGTTTGAGGTTTCCTATTACGTTCTCGTAACCATCAGACTCACGCGCTGCTTGCCCTGTAGCACCTGCTAATTCTTGCATGTTCTCTGCGTATTCTAATCGAGTAGCTTGCTTTGTAGCTTCATCCAGGCTAGACCATTCTTTCGTTGCAGCTACTACCCCTTCTTTTACTGCAAAGGCTGCTAACTGTGTATCATTAGCGAATAATCCAATCGATTCGCCACCTTCATAGTTACCTTTAATAAA
The DNA here is from genome assembly GCF_044762185.1 of Lysinibacillus sp. NPDC097162. Lineage (NCBI taxonomy): Bacteria > Bacillati > Bacillota > Bacilli > Caryophanales > Bacillaceae > Lysinibacillus > Lysinibacillus sp. NPDC097162. The sequence continues at coordinate 1,285,961 of NZ_JBIWDT010000001.1, read as the reverse complement.
GCTGTTTAATGCACTATTGGCATCCTCAAAGCTCTTATCATAGAATGCCGCAGCGTCTGCCACTACTGTAACAGCTCTTTCAGCCATACCTAGAGATTGCTCAGTATCTAAACCCAGTCCCTTAAACATAGAAGTCATTTGCGTGATTGGCGCCTTAATACGACTTGGTAGCATTCCGAATTTGTCACCCAGTTGATCAACTGTTTCGGTTGCTTTAGTTTCCAACTCCCCGAATACCTGTTCAAACTGAGCGTTCAAAGCTTGAATATTAGCTGCTGCTTCAATTGCAGATACACCAAATTCAATAATCTTATCAACAGCTATATAAGCTCCGATTGCTGAACCTATACCAATGATTGTGCCTTTTAATTTTCCAAATGCTCCATCAGCATCATTAGCGCCTCTTTCAACATCTCTTAAATTATCTCCGTCTAAATTATTCAATTGGCGGTCAACATCATAGATAATCTCACCTAAGTCATCGAAGTTATCTACTACATCTTCCGCATTATCTTCCAGATCATTTAAGCTACTGAAATCCATGTGTGATATAGCTGATATCACTTGGTTAATTCTTCTGTCTAACTCACCTAAAGGGCCATCGTCAATATCCATACCGATTTCAACAAATAAATCACGAATACTCACGTTTTATCCTCCCTTCGCGGCATTTTTGCGTTCGATATACACATCCATTGCTGCATTGAATTCATGTAGTTCATCTGGCGTCATCGTTTCGGCACGCTCAAAACTTAAAAAGCGCTCCATTACAGGGCGCCAGAAAAACCAATTTTCTTCTACTTGTTGTTTATAAGACTCATATGGCTTACACGTCTTGAAAGAGGAACTGAGCTGCCGCCTTCATAACTTCAGATAGTCCTCCATTTTCCTCAAAGTGATCCCAATTTGTACGACCACCATCAGCAGTAAAGACAACGTGCTCCATAAATTCGCTATAAAGTAGTTCAGATGATGTTCCAACCTCCGTTTTAGCACGATCTCGCATACGTAGTGACTCTCGTAATCCAGGATGTTGGAAAGTGTATTTTTGTCCTTTTTGTGTTTCAAACTCCATTTGTTCGCCTTTTTTAGCCATTGCTTTTCGCTCCGTTTCCTTTTGTTTTAATTGATTTGTAATGTGTCGTTTTTTCATTGCAAATTAAAAGAGTGAGCATAATGCCCACTCTCCTTTCGTTTTATTTAACTGTGTAATCAAATACTTTGATTGTGTATACACGGTTAGCTACTGATTTACCATGTTCTATGTCCGGCACTTTTGTAACCATTGCCTTCGTACCACCAACAACCTCTTTAATTTCATTGTTACTGTTCACCCATACAGGAAACATTGTACGTTCGTTTGCAAGTTTGTTAAGAGTTGTGATTGATGGCGATGTTTGATTCAACGTGATTTCGACTGTACCTAATGAATCTCCGTTGATTGAAACAACCGCATCCCCTTGAGCTGATGAACTAGCTTCAAAGTTATCGTTATCCTTCGAGCATTTAACCATAGTTCCGTCTGCGTAACCTGTAATGAATATGCCGTTTACAGTCGTCGTAACCTTTCGCGCATCATATGTGCCGATATGTCCTGTCATTTAAAAGCCTCCTTATACTAAAATCTCGCCATGAATTTTTGCCTCATGAATTGCTCCGGCAAGTTCAAAGCTAAACGACAAGCCGTTATATTTACGTGCTGCGCGATCAGATGCTAATACTTCATTTCGACTTTTAGCGGTAATTGTATATAGATATTGTCCTGCATCATCAGTACCAATAATGCCGTTCTGTCCAGCGATTTCTAACACAGTACGTACAGCCCCTTCAATTTGAGCGATACCACTGTCCGTGTAAGGGATTTTCGGGTTAGTTGATAACAAATACTGAACCTGTTGTTCAATGTTCAATTTCACCCAATCCTTGCCGTGAATTACGTCGATATATTCACCACTAACTAGCGTGCCTTCGCTTGTCTGGTCAATGCCTGCTTTGGTTACATAAGCAAATGCTCCACCTGTATGAACATCATTCAATTGTGTTTGTGTAAGGTCCTGCGGCGTAACAAATTTGAGTGTTTTAAACTTCCACGTAAGTGAACCTACTGGACGCGAACCAACTTGTCCAATTAATGCAGCATGTGGTAATTCAGCAATAGTATTGTGTTGAATTACCCAAGTGCGATCATACTTTCCAGCTTTTAAAATTGCTAAATCTTCTTTGCTATCAACTACATGAGCAGCCATTTTTAATGCTTTTGATTCTACCGCATCACTAATCGCCTTATAGTCAGTAACCGCGCCAGTATCCAACATTACAAAGTACCAATCGTTATAAAAATAGTTTTCTAATACTGTCACGGCAGTTATTGGATCACTGTAAGTTGCAATAGCTACTTTCTCAGGTCTGTAATCCCCTTGTGCAAAGATTTGTTTTGCAATCTTATAACCATCTGACTCTTGACCTAATGCCTCTTTGATACCATCTAAATCAAGATATTCTTTATAAGTACTTTCGCCAGCTTTATTAGCTAAAATCAGTGGCGTACCTAGCCCGATAAGCGCTGATGGTTTCTTAATGTCAATCGTGACTGTAACGTCTTGTAACGGCATTATATCCCCTCCTTAATTTCAATACTTTCTATGGTGCCTGTTGCCTCAATGCTATCAATAACATCGATTTCAAACGATTCTCTGCCACGCACTCGTAAACGAACATCAAAGCCTACACGACGTTCATATTCTACGGTTAAAAAAACATCACGGTTGCTGGCGCCAAGCACCTCTACAACTGTGATGTTTACATCTGATAATTCAATTGAACCTTTACCTAAGAAATAACCACGTGCCTTACTAGAATAATTTTCTGCATCTTCTATTTTTTCTGCATTGCATGTGAAGGATAAAATAATCTCTATATCTTGTTCAATAGTCATTATGTTATCCTCTACAGATTCAGCGACCTGCCCTACGCCTATTGCAGGTGATATATTTTTTATAGAGAAAAAAGGGTATGGAGGCATTTTTCCCATTCCCTCAGCTTGAATTACTTCAATTCCTGTATATATTGAGAGACCACCTTGCATAGGTAACCATACATCATCATACCTAAACATTAGATTGTGTCCTCCCTTGAGCGTTCTCTCTATATCGCATTAGATAAATGCATACATCAGTATACTCTGTTAAATCTTTAAACGACTGAATTGTGTAAGTATCACCCTTGTATTTCACTTTAGTGTCTATTTTAATCGTCTCAACTACATATAATTTCTTTTCTTTTACCGTATATACGCCACTTTCAATGTACTTTAAATCATCATTGTTTAGTGGCAATATAACGCCAGTCATCGGAAATTCTGTTGAATTACCATGAACCCATTTCCCGTTAATGTATTGTCCATCTTCTTCTCTTAAAGCAGTGAAAGGAACTCCATTTTGCTCAATAACTTCTTTAAAAATCATTAATTCAGGCATTATTTTCGCACCACCCTATAAGTGACTCGCATACGCAAGCCTCCAGTATCAATAAGTGGATTGCTGGAACCTTTTTTAATAATGGTAGAAGGGGCATTCGGTGGAGCATCTAAATCAGTGATTTTTTTTTGAACATCCCCTACCATACGAGCACCTAAACGATTGAAAAGAGTTTGTACATCCATTTGTAGCGCAAGCACTTGCTTAAGCTGACTTTTAAAGAAATTAACCCATTCCTCATTTTTTTCGTCAAAAGTAGTTCGTAAAAAAGAACGTTCTGGGATGGTGATAGAACCTCCCCCTCGTCGAATCGTTGCTCCAAACTCATGAACACTCGCTACCATCACATATTCATCACTTCCGAATATTCCAATTTCGACAGAATAATTTTTAAGTTCTTTCAATACATCTTTCAAACGACTTATATTATTCGTATCTGTAAGCCTGACGTTTATTCTCGCCATTTTATAGCACCACCAAGTTAATTGACTTTTTTGGTTTCGACTGTTCCTCTAACTCCTCTAAAATACGTTGATATTCCTGACCATACTTCGAAGCAAGAAGCCCAACATTTTTACTAGGATCACTATATTGGCGCTCAATAACATCAACTTTTTCACGAATAACTGTTTGGTCTTTAGTAATGCTTAAAATAGCTAGGTGAGCAGCTAAATAACGAGTTAATCTTTCTTGATATTGCTGCGGAATATTTAAAGAGGACACTTCAAGCGAAGCATCCTCAATGTACATAGTTAGCCGTTCATCAGCGATTGACGTAAATTCATCACTTAGCATACGAATACGCTCTAATGACGTTAATAACATGTATATTCCTCCTATTTTTCGGGATTTGTTAACTCTTCGATTCGTTTATCAATTGCATCCAATACAGATTTTCGACTTTCTTCTACTTTTAAGCCTTCTAACATATCAACATCAAAAGCATCTTCAATCATTGCTATCGCATCCTTCGCTGATGGCTTTGTTTTCTCGCCTTCATAGACAAATTCACCTTTGTCATTAAGGTATTTCATCAGTGGATGAGTAAGAAAATGTTCGAATTCCTTCTCCACCACTTTATTTGTACCTGGATTAAGTGTTAAACCATTGGCTGTATATGCGTGATTTCCTTTGTTTTGTACTAACATCAGTTATTCCCCCTTAAATTCCATCCGCACGGCAAATAGCCATTGGATAACGAATGATTAAGCCTGTTGTACGTTCCTCAAAAGGCACTTTTGTATTCGGGAATGCATATTCTTGCGGATGACGTGTAATATCTAACGGAATACCTAGCTCCACAACGTCTGGAGAAGAATCAAGGACTACAAAGCACTCTGTACCTGCTAATCCTTTTTTAGCTAGATCATTTATTGTTTCGATACGCTTAAACCAGTTTTGAGATTTAATGTACTCTATCACTGATTGTTGAGTGTATTCATTGAACGTTTTTTCTAACTCCTCGTTTGAGTCAGGCGTTAATAACAATGTATCAGCTTCATGTCCGTTTAATTTATTTACCATGTTTTTAGCTTTACGAATGTCAGCAACGATTTCTTTCCCTGTCTTGTCCTTCCATTTCGTAGATGTACCTGCCTCATTTTGAGGAGTTGCATACACTTGAATACCCACTGCATCTGTTAATCCTTTAATGCCATGGGTTTTATCACCTGAAAAAGTGACTTGATTTTCTTTTTCTGCAATAGCTTTACGTACTGTATCAGCTTTAGTGACATCAATAGGACGGTTTGCCATCTGAGACTCACGTACTTCTTGTACGGAAATATTGAATGCAGCAGCAATTGAATAGATTTTAACTGTTTCTTCTGTTAAATCTGCATCTACTAAAGGCACATCAGTTGCACCTGGAGCTAAGATTTTAGCGGCGCCAGAGCGTGTCATAACGTCATAACTATATGTTTTCGCCCCTGCTGGAATATCAGTTTTTAATGCAAAAATAGAACGCGCTTTTAATTCCGAAGCGTGTGGTTCATAAATACGTTTATCAATTGCGTTTAAGTCTTGTGGACGGATTAAAGTCATATATAAGTACCTCCTTAAGGTAAGTTAATTTCAATTTCTACTAATTGGTTTGCTGTTGCATTACTTTTGAAAACAGCACTTGATACATCGATTACTGAAGCGCCGGATGCAACGAATTTTTGTGTCGTAGGATCTACTTTGACAGCTTGGCCGTTAATCACATCTCCTCCAGCAATTACAAAAATACGACCGCGTTTTATGATTGCTGCAGGTTCACCAACGGAATAGTTCTGGTCGTCTTTTTTCTCAATATAATCGTGAATATTTTGAGCTAATGCAATACCGATTACTGCTCCACCTGTAGCGATTGTTTTAATTGCTGTTCCTGTTGCATTAAGTTGTACTGCTGCACCAAAAGGAACCTTTGCTTCTACTGCGTATGTGTCTGCTGTGTAGTCTTGGTAGCTTGATAATTGACCAGCTTTACCCGCTGGTTGCATATAATCCGGATAATTTGTAATAGGCATGTGAAACTCCCCCTTATTTACGCATGTTTAAGCGTTGGTTTTTGTATTCTTCTAAATCTTTGTTGCCTCCAGTATCACCTGTGTAAGCACTATTGGCACCGGTACTTGAGAAGCCATTTGACTGCACTTGCTCAACTGTTGCATCAAAAAAGGCGTTGATATAATCGTCAGATTTACCATCGCCTTTAAAGTCCTGTTTAGTTGTGGAGATAACCGCCTCTTTAATTTCGCGATCTGTTTTACCTGTGAAGTCGAATGAATCACCTAATAGTGGTTTTGAAGCACCAACTAATGCAATTCGTGCTTCAACTTTCGTATTCATTTCATCTTCTGAAAAGACATTCTTTTTCGCTTCGTCTAGCTCTGCCTGCTTTACTTCGAGCTTTGCCTCTAAAGCATCAATACGACCAACCAATGCATCTGCTGAGTCGCCTTTTTGTTCCTTTTCTTTCTCGTTAGCTTTCTTTTCTAATGATGTAATGTGAGCTTTTACTGCATCATCTACTTCATACTCAGTATCTTTAATTTTGATTTTCGCCATTTTCTTTTGGCCCCCTTCTGGTTCTTCTTCACTATCAATTTGCCATGCATCCGAATCTGCACGAATAGCAACTTCTGGGCCTGCTCGCCCTTGATCTACGATTGCAATATGATTGATTTCGATGTTTCTCTGCACGTATTCATACTGCTGTCCATTGTAAGCACCACTTTCCGCAACTACATCTGATAAAAAACCAATGCTAATTTCACGTTTACCATCGTTAATTTTTTCAATAAGTCCTTTTTCTGTGACTGTTAGTGATACATAGAGCTTTAAGTCCTCTACACGCGCATCCGTATGGCTCATTCCCTTTGCGTACGTTTGGTAATTATCAATAGTTACTGGCTCATTTGGATGTTCCTCTGTAACTGGCTTAGAACGCGCAGAACGAATAGTACGGTCACTAAATATTTCATCAGGCAGTTTAGCCTCCATTTGCACCGTTCCATCTTGCCGTTGATACGGAAAAACACCAGGGCGAGTAATCGGTACATTGACTGTTAGATAGCCTTCTGGTGTTTCCATGTAGTCTTTTATATATGCTGTGTCGTAGCGCTGTAGTTTCGTTGTTCTCACCACCTTTCGAATATTAAAAAGACCGAGAAAAAAACTCGGTCTTTTTAAGCATTAATAATATATTTTACACTCTAAACCTATTCATAAATTCCTAAGTTAACAGTATTGTTAACGTTAATTTTATTAACTTCGAAATGTTGTACTTCGCGATTTGTATTATAAGAGAATGTGAAATCAAGGTTTAATTCAACTCCATCACCACCGACATGAATATAATCATCATGCCTTGAGTCTCTCAGTGGATTATAAAAATAAAATTCTAAATTGGCATTTACCTTTGCAACACCAGTAATAATTATTTCATCTCCTATTACTTCAATACTTGTTTCTTCAACCTCAATAATATCCATATCCCAAAGTTCTGAATACCCTTCTTCGTATGCGTCTTCAACAAAATTACCAATTTCAGTATTGAATACGAAGTGGTTTATTTCATTAAATATATTGTCAAATTGAGGATTTAGAATTTCCAGTACATAATCTTCATCAATATTTTCTGATTCTACCCATTTAACTAAATCAATTGTACGAATTAATGGTACTAAGACACTTTCCTTTTCTAGCATTTCTTTAACTGAAACATAATGTTGGAATTTTTTAGAGTCTTCTAATAAATCAGGATGAATATTACCTTTACCCTGACAGAAATCATTAATGTTTTCTGTTATAAAATAACAATTACTTAAATTTTCTTTTTCGGCCTTCGTTGCATAAGTCAACCATGTAATTGCATCTCTAAACTCTTGCTTTTTGTTTCCAAAAGGCTTTATTCGTTTAATTGATCTATCAACTAAAATGGGAAGCAAACTATTATCAAGGTCAATAATTTCGAGAATTCCTCTAGTAATTAAATCTTGATAAAACTCATCAAATTTAGAATAAAAATCTTCTTTTGTACTCTTTATTGTAGCTACATTTAGCTCAGTTGGATGATACACATCCAATTCTTCAAGTGCGGAATCTAACTTCTGTATTTTTAATTTTACATTTTCTTCGAATTTATTTCTTGTTTCATCATATACAACCTTTGACATAAAAATTGGAAATTTATGATATTCGGCTAATTTTAATAAAATTCGATTAAAGTTACTTTTAAAAAACGGATCCTTGTATGTTAATGTTGTATCAAGAAAAATGTTTGGTATGTCCACTGATTATCCTCCTTTTAAATCCATATAAAAGGATATTCAACATAAACTAACAAAAACCTTCTTATTTAATCAAATTCTGGAATAGCAACACATCTACAGCGATAATCCTCGCCAGGTAAAACCTTTCTACCATTCACTTCTGGTAGGTCTTCATAGGAAAATATCTTTCCACTAAGCCTTCTGTGTGAATCTCGAACGCGTTCATCAGCCGCATCATACCATATGAATTTTTCAATACCTATATTCTGATGACGTTGAGCTGTCATTTGCCCTAAGATTGAACCTGCTTGGTCAACTGCAATAAACTGTGCCTTGTTTCTAGAAATATCGACTTCTTCCATGAGTTGCTCACGCATCTGTTTAATGGATACTCCACTCTTTACACCATCATTAACGATGTTCTCGATGCGGTCGAAATAGTCCTCATGGATTGTTTTGATATAACCAACATTGTCATTGACCTTCGAATGTAGGAAATCCTTTAACCAAGGTTCATTGGCTACTAGAGTAATGCCCTTAACCTTCATCTGCTGCTCAATGTTGTGGCGGTTGAAACGGTTGATGTTATTTACAAATGAAGATGCAGCACGCTCACTTCTTATAGCGATGAATATCACACTTGCCTTGCTCTTCACTGCATCAAACATCTTCTTAATGCCATCAAATATGCCATCCTCTATATAATCAGCGTCTTGCCTATTTGTTAATTGAGGTGCAACGTGCTTGTCAAATAGCTTTATCGTCTCTATGCCAAGCGAATTAATCATCTTTTCGATAGCCCGACTATAATTGACTGTTGCAGCATCTGGAAACCGCGTAATGAGTACTTTCTTAACCATTTGCACCAAGCCTACCTTTATACACGCTATTAGCTAACGCTTTTAAGTCTGCTTCATCACCACTAAATTTAAGGGTGTCTGATAAGCCAAACTGACCAAAACGGGCCTCGCGTAGTTCGTCAGTAGTAAGGATGTCATTGAGTAAATAAATTTGGTCTGTTTCAGCAACTAACTTACGAATTTCCGCATCTGTCTTAGCATCCACATTCCATAAAGGGTTGAATTGAATCTCCCATTCTAATGATTCGGGGTCAATACGCCCACCTAGCTCTTTTTCAGCCATTAATAACATACGAATAAGCTTTTCTAAATGCGGCTTCATTTCGTTCTCTTGGTCGGCTACAATGCGAGAATAATAGTTCATCACATCATACTGCGCACCAGCAATAGTACCCGATTCTTGGCCTTTAATAACTGTTTTCGGCATTCGTGAAGCACCGGCTAATAGATCCCAAACAAAGTCCAACAGATAGTTGATACCACCGATTGTCGTTGTTTCCTTTGTCAGTTCCTCATCATTAGAAATCATGGCAAGCGCTTCGGTTCTGAACATATAATCCATAATCATAGACAATTGCTGCTTATCTTTATCTGATAAGTTATCAATATCCTTCGACTTATAGACTTTAAAAGTAAAATCGTGAAGTATTTGACCAACCGACCATACAGACGTGTCAAAAACCGTCAGAATGTCGTATAACGGCTCTAAGAGTGACCGCCCTTGTGCTTCCCCTTCCATTCGCCTTGTTTGGCTATGGAGCAAACGAGAGATGTGAACATACTCTTCTGATATCTGAGTCTGAGTACCATGACTAGATGCACGATTAATTCGTAATTGCTCCAACTGACCGTATTTAATATCAAATACATCTTCGTTGATAAGAAACTCATTAACCTTCATTGAACTGAATGCATGCAGGTAATCCACTTTATATAGCTTATCTAATGGTAGTTCATCACTTAACTTGAAATCAGAACCTTGTGTTACCCCTAACGAAATAAAACCATCTCCACGGAGACGGTCATAGGTAAACATTTCTTTAAATGCTTTCTTCGCTTTTAAATCTGCTAATTTACTCATGATGTTCCGCGCTAATTGTTCATCCTTCATGCGAAGCGTAAACCAGTTACGTGTCATGTCCTCCGCTGGTATATCAATGATGTTTTGCACAATACGACTGTCACCATATAAGTTAGTGATTTCATCATGAGTTAGCTTGCGACCAATGCCGGCAACCTGTCGAGTTAGCTTATCTTTAGAGTTAGCCTTGCCATTACCTTGCATAAAGTCATTTCGCATTTCTTTTGCTCTGTCTAGTGATTTCATATTCTCACCTACCTTCCTAATAACCTTTGATAACGATTTAATGGATTAGCGTTGTTTGTGTAAAGCTGATTTAATGCTTGTGTTGTCATATCCACTAAGTCATCATGTGCAGCGTTAGGGAAGGAAACAAGTTCTTCTTCCAAGTCCTCAACCCAAGAACACATATTTGGATGTGGTAGATAAACATTTCCAGCCTCAAATAAAGGAGACACCGCATTTGCGCGTGCCTCCTTACCACCTTCGGGGTCAACTGGAACGATTCCACTAATCTCATCTTTTAGCATTTCGATGATAGCTGAACCGTTTGCTTTATCCTCAATATATTTACTTCGTGCATTAGGCCACTTATCGGACATTGCACGAATAGCTTTCATCGTATCAGCAAAGCCCATACGTCTGTGGTCAATATCCAATAAGAAATACTGAGCTTTCTTACGTGCCCAAACGCCACCAGCAACAAAGTCGCTTGTATCAGTGCCTTTAAATGTACAATCCCATGATTGCGCCATCTTATCAAAATGGATAGGTAAAACTGCCACATCATCACTTAAGCCCCATTCTCGCTTTTGTTCCTCTGTACGAACGTAATAACGTATCCATTCACGTTTGAAGATGGAACCGCCTGCTGGTGAAGGTCTTTGTTGGTATAAAGCGTTCCACGTACGACTTCCAACCTCAGCCTTTTTATCATTTGCCCATTGTTCATTAAATCCTAGTTCTCGGCACAATGGTTCACCAGGCGCACGGCCAAGTAAGTCATCTTCGTCCTCTGCAATTGCTGGCAAGCGTAACCGAATCCATTTACGTGGACTACGTACAAGTAAACGACCGATTAAATCATCTTCATGCCAGCGCGTCATAATGACAATAACCGATGCACCATCATGCAAACGTGTAGAAAGTGTCGCTTCCCATTCATCCCATATGTTGTCTCGGATAGTTTGAGAGCTTGCTTCCTTCATATTTTTAATAGGGTCATCGATAATCATTAAATCTGCACCTTGACCTGTAATAGAACCACCAATACCAGTTGCAATCATACCGCCTTGCTTACCTTCAACACCCCAGTCTTTAACTGCTGCGTTAGCTTCTGATAATTGAATGTTAAACAATTCATGAGCATACTCATTGAATTTATTACGATTTAACCTACCGAATTTTTTTGCTAATCCATCAGAATAAGCAGCCGCTATAACACGCTTATCTGGATTTTTCATCAAGTAGTAGCTCGGGAATGATTCCGTCACTGTCATTGACTTACCATGACGCGGCGGCATCTCGATTAACATCGAAAGTTGTTCACCATTCGCAATACGTTGTAGGACTTCACAAACTAATTCTGTATGTCTGTAGTGCTCATAATGACCATGGTGTACAAACTCTACATAATCACGATAAAACTGACGAGCGAGTTCTTTGCTTGCTTCATAGGCTAGTGCATCTAATTGCTCATCACTTATTTCTTGCAGCAAGTGCCCTCAACTCCTCTGTCGTTAACTTACTTAAATCCACACCACTAGCTTGTGCGATATTCAAACCTTTTGTTTCTGAACGAATTTTTGCAATCTCAACTTTCGCTTTTTCATCATGTAATTGCTTACGTTCGTTTTCGTTTAATAAATCAGTATACTTCGCTAACATATTAAGAGCTGTCATCTTATCAGCAAGCTTGACCTTGAACATACCGTCTTTACCTTTTGAAAGTTCAGTAATGAGCGTGCCGTCAATTTCTTCTGAATGATGCATAGCAAACTTGGTGTACGTATAAGGTACAACCTCTGTTTTCTCCGATTTCTTCGAACCGTCTGGATTGTATTCCACTTCTGTTTCGGTCGCTTCTGATTCTACTTGTGTGAAATCGATGAAATCCGTAATGTCTGCAAATGCTATTGCTTTGTACTTTTGAAGCACATCCATTTTATCTAAATCCTCTTGCTCTAAGCGTTCCTTTTTTAACTCTGCTATTTTAGCTTTTATCTTGGGGTTTCTTGTGAACCTAGAGCCCTCTGACATGGCAGTCGCATAACTGCATTTATAAGCTTTTTTATATGCACTTGTAGCATTTAAAGAACGAACGTAATACATACAAAAAAGCCGTTGCTTATCAGTTAATCCGTCATCACCTTCTAATTCAAAGGCTGCAACTTCTTCTGATTCAACGACTTTGTTTTCTTTGAATGCATCCTCTTTTTTGGATGCAACCTTTACTGTTTTGGTTGCATCCTTTTCAGTTGCATCCCTCAACCATTTTTCACGGCTCTTACGGCTCTTTAATGTGCCAAGCTTTATCTCATGCTTTTCAGCAAGATCAGCGAGTGTAATCTTTGTGGTTTCCCACTCTTTCTGTATTTCATCCCAATTAGCCATATTTCATAAACACCACCTCCAGTAAATAAAAAAAGATGCCAAGTATGGCACCTTTCGTAATTATTTAAATAAATATTTTTGAACATCTACTTCGTTTAATAATGTAGTATCAGTTTCCTCACTTTTAACTACATATACTACATCTAATTTCTCGTAAGCTTTAATTTCATCTTTAATTTCTTTAATTTCAGCATCTAGATTTAAAATTTCACTTGAAAATATATCCTCTTCTACTGAAATACCTTGCATATAAAATGTATGTGTTGGTTTTGGTAATACCTCAATAGTTTCAATTACATTCGCATTAAAGATGATATTCAAAATATTTGAGTTAACTGCTACTTCTCCTCTTAAATAACCATTTTTATAATTCGCTACAAAACCTTTACTTGATTGATTATTGCTTTCATATACATCTAATCCATACGGTTTTAAATACTCTTGTATACTTCTCATCAATTTCACAGTCATTTCATAAAGTTGTTCAGATTTTAGCAATTTTAGATGTTCTAATTGGTTAATTAAGTTTATACGTTCTTCTTTTAAATCCTCTAAAGTTTTAATATTCTTTATCGAAATCATCTGATTCACCTCCCACCCAATCATAATCCAGAAGATGAAATTAATGTAATAACTTTTTGCTCTCAAAAGTAAGTACCGTTGCCCTAGCAGTAAAGGGGGAAATTGCTCGATACTCACTTTTCAAGGCAAAAATAAAAACACCCCGAAGGATGTTGGTTATTTATCTATTATTTCCAATTTGTAATTAATTCCCTGCCTTATTCTTTCTTCAATATCCCTTAAACCACTAATTAATTTGAGAACTGCATGTTCTTCTATTTCATCATGATGGTAAATCAACTCCATCATATAATCTACCGTATTTTTATAACTAATTAGTTTAGAATATATTGTAAGGCTTCCACGTTGTGCGTAATCAAATAATTGCTTTTCTGTTGAAAATTTTTTATACACTTTTCTAATTAATGATTCAGTATCAATATGATTTTCATAAACTTCAAACAAAAGATCTACTTTTAAATCTTCAATTTCTCTTAACAAAGGATTTAAAAACATTAATTCATCTCTTAATCTTCTTTTAGTTTCAATTAATTGATTAGCTTCAATTGTTCTTATAACACCTATTAATGTAATTGAACCTCCAATAATTGCGCCAACAAATGCTATAATTGCAGCAACTATTGTGTCCTTCCAATTATAGAAATCAATCATTATCCAACCAGTAATAAGAAGCACTAATAAAGTTGTCCATATTATTATTGCCCATTCAAAAATTCCCTTTTTCATAAAATCACCCATTTATAATAATACGATTAAAAGAAATTCATTGGAACAACTTTCTACGTTTTGCTCTCAAAACCACACCAAACTCTACCCTCTCGACACAAAGCGTTTTGGCTGTTTGATGCAGTTTTCAAAGCAAAAGAAAAACCCCTCGAATCCGCTCAAGGGGTCTTGCATTCGTCTATTTAGTTATTGTGGTAAAACTGTCGAGTTAGCTCACTTTTAGAACCGTGGTAGAGCTTCTTCTCCACGTTATTATTGAAAGTGAATTGTGTTCGTGCATTTCCGTGCACGTTTAGTAAGTTTGACTGATTAAAATGGAAAGTGGACGAAGTTCACATAATAACCACTCCTTATTCCGTTTTTAGCCCTTTATATTAATTAAGATACCTAATCTTTTTGAATATATAGGCCGGCCATGTATGTCGTGCCTCGAACAAGTTCATGAGGCGCAGGTCGGTCGTCGGTCTGTCTTTCCCTAATATTTAGGATTTTATAAATACCAAAGGAGGAAACCTTTACCGCACCGAACCTACCTCCGAGTTTACAATACATATTTTCAATCACAAACTATTGTACATGTTTTACATTTGTTCTTTTTGTTACATCTGTTCCTTTTGTTCCACTATCGCGCCCTATTGTGATATTAGTGCTCTTACAATGTAGTAATAATTGGTCCTTCCTTGGTAAGGATAATCGTATGTTCGTATTGAGCCACAAAACTTTCATCGGTTAGGCAGGTCCATCCATCTTCGGATATGATAACTTCCTCTTCAAATGTAGAAATCATAGGCTCAAAGGCAATTACCATACCATCTTTTAAAATTTCATCATCCCAGTGAGTGAAGTAATTGAAAATGTGTTTTGGTTCTTCATGAATCGAACGTCCTATACCATGTCCAGTAAGATTTTTTATGACTGTTAATCCATGCTGTTTTGCTACATTGTGTGCAGCTTTTCCGAGCGCACTTTTTTTTGAACCTGGCTTTGCCTTCTTAAGTCCGGCATCGAATGCTTCTTTAGCAACGTCACATATTTTATGTAAAGTTGTTTCTCCTTCCCCTACTACAAAGGAAATTCCAGTATCTGCGAAATACCCGTTTTTTGAACCTGAAACATCAATATTTACAATGTCCCCCTCTTGAATTGTCCGTTCCCCTGGAATTCCGTGCGCTACTTCTTCATTTATGCTAATGCATATATATCCTGGAAAATTGTATTCACTTTTTGGGGCAGATTGAGCTCCTGCTTTTTCAAACATCTCTCTCGCAATTTCATCGAGGTCTTTTGTGGTAATTCCAGGTTTCGTACTATTGACTATTTCATCTCGAATCGCACCGCATATTTTACCAATTACTTTTAATCCATTAAAATCCTCTTTAGTCTTTGCAACCATTGTATATCCTCTCTTTTTAAAGTATTTTATGATGAGTATACCATTTATTTTCTAGCAGGAACGTGTTTTTCTTATGGCCCGATTGTTAAACATATTTTATTAAAAAGAAGTAGCTCATTGGCTACTTCATCATCTGACTCAAAATATTATTTCTTACTCTAAAAATTGTTGTGCTAGATAATCTCATATGCTTACCAATAGTACGCATACTATCCCCATCTAGCAATCTATGAAGGACTTCAACCTCTCTATCCCCTTCTACAAACGGAATGCGGTTCTGCACCTCTGCAATCTTTTGCTCATATTCCTTAATGCGAAAATTAAGTGCGTAAACTCGGCGTTGTACTTCTGCAAACACTGGATCACTTGTACCACCACTAGCTTTTGGTAACGTTGACTCAATACCATACATAGCTGTTTTAGCCCCGATGTAACTATGGTTATCAACCTTTGCTACTGGTTGTCTTGCTTCCTCAATCGTTTCAACCATCCATCGATAATTTTCAATCCACTGAAGTAAATTCTCTTTCGTTACTTTAATTTGCCCTTGTTTGCCCATTAGGTTTGCCCTCCTAAGTTGTGTTATACTACTTTTACCAGATTGTCTTAATAGGGCATGTACCAATTCGAGCTGTAGCGTGTGACGACGCTATAGTTTTTTATGTTTCCAAAGGCTATGAACTATACAAATATAGTTATCGAATCATATAAATAGTAGTATTAAGCTAGTTTATTAGTTTGACATCTCCAGATTTGGCTTAGGGTCACTCTGGTCCAGTGACCCTTAAATTTTATAATCTTGAACCATTGTGATTTCTAACATGATTGATTGATTAATTATTTCTTACTTTCTTTTTTAGTTCGATCAAATAATTTAAATAACATAAAGCATAAAGTCGCACAAATAATAGAAAGAACCCCAATAAATACAACGAATCCAATGATATTGATTTTCTATCACCACCTATTATTTCGATTTTGCCCACGTTTTGTATAAAATTAATCAAGTTTGTTAATAATGAATTGTAACTGCTATGAATTCTTCTAACTTTTTGATGATTGAGAAGCCAATTTCAGTCATTGCAGTTATCTACATATTGTTATAGAAAAGCTGTAGCGTGTGACAACGTTGCGGCTTTTTCTTATCTCTATTTACTGACTATGCAAAATGTGGAATAAATTTATGTTTATAAATTAAATACAGCGCCTATTGCCCTTAACTCCATTTTTTACACGAATAAACTACTGCAAATGGAGGTGAAAATATGGATAATTGTAGTAACTGTAATAAACATTCCTGTTTATGTGGACAACAAACAAGACCTTTTACTGCTGTGGAGCTCTGTGGAATGACTGGTATCACTCCGGTAACACCCCCTTCACCCTGTAGCGGTTTATGTGAATATGGATATATTTACAATCTAAGTGCAGGAGTTGTAGCTATAGAGGCTGATATTCTTTTCGATTCAACAGGCTTAGTTACACCTGGAATTACGCATGTACCTGGAACCTCTCAAATTTTTGTTACCACACCAGGAGTCTACGAAGTTACTTTCATCGTTTCAGGTGTGGAACCTAACCAATTCACACTATTTTTAAATGGTGCACCTGTTTCCCAAGCAGTATATGGTTCAGGAGCTGGCACTCAACAAAACACTGGTCAGGCATTAATTTCTATAACATCAGGTGGCATTCTTACACTTAGGAATCACTCTTCAGCAGCAGCTGTAACCCTGCAAACTTTAGCTGGAGGTACGCAAATAAACGTAAATGCTTCTATTATCCTTAAGTTGTTAAGTCCAATTGTTTAAAGATAAAATAATCGGTAAAGATAGTTAGGAGTAAGTTTCCTTTAACGAAGGATTTGCTCCTTTTTTCTTTTGAGATTTATTCATTCGTATCAGGTAATTGATAACCCGTGTTCTCACTTGCTTACTGAACAATATCTTTCGGTTTTTTTTGTTACTCATTTTCCTCAAATTGATCTATAACCCTATTTTTTTATAAATAAATTTTTTAATTTCAACCATACTATCCTTGTTTGAAAAATGGCAATAAAAACAGAAAAGGAAGTGTAGTATGGGAATACTTAGCGGAAATCCAAAAGATGAACCATTGCATTATGGTGAAGTATTTAATGTTTGGACAGGTTTAATGACAGACTACGGAATGATTGCTGGCTATCAAACGTTCTATAATCATGCAGGTGACGAAGATCTAAAAAAAATTATTGAAGATATAATCGAACTTTGTAGGGACGAAGTAAAACAATTAGAAAAAATACTAAAAAAGAATGGTATTGGTTTACCTCCTGCTCCACCCGAAAGACCTGTAGCAAGAATGGAAGATATCCCACCAGGAGCGAAATTTAGTGATCCCGAAATCAGTGCTGCACTATCAGTTGACCTTGCTGCTGGATTAGTTGCATGTAGTCAGGCAATGGGTACATCAACTCGAGAAGATATTGCTTTAATGTATGGTCAATTCCATGCAGCAAAAGCTCTAATCGGCGCTAAACTACTGCGTCTTAATAAAACTAAAGGATGGTTAGTTCCACCACCATTACACGTAGATTATCCAGAAAAATAATATTTATTTACCTGACAAACCGACTCCCCAGTATAAAACTGGGGTTTTATTTTGTCGTTCCCAAACGAACCTCCATAGCAACCCTCTTTTTTTAAACAATATCCTACCGCCTAAACTATTCACTTTTTAATACATAAAATAAAGTGTCCTGTAATTTGCTTGAGAGATATATCACTCTAACTAATCCTTTAGAAATTGGTACTTCCGGTTGATCACTTCCTTAATTGAAGTGATCCTTTTTTATTGCTAATGTATAAAATTCAATACAACTTGGAAAAAATAAATCTGTCACTATCACACACTTTACTTGGGCTATGACGACCTCTCCGTAATAGCTTTTTTTATATCTTTTTTAAAGGCTATGAACTATACAAACATAGCTATCAAAACATATTAATAGTAAGGTAAAGCTATTTAGCCTTACACCTCCGAAACTTTTTACTAAGGGTCACTCCTATCCCAGGTGGCCCTTCTTTATTTTCAAATCTCACAAAAATATATTTTTTTATATGCCTATAGCTGAATGGTTTAACACCCCACGCTTTCTCTACAGCTAACATATTATAGATTGTAGAAAGGAGGTGGTTTTATGGGATACTATGGTGGAAATGTTGGTGGCATTGAAAACGGCGGCTATTCTGGCGGCGGTTATGGTAATGGTTCTCAATTTGCCCTAATCGTTGTTCTATTTATTCTTCTAATTATTGTCGGCGCTACTTTCTTGAAATACTAGATATTAATTTTCCAATCTAAGGGTTGCCTCCCAATCTGGTGACCCTTTTATAGTTTCTTTCCTCAAATTGTTCAGTAACACACTAAACGCAAGCATAAGCTTAGCGTTATTTTTATTTTATTAACAATATCATTAACATTCGTCAGTATTGACATTACTTAGTTAGATATATAATTAACTGCGGGGAAATAATAAATTTTAAAGATCTAACGCTGACGGATCGCCGTGTGCGATGAAAGTCGCCTGCACGGTGAAGGCTCGTTATAAAGCCGAGATAGATATAGAGAAGGTATAAGACGAGAATAGCGCAACAGCACCTATAGTAGATGTTATCCATGTAGATCAAAATATTTTTATATTTGCTATTGGTGAACAACCTTATTTGAATGGTACTGCAATTAGAGACGTTACCACTTTATCTCTTCAAATAACACCATATTCATCCTCTATGAATACTTTATATTACGATTTAGTTAAATACGAACTAAAAGTTTACTTGAACAGTGCAACACCAGGGCAAACATTCACCTTAAAAGATACTATTACTGACCAAGCAGGAAATAAGATTATTCCTACAACTGCAATATTTAAGGAAGTAACTAGTGGTGTTTGGGAATGGGTAAAGCAATAAGCTAATCCTTATTGAATAAAGCCTTGAATTTTGACCTCGCCATCTTGGTGGGGTTTCTTTTTGCTCAATCCCCCACCTCCCTACTGAACATTTTCTTTCAATTAATACATAGCACTAGCTCTTTTTTCTTTTTAAACTCCTCAAACCAATCATCATAATCACCATCTAACCTTTTGCCAATTAATCCATGTTTCCTTGGTTTGATTACACCTAGCAACTCCAAATCAATTGCTATAAGAGCCGCGCTAACCTTATGAATATTCAACTTGCGATAAATCAAATTAATAGAGAAATCAGCTTCCCACATACCAATGAATTTTTCGATCTGTTCATGTGTGAAATCCAGCTGCAACATTTCGTGTTCTGGCTGTGAGAATAAAATGTATCTTCCTTTTACTTTTCGCCCCATTCAATCTCACCTACCCATTAATTGCTTCTCTTTTATATCTTTACGTGCTTTCCTAGCCTTTTTTAGTTCATCATGAGTTATCCAACCACCATCAATCTTTGAATACGTTAGAAGCTTTAATTCATGCGGATAACGATATTCAAATAACTTCTTCCTCAATTCAAATTGCTGTGTAACCATTCCCTTAATATCAACTACCTCTGTATGGCCATCTGCATAATGAACAGTAAAATCCGCATTGTATCCAATCTCGCGATATTTCTTTCCGTTCTTTTCGAACTTTGGCAACAATACGAACCTTGGCTGTAATTCAAAGGCTGTCACAACGCCTTGTACTTGTTGGTGTTTCAAGTAATCGTAATACTTTGCTTCCATAGCTGAATCGAAAGTGATTTCGTCGTGTACAACTTTTTTGTTACCGTATTTTGCTTTACTCATGTTTGCCCTCCATGTTATTAAAGGAAAAGGTGCCGAAGCACCCTCGCTTTAATTAACCGATGATAAATAGTTTTTTAGCTGCAATTTGTTCATCTAATTCAGTTGTCAGGTGCTCTTTGATTGAATGGATAGCGTTTAGTTCCCACGCACCACCATCAGCTTCAAATAAAGCAACTCTTGAGCCTTCTCGTAGTCTTAATATAAATTCACTCTCTGGTTGAGTAACTTCAGCAAATGTTCGGAACGGCTTTAATGCGACACGTCCAGGAATTGTTTCATACCCTACAGAGGCAACTCCTTTTTTCACGGTTACCTGTTGAGCCATACCATTATCTTTAATTTCAGCACTACCATCTTCGACAATATTGCTGATGATATCTAAAACAATTTGTTTGTCATTGTTATCTACAAAATTTGCTTGCATCATAATTTGGAACTCTTCACGATCAACAAATCGCTCGAATGTAATATTCGGAAGTAGTGCTTTTGCTTGAATATAAGTCCGACGGTCGTTTGTGCTATCGAGTGCATCAAATAGTTGTACATCTGTGGGTGATTTAACTTGAATCATTAATTGTTTTTCGCCATCGAATTGAGATTTAATATAGTCGACTAGTCCTGTAAGTGTATTAACTTGAAGTTCGCTAACATTTGCCTGTTCTTTAACACGCGTTAAGTCAACTGTTGAAAAATTTTGTCCTTCTACCTCGATAACTGTTGGGCGAGCTAATCCTACTAAGTACTCCATTGCATTTTTTAACATATTCTTTTCCTCTTTTCTTTTGATTTTTTATTTTTGTATTGATTTATTTGAACTGCACAACTTTAGAAGACTGTGCATTTTCAATCATTTCAACTGACTCGCCTGTGTCGGTTTTAATACCTTCTCCGTCGAAATACGTTTGACCAGGAATACCTGATTTTAATTCAGCACCCACGACATTTCCCTTGCTATCAAAATCGATCATCATTTGTGTTTCCACGCCTTTGCTTGGCGCAAGTGTTGATTTCACATCCACAGTAACTGTTGCTAAACCACGGCTTTCATTTGCTTTCAAAGTCATTGTCATGCTGACTTTACGAGCTTTCTTGTGGTCTGTATTTGGATCAGCAATGTTAGCGAGAACTTTTTGTAACTCTGCATTTAATTTTTCTGTTACTGCTCCCCCAGCGAAGTTGTCTAAATTAATCATTTGATTTTGCATAATAATTCCTCCTAGTTTTCAGATAAAAATAATATGTTATAAGGTAAAACGGGTCCTTTAGATTCTCCGCAATCCCTTTTCAACCTAATTTAGAACGGAAGATCATCTTCCGATACCTCAATCGGCGCCTTTGTATTAGCAAATGGATCTTCATCCACACTTGTATAACTTGACTGGTTATTATTACTGCCATAATTGCCCTGTGGTGGGTTTTGATTCGTTCCACCTGTATTTGTACTAGATTGATAGTTTGGCGTGTTCTGAGCGCTTCCTGTGCTGTGTCTTGGCTCTAAGAATTGGATGCTATCGGCTACTACATCTGTTGTAAAAACACGCTTTCCATCCTGCCCCTCATAGCTGCCCGTTTGGATTCGCCCTTCCAAACCAATTAAGCTAGCTTTCTTCATGAAGTTTGCTAGATTCTCAGCTTGTTTTCTCCAAGCTACACATGAGATAAAGTCTGCCTGTTGTTCACCTTCATTTTTAAATGGTCGATTGACAGCCACTCGGAACTTACATGAGGCAATTCCGTTCGGTGTATACCGTAACTCTGGATCAGCTACTAGCCTTCCGACCAATACAACTCGATTTATCAACTAATATCAAACTCCTTTAATTTGTTATAAATAGTCTTTCTTGCAACACCTAATTTTTTTGCTGCTTCAGTAGGTCCAAATTGTTTTACCAAGCTTAAAAGTTCATCTTTTTCGATATGTTTATAGGAAGGATGATTACTTTTATCCTTTAATCGTTCTTTAGCCCATTTCGACATTTTATTTTTAGTCTCATTACTTCTTTTAGCACCTGTATGATGCATTACAGTGTGTTCAGCGTGTTGCATTAAATCTAAGTTACCTATACGATTGTCGTGTTTTATTTCATTTACATGATGTACAACTTCACCTGGAATTAAATATCTTCCTAACTGCATTTCCACAACAACTCGATGTTCAAAAATATAACCATTCACTTTGTCGCTATGTGGATGTGATTTTATACAAAGTACTACATAACCTTGAGGCGTTCGTTTTCTACCAGTAACATCATGAAAGTTTTCTCCAATGCGTATTGTGTAAAATGTTTGTTTTGCTTTCGGTGCTGGCATATTTTTCACCTCCAACTAATACGACTCGGTTAATCAATTTAAATCACCTTCAATAATTTCATATTCACCTTCAAAAAAGTGTCTGCCGCATTTTGTTGTAGCCATTTCGCATGAATCAATTGATAACAACTTGTAAGTGTTACCTACAAGCGTTTGTGAACGAATGTCGTCAAGGATTTGAATTATCTTAATCTCTCTAATCATGCAATCATTTCCTTTCTCTGCGCTGGATAGTAAACCTTTGGCTCATACTGGTGATAAAAGCCCTTAGGATTATCATGCATTGCCAAAGCTACTTGTAATTCAAGTTCATCGAAGCATATTGTTTTTGACTTAGCCCCATCCCCATCACGCCAAATGATGACTGCATACGGTGTAACTTCAAAGCCTAAGAATATTGGATTCAATTTGCTTCACCACCTAGTGCTTGACGTGCGATTTCCCCACCATCATTGTCAGCGACTGACGGCATGTATTCGTCACATTTGTCGCTCCACTCAATTAAGTAGTTAGAGTTTTTTGCATAAAACTCGAGCGCTTCACGTAACCTTCTATTTTCACTCATAAGATCCGCGTTCTGTTTAGCTATTTGACCGTTATAATCAATTCGTTGAAATAAATCTGCTGTTAATTTTTCATTGGCTTCACGAAGCTTAATATTTTCTTCTTCAGCTCGTTTCAACTCAATGAATCTTTCCATTTCAATTTGCATATAAACTTCTGCCATTCCCTTCACCCTCCAATCAAGGGGCTACGCGCCCCTCTAAAATCCAATATTTTTAATACGCTTGTCCGTTGTTTTAATAAAAATAATCGTTTCTAAATTCTTCATCATGCGGCTAATTAACTTTGGATCATACATATTCATTAGCGCTTTACTCGATAGATTCGTAGTAACAATTGTTGATTTATCCTGTCGGCCATTTACAACAGCTCGTAATATTTTGCTAGTGAAATCCGTTGCTTGTTTACTCGTATCTATATTTCCTGTTTCTGCCCCTAAATCGTCCAGCACCAAGAAATCAACGTCCGTTAGCAAATCGATAAAATACTGTTCTGTAAATGGAGATTCTTTATCATTAAAACTAGCTCTTATCTTTCTTAGCATTTCATCGATGTCGATATATAAACATGAATCATGTAAGCTATTGAGCGCCTTTAAGATACTCATAGACAGATGACTTTTTCCTACCCCTGGCTTGCCGTTAAACCAAAGATTGAAACGGTGCCCTTGTTGGTATCGTTCAACGTATCGTAATGCTTGTTGTTTGTTCGCTTGTTCCTCAGTTGACTCAGCAATATAGCTATCAAATGTTGCGTCTAGTAACGTTTTGTCCTGCACCAAACTTTTATTTGAGAGTGTATTAAACTTAACCTGTGCTTGCTGTTGTTGAAGTTCAGCTTTAAATTCAGCTTCGAATGCAGCGTTTTCTTTTTCACAAAAGCATCTAGGACACGATTCTTCGCCATTCACAATCATCAGTTGAATATCATGCTTTTCACATTTACTAGAAGCCCACATCAACCCCGAGTTCACTTTGTGTAGTACGTTGTCCTTTTGTAGCGTTGTGCTGATTGCTTGCAAGTTGCTGCGCCTCCTTTTTAGCTAATAGTTCGATAGATGTTGTTCCTTCATGTTTCCAGTTACGTAATGTGCCATTAGCGTATTTTTCTTTATTTGTTACTCGGCCATTTATAAGCGCTCGTTCAAATGCTTCGATAATTAGATCAGCATCATGGTAAGTTGCTAGATAGTAGTCAATGTCATCTCGTAACTTATCACTAGGGAACTTTTGCAGACGACTGACAAAGAATTCATATAGCCTTTGAGCTTGCTGCATGTCTGTAGTCAGTACTTGGTTATTATCAGTATTTGGTTTATTCAATACTTGGTTATTATCAATACTTAGTAGTGTTCGATTTTCTACTTCTTGAAAACCTACTTCTTGGTTTTCTATTTCTTGCTTTTCTACTTCTTGAAAATCGGTAAGTAGAGAATTTATAGGTACTTCATGAACAACCGTTTCCCATTCTTTAATTCTTTGCCCTTCACGAATAGGTTTTCGTTCGATGTAGCCACATGTCTTTAACTCATTGAAACCAGCTCTAAATGACGCTTTACCATCAGTTGAGTGTGTCATTAATTCGTCCAAGTAAAACACCCAATCATCCGGCATTGAAAGCATGTATGCCATTATGCCTTTAGCTTTCCAAGATAGCCGGTTGTCGTTTAATGCAGTTCGATTCATCACTACATAGTTGTTGTTCTTAGCCACTCGGATGATGCCCATTTGCCCTCGCCTCTCCTTATGTCGCAATATTCAAATTTTTAAATATGGAATTATTCGCTATAAATTACACCTGTATCACAATCTGCATAGTACGTCTGTGTTCCTCCACCATTTTCCTTGCACCATTGATCCAAGAAGGTTTGTAGCTGTTCCATTGCTTGATTAGATACTTCTGCATCCTCATGTAGTTCTTCTAGTGCGTTTTCCACAATCTCTGCTGCAGAAAGATAAATACTTTCACATCGAGTAACGTAGATTCTCAAATTTTTTGGATCAAAATTTCCATCTTCATCTCTTTGATATTCAATCCAATCTTCGAAGGCATTAGATGAAACATACTCATCAAAATCTTCAACGTATAACATTCCTGTATTTGCAAGAGCGTTTTCTAATGAGATTTTTGGAATCTTGCTCCATCGTTCTTTAGCTTCTCTTACTTGTTGTTCATCCTTTTGTTTTCGAACAGTTTCGCAATTACACACTGTCCATCCTTTCGCAATGAGCTCATTACAGTGTTCACAACGTTTTCTTATACCGTTATAGCAAGACCGACAATAAGATAACGATTGATTGTTAAAAGGAAACGTCATGCCCTTTGAGTGCTTATAGCCTTTTATTCCAAAAATATTATTGTCTATCTTCATACCTAGACCATGACAGTCCTTACAAATCTCCTCGTTTTTACTAAGATGTTTTTCTAATTTTGCTTGGAAATCCACCTCTACTACTTCACTTCTTAGACCTGCTTCAAAAACGTCATTTACCATGAATACTCCTCCTCAAATTTAGTCTCTTTTACGGAATAAAAATCATCTTGCCTGTTGCCCTTCTGCCTATTTAGCCATTAGATAGTACATTCCATCCCTTGGATCCCACGCTACTCCCGATAACTTCAATTGGTTATAGGAACGTCTGAATATATAGTCAATGTTCTCGCCAACCTTCAAAGTCCCATCAACTTCAAGATGCTTGTTTGGTATCCAAACGTTCTGATTTGTACCATTTAACGTAAATCTTTTTGCTTTTGTATGTTTGTAAGCCCTTTGAATAACTTGAAGTGGAATGCCTTTATAATATTGAACTCTTAAATTTAATTTTTGGTCTTGTCTATATAGATTCACTGTTACCCTCCTATAAAAGCCCTTGCTTCCTCTCGCAAACAGCGAAACTACCACTAACCTTCGTCACCCTATAGTTTGGGTATCTACGCATGTAATCGAGCACCAGACGCCTTATTTCATCGTTATCCTTCGCCTGTTGGAATATCCAAGCAGGCAATAACACTTTTGACGGTACGTTATTCATTCAAATGCACCACCTAATCTAGTAGATATTCAATTTCATAGGTTCCTTCTAACTTCTTTGAAGCCCGGCAGTATTCACACTTATCACAACGATGTGGCTTTTTATGTCCTAACTTCGCTTCTATGATGCTTGGTAACATCGTTTGAACATATTCCTTTTCGAAGTCAAAACGCCCTGTATCGAAGTGTAAAACTGCTTTATCTGGCGGTGGTTCTTTCGTTACTGCCACAATGTATGGATCATAGTAATGACCTGTATTTTGATAAATGATTTCACGATACACCCACATTTGCAGCACATAATCGAAGGCTTGTACAAACGAAACCCAAGTGCTATATTTCTCGCTCCAGTAACGCTTTCTAAGCTCCTGTGTACTCTTTATATCACTGAAAAATCCGCGTTCATGATTGATGTTATCGACTTTGATTTTCCACTCAACACCGAATAATTCACCTGTGTAGATGACTTCTTTTTCACCTTGTAAAGCGAACATACAAAACTCGTCATTTTTAATCGTTTCAATCATGTCATCAGCTTTCTCGTAATCCTTATATTTGTTTCCACGACTGTTATAGATGGTGCTGTGATTTCGCTCTAGAAATTCACGAAATGCCTCATTACTTTCAAAGGCAGCATGTAAGTAAGAGCCAACAAGTAATGCTGTAGAGGGGGGACGAGAAAACTCTCCCCTTACCTCTGCAAATGCTTTAGCCTCGCATTCCATAGCACTTTTAAACTGTGACACTGACATGTAATGTTGGTTTGCCTCATTCGAGTGGTAATTCTGGCTGTTCAATTGAAATGTCGCTTGGCGCATCTTGTTTCACCTCTGCTTTTTGCTCGTCTTTATATGCTTCACCTAAGCCGCTAGATTGGTTTTTCGCATCATCTTTTGGGAACCAATCCTCAACTTTTGACATGCTATCTTTTAAGCTGTTGGCAATGTTGAGAAGCTCAACATAGTCATACTCACTGAAAGAATCAGCGTTGTAACCGAACTTTGTTTCAACCATTTCTTGGGTAACACGATAATGGTCTTTAAAACCTTTTAACATGCTTGCAATCCGGTCTTTTAAAGGACCTTTACTATTTCCAGCTAGTGTTTCCGTACACTGTAAAACTGCTTTATCAACTATGTCGCCCGGAATGACGCCAAGGATGCAAGAACGTAATCGACGAGCTCCATCGTTTGCTACTTTCTCGTATATATCACGTGGATCAGTTAATTGTTTTAAACCCTTTTTTGTACCGATTGCATGTTTTACTGTAAATACTTTTTCTTGGCGTACGTTCGTTTCAAGGTCCCAACAAAAGGCTTTAGCTACCGATTCACCATTCCGTTGCTCTAACTCTTGAATACCGTATGATAAGTTGCCCCAGTTCTGAGCAATTGCCTCTGCTAATCTAATAGATGGACCAGTTACCTTTGTGCCACCTTTCGGATAACTGTACATTGCTGTTTGAGCTAACGCTGGACGTTTACAGGTATCCAACACTCTCTGTTCAGCTTGAAATACGTTTCGTGGAAATTGTTTCGCCATGAAAATTTGCCCTTTTACTTCTTCCATCTCGCGTGAAGCACTAGCTTGTGCTAGAGCTCCACCTTGAAATTGAGGTTGTCCCATTTGAGGGGTGTTGAACTGTTCAGTAAGGTTGTTCATTGAAATTCCTCCTGTAGTGCGCTATAATGAGCGCTAATATATTGTTTTGTAAGCCACTATTGCGAGTAGTGGTTTATTTTTTTGTACAAAATGCTGCACCGAAATACGTTTCTAAATACGTGTGAATGTTGTCAAAATGAACTACATCACCATTTGGGAATTTCATATAATTGTCGTTGCTAACGATTAGAGAACCATAAACATCCCGAAAATCTTCTTCGATATATCGAAATGTTGGAACTTGATTTACTGGCTCGATAGTACCTAACACCATTGGATTTTCTATTAATAAATTCACGCTATTGCCTCCTTCTGTTTGCGTAAAAATTCTGCGTAGGATGCTGTTACATAGGATGTATAACGGATGTTATTTTCAACAGCAACTAGTGTAAGAATGATTCCGTTGAATTGACTAATGATGTCATATTCGCTGAAACGTTCTTCAAAATCTTCTGTTTCAATTCGAGCCTCTGGCATCTTGTTTTTAAACTGTGCAATATTCATGTTCTCACCTTCTTTCTGATGGCTTTCCCATCAAGCAACTTGTAAATTCCTTAGAGGAAACGGCTAACCAACCATTTACAAGCTGCTTGACGGAAGCGAGTTTTCGACTCGCAAACGTCTGATTTTGTGTTATAATGTGGGTAGACTATTACCGCACTGCTGTTTAATCACTCCAATGATTAAGCAGCTTTTTTATTGCCATTTAACTTGGCTAATACTTTCTTGTCACAAAAGAAATGTACATATATTAACTTCTGTTTCAGCGTCATATGCTTCCATGCTCTAATTTTGATGCGCATATTTCTTCATCGCCTCTCCCAGCAAACCTCTATTTGTTAAATCATTGATTACCCACTGAAAGTTTTGTTGATCTTGTAGATGCGCTTTCAATCGATCAATTTCGTGTGATGTTCGCTTAATTTTTTGCATACACTCTGCAGACAACTGGTAATCACCACGTTTGTTATGCAATCCAATCGCTACTAATAAATCCTCATTACAAGCCTCTAACATTGCTATTTTCAGCTTTAATTTTTCTACAATATCCAATTGAACACACCTCCTATAAACATCGGAACCATAGGCATTAACTGAGTTACAGCGTTCACTGTATCCATTCCGAACAGCATTGCTGCAGCTGGTATTTCCGAACCTGTTACATTAATCCACCTTAAAAAAGTTGATAAATCTAAAGTCTTTCGACCACTTTCATATTTACTAACACATGATTGTGTAACATTTAACTCTTCGGCTATATCCTCTTGCGTCATTTTCGCTTTCTTACGAAAGATTTTTAGCATCTTTCCATGTTCTATTGCATCAAACATTTCGTTCATCGCCCCTCTAAATATTCTGTATTAGAATAAATTCCATTGTGGAATACAAATTTCTTCCAAGTTAACTTAATATAGTGATAAGAGGTAGATTTGCCCCTACCTCTTACTAGATTGGTAGTTTGACGAGGCCATTTGCCCTGGCCTCTCCTGTTTAATTGCACCTGCTCGTGCTTTTTTATTTTTAATTCCATTCGTTCATAATGATATTTTTAATAGTTTCTTTTGTTGGCTCAGCCAGCCAGATTCTTTTACTTCGTGGTTTTGGCTTTCTTTCAAACCTTTTAATTCTTGGATCACATAACAGATTAGCTTCAAGAAATGTTTTTTTATATCGCGTCTCCCGAATGATGTCATCAATATCCCAGAAAAGAGTTACATCATCTTTGATTACCTCTTGAATCATATAGCAACCACCTTGGTCAAAAACTTATTAATGAAATAGGCTTGGCCTTTACCTGTAATTTTTGAAGTTCTTGAAATGCTGATTTCACCGCTAGAGTGATAAATTGGTGTTTCTTTTATTTCAAATAAATTTAACTCCATGCTCTTTTGAGTGGGTGTGTTATAGTCAGAACCTTTTCGTTTAATTAAATAGCCATTATCTCTAAGCCATTCGAAAAGTCGCTTTTGTCCGATGTCTATACCATTTTGCTTTAAGATTTTTGCATACTCGCCAATAAGAATTGTGGTTTTACTTGCTTGGATTGCTTCTGCGAAAAGAACTTTCGGTTTTTGTTCTTCTACCTTCGCAGCCAACATTAGTCGTTGTTTTTCTTCCTCAATCCATTTCTCCGCACGAGAAACCGGATCAGAAATTTCATAAGATGGTCGATTCTGTTCAAACAGCTTCTGTTCCATCTGATTGAAAGCTTGAATGTATTGCAACTTGAACAGGATTGCTTTCTTACCTGTGAAGCCCATTGCTAATAAAGTGAAGCCATCTCGATTCATGAGATAAGTTCTTCGAGGTCGTCCATAACTATCTGGTGTATCAGCTTCGAAAAACATCTCCTCAAAATTGAGGACATCTTTTTTAAAGCTTTCAATATCACGCAAAACATTGTCATGACGCTTTTCGAATGAATCTGCTACCTGTGTTGATGATGTTACTGTTTGACGATTTTGAATAATTACTAAATGATCCATAAAGAAACCTCCTTTTGGGTTTTATTAAGCTGATTTATTCTTAGAAAATAAGAATTTATCTTTAAAAAAATCTAGCTCGACGTTTAAACCTATACAAATTTTTTCATACTCATCCGCCGATAAAATAGAATCACCATTAATAACGCGATAAAACCTCTTTAATTCAATAGATGATCTATCAGCAATATAATTCATTTTTAAACCATTGCTTTCTATATACCGACGAATTCTTTCATGTACTTTCATAAGAATCACCTCTTTTTCTTAATATCTAAGAACTTGTTAGGTTAACTATATTTCTTAATTTCTAAGAAGTCAATAAAAATTCTAAGTTTTTAAGAAAAATATTCTTTATTTTTGAGATTATGTTTAAATGTTCTTAAACTTAAAGAAAAAAGGTGGTGTTGTAATGAGAACTTTAGGGGATCGATTAAGAATAGCTCGTCAAAAAAGAGGATTAAGACAAACTCAGGTAAAAGATAGAACTAACATTAATAACAAAACACTTAGTGGTTATGAAAATAATGTTAGCGAACCTGATATGAATACACTTGCTATCCTCACTGAATTATACGGAGTTTCTTATAAATGGCTTTTAACAGGCGAAGGAGAAATGATTCCTAAAATAACAGAAAAAAGGACCTCTCCTTTAACAGAAAAAGATGAAAGAGATATTTCGAAACGAATGGCAGAACTACGTGAAGATTTAACATCTGCAACAGGCCTACTTTTTGATGGAGAGCCGATGAGTGATGAAGCGAAAGAATCTTTATTAGAAGCAATGGAGTTTGGTGTACGCCTTGCTAAGAAAAACAACAAAAAGTATGTACCGAAGAAATATCAAAATGATCAAGAATAATTATGATTCGAGGGGTTGCGGATGGGATGGATCAAAAAGAAGGTTGAGTATTTATATGAGAAATACAATACTAGAAATCCATTTACATTAGCCAGATATATGAAGGTAGAAATTTTTTATTGGGAATTACCTTCAGAAATAAAAGGTTTTTATCAATATGAAAAACGTAATCGTTTCATCTTTATTAATAGTAACTTAAGTATTGATGAACAGCTTATTGTTTGCGCTCATGAATTAGGACATGCAATATTACATACCAAACTAAACACCCCTTTTATGAGGACAAATACGTTTTTCTCTGTTGATAAAGTAGAGATAGAAGCGAACACATTTGCAGCACATCTATTAATACCAGACGAAAGTTTGTTTGATTACTTTGAACAGAAAACCATTTACGATATAGCTTCATTACATAACGTGCCGCTAGAGCTAGTTGAACTTAAATGTAAGAGGCTATTTTAATACATAAAAAAAGAACGTACATTCTTATTCTAAGTAAATTCATTTGAAAGGAGTGATGCAAACGATTTTCTTCAATGTACCTGCTCGTGCTAAAACGGAGGAAATCACAATGGTTAGGAAAAAGTTTTATACTACAAAAAAAGATTGTATTTACTGGTACATGGATTCAGAAAATAAAAAGAAGTTTGCTTTTCGCTATAAATACTATGATCGATTTGGAAAGCGAAAAGAAAAATCTCAACAAGGTTTTGATACTGAACTAGCAGCTGAGCGAGCTTTGATTGAAGTAAAAGCAAACGTATTAGATGGAAATGATAGATATGTCGAAAATGCAAATTTAACCGTGGCTCAATGGATGGAAATTTGGTTTGAAATGAAAAAAAGCGTGTGGCGTCCTGGCACGTATATCCATTATCAAGAGTCTTATAATAACCATATTAAACCTCTTATCGGCCATTATAAATTACAAAAACTCACTAAAATGACTCTACAAAGAGAATTGATTGATGTGTTAGTTTCATATAGATTAAAACGTGCAACCATTCAAGGAATATTTAGAGTGTTTAAGTCTGCTTTATCTTATGCTGTCGATGAAGAAATCCTGTACAAAGATCGCTTTAAGAAAATGGATTTTAGTGCTGCTCCTGCCGGTGATAAAGATAACTTTTATACAGAGGAAGAACTAAAACATTTTCTATCATGCGTGAAAGAAAACGATCCTACAACTAGATATACATCTATTCTAACTTTAGCAATGACAGGTATACGTAAAGGTGAAATGATGGGTTTAACTTGGAAAGACCTTGATTTTAAAACCAAGTCTATCACGATTAATAAAGCTCGTACTAGAACTGGACTAGGACCACCGAAGAGTGAAAATGGTTATAGGAAAATCAGTATGAATGACGAATTATACGTCCAATTAAAAACATATAAAGCTTGGTGTATTAAAAAGAAATGGAATAATAGCATGCAACACAATGATGAGGATTTTGTTTTCATTTCCAGACAAGGTTGTAGCCCAATCGGTTTGACTTATGTCGAGGATGCAATCGATATGATTTGTAATAAGTATGGATTACGAAGAATATCACCTCACGGTTTAAGACATACCGTTGCTTCTATTTTACTTGCCCGCGGTGAAACACTTGTTACAGTAGCAAAAATACTGGGGGATGATCCTAATACTATACTGAAAGTCTATGTACATTCTTTTGAAAAGGATGAAATTAAATCTATTGATACTATGAATCAATTTGCAAGTGGATGATATACAAAAAAATAACCTTCATTTATGAATTTGGGGTACTTTTTGGGGTTCAGTTTCATCTGACCCCCTACCCGCCCTTATATATCAACGTTTTAAACTTGTCTCCATCCAAATGATGTAGTTTGCGTGGTAGACAACGCCCATTTGGTCCGTCTCCGCATATCGAATCTCAATCTGTTTTTCACTCACAAACATTTTCTTCACCTCGTCCTACATTATAGCGTAAAAATATTGACTTGGCGGGGTTTAGGCTTGGGAGATTTCGATAGGTTGTAAAATGAAGGTTAAAAAATTTTGAAATTAACTTAAAATATCAATAAATACTCTACGCCATATAAACACATATATGTTACTTGCTTTATTTCTGATATAATGATGTACCACAGTATTCACAATGGTTTTCTTTCGGGTTTAATGCTGCAGCGCAATTTGGACAATTTAAAGCTTTAACCATCTCTACATCGCTCCCTTTCAAAATATCCAACTCAATAGTATCATTTAGTTTTTGTTGACGAGCCTTTGAACCTGGAATTTCACTTTCCCTTTCAAATCTCTCAGCTGCTGTTTCTCCTTGATCAATAGTTTTGTTATACTTCATAGGCTTTTTCCATAAGTAAATTCCTAAGTATATAAGTATACTAATAATTATTATAAAAATAAATATAAATATCGGTAATATGTGGTAATTAGTTTGAATGACAACTAAAACTCCAATCATAGTAAAAAAAAATGCCCAAAACCATAAAAATAGTGATACAAGACGCAAGAAAAATTTCACTATTATCCCTCCTCATACACAAATATACAGAATTTAGAGGGATTTAACTATATCAATTTTGCATAATGGGTAATTTATCGTTTTCTCTTCCCCTTGCCATTACCACTTCGTTTAGCCTCCTTTTCAGCCTTTTCATCAGCAGCAAGTTTAATTTGCACAGCAGCTATAACGAATGCTTTTTCGTATTTGGGTAATGTATCAAATTCTGACGCCACTTATGAAGTTTGTGAAAGCAGTAATACGGCTGTTTGATGTAGTTTTCAAAGCAAAATCAAAACCCCTCGAATCTCAAGGGTCTTGCATTCTTCTATTTAGTTATTGTAATAATTGTCGATGGCTCACTCTTCAGGTCATAGAAGTTTGGAAGAAGGAAGCCTAAGTTCCTATTAATCTAATGTAAAACCTCTAGAACCATCAACTGCTAATGCCATAGCTAAAGCGTAGAACGCTCGACGAGCTCCAGCACAGTTCGGAGATTCTTTATCAGTGGTAGTAAGGTCTGTAGCAGAATCAACAGTTCCACTTGTATTTGAAGTATCGGCTAATATATCTAAGCGAGCCAAATCCCAAAGGCCAGAACGACCGTGCGATGGAAACTTACTTTGACCGTGTAAAGCTTGACCAACATCAAGTTGAAGTTTAATTGCTTTTGATACTTTATTATCCATACTTGCTATTCCTTGTCCTGTAATTCCAGGATAAACATTAAATAATCCAACCATAGCTTGATTGATTCCCTCGCCTTTATTAGGCATTTGCCACGGATTTTTAATCAACTCGGATGAACCTAACATGGCATTTTCAGGAATATACATTCCCCAATATTTCGCTTGGCTAAACGAATGACTAACTAAGTTATTTTTAATAGTTGAATAGTTATCAAAAATCTCCTTGTAGGTATTAATTAATTGGGTAACCATAACTCCAGAATCCGAATCTATATTCGGAACAAGACTGTGCCATAATGAGGCTGTTGGGTTTTCAATTAAGCTTGCATAAACTTGCAAGAATGTTATTGAAAAAGCATTATATGCAGGAGAATCGAATCGAGCACGTAGCATATTATTTGTCAGGTTCACATCAGAAAACCCCTGAACAGGAAGTACTCTTTTTGCAGATAATGAATTGTTATAGGGCTCTTGCAGGAAACAACCTTTTGAAGCATTAGCCACTGAAGTATTGGAACCCCATTGAGTATAACTAAGAACATCTCGGATTGCATTTTTCAGGTTATGTGCAGGATCTAATGAAGCTCCAGTCTCATTAACCTTTACATCATATACATGCGCTGCCATCCAACAAGCAACAGCATTTAGTGAGGAATTAAGAATAAATCGTTCGTTTTTAGTACTAAAATATGCATGATGATTAATATAATCTTTACCGCTTGTACCTGGTTGAATACCAGCGAAAGTAACCTTTCCCGAATCATCAAGAACAGTTGGATTATCTAAGTAATCATTCTGAGGATCAGTTGATAAATCCGCTGTAGTGATCCAATATCCGATTTGCCCCTCATATGGCCCAGCAGCAAAACGATATGATTTTTCTGAATCATCGTATGTCCAAGCAGACGGAGTACGATAATACTTTAAAATATTGTATTCTCTGGAACTTAATACTTCATTAGCAAAATGCTCTCGGTATTGATCTAACAATGTATCTACATTAGAAAATGAAACATCGCTCTGAGATTCATCTAATTTCTTAAGCATCGCTGTCCCAAGATAAATTAAACCTGCTAGTTGATCAATTGGATTCGTCGGAAAATTAAAAGCTTTATCGATAAGTTTTGGAATAACAGTATTAACAATTTCTTTGTAAACTGCATCATGTTCTCCAGCTTGAGCCTTTTGTTGGGCGAACTGAGCACAGAACATCATTAATTGTCCAACACCTTGTTGAATTGGAGAAGAATTGAATGTTTCACTTGAACCATTTAATAAATAGTTTTGGATAAATTTTCTCACTCGTGGATATCGACCTTTATCCCTCTTATAAGGATGTTTTATAGATAACTGCTCAATAGGTAGTAAAAACGCTTCTGCGAAGGCTTGAGCTTCTTGCAAGGGTGTAAATTTAGTCAAATTAAATCACTCCAATTTTTTATTTTTCACCTTTCTCTATTAAGTGATACCTAATCTTTTTAAATAATTAGGCCGGCCATGTATGTCTTGCCTCGAACGACTTTATGAGGCGCTGGTCGGTCGTCGGTCTGTCTTTCCCTAATATTTAGGATTTTATAAATACCAGGGAAGGAAACCTTTACCGCACAGAACCTACCTCCGAGTTTACATTATTGTATTAATCTTAACTAATGTTGAAAGTATGGCAAGTTTGGAAAAAATACTTTATGTCCACTATTGTGATATATTCTTCTGACATTTAGCAGCCATATCAACTCCCCTATTAAGAACGTTTGTTCGTTTTATTATAGAACTTCCACTTTTAAAATACCTTTCTGATAAGTCTCTTTTAACAATTCTTTTAAATCCTCTTTAACAGTTGATGTTAATGTGTTAGTCATTTTAGGTTCCTCCTTTTGTTGAATTGTTGTTTTCGGCTTCATAGCTTCTTCAATTCGTTTTAAGAAGCTATTCCAGCGATTTTCACTTAATATCCGATGCGGACAGTATTTTCCATTCCAATCTTGATGTTTTTTCACTCGTTCAATGCCCCATCCAGATTGTTTTAATAACAAAGCTATATCCTGCACTGCATTTTCCATTTGTATTGAAAGTAACCTCACCATCATTCGGGATTCCTGGTTGTGCAGTTGTATCATAAATATAAGCAAACCCTGGAAGACCTGTACCTACAGGTTGTTGAGGTACCTGTACTCCTTCCCGGTTATTTTTGTGTTTTAACAAAAGCATTAACATTCGTCAGTATTGACCTCGCTAAAATTGATATATAATTGACTGGGGAAATAAGTTAAAAAATCTATTGCTGACGGATCGCCGTGTGCGATGAAAGTCGCCTGCCCGGTGAAGGCTCGTTATAAAATCGAGATAAAAAGGTATAAGACGAGAATAGCTTAACACCACCAGCACCAAGCATCATCTCTGTCTTGACGTCAATTACTATAAACTTGGAACCAAATGCAGATTTTAATGTGTATCAAGTTATCAACGGGAATATTGTATTTTCTTATTATGTTCATTTTCCGACTAACAATGGAATAATAAACCATCAAAATCCTCAATTTGTTTCTGGTTCATCTTGGTGCGTAACACAAGTCGTAAACGGAGTAGAGAGCCCTTATTCAAATACAATAACGTTTCCGTAAATAATTTCTTTATGACCTCACCATTCGGTGGGGTTCTCTTTTTATACAAAAGTTACTGCACATTTTATTTCAACTACTATACAGCACTAGTTCTTTATCCTTCTTAAACTCCTCAAACCAATCATCATAATCACCATCTAACCTTTTGCCGATTAACCCATGTTTCCTTGGTTTGATTACACCTAATAACTCCAAATCTATAGCAATAATAGCTGCACTAACCTTATGAATATTTAACTTCCGATAAATCAAAGTTAATAGAGAAATCAGCTTCCCCCATACCAATAAATTTTGGAATAAAATGTATCTTCCTTTTACTTTTCGATCCACTCAATCGTCACCTCTGTCCTCGGATTATCCGAATAACACCTATTTTTAATGAGTGTTTATTCATACATTTGCCTCGTCATAATTGTAGAAAAAGGGACTATTATTAGAAAAATAATACTGATATTCCCTACCATTAGTGATACAATAAAAAACTATCAATAGAAGAACAAAGTAAACTCTATGGTGAAAATCACGAAAAAGGAGTTGTAATGTTAGATGGTACAGATTACCCTTCAACAATCCAAAAATTCGGATGTTGAGACAATTGCTAATTTACGGGCAATTGTACTGCATGATGATTTAACTAGACTAGGAAGATTTGATGAAGAAAAGGTACGCCAACGCTTTCGTGATGCATTTGACCCAGTTCATACATGGATCATTAAAGTAGGTTCCTCCTTTATTGGTTGCGTAGCTTTTAAACCGATATTAGATGGGTATCTGGTGGAGCATTTTTATATTCATCCTAATTACCAAGGTAAAGGTATTGGTAGTCAGGTATTGGAATATCTTCTAAAACAAGATTATGTAATAGGAAAACGAGTGACATTAAATGTCCTGCAAGGAAGCTCTGCTCAACGTCTATATGAACGGTTAGGTTTTAAAGTGGATAGTGAGGATCTTATTGACATTTACATGTCTATGGTAGCAGAGTTGAATACAAATAAATGTACCACCGTTCTCTCTGAAGTGGATGATTCCAAAATTGAGTAACATTATGCTTTTTACGAGACTCTCAGAACAGGTTAAATAGAGAACGATAACTTAAACATAATCAACCGTCCTTTTGTTGGACGTTTTCTTTAAGTCGAAAATCAACATTATCGTTTTACATAGCTAATTTAATAAAAAAGTCACTCATTATTTTTTAAAATGAGTGATTTTTTTATTGCCCTATCAATATTTCTTCTACTCCTGATTTTAACGCATGTTGCGCACATCTCATCACTTCATCTTCACCAATTGTAGTTATGGTTACATCGTTTATCTAACTTCTTTGTCTTTGAGCCTTTTGTTAGTTTTGGAACAGCTATGTATGACATTTTGATCTCTCCTTTTACAAGAACGTTCGTTTGTATTTATAACAGAACGATTGCTCTTTTTTTGACAAGTGTATATTTTTGAGAAATAAAAGAAGCCCAGGCTCAAAATTAATTGAGTACCTAGGCACTTCTGTTACATGATCAAATTGTTTTAGCCATAGTTATATTCGTAATTTCATAACCCATTTTTTCATATAAGCCACGTGCAATTTTGTTTTGACCAAAAACGTGTAAACCAATTTTATTTACACCTAACCCTTTAGCAATAGTTTCAATTTCTTTCATTGCTTTCTTAGCATAACCCTGCCCTTGATATTGTTCAAAAATCATAAAATCATAAATAAAACCTTCATTAGGTTTTGTAGGGTCTTTTTGTGCAATCCAAATCATTCCAACTAAAATATCATTGTGAAAGATAGAGAATAAATGATTATTCTCTGTCTGCTCATCTTTTGGTAGCAGTTGATTAAATGATTTCTTCGACAAATCAATCGCTTCATCTTCACTCCAATTTCCAGAAGCAATCTTGTCTTTTGCATAGTCTTCAATTGCAAAACTGATATAATGTTTGAACTCTTCTTGGTTCATAGGTTTTAATGTAATCAATTTATTTTCCTCCCATTCTATTTTTCAATCTTAGCATTTTTTGAAAGTTCCCCAAACTAATTGGTATTACTTCATTTATTTACTATTTACCTCTCCACTATTGAATTGTACTATACAACCCAATTAAACAGTCAGTCATCATTTCTAAATTCTTTAGTAGTCTCTCCTCCCGTTTTTAAGCGCTCCAAAAAACGAAAACAACTAAGTAAATATATAGAATCGACCATACGACTTGAATTTGCTACTTGGCTTGCAGCTGTTACTGTTGTTACCGAATCCATTCCATCATCAATCCTTTACCCTATTCAAAATAAAAAGCCATGAGAAGCATTGAGATTTGCGGATGGAAAAATAAAAGAGCACCCAAGTGGATGCTCTTTATCATTATTTCTTTGTAATACTTAACGAAGTAACTTTAGTCGGATCACCAGGAGTTAATATAGCTACACCCAAAAGATTATATAATTGCAAACTTAAAGAATCACCCGCGATTAAGTTTACTGTAGCTTTTTTAGTTAAATAATTCGTAGGTACTACTGGATTTACCACACTATCTGTAATTTGAGTTCCATTTACCTGTATTCTTGAAGATACCAATATTGGTGTAGTGAGATAAACATGATACTCAAGTTCATAAGTTCCTGATTGTTGAACTGTGAAAGTATTACTTCCAACATTTACAGTTACATTGTTTAACTGTTGATCGTTAGGTAATGGGATATCTGTTCCACTCAATACCACAGCAATCATTGCCCCAGTTGTGTTTTTTGCAGAGTTTAAAACTGTGCTATTCTCGTCTTATCCTTCTCTATCTCTAAGTTTTATAACGAGCCTTCACCATACAGGCGACTTTCATCGCATACGGCGATCCGTCAGCGATAGATATTTAAAACTTATTTCCCCTCAGATAATTATATATTAATTTAAATAATGTCAATACTGACGAATGTTAATAGTAATGTTAATAACAATATAAATAACGCTAAGCCTTTGCTTACGTTTACTATGTTACTAAACAATATGGGACGATTATGCCGTTTGCTGTGCGTCCATTGTTGTTAATAATTGCGTATATTCTTCATCTGCTAGCTGATTCTGCATAGCACCATACTCATATCGTTTACGTTCAATTTAAAACTCATCGCAGCTTACCCAAAATGATACGTTTGGAACATCTGAACCCTTTGGCACATTTGTAACATTTCATAAATTTAACTACATCGGACCTCTTAGTTTAAGGCTGTTTTCTCAAAGATTGTTGCTTCTGGTTTGGCTACCTTCTTCAACTAAAGCACCCTAGAGTTTAAGTAGATTTCTTCGCAAACTTGTATTTTTAAACTAAATTAATTATCACTGTCCACACGCTTCTTTATTTTTCTTAAGTCAATTATAAGCCATTTTAAGATTGCAATTATTAGTATTAAAAGTGGAATTGCCTGGGCGATAAAAAAACCTGTCCAAAAATCTTTCATAGTACTGGTCGGTGAGTCTGTTGCCATTCCACCTATAAAAAAAGCAAATGGCGTTGCGATTACAATCAATCCCAAACTAAACATAATGAATGACAATTTTTTACTTTTAATCTTTGGTAATCCAGCCGACCAAAATAAAATTCCTGCAACTAATAAAATCAAAATAAGACAACTACCCCAAAACATCCAATAACTCAAAGCCTCTACCTCCTAACTAAACGATAGCCCATCCCACTTTTCTGTAAAGATGAAGATGCACCTACCGTCTACTATTTCACCACAAAAACCCATATTGTTATTCAACTAGTTTAATAAAGGAATTACATTTATAATAGGTTCCTCATAAGGATGAATAACATTTATTGCGTTTTTCACTTCTTCTATTTTTGAATATAGACATCTAAATTCCAGCTTACATTCAGTTCCAAATGAAATTTCTCCAATTTCCCCATCATAGGGTACCGCTTTGTCAAGTGGCCTCCAATAT
Organism: Lysinibacillus sp. NPDC097162; assembly: GCF_044762185.1. Lineage (NCBI taxonomy): Bacteria > Bacillati > Bacillota > Bacilli > Caryophanales > Bacillaceae > Lysinibacillus > Lysinibacillus sp. NPDC097162. The sequence continues at coordinate 1,245,024 of NZ_JBIWDT010000001.1, read as the reverse complement.
CCCTTTGTAACAGTATAAGAAACAACATGGTCATAATTACCGACCGTTAAAACCCCTAATTTATTTAGCTCATTCCTTAGTTGTTCAATGTATTCTTCTGGTAGTAAGACTTCAACTTTTACTGATTTTATATCCATTTGACACCTCAAAATTTTCATAGTTTTCTAAATGATACATAATTCTACCTAATAAATCTTCTAAAAATGTCAGTCTTATATTTTTAAGCATAAAAAAAGAAGGGGTCCAAGGTTACTTCATCATCAAATAAATAACTCGTACTCGTTGTACGCTTATATGGCTCATATTAAGCTTTGCCACCAATCCAACGGAAAGACATGCCCTCTAGCAACCAATAAAGTACTTCTTGCTCTATATCTCCAGCTACCTTGCTTGTTAAATTTTGAACCAAAAGTAGTTCTTCTTTAATCTTGTTAATTCGCACTTCTCGCGCTGCTCTGATTTGAACATGCGTATGTACTAGATCGCTTGTGCCACCAACTGCTTTTGGCATTGTTGCCTCAATTCCGTATTGTGCAGAAGATGCGGCTGCTGTAATTGAAACAAGTTTGTCTTTCATTCTCATGTACTTACACATGTTGTCGTGATACTTCTTAATGGCCTTATCTAGTTGGTAGCGATTTAATTCTGTTTTCTCTTTTAACATAGTTTTGCCCCCTATGATATAATCCTTGTTTACTAAGCCATCAAAGGGCACAATTCGAGCTGTAGCGTGTGATGACGCTATAGTTTTTTTGTTTTCAAAGGCTATGAACTATACAAACATAACTATCACATCATAATAATAGTAAGGTAAAGGTAAAATTAGCCTTACGTCTCCTTTTCTTTTTACTAAGGGTCACTCCATCCCAAGTGGCTCTTTTTTTATTTTCTTATCTCATAAAAATATATTTTTTAGTGCTTCTAAATGGTTTAACACCCCACTCATTCTCTACAGGGAACATATTATAAATTGTAGAAAGGAGGTGGTTTTATGGGATACTATGGTGGAAATGTTGGTGGCATTGAAAACGGCGGCTATTCTGGCGGCGGTTATGGTAATGGTTCTCAATTTGCCCTAATCGTTGTTCTATTTATTCTTCTAATTATTGTCGGCGCTACTTTCTTGAAATACTAGATATTAATTTTCCATTCTAAGGGTCGCCTCCCAATCCGGTGACCCTTTTATAGTTTCTTCTTTCCTCATATTGTTCAGTAACTACATCGCTAATTTCCGTGTAAGTTCTCCTCTGCCCCTCTCAAATGTTGCTTCGACTAACTTCTTAGGTATATTAGATCATTCGTTATACTTTTTACTATAATTATTCCATTCAATTTCACCTTGGGACTTTTCTGTTTTAGGTTCAAATTTAGGTTACTTTTTCATTTCGTTGGCTTTTAAGCGGATAATCATAATTGATTTTTGTTACCACACCAGGAGTCTACGAAGTTACTTTCATCGTATCAGGTGTGGAACATAACCATCACATTTATATCAACTATCTAGGAATTATCATTCCAGATGATTTTTTTACAGCCGTCCTTTATGCCTTAAGTGTAAATTTGCGGAAATAAATAACTTTAAACAGTTCCTATACTTTGGAATTGAGCTAGATTACTGAAGATCATTATGTTTGAAAGAAGGAGCTAAAAAACAAAACAGGTGTGGAATTCTAAAAAGAATAAAGCTTGAAGGTGAAATGTGTCTAGTAATACTAACAAACGGGTAAAGAATACATAGTTAAAGCAAACAGGAGGTAATTGTTAATGAAGAATCAAGTTATTGGCGTATACGATAATGAACAAAGAGCGGCTGAAGTTGTCGAAGATTTAAAAGAGAAAGGCTATACAACAGAGGAGATTTCAGTTATTACTAAAGAAACAAAAGAACTATCTAAAAACACACAGGAAGTAAAACCTTCCACTATGGATGGAGCCCTTGCTGGAGCTGCAACTGGAGCTGCCATTGGCATAGCAGGCATGATAGCAGGATTATCCACTGTATTGATTCCCGGTTTTGGCGCTGTGTTGGCTGCAGGTCCTATTATTGCAACAATTGGAGGAGCAGTCGTAGGTGCTAGCTCTGGTGCTGGTGGATTAAAGCATGCTCTTATGGAAATTGGAGTCCCAGATGATGAAGCAGAACGCTATTCGAATGACGCTCAGGATGGTAAATTTTTAGTATTTCTTCACTCCAAAGAGTGAGGGCGGTTGAATGCTCGTTGTTCGCATAAATAACACGTAATTATTTTAGAAAGTTGCTCAATCACTTGAAATGGAAACCACGTGAGATTCCGGTTCTTAAGATGCAGGATTGATTCCTGCCGAGTGCGGACGAATTAGTGAGTTTCTATGTTTGTATGGGTTTTGTACAAACATAGAAACTTTTTTGTTTGGGTGCTTTTCAATTGCTAGTATCGAGTGACTTCTTAATTATCCGTAATTCTTTTACTTGCGATTTTAATTTATACTGCTAGTACACGCTCCGAACAAGTCTGTCTTTCCCCTAATATTTAGATTTTTTTGTTACAATTTTGTGTTTTATATTTTCTATTTTATTATTTTTTTTTAGAATAAAAGAAGAATCAGAATATTAAAGGAGGCGTTTTACAAATGAGAAAATTGTTTTTTATGTTGACTTGTTTGGTTCTTTTATTCTTTTTCACTGGAAATATAGCTTTTAATGCTTCAACTGTAGTTGCAGCTGAACAGAATGCTGATTTTGCCATTACCATTTTAAATGAAAGTACGATGCGTTTAGAATTATTAAATGATGAGACAACAATTGAAAACGATGAAGTTGGAAATATTATTGTTAAAAAAGGTGATTATTCGGAGGTATTGCCAACTCAAGCAATAGATAGTAATGGAAATGAGGTTAATTTAATTTATAAATCAGTTGATATTGGACTGATTATAGAATTACATACCGGTGAACAACCGACTCAAACGACTACTTTAGCTCGTTCTAAATGGAAATGTGCATTAGGAGTTCTTGGTGGTTATTATCTTGGTGCAATAACTGGTTTAGGGGTTGGTATTGGTGCTGGAACTGTATTACCTGGTATTGGAAATGCGGTTGGTGCTGTCGGAGGAGCTATTGTAGGTGCAGCGGGTGGAGCTATGTCAGGTGCAGCATCCTCTTGTTTTGATTAGCTTATAGGAGGAATTGTATGTTTGATATAGATAAAGTTTTTTGTTGGCCGATGATATTTGCTTATTATGTTTGCATGATTTTGTGGATTCTATTACTTTTAGCATTAGAAACAAATTTACTTTGGGTTTTTTTGAATCCGCTAAATTTTGGATTAATTTTTAACATAGTGTTTGGAATTACTTATCAGATTAAAGCTAAAAAAGAATAAAATGAGTAATTTTCATAAAACATTTATATATAATTAGCTCATTCATCTGCTTATAAAATTTATGTTTTTAAGAGGATGAACAGTTTGTCACTAAAATATCTCGAGGGTGCTTCCCTCGGGGTATTTTTTTGTAGTTAAAATCAACTTTCCTGAGTGTTTATGTGAAAATCATCTCTTGTAAGAACAATTATTTTTAGCGTTTTCTTCTAAAGGGCATTCGTCTCGATTTACTTTCTCAATATTGCAGAGGTTATCGCATTAATATATTGTTGTATTCAATAACATGGTTCAATAACTTAAACTATTCAACTAACCATCGGAGGTATTTAATTGATAAATAAAAAAGACCAACTAAACACTATTAAAGAAGATTTTATGAATTGTCAAAAAGTACTATTGGCTATCGGTGATGAAACCCGCCAATCGATTTTGTTAGTTTTAATGGGAACCGATTGTCAAACAGGATTACGAGTTGGTGAAATTACTGAACAAACACACCTTTCTAGACCTGCAGTGTCACATCACCTAAAAATTTTACGAGATGCTGGAATTATTTTAATGCGAAAAGAAGGTACAAAAAACTTTTATTATATTGATATACGGACAAAATTAAGCCTATTAAAAACGCTTATTGTGGATATTGAAACATTGATAAAGCAATACGATTGAAAATAGCTTATTAATACAATTATGGAGGAATGAACACAGTGAAAGCGTTGGTTATTGATAAATATGGTAAAGCTCCGATGCGTTTAACGGAAATACCTACACCTGAAATGAATGATTACGAGGTACTTGCAGAAATTCATGCAGCTAGTATTAATCCTATTGATTTTAAAATACGTGATGGAAAAGTGAAAATGTTACTCAAGTATGAAATGCCGTTAATTCTCGGAAATGATTTTTCTGGCGTTGTAATTAAGGTTGGCAAAAAAGTGACTCGTTTTAAAGTTGGAGATGAAATATATGCACGTCCACGCAAGAATAAAATCGGTACTTTTGCGGAATATATCTCTGTTCATGAAGATGATGTAGCGCTAAAGCCTAAAAATTTGAGCTTTGAGGAAGCTGCATCTATCCCCCTTATTGGCCTAACCTCTTACCAAGCTTTACATGACATCATGCAATTACAAAAAGAGCAAAAAATTTTAATTCATGCCGGTTCCGGTGGTGTCGGTACGTTTGCTATTCAACTAGCAAAAGTTATGGGTGCCATAGTGGCAACAACTGCTAGTGAAGCTGGCGCAAATTTAGTTACATCTCTTGGTGCAGATGAAGTAATCAATTATAAAACAGAAAAATTTGAAGATATACTTAAAAACTATGATGCAGTGTTTGATACCCTTGGAGGACAAACACTTGAAAAATCTTTTAATATTATTAAAGACGGAGGGAAAATTGTTTCCGTTTCGGGTACGCCGAATGCTCGTTTTGCTAAAGAATATGGCTCAGGGCTTTTCAAAACATTGTTATTTTCCGTAGCAAGTCATAAACTTACTTCTCTTGAAAAGAAGCATAGGGCTCAATATTCATTTTTATTTATGAAGCCAAGTGGCGATCAATTACGCATTATCGCAGACTTCATTGAGTCAGGTAAAATTACACCTGTAGTTGATCAAATTTTTTTATTTAAAGATGCACAAAAGGCAATGGAATACGTAGAATCTGGAAGAGCTAAAGGGAAAGTAATTTTAAAGATCAAATAGTTCCAAGAACAACTGCTTCCTTTCCATATGACTTGCACTATATCAAATAGTGAGACCAAGTAGGCATGTAAATCTTTGTCCTCTAACAATGCCTTTAAATCCACCTAGTAAACTAGTGTTAGCGCCCCATTTATGGATAAATAGGAACCTCACTAAAATAGTGAGGTTTCCTTTTGCTTTAATTATGGAGCAGTAACAGTAACTTTTTGAACAGTTTTAGAACCATCTTTCATAATAGAATAAAGCGCATATGAAACCCTTGTTCCTGGACTGTGCCAATCACCGAAACCATCGTTACCTTTATAAGTAATATCCGCATACTTTGGACTGCTCTCGTCAGCTTCATTAGTATTGGAAACTAGAATATACATTGTATAATGTGACCAATTTGGATCACTATTGCCGTTCCAAGATATATTTATTTCCCCAGAGCCTGTCGCCCCAGGTGTTGCCTTTAAGTTAATTGCTGGATTTACTGGCACTACATTTCCGCTATTCTCGTTTTATCTTCTCAGTTTATAACGAGCCTTCACCGTACGAGCGACTTTCATCGCATACGGCGATCCGTCAGCAATAGTTTTCAACTTATTTCCCCGTCAACATCTTAATTTTATTTCTATATGAAATCAATAGAATTTCGACAAGGTAAAGAAATCTTAACTTTCTATTGTTTTCGCTCTTTACAATATAGTTCATCCCAAATGCTAGCTGATTAGTAAAATTAAAAAGCCATCTCCGATTTGGAAATGACTCAAATACTTAATCACACGAGCTTCCTGAAGAATCACTGCTACTCGAAGTGGTGTCCGAACAATTATTATTATCCGTGTTAATTAACGAAAATACAGAACCTGTTGTATTAAAGTCAGTCGCATTATTACCTGAATAGCTAGAACTGCTAGAAGCATTAACATTATTACGATCTGTCTTTTTCAATGTAGTTACAATCCCAATACATATAGCCAAAAATATCATTACAATGAAAAACGCCATTCATTACACCTCCTATCGATAACAATTTAATTTTATCACTTAAACATTATTTTCACTATGGACACTCGCTCTGTCTTTCCCTTGTGAACTAACCTGCTAGTTTCTATTTCAGATTAGACAGATCAATCTCTTATATGTATTTCCCTATTTGGAAATGTTTTTAGGCTAGGAAATAAAAAAATAATTTCCCGGGTAAGCGCAAGAAACGACAAGTTTTACATTACTAGCAGAATTCCTGATTAATGATTTATTCATCTTGCCCTTGTTCCAGCACTGGATGATAGCAGTTGGAATAAAGGAACACCTTCTTGCCAACAATGTTTTCTCCGACGAAATCTTTCAAAAAATGACTAGTATCTATGAAAGGGAAATATTTAAACAAGAACTAACGTTTCTAATTTAGGGTAATAACCTTTAAAAATAATTAATTATTCATAGGGAATAGTTGAAAAACCTTACCTTGCAAGGTAAAGGCTTTTACGTATTATTAACTAATTGTCGTGTTAGGGCACTATCTTATCATGGTATTGCTCCTCCACTTGATTAGTGTATGCATTAATTTAAATATTTCCCGTGCTTTGGTAGAGCTATTTGATCAAAACTTTCTACAAGCTTCTTAAGGTTGTTCTTGAGTTGTTCTTGAGTTCTTCTCCATTCATCGCCAATCCATGACCTGTAATAGCTATGAGAGGTTTTAGTGCTTCTAACTTCTCAACAGATTCTCGCGCAGCTTGCCAATCCGTTGTTAAATATTGAGGTGGACCACTAATCTCTTTTGCTTGTGTTAATACTTTATAAAGAGATTCTTGTTTGACAGTAACAAATGCATCTCCAGCAATGAGTACTCGATCCTTTTCACGAAACAACGATATATGTCCTGGTGAATGACCAGGTGTGTGTATCCACCGAAAACCTGGCATAAAAGGAATACTTCCGTCAGAAGGAATTGTTTCAATATTGTCATCTAAGTTAATAGCTTCATTAGGGAATAAAGGTGACATCTTGGCAATTAGTCCATTACTTACAGAAGGATCAGGTTCTGGATAGTTTTGTTTTCCTGTTAAATAAGGCATTTCTAAAGAATGGGCATAAACAGGGACATTCCAACGCTATTAATTCTATAATTCCTCCGACATGATCGAAATGGCCGTGAGTCAAAATGATTGCTTTTGGACGAGAATTAGGACCATATCGTTCCTCTATTACTGAAATTATCTCATACGCGCTTTTTGGCATACCTGCATCAATCAGTACAAATTCATTAGTATTCTTATTACCATAAAGTACAATATTTACAATTTGAATTGTATACTGATATAAATCAGGCATTATTTCTATACCGACCCCACTTCCCACCGAAGTAGCAGGTATAAACTTATAATCTTCACCATAATTCAAATCATTGTCCATATTAAACCCTCTTCCTTCACTTACATCCATTAGAACTCGCATTTTAATGTAAGAAAAGCCACAACCCGAAGATTGTGGCACTGTTTCATTACTTCTTTTCTTTTTGTTGTTCTTTCTGTTGTTGCTTTTCTTCTTCTTTTTCTTCTTCAAACTCTTCAGGTAAAAATTCATTTGCAAATTCTTCTTGTTCTAATTCGTTCTTTTTCTTTTCTTTAGTCATGAGACTCACCTCCAATAGATACTAATCTATCCTTAATAGCAGGATTTATACTTTTTACTTTACGAATACTTCAAATAACGTATAAATAAACAACATACAGCCAAAATAATATTTCGTAGTGTTTCACTACTTATAGGGCTGCAGTGTGAAAATAAGCGCTGTAGCTTTTTTATATTTTTCATAAAAGCAAATGGTTTAAATTCAAAACATAAGTTTTTCCATTATAGCCCAGACTTTATTAGAAGTTGGATTTTTAATCGTTTGTTCTCGTTCATTTTGAAAACCACGCCTTACCAAACGAAATCCTCTTGCTTCGAGATCTGCAATAGCAACATCTAACTCTTTATTATTTTTCCGCTGTATTGGTGGTAATCTAAATACACCATTTTGTGCTGATAAACGATTGAACATTCAATCATCCCCTTTAAAATATTCAGCTTATCGTGAGCAAAATGGATATGTTTTATTCTGATAGTACACTTAAAAAACATACTCATTATAAATAAACCAATTGGGGAATTGGATGTATTCCTAACAAACGAACCCTCAGGCAGTACAGAGAATGCAAGAAAATACTAGGTTGACATCATGGTGAAATAAGAACCAAAATGCAATACCTCTTTCAAATCTCAAATTTCAGAGGTAAAGAAACACAATACCGTGATTTACTTCGTGGTGTTTTCTTAGCAGAAATGACATAACGGATTGAAATAGGTTATCATAATGCTCAATTAATCCCCAAGTAGGAGTGGCCAAGATTTAGAAGTGACTCCACCACCTGAAGGTTTCCCAGTACCACTTATGCCAGAGATGCCAAATGAACACAATCCTGGTCTTAATGATATGAATTATTAATCATTTTAAGCTGTAACGTGAGTCGACGTTACAGCTTTTTAATGTATAAGTAACCTTAATTTGCACACATTATTATGGAGTGTATCGCACGCACTTATTAGGTTGTGATGTTAGTTGACCGTCACTACCTCCCTCAATTCTTACTTTGGGTCACTTCTTTGCATTGTGACCCTTTTTTGTGCTTAACCTATATCGTTCTGCTTCTCTTTATTTGTTATAGAATAAATGTAATAGTTTATAACGCTTCGCTGTTATAGCCTTTAAACAGATATGAGTTAAAAATATTTGTAGGATACAAAAGCACCTTCTGCACAAGCTATATTCAGGAGGTGATTTACAATGGCAAACCAAAACTTTGGGAATAAGTCTGACGTTAATCAAATTAAACAACAAATTCAGCAAGCTGAAGCAAACAAACAACAAGCTTCTGGAACTGCGAATTCAATGAGTCAAGAATTCGGGATGGAATCTGATGTTAATCAAATTAAACAACAAATCCAACAAGCTGAAGCAAACAAAAAATTTGCATCTGGTCGATTTGCAAATGAAAACAATTCAAATTAAGCTATTTAAACCGACAAATTTTTGTCGGTTTTTTTTATCTTCATTTGATTGTTTACTAAACTTTCCACATAAAAAAACAGAGTTGTTCTACAAAATGTAAAATCAACTCTGGTAATGATATTTTATTTTTATTTTACTAATTGTCTCATAATAATTTCTTCGCCAATACGGCCTGTTAACCTCTCATTTGTATCTTCAAATCCCACTTTTAAATATAGTTTTTGTGCAGGTATATTATCTTTGTCTACAACTAAAACTATTTCATCGCAATTCGGGAATTCTGCTTTAACAAACTCACCGAGTAATGTCATTCCTTGTTTTGCATACCCTTTTCCTTGCTCTGTATGATTTATGGATAGTGCAGTCAATAGCAAAGCATTTAAATTACTCGAATATTTCTTTACTCTTTCATTTGAATTAAGGAGGAAGAAACCAACAGGTGTATTATCACTTAAAATAACAACACGATACTGTCCTTCATTAATTTCTTCAAATTTGCTTGGAAGTGCAGAAAATTGTTTTTGTTCTTCTGTAAGTACAAAAGAATTTAGTTCTTTCATATATTTACTTGAAAAATGCTTTAATTCGACCTGTTTAAATTTTTCCATATGACTATTCCCCACTTATTTTTCATTTCCTATATTTTACTATCTACTTATGTTTTGGTCATTATTTTTCTGAAATATTTAAAAATTGATTATCGAAAGTATTGGCGGGAATGCATTTGTAATTGAATACACATAAAAAACTGGAAAAAGCTGCAGCGTCGTTACACGCTACAGCTCTAAATGGTTTAGTCAATTCATTATAACATAAAGGAAGACAAACTATGGCTTAAGACAAATGTCAGTTAAAGGAAGTAGTCACAGAAGGTTGAGGACTTTTTTATCGCATTTATAGGTTTTAGTATTGTTGACCGTCGTAACTTTCTACTTCACTTCTACAGGTTACACTTGTTTGTTTACAAAATATATCACTATTAGTATTTTCAAAATGTTAGCTCTAAAGGGTTGGATAAAAACCTCTACACTTTTAAAAACTATACATATTATATAATTAGAAAGGAGGGATAGTCATGGGATACCAAGGAAATGTTGGAAATTACAACAATAGTTGTTATTATGGAGGCGGAAATGAAGGCGGAGGTTATGGTTCTACATTTGTTTTAATCGTTGTTCTATTTATTCTATTAATCATTGTGGGAGCTACTATCGTGTATTAATTTTTTTTTAGTTTAATCAAAGTCTATTTTTACCTAGCAGATTTTATTAGCTAAAAGTCTCTTACCCTTCTCTTAATTGAACCTCCAAGTAGTAACATTTATTTTCAATTTATAAATTATAATTTATATCCTCTTGATATTTATCGCAATTCATTTTTACAACTTTTCATTATATTAATTATAGAAATAAATAAATTATAGAATGGAGGGAAGTAATTATGTCTCAAGAATATTATGGTGGTAGTGGTAATGGATCAGGTTCAACATTTGCGCTAATTGTAGTACTATTTATCCTTTTAATTATTGTTGGTGCTACTTTCATCTCATATTAAATAGTTAAAATGCATACTGATTCTGCGCTCGCTTTTAAGCCCATAATTTTTTGGATAGCGTAGACTTATCCTTTACCTATCATTCTTTCTTTTAAAGGTCACTTTATTTTAGGTGGCCTTTTTTTGAGAGCTACTTTCTCTTTCCCTTGCAACATCGCTTTCACTATAGTCTTAACTTATTTTATCTTCATGTTATATAGCTCATCCTGTATTTGACATGTAATCATGTTCATATAATTAATACGGCATTTATATATAGGGTTGGCTTATTTCCCAACTAATATTTAGAGCAACAAGGTCTTATTTTTTTGCGGACAATTACTATTTAACACCTGTCAAGATTCAGTTTTAAAGAAAATACGTGCACACTTGCCTACTTGTATGACTTCAATTGTAAATTCTTATCTAACAAACAGAAAAATTACAGTTTTAAAGAAATTTTTATTGTATACTTTATAGAATGGTTCCAATAAAATGTAAACAATAGGACTGACTCGTGTGAAATGGAGGAATATTATTTTATATGAAGAAAATATTTTTTTGCTCAATTTTAATAGCATCATTTTCATTTTTACTCGTTGGGTGTGGAAGTAAAAATGTTCCTTACGACTATGAATATGATAGATAAAAAAAGACCAAGACAGCTAACTAAGCAATCTTGGTCTTTTAGGTGACAGGCACTCAAACAATTTAGAATTGTTTGAGTGCCTGTCACACTATTATTGCGCTGTACCACGAATCGTTGCGTAGTTTAATTTCCCTGCTATAATAGCTCTCTCGGCAATTATTTTTGCTTCTTCTTGGGTGTTATACCAACCACTAATAAACCGCCATCCATTCTCATTTGAACTATCTTTTACTGGTTCTACGTACGATAAATATTTCTGTTTAATTGCTTCGTTCATCACGGCTATCATTGCTTCTTGACTGCTGTATCTCCCACTTTGAATACGATATTTCTTTGGCTCCTTGTCAAGCTCGACATATTCGATTTTTTTACTTACATCAACTGTCGCCACAGGCTTTAAAAAAAGTGTAATTTCGTCCAAACGACGGTTAACAAGCCCCTGGAGCTTTTTCCCTCCGGCATAGATGTATAATAACATCTCTTTGGTTACTTGTTCCCATTGCCTATTATTCAAGTATTCTAATAGTGAGCTGTTTCTTAGAATGTAGCGTCCTAAATTATATTGGAAACTTGCAAGAGCATCGTACTGATTTTGGTTAAGAGGAACATTAACATAGTATTCTATTGTATTTGCATGCTCTTGAGCTTGCTTTCTCAGTAGTTCCCACGCTTCTTCTTTTGAAATTGTTTGCCCCTTTTCTACTAATTTTCCACTTGGCCATTTTGTTGTTCCATAGCCAATTGTCCAAACATTATCTGAACCAATATAAGCATCCGCCCGAAACCCTTCCCATTTTGCAATGAGCGTTAGTGCATTATTTGAAATTTCCATATTAAATCCTCCTCTCTCTAATTTAAATTTCTGCACCTTCTCTAGCATATTCAATTCCCGATGTAATGAACGTTCACATATATACTGAGCCCACGTGCCTGACACTCAAACAATTCTGAATTGTTTGAGTGTCAGGCACCTCTATCCATAATAAACTTCTCTAACTCGTTGATTCTTGTTTTTAAATGATTTTCTTTCGCCAAAAAATAAAAGTTTCGAGTATATTTTGGAGACAATGGTTGCCAATTAACGCCCTCTGGTACAATTTTTTGAGAAATTACAGTTTGCCCTATTCCCGCCTTTAGCAACGCCGCTATCATTTCATTGTTATTTAGATAAATATGTATCGGTTTTAAATTTTTCTCTTTTACATACATATCGGAGTAAAATTGTGTCCCCGAATCTTCTTCACGGTTTAACCAGTAACTAGCTTCAGGATCACCAGCTAATACAAGTTGATCTACATTTAATAGACTGCGTTTCAAGCTGCCTGTATCCACTATTTTTTCAATAAACCCTAAATCCGCTTCGTTTTGTTTTAAGTGTTTTACTACTTCTTCTGAATTCATCAATTGTAAGGAAAAATCCATATCTGGAAAGTTCTCTAGAATAGATTTCATTATATTTGGAAGAAAGTAAATCCCACATGTATTAGAACAGGCAATACGGCATTTTGTTCGGACAATTTCTTTGTTATTAAGTGTTTCTATTGTATCTTCCCAGTTATCTAAAATACTTTGCGCTCGATTATAGAGAAAATCAGCATCTCTAGTTGGAATAATCTCATGTCGCCCTTTTCTAGTAAATAGGATCACATTTAATTTTTTCTCCAAATTAAGTATTTGAGTGGATATTGTTGGTTGTGATAGATATAACTCTTCCGCTGCCTTTGTAAAGTTTTTCATTTCATATACTTTCACAAATGTTTTTAAACTTTGAAACATAATCAACACTCCAATTCAATTATTGGTTTTTTTAATAATTGGTATATAAATTATCAATTTCACAAATAGTATAATCCGATTTACAATGTTTATACAAGGTAAAATTGAATTAATTAACCGGAGGGAACATAATGAAAAACTTTCTTAAAAACATTCCTATACCTATTTGTGGCTTAATTTTAGCACTTGTTTCTTTAGGGAATCTTATTAAAACTGATGGAATGCCGAGATTTGGTATTTTAGTTGGCCTCATTGGAATGGTATTAATGTGCTTGGTAATATGTAAACTCATCTTTACATTTAAACATACGCTTTCTCTTTTAAAAAATCCGATTGTGGCTTCAGTAGCCCCCACTTTTACAATGGGATTGATGATTATTTGCACTTATTATCTTGAAGTCGATTGGCTAACACCTTATTTGTCTTATATATGGCTAGGTATTGTTATCGTGCATTTTATGTTAATGGCTTATTTCACACACTATTTCTTAATAACAAAATCAGTAAAACTCCATCACGTTTATCCTAGTTGGTTTATTACTTATGTAGGTATAGGCGTTATTACTGTAACGTCATGTAATTTTTATCCTGCATTTGGCCGTTTGATTTTCTGGATTGCATTATCTTTATATTTAGTGTTATTACCAATAATTTTGCACCGTGTCTTTACTATAAAAAATATGGAGGACTCTACACTTCCCCTTATTACAATTATTGCGGCACCAGGATCTCTTTGTTTAACAGGCTATTTAAATGCTTTTGATAATAAAAACGTCCTACTTGTCACATTGCTATTTGTCTTATCCCAAGGGCTATATTTTCTCATTTTGACTCAGCTTCCAAAATTACTAGCTGTTGACTTTTATCCAAGCTATGCTGGATTCACGTTTCCTTTAGTCATTTCAGCAACTGCCATTACTGCAACTAACAATTTTTATAACCACCTAGGATTTACTTCAGCACTGTTCCATTGGATTGCCATTTTGGAATCGATTATCGCGTTTATTATTGTGTTTTATGTTTTATATAAATATGTTATTTATCTTACAAAACAATATATTGATACTAGAGCAAATTCTATTTAACTAGTTCAGTTGGATTCAAACGAAGAAAGCAACCTAATATGGTTGCTTTTAATTTATTCTCATATGTAATTTCCAAATGTAGTATAATTTAAGGAGGGAGTGTGATAATATTTTGTTGGTAAAAATGAAAAAACAAGGTTTTAATTTAACTGCTTCTGACTTAAGCGATAAATGTTTTGAGCCTCTTATTCATCTTTATAAAATGGGCATATCCAATGAAACGGATACTACTCAATTTAAAGAACAATTTTACATGCAATTATCCCAAGGTCAAAGGGCATTATTTGTGTTTTATACGTATTATAATCATGCCAGTAAATCGCTTATAGAATTTTATTGGTGGAGTGCCTATTATTACGCCCAACCTAAAAGTTGGCTAGCACTTAAAGCTAGTGCTAAGTATTTTGAGGATAAATCCTTGCTAGTGCTTTTTGAAAAGATTGAACAAGTATTTCTACAAAATAATTATCCGAACACTTTAGAAAACTTTACTGTTATACGTGAAGACTTAGACAAAAACAAAGAAATTCAAGCTTCTATTATTTCGCTCCATACTATGTTTGACCAAATAATACCATTAACAGTTAGAAAAATAAATGACCGTATTGAAAAAAACATACAGGAATTTGTTGAATTGATAGATTAGATTGCCCCTAACAGCATCCTTTTCCAGGATGCTGTATTTTTAAATAAGCTGTGTCGTACTTCCCGTATTTATAGTATGACGAGTTAACTCCCCTGCATCCATTTTGTAAACCTCATCGCAAAGCAAAGAAATATCTTCAGGATTATGACTCGCTAAAAGAATAGTTATTTCCTGCTTTTTAAAGTTAAGAATCATATCGCGCATTTCCGATACACCTGATTCATCCAGCCCATTCATCGGTTCATCCAATAATAGTAATTTTGGTTTTTCCATAATAGCTTGTGCAATCCCTAACCTTTGCCGCATGCCCAAAGAATATTTACGAACTGGTCCTTTATCATTAAAATCGAGGCCAACCAATGTCATTACATTTTCAATATCCTTATCATTGATTTTGTTCTGTATCGAGGCGAGTATTTTTAAGTTTTGAAAACCTGAATAATGGGTCAGAAATCCTGGCGTATCTAACAGTGCACCAAAGGATTTCGGAAAATTACCTTTCCCGATAATGTCACCAAATACACTTACAGTGCCACTACTCGGAACAAAAAGTTGTTCCTACTGAACCGTGTCCTGAAATCGCCATATCAAAATCCATAAGTTCAACCTTTCTCAAAATTTCAACCCAGTTATCAAGATTTGATTCTTCAAAAAATGTTGGGTGACAATTGACAAATAATAAATCACCCATAAAAATCACTTTTTCATCAGGGATGTAAACCATCGCATCACAAAAAGAGTGACCTCCACCTAATGAGAAAAGTATTGCACTACAATTATCGCCATTCAGAACAAGTGGATTGAACAGTATTCTTTAAAATTATTTTGCGCAGCGTCTCAGAGCGCTATTTTCTAATAAAAACAGCGACAAGCATTGTTAAATCAGTGTTTGTCGTTGTTTGAAATGTTACCAACCTTGCATTTGGGAACGTTATTAAGTTTATTTATGTATACATTATAAAATCTTTGCTGCACTAAAGTATCCGTTAGTTTAAGTATATTCCTTCACAAAAAAAGTCAGTTTTTTTGTCTATTTTTCAAATCATTTATTTTAATAACACCATAATAAACAATCCAAAATAAGAGAATTATAAATACAGAATAATTCTTTTTACTTTCAGGCAATAAAATTAAAGTAACAATATATATAAGAACACTAGGTACAAGTAATACCCAATACAATTTTCGTCTATTCATTTAAAATCACTTCTCCTCCAAGACTATCTATTGACAGTATAGTTCTCGCACAAACAACCCTAATAAAGGAATTTTAAATATATTATACCATTAACGAAAAGCACCCAAAGCGTCTTTTGGTAATATTTTACAAAATGATGTTATTCAACAATATGGCCCTTTAATGAAAACGAGCGCCAATCCTTATTACAGAATCGCGCCCTTTAATGGAATAACTAAATTCGGATCTCTCTCATAAAATCACTTAATAATTTAAAGCACCCCGATAACGAATATTTGGGAGAAAATCGTATTAAAATGAGGGAGTTTAAGTATACTCCTTCACAATCCAATCTTAAATAATGTCAATCAGCTTTTTTATCGCACTGACTTCCACTTCTGGTTCATCATTTTGTATATAATGAGCACTGTTTTCAGCAATCACCAATTCACCATCTGAGGATATTTCAAGAATTTCTCTCTGCATTTCATTCCATAACTCTTGTGATTCCTTTGAATAATGAGCTTTCTTACCAGCTGAAATAACAATTAATGGGACATTTAATTTCAGTCGGGATTCTTTTAACTGCTTTAGGCTTTCCATAAATTCAACATAATTGCCTTCATAAACGAATTGTTTGTTGTATGATTGTTGGAAATCTTGTGACATCGTTGGGAGAAATCTTTCTCTGTAATCTTCAGGAGTAGAGTCAACCAAGATAAGGCCACAAACTTCATTATGATATTCAGTTGCATACATCCGCATATTAACTCCACCAAATGAATGACCGACTAATATGTAAGGAGGTATAATATTAGCTTCTATAAGAAGTTCCTTTAATTCCTTTACCATCTCACGGCTAGTTCTGGGGTTTGAACTTGTTCCACTTTTCCCAAGTCCTGCTCTATCATAAATTAGAACATTAAAGAGCATTGAAATATCCTCAATTACTGAATCCCAAGCCTTGGAAAAATCCCCATATCCAGCGTCCATTATGACTGTTGGTTTTCCGTTATTTTCTCCCACCAATTTAGCATATAGTTTACAATCACTTATTTGCACAAACATTTCTTTAGCCATTTGGTCTTATTCCTCTCATATTGTTTACTATCACTAGTTAAATTTAACAATATTATAACATTTCTTCCTCTATTAAATGGCCCTTTAATGGAATAACTAAATTATGAGCTTATTCCTAAAATCGCCTAAAGCTTGTTGAACTAACGCCCCCGTTAGTTCAATAAGGCAAATTTGAATTTCTGTAAGACTTAATCTTGTAAATCATACTCATAAATTGGATTAATACACTTTAAGATTGAGACAATTGCATTATTATATCCAGACATTTTTTCAATTTTTTGTTTGTCTGTAAATTCTTCGTTTTCAAACTGTACAGCAAGTCTATTTATTATTTTTAGGTACTTACTTACAAATTCATTTTCCTTCATCTCTTTAACGTCTGCTAACATTTCGTTATAAGCCATTAATTCACCTTCATTGTCATCTTTAAAATCTGTTTTATCGAATATAGTATTTGTATTTGTGAAATGTATTTTCCTTTCAATAACATCTACCAATGTAAATTGGTTTAGTTTCTTATTATTCATAGTTACCCCCTATTTGTTATTCAACTAAACTGCCCCGTTAGCTTATGTACATTGTTTCACAAACTCACATCAAGATTAACATAAAATCCTATTTTTAATTTAGAAGTGTTTTTCAATTAAATGGCCCTTTAATAGAAAAAGACGCACTTCTTATTTAAGAAACGCGCCTGATTGTGGAAGATTATAACCATAATTCTTGTTAAACTAAAGCAGCCCGTTAGTTGAAGAACTAATTTTACGCATAACCCCCATATAATTGTTGTATGGTACTATATTATTCCGCATGTTCTTTCATTAATTTATCAAGTGCTTTACCATAAGCATCTTTGTTCTCCTTACTTAACTCATAAAGCGCGTTTTTCCAATTATCTCCATCTACACCTGATAAATGTGGAGTACTTTTTAGTACAGCTTCTTGCATATTCGGCTTATCCTCTTTACTAGCGTCTTTAATAAGCTTTATTGCTTTTCTTGCATCTGTTACCCCTACTTGTATGTCTTTGTGAATGTCTTTGTATTTATCAGGAACTTTTACATACTCCATATTGTCTAAAATCTTATCCATCTTGTTTGCTGTTTTTAAAATATCTTTTTCTTTGTCTTCCATAGCTTTCATCGAGTTTACTATGAATAAATCCTTCATGTATTGAAACTCTACTAATTGTTCACAAATATAATAGGGATACTGTTTCTCTGATATTACTGTTTTCATTGTTGATTTGCTTAACTGCTCAGTCTTAGGAGTAGACTCTTTATTTTCTACCGCACAACCTACTAATAATAGAATAGGTATTGCTAATGATACGAATTTCGTTGCTTTCATTATATATCCTCCTTTTAGAAAGTATTGTAATTCTACATGAGTGTCTTGATTGAATGAAAGTTTTTTAAAAGTATTTACTGTATAAATCTTGACTTAGCTTTCCGCTTAGTTGAGCGTATATCTTAGTAGTCTCACTCTTTTCATGACCCAGTATATTTTGAATGAAATCACCTACACTCTAATTCAAATTGAATAATTTCAAAATGATTTCATCACTTCCTGGAGAAAACATAAATATTGAGAACGAAATACATAATAATCCAATAAGTACTGTGCTTAATCTTTTTTTCCCAAGTAGCCCCTTAATCACTAAAAATAATCCTACAAATAATATCAAGAAATACCAAAACCCCATATTTCCCCTCCCTTTATAACTTAATATTACGACGTTACCATTCACCACAAAGTTCTTCCTCATTTTAAAATAATTACTCTTTTAGTTAAAAAAAGTATCCAATCATCCTTTAGTAAACCTTCAAAAAATTGTTATTCCGCAATCTGGCCCTTTAACAAAAACGAGCGCTAATCCTTGTTACAGAATCGCGCCCGTTTGTGGAACAAGAAAATATCTTACCTATCTACACAGAAATTTGACCAAAATTTTTCACAAAAGATCAGTCTTTATTATTAATCATCAAATTTTATTTCGAAGCCACACTAGAACAATATAGAGCATATTTTAGATTTTGCTTTTTCGAAATTTCGGGTAGTATTGAAAATACGGAGATAAAATTTCTCCATTTTCCCTTTGGATGGTAATGCTGTTCTCTTTATCTAGCCTTTTATTTAATGATGCTAAGACTAATTCAATAAACATACTAACTTCACCTAATTTCTAATAGTTTACCCACCAAGGAGATACTGTTGTTCTATGAAATGTATATGGCAAAGGAATTAAATTTTGCTTTCCCCCGAATTGTAAGATGTTTCACTATTTTTGGTCATTCAATTATTATAACTTTACTATTATTCAGTTTATTTAGTAAAGATTTTTTGTTAAAATCGATCTATTTAATTAATATTTTATTAGCATACAAGATAAAGTTACTATTTTACCGTTGCGTGTTATATAAAAAGACCGACTACTTTTTATTTATAAGTAGCTGGTCTTCTTCTAGATGTTCAATACTGTTTAGCGAGGTTAAAATGAGCTTTACCATAGCCAATATCTAGCTCCCTGTGTGACAATGAACCTGTCAAGCCATGTTTCAAAATTCATCTGCAATCTTTGAATGTCTCCTTCGTGAACAAAGATGAGATAATCATCTTCCCCATTAGCAACTTTTTGCGAATCAATGAACATATAGTCGCCATATCCTCTATAATTACCCATCATAAACCAATTTTTATCATAGGCACTTTGATAATATATATTTGTCTCATATTCATGGATATAATTTAGTATCTCGCTTAACTTAAATATTTCAAAGAAATCATAACCAAGACCTTCAACATTAAATAATTTCGCCCCATCACTTTGTTTTAAAAATAAGGATAATTCTTTTGGTAACACGTGATGGGTATTTAATGTGAATTGCTGTAGTTCATTGTTTGATATTGGACTATTCCACTCACATGTTACATTTAAAATTTCTCCATTTTCCCTTTGGATGGTAATGCTGTTCTCTTTATCTAGCCTTTTATTTAATGATGCTAAGACTAATTCAATAGACATACTAACTTCACCTAATTTCTAATAGTTTACCCACCAAGGAGATACAGTTGCTCTATGAATTGAATATGGCAAAGGAGTTAAATTTTGCTTTCCTCCGAATTGTAAGATGTTTCACTATTTTTGGTCATTCAATTATTATAATTTTACTATTATTCAGTTTATTTAGTAAAGATTTTTTGTTAAAATCGATATATTTAATTAATATTTTATTAGCATACAAGATAAAGTTACTATTTTACCGTTGCGTGTTATATAAAAAGACCAGCTACTTTTTATTTATAAGTAGCTGGTCTTCTTCTATATGTTTCAATACTTTAACGTTTTATCTCAAATTCCTGTGGTCCTGCATATGGTGGGGCGATGTTATATTCATAGAAAAAGATGACAGGGTTCCCTTGTTCATTAATATAGAAGTTTTTAGATGTATACTCGTCTATTCCTCCAGCACCCTTTGAAGCGTAATATTCCTCATAATACCATAATAGATTTTCATCATCCTTGGCACGCTCCTTCACTTGACGTTCAATCTCAGGATCTACCTTTTTCTCGTAGTTTGGTCCTAGTAAATCAACGAGCGTTAGTTCTTTACCTGTTGTCAGATCAATATTATAAAAATATTTCGTAACAAACGTTAGTCCGTTCGTTGTTTCCGTTTCATTAATGATAAATGACAACGTCTGTTCATTTGAACTTTTCACTTCATAATCAAATTTGTATGTACTCGGCGTATATTCAATATCCTCGGAATACGCTCCTTCCCCAAGGTAATTTTTCTTGAATTCAGCTGAGTCTTGCTTTGCCTTCTCAGCAAGACTCTCAATTTTTTCCTTAATCATCGTATTAATCCGATTTTCTATTGATGGATTACGTATATCAGTGAATTGTGGAATTTTAATATGTGCATCAATATAATCCGTCTTTTCTATATATTCATCAATTGTTATCACTTTGGCTACTGCCCCTAGTACAGGAACCTTTGACACTGCCAGTGCAAATGTAGGGCTTAAGTTCACAAAAAACATAAATATAAGACATGCCGTTAAAGGAATCGCAATAGATTTCATTTTCATAATTGTTATTCTCTTCTTCGGTACTATTTCATTTTCAGCCGTCGATAGTACTTTTTTTCGTATCAATTCCTTATTTGCTAAGTTTTCTTCAATAACACGTTTTAATACTTTTCGTTCATGTTCCTTCATTTTGCTTCAACCGTCCTTCCCAAACTTTTTTCGTATTTCGTGAGTGGTGCGGTAAATATGATTTTTTATCGTGGATTGATTTAAATGCATTAATTGAGCAATTTCAGGAATTGTTAGTTCAGCATAATAAAATAAGTAAAATACTTTTTGCACCTTTTGTGGTTTTGATTGCAAAAAGCGCCAAATAGCCGATAGCACTTCTTTATTTTCTACTGTAATCTCTATTTCATTTTCGTATAGCTCACTATTTATATCAGCCTGATTATATTCTTTTTCTTCTTTATTTATATCAAACAACGGTATGATACTTTTTACTTTTTCCTTTAAAGAATAATGGTTGTAGATTTTAGATTTAGCGATTCGTATTACATAGGCCTCTGGATTTTTAATGTAATTGAGTCCCTTGTCCTTTAGTATTTGATAAAGTGCTAAATATGTTTCTTGAATAATATCAGGAATAACACTCGTATGATTGCATTTACTAATGACATATATTAAACATTGATGATAAGTGTTGTCATAAATTTCGTTAAATTTTTCTTCGACTACTTGCGTATCCAAAGACTCACCTCCCTTTAATGATACGAGGGAATGCAATCTACGAATGATTGAACAAACATCTGAATGTTTTAATTGATTAGTTTCGTTTCTTGGCACAATCAATTGCCAAAATAGGGATCGACTTTTTCTTCTTGTAGCGTTAAAAGTTCCGATACTGTTACAAACTCATATCCGTCTTTTTTTAATGTCATTAATAACTCTGGTAAAGCCTCTGCTGTTGCTGTATGAATATCATGCATTAATACGACAGATCTATTTGTGACATTACTTAAAATTTCTTTTTTTATCGTGGTTGGATTACGATTTTTCCAATCTAGTGAATCAACAGACCATAGGATGGTTGTATAATTATTTGACGCTGTATAGTTTAAAATATCTTGATTGTATACCCCATAAGGAGGACGGAATAAAGTTGATGTTATACCTGTTGCCATTTCAATTATATTGTTTGTTTTATCTATTTCTTCTATCATTTCTTTATGCGTCATTTTCTTTAAATTCGGATGACTAAAAGTATGATTTGCTATTTCATGACCCTCAGCAGCTACTTGTGCCGCAATATGTGGATACATTTCAACTCTGTTCCCCAACATAAAGAAAGTTGCTTTCGCGTCATGCTGCTTTAAAGTTTGTAATACCCGTGGTGTTACTTTTGAGCTCGGCCCATCATCAAACGTCAGGGCTATGTATTTTCCATCAGGATCTAATGCAATTGTTTCTACTTCTTCTATTACTTCCACATTAGGCTCAATATCTTCTGTTATTTCTTCAGTTTCTACAAGCCTTGCCTCATTACTAACAATATTTTCAGCTTGTCCATGCTCCTCGATTTTTCCACCTAATAAGTAATAACTAGCTCCTAGCATTATAGTAAAAAACACAATGACCGCCACAATTCTAGCCCATCTAATTCTTTTCCTACCTTTCATTTCAATACACCTTTCTTTTCTAAATTTAATCTTTATAAAATAGAAGAGAATAAGAGAGTTGAAAAAGTTTCAATGAATTTTAAAAAAATATCATTTTTTGTAGCAATTGCGCTATAACATTTTTCTACCCAGCCAATCTGTAAAAAACACATTAAAAATAGTACATTTCTGTGAATGCTAATCCTTAAATGGCTTCTTTCTTACAAAAAAACAGGTCTCTCATGAGTACCTGTCATTTGTTATTGCTTATATGATTAATCAACAGCTTTTCCACTTGTGATTTAAGGGCCTGATTAGCGTAACGGAGCACTACATCATTACCTGCCGTCGCAACTTGCACGTCACTAAAGTATTCATCTACAGGCTGCCATCCTACTACTCGTATGCGATGCTGTGCAAGCTGACGTTTGAGGTTGAAATATTCTTGACGTAATTCCTTAAGCAATGAATCCATTAAAGGTAGAAAGACTATTTTCATTTTAAATTGTTCTGTTTTTTTATAATCAATTTGCAATGACTTCACAGCTAACTCCAACAACAAATATTTGTGTAATAACTGTCTCTCATCAGCTTTAATCATAATAATCAGCTTCCAATTGCGCTGATTGTATATGCTGTAAAGGAATGCGTTTAGTTTTTATAAGCGTTTCCAGTATAAGTTCATTGGTATTGAAATTAATCGATTTTATTAATCCAATCCATTGCGTAGTTTTACTGTCCATCCATACTTCTAACTTAATATTTATTTGCTGATTGTAGGCTTGATTTATTGTTTGTTGTAATTCTTCTAGCTCCCAATCCGTTAGCTCTCTTGGTGGCTCTACATATTCTGTTTGTTTACATGCTCTAAGCAGCTCCAAATGTTCTGGTAACATCATCGATGCCCATTTAATATTCCCTCTATCCTTTATCATTCCAATCACTCCTATGCCAAATGACCACCAACTAAGCGATCTCGTTTAATAGCTGTACCCGCTTTTGTATAAGAAACGGCTCTTAATATTGAGGTAGCCCCAAACCTATTGCGTATTGCATCCATTGTAGGACCAATAATTTGACGTTGTGGTTTACGTTCATCAAATAAATCCAATTGAATGCTATGTTCTTTCTCTAGGTTGGATATTCTGACTGATAATTGTCGTGCTGGCTCTCCAGCAAAATGTTCATCCAGTAATTCAATACAAGTTTTATACATCACAAGCGTTTCACTTGTTGGCACTGCAATTGTTTTAGACCGATGAAACCCTTTGGACATAGCATTATGACTATATGAAAGACCTAAGCTGATTGTACGGCCAACAAACCCTGCATCACGTGTTCGTTTCATTACGTCTTCGCACATTTCTAGGAGCACTACCGAAATCTCTTTTCGTGTGTGATAATCCCTCATTAGCATTTGACCCTTACCAAAACTTAAAGCTCCGTTTGTTATTAACGGCTCTCCTAATTTGGATAGATCTATTCCCCATGCATGGTAATAGAGTTGATTGCCCATTACTCCAAAGCGCTTTTCTAATTCTTCTAAATCTGTATGAGCCAAACCACCAACTGTTTGTATTCCCAGAGCATTTAAATTTGCTTCCATTCGTTTTCCTATACCCCACATCTCGGATAGAGGTCGAACAGGCCATAATTTCTTTGGAATATCCTCATACGTCCATTTCGCAAAACCAGTTTTCTTGGCATCAAGGTCTAAAGCTAATTTAGCTATTAACATGTTTGGTCCCATACCTACTGCACTAGGTACATTAAATTGATCAAGAATAGCTTTTTGTATTTCCTTAGCCGTTTCCTCAGGCGATCCCCAAAGCTTTCCAGTACCAGTTAAATCAACAAAGCTTTCGTCCACACTATACACATGTATAGCATCAACAGGTACGTAATTAGAAAGCAATTTTGTAATCGTCATCGACATTTGAATAAAGAAGCTCATTTTTGGTTCAAATAATCTAATGTCAGGATGTTTAGGTATTTCATAGCGTCGGCTTCCAGTTTTGATTTTAAATTTCTCTTTCATCAATGGTGATGCAGCAAGTACTACGCTGCCTGGTTGGTCAAAGTTGGCAACTACTGCAACTGGCGTTTTTAAAATATCTAGCCCATGTAACATCGCTACGCAGCTGGCATAAAAACATTTCATATCGATACACATAATAGGTCTATTTGGCATTCCCTCATAATTCATACAACTTCACGTCCCTTACTAACAATAGGAATAATGGCTAGAACATTGCTGATTAAAAAAGTACGCCTTGCATGTCTTGTGAAACAAAATGCTTGAAATGAATCCCCAACCATTTTAATGACTTTTACACGCCTTTTTGTCACGGAACCATCTTTCGCTATATACATCATGTTCACTAGTTGACTGCGTTGCATAGCTTTCATCAGTTGCTCTCTCATCTTAGTTTCCTCCTCAGTGCCAGTCATTCAAAAAATTTTGTATCCAATAGTCAACACCATTTTTGTTCGCTTCAGTGTACCTAATTATTATTGGCACAATAATTTTTCCCTTTACCTATCTTATGTAAGAACACTTGTTTGTATACATATTAGAACAAATGTTTGTATCTTGGCAAGGTTCAATTTTTGGAAACAAAAAAAGACCAGTTACTCAAATGAGTCCCTGGCTTATCCCTGTCCAGTAGACGGCTGTAAAATGACTAAGAAGCATCTAAAATCGTGTATTTCTGAGGTTTGTTATGTGCTCCCTACTTAATAATAGGAATGATTGAAAATTATTGAAATAAGTATAGAACATCCTATTAAAGTCTATTCTAAAAACTAAGCAAGAAATGTGAGGAGCATACAATTCAATATGAAATTTAAACTACCTTTCTGGAAAAAGAAAACTCCTGTAGAAGTGCATATACCTAAAGAAAATTCCGAGAGAATTGCCCAATCAACAGATTGTTTTATTCAGTCAATAAAAGATGCTACGAATAATCCATCTGATTTAATTATAAAATCTCTTCCGCCCAATCTTAGCCTTATTTATATTGATAATTTAGTCGATAACCAAACATTAAACAATGGTATTATAGCTAATTTACAAAACAAACCAAATGAAACACCAGAAAACATAAAGGATAACCTATCGATACCTGAAGTCAATGTAACCAGTCTTCTAGAAGAAGCAATAGAAGCAATGGTAAATGGGTCTGTTGTTATCCATGTAGATGCGTTCGCACAACTAATAGTAGCAAATATTGCAAGCCGAGAATCACGGTCATTGTCGGCACCTGAAAATGAATCACAAGTGATTGGAACACAGGTTGGATTTAATGAGAGCCTTGCTACGAATATTTCCTTAGTTCGTCGCTACATAGTTAACCCTGATCTATGTATTGAAAAAATAAAAATTGGACAACGTACAAATACTTCCATCACGCTTATCTATATAAATGGTATTGCCTCCGAGCAAATGGTGAATACGTTACATCAAAGAATTAAAGCTCTTAATATAGATGCGTTACTCGATAGTGCGGTTCTAGCTGAAATGATTGACGATAACTCAATGTCCGTCTTTCCTCAAATGTTGTTGACTGAAAGGCCCGACAGATTTTGCAATTGTCTATTAGATGGCAAACTGGGCATTATCGTAGATGGTAGTTCAATGGCCATCGTTTGCCCTCAATCTTTTACTGAGTTTTTTCAGAGTCAGGAAGATCAAAACTTAAGATGGCAAATTGCTACCTTTGTTCGGCTATTGCGCCTTACTGCATTCTTTATATCTGTTTATTTAACACCGATCTACGTTGCAGCATTAACTTTTCATTATGAGGTCATTCCTCAAGCTTTCTTAGTTCCATTAAGTGAGTCCAGAGCTTTAGTACCTTTTCCACCAATATTTGAAGCACTACTCCTTGAATTTATTATTGAATTACTGAGAGAAGCTGGGGCAAGATTACCAACAAAAATCGGACAAACAATCGGTATTGTTGGTGGTATCGTAATTGGAACGGCAGCCGTACAGGCAGGTATTACAAGTAATATATTACTAATTATTATTGCATTAAGCGCCTTGGCGTCTTTCACTTCACCAAGTTATATGATGGGTAATGCTATTCGGCTTATTCGCTTCCCAATAATTATACTTGCAGGATTTTGGGGTTTTTATGGTATAATGCTGGCCTTTTGCTTTATCTTAATTCACCTTTTACGTCAATCTAGTTTAGGTGCACCGTATATGTCTCCACTTTATCCACCTAGAGTGAGAGAAATGCGAGATAGTGTTATTAGAATGCCTATGCCATTCACGGCAAAAAGACCTGCCCTGACAAGGCCATCTAATCAGGATAAATACGAGCCTGAACCTGTAAAACCGGAAGAAAGTTGAAATGAAGGTGAAATGAATGAAAAATCCGCTACAACTTAGCCCTAAAGACATGATAAATGCTTATTTGCTATTTTTTGTCATCCACAGTGCTCAAGTAGGAGTCGGTATACAGGGATTTCAACGTATTGTGTACAAAGATGCAGGACATGATGCATGGATTTCAGTTCTATTGGCGGGCATTGCCACACATATCGTCACTTTTTGTATGATAAAAACATTGGAAATATACGGTTCTAATGATTTATATGGGATACAGCAAGATATCTTTGGCAAGTGGATAGGCAATTTTTTAAATGTCATATATATTGCTTATTGTTTTGTAGCATCCTTTTCAGTTTTACGGAATTATATTGAAGTGATTCAAGCATGGATGTTCCCTAGTATAGGTACATGGTTTCTATCAGCTACTATACTAATAATCATAATATACGCCTTCACTGGTGGACTTCGAGTAATTGTCGGTGTTTCTTTTTTTAGTATTGTACTCTCTTTATGGATTTTTCCTATGCTATTATTCCCAATGAAGTTTTCAACAGTAGATAGTCTACTCCCTATTTTAGAAACAAACTTTAGTTCACTATTAAAAGGTGCACAATCGATGACTTTTACAATTATTGGATTTGAAATTCTTAATATTATTTACCCTTTCATAAAGGACAAAAAAAACGTCAGCAAGTATGCACATATGAGTTTGTTGGCTACAACTATCCTATATCTAGCTGTTATGTTAGTTTCCATTACTTACTACAGTGAAGGAAAACTTCTAAAAACAATATGGGCAACATTGACATTATTTAGCTTTATAAGCTTTCCTTTTATGGAGCGATTTGAATTTGTGGCAGTTTGTTTTTGGATGTTGATCATTTTACCAAATCTTTGTCTCTATTTATGGGCTGCTTATCGAGGAACTCAACGATTAGTCAATATAAGTGGAACGAAATTCGTGTGGATTTTCTCTATTCTTGTTTTCATTGCCACATTGCTCGTTCAAACGCGCACTCAAATCAATACAATTAATACGTATTTCGGAAAAGTAGCTTTTTATATCATCTTTGTTTATCCGATTTTCTTATTTTTCATCGCCATACTTAAAAAAAAGTTCATAGAAAAGAAGGAGCATAAAAATGAAAAAGCTTAGGCATATTATTATTCTTCTTTTATTATTTATTTTTTTATATGGATGTGCCGAGACCAATATTTTAGATCAAGTGGGCTTAACGACTTTAGTTGGCTACGATGTAGGAACGGAAGAAAAAATAGCTACGACTGCTGTTATTCGTGAAGTGAATCCCGAATTTCAGAGTAAGGTAGAGGTCCTTACAACAGAGGACACAACTAGTAAAGGAAGTCGGATGAAATCTAATCGAAAGCTAGCTAAAAAGATTATGGTCGGTCAAATGAGGGTAATATTGTTTGGCGAAGAAGTAGCGAAAGATGATCTTCATTATTACATTAATACAAATCTGGAAAATGCAAGTGTAAGCAATAGTTTGTATATGGCTGTCGTAGAAGGAGAAACAGCACCATTACTTAAATACGAATATAAAAATATTGATGATATTGGTCAGCACATATATAAGCTTTTAGAACAAAACATTAAACAAGAGTATATGATATCCCCAACACTTCATGAGATTGCGCACGATTATTATACGACCGGTAAAGATATCGCTATGCCTATTTTAAAAAGAGATAAAGAACTTGTTGAATTAAGCGGAATAGCCCTATTTAAAGACGGTAAAATGGTCAGCAAACTCTCGGCGAAAGATAGCTTTTACATCAAGGTTGTCAGAGATACATTTAAGGTAGGGATTTTTGAAACTACCATACAAGAAGATGATGTGCCCCCAACATTATTGAAAAAAGCTGAAGAAATCCCTGTAGCATTTGATGCCATTCAATCTAAAAGAGACATTAAATTAGTCGATGCTTCTAAAACCGAGTTTGATCTAAACATCAAAATGAAGGCAAGAGTATTAGAAATACACAAAGATATAAATCTAGGCAATCCTAAGCAGGTAGCAGAACTTGAAAAGGCGATTAGTAAAAAATTATCAAAGGAAGTATCTAGAGTTATTGCACAAAGTCAGGAAGCCCAGTCAGATGTCTTTGGTTTTGGAGAGAAATATAGAAGCACTGTGCGGAATTCGAATCTGACAAAAGAAAAATGGCATGAGATGTATAAAGACATCAAAGTGAATGTGAAGGTCGACTTTGTTATCGTAAGAAACGGTGTTTTTGAATAAATTGCATTGTTTTCGTTCAGTAGTTAAAGCAAAATTATTTTAATTCACTATTAGCTTGATGGCCAGTCATAACGGACAAAAAATCATGAAAGAACTTTTCATAATTTATATCAAATGCAATACGATGTGTTTTTTGCCCATTCTTTATGTTTTCGTATGGTCGGGTTTCCGCAATACTTTGCCCCCGTTCAGGACCATCTAGTTTATCGACGACTGTAACAGGATAGGACTCATACGTGAACATGTCAGGGTTAATGATAGCCATAAGGGTTAGTGCATCGTGGAGAGGACTCCCTAAAAGTGTGGGGTCCCTTTCTTGATAAAAACGCGTACAGTACTCCATTAATGGTTTGAAGATTTTCGCCTTCCCAAAATGATCGATATAGTCGACCATGCCGGGCGTAACAATGGCTTTTTGTGTTGCATTTAAAGGAATAATTGTCACATTCGTAGCGTATGTGAGTACAATATTTACCGCAAAAGGATCTCCGTGAAAATTCGCCTCAGCAACAGTAGTGATATTTCCTGGAACCCCAAAAGCCCCACCCATAATATAAAATTCCTTTACGTTTTTCATTAACTCTTTGTAGAAAATAAACATCGTGGCAAGTGAAGTGAGCCGACCAATATTTACGATGATCAGCTCATCCTTATATTTTTTAATGATATTTACGATTTCCAAAAAATTTTCCGTTTTTAAATCGTAGTCTTCATTTAGTATGATTGGTCCAAGTCCATGCTCTCCATGAATTTCAGGAAAGTATGTTGGCTGTTCGCCAGTTAAAGGTACTTCTGCCCCTAAAATAACAGGGATTCCCTTAGGAAAATTAAACAACTTCATCAAATATAAAATATTGGCCACTGCAACTTCTCTCGATACATTTCCGTAATCTGCAACTAATCCAACAATTTCTATTTCACGGTGTAGTCTAGCGTAGATTAACGCAGCTGTATCATCAATGCCAATATCCCCGAACAATAGCACTTTTTTCACTAAAGAGCCCCCTTTTATTTACAATAAAGCTACTCTTATAGCAGGATTAAAATGCCTAAGGCGACACTATTTTGAACTTCTTTTTCAAAATAAAGGGTGATTAAAAAGCCTTTTACGACCTTTATTTAAAAGTACATAAAATGACTCAAGCATCATACTATAATCTCCCTCTTTCCCCCTTGAGAATTCAATGTTTTTCACATAAAAAATCAAGCATACATAGTGTATGAATATAAGGAGTAATTCGTTATTAATAATAATTATCCAAATGATTGGAATTTTAAAAAACGTTGCAAAAACAGATTCAATTAAATGCAATAGCACCTAGTCGTATTTGCACATCACTTATCCCTTTCAGTTTTTCTTCTGATAAAACACACTACACGGAACGAATCTATTTGATCAAATGGCCTAGCCTTTTGAAGTTACTCCTACATTTGTATACATAGCATCTAATGATTCTAGAGACGTTACTGGGCAAGTACTAATGTGCAGTATCCTATTTGTTTGCAATCGGATGCTACGTACGTTTTTTCAACAAAAAAAGGCCCGCTATTTGATTAGCGAGCATAAAAGTAACTTGATGTCATGTGCCTGGCACTTTTATTAAGTGCATTATTTACTTCTCACAAACAATAGTTTGTACCATTGATTAACTAAAAACGGTAAGAACGATAAGCTATAAATAAAACCTAATTGTGCGCCAGTTAATGTGGCAACTTCAAATATATCCGTGAAAGATGGCACAAATAATACTACATGTAGAGCAACAAAGCCGATTAAAAATGCTAACCAAGTATATTTATTCGAAAATACACCGATGGCAAAGATCGACTGTTTGGATCTAGAGTTAAAGCCATGTATTAGTCTTGATAAACATAAAGTTGTAAACGCCATTGTACTTGCTGTTAAAGTATCTCCTGTTGACAATCCTATTTCGAAAGCAACAGCCGTAGAAATAGCAATTAATAAACCTTCAAGTACCACTTGGGTCGTAAATATTCTATTTAGTAATGGTGTGTGAATATTTCTTGGCTTGTCCTTCATAGTGTTTTTATTATTTGGTTCCAGCCCGATGGCAATTGCCGGCAAACTATCGGTCAGCAAGTTAATAAATAATAGGTGGACCGGAGCAAATGGAACTGGTAAACCTAAAATAGTCGCATATAAAACGACAAAGATAGCTCCTGCATTCCCTGATAGCAAAAATAAAATGGCATTTTTAATATTTGTATAAATACTTCTTCCATTTGATATTGCTTTGACAATCGTGGAAAAATTATCATCGGTTAAGATCATAGAAGATGCATCTTTTGCCACCTCAGTACCGCTTATTCCCATCGCTACACCGATATCGGCTTGCTTTAAGGCTGGCCCATCATTGACTCCATCCCCCGTCATAGCAACGACGTTCCCTTTTTCTTGCCAGGCTCTCACAATACGAATTTTTTGCTCTGGTGTTACGCGGGCATAAACTGAGAAATCTTGCACTTTTTCTTGCAGTTCCCGATCAGTTAATTTTTCAATTTCAGCTCCTTCAATCGCTTCACTTGGATCCTGTAAAATACCAATTTGTTTTGCAATCGCAGTGGCTGTTATTTTATGGTCACCTGTGATCATTACAGGTTTAATCCCTGCTTTGATACAACTTTCAACTGCTGCCTTTGATTCTTTTCTAGGAGGGTCCATCATTGCGATTAATCCGACAAAGATTAAGTCTCTTTCGTCTACAACGGAGATTGCTCGAGGTTCATATACCTCCTTGTACGTAATAGCCAAAACTCTTAAACCATTCATCGAAAAGTCTCGGTTAACTTCTTCGATTTTTTTCTTATGTTCATGAGTAATAGTTAATAAACCATTAGAAGTATTAATTTTTGTAATTTTTGAAAGGAGAACATCTAATGCTCCCTTCGTAATCATAATATTTTGCTGATTAATACGATTCACCGTGCTCATAAGTTTTCTATCTGAATCAAAAGGAAGCTCTGCTACCCTTGGACAATTTTCTCTGACGATTAATTCATCAAAGTCGTATTGCTTCCCTAATTTCACAAGCGCAATTTCAGTAGGATCACCAATTTCTTTATGATCTCTTTCCAACGCATCATTACATAATAGTGCCTTCCAAATCAGATCTTTTTCGATTGTGTTTTTCATTTGTAGCTGATCGTGTGAAATAACTTTTTGATCAACAAATACATGTTGCACGACCATTTTGTTTTCAGTTAAGGTTCCTGTTTTATCTGAACATATAACAGAGACACTTCCCAAACTTTCAACAGCAAAGAGCTTTCGTATAATAGCATTTTCTTTTGCCATTTTTTGTGTCCCAAAAGCCAACACAATTGTCACAATCGAACTTAACGCCTCTGGTATAGCGGCAACAGCCAATGAAACGGCAAACATAAACGATTCCACCAACTCACGGCCTCGAACAAGATCAATTGTGAAAATAACTACACAGATCATCGTGATTCCTAAGGCTAATTTCTCTCCAAATTGATCTAGGCTAACTTGTAGCGGAGTCTTCTTTTCTTTCGCAGTATCTAGCAAATTTGCTATTTTACCAATTTCCGTTTCCATTCCGATAGATGTGACAATCACAATACCTCGACCATTTGTAACAAAGCTACCAGTGAAAACCATATTTTTCTTATCAGCAATCGTTACATCTTCCTTAATGGGATCAGCAAATTTCGCAACGGCTAAAGATTCACCAGTAAGTGAGCTTTCATTTATATGAAGATTATGGCTTTCTACTAATCTTCCATCAGCATTTATATAATCGCCAGCCTCCAAATACAGAAGATCTCCTACAACTATATCTTTAGACGGAATTTCGATAATCTGATTGTTTCGCATCACTTTCGCAATTGGAGAAGACAAAGCTTTCAAATTACCTAAAGACTTTTCCGCCTTTACATGCTGCACAGTACCGAGAATTGCATTTAAAATTATGACAATCAAAATGACAATTGTGCTTTCTACTTCACCTAATAGAAATGAAATAAAAGCCGCTATCATCAAAATAATTACTAATAAATCCTTAAACTGACCGAAAAAAACGGCAAGCGTACTTATTTTTTTACCTTCCTCTAATACATTAAAACCATACACTTCCTGCCTTTTTTGAACGTCAGAATCACTCAATCCTTTATTGGTCACGCTCAATTTATTCATGACTTCTGCGGACGACTGCTGATGATATTGTGTCATTTCATTTAGTTCTCCTTCCAGTGTAATTTTATTAGACTATCATACTCATGACGAAAAACGATTGCTGCTATTTTACTAACGATAGAGTCTCGCAAAACTCGAATAGACTTTTATAACTTATGTGTTATTCATCGTAGAGTTGACTATTTCAATAGAAGGAAAATGTCTATTGAATAGTCTTTTAGCTACCAAATTTCAATTTCCCTTGTATTTTTCGACTACAAACTCCGAACTTTCTTTCATGAATTCCGAGAAAATCCCATTCTAAAATACGTTTCTCCATATCTACTCCATCTTCAAATATTCGAACTATAACAATCTATTCCTTGTCCTAATCCAGTATGATAATAATTGATATAGAGATTTAATTTTTTATACTATTGTTGATGTAAACTCACAGAATTTACCAACCTTATGGAAATGAAAGCCCCCTCGACTATTAGCATCAAGGGGGCAAATTAACTTATTAAGTACTATATTTAAATGATTTTAATGATATACAGAGTGCTAATACAAAGCATCCTATTAAGATAAATAGTGACTGGCACTCTCTTCTATTGATTTCAAAAGATTTATAATACATAAACACAACTATAATTTTTTATTTTGTGGTATACTACTTCGAGTAGCGCCATCAAAGGGCCACAACCAATTCTGAGCTGTAGCGTATTTCATACGTTGCAGCTTTTTTTATTGTTTTTATTAAAAAGAATATACTCCAGCACCGTTTTACAATATAATGTATAAACTAGAAAATATTAATAAGCACTTATTTAAATAGCTTTCCTAAATTATTAAAATCACTAAGGAGAGAATACGATGAATGTAGAAAAAATCTTTGAAAACTTCCCACTATTAAGTTCCAACAACCTACAATTTAAAAAAATTGAAGAAAGCCACTTAAACATGTTATTTGCCATCTACGATAATGAAAAAGTATTTGAGTTTTGTGGCATCATTCCGAAGCACAATATCCAGACAGTCCAAAAAATGATCGGTCATTTTGAACGTGATTTCACGAAAAGAAGCCGAGTGAAATGGGGTATTTTTTTAAAAGATCAACCAGACACATTAGTCGGCATAATAGAAGCGATGGATTTTAATCAAAAAGTGAACATGGTAACAATTGGTTACTATTTAGCTGAGGACTATTGGAATAAGGGCATCGCTACTGAGTCAGTGCAATCAATCATTAAATTTCTATTTGACGAAGCCGACATCAATAGAATTCAAGCAGAGGTTATGCCAATGAATGATGCTTCAAAAAAAGTGCTTTTAAAAAGTGGTTTTATAAAAGAAGGATTATTAAGACAAGCCTCTTTCTGGTCTGGCAAAGGAATTATTGATTTGGAAATTTACAGCATCCTGCAAGAGGATTACAGTAACTTGTAGATTCAAATTGAACGGATGTTGGAAGAAGAAATAAAGCCCGCACTAAAATGAATATGTAATTGCAATCACGAAACATAGGACAATTAGAGTCATTAGCTATACTTTGCGTATTTTCATAATCAAAAAGCACTCTAAACAGGGATATCCCTGCTTAGAGTACTTCCACCCTGTAGCTTATCCCTTATTTTCATACCAAAAGAGTATTGTAAAAAATTGTTGCACTAAAGCCATAGTTGGTAGTTTGTTATTGTTTAACAATATGATGCCATTGTCTATTTGCCCTAATACTACCCAAAAGTTTTTTGTTTCACTTACATAACTAAGGTATGTCTATATACAGGCATAAAAATATTATTAATCATCTGAGTAGCCACTTCTTCATTAAAATCTCCTGACAACACAGCATTCACAATAAGTATAACAGCGAAATTTTTCATATTTTTTGTAAGTTTGCTCTTATTAATTTCCCCACGTTCATCTGCATTATTAAATATTTCTTCAAGAACAGAAAACAATTTATTTTCAGAATTGATTTTATTTAAGAAATCCATAAGCGATATTTTTGGTAATTTATCCAGTAGGAGCCCTCTAATAACGTCCAATCCAATTTCCTCGAGTTTTTTAATTATAAGAATGAAAAAAGTTAATAAATCATCATTTAATTGACCAGTATTAGGAACTGTAAAATGGAATTTAGGTGTATGTCGCTGGATTGTAGCAACTACAATTTCTGCTTTTCCGTCCCATCTTCGATACAATACATTTTTTGTTGTTTGGGCATTTTCAGCAATACGATCCATTGTTAATTGCTCGTATCCCACTTCTTTTAGTAATTTCCAAGTACTATCTAAAATAGCTTGCTCTAATTCCAATCCTCTCCGACGTGCTTTAGTCATTTCAATCCCTCATCTTTTCTTATTTGTTGACAATTATACCACGTTCGCATAAGATACTACAGTATTCTATTTTAGATACTGTAGTATCTTATTTCTAGGGGGAGTTACATTGAAAAAAGAAAAGTCACTTATTGGAATAGCTTTTGTTTTGGTATTAGGTGCTCTTGCGCCAATGTTAGATACCACTATGACGAATATTGCAGTCGATGTTATGATGAAAGATTTAAATGCGACTGTGGATTCGATTCAATGGGTAAGCACTTCCTACGTATTAGCTTTAGGGATTGCAGTTCCTATTGCAGGATGGGCTATTGATTACTTTGAAGGAAAAAAATTATATTTATTTGGGCTATTAATTTTTTTAATAGGTTCTATTATTGCTTCAGTTTCTTCGTCAGTTGATTTACTAATAGCTGGGCGAGTTGTTCAAGGTTTAGGAAGTGGTATTATTGTTCCATTGTTATCGACATTAGTTGTTCGATTAGCAGGAGGAGAAAATCTAGGCAAATTAATGTCTGTTATTGGGATTCCAGCAGTGTTGGCACCAATTTTAGGACCAACATTCGGAGGATTTATCATTCATTCTTTAAATTGGCATTGGATTTTCTATATTAATGTTCCAATCGTTATTTTATCAGCATTATTAATTATATTTATGCTTCCAACTTTCAAACCTAGTGGGAGTGGGAAGAAACTTGATGTTATAAGTATTCTTTTATTAAGTGGAAGTTTTACAAGTTTTATTTTAGGTATTTCAGAAATACACGCGTTCAGCACTGGGTTTTCAACTAAAGCTTTTGTGGCGTTACTAATAGGTGTTGGCTTGTTAATAACGTATATTGTGTATGCGGCTTTAAAACCAGAAAGAGCACTTGTAAGTTTAAAGCTTTTCAAGATTAAAAGTTTCTCTGCGTCTACAGTTTTATTAATAATGTCAGGGTTAACAGTAAATGGCGTTATGTTTTTACTACCACTGTTTTTACAAAATATTTTAGGATTAAGTGTTACTTGGTCAGGGATATTCTTAATTAGTCAAGGTATCGGACTACTCGTTTCAAGAAGTTTAGTAGGGAAATTAACAGATCAGTTTGGTGCACGAATTGTTGTACAAATTTCAGCAGCTATCGGTATTGCAAGCACATTGCCATTTGTGTTTTTTTCTGAACATACAAGTAGTACTTTAATTATTTGCATGTTATTTGTAAGAGGTATTGCACAAGGTGGGCTAACAATTTCCGTAATGTCTGATTCCTACCGTAATGTACCGAAAGAACTGATTTCTGAAGCAACAACAGCAACGAGAATGCTTCAAAATATTGGAGGTGCTATTGGAACAGCAATTTTAGCGACCGTGATTCAACATTCGATTAATAACCAGCCTGCCACAACAGAAGTGTTATTGACAGGTTATCATCACGCCTTTGTATTTACGGTTATCAGTTTAGTTATTGCATTCATTCCAGCTTTCTTTTTGACTAGTACAAGAAAAAAGAAAGAACATAGTATTTAAGCAAAACAAGAAAAGAGCTCACAAAATTAAAATACATGAGCTCTTTTCTATTGTTAGATATTAAAGTGAATCATAATTAAATAAGAAAAGAAACAACAACTACTCTCCCTCTTAAACGATAAAGTTTAAAACTTTTATCCATACTATGAATGCTTAATTTCTTTCCCCACTAAGCAATACAAAGGGTCTAACCCTTGTTAATGCAATAAAAGTACTCAAACAGCTGTATCTTTATTTAGAGTACTTTTATTGATTATGTTAATGGATATTTAAAATCTTTCCATAAATCAAATCTACAATCTTAAGATTTCATTTCTCGCCATTTCCAATATGCTTCATATAGCATATCGTGTAGAAATTCCTCATACTCTCGCTCCTCATCTAGACCTCTCCGTTCTAGTTTTAGCCCTAACCACACCGTATCATCATATCTAAATTTAGGATCACCAACACCATCTATAATACAGAAAAAGTGAAAAAAGGTTGAAAGCATCCGATCGCGAACAATCTTTTCAATGCCACATATACTATGAAAATCAAATTCATTTGCTTTTAACGCTTTGATTTCCTCAGTAGTTAATTTAAGCTCATCTTCTACGCTTATTATCGCGTTTTCTGGATGACTTAGGCTATCACCCAATTTAGAGTATTCTTCAATTAATTCATGAACCTCCATTAGTAAACTCATTTGACTATCCATCTATATCACCACTTTTAAGTTAATTTAGAAAAAACCAACAACTATCATCGCTTAGCCATTTCCTTAATGGTAACTTATTTACTTACGCCATACAGTTTAAAAAGTTCGCCGGATTCATATTGTTCAAGAACTATGTTTGCATGAAAACTGGTCATATTCTGTCCCATTCCTGCAATCTTTTCAAGCATTTTTAAAGCATCCGCTCTGCGATAGTCCACTATAATTGCATAAATACTGCAAACATATAAAACAAAAGTATTTTCATGTAGAAACAACTCATCTAACACTGCTGTAGCAAGTTCGGATGATTGCTTTAGTTGATCCAAAATAACTAGCAATGCCCTATTGGATTTATTTCCTCTTTTATAATCTCCAGTCATCTGCGTTTCTTCTGCTATCAAGCAATGATTAATAAACTCATCTACTAATATTTTCGTATATAATCACCTACTATATATTAGTTTAGCAAGCCTAACTTTGTATTAAATAAGCTTACCGACATTTACGAAAGCTGTTCTTTTCTATTGTATAAATGCAGATATACTAATTAGTTTTCATTCTATTTTTTTAATTTTCTTTTAATATCTGATGCATGTAAATCAATCTTATCTTTATCTTTCAAAGCGTTTCTAAACGCTAAAAATCCCAATATTAGCATTGCTATACTTAGAGGAGCAAATAAGAGGAAAAACACCTCTTTACTTACTTTATTAGTAAAGAATAAAATTAGTACAAGGATTGCGATTGCAGTAATATAGCTTACATATTTATTAAATTTGCAAGACATACGATGCACCCTTTCTAGCTTTAAATTATTTG
This sequence comes from Lysinibacillus sp. NPDC097162, assembly GCF_044762185.1. Taxonomy (NCBI): domain Bacteria; kingdom Bacillati; phylum Bacillota; class Bacilli; order Caryophanales; family Bacillaceae; genus Lysinibacillus; species Lysinibacillus sp. NPDC097162. The sequence goes on along the minus strand of NZ_JBIWDT010000001.1, from coordinate 1,206,139 downwards.
ATATTTCAGTTAATTTAATCTAGTATAAAAATAATAACACACTTAGGAGGTGCATGATATGAAATTAACACAAAAAATAACTAGTTTATTTGCCGCTTTTCTTTTATTGAGTGCAACTTTAAGTAGTGCTACATATGCAGATTCACTAGTTCCTTCAGCGGCTATTAAGACAGAAGAAATTACTGGTACTAATGATTTAATTAAAACAAACGAAAATGGTGTTGCAGAAAATGATTTTAATATTATTAATCTACCGAGTGAGTTTGATGATGGAATTCTTCTGAAAAGTAAGGGGACTGGAGAAGATTTAAAAATTGGTGTACCGAATAATATGAAGTTAAGTAAACCTACAATTACAGAATCAGGCAGCTATGAGTATAAGAATGACGGACCAGTAGACTTGATTTTGCAACCGACGGAGTTTGGAGTTAGAAGTATTATAAATATTAAAGATTCAAGTGCTCCAATGGAATATAAATTTGAGTTGGATATACCAGAAGGACATAAGCTGATTTCATCTGCTGATTATTTTGGTGACGTCCCTGGAAATGAGTTAGATACAAAAGAAGTCTTTATTGTAGATGAAAATAACATTATTCAAAGTGTTTTTGGGAAAGCGTGGGCAGTTGATGCTAATGGTGTAGATGTACCCACCTATTATGAAGTGGTTGATAACACTTTAATTCAAACCGTGAATTTTAATGAAAATACTGCATTTCCTGTATTGGCCGATCCAGATTGGGTAGCAATAGGAGCATGTAGTGCAGCTTTAGTTTGGTTTGTTGGTTCAAATTTATTTGTAGCAGCTAAAATTATCAAAGTTAGAAATTATATTAAAGCTCTCGGTGGTTTTAAAGAAAGTGCAAAATTAATTGCGGGTGCTACATCTTGGGAAGAAAAATTACGTGTGGGGGGATCAGCTTTACGTAGTTTAGCAGCAGAAATTACAGGTGTTACAGGTTTATATGCGTGTACTAGATTCTTTAATAAATGATGAAAATATTTTAAAATGACTTGAAGAAGAGTAGACAAAATCGTCTGCTCTTTTTTTGTCGTGCTTTGGATGCTAGTAGGAGGCAGGCGAGGATTACAATAAATAAATTGTTATGGGCGTACTGATTAGGTTTTTCAATGAGAACCTGATTTTTTTAAAAAAATCGGCATTACTTCGTTCTGTTATGCAAAACGCAAAAAAGAACACACATTCCCCCTCTTTAATTTCTTTATCGTGAATATTTAGTTTTATACTATGGGTATGGTGCGAGAAGATAATTTAAAACTAGAAAATATAGTGTCGGATAATCTGTTGATATTTTCTAACAATTACATACGCAACCAACAAAAAAGATTGTAGATGCCCCCGAAAATTAGGAGCAGCTACAATCAAACAGCCTCTATCAACCTACTTTTACTTAATACTTTTAGCAGCTTGCTGAATAAGTGCAGCTACCATCGTATCCATTTGTGCAAAACGATCATCCTTCGTTTGCCCGTTTACAAAGCGGTAATAAATCTGTTGGCAAATCACCGCTAATTTAAAATAAGCAAATGTGATATAATAATGGATTGCTGAAACATCACGACCACTTTTCTCTGCATAACGTTCGATGAATTCTTCTCTTGTATAAAAGCCAGGTAAAATCGTAATCGGTGGCTCGCCTAGTGCATACAGCAGCATTTTTGGATCATCTGCATGCATCCAGTAGCTCATGGCAACACCGAGATCTGCTAAAGGATCCCCTACTGTTGTCATTTCCCAATCAAAAAGCCCAATCATTTGTGAATAATCCTGTGAAAACATCGCATTATTGAATTTATAATCATAATGAATAATTGTCGCTTCAGCATTTGTCGGTATATGTTCCTTTAGCCAAGCTGTTAGCGATGCTACCTCTGAAAGCTCAGCTGTTTTCGCTTTATCGTATCGATCAATCCAGCTATGCACCTGGCGTTCCATAAACCCATCAGGCTTCACCATGTCTATTAATGGCGTTTCTTTATATGGTATGGCATGGAGCGCTACTAATGATTCCACCATCTTTTCAGACAACTGACGGGCTAGTTCTACTGTCGTATCGTTACCAGGTGGAAAATGCGTATCCAATACAACTCCCTTTTTTCGTTCCATTAAGAAAAAATCACTACCGATAATGCTATCATCATCAACATAAACATATGGTTTTGGCACAACTGCTAAAAACGGATGGAGCGCAGATAAAATGGTAAATTCACGCTTCATATCGTGCGCCTTTTTTGCAACTGGTCCAAGAGGTGGCCTGCGAAGTACGACTTCAAAATCCGCTATTTTTAAACAGTAAGTTAAATTAGAATGGCCAGCACTAAATTGAGAAATTTCTAGTTTCCCCTCTGGTAAGTTTGAGAAATGTTGCTTTAAAAAAGCATGTAATTGCTCTGCATCAATCCGTTCACTTGCCCTTACTTGCATCGTATCCATAGGAACCCCCCTTAAATAATTGCACTCATTCCACCATCTACGACAATGACCTCACCTGTAACATAATCCGAAGCTGCTGCTGCTAAAAATAGTGCAACTCCCTTCAAATCATTTTCAGAACCTAAACGCTTTAAAGGTGTAGCGCCCATTAAATAATCTTGTCCTCGTTCAATTAAGACATTCGACATTTTCGTCGGGAAAAATCCAGGAGCAATAGCATTGACGTTGACACCCGCTGGTCCCCATTTCACAGCTAAATCTTTCGTGAATGTAATTACTGCACCTTTACTAGCGTTATAACCAATCGTATCCATAAAATTAGGTAGTGTCCCACCAAGCCCTGCAATAGAAGCAATATTAATAATTTTCCCAGCGTTTTGTTCGAGCATCACTTTTCCAACTGCCTGAGTCATTAAAAATGTCCCATTGACATTCACATCAAAAACCTTTTGCCAAGCCTCGTACGGCATGTCGACAGCAGGTGCACCCCATGAGGCTCCACTGTTATTTACTAAAATATCAATTTTTCCAAATGTCTCTAATGTTTTGGACACGACATTCGCTATTTCTTCGGGTTTTGTCACATCACAGGCAAGCGCAAGTGTCTGGACACCCAATTTCGCAAGCTGTGCAGCCACTTCCTCACAAGCCTCCACTTTTCGTGAACATAGCACAACATTTGCACCAGCCTCTGCAAAGCCTTGGGCAATTTGCGCACCAAGTCCGCGACCGCCACCCGTAACAATAGCGGTTTTCCTTTTTAAGCAAAATAAGTCCAATACACTCATTTCACCAGCTCCTTTTGCTTTGTGGCATGTTTTTTCAGTTCCAATTTCGCTACAGTATTGCGATGAACCTCATCTGGTCCATCTGCTAATCGCAAAGTACGTGAATTGGCCCATTGTGCAGCTAATGTTGTATCGGGTCCCACTCCAGCAGCGCCAAACGCTTGAATTGCACGATCGATCACACGTAAAGCCATATTTGGTGCAACAACTTTAATCATCGCAATTTCAGCCTTCGCTTCTTTATTGCCTACCGTGTCCATCATATAGGCAGCCTTTAACGTAAGCAGTCTTGCCTGCTCAATATCAATACGTGACTCGGCTATCCGTTCACGCATTACGCCTTGATCGGCTAATGGTCGATGGAAAGCATGACGCTCCTGTAGACGAATACACATTTCCTCTAAAGCTCGTTCGGCTGCTCCAATTAGGCGCATGCAATGATGTATTCGTCCCGGACCTAAACGCCCCTGTGCAATCGCAAAGCCTTTGCCCTCACCCCATAAAATATTTTCCACAGGTACTCGCACATTTGTAAACGTAACCTCACCATGTCCTTCAGGGGCATGATCATAGCCAAAGGCAGTTAACATGCGCTCTATTTTGACCCCTGGTGTATTCATCGGTACTAAAATCATTGACTGTTGCTCATGTATAGGTGCATTAGAATCCTTATGTTTACCCATAAAAATAGCGACTTTACAACGAGGATCTCCAGCCCCTGTTGTCCACCACTTATGGCCATTTAAAACGTAATAATCACCATCACATTCAATACTTGCCTCAATATTCGTTGCATCACTTGAAGCTACTGCTGGCTCTGTCATCGCAAAACAAGACCGAATTTCCCCACGTAATAACGGTTCTAGCCACTCTTTTTTCTGCTGTTCAGAGCCGTAGCGTACAAGTACCTCCATATTCCCCGTATCAGGGGCATTGCAGTTAAAGACTTCGGGCGCTATTAATGAACGCCCCATAATTTCACACAAAGGAGCATACTCTGAATTCGATAAACCTGCGCCGTACTTACTATCAGGTAAAAACAGATTCCATAGCCCCGCTTCCCGTGCTTTGCTCTTCAATTCTTCCATAATTGGAGGGATCGCTCCCCAACGATCCTCCATTGCATCCACCTGTGCCGCATATACTGCCTCATTTGGATAAACATATTGCTCCATAAAATTTGTCAGTTTTTCTTGCAGTTCTACTACTTTTTCACTATAAGAAAAATTCATATGAACGCCCCCTTTGATTGACAATGCGAATGAAAAATGAATGATTGTTCATTCTTATTCTTACAATAAATGTTACCGCTATATGCCACGTAAATCAATCATCAATTCCACAAAAAATAGAATAAAAGAGATAATGCATTCACAAAACAGCTAATTAAGTACCGTTTATTCCTTCTTTCCATGAAACACATACAAGATATTCACTATTTCAAAAAAATATAATTATTATCTTTTACTATCAAAGTATTGCATAACGCCATCAATAAATTGGCGGATTGCAAAAGGTAGATGTCGATTTTTCAAATACACTAAATAAACATTTCGCTGTAAATTTGGGCAATCAATTTCTTTTTGAACAATTGTCTTTGCAGTTGGTCCCTGTAAATAATTTTTAGGCAATATCGTAATACCTAAATTTTCACGAACGAGTGATACAGCGGTTTCAAAACGTTCGATTTCAAATTGTACATTAATCTCTTGACCTGCATTTTCAAATGCTTTCAAAATGTCTTGCCGTGTCTGAAAACCATCCGTACTAATGATGAAAGGTTCATTGGCTAAATCCGAAATAGACAAAATATCTTTTGCTGCTAACGGATGATTTAAAGGTAACACTGCGACAAGTCGTTCCTCATACAAACATTTCACCTCGAGCTCTTCATCATCAATCAACTGATTAGTAATAATGACATGTGTTTTATAACCTTTTAGTGATTTTTTTACACGTTTGCTACCTAAAATATCTACTAAATGAAACTTCATCTGTGGATAGACCCTTTTATATTCAACAATTGCTTTTGGTAACCAATGCTTGATTGATTCCATCACGCCTATAGTCAAATCACTCGTACCATGTACAATGACCTCGTCCATTTCAATTTTTAATACTTCCATATTTTTTAATATAACTTTTGCTCTTTCATATAGAAGCTCACCCGCTTCAGTTAAGTGCAAATTTCTTGTATTTCTTTCAAGTAAAGAAGAACCCACTTCTTGCTCTAATTTTTTAATCGCATTACTTAAAGAAGGCTGAGAAATATGCAGTTTTTCAGCTGCTTTCGAGTAATTCATATGCTCAATAACTGCGATAAAATATTGTAATTGTTTTAAATCCAAAACAACATACCTCCACATTTATAGTTTAAAGCTATAGATTAATAATAATTATATATTAGTAAATATAATTATGTGAATATATAATAAATTAACACTACATGAATAATGTTAATGGAGTTGATAAAGAGATGTATATAATGACAGATCAAAAACAATGGAAAGGTCGAATAGACTCAACTACAAATACGAGCAGTTTCCGTTTACATCAAAAAGTAAAACGATTAGCTATTAATGATGTAAGCGCTTCAGAACAGAAAAATGCTGCGATTGTAGGTTTTATATGTGATGAAGGTGTACGCCGTAATCAAGGGCGTGTTGGTGCTGCTAATGGACCAAATGCAATGCGCGAAGCTCTAGCAAGCTTACCATGGACATTTGATGATCAACAGGAAATTATCGATGTTGGAAACATTATTTGCCTAAATCATGCGTTAGAAGATGCTCAACGTGAACTAGGCGAGGTTGTCCAAGGGTTACGAGCAAAAAACATGAAGTGTATTATTCTTGGTGGCGGTCATGAAACTTTATATGGCCATTATTTAGGCGTTCGTGCAGCACTACCAAAAGATGCTAGCATCGGAATTATCAATATCGATGCACATTTTGATTTACGCCCATATGATGAACAGCCTTCATCTGGTACAATGTTCCGTCAAATTTTAGAACAAGATCCACATGCGGATTATTTTGTACTAGGCATTCAGCGTTACGGAAATACAAGAGAGCTTTTTGACAAGGCACATGAGCTACAGGTGAAATATGTATTAGAAGAACAAATGACAGCAGAAAATCACACGAACATGATGAATGATTTACAGCAATTTATGGATAATCATGATTATATCTTGCTTACTTTATGTATGGATGTCGTTAACACTGCTTTTGCACCTGGTGTAAGTGCGCCATCACCTTTTGGACTAGATACAAAAACTGTTCGCTCTTTAATTCAGAAAGTAGCATCACATCCAAACACACATTCTTTTGATATATGTGAAGTGAATCCGTTACTTGATGAAAATGGTCAAACAGTCAAATTGGGTGCTTACTTTGTCTACGATGCACTCAATCACTTAATTAGGGGGAACGGTTCATGATCGAAATTAATCAAATTACTACCATATTTCTCGCAGTCGCTCTATTTGCATTCGGGAGCTTTCTTATTAATAAAATTAACTTTTTAAAGCGTTTCTGTATTCCAGCACCAGTTGTTGGTGGCTTACTGTTCGCAGCATTAGCTACCATTTTAAAAACAACTGGCGTTTTAGAAATATCTCTTGATACTTCATTACAAAGCTTATTTATGATTACGTTTTTCACAACAATTGGGTTAGGAGCTAGCTTTAAACTTGTAAAGCTTGGCGGTAAACTACTTGTGATTTATTGGTTAGCTTGTGGCTTCCTTGCATTAATGCAAAACGTAATTGGTGTCTCACTTGCTTCACTTATGGGCATTCATCCACTAATCGGTATGATGGCTGGCGCTGTTTCGATGGAAGGTGGTCATGGTGCTGCTGCTGCATTTGGACAAACTTTAGAAGATTTAGGTATTTCATCAGCGATGACAATCGGTGCTGCTGCTGCAACATGCGGCTTAGTAGCAGGTGGACTAATCGGTGGACCGATTGTAAAATATTTAGTCGGAAAGTACAATTTAACACCTGATAAACAAGAAACTGAAGCAGTTGAATATGAGAATAAAAATGAACAAATAACATCTGATTCATTCTTTACACAGGTAGTAATCATAACATTTTGTATGGCTGTAGGAACGTATGTTGGAACTTTATTCTCAGAAGCTACAGGCTTTGTTTTACCAGGCTATGTTGGTGCAATGTTTGTCGCTGTATTAGTTCGTAACATTTTAGATAAAGTGAAACCTAACGCAATTAACATGAAAAGTATTTCTTTAATCGGTGACGTAACACTAGGTGTCTTCCTTTCAATGGCGTTAATGAGCATTAAACTATGGGAAATCGCTGATTTAGCATTACCTCTATTTGTAATTGTTTTTGTACAAGTACTATTTATCGTTCTATTTTGTATATTTGTATTATTTAAATTACTCGGCAAAAATTACGATGCTGCCGTAATGGTTGCAGGCTTTGCAGGACATGGCTTAGGCGCAACACCGAATGCAATGGCGAATATGTCTGCTGTTGTTCAACGCTTTGGTCCTTCTACAAAGGCTTTCCTTGTTGTACCAATCGTAGGCGCATTTTTAATCGATGTGTTTGGTATTCCTATTATTATTACAACGATTAATTTATTTAAATAACATGATAAAAGCCGTGCACCGTCTACATAAGACAGTTGCACGGCTTCTTTTATTATAGTAAGGAACGTACTAGATTTAATTAATGTAATATATCACTAACCGTTACGCATTCATACCCTTGTTTCTGTAAATAAACAATGACATTTTCTAGCCCATTAGCTGTCGTTTGATGAATATCATGCATTAAAATAATGCTACCATCTTTTACAGATGCTTTAACATACGTTAGTATTTTATCGGCATTTCGATGCTTCCAATCGAGTGTATCTATCGACCATAAAATAGAAGGCATAGCTATAACAGATCGTACTTCGTCATTTGTAGCGCCATATGGTGGTCGAAAAACTGTAGGATATTGACCGATAGCCTCATAAATAGCATTGCTTGTTCGATCAACTTCTTGTTTCACACTTGCATTCGTCAAACTGGTTAGCTTCGGATGATTCCAAGTATGATTACCAATTTCATGACCTTCTTTATATACTTGCTCTACAATTTTGCCATTGCTAGCGGCATTTTTTCCAACCATAAAAAATGTGGCCTTCACATTATACTTTTTTAAAATGGCTAGTATTTGAGGTGTTACCTTGGCATCAGGACCATCATCGAAAGTTAAAGCTACTCGTTTTTTTGCCCCTTTTGCTACAGGAACACCTTTATTATAAACTTTATTATCAACTATCGTTAAATCTGTTAGCTCAGAAGCCTTTATGTAACCTTTTTGCTCGCCTGCTTCCACATATGCCCAACCTGCCACTATTGTATACTGCTGGACAATCGTTTTATTCGCTAGTGTACCTAGCACTTCACCGCTTGGACTCGCTGTTAAATGAATAACAGCCCCATTAGGAGCGTTTACCTGTTTTTTTGTCCCTGTTGGCTTTTTAAGTGCATTTGTTGCGACATAGCCAAATCCATGTCCGTATTGAACATACGACCAACCACCAGGCGCTGTACCATACACAACCAACATACTATTTTCATATAGCTGTCCGGCTTTTTGTGCATTTGGACTTGGATAAGTAAATAAGTTTGTGCCGCCTTTTTTAGCGACTACAGCCTTTTCAGGAGTTACCTCAGCTAATGTTGTTACTTCTACATACCCTTCTAGCTGTGGCATTTGGATATGTACCCATTCTTCATTCAAAGGTGTGGCTAACACAAAATTACCTTTTGTTACATGGCCGCCCACCTTACTTTCTGTTGAAGCTTCTACATAGACCGTTGCATCCTTTGTAACAAGTTGGATAGCAGCCGTACTCACTGTATTTGCAGAAGCATGCCCTACAACAGCAATACTGCATAAAAATACCCAAATGAAAGCAAATGGTAATAATTTCTTCATCATTCTACACCGCCTTTTACAATCACTGATGTCGTCTCCCGTGTAAAATATGCTAAAAAACATAGGATTTGATTCTTATTATGGATGAAGATTTCATACCAGAAAATAGTAATAATCAACTAGATTTACTAATTGAAAATTTAGCTAGGAATGTTTTTTGATAATTTGAATCAACAGCATACTGCTGAATTGTTTCTTCATGCTTTTGCAAAAATGCTTTTACCTTTCCTTCATCAAACAATTCATTGCCTTTGGGTAATGTAGAAAATAAATTTTCCATTTCATCAATTAAGACATCACTCGAAATTTCATACAAGTCTCCGTCCACCTCAAAGCCGAAGCCCTTGGCATTTGGCACTAAAACGGCGCCCATCATTGTGTTATAAACAATTGCTTTATCTTTGGATATTGATGAAGAAAACCACTTACTTAATGCTTCATCATCATTTTTATAAATAACGCGGAGCACCTCCCCTCGCAAATCAAAGTGGTCGATTGTATCCCCATGTAAAAAGACTGTATTCGCAATTTTGCCAACATTCATCGCATCCCCCACATATGTGCCAATTAAAGGCTCCCAAGTGGCCTGCTCCTCTTTCACTTCAGGTGCTTGAGCAGTGCATCCTGTAATTAAAACTAAGCAAAAAAGAAAAGAAGCTATTATTTTTTTCATTGTTTTCCTCCTATAGTGCTTGATAAGCTGCCATTGCATCTTCTACATGGAATGGAGGGGTCCAAACATGCCCTTCCGCATTCGTCGTAACAAAAATAAATAATTCACCGTTCTTTTCCATTAAGGACGCTAAGCAAAGTCCTGCCTCAGGTGTATAGCCAGTTTTTCCACCAAGAATAGCACCTTCCACACCATCCATTTTCGTAAATAATGTGCTCGATATCGTTAATTCATTTGGCACTAATGTCGTATAACTTTTAGTAGTCAAAATTTGATAAAATGTAGGATTTTCAAGCGCATATTGAAAGAGCTTACTAATATCACGAACACTAGATACATGTGCAGCATGATGGAGCCCACTGACATTTTCGTAATGGGTATCATGTAACCCTAGCTCCTGCGCTTTATCGTTCATCATTGCCACAAATGCCTCCTCACTACCTGCAACGGCAATTGCAAGCGTAGCAGTTGCATCTGCACCAGATGCCAGTAATGTACCGTATAATAAATCCTCTATCGTCACAAAATCTCCTGCTTGAAAGCCTGCCATCGAAGCATTTTGCGCAGTATATTTAGCAATTGTTTGTGGTGTAACCATTGTTTGTGTTTGAAGATCTTTACTCGCCTCAATTGCTACGATTGCCGTCATAATTTTAGTTAATGATGCTGGAAAAATAATAGCATCTGCATTTTTTTCATATAACACATCGCCGTTATCGTTTAATAATAAAGCATTTTTACTATGTAACGAAGGTAGCTCAATGTCCACTACTTGTTCGTTTGTTTTATTAGTATAGAAAAATACTGCAACAGCACATATACAACAAAATAATACAAATTTTTTCATAAAAAAACGCCTCCCACACATTATAATAGGAGGCAATTATGAATATTCCTGTAGGAAATTTATGAAGAAATTCTTAAGGATTGCTGTAGTCTCACATTATGTAATAAAACAAATGCTACTTATCAATAAAAATCATCAAATTCTAAAGAGATGTTTTGAATCTTTTTTTGTGTTAATTTAAAAAATACATCTTGTGAAACATCTAACTTTAGTGCATTTTCCTTTGCTAGATCAGCATAGACCCCACGTAAAATTCGCCCCGTAAGACCATGTGACACAACAATTACTTTTGGTTCATCCTTTATGCTCTCAAGCCAATCTGTTAATCTGCTCACAACTGTGTCGTAGCTTTCTCCATTTGGCGCATTGAAAAACCAGTTATAATGATCTGTATTTGCAAAAAGATTCGGCCAAGTATGCTCAATTTCTTCCGTTGTTAAGCCAGCCCAATCTCCCACAGCCACCTCCGCTAGTCGATTGTCCTGCTCCACATTGTTAAAATCGTAGCCAATTGTATGACAAATAATTTCTGCGCTCTGTAAGGCTCTTCCTAAAGAGCTTGAAAATACTTTCCACTCTTGCGGATCACCAATTAAACTTTTCAACATGTCCGCATTTTGCTGAACTTGTTCGATGCCAACAGCCGTTAATGGCGAATCAAGTTCCCCTTGGTATCGTCCTTGTGTATTTAAAACCGTCTCTCCATGACGCAGTAAATAAATAATTTGGTTCAACCATATTCCTCCTCTACAATGCTAAAAGATAATCAGATTGTACAGGTAAAATTAAATGAGTACAAATAAATACATTGCGGCTAATAGCAAACAGAGCGGGCTATAAAACCACGTGTCATTTCTTGCAAACTGAGAATGTTTTATTTTTTTGAAAAACCCGACATATTTAAAATCCCCTATTGCTCGAATAAAAAATATAGCCGCACACACAATACAACCAAGTGTGAAAAAGGTGAATTGTTGAACATTTTGCAAATAAATTCCTTGAATAAACAACAATACTGCTGCGAACAGAAGTAGGAGTGCCACTAACAATGTTCCTATTTTTCTAGGGACAAAAACGGGTTCTTGCCCTCACTTTTTTATAGGTAACACCACTTTAGAGCCCCAGCTCCCCCCACAAGCCCAATAAACATGTAACATACTAATGAGAAACAGGACAGTGACAGCCAATAATAGTAAACTTATAACCATTTATTCTCCTCCCATAACGTTTCAAAACATACTATATCGTATGTTTTAATTGTGAATTTGTCCCTCACATTTATGAGAGACATTCATCTTATATCTTTGCTAAAAGCTCCAGCATTGTTCCTATCGTGAAATTAGGATTCTCTTCAAACCTCGTCATCCAGCCTATATAAGTTAAATATGCAAGTCTAGCTCGCTCTAAAGCTTCAAAAGCGTTGTTTCCCTTCTTTTCATATAACAATGCAATACATCGAATTCTTTGTTCCTCAATATCAACTAGTCGACTTGCGACAACTTGGTCATATTTAGCCCAAGCATAAATGCCCATTTCAATTTTTTTATCGCTACTAAAACTAATTGTTAAGAGCTGTTCTAATGATGAATCCTCTTGCTCCATACTTTGAATGATTCGTTTTGTTGCATGCATTTCCCAATAATCTAACATCGCATCTAACAGTTCTTGATGATCCCGAAAATGATGATAAAAACTCCCTTTACTTATTTTCAGCAATCGCGCAAGCGTTTCAATACGAACTTTATGAATACCTGCATTCGCTAATTGGTGTAGGCCTGCCTTGACCCAGTCTTCTCTCGTTAATTGCATTATGAAAACCCCCGTCAACATACACTACCGTATGTTTAATTCAGATTACGGTTAATTCTAAATTTTGTCAATCAAAAAGAGCATATAAAAAAGCCCCATAACAGTTTGTTAGGGGCAATGAGGTACTACGTCTAATCTTGTGTTTTACTACCTTTATGCACATCGATATTGTTATTAATCGTAATCTTAATGTGTAAAAATGTTGGTAAAACACACGCAAGAACTAACAGCAATGGCACTATTTTCTTCATCAAACTCTCCCTACTATATAAAAATCATCTATTTACTATATTAATAGTTCCTTGTATTTATGATTCTTAAAATAGTTGCAAAGCGTTGTGATTTTCATCCAAATAGCTTCTAAAACGTACTATCATAAAGATTTTCAGAAATCGCTTGTACAATATCTGCATCAGTAAATTCCATCAGTTCATCTCTCGTAATATTTTGCTGCTGGATTAAACGATTCGATTGAATTGTCACCAGCTTTTCAAATACATTGCGAATATAACGGCCGTTTGAGAAATTTGGGATCGTTTCAACAGGAATCTGGTTTAATTGTGTTTTCATATGCTGCGCAAACGCGTCGCCATAACGATAATCGTTATTTTTACATAGCATCGCAAATATTTCGTATAGCTCGTCTGTGCTAAAGTTATCAAATTGTACAAAATGATTGAAGCGCGATTTGAAACCTGGATTTGCTTGTAAAAATTCCTCCATTAGCTCTGTATAGCCTGCCACAATGATTACTAGATCATCACGTAAATCTTCCATTGCTTTTAACAAGCTATCAATCGCCTCTTTACCAAATGCATCCTGCTTATCATTAATTAATGCATAAGCCTCGTCGATAAATAACACGCCACCTGTTGCTTTTTTCACAACTTCCTGTACCTTTAAGGCTGTTTGACCAACATAGCCTGCTACTAGACCCGCACGATCTGTCTCAACGAAATGCCCGCTGGACAAAACGCCAAGATGTTTGTATATTTGTCCAATAATGCGAGCAACCGTTGTTTTTCCAGTTCCAGGGTTTCCAGAGAATACGAGATGATACGTAATTGGGAAGCTCGTTAAGCCATGGTCAACGCGTAAGCTTTGAATTTTAATAAAGTTGATTAGATTATGTAATTCCTTTTTGGCATTTGGGAGCCCTACAAGCCCATCTAATTGCGCCTGTAGTTTATTTATTTCCCTCTCTATTTCAGGTGTGATACGCAGACGCTCGCCATGGATAAATTCTCCACTATAAATTATTTTGCCTTCTTCATTATAATAGTCACCACGACCATGCTTTTCCCCATTTACAAGGTCGCCAATATAGGATGCTTGCCCATTTGCATAATAAAGTGTGCCTTTCCCAGTCATAACATCCTCTTTAAATTGACCTTCCGCTTCAAGCTCACCTTGCCTTGAAAAGACTTTACCTTTCCCATGCTTCATATCTTCAAAAAAATAGCCTTCATAGTGTAGAGCTGTTACACCCGATTGAAGCTCTATTGAAGTAGGCGTTTCTGGAACATAATATAGCTTCCCTGCCCCCTGCATATGGTTCCACATAAAATCACCTTCGTACTGTAAAAAACCACTCGGGTAATATTGTATACCCTTGCCTTTTTTCATACCATGTACAAAATCTCCTTCAAATTGCGGGCGATTTAAGTGCGGATACTGCTCCCGTAAATCTTTAAATGGTGCAATGACATCCTCTTCATAATATAAAACGCCATAGCCATCCATTAAGTCATTGCGAAAATGTCCATCGTAATAAATCTTTCCATCTTTATATAAAATACCATGTCCTTGTTTTTTATTTTGAATAAATTCGCCCTGATAGATTATTTGACCTTTTAAATACATAATGCCGTTGCCTTGCTTCATATGATTGACGAATTCTCCCTCGAATAGCAACTCACCCTCCTGATCAAAAATCGTTCCCTTGCCATCATAAATATCATGGCCAAAATCGTTTTTCTTAACGCCACCACTGTACATTATCTTCCCATCTGGGTAAAAAAGCTCTTTTTCTTGATGATTATAGTTCATTTTATTGCCTTCCTTTATCAATTCAGTATATGCTCAATTATAGCGTGGAACAGAATACATATGTGTGAATTTTTAGAATTTAAGGAGAGTACCATGAAAAAAATTTATAAACTAATTTTAATTGTCCTATTCCCCCTAATTATTTTGTTTGTGACGACATCATTACTAACTCGAGATTCTACTTTCAATAAAGAAGTTATCGATCGACTTGATATCGAACAGATAAATGAAATTGAAATTATTCGTGCATCTGACGAAAAAACAATTACCATAAAAGATGCAGCGAAAATCAGTGAAATTATGCAGTTATTTGAGAACAAAGAAATTCGAAAAGTATTTTTTTCGAAGTCAGATTTTAAAGAGGCATACTGGTTAACATTACAGATTAATGATAATCGCGAAGTCGGCATACGCCTTGATGATGCAACACATCTATTTGTGTATTTATACGAGGAAAATTACATGAAAGACTATAAACTGTTAGACAAATTGGACACTAAGTATATTGAAGAATTATTTTAATATACGGTTAAAATTAGAATGAATCCTCAGTAAATCATGTGGGAACAGTACATGTTGTAAGACGCAAAAACCGCGCATTGAATATTGCGTCTTACACTGTGCCCTAAAGTAGTTTTATTGGCAAATAGCGTTATTAAACTAAATGTTTAACCATTGTGAAATAGCTACTTCCTGGAGGATAATCTTTTATTTCCCCAACAACTACATACCCTCTTGCTTCATAAAACGAGCGAGCTTGAAAATCATAGGTAGTTAATAATGCCTTTTTTGCCCCCATTTTGATTGCAGTTGCTTCAGCTTGTAACAGCAATTTTTCACCCAATCCCTGTCTTCGATATTCCTTACTAAACCAAAACTTATTAATTTCTAGCCAATCCCAATAAACCTCAGCTGTTAATCCGCCAATCCATTGACCATCATTTGAAACAATAACATTCAATGGCTGCACTGCCCCCTCTTTTCTTATTTCTTTATGGTAGGCAGAATGTTCATTATTAAACTCTCTTAAACTTGTATTTAGAAATGTGACAAATGCTTCATGATTTTCTAGTAAAACTTCTACATTGTAATTCATCGTTTTTCCCCCTTCATACACTGCATAGCGGTCTCCCCTTGGATTATCGTTCGATATTTCTACTAATAAATTATCACTAGTTGCATACTTCATTCAACACCTATCGCTCTTTACGTTTTTTCACAGTCATTATCGTTGCCATAACGATTGCTACCTTTACCAATAAAATTAGTACGTAAATACTAAAAGAAATGATCGATGGTAACAGCACTATCCACCACGACCATGTAATGACTTCCGTTAGCTTTAGCACAATAAAGACAATGGTTAAAACTTCTGCTACCCCCACAATCTCACCACCGTTAATCATTTATTTAGTACAAAGTATAGCCGATTCTTCTTATTTTTAGGAAGGCACTCTAAGGAACATAGAGGTATAAAATTCGTTTAAATAAAACAGGAGGGAATGTATGGAAATAACCTTGAATATATGGTCACTGATTTTTTTAATATGTAACATTATTTTATTTTTTATTGTAAGTTCATCCGCAACATTTTTAAGCTTTTTCATCGCTCATTTACATTTTCATCCTTTGAACGCTATATTGCTCCTAACAATAGGATGTTTCTTTTTAGCCCTTCTTGGGATGAAAGATATTAAAAATTGGACTACTTTAATTATTAGCTATATTACGATTATGATAACTTTAATTTTCATTGCAATAATCTCTTTTATATTAATCATTGGGCACTTGTTCAGTTAGTTGATACTAGCTACTTGTGCAACTGCAGATAGAATCATGTGAATCGCTCGTCATTAGGAACATGTTAAAAATTGTTAATAATCCAATTATTAACATTCGTCAGTATTTCATTGCCTCGTATTGTTTTACAGTTATAGAGAGGTACTTACATAAAGTTGAGTATCAAAATAGAAATGAAGGAGGTTTCCTTTTAGGTTAAGGTAGCAATTCGAGTTTACTAAAAAGCACGACTATACTAGGAGGGAAATAAATGCAAACTCAGCTAATTCGAGAAAAATTTTTATTTTCAGATTTACCTGCAATGAATTCAAGTTATGACAAAGTGAGAGAAGCATTCAAAGAAAAATTCAAAGTAAATCCAGATGGTATTGCAGTAAATAGCGAAACTTATTTTAAAGGAGTTACGCCTGCAATCACTGAGCAATATGGCCACCCTTGCTACAAAACACTTGGTGACTTTACTTATACTAAAGGAGACGGGGCACCCCCTAAATCTGTCATTGTCGGTAGTAATATTGCTGTAAATCATGGGGATGAAGCAGCCACTATGACTTTAGAAGTTCAAGGCAGTTGGCAAAGTCAACAAACATGGTCTACCGAAAGTACAACAGGCTTAACTTTTTCTTCGAAATTTACAATAGAGGGATTTTTTGAATCAGGCATGGAATTCTCTGTTAGTACTACTATAGGGGAATCAAAAACTGAAACAGAATCAAAAACGGCAACTGCCAAGATAGAGGTAACGGTACCACCAAGAAGTAAGAAGAAGGTTGTAATAGTTGGGACATTAAAAAAAGAGACCATGCATTTCCGTGCACCGATTTTTGTCAATGGCATGTTTGGTGCAAACTTCCCTAAGAGAGTACAAGATCATTATTTTTGGTTCCTTAATGCGACAAGTGTACTCAAAAATACTTCTGGAGAAATATCTGGAACAATTAAAAACTCCGCCGTCTTTGATGTTCATACGGAGATTGGTAAAACAGAGCCTTTAACAGCTGAAGAATTAAGTGAATTTATGGCATTAACTAAATAGCTTTACTTTATCGGTGGGTTAACTCATACCCACCGATTTTACTATGGCTTAGAATAAAGAGAAATCACTGATAGGACCCTTCAACAAAAATGCAGCCCTTCATTAGGACAAAACCTCGTTAAAAATTTGTCCACCATCTTTTATATTAATTATTTTTAAACGATTCGTATTTTTAATAAAAATAGATTTATAAAGCTTTGTGCCATTTTCATCAATAATTAATAAAATACGTTTATCACGGGTATCGGTTACCTTTTCAAAGTGAATGCCGTCTTTATTGTCAATTTGTTCATTAATTTTGCTATATTCAGGTAATGAAGTCCATTCACTAAGGTCAATATTTTTCTTATCTTCACCTTGTACATTTTGTTCTGGCTGTACTGGTTGTTCAACCTGGTCTTTTCCTTGTTGATTTTCCTGTTTCTCCTGCTGTTGAGAGATATCTTGATTTGTAGTCTCATTTTTTTCAGTTGCTTCATTATTGCTGCAAGCTGCTAACATTGTTACGACAGCACAAAATATTATCATTTTCTGAAACACGTTGCATTACATCTCCTTGTAGTCTCATAGTTTACGATAATCGCCTAATTATGCTATTATTTTTTTGTATTTTTAAGCATAAGGAGGAAATATTATGTCAAATAACACAATGAAGTGGACCATTATTACTGCTGTTTTAACAGTTTTCGTGTACATTGATGGCTTCTATTTGTGGGACATCTTTTATGTCACTATTCCTTTGGCGGTTTTATCATCTATCATTGCGATGGTAGTTACGTATAAAGAACTACGACCTGTTTATATGCTTTTAAACGTTTTATTCACATTTATTGCGATTGTCGCTTTTTTTGTTTTAAACAAATGACTTTACTATAGCTATCAATAGTTTGATAGCTATCATTGATTTATGTTACACATAGCTCTTCTATCTGCTGTTTACCCAAAATCCATCTAGTTTACTTGCCCGTTTCAGCTTGAAATATAATTATAGCTTTCATATAGTTTAAGTGTAAATCAAAAGCTCTAATTACGAACGTCTTTCTATCGTAGTTTTTTCTTTATTAACCACTAACTAATAATCGTTTTAGGTCACCTGTTGGTCACTTTTTAGTCACAATAGCAAAAGACCCCCCATCACTGAACCACCCCCCGATTGTTAGACACAATCTAACAATTGGGGGGCAGTTCATCACGGAGTGGTCTTTTTCCAATAATACAAAATAGGTAAATTACGTTAGAAAAAATCAATTTAATCCCAATATTTATCCATTAATGACGTTGACCAATTTGGCTGTTTCACATCGCCTTTTGGTAAGAACTCTTTCATTACAGGTTTAATATCAATAATAGGTGTTCCGTCTATCGCATCTAATCCTTTAACAATTAATGTTCTTTGTTTTATATCTATTAGTTCTACAATAGTTACCCCCAATTTATTGGGTCTATTTTTTCCTCTTTGTGCAAAAATGCCAACCTCGGGATAATTTTTATTGTTTCTAGGATGTCTTGCATCGTACTGAATTTTTTCATCAGCAACCTTATCAAAATAAAAAATGATTTCCAAGTGAGAAAACTCGTCAACACCCTTTAAAGACGATTCATTAAAATGTTCTGTAAGTTCAATTGTTGATATTATTGAACCCCAATTATCATCCTCAATTTCTTTTCTATTATTATTTACAATCGCTACTGGCTGTATAGAGTATTGCATAGTTAACTCTCCTCCCATTAGACTTTATTTTGATAATTTCCACAAAAAAATCATGTCGATGATTAATGATTGGTCACTTGCTTAGTTTTCCAACTTATTTGTTGGAACATAGCTCTTTAAAATTACATCTCAAACAGCGCCATTTATCTTGTGTTTGCTCAAAATCTTCAAGGTCTACTGGCTCGTTTAAAAGGATATCGGCTTGAAACTTTTTCATTTCTAAAACACTGTGTCGAAATGTATGTAAAATATTGTCCATATCGAACGATGTAAACATATATTGTTTGCGTTCCCCTGTCACTAAATATTCATTATAAACTTCGATTTTTTCTAATGAAACACCGTATTTTTGTTGGATATAATAAGCATAAAGTGCTAATTGCTGACGATCATCGTCTGATTGACCACCTGTTTTCCAGTCAATAATAATCCATTTATCTTCTATATCATCGTAATAATGAAAGTCCATCACGACAAAAACTTGTGTATCCTCAATTTTCATCGAGCGAAACTGTTCGGGCTCACCAATTCTTAATGATCCTGTATGAGCAGTAATTTGTAAAAACGTCTCACTTAGAAGAAAGTTCGTAAACACCGCTTCCATTCGATTTTTATAATCTGTAATTAACTCAGCATTTAGCTTTCCCTCATAATAGATTTCCTGCATCATGTAAAACTTGTTAGGTTTATGTCTCCATAAATCCACATGTCGAGTCGAATCAATAAAGGCAGCATTTAGTTGGCCACGCGCACGATTCACAAGCTCTGACACAGATGGTACTATCTTCGTTTGCAAATAATCGATAATTGTTTGCTCGATTAATCGATGGACAATTTGCCCAAATAATATAGGCATCGCTTGCAGCTTTTTTAAGCGATACACATGCTGGTGAAATGGTTCCACCTGATGGCTCAGCCATCCATTATGAGAAAAATAGTATTCATAGCCATATTTTCTGGCGCAGCTTGTTAATGTTTTATGCCGTGAAAGTGACCACGAAAATGTTGGAAAAGGTGAAATTTCAAACATGCGAACCCTCCTTATAACTGTTGGAAGAAATCATAAACAAGTTGTAGAATAAGCACTATTGTCACAACACGTAACAGTATCTTTACTTGATTTGCCTTTACCTTTCTTGCAAGGACAATGCCAATTTGCGCACCAATAATGGATCCAAGCATTAAAACGATTGTGAGCGGCCATTCTATTTTTCCAGTGGCAATATACGTAATCGCTGCCCCTGAGCACATCGCAAAAACACCAACACGAGACAAGCCTACAGCTTTTATATAGGAAAGTTTTTCATGCGCATACGTATACAGCGCCAATGTACTACTACCAGGACCAAATAAGCCATCATAAAATCCTACGCCCAGCAAAATGGGACCATTTTTCCTAGTCATTTTAAATCTTTCTACATCACCAAAATCTGCCCCACCGATAAAGGACATGATGAGTGCGAAGCCAAGTAAAATAATAGCAATAAGCGTTAACGTCTGGCCGCTCATAAAGGAAGCAAAGAGCCCACCCAAAGTTCCACCAATCAAAGATACAAGCAGAACTGAACGCATTTCCGCCCAAGACAATTCCTTTCTTCTAAAAATCGTATAAAAGCTAGAAAAAGCACTTACCATATTGGAAACTTTATTCGCTCCAATTGCTGAGTGAACCGGTACACCCATCAACATCATTGTTGGTAATGTGATTAATCCACCACCGCCAACTAATGTGCCGATGACATTACCTGCAATACCGATTACTAAAAATAAAACGTATTCCATCTAATCCTTCTTTCTAACCACTTGATATCAATCTTATGTTACAGTATAACAGAATCCTATTTTGAAAGAAGACAATATCGAGGTGATCTTATGCATGCACAACAAAAAACACCTACTCCAAAGCTGTGTAAACAACTAACAATAATTGTGGCAACCATTTTTACAGCTGGCATTACCGCAACTTTGATTCAATATCGAAAGCTCCCCTCCTCCATTCCAGTTTTACAAAGCTTTACGACGGACCATGCACAGTTCGGGCCTAAAATCGCTATCTTTTATTTACCATTTGTAGCGTTAATGCTCTTTTTACTTTTGCATTACTTGGAAATAAAAGCGGCTTATCCATTAGTACGTAAACATAAGCCTACCTTATCTCATATTGAGCGACAAAATGGGATAATCACCTTCTGTCTTATGAAAAACAGTATTTTGCTGTATTTTACATATTCACTTTTCAATGATTTATCAGTGGCAATGGGACACAATCGTATTTTACAACAATGGCATGCTTATGGATTTCTTGCCTTGTTATTCATCATCTTCATAGCGGGTATCATCCGCGGACTATACCTCCAACCTAAAGCAAAAAGCTAGCTGCACAATCACCTTTGTGCAACTAGCTTTTTCTTATGATAACACAGTGCCAAATTGCTGATTGTAGATGAAGAGCTTATTCAAGCATTCGAAGATGAAAATTTAATCATAGATATTAATAAAGTAGATGTTTCTATCCAATCGAACTTTGGAACTAGTGCTGTTGCGTGTGAATGGCATTTAATGAGAACAACTGCTGAATACAGAGCGGCACAAAAACAGCTGTCTTTCCAAAGGATTAAAAGCACATTTTGGTTTAGTTTCCTCAATTAGCACCTTAGCGAATTTAATATATGATAAAAAGTTCAAATTAGCTGCTTCACATATATTAAAGCTCGGTATTAAATCCAATATTGCTGGAGCAATTGCAACATTAGGGTATATTTAATATCAGTGTGCAAAAGAAATGAATAAGAAATTCCCTGGAAAAAGTAGTAACTGTGAATAATCAAAAAGTATACTTGGCTAGTTAGAGAAGGTGTTTAAAGTTAAAAATATAATAAAAAATAGATTAGTAGTAGCATCTTTATTTTTCTCTATAAGTATTTTCATCATGATAATTGTGAACACTGATGATATCAGTATATCAAACCTAATAAGCTCAATTATTTTTGCGGTATTTGTAGGTGTCATATTTTTCATTCTAAACTACCCATTTAAAAATAAGTAAGATGCACATTTTCAACTCATAAAATTCAAATCACATGCTCTTTATTAAGCGTTGAAAAGGTAGAATTAACATTTATTGTAAAGGAAGAGGCAGAACTAGATATTATCAAAGTATTTTCTGTATAGAACCACAATGTGCCTATCTAATCGTTGAAATAGTCTGGATTCTTTAAAATAAACCCAATTTTAACATCCCATATCAAAAGTCGATTGAATTCCAACATTTCGGACCAATCGACTTTATCGTTTATATCACATCGTTCACTTTCTTTTTATTGTGAGAAAAACTACTTTCAAAGTATAAATTCATTAATATAAGCCCTAAAGCAAAGGCAATAAGTCCTCCACTAATAAATGAAAGTAACAGTTTATAAAATAAGCCAAAATCAGCTGTATATTGATAATAATCTAATATTAAAAAAATAGCGATTGTGCCAATAATTGAAGTAACACTAGAAATACAATAAGCCCAGATGAATTGTTTTCTGCTGTACAAAATACTTCCCACTTCCTTTCGATGTGCTTGTATATATTAGAATGAGAAAAATCAAATGAAAATATGCATATTTTAAACATTTATTTGTAAATTATCACAGAGCTTTTCTTTATTAATTTATACCCCAGAAATAGTTTTCTTAGCCATGTATGTTATGAAGCCAAAATTCCGTTTATTGTACCGAGTTTCACAAATTGCGGAAAATAGATTATACTGGAACTAACTATTAACAATCATATTCAAAAAGGGGAATCTCCTATGACAGAAAATAATCAGACTGAAGCACCAAAAAAGAAAATGACTCTGCAAGAAGCAGTAAAGCAACAGCTTGAAAACAAAAAGAACAAAAACGCTTCTAGTAAAGGGAAAACGAATGGCGATACATCAACAAAGAAAATGAAAAGCCAACAAACGAAAAAAACAAGTAATACACGTAGAAAAATGGGCGTTTAAGAACGGTTTGAAAAAATTCGTTTAACGCTAAAAAGCATTCAAGGAACCGTTATGTTTCCTGAATGCTTTTTATTTGATAATCACTATTTTATTTTTCATTTGACCTCTTGACGAATCGCTTGAACATCTTCTAATTTTAAGTTTGTTAACTCCATAATCTCTTCATTGCTATTTCCTTTTAAAATCATTTTTTTCGCAATGGCTTCTATCCCTTTTTTGAGTCCTTTTTCTATACCTTCTTGTTCCGCATGGTATTTTGCATCTTCAATTTTAGCCTCTTCATCTAGTAGATACTTAACTCGTGATTGGTAAGCGATAATATTATCTGGATCTTGACTAATTTCTTCCCATGCTTGAAGTGCTTTACGTATGTTTTCATCTGTCATCGCTATTTCTTCCAATGCTCTATAAATATCCTCACGAACTATCTTTTTACCGTCATCTACCATACCAAACATCAGTAACCACCTCTCTATAATATCAATTTAGCATTATATCCACTTACTCCTGTTGCGCTTAGCATTATTACTGATAATCCTAATACTAATACTAATAAAGTTTTGTCATTCTTTTCATGAAGACTCCTCCTTATTAGCAAAAATTATTTATGGAGCTTCTATTAATATATAGTTATCATCTTATTGAAGAATGGCTATAAAATTCATTTTTTATTCTGTCTAAATATAAATTAGGATCTTCCCCATCCTCTCTCGGGTAACGCTCCAGTAAAACTGGCATTAATTTATCCCATAGCGTGTCCATAACATAAAAATCTCGATCAAAGTTATAATCTAAATCATAAAGAGATATACCCAATGCCTTAGCATAGCGCTCTTTTTCGGGCAACACGACATCCGCAACATTTGTAGCAATATATTGATTTACTTCCTCTTGGGTAATACTTACACCATAAATCTCTTCAGCAATTCGAATTGCGTCTATATATCTTTCTGTTTCCTCTATAGCGACTTTCTCCAAGTAAGCATTATCATGTTTCAAATTACTCATCTCATTATGGACTTTCAAGCGAAACTCAGCTTTTTTGTTATCCATCGTATTTTCTACTGACTGTGAATTTAAATTTACACTTTTTCCTAAAGATTTAGCTTGATTTTTAGTCACATCAGGCATTTCATTTAAAACCTTTGCAACAGCTGTTTCTAAATCAACACTAACATTATTTGTAACATTTTTTTCATTACCAAATACTATTTGCCTACTAAACGCTACTATAAAAAACAATGCGCAAACTGAAAAAATAATAATTCTATTTTTTTTTTGCACATCAAGCTCTCCTTTCTGAAATTTTATATAGGTTTCGTAAATGTTCTATCTCCACAAGCCAAACTAGCAGTGTCTTTTTCACATGTTATTACAAATGTTGTTGTTAAGTGAGCATTCTCACCTGTTTTGGCTACAATATTTTTAGTTGAACCTCCAGAACTTATTCTATAAGGATCACCTGGTAGAACATAACTGTATTTATTTCCCTGACTCCATTCCAAGGAAGAGACAGAACCAATCACATTTCCAGAAGCATTTCCTGTTCTATAGATAAAAGATGCATTAAAACCAAGAGAAATATTGGGATCCATAAATTTATTGGTATAGTAACTAGCGGTATATCCACTATAAGTAATTTCTGCTCTAGCAAGATAATTCTTATCAACATCAATGTTATAAGTATAAATTGTATTTGTTAATCCAGTCATTAAACTAAAGTGACGAATAGTACCGCTCCAAGTATCACTAACCCTTATTGCATTTGCAGTTACTGCTTCTCCTCCAAATAAAAACATAGCAACTAAAACAAATGATATTATTATATGTTTCATAAATACACCCCTTCCTTCTTTCATCAAACTCCAACTCTTCTAAACAATACAGTTATACTCTGCTATAGCACACTTATACTCGAGTTAATTAAATTTTATCTTGCAATAAACCGACATTTCAA
Organism: Lysinibacillus sp. NPDC097162; assembly: GCF_044762185.1. NCBI lineage: Bacteria > Bacillati > Bacillota > Bacilli > Caryophanales > Bacillaceae > Lysinibacillus > Lysinibacillus sp. NPDC097162. Next base: position 1,181,052 of record NZ_JBIWDT010000001.1, on the reverse strand, counting down.
CCGACAAAATTTCAGTCGGTTACCGTCAAGATTGCTGTCGGTTATAGAAAATTTTTCTACTGAGTGGGCTGGAAAATTATTAAATAATTAGAAAATTAAGAAACTAATAACAAGACTTTTCGTCTGATTCTTTAAGGGGGGATTAAAAATTAATACGATAAGAAAATATCCGATTGTGTTAGTCTTTTTAAGTTTATTATCCTTAGCAGCTTGTACATCAAATGAAACAAATAATGAGGTATCGCTACCCGAAGGTATTCCTAATTTTGTTGAAGTAAGTGATTTTGAAAAGATCGAATGGGATAAAAAAGCGGTGACTTTCAATAACAATATTATTGGAAATGAAAATAAGTCAGGTGTGATTGGTGCTGACGCGCCAAGCTTAAATGTTCAAAAATGGATGTGGCATCTTTGGGGAATTGAAAATCCTACAAAAACAAAGTTAACGGTAGTAGGTTATCACAAAGAAACAGGGACAATTCATCAAATATTAACGACTGGCTGGACTATTGGACTTGGAGGAGCAAATAATGGAGCAGATGCCCACGCCCCATCAGGCGTTAAAATACCAGAAAAAGGACAATGGGCGATACTGCTTTATGCAAACGAAAAGTTATTTGATATTTTAATTTATGACATCAATGAATAAGGGAATTTTTCAATAGCAATTGTAAAACCCGCTACAGAAATGAAATCTGAGTGGGTTTATTTACTTATGTAAAGCGTGATAATGGAACTTTTACCTTCTCAAAATCTATAATATGATCGACCATCTCTTCCATGTAATCATAATATTCATGGTTTGTGAAAATAATATTTTTATTATCTTTTTTTAATTTACGCATTATATCAATAATGATATTTTTCATTTCTTTGTCTAAAAAAGCAAATGGTTCGTCTAGTACATACCACTCTCTTTTTAATGAGAAAATAGCGAGTATATAAATTGCCCTTCGTTCACCTCCTGATAACATGCCTAATTTTGTATTTTCTAATTTTTCTATTTTAAAAGGAAAAGCATTTTGTTCTAGAAAAAAATAAAAATTATTTTTATCTTCTCCACATAAATCATAGATAAAATTTATAAATTCTTTTACTTTTAATCGATTATAAAATGAAAAATTTTGCCTCATATAAATAACATTGTTATTACCTGTTATTGCGTTAACCGGATATTTTCTAATTTTGCATAGATAATCTAAAAAGAATGTTTTGCCTGTACCATTTTGTCCAGTAATATAAGTAATGCCATTCATTATTTTTAAAGTGACTTTTGAATTGATTTCTTTTATCAATAGTTCATTTACACAAATCATTTAATCACCTATTTTCAATAGAAATTGGTTTGAATAAAATTATACTTGGTAAACTAAGAAGAGCGAGTAGGATGAGTATACAAAGCGATCCTAAAGGGATTATACCTTGTAATAAATTAAGTTGAACTTGTGCAATTTTGTATAAAGGATTATAGTGATTGAGGTTATTTGAAAAACCAATCGTTATAAACATTGAAAAAACAATTATATTACAAATTGAAGTAATAGATGTACTATACAAGCTTTTAATGTAGGTAAAGTTATAAGAAATAAAAGCCAATGGAATACAAATAATTAAGCTTAATGAACCATAAAAACATAAAATGATAAAATTAAAGCTTAATAATATGGAAGCAAGCAGATTGAAAAGTATCATACAGATTAAACCATAAACAATTTGAGTTAAGAGGCATCCTAAAAAGAACTGGAAATTTATCCATTTAATTGAGTAAATAAATATTAATATACCAGAATCCTTTTCACTTAAAGCATATAATCCAACACCATATACAAATGATGTAAAAAAAATATATACCCACCAGTATACTAAAACACTTGAATTTTGAATGTTATTTATATTGAATAATAAGGTAATAGTTGGTAGAATTAATCCCCATATTAAAGAAATCTTATCTTTCAGTAATAATGTTAAATTTAATTTCAGGATCGCATTTGCTTGCTGCATAAAATCACCTTCTCCGTCAAAAATCTTGGTAACTAATAATTTCAAGGAAATGGTATCCAATCTATATTATAATCTAGCCTTTTCCCTATAATTTTAGAAACATTATCTATATTTTCTTTAGTGTATAAAGAGGGATTTAAATGTGGAAACCAATTTGTATCGAAAACTTTTACTATTTTTAAATGTGGAATTTTTCTATGGCTTGGGAACATGCTAATCATAGGGTTCATCTTTAGATTAATGTTGCACCAATCCAATAATACTAAAAATTCAGATTTTAATTGCGCAACAGTTTGCCGAATAATAGTTGACTCTGTCTCTAATAAATAATGATATAATTTCCTAAACTGTGGTATGGTTATCGAATCAAATTTTTTATGATATAAGTCTTTTTGTTCTATATCATCATTTTTGTCAAAATCAATTTCACATTCTTTAGTATGTTTTGTTGCAAAGTATTGTAAAGCTTCAATTTGACTTTTCTTTATTGCTTCCTCTAAAATAAACGAAGTTCCAAGACCTGTACATTTATTTACTTTTCCTATACCTAATGTTAAAATCACAAAAACTTTTGGTGACAAAGAAATATTATAGTAATAAACATTATCAACATAATTCAATAAATAAGTGTTAAAACTATGAAATTTACTTATATTGATCGAATCTTCCGGAGTTTTTGTAAGATAATTAACAATCAAACTTTGTCTCTCAAAAAATTCCAAAAATGCATTTTTTATTACAGCATACGAACTTGTATGTGCTGCCATACCACAAGAATCAACAAATTTATCTTTTGCAATTAATTTATTTTTAGCAACACTTTTCTTTTCTCCATTTAGTAAACTGTTTGAAAACTTATAATCTATTTTGGAATCATTATTATTAATTAATATTTCTCTTTCAAAAAATTCTCCTAATACTTTTTGAATATTTTTTCTTCTATTCTTAAAACCTACTTCGTATGCCTTAACTTCCATTTTATCCTCTCTAATCATAAAATTATTAAAATGGTGATTTAAAAAGACCCCCCTATCAGAAAAATACCTTGTTGAATTCAATAAAAACCCCATATTTATATCAACTCCGATCAAATTTGTTTTAAAATATTAGACTAGTAATGCAATCGAACGATATAACTATAATATAGTTATATATTATCTAATTTCCTAAATAATTATTTCATTATTCCCTAACAATATACATATTCTTGAATTTAAATTAACATCTTTTGTAAACCTTTGACTGTACATGTATATATTAAATTCTTTACATTTTATAGAAAATAAATTTTCTAAATATATTCCAAAAAGTGTTTGTACCTTAGAGACATACTTTGTCCCTTCTAATACAGTTGCTTGTCCAAATAAAGCAATAGCAGACTCTAAATCTAAAAACCAATGTATAGAAATGGGAGGATTGTATTTTATTCTTTTAGAGGTAAATTTCATAGTTAACAATAAATTTTTTTGTTTTAAATCAAACATATATGCTCCAGGATTCAAATCATTAATAGTTGTATTTATTACCAATACAGGAATGAAAATTACATATTCAATTTCATTGACTATTTTCTCTAAAACTATGGCTATATTATTGATAAAATATGGTAGACTATCTAAAATTATTTTTTTATGAAATATTTCCGGCTTTTTCATTCTATCCAACTCAAATAAATTAATAATTTCTGTAGTATTCGAATTATAAGTTTTAAGTGTTGAATATTGAAATATTTTAGAAATTTGGTACTCGATATTTTTATCAATATATATATTTTTATATTTGTTCCAATAATTACTCATAACAATCACACATCTCCCAATAATAAGAAAAATCAGTATTTACATAATAATCTTTTAAAGATATTCTATAAACTTTATCTATTTTTAATTCAATTTTTTCATTTGTTATATCCCTTAAAATAATGTTCATCAAAGGAAGATAATCTCTTTCAGAAATCAAGCCATCATATTCAAACTCTATATTTTCTTTGTAAATCAGGTCAATCATCATTTGGAAATTGGGATTATTATACCCATTTATATTTCCTCTTAATTGGGCTTCTAGACTATCAAAAAAACATAATGGACATGGATTATTCCACTTTTTCGAATAATAATTAGAAATATAAATTGAATTATTATATGGGAAAATTACTTTGTATACTAAATTTTCATATTCTTTTAATTTTTCAACTACTCCTTTCAAGTTTTTTAGATTAAATGGATTAAATAATATAAACAATATCCCTATTTCATTAAGTTTCTTTTCATCTTCTAAAGTATTTAAAACAATCATTTCATCAAATACCATCCTAAAGAGATATTCAACTTCATTTTTTTTATCATTTGAATATATAGCTATATTTGAAAAGTCTAAATCTTTTTTCACCTTCGTTTTAAAAATATCATTATCACATAAAAAGCTAATTACTCTATCTGAAAACTCCTTATTTTCTTCAAAAAAATTATAAATTTCAAATTTAGATATACAAGATAATTCATTCTCTTCTAAAAAAGACAAAAAGCTAATTAATGCATTACTCTTAATAAGCATTGAATTACTTTTAGTTTGTACAATATGTTGCTTTTCTTTTTCTTTATTTATTGAATACAGTAAATAAGGATTAATTTCATACATTCTTATCTCTCCTTTGTAAGAAAATAAAAATATCTAATGTAATACATTAGATATTTTTATTTTAATGCAATATCGCACTATCAACTTGATGAGCTGCTATTCATACAACAACAACAACAGCAGCAACAGCAGCAGCAGCAGCAACAACAGCAACCGCCCCCTCCACCGGTCTTATCAGGTTTTTTTAAATAGTTTGAAGACAAAGAAATACCTAGTTCTTGATTTAAATCAAAATCGAATTTTCGTTTTAAGTTTTTTTCTATATATTCCATAAATATAACCTCCTTATTTTGTAATAGATAAACGTTTTTTCAGTCTAAATTAATCTTGTGGCATAAAATTAAAAACTCACTATAAAAATTAATTTTCTACATAATCAGAAATAAACTTCAGATTTTCTTTAACAGATCTTAAATTATTAGAATTATCAGTTAATTATATAGAGATTAATTTATCTTAATTATTTAATCTGCATTTGTTTATTAATTTGAGGTTTTAGTTTTCTTATTCAAACATGTGTTGCTATAAAATGCAGTCACGTAACACAAAAAATATCAACTCTGCCACAAGATATCCCTGTATGATACTTGAGCATTAAATATTCTAATTAATCAATTCTGAAAACCTTAGAACTTTTAATCTAAAATTTGCTATATATATAGCATCTTGCACTCGAGTTAATTTAATCATACCCCCTCACCAACCGACATTTCAACCGACAAAATTTCTGTCGGTTACCGTCAAAATCATCGTCGGTTATAGTCAATTAACTCACTGATATTTACTTTTGAAATAAAAGTACTAGCCGATTCACTTTTTCGGGAGCAAACGTTATTATAAAACTAGAACGAACAATAATCAGAAAAATAAGAAAATAATAATATAATTTTTCATCTGATTCTTTAAGGGGGAGGTAAAATTAATAGGATTAGAAAGTTAATACTGTGAAAAGTAATAACAAAAATAACAGCCCACTTAAATTAAGAAGTGGGCTTGTAAAAATTTTATTATTAATTACCTAGCTAAATTCATTCTGTTTTTGAAAAGAATTATTAAAATAACTGTTGTACTAATAATTATACCAGCGTAAGGAAAAATCAAAGGTAGTTGAATAATATTAAGCAAAGTTAAGCCCACTAAAAGCCCACAAATCATTAATAACAATGAGAAAATATTTTTAATCATTTTAAATTAAACCCCCTTTCTGGATAATGTTTATCATAAATGCTCTAACTTTAAAAGCACAGTAAGCGACTACTCCTTCAGTAGCTAATCCTGCTCCTAACAAGCAAGGTATACAATCGAGTTTTTTATTTCCTTAAATATTATTTGCTATAGCACATCTCTAATCGAGTTATTTAAATCATAAATCCTCAACTACAGACATTTCAACTGACAATATTTTTGACGGTACCGTCAAAAATTCTGTCGGTTACATAATTATTTCTATTGAGATTTAGACCATAGATTTTTAAAGAGTCGGTTTTAATGGATTATTTTCTTTTTCGATTGATTCGGGCGTTATGATTCTACTTTATCGTATAAAACCATATAAAAAAGTGCCGATTATTTATCGACACTTCTCTCATTCACCTTTATATTCATCAATCAATTGTTTTTCTTTCGCAACCTTAACTGCCTCTATTCTTGAAGAAACGCCTAACAGGCTAAAGAGCTGAGATAAATGGCGTTCTACCGTTCGTACAGAAACATTGAGTGTTGCTGCAATTTTCTTATTTGGATAGCCTTTTATTAGCATCTGAATTAACTGTTTTTCTTTATGGCTTAGCTTTAAGTTAGAAAATCTATCATGCATTTTTTCATTAATATAATCTAAAAAACCCGCTGGAACTACAATCTTTCCTTGAACACTTAAACGAATTGTTGAGATGAGTAACTCAATGGAAGCGTTTTTTGAAACAATACCATTCACTTTTTTTTCAAATAGTAGCGAATAATAGAAGCTAATCTTATCACTTGTATATACAATGACAATCGCATGGGGCTGATTTTCTTTTATTTTAGTCACTAGCTCTAAGTCGTTCGTTATCGCCATATTTGCGTCAATTAAATATACACTGAATTCTTCCTTTTGCATTCTACACAAAATATTATGAGGATCCTTCTCTGTTTCCAGTTTAAAATCTTCTATTTCCCTTAACAGCATCTTTAATCCTTTTAAAACAATTGGATGATCATCCACAACTAAAATTGAAATCAATCGCATCCCTTCCTTCGAATTAGATTCATTTTAAGTTGCGACATCTTATATTATCTATTAAATTACAGAGAGTTACCCCCATCTAAAGTTGATAAAAGGGATAAACTCATAAATAATAGCAAGATACTAAAAATAATCAGGCATTCTCCTCTTAATATGAAACAAACATAGCGATAATATGATAATTGACCACATTGCAGAAGATATAATAATCTACGATTGATGATAATTAAACAATACATTTTTATAAAGAAAGTCTAGTTTTACTCACGGTAATTCCTCCTCTCATGCATAGAATTCTGCAAAATAGTATAAGAACTACTTATCAACTAGAAAAGACAATTTGACTCTTTTATTTTAACAATCATATTTTTCTTAGACATCTGGTTCGCCATTCTTTTCACGAAATTTTCAGATAATAAAATGATATACAATAAAACTCTTCAAAAAACAGCCCATTAAAGGTTGTTTATACCTTTCAATCGACTGTTTATGGTCAAACTATACTTTGTTCAAAAACCAAGAAACCTATGTACCTTACCTACAGAACTTCCAATTGAAATCGCGATTTTTTTCCGCTAGTTACATATTCTATATTTAAAAGATTCTATTGTAATTTCTTCCGCATCCTTCTTGTGAATAGTAAGCCAGCTCCAATAAAGAAAATAAGCATCATAACTTTTATAATCGGAAAGATAAATAGCTTACTAACAACAAAAATAACGAAGATATAATAAACGACCATTGCTAATAAAAACAATCTAAGTTTATTCAAACTGTTACCTACTTTCTTTTAATGCTGCTTCAATTGCAGCAAGCGTCTTGGGACCCATGCCATGCAAATTTTTTAATTTCGCTAAATCGACCTCTTTTAGTTGTTGCAATTGTGTATATCCAGCAGCATTCAATGCACGAATAGCAGGCTTAGCAACGCCTTTTGGCCATTCTGTCATATAAAACCGACCTTTCTTTTTGGAGGATTCTCGATTAATAATACCTAATAGAAGTATAACTAGCAATGCACTATCCTAATCAAAGCTAATGGCTCTTCCCATCCTTTGCTTTATTATCAAGGGGTGATAATGAATGCAATTTCTCAATTAATTGCCTAATATTGTTTTATTTCTTCTTCTACCATTTCTAATAATGCGAGTTGCTAAAGGGTCATTAACATATTTACACCTTTCCTTATCCATTTTTCATCAGATTGATCAAAGTGGTTAAGACAGATGCCCTTTCTCACATAGCAAATAGCAAGAAGGATGAAATCATGTTCTTTTCTGCATAAACTATGGCGTTTAAAATTTCTCTAATACGCAAAAAAATCCTTAAAAAAAATTTCCCTTAAAGCGATACAACGTAAGGCTAAGAAAAAGTTTTAATGCCGTTTCATATGCACTTGTAGAAAACTAGCAAACACATCACACTTAACATTCAAAGAGTCGGTGACTTTTTTCATCGAGTCACCAATTTCCATATATAACCTTATTACTCCCTCTTAATTGCCTCAAATCTAAATAGTATGTTTTAAGATAATGCGAAAACAACCCCTACTATAAAGTAAATTTCCCACCATGATAACAATAGTACGTGTCAGCTTGAAGGCTTTTAATATTACGCAAAGACAGTTCTGCGTTCTCTATATTTAAACAAAAATGTGGATTGGCAATGACCAATTCTTGATTTTCGTGTGCAGCTGCATCGCCTGTAATAACGCTGTTTAACTTTGGAAAATATAAAGAAATATGCCCTGAAGTATGTCCTGGTGTAGCTATTACTCTACACTCATTGTTTAAAATCACGTCCCCATCATGTACCTTTTTATCGATTGCAACATGCTTTAAATCCTTTAATTGTTGAATAAACCATTTACCAAATTCTATTTGTTCTGGTGACATATTTTCAAGCAATTTTTCAGCTTGAAGCAATCTCTCAGACTTCATTTCACCACTAATATATTTCGATTCTATTTCACTTGCTATAACATTAACCCAAGGATGTTTTGCTTTAAAATCATATAAGGAACCTATGTGGTCATCATCGTAGTGCGTAATAATAATATGCTTTAAATTCTTCATCTCAAAGCCATTTTTTAATATTTCATCTTCAATCAAAGGGTAAAAATTTGAATACCCTGTATCGACCAACGTTAGTTCATCATTCACAACAATTAAGCTCGGATAAATAGTGTTCTTTTGTCCATTAAATTCAAATTTAATTGGTAGTTCTACTATCTTCATTTTTCTTCCTCCATACGCGTGCATTTGAAATAATCACTAATATCCATTAACTGTACATTATAATATGGCTTTTTTTCAATAAGTACATTTCAAAAAACAGTTATTGTCATTTATAAGCAGGACATTTCCCTTATAAAAACCTCATATGTCATTTCCTTTCAACGTGGATTCCTGTACTATAATACATAACTATCTGACATATAAAAAAGAACATTATTATCTCTTTTTGCATGTCAAGGAGGTCTTACATATGCACGATTTTATTTTTCCATTTAGCAATGAAGAGCCTAAATATAAACAGATTTATCAGCAATTAAAGGCTTTAATTGAGCAAGGAAACTTACAGTCGAATGATTCTCTACCTTCTATTCGAAGGTTGGCGGAGACGTTACAGGTCAGTCGGAATACTACTTTGACTGCCTATGAGCAGCTTGTAGCAGAAGGATACATACGAGGTGAAGGACGCAAAGGCTATTTCGTCAATGTATTGGAACAAGTCTTTTTAAAGGAAGAGGAAACATCATTGCTTCCGTCAAACGTAAAGCAGGTGCCTCCTGCTATAGAGATTGATTTTCGGGCAGGAGCTGTCGATCAAGCACATTTTCCGTTAAAGGCATGGCGACAATTTGCTAATCGTGCACTCCAGTTAGAGGAAAGTTTTGTGTATGGGGAACCGTTTGGGGAACCTTTATTAAAAGAGCAGCTTGTCCAATACTTATTACAAGCACGCGGGGTTAAATGCGAAGCAGATAATATTATTGTTGGTAGTGGTACACAGCAAATGTTACTGTACTTAGGCTTTATTTTGAAGCACGATTTCGCAAGTGTGATTGTCGAGGACCCTGGTTATCTTGGTGCACGACAATCGTTTAAACTAAACGGCTTTGAACTAGAAGCACTCCCTGTTTTAGAGCAAGGTGCACAGCTACAATTATTATCAGAAATGCAATCAAGACTCTTATATGTTACACCTTCACACCATTTTCCTTACGGCGTCACAATGTCTATACAGCAACGCCAAATAATTATTCAGTGGGCAAAAACAGTGGATGGATACATTATCGAAGACGATTATGACAGTGAATTTCGCTATGCGCAGCAGCCATTTCCTGCGCTTGCATCCATTGATCATTCACGGGTTATTTATATTGGGACCTTTTCAAAATCTTTTTTACCAGGTATTCGACTAAGCTATATGGTATTACCAAAGTCACTTCTACATCGTTACAAGGAACAGTTTAGTGAATTTGAACATAATGCATCCTCCCTTCATCAATTAACGATGGCAGCATTTATGAAAAATGGTGAGTGGACACGTCATATTAAAAGAATGCGCCTTATTTATAAACAGAAAATGAACTATCTTGTTGAGCAGCTTCAACAACAATTTGGTGCCAATATTACAATACTAGGGGAACATTCAGGCCTTTATGTATTGGTCAAGTTGCATGTCCAACAAACGGAAGAACAACTTATCCAATCTGCAGAAAAATACGGCGTAAAAGTGTATCCGACAAGCCCGTATTTTCTTGAACATCTCACAGCTGAACCAATACTGCAATTAGGCTTTAGTAAATTGGAAATGGAAGACATCAAAGATGGGGTTCAACAGCTAGCAAAAGCGTGGCAATTGTCTTCAATCAACAAATAAAAAACGCAGGAAAGTCATATCCCTGCGTTTTTTTATGTATTATTTTTGTGCATATTTTTGTAAATGTTTTGGTATTTCACGAAGATCCATTAACAACGGCATCATCATAAGTAATACGGTTAAATACATAGCAATCCCGATTGCTACAGCTGAGCCTTTCACTTCATCATCTATCACATAAGGCATTGTGATATAAGGTACAAATACCAATAGTAAAATAGAAATGCGTGTCATTGATGTAAACATTTGTTTTTTTGCACAATATGGACAACTAATGAATCGTGAAAATGTCACAATCGAACGCATCGACTGCTTCCAAGTCCATTTCTCCTTACATTTAATACATTTTGGCATATAAATCCCCTCCATTCACTAATTATGCCATATCACGTAACAGAGAAGCACTAAATTTAAAGTAAAAAGAATTTGCACAGTCATTCACTGTACAAATTCATTTAAAAATAATCAATGAACGTCGGAATACCTACTGGTAACACAGCTTCTAATAGCGCCATTTCAATCGCTTCACCCTGTAATCGTTCGATTTTCTCCAAATAGCTAGGGCGTTTATAGCCCAGTAGCATCGTCGCTAACGTCTGGACAGTGAGTTGAATCGCATTCTCGGATAGTTGTTCGCTGACCTTTTCAACGGATACTTTTCCGTTTTGTACCGTTACAACAAACGTACCGTTATTCCAAGCAACAATACGATCGCTTACTGCTAAGCGCAGTTGAAAGTCATTCCCTACAAACGGATAGCGCAATAAAAATTCCTTTACGTCTACAATACGTGCCATAAAATAAGGTGATACTTTTTGAATAATTTCACTGTCCTCAAGTAAAAAGGCCACCGCTTCATTGCCGGTCGTTTTGCCATATACATTGTAAACCATTGAGCTATGTGCAGAGACAAAATTCCATAACCCTTTTCGAGCTTCTTCTTGTATATAAACGATTTCATCGATATAAAAATTTTCTTCCATAATACGATAGAACATATAACCTTGTGGCTCATCTTCCTCATCGTAATAGACTGCTGCCTGTAGTTTGACATCACTATCTATAAATTTTTCTTCCCAAAAATCTTCTTGAAATTTCTCATTCCAAGCAATGCTATTGCGCACCATTACACCATGTGTCTTTATTGCATAACGTGCATAAATTGCAACAACATCTTTATCTTTAGGATCGACACGACGAATTTTGCCATTTAATCCACCATAATGAGGAAGTTGTGTATCTTTCACTTGAAATTCCACAATATCACTCATAATTTCCCAGCCTTTTTTGCGATAATATGGAATTGAATAAGGGAATAAATAAGAAATATACCGACCTTCCTCACGCATTTGTTCTAAGCACTTTATAATGAGACTTTCCATTAAGCCGTGCCTAGAATATTCAGGATACGTACCAACTGCCGTTATTCCCCCCATTTCATAAAACTTGCCATGTACATTGATTTGAAAAGGCAAATTTAAAATTTGTGACACAAGTTGTGAGCCGTCAAACCAACCAAACGCATGCCCTTCGTCAAATTGTTTACTTTTGGCATTAACGAAACGACGATCTTTATGAATAGACATAGACATCTGAAATACGTAGTTTAGCAAATCGATTGACTGTGCCATCTCATCTAGTCGTATTTCCCGCATTACTAAACCTTTCCGTTGATTCATGCTTTTCTCTCCTCATCAAATAGCTCTGCAAAAATAGTATCCGGAGCATTTAAAAACCGCTTCGTTATAATATAATGTATAGTGTCCTCGTATCGGATAGATTCAATTCCTCCATCTTCAAAACTGTAGATGGTAGCATTCGGATAACCGAGTAAAATAGGTGAATGTGTAGCGATAATAAACTGGGCTTCATGCTCTAAATCCTTCATTATTTTTAGGAGACTGAGCTGTCTCGTAGGTGATAAAGCAGCTTCAGGCTCATCAAGTAAATAAATCGCCTTTCCTTTAAAACGATTCATAAATAGCGATAAAAATGACTCCCCATGTGACTGTTGATGTAGGGATTTTCCTCCAAATGCAGCATACTTATTAGGGTGATTCTCTAACAAATCAATATGGCTTGCAAATTGATAAAACGTTTCTGATCGTAGAAAAAAGCCGTTAGAAACTTTAGGCCACCACGATAATCGTATGTAGTCTCCAAGTGCAGATTCAGCTTTATGTACTTCATAAATGTTTTGACGTCCACCACCTGCTGTATTAAAATCACAGCGATCCGCAATTGCTTCCAGAAGCGTTGATTTCCCAGAGCCATTTTCCCCAACAAAAAATGTCACATTCGTTGGAAACTCTAGCTCGTGTAAATCCTGCAAACTGGGTATATTAAATGGATAAAGTCGTTTATCGTCTATGTTGTTCTGTAAAACCTTACATGATTTTAAATACATTGTGTTCCCTCCTTAGTACTAGTATAACTCGCATACGCTACTATGAAACGGTTCTTCTTTCAAAATACAAACTAAAAATACCTACTATGAATAATAGTATGATACCGATTAAGGAAATAGATAACCACGTAAGCTTAGCATCGAATAATTGAAGGGAATAAGTGAATATTGAAACAAATCACAAACTCATCATTACCATTAAAGAAGAACAATACCGAATGCCTATTTGCAATAAATACAGCGAAAGTATGACACCAGTTGCTGTTACAGCAAGTATCCACCCAATATTTCCTGAGAAATACTCAAAAAATACATCATAAGTAGCGATAAAAGATAATAAAATTATGCCATAATAACGATCTGCCAAAATGATAGAAGTTGTCCAGCCTTCCTCACTTAATTTCCTTGAATACACGGTGCAAAAAACAGCACTTACCCCACGACTAATACTGGAATTTCCGCTAAGTACAGCTATTAAGTACAATACACGCGATCATAGCTGCTATGGCAATTGGCCACTGCATCCTTGGAATTGATTCCTACAAGGTCTTAATAATTATTGCTTCACTATAATAGTGTTTAATTGTGGTCAATATGATTGATTTTATTCAATTGTAAATATCCACTTAGCGACAACTTACCAGTACTGTTAAAATAAAAAAATCTCCAAGCTTTCGCTTAGAGACTTTTTATTACCAGAAACTATATGGGATTTTGCCCGCAATCCTAAGCAAATAATCTCATTTCGAAGATGTTAATGCTAAACAATTTAATTTAAAATTTTTATTTTGCATTTTTATCTGGCTGATGAATACCAAATACATTGCCTTCAGTATCTGTATAATATCCTTGCCATGCCATCCCTGGAAGAGCATATTTTGGTACTGCTACCTTCCCACCATTATTAATAATTTCGGCTTCTGTTGCATCGTAATTTTCCACACCCATTGTACAAGCAAATCCATTCATAGCTTGGTTTGGTTCTGGAGGAGGACCTTGTCGCTGCATTAAAGCACCATTGATGCCCAGTTCATCCTCACTACCCGTCACTGCACCAAAATACGGCATTCCTGCGTAGTCACTCCAATCTTCAAATGACCATCCAAATATGTTGCCATAGAAAGCCTTTGCCCGCTCCATATCACTTACATGAACTTCAAAATGAACTAATCTCCCCATCGTATCCTCCTAAATGTAATAGAATATATTTACTATAAAGCATTTATTTGTAGATTAAAAATAATTTAATTTTTATTTTCTATTAATTCAGTGTAATTGATATCTTCATTAGACGGGCTTATTAATAGAAGTAGAAATTATCGAGATAAATCTTGGGATACCGATCGCCCAGGATAAAACTTCATTTGTTCCTCACCTTTATGTTCCTTTGCAGTTATGGTAATAGGTTTCAGTTTAAGTACAACAGTTTTACTACCTAAAGAAGATAGATATTTATCGACATGTGCTTTCGATAAAGGTACTTTATAATAATTCGGGACATATTTATCAAGCATTTCTTGCATAGCTATTGTTGCTTCATTTAAATCCGTTACAATTTCGATTTTTCCATTTGCGATAACGCTCATATAAGCTGTATCTGTATTCGCTGGAATCGGATCAGCGATTGTTCCGTAAATTTCACTTATTGTAAGGCAAGCATTAGCATTAGTATTTAAAATGTTAATTTTTCTTCCTTCATTTGCACCATGAATATAAAAGTTTCCATTCGCAAATACAAAATTTAAAGGAATTACATATGGCATGTTGTTATCCACTAACCCAAGAAAAACTGTTTGAGCTCCTCGTAAAAATTTATTGATTTGCCCCTCATCTGTACATGTTCTATTCACCATACGAATTTTAGTTTCCATCCTAATCACTTCTCCCTTATTTAACGAGTTTAAAACTTCTAACTTCTAAAGAGAGTCTATAGCAGGATTGACGTCTAAAAAAGGGACAGTTTGATGAAAAGCAATGGGTACAACGTAAATCTTCATCCTTCTTATTGAACTTCACTATTTTGAACTGTTGTCTTTGTTTACTTTTCGTTCCTGTTACTTAGAATGATTTGCCTCTTCACTGTTCCCGATAAAATAATTTAAGCTGTGCGACAATCATAATGCTAATTACGACAAGTAAAAACCAAGAGCTGATTTTTCCAAAATGCACAATTGTCCAAGCTACCTCTTGGTTAGGATATGACCATGCACCAAAGTATGTTGCAATATTCTCTGCAATCCAAATGAAAAATCCAATTAAAAGGAATGATACGACAATAGGCATTTTATAGTGATTGTGCCGTACTGTGAATTGGACAACGGTCCGATAAAACACAATAAAAAGTGCAGCCATTAATAGCCATCTCACGTCATATATAAAATGGTGTGTGAAGAAATTTAAGTAAATCATAGCTCCTAATGGGATAGCAACATAACTTCTTGGCCAATTTCTAATTTTCAAATCAAACCTACGCCAAGCTTGGCAAATGTAACTAGCCACACTGGCATACATAAAGCCGCTATATAAGGGCACACCACCAATTTTAGACCACGCCTCTTCTGGATAAGACCAAGAATGAAAATTCACTTTATATAATTCTAGTAAAAGACCAATAATATGAAACAAACAGATTACTTTTATTTCATCTTTAGATTCTAGACCAAATTTATACATCAAGTACTGTGTCACAAGACAAATTATTAGAATAAAATCATATCTTGCAAGTGGTAAATGAATCATTTTTGACAGTGCAAGCGTAACAAATATGACAACAGGAAAAATACAAGATAAGGATTGATGGTACGTAAAGTACCCTAAGTCTTTTAAAAAATTTTTTAACATTTATTCACCTCATGTAACAAAGTACGAGAAAATTTACTCGCGTAAGAGTAATCTCTTCTTGTATGAAGAATAAATGATTTTTTATCTTATTACAATGTTTTTTTATCGAAAAACGATAAATTTATTTACTTTTTAGTGGAACAATTTTTTATGTAATACGTCTTTTGTAAACCTAAATAAAACAACAAGAGTAGCCACATCACTGCAGCTACTCTTGTCATTTAAAGAAACATTTTTTGATCTAATTTTAACTGTACTTCTTGTTGGTTTACTTTTATCGCCTTCGTTTTCTTCACTTTTACATAATAAACGATATAACAGCCGATAAAGAATGCTCCTCCACAATCTAAAGCTAATCGTTGTGAAGGATCAAATGCTAAACTTGCCATAACAATACAATTAGCTACTAAACCTAAAATAGGCACTATTGGATACAGCGGTGCTTTGAATTTTAAATCTTCCACTTTACCACCTTGACGAACATACGAACGTCTAAAGGCAATTTGTGATGCAGTAATTGCTATCCAGCCTATTTGAGCACCTAAACCTGCTAGAGATAATAACCAAACAAACACTGTTTTTGCCGCAAATACACTTGATAATAGAGATAAACCAGCGACAGCAAGTGTAATTAATAATGCGTTCATTGGAATTCCTCTTTTATTAACTTTCCCTAAAACTGGGCTAGCCATCTTTTCAACAGATAAAGAGAACAACATACGTGTTGCTGCATATAGACCAGAGTTTGCAACCGATAATAGAGCTGTCAAAATTACAAAATTCATAATATCAGCCGCATAAGGGATGCCAATACTGTCCAGTACAACTACAAATGGACTTTCAACAACTCCTGCTTTATCCATTGGAATTATAGCGGCAAGTATTACTACAGATAATACAAAGAAGAAAAGTGTACGCCAAACTGTTTGTTTAATAGATTTAGGAATTGTCTTTTCAGGATTTTCACTCTCCCCAGCAGCAATACCAATTAATTCAGTCCCTTGGAATGAAAAATTTACAGTAATCATTGTAATAAGTAGTGCTGTTACACCATTTGGAAATAGCCCATGCTCATAAAAATGAGTAAGGAATGGAGCGCTGGATCCGTCTTTCATATCAATAAGGCCAAACATAGCCGCTCCCCCAACAATAAGGAACATAATGATAGCCAATATTTTTATGCTTGAGAAAACAAATTCTGCTTCACCAAATGCTTTGGCTGATAAACCATTTAATAAAAAGAGCAAGGCACCAAATATTAAACACCACATCCATACTGGTGATTCAGGAAACCATCTTTGCATAAGTTGTCCAGCCCCTAAAAATTCAAGGGCAACCGTTACTGCCCAACCCAGCCAATACAGCCAGCCAACGGCAAAGCCAGTAGCAGGACCAATAAACTTCGTCGTATATGTTTGAAATGAACCAGATACTGGCATAGCAACAGACAATTCACCCAAACAAAGCATCGTTAGATACATCACTAACCCGCCTACTAAATAAGAAAGAATAGCACCAGTTGGCCCGGCTTGATTTATAGTGAAACCTGATCCAAGAAAAAAGCCAGTCCCAATACATCCCCCTAGTGAAATCATAAATAAGTGTCTAGCTTTCATAGTTCTTTTTAATTCATATTGTTCTGTTGCCATAAAATAACCCCTTACACTATTATCATGTAAGCACTTTCTTTTTGAAGTGCAAAAAGATAATGATGAAAAATATTAATAGATGTGATTTTTAAAATTAAATCTATTTTGTGAACAGTCAATTTTCTGACAAATAAAAGTGCTTAATTAGTCTAGAGCATTTGTTCCTTCTATTGTAAACTACAATTAGGGAGAGCATTTTTCTTAAATTTGGTTGTCGCGACCTCATTTTACTAAAAAGTTCTTCCTTATCAGCTAATTGATTTTTCCCAATCCATTGTTTAAAGTAATGTGTCGCCAAATAAAGAGCTAATTAAAGCTACAGCAGCAATAGCAGTTTTATTATATTGATCTAATACTGGGTTTGTCTCTACAAACTCTGCAGAAGTAATAATATTTGCTTCCGATAGCATTTCCATAGCTAGATGACTTTCACGATAACTAATACCGCCTGCAACTGGCGTGCCTACACCTGGTGCATCGTTTGGATCAAGTCCATCTAAATCTAAAGATAAATGAACACCATCTGTACGTTCCTTTAAATATTCAATCGTTTCTGACATTACTGTATTCATACCTAAGCGATCGATTTCATGCATTGTATAAACTTTAATGCCAATTTCCTTAATTAGCTTTTTCTCTCCTGGATCTAAATCACGAGCTCCAATAATTACTACATTTTCAGGCTTTACTTTTGGAGCATAACCACCAATATTCGTAAGTGCAGGATGTCCAAGCCCTAGGCTTACTGCTAAAGACATTCCATGGATATTTCCTGAAGGAGATGTTTCACCTGTGTTTAAATCGCCATGGGCATCATACCAAATAACGCCTAAATTCTCATAATGTTTCGAAACACCTGCTAATGTTCCAATGGCAATACTATGATCTCCTCCTAAAACTAAAGGAAAGCGATTAGAGGAAATGACATGATCTACTTTTTGACCAAGCTTGTCATTAGCATCTGCTACAGTTTTTAAATTTTTTAAGTTTGTTGTTGTTTCTATTGTTTCATCATTTTTAACAAATTCGATATTCAAATCCCCTAAGTCATCAATCGAATAGCCAAGGCCTTCAAGTCGATCTGTTAGTCCAGCATATCGGATAGCACTCGGCCCCATGTCAACCCCTCTTCTAGTTTGACCCAAATCCATAGGCACCCCAATAATTGTAACTTCTTTGCGCATAATATTTTCTCCTCTCCAATAATTACTTTCACAGTATAAAGAAAATGAAAAATTGACTCAACTCGACATTATTTTTAATTTTTATACAGTTTAGATTATTAGAAACATAGATTTTCTCTTGCATAAATGAATGCATAAACACAATTACAATGAATAAAGATACTTATTTTGTAAATTTTATTTATATTTTTGTCAGAAATTTCAAAAACGAAAGATTAAAACTATTCATTTTTATTGTTTTTTTAGAAAATTATTGCGTTAATTTCAGGTTTTATATCAATATAATGTAAAAATATTAAAACTATATCCATATTTGTATAAACGTAATAGGTTTCGATATTGATATATTTTAATAATATAATAAAAAAATAAAACCAGAATCTCATTTTACAGTGAGTTCTAGTTTAAAATTTTTGTATGAATAATTTTTCATCTGATTGGATTTCAGCATAAAAGACTTCTTCAATATTATTGATTCCTGCTTTTTTTAATTCGCTTTTTAGCCATTCTCTATTTTTTCCAACTTCTAATAAATTTCTTTTTAATAATTTTCCGTCTGATATGATTTCTATAGGTAAAAACGGTGGGTTTTTAGGTGAAATGTCCATATCTATTTTTTGCGTGCCTTGAAATTGAGGTTTCTTTAGAATACTAAGCATGCCATTCGGTTCTAGTATCGCAAAATCGATTTCATCAATTGAAAAAACTTGATATTGCCTTATCATCATCGTTAAGTCATCTATATTGACGCCCGTCCTTTTCAATGCTTTTCTATCGATTTTGCCGTGTTTTATTACGATTGTAGGTTGACCATCAAGAATCATCCGTATTTTTCCAGATTTCAGACTTATATAGCCAATAATTGTTGTTAGCAAGCACCATATAACCAAGCTCAGTAAATCTTTTGTGTAATCTTTTGTACTAAGAACAATCATGTTAGCGGCAATTGAGCCAATTGTTATGCCTGTTACATAGTTAAAAAACGTAAGTTGACTTAATTGTTTTTTACCTAAAAAACGTGTTAGTGCAAGAAGTACAAAAAAAGTTATGACTGTTTCTATTGCTATTTGTAAGTAGCTTACATCTTTCATGCCTCCACTCCTATCTATACAATAGAATGTGTTATGCATAAAATAAAATACACTAAAACTAGGCACTAATTAGCGATTCTCATCAAGGTTTTCCAATGACTCCAAAGATCGATATAACGTCGATTTGCTAATGCCTGTTTCATTTTTAATATCATGTAATGTGAATCCTCCGGAATGGTACATCGAAATAGCTTTTTGAATGTTTACATCTGGTTTTCTCGGTCTGCCAATTGTCTTTCCCTGCTCTCTTGCATTGGAAATGCCGATAATAGCTGACTGCTTCGCAACATCTGTTTGGAACTGGATATAGTGTTTCATCATTTGTTGTAATGTACATGTTAAAGATTGATTAGTAGAAATATCCTCATTTAAAAAATGAATGCTCACATCGTCTTTTTCACATACATTGAAGATGTCTTGCAGTTGTCGTGTCGTGTCTGCAAGTGCAAACATCCGTTCAACAATAATCGTATCTCCTGGTTGCAATGCCATTAGCAATTCTTCTAATTTATGTCGCTTTTTAGGTGAAGCATGCAGTTCTCGATAAATAGTTTGGCATTTTTCAGATACTACTTTTAACTGTTTTTCACACGTTTCATCATCATATAAAGGTCTTACATAACCGAAAATCATCAATATACCTCCTTATGTTGTCTCAAAAAGGTTCCATTTTGGGAATATGAATGTTATGATACTCAAAGAATTTTCATATTAAAGGAGTACATCATGCAAAGTTTAAAACAACAATGGTTTGGAAACATCCGAGGCGATCTATTAGCAGGTATTGTCGTAGCACTTGCTCTTATCCCTGAAGCCATTGCCTTTTCCATCATCGCAGGCGTTGACCCAATGGTAGGGTTATATGCATCTTTTTGTATCGCTGTCACAATAGCTTTTGTCGGTGGCAGACCTGGTATGATTTCAGCAGCTACAGGCGCAATGGCACTCGTAATAGCACCATTAGTAAAAGATTACGGACTAAATTATTTACTAGCTGCTACAATTTTAACAGGCATTATTCAAATAATTTTTGGCTTGATAAAAATCGCAAAGTTAATGAAATTCATCCCAAATGCTGTAATGATTGGCTTCGTTAACTCATTAGCTATTTTAATTTTTTTAGCACAAGTCCCTCAAATTATCGGCATGTCTACGATGACATATATATTTGTCGCATTGACACTTTTACTTTTGTATACTTTACCACGATATATTCAAGTAATACCAGCACCACTTATAGCAATCGTTGGACTAACTTCTATAGCGATTTATAGTGGTGTTAATTTACGAACAATTGGTGATTTAGGTGTTATTACGCAAACACTACCGACATTTGCCATTCCGAATGTACCTTTTACATTTGAAACACTCAAAATTATTTTCCCCTATTCGCTAGCATTAGCAATCGTTGGACTAATCGAATCTTTATTAACTGCCCAAATTGTGGATGATATGACCGGAACGGAAAGTGAAAAAAATAAAGAAGCAAGAGGGCAAGGCATTGCTAATTTCATTAATGGATTTTTTGGAGGAATGGCCGGTTGTGCGATGATCGGTCAATCTGTCATCAATGTTAAGTCTGGTGGACGTGGGCGCTTCTCAACACTTGTAGCCGGTTTATTTTTAATTTTTTTAATTATTGTCTTAGGTGATTTAGTAGTAAAGATCCCAATGCCAGTACTTGTAGGCATCATGATTATGGTTTGTATCGGTACATTTGATTGGAATTCATTCAAATATTTGGTGAAGGCCCCTCCTAGTGATGCAATTGTTATGCTAGTAACGGTTATCATCGTAGTATATACACATGATTTATCGAAGGGAGTTATTGCTGGGGTTATTTTAAGTGCAATCTTCTTTGTAGTAAAAATTTCAACTTTGAAAGTAATAAAAAATGGAGATATATACAATATAGAAGGTCCACTATTCTTTGCTGCCACACATAATTTTGTCCATTACTTTAAAAAAATTGATAGCATGAATACGAAAGTTACTATAGATTTTAAAAATAGTCGTCTATGGGATGAGTCTGCTGTAGGAGCCTTGCATAAAGTAGAACATTTGCTACAAGCAAAAGGGATTACAGTTGAACTAACGGGACTCGATAGTTCCAGTCAAAAACTAATAAATCGATTACAAAGTATAACTTCTTCTCATTAAAGACCAAGGAATTCCGGCATACTTACGCGGGATTCCTTCTTTCATTCGTTCGCGGGATTATATCTCACTTTCGCGGAATCCTACCTCGCCTTCGCGGAATTTTACCTTCCTTCCGCGGAATCCTACCACGCTTTCGCGGAATTCTACCTTCCTTCCGCGGAATCCTACCTCGCTTTCGCGGGATTATACCTCCCTTTCGCGGAATTCTACCTCTCTTCCGCGGGATTACTCCTCTCTTTCGCGGAATCCTACCATGCTTTCGCGGGATTATATCTCACTTTCGCGGAATTCTACCTCTCTTCCGCGGAATTTCCCCCCTCTTTCGCGGGATTCTACCTCCCTTCCGCGGAATTACTACTTTTTATTTTATGTGTTAAAACGTATGCAGAAAAAAACACTGTAGAAAACTGCAACTTCAATCGCTTGAATTAGTATAGCCTCCTAGGTTTAGGGGGCATATTTTCATTTTGTGCGCGCATGCATTCCTATCGTTTTTCCCCTCTCTATCAATAGTTCTATATTCTTTCAATGTTTCATAAATTGACTAAAATACAGAATAAGGAGAACTGTGAATATGCATGTTGTTCATTTTTATGAAAATAAGTCCTCGATTTTAAATCAGTTATTAATTCGTATCCCCACTGTGGACGAAAATATTCAACTAAAAGGGCGTAAGGCTAAAGTAATCGATGTTATTCAAATCGATGAACGCCAGTATCATGTAAATGTGTTGTTTGAAAAAATTCCGAAAAAACAGCCTTTAACAAAAGATTTAGGGAAGAAAAAAAGATAGTTTCTTCCCTATTTCCGTGGGGAAACAAGTTTACCAACAGTCAAAAAGGGTAAATTATATTATCTATACCAATTAAAGTGCGACTTATTCTCATTCAATATAATTTATTGGGCAGAAAGATTGACTTTTTAATTGATAACAATTATCATTATCATATAGATTATTTCTTTTCTCTATTTTTGTTTATTTCAGAATCCCCCCTTATTTTTTGAAATAAACATGCATTAAACGGATATTCTTACATCAGACTAAGAATATCCGTTTTTTAATTACATAAATCGAAGGAGCTGTTCTAAATGGATTATCGTATCGAAAAAGACACTATGGGTGAAATTAAAGTACCTGCCAATAAAATATGGGGTGCTCAAACTCAACGCAGTAAGGAAAATTTCCAAATCGGCACTGAGCAAATGCCTGTTGAACTTATTCAAGCAATGGCTATTCTAAAGAAAAGTGCAGCACTTGCGAATAATAAATTAGGAAAACTTTCAGATATTAAAGCCAATGCTATTGTGCAAGCTGCAGATGAAGTTTTAAATGGTCAATGGGATGATCAGTTTCCACTTGTTGTATGGCAAACAGGTAGTGGTACACAATCCAATATGAATGTAAACGAGGTTATTGCGCATCGTGCAAATCAAATTTTACAGGATGCAGGCGAATCTGACCGAATTCATCCAAACGATGATGTTAATAAATCACAAAGCTCCAACGATACATTCCCGACGGCGTTGCATATTGCAGCAGTACTAAAAGTAGAAGATTATTTACTGCCTCGCCTTCGCTTATTAAAAGCAACGTTCGATGAAAAGGCTGAGAAATTTAAAGATATTATTAAAATCGGACGTACCCATTTACAAGATGCTACGCCACTGACTTTAGGTCAAGAAATAAGTGGCTGGTCCGCAATGTTGGGCAAATCTGAGCAAATGATTAAACATAATGTAGAATACATGAAAGAGCTTGCAATTGGTGGAACGGCTGTAGGTACTGGTATTAACGCACATCCCGAATTTGGTGACCGTGTAGCAGCTGAAATTAGTGAGCTAACTGGCAAACAATTCACATCTGCCGCTAACAAGTTTCATGCACTTACAAGTCATGATGAAGCTGTCGTGGCACATGGTGCATTAAAAGCACTCGCTGCGGACTTAATGAAAATTGCCAATGACGTTCGTTGGTTAGCAAGTGGGCCCCGTTCTGGTATTGGTGAAATTACCATTCCAGAAAATGAACCAGGCTCATCCATTATGCCCGGTAAAGTGAATCCAACTCAAAGTGAAGCGATGACAATGGTCGTGACGCAAGTCATTGGAAATGATGCAACGATTGCCTTTGCCGCTTCCCAAGGGAATTTTGAACTTAACGTCTTTAAACCAGTCATCATTTATAATTTCTTACAATCAACTCGCCTACTGGCTGATACGATGAAATCATTTAATGATAACTGTGCTATTGGTATCGAACCAAATATTGAAGTGCTTGATCATAACCTGCAAAACTCCTTAATGCTAGTAACTGCATTAAATCCTTATATTGGCTATGAAAATGCCGCTAAAATTGCGAAGAAAGCACATAAAGAAGGCACTACATTAAAAGAAGCTGCCATTGCTTCTGGCTTGTTAACAGAAGAACAATTTAATGAATATGTGGATCCAGCTACGATGATTTATCCAAACGCATAATGATATAAGTGTAGGAAAAGAACTGCACATAAAAAAAAGCCTTGATATTACATCAAGGCTTTTCCTTTAGCTTTCAGGAACGAAAACTGTACTGTAAAGGTCAGATTCAACATCAAACGTTACCGCATTTAAAACCTTCACTTTTAAGAACAGTATTACTGTCAATTGACGTGCCATTCTTAGATAGTAATCGTTATTGTAATTACATATGGTTTGAAATGCTGTACAGTATCTTTTGTGACAATAAATAATGTATCCCTATTTACAACTGGAAGTTCGATTAGTTGAATATCAGTTGGATCAATTTTTCGCTTTAATGCGACTTGCTATGTAATTTTAAAAAGAATAAGGGCTGTATAAACACTATGCTTATCATAAAAAGTATATGTAGAAAACTTAATGTCTATAAAATCTCCTTCTGGTAAATCATATAAAAATTTATTAATCATGTTTTCAAGCGTATCTTTATCTCTCGCCTCAAGTATGTTCGTTCTTAATCGTGCCATTTTTATCACCCCACTTCAATCATCATATAATAAATGGAGTCATTTTCCAATATTTTAAATTTAGTATGAATGGTAGGAAAGTAAAGAGCCTTACTATTTTATTGTAATCAGGCTCTTTGCTCATCTAAACTATTGTTGTAACTCTATTTTTCGTTTTTGTTTAAGCGAATTCCAAATTTTTATGGATGCTGCGAATACTAAAATTAGTGATACTATGACAAACACTAGACCTACTGTGTATTTATGAAGGTTACCTCCCATAAAACTATATAGTATCCTTAATGGGGTACTCGCTATAATGATTGTAAAAATGTAGGTTGAAAATTTTATCCCTACGGATGCGGATAAGAAACAGATTACATCCGCTGGTGCTATTGGACAAATAACGCCTATTGCTAGAAATTTGTAATTGTAAGTTTCTAACAAATCATTAAATTCAGGGTACCGATTTTCTAAATATTTATTGATTTTATTTCCAGCGAAACTTCTTGAAACTATATAAACTAATGTTTCACTCAATACAAAGCCCACTGTAGATAACATTAATGCATCAAATGGCTGGAAACAGACCCCACCCAAAATCATTAAAGTTGTACCTGGGATAAAAAATATAAGCCTGATTAGCCATAAACCAATAAACAATAAGTATGCATTATTTTTATTGCCAGAAATAAAATCCTTTAGTGTATTCATATCGAGTGACAGTAAATCAAAATGCTTTAATGTATAAGCGAATAAGATCCAAATAACGATTATGGTTAATTTCTTTCTCATTTCTTCCTCACCTCAACACTTCGATAGACACATAATAAGAAATAAAAATTTAAAAAAGCCTTGAAATCATTAAGGATTCTTAAAATGACCAATATAAATACTTATGTCAATGTATGATAAATAGCGTTACACAGTGATTATTGAAAATGTTAAAAATTAAAAAAGAGTTGTATCAGTATGCACATCGCGAGCTTCTTTTCGTTAATGCGACATCAAAAATCTTTAATAATTTTTTAATTCTAATAAAAAAAACAGATTTAGAAATCTCTTATCTTCTAAAACCGTTTCTTTAGTGAAAATTGTTTATTTACTTTATCCAATTAATCGGCTTCCAATCTTCTTCTATCCATTTTGAATTTGGTACTTCGTATGGTGCTGTCGCTAATAACTTGTCCTGTTGCCATATCGCTGCTTTAGAGCGAATCATTTCATCAAGTAATAGCTGGACAAATTCCTTAGGCTCTAAACGGAAAGAGTGCACGGCAAAATCATGAAACCAGCCACAGCCAAGTAAATACGATGGAATTTCCTTGCTCGTTATTCCATTTTTCAGCATCAGTGTAAACGAAAAAATTCGCTTACATGCGTGCCAAGCCATTTTTTCAGGAGATATCATCCACTTTTCAAGTCGGTCTCTTGCTTTGTCTATCATTAGTAATGGTTCTTCAATCGCTCGTCCATGGCCAGGAAAGGCTATTTTTATTGGCAATTTAGCAAGTCGCTCTAAACTTTCGTAAGAACGTCTTATACTATTAGTACCTTCACGAAAAATATTCAACCACCCTACATCATTGTATTGAAACAAATCACCACATATTAGTATCTGTTGCTGTTGTTCATATAAAGCTATATGCCCTAATGTATGTCCTGGTGTATGTAAAACCTTAAGAGCACTATTCCCCGTCAAAATTTCCTGTTCATCTATAAGTAGCTGTTGTACGACATATTGTTCTACAGGTTGATCTAAATAATGGGAACCACATGCCTCTACATCACATTGATTCACTAGTTCCCCCTCCCAAAGATGTGCAGCAATCGGTAGGTCATACCGCTGTTGAAAATAATGATTTCCCCCAACATGATCACTATGATAGTGTGTGTTGATGATACTATTTAATTGCTTTGGTAATATCCCAGCATCGGATAAAAGTTTCTCCGTTTGGAGTACATCACTGCCAAAGCCCGTATCAACTAAAAAGGTTTGATCATCTTGAATAACAATACTATTGGCACTTGGAAACGGACGTTCAAAAAACATAATATTTGCAGTTTTCATATGTTAGCCCCACTTCTATATTTTTATAGAATAATGCCAGAAAAGCTCCCCTTTAATACCTCTTTGTTGAGTTGATTTGTGCAGGAAAATGTTGTACTAATCGCCTTGCGATTTTTTTCATCCAGTTCAAATTGTTCAATTATGACATCACACCGAATGGTATCACCACTAAAAACAGGGCGTAAAAATTCGAAATTCATTGTACGGGCTAATACGTTAAAGTCACCACCCACTTTTGTTGGGAGCGTAGCTGTCAAAAGCCCCTGCACAACAAAACGACCTTGTTCATCTGGTGTAATATGATGAACCCCTTCATCTTTGGATACCTTTGTAAATAATTCAACGTCTTCCATTGTAAACGTACGTTCAAATGTAATCTTTTCACCTACTTGTACTGTCATCATTTATCCCCCTTTATATAAATCAAATTGTAGACTGAATGTTGAAATAATTCAATTTTTGAAACTGTTATTTTTAGCGTAACAATTAAGAAAAAATCATAGAATAGTAACATTTTGCAATAAAAGCAGCCACCTAGTGCCATTTGAGAGGTAAACTAGGTGGCTGAATGAAATTTTTTAATACAATTTGAGAGGCAGTCAATTGTTATTCTTGTTTTCTAAAAAAAATGAACTTCTTTCTTTTGTAATCCAATCATTTAAATTATCATCACTTCTTTTTACTAATCGATTTACAAGTACATCATGCCAAATATAATCTTCTAAAAAGTTAATATGAAACGCATCATCAGTAAAAAAAGCTAAATCTTTGCGAAAAGGTGATGGGCCATATATCATTTCGTTTCCATCAACAGCGATAATAAACCAATGGGCAGTTGTTTGTGCTTTAATATAGTTTGTTGTTCGATGTTGGTCTACAGTAGCTATTGGGTTGTCTACGTTTATTGTTATGCCATGAATGGGTACTTTTTTCCCGATTTCCTCTAAGTCCTCGCGTAATATATTATAGACGTCATCCCACATTGAAATGAGTACTTTTTCTTTCGCTCGTTTTAACATCGCAGTACAAAAGCTCAGAATTGTTTCCTTATCTCGAATAATTAATATTTGATTTTCTTCTTCTTTCTTTTTTTGTTCTAAAACTTTTAATTGATCCGTAATGGACGTAAAATTGGATTGCCATTGTTGTTCTGTTTTTTGTATAAAAATAGAAATTGGTATCGCTGAATAAGTTGTTTGATCGGGTGTCTCTTCCTTCATAACTAGTCCTTTTTCAACCAATTGATTGAGCGTATCGTATACACGTGCTCGTGGAACTTTAGAATCTTTACTAACTTGATATGCCGTTACATTATTATTTTGTACAAGCGCTATGTATGCTTTCGCTTCATATTCTGTATATCCTAATTGCTTCAATTGGGAAATTAACTCCATCATCCATTACCTCCATTTGTTTCATTATAGTAAATCTATTCATCTAATTGCGAATGAAAATAGTCTTTACTTATAAAATTATTTTAGTTACTATTACAGTAGTAACTAAAATGAAAAGAGTGACATTATGATATTTGATTTAGATCCACAAGTTTTAACTATCCTTATATTACTTGGCTTCCTAGCCGCTTTTATTGATTCTGTTGTTGGAGGTGGGGGTTTAATAGCACTACCAGCTCTTTTATTTGTAGGTTTAAATCCAACAACTGCTGTTGCCACTAACAAACTTGCAGGAACGATGGGGTCATTAACTTCTGTTATTTCTTTTTATCGTTCTGGAAAACTCGATTTCCGATCTGTTATAAAGTATTTCCCACTAGCATTTATTGGGTCACTTATCGGAGCTTGGTCCGTTACATTAATTAGTCCAGATATATTAAAACCTTTAATGCTCATAATGCTTGCTGCAGTGGGTGTTTACACGATTTTTAAAAAGGATTGGGGAGGCAGCACTACAATAAAAAAACTGTCACCCATTCGGATTTTCGGATTAATCCTTTTACTATTAGCGATTGGCTTTTATGATGGTTTTTTAGGCCCGGGTACAGGTTCCTTTTTTATTTTTACTTTTTTAATGCTTGGCTTAGATTTCATAAAGGCAGCTGGAAATGCAAAGTTTTTAAATTTGGGAAGTAATATGGCGGCACTTCTTATGTTTGTCTATTTAGACGAAGTTCATTATCTATATGGATTTATTATGGGGATTGCTCAAATTTTTGGCGCTATTGTGGGGACACAGTTCGCAATAAAAAAGGGCAGTACCTTTGTGCGGAAATTGTTCATAATTGTCACAATGACGCTTCTTATAAAAAACACATATGACTATTTTTTCAGTTAAAGTGCCAGCCACCCAAACAATTCTGAATTTTCTTATAGTAAAAACCCCCTCCAAAAACCATTGGAGGGGGTTCTGATATGTTATTGCATTAATTCTTCGAAAAATTCAACAGGTACATATGTTTTTGTTGGTTCTAATAAAGCAGGTGCTACCTCAAAGTGACGAAGAGCTTTATTGTAGCCATATGCTTTTTCACCACGTGTAATTGTATAAGATAATGCGCCTTTTGAAATAATTGCGCCAGTTCCTGTTGATTCTACTTTAAAGCCAAGTTCTTCAGCAATTAATCGTAAAGGCACCATAGTTGTACCATTGATATCATAGAAATCATTTTTAATAATTTCTTGAACTGCTGAATTAGAAGAAGTTTCCTCTCCTACTTCACCTTGTTCTTCAGTTGTAGCGTCTAACACGATTACTTTTGTTGGCGGTGTTTGTGCTGGGATACTTCTTGTTGTAATTGTATAGAACACAAGTAAATGTTGCTCTGCTAAATCTTTAGCTGATACTTCTTTACCTGATTGGCTTTGGACTACTGTTTCTTCCCCAACGTTTAATTTTAGACTGTTATCCGTATTTATTAAATCTTTATTGAAAAAGTCAACAGTCACACTGCCCATTTCTTTCGATTCTACAATGATAACTTCAGGGTTATATTGTGGTGGATAGATCATCAGCATTGGCTTATTTGCATACGTATAAGCCGTTACTTTATCTCCTTTTTGAAGCTTTACTTCTTTCCCCGTATTATCAAAAATAAGTGTGTCCTTATTTACAACAAATACGTTCGTATTTTCTCCATCTTTCGTTGTATAATAAGTCGCATCGTTACGTTCTTCTACATTTTCAATAGTACCAGCTACTTTTATAAAAATCGGCTGCACTTGTGGGCTTTGTTCATCTTGTTGTGTAGCATTTGTCACAACTGCTTCTCCTCCGTTTGCTGATGCTGATGGAGCGATTGCCACACTCCCTAGTAATAATGCTGTCATTGCAAATGGTACGACCTTAGTCATTTTCATAAAAAATACATCTCCTTCATTTCAAGAATTCAATGAAGTAGTCGATTTCAAAAGAAAAAGGTTACATTATTGCCAAATTATTTTTATATTCGTCTAAATATAGGAAATTAATGATTTAACGAGCTAGAAAACAAAGGACAATCTATTCAATATCCTTTGTAAAAAATATTGTTGCTCATTTTGCTTTGATCTTATTTCTAATGCTACATCTGGATGATCCGTAATCACACCCGAGACATTTTTCTCAATAAACTCTTGTAATGAACGATCTTTGTTTAATGTCCAAACAAATAGATCCATATGCTGTGCCTTTAATACTGTAATTAAGTCCTCATTTACCCACGATTCTTCTAATGCAATAAAATCCACATTTAAATCATCTATCGGTCCAATATTAAGCGCATAAACTATTCCTACCCGCAAATTAGGTGTTAAATTTTTCAACTGTGTCATCAATTGTGAATCTGAGGACTGTACATAGTACGAATCAAGCACTTTATAGGCTCGTAACTTTTCTACTAACCGAGGCAATAGGTCTTCCCTTTCTTTACCGTGTACTTTTAGTTCAATAAGCAATGTTACATCAAGGGCTTTTGCGATTTCTATAAAATCATCTAAAGATGAAATTTTATCGGTTAAACCATTTTCATAAATAGTGATTGTTTTTAGATCACTTAATGTCATATTTGCGATAACTCCATTTTTACCAGCTAAGCGCCTTAATGTACGATCATGAAAAACGACAAATTCCCCATCTACCGTTTGCTGAATATCTAGTTCAATTATATCTGCACCTGCATTGGCCGCACTAACAAGTCCGCTAATGGTGTTTTCTACGTTTCCTGCTGTGTATCCTCGATGTGCAATAATTTTTGTATCTGGTGCGTAAACACTTTTTTCTAACGAATAAATATTCATGATGCTTAATATTGAAAAAATAACACAAAGCAGTAGTGGCAAAGCGTTATTGCGTTTACCTTTATAAGAATATCTTGGCATTGCCACATTACGGGTATTATAAGTAATGGCAACCATTACTTGTGAAAACATTGCTTGCAACAAACTAAATAACACAACAAAGACCATTTCTAAAAACGCTAGTGTTAGCCCTGCCGTTACAAGCGCTGTACTCGGCATATTTCGCTCCAAGAAATATAGAGGTAATGTACTGACAACTGTAATAGCTAATAAAAGAAATAGATGAACTGTTAAAATCATTGCCAGTAAGACGAGTAACTCAACCAAACCTCGTCTTGAAAAACGCCAGCTTTGTAGAAATGACTGACGAATAGATATTTTCGGCTGTATTGTAAAAATTGGTAATGTCAAAATACTTCGTATACCTACTATAACTAAAATACTGGCTACCACTGCATAAAGTACCCTTCCAATACGTGTACTCATTATTTCATTTGTAATAAAGTGAGGTAATGTAATCCCTTGCGTTAATGTAAGAGGGAGCATAAATGAAGCTAAAGGCAACAATAGGGTAATATAAATGATTAAATAAATAACTTGCAGGCTAAAAAAGTAGACAAGCTTACGATTTAATTGCTGCCACATTGTAAGAAAACGATAATGGATGCCCCTTTGCTGATTAAAAGCCATGATAAATAAAAAACCCATCTCATAATAAATAAAAAGCAAGACAACTAGTACTAAAAGAAGCATCATAGCTAGGACAAAGGGGTGCATAACAAAGCTTTGTATATTTTGTTCAGTAATGTGGGTGTAGCCCGTTACATTTAGCATTAGCTTCAAAACGACTGTAGACACCGGTATTACTAATAAAAACTGAAATACACGAATCATAATGAAAACTCGGATATAGTCGATACGATACGTATAAATATTATAGATGGCTTGTCGCATAATTTGACGTGCTTTTTGCATTACCTCACCCCTGTCGCGTACTAACCGTTACTAGCCGTTTCACGCTATTTCTTCTTATAACGTATGATAATTTTTGCATTTCAAGTTATCTTTCAAATAGAAAATGTTATAAATTGCGCCTCGATATTGTAGCGTCCAGATTTTTTGAGCTGCTCGAAACGCTCATGTAAGTATTCATCCCAACTTATAGAAGTTGCGGAATTCCGTTCAGACAAGTTAAACGCAAGAAATTGTCACGAATGATGAGATAAATGTTTGAGGGGTACAGCTATATTTTTTTGAAACCTTTTGTTAGCCGATTCAGTAAATAAAGAATCACAACTAATTAGGAGGAGGAATTCAGATGCAATTCTACATTGGTGATATTATTAGTACGATTTTTATTCTTGTCGTTTTAGGCGCTATGTTTTTCTTTCTAATAAAGATGATTAAGATTGGAAAGTCTACCCATCTACCACTTCCTCCAGAAACGCTTCAACAACAAATAAATGAACTTAAGACACGCGTTAAACAATTGGAGAGACAAGTGCAGCATCTATCAGAAAGACGATAGATTAATCGCTTTTAGTCATTTGAAACATTTGGTTACTAAAAAAATCGTTGTGAGGCTAAGCCTCACAACGATTTTTTGTATTTTCATATACGATACGACCATCCACAACTGTATAGGCAACATGAATATGTGGAACTTTTTCGATATCTACCTCAAATATATCATCTTCGAATACGGTGAAATCAGCACTATATCCTTCTTTTATCTTGCCTCTCGTATGCTCCTGAGCAATTATTTCAGCAGAGCCTACTGTATAGAGACGCACTGCATCGAAGCGCGAAATTTTCTCCTGAGGACCAAAACCATCGTGGCTTTCACCAAAATTTCGTCTTGTCACTGCAGCATAAATGCCGTATAAAGGATTCGGCACTTCAATTGGCGCGTCACTACCACCTGCTACGATCAGTCCGCGGTCTAGAAGTGATTTTAAAGGATGTAGACCTTGTGCGCGTTTCTCGCCTAACTTTACAAGCTCTGCTAAATACTCTCCTTGCACAAACTGTGGTTGCATATCTACAGCTATCGGTAAAGCTGCCAACTTTTCTAAAATAACATCATCAACTAAACTGCAATGAATTAATCGGTCTAATTGCCCCTCACGAGGTGGAAATGCTGCGAAAACATCTAAGATTATGTCAATTGCTAAATCCCCGATTGCATGAACAGCAACTGTTTGTCCATAATGACGTGCAAGTTGAACATACTGCTCTAATTGTGAAGTAGAATGAACAAGTATACCATAATTGTTTGGATCGTCACAATATGGTTCCCGTAAAGCTGCGGTACGCCCCCCGAAAGCCCCATCGACAAATATTTTCATTGCACCAAATTGTACATATGGTGTTGATTGCTCGTTTAACATAGCAACTTCCTCAAAAACTGTATGGTGTTGTAATAAATGCACTTTAAATGACTTTTGAGCATCAACTATTTTTCGATAAGCATTTATTGGTTGACTAGGAGGTCCGAAGTAGCTTAAATCTTCCGAATGACCTCCTACTAAGCCGTAAGATTGAAGCGATGCTACGGACTTTTGAAGAGCTTCTTCAATATATTCAGGCGTATAATATGGCATATGGTTAACAATTAAATATAATGCTGTATCTTTTAAAACACCTGTTAATTGACCATTTTTCTTATCAATAATGCCACCTTCTGGTGATGGTGTATCATTTGTAATTCCAGCAAATGCTAGTGCCTTAGAATTAGCCAAAATTAAATGATGGCAACTACGTTTAATAATCAGATGGGCTTCACCAAGCGCATCGAGTTCCGACAGAGTTGGGAAAATTGGCTCTGTATAGCCTGTTTCATTCATGCCAATTGCAACAACCCATTGCTCCGCGGATGTGCCTTGCATACGGTCACGAATAATATGTAACAATTCTTCCTTACTAGTTACGTTCGAAACATCAATATGCATTAATTTTTCGCCATAGCCAATAATATGTAAATGACTATCAACAAATCCTGGGTACATCACATTTCCTTGTAAATCTCGGACCGTTGTAGCTTGTGGCAATAAACTATCAGCGGAGCCAACCGCCACAATTTGTCCATCTTTTTCAAGAACTGCTTCAACAGTTTCGCCCGCTCGTTCCATCGTATAAATTGTTCCACCTGTCCAAAGTGTTGCCATCCATTTACTCCCCCTATGCTACTGCTTCGATTAAATGCGCACTTTCTAAGCGTCGACGTACAACGACACCAAGCCATGCAGCAAGTACTGCTTTTAATACTCCAACAACAATAAATGGAGCAGCTCCCCCCATAAACGCTGAAGTCCATGTTAAATCACCAACAATTTTTAACCAAACTGTACCAAACGCCAATGTCACTACCATACCGATAATGTTAGCGATAATTGCTTGTACAAAGGTAATGCCAAATTTATTTAAGTATAAACCCATTAACACAGCCGCCGCAAGGAAGCCTACAATATATCCCCCTGTTGGTCCTATGACGATACCATATCCTCCTGACATACCACTAAATACTGGAATACCTGCTGTGCCAAGTAAAATATATACAAGTACAGATAATGTACCAAGTCTTGTACCTAAAATTGTGACAACTAAGCCTACTGCTAATGTTTGGCCTGTAATTGGAATAAGTGGTAGCGGAATCGTTACCTGCGCAAGAACTGCAATAATAGCCGCTCCAAACGCCGCTAACACATAATTGTAAGTACTACTTTTCTTCAAACGAAAATCCCCCTTTTGTTAACCTACTTTTAAAATAAGTTAACAAAAAGATAATGCAAATAAAAACAGTTGTCAATCGATTTTGACAAATTACTATAAAAAGAGACTTTTAATTTTACCAGAGGGGCTCATTACTAGGATCTTCCTCTTGTAATTTTACTATATCAGGTAGTAATAAATAATGAAAAATTACGCTACTTGCGATAAAAAATATGAAACCGATCAAGAAATGATCAAATGCTAGGTTTAAAAACACGATAAATGGTATTGGCAGATTAAGTAAGCCGGATAATTGTACCGACTTTTTTGTGCGATATTGCTTTTTACTACAATGTGGACATTCCATTTGCCCATTTTTCCAATACAATTTTCGAACTTGCTTAGCAGACCAAATTTCTCCACATTCAACACATACCGGTAAGCCATATCCTTTTTTATGCAAAATACGTTTAATAATTAATGCTACACTTACAAAAATGCTAATGAGGAGCAACCCCTTTATCCAATCAAGCTCTAATAACGACCAAAGGCTCCATCTCTCTGTTTCTTGCTGTAATGCTGCGCCTTGCGAATGTCTTGCCCGTTGTTCGGTTTTTTGTGACATAAGAACACTAAAGCCAATAGCAAGTAGTGTAAATGTCGCCAGAACGATTCGATACTGTTGTTGGCTACTACTTCTATGTTTACTTTTAGCTCTTGCTTTTTGTGCAATCCGTTTCTTTTTTTCCTCCGCTAGCTTTACATGCTGTAGCTCATGTAACACGGTCTCTTTAAATTGATTCATAGCGTAGCACCTCCCAGTCATAGTCAGCGATTACTGTTGCTAGCTGCTTTCTTGCTCGCTGTAATCTCGTGCGCACAGTTGCCTCAGGACAATTTATAAGCTTGGCAATGTCTACTGTTGTCATTTCCTCAAAATAATAGAGAATCAAAACCTCTCTATATTGTACGGACAAAGTAAATAAAGCTTCTACTAGCTCCTGTTTTGACGATTTAGCGAGAATTTCTTTTTCCGGCGTAACGGTCGTTGAACGTCCTGATATTTTCTCAAACAGTGACAGCCGTTTACTTTTCCAACTACGTAAATAATCGTGACTGCGATTGACCGTCATTTTGACCAAATATGTACGTAATGATGATTCTTGTCGAAACTGCTGCTGCTTTTGATAAAAGGCAATAAACACATCTTGGACAATATCCTCTGCTGTTGCTTCATTCTTTACATATAAGTAGGCAACCTTCAGTAGATAATCCCCGTGCTCTGCAATAATTTCTTCAATTTCCATTGCTGCCTCACCTTCTTTCTAAACTATTGACGTAACCCAATTTATTTCCGATTCATTTTATATGAAATTTTTTCAATAGAGAAAACTTTTTTCAAATAAGCTAGTCCAATAACTACAAAAATCCGCTCCCTTTACACGAACAATGCTATACCTCACGTTTGCATGTGAGGTACAGCATTGTTCAATGTTTTACATAAAAGGTCACGGATACGTACTTAATCATTTAAAGGACATTTAATAAATTACCTTTTTATACTTTATTTACTATTTCCCACATTACTATATTGGTTATAGAGCGTAATTTGGTTACGTCCATTTCGTTTTGATGTATAAAGTGCACTATCAGCATAATGAATTAATTGCTCTACACTTGTAATATGAGCATCCTCATTCGTGCTAGCACCAATACTAAATTCCAATTGGACAATATCATCATTTACTGTCAATACAAGTGAGGTTAATGTTTTGTATAAATTTTGCGCTATTATAGAGATGGATTCTTCCTCTCTTAAATGAATGAGAACAATAAATTCATCACCACCAAAGCGAGCGACAATTGATTTGTACGGCTGAAAAAATTGTTGCAATGTGGTGGCTGTCATTGTTAAAGCATCATCTCCAAATAAATGACCATTTGAATCATTAATCGATTTAAAATGATCTAAATCAATCATGAGTAAAGCTAATTTCTGATCATTTGTTGCACTTTCCACCATTGCTTTTGCATGTTCATCAAAATAGCGACGATTATATATATTTGTAAGTGGGTCGATGTAGGAAGTTCTTTCAAGATGCTTCTTTTGATCGTTATATTCCATTTCGAATAATACTTGCGTATAATTCTCTCTTTGCATCTCTAATAATATATTAATATATTCCTTTTGCACGGCACTTAAAATAATTTTATTCCCCTGTTCTTCAATAAGCTTAACTAATGAATTATAGATGGTCTGTAACAAAGATAAATCATTATTTTGCAATGCATAGTGCTTCGATTTTTGGTACATATCAATCGCTTCGCCGATATATCCTTGTTTTTCAAATAGTAATGCTTGGGCATTGAACACCTCTAATTGCGCCTTATTATAGGGAGGGTCCTTAACCATCATTAGTAACTCCTTTATTAGAACATCAGCTTCATCATATTCCTTCAGCCAAATATGCGCAGTAGCTAAATTTGTCTTAGAGTGTATAATACTTTTATAAGGTTCATCATGTTTCGTTTCAAATTCATTGGCGTAAAATAAACTCTTTAATGCCAGTCTCTTTGCCTTTGCATATTTACCGAGTTCAATTTCTAAACCACTTAAATTATTATAGATCTTCCCCAAGCTTTCTATATGTTGTATACGCTCTGCAATTTCTAGACCTTTCATTAATAGCTCTTCCGCTTTTTTTAAATGCCCGAATGTTCCCCAGTAAATGGAGGCAAGAGAATAATATTGAATGATGTCAATATCATTACCATATAAAAAAGTCAGTTCTCGGTATTTATCTAGTAAATTAATGGATATTTGGAGATCCCCTACTTGAAAATAGCTAATACAGCTGTAACGTAATAAATGCATTGCTTTATCGTACAATGCAAGCGCATTGGCACTTTCAATAGCGGCACTACTTAACTCGATATATTCTAAATAGCGATTCGCACTATATAATTCATCTAGCGTAATCCATAGTTCTTCAAATTCTTGTAAATCCATACCGCACCCTCCCTTTTCAACCCCTACTCCCTTAATACTACATTTGCTTATAAAATATTACAATTCTTTATCCTTATTTATTTTCCAATTAATGAGCAATTTAACCTAAAGCATAGTAATATTTACAGTGAGCGCTATAACTTGATGCTAAAACCATCATCCGATGTAGCTTTAAAGCATCACAAAGGCATGGTTTACTCTTAATGTGAAATAGGGGGCAGCAACTAGGTGTCAGGCACTCAAACAATTTTGAATTTTTATCGTACTGCAAGTAGGGTTATCCAAAAAATTAATGTAAGCCGCAACCATACGCGCATGGCGATGGTTGCGGCTTACGGTTTACTGAGCGGAAAGCGTAGAGGATTTTTACAATTTACATACCGTTTGCTAGTGCCAGGCACTCAAACAATAGACTGAAGGCGCATTAAAAGAGAAATACCCATTATTCTTCAATGTTTAATAACGCTTTTAATTGATCTGCTCTTTCTTGGCTAAGTTGTATTTCACCGTATTCTGGCGCTTGTAGCCAAAGTGAATGGCCATAGCCATCCCAAATGTCCACTCGCACTTCGTCTAAAACAAAAGAATATTTTGGCGGTCTCTCAATGTTTTCTTCTTTTACTCTCCAAGTTATTTGTTGAAGAAATTGTTTAACTTCATCCGTATTTTCAAGGTTAAGTTTTTTTGTAACAGTAGGCTCCATAATTTCTATAGCATCTACTAAGCCATAACGTTTTACTGATCCATCCTCATCAGTCGAGCCTCCGCCTACTGACTGAACACTTACATAATCTCCTTTTTGCAAGGAAATATTACCGATGAGTGGATACCATGTAGCGTTTTGATATTTTATAACAATTTGTTCCTGCGTCAGATTGACAATCTCCTCTGGAACAGCCCCTTCAACAAGTAGAAAGGCATTATCTTGAATTGCAACTACTGTCCCAATATGATGAGTACCTTGACGAATATTTGAATAATGTTTTAACCCTACTTCCTCCTGAAAGGCCTTTGCCTGTTCTGAAAAATGCGCATTAAAGTAGTTAAGCGCCTCTCTCGAAGCTATGTCCTTCACTATAAAACTCGGAAATGTAGGATACTTTTCCATGTAAAATGCTTTTAGCTTTTCCTCTGCTACCATCATTGGTAACATCGGCTCAATATATTTTGTAAAGTAACCTTTTAATCCTTGTTTTTCAAAAAGCTTGGCATATTCAGGTGATTCCTGAAGCATTTGCAACTCATCGAAGCGCTTTTTTGCTTCTGCCTGGCGCTCCTCTTTTGTACTTTCGATACCGAGAGACTGCGCAAAATAATAGGAGGCAACACGTTTTTCATAGCGCTCATACGCCTCTTCTATATTAGATTCTCTATCTGGATTAAACGAAATAATTTTTAAAATATCTTCATAATAGGCGAACTGGGTCTGATTAAATAATGGTGCAGACTGCTTTTTATCACTATCTAAAAGCTGTATGACGAATGCTACTAAACATAGCGTAACAATGGTAGCTATTGCTCTAAAGCGAATGGATTTTTTAGGTTTGACTTCATGGTGCTGTAAAACACGTTGTTTGACACGTTCTTTACTCGGTAACATATCCCCTGCCATTTTTATTAGCTCTTTTTTAACGTCATTCATGTAGTAACACCTCCCATTCCTCCCCTAAATGTGGTTTTAATGCTTCACGTGCTCTTTTTAGTCTTGTTTTGACGGTATTTTCAGGTATTGCAAGCAATTGTGCAATTTCTGCAATCTTCATTTCTTCAAAATAATAAAGTAGAATCGGTTCTCTATATGATAGCGGAAGGTTTAGAATTGCCGCTCCAATTTGTGACCTTTCCTCCGCTTCAATTAGCGCATCTCGCTGTCTTTTTGCTTGTGTTAGAAATAGTTTATCTTGTAAAATACATTTTTTATAATGCCAGCTTTTTAAATAATCTTTACTTTTATTAATCGTCAGCTTCGATAAATACGCACGTAGCTGTCCACGTTCCTCATATACATTCTCCGAAAATTTGATAAACACTTCTTGCACAATATCTTCTGCTACATGCTGATTTTTAACATAAAAATAAGCGAGGCGAAGCAAATGCTCTGCATGATCATCGATAATTTTTTCAAGAATGCCGTCCACCTCCTCCTCTTACACTATAAACGATTACCAATAGACGACCGTTTCACTGTATGTACATTTTTTATATAAATATACAAAAAAGAGAAAATCCACTTTATTTCAAATAGTGGATTTTCTAATATTTAAATAAATCGTTTAACGAGCGTTTCGTATATCCCAACAATGAGCAAGCCGCCAAAGATAGGAATCAGTGAACTGAAGCTAAAATAAAAGCCTTCAGCATCGTACTGTCCTAAAAATCGGAACGCAAGCCATGGTATGTTATATGTTTCACCGACACCATATAAAAAGCCAGTAGTAAATAAAAACAGGGCGAAGCATTTAATAAATTTTTCCTTATGCATACCGTTCACCTCACTGAACAATAGTCATTTCCTCCGCATATGCTAGTATTTCTTCCTTTGTTAATTCGGGATTTTCTGTAATGATGCTGTATTCGTAGCCATTCTCAGACCAACTAATAACAAAGAGTTCCCCTAAATCCATATATGTCCCTTTTTCTCCTCGTACTTGTATATCTTCTTCATTCGCCAAATTACTTCCGAATGTAGTAAAATTACTCACTACTTTAAAAACTGAGACTGAAAATGCAGGTTGCTCATCTTTTTCATATTCAAAAGAAAATTCTGGACGTTCTTCTACTTTCATATCTAGTATCGTTGATAGAGTCAACCCATTTTCTT
The DNA here is from genome assembly GCF_044762185.1 of Lysinibacillus sp. NPDC097162. Classification (NCBI taxonomy): domain Bacteria; kingdom Bacillati; phylum Bacillota; class Bacilli; order Caryophanales; family Bacillaceae; genus Lysinibacillus; species Lysinibacillus sp. NPDC097162. The sequence goes on along the minus strand of NZ_JBIWDT010000001.1, from coordinate 1,140,162 downwards.
CAGGTAGTATTAAAAAATCACCTAGCTGTTTTTTTACCTCATCTATTGTGGTAGGCGCTGTCTGATCTAACGTATCAATTTGTTCGATTGTTGCACCCTTTGGTATATCAAAGGCAAACAACGCATCATCTATTTTCTTATTAACTTCCAGCTTCGTATATTCTTGTTGCGTCACATTGCCTGCGTTCGTCGTGATTGTTTTTAATGTCAACCACGTTTTTTTATCTATCCACACTTCAATGTCGCCTAGTAACGTATTCTTTTTTTTGGCTTTTGCCGTAATATGATAAGCATCTCTTCCAGCAATTTTTTCTTCACCCGCTATTGAAATATCATGGGAGTCTTTCACAATGTTTAGTAATACTTGGGCACTGTCTTTTGGCGATTTCCCCATTAATTCTTCTAATTCTCCATTTTCAAATGTCATAATCGAAGCCTTATTTTCTTTTTTACTGAAAGTAGTAATCTGCTTACCATCATTGACTGCAATTACATGATCATCATCAACTGACATTTCAATTCGACGCTTACCATCCTTCATCCATTCTTTTACTGTCGCGCCCCCAGTTTCATCTATATCCATAGTATATTCACCATAATAGCTTTCTAGCTCTTTTGTTTCCTGTAATGCTTGATCTATTATCTCTTGTGGCGAATAGGATGCCTCTGAATTGCAGCCAACTAAACTAATGGTCATTAGTGCGACCAATCCTCCTACACGAAATGATTGTTTCCAGTTCATTGTTCATCTGCTCCTTTGTATAGTGGTAGCCAGCAGAGTACTGCTGTACCAACACCTTGTTGTGATACCATATTTACAGTTCCACCGTGTTTTTCAATAATTTGTTTTGCTATGCTAAGACCAAGTCCAGTTCCTCGTTGTCCTGTCTTTGTTCTAGCGTTATCTGATTGATACAGTGGTTCAAATAATTGATTAATTTCTTGTTCACATACGCCAGCCCCACTGTTTTGCACAACTAAATACATTCCCTTCTTTTGGGTAAGCGCTGCATTGACAAAATCAAAGCCCCAGTCGAGTTTACGATTACTGATAGCCGCTAAACCAATAGTAGTGCCCGATGTTCCAAAGTGTGTCGCATTGCTCATTAAGTTATCAATTACCCGTTGCATTTGTGAAGGATGAACAGCATATGCTCCCTCTACTTCACATAATGTACGCAGCGAAAATCCTTTGCTTTGACAAAGTGGTTCATATTCAGAAAGCGCCATATCAAAAAATTCCTGCCCCTCCACTTGAACAAGTGATACATCATAACTTGTAGATTGAAGCAATGTATACATAAGTAAATCTTCTAGCATTTCCTTCATATCCACTGCCTTAGTTAAAATAACAGCACGATATTCCTCCTTCATCTGAGAAGAAAGTAAAGGATTTTGTAAGCTTTCTGCATATGCTTGAATTGATGTTAATGGTGTTTTTAAATCATGTGAGATACTGGCAATCATCAGCTCCTTTTGTTGCTGTTCTTCTTTTAAATGAGCACGAGCTGTTTCAATTTCACTTTGCATACTTAGGAAAGTGTTTGCAAGTTCCCCAATTTCATCTTTTCTTGTTGCAATAGCCGATTCTACATGTTTTCCTTTACCAAAGGCATGCATTTGTTGCATTAACTTTTGTAATGGCCGATTCAATTTACGGTTAAGCAACAGAATCACGGTCATATAAATTGCGAGAAATAGTGTAATGATGCTTGCAATAACAAACCATGAACGATTCTCTACACCTTGAACCCAGTCCTTCCTCACTAATTGGATTTCATAAATTCCAACTAATTCACCTTTTTGATAAATGGGTTCTTTGTATGTAAATGCATTATATTTTTGCTGTAATTCAAATAAGTTTTTCATTATGACTTCTCTTGAAACAAACCCAGAGTTCAAAGGATTAGAAGAATAATAAACAAAACCAGATTTAGCGTACAGCGTAATAGCAAGTTGATCACTCGTCAGTACTTTCACCTGTTGCAAATCAGCATTTTTTGTATATAACGATGGATCGTTAAGAACTGATTTTACACGATTTAGTTCAGTCCATTTTTCCATATACTCTGCAAAGCTTTTATCATGGTAATAGGCATTAATCCACATGTATAAACCATATGCCCCGCCAATCGGTACAATCATGACGATGAAAAACATGATGAGCAGCCAAGATTTAATTTTCATAACGGTTCTCCAATAAAGCGGTAGCCCTTGCCCCAAACTGTTTGAATATAATGTGGGGTTTTAACAGAATCCTGTAGTTTTTCTCGTAGTGCTTTAATATGTACTGTTACTGTATGTGTTTCATCAACGCTTGCTTGCTGCCAAATATGCTGATATAGCTCTTCCTTTGAAAATGTTTGACCATGGTTTTTCGCCAGTAGTTTTAACAGTGCAAACTCCTTTTGTGTTAAGGTTAGTTCTTTATTTTGAAGTGTCGTTATTTCTTTTTGCCAGTCGATTGTTAAACCAAAAGCAAATGTAGCTACATGTTCCGTAATTTCTATTTTCTTATAGCGTTGCCATCGACGTAGATGTGAGGCAACACGCGCCTTTAATTCTGCCAAGCTAAAAGGCTTCGCTAAGTAATCATCAGCACCTTGTAAACCTTCAACCTTATCAGCTTCGTCTTTACGAGCGCTCATCATTAATATTGGTACATCACTTTCCCAACGAATATTTTGGCAAACGGTAAGTCCATCCATTTCAGGTAGCATCCAATCGACTAATACTAAATCAAATGGTTGTGCTTGAAAATCTGCTAGCCCTTCTAACCCTGTTGTAGCCCAAGTGACTACATATCCTTCTTGTACTAGCGTATCTTTGACTATACGTCCTATTGCGGGATCATCCTCAATTAGTAATAGCTTTTCACTCATCTGTTTTCCTCCTGTACTTACCTTACTATGGATTCTTGCATTTACTCTGAACTTTATACTTTCTTTATAATTACGATAGATGGACTTTCTTGTATTCACAAGGACAAATCAAAAAGAAAACAAAAAAAGAATGCACATAAGTTGTGCATTCCTGAGTAGACAAACTCAAAAAATTAAACTACTGCCGTTGATTTCCGCTACGGGAAGAACTTTCCGTGGGTGCACACATAAGCCGTAACCCTCGTTAACCCGTAGTTTGTTGCGTTTTACAATTTGTGCTGTTCTAAGCAGGATTCGCCGCTCTCTGCTCCAATCCGAACAAGTAGTAGAGTAGCTCCATTATAATTCAAAAAAAATGACAAAAGGCATCGAGTTCAACTTCTTGAGCCTTTTGTCAACAATGTGGAAGGCACGTAAATCGTGCATTCCTTCAATCTATTTTAAAAAAATAAGCTTAAGATAAAGTAAATTGTAGCAGCCATAACTGCTGAGATAGGCATTGTGATGACCCAAGTCGTCACAATTTTACGTGCCATACCCCATTTAACCCCTTTCACACGATGTGCAGTACCTACACCCATAATGGAAGATGAAATAACGTGCGTTGTCGATACAGGTAAATGGATTAACGTCGCACCGAAAATAATCGAAGCAGATGCTAAGTCCGCTGCTACACCATTCACTGGGCGGATTTTCATAATCTTACCACCCACCGTTTTAATAATTTTGTAACCACCTACCGATGTCCCAAGACCCATCGCACACGCAGCTGCAAAACGTACCCAGAACGGAATATCATCCCCTTGGTGCAAACCACCTGCGATTAACGCAAGTGTAATGATCCCCATCGCCTTTTGCGCGTCGTTCGTACCATGCGTAAATGACTGTAATGCCGCTGTACCGATTTGAACTGTACGAAATCCTTTATTCGTACGATATAAATTCATATCTTTAAAGATTACTTTAAATAGTGACATCATTAAAAAACCAGCAGCAAACGCAAGTAATGGTGAGAAAATAAGCGCTTGAAGGATTTTAATGAAACCCTCGTAATTTAGGATATCAAAGCCTGCTGCTGCAATTGCTGCTCCGGCTACCGAACCTATTAATGTATGAGAGGAACTAGATGGTATTCCGAAATACCAAGTTAATAAATTCCATGTAATCGCTGAAAGTAATGCCGCTAAAATAACAACTGAGCCTGTAATATCACCGTCATAAGTATTTAAGGTGAAAGGGTCAACAATATCTTTCGTTAGCGCCTTCGCAACGCCAACGAATGTAATTGCTCCGACAAAGTTCATTACCGCAGCCATGTAAACGGCCGTGCGAGGCTTTAATGCACGTGTTGATACAGATGTTGCAATCGCATTGGCTGTATCATGGAAGCCGTTAATAAAGTCGAATACAAGTGCGAACATAACGACTAATATTGTTATCAGTAATATTGTATCCATTATTTAGTACACTCCATCTTACGCATTTCGCATGATTATTGTTTCAATTGTATTAGCTACTGTTTGGCAGCAATCTGCAATATCTTCAAATTGTTCATAAATATCTTTGAATACGATGATGCGCATTGGATCTTTTTCTTGAATAAATAATTGCTTCATAGAAGAACGGAAAATTTCATCACATTCACGCTCATAATCTTTAATTTGAATTGCATGTTTACGCATTTCAACAAGCTTTTTACTATTTAACAGTTCCATTGCTTGTACCATTTCATCTGTACTTTTTGCAATGTAAGTAAGGAATTGGCGCATCGGCTCTGTCACTTCTGTTAAGTTATACATATTAAAATGAGCAATACAGCCTTCCATCCCATCAATTACGTCATCTAATTTATTTGCTAGTGCTAAAATATCTTCGCGTTCAATCGGTGTCATAAATGATTTATTAAGCATTACAATTAGCTCGTGAATTAATTTGTCACCGCTTGTTTCATATTGTTTCATTGTATCGGCAATTTCTTTCAATGCATCAATATTATCTTGAATACGCGCATTATGTGCGTAGTAAATGCCTTCTTTCACATTTTGAGAGATTTTTAATAATGCTTGGAAAAATGGATCTTGCTTGCTTGAGTTGAACATTATGTTCCTCCTGTTGATTAAATATTGTCGATTTCTGCAACTATCATAACAAAACCTTTACATAATTCTACATAACTTTAAAGATAAATAAATTGAATTTACAATAATGTAATATAAAAATCGCCACATTTCATTTTAATGGTCTTTAACAAGTTACAAACGTTGGAAATCTTCTAATAAAAACACGGTTTTTGCTGTGAAATGTAACAATTTTTCTTTAGTTTTTATAAAAATACTTGAAAAAAATTTTTTCTTTCTATTTTTTAATGTAAAGGAATTGTAAAGAATTTTTTCATTAAAACAACAAACATTATTGTTATTTTTAGCCATTCACAGTACGCTTATAAGAAAGCGATGAATTATAAAAGGATGTGTATCACTTTATATGGATATTGATTTACTTTCACTCGGAACATTATTAGTTTTTGGTTTTATCGCATCCTTTTTGAATGCTATTGTTGGTGGTGGCGGATTAATTTCTTTACCAGCGTTAATGGCAGTTGGTTTACCTCCAAGCACAGCAATTGCGACAAACAAACTTGCGAATACCATTAGTAATGGAACAAGCATGCTCACATTTTTGAGAGCAGGTAAAGTAGACTTTAAAAAGATTGGAAAAACCTTACCCTTTATTTTTATTGGCTCACTAATTGGTGCTTACACTGTGCACCTCGTGTCTCCCTCAATTTTAAAGCCACTTATGCTTGTTATGCTCGTACTTGTAGCTACTTATACAATTTTAAAAAAAGATTGGGGACAACAACCTACACAACGTATTTTAAGTATTGGAAAGAAACTTGGGTTTCTTTGTGCTTTTGCGACAATCGGCTTTTATGACGGATTTTTTGGTCCAGGAACTGGCTCTTTTTTCATATTCATATTATTAATGATGGGTAATGACTTCTTACAAGCTGCAGGCAATGCAAAAGCATTTAATTTCACATCGAATTTAGCAGCCCTTGGCATGTTTTTAGTTTTAGGACAGGTTAATTTTTTATATGGTCTACCGATGGGCTTCGTAATGATTTTCGGTGCCATTTTAGGTTCCAAATTTGCGTTAACACGCGGTACGAAAATAATGCGTATTATTTTTATTATAATGACTTGTATCTTAATTGTGAAAAATGCGTGGGATTACTTTGGCTCACATTAAATAGAAGGTAGCGATATTAATCGCTGCCTTTTTAATTGATAGAATTTTCAATCAATTGACAATAATCGTTACCGTGCTATAATACTTTTGGGCTTCACCGCATTGAAGCGCAAAAGTAATTTTTAGGAGGATTTATATGTTTCGAATTGAAGCAAAAAGTAACCCTCGATTTATTGAGGCTTGCTTCATTACACTTTTAATTATTGCCACGATGGCAATTAGTATTGGCTATTTAAAGGCAACGCCCCATATTCCTATTGTCCTAGTCATTTCGATTTTAATTGCCTATGGACTGCTTAAAAAAGTACCGTTTCGTGAGCTTGAATCTGGGATGATCGCTGGTGCTAGTGCAGGTTTAGGCGCTGTCTTTATTTTCTTCTTTATCGGTATTTTAATTTCCAGTTGGATCATGGGTGGCACCATCCCAACGCTCATTTACTACGGCTTTTTAACTGTTTCGCCTAGCTTTTTCTTTGCAATTGTATTTCTAATTTGTAGCATCGTCGGCGTATCTGTTGGTAGTTCATTAACAACAGTCGCAACAGTTGGTGTTGCCTTTATGGGAATCGCTGGTGCAATGGATATTTCATTAGCAATAACTGCTGGTGCAATCGTTTCGGGCGCCTTTTTTGGCGATAAAATGTCACCACTCTCCGATACGACTAATCTAGCATCTGGTACGGTAGGTGTTGATCTATTTGAGCATATTAAAAATATGGGTTGGACGACAATTCCCGCCTTTATTATCTCGTTTATACTGTATGCCTTGTTATCTCCATCTAGCGCCAATACTTCTTTTGAAACAGTCGAACTATTTAAAGTAGGATTACTAGAAACAGGTCTTATTCATTGGTATACATTGCTACCAATCGTTGTGCTTGTCATCATGACATTATATAAAGCTCCTGCACTTATTACACTTGCAGTTGTTTCTATCGTTGGTGTTGGACTTGCTTACATTCAAGAACCACTTGCACTTTCCCATGTATTCGAAATGCTTTTTAATGGCTACGTATCCAATACTGGAAATGAGGATGTAGATGCCCTGCTGACGCGTGGTGGTATGAATAGTATGCTATTTACGATTGCGCTCGTTTTACTAGCATTAACAATGGGTGGACTTCTATTTACGCTCGGTATTATTCAAAGTATTTTAGCAAAAGTTGAAAGCTTATTTACAAGTGCAGGTTCCGTTATTACTGGTGCTGCCCTTACTGGGATTGGTGTCAACACATTAATCGGTGAGCAATATCTATCTATTTTGCTTACAGGAGAAGCTTTTAAAGCTCAGTTCGCAAAGGTCGGACTTGCACCAAAAAATTTATCACGTGTAATGGAGGATGCTGGTACTGTTGTCAATCCGCTTGTGCCTTGGAGCGTGTGCGGAATTTTTATCGCTAGTGTACTAGATGTATCAACGACAACTTACCTTCCGTTCGCCTTCTTCTGTTTACTCGGTCCAATTTTAACAGTACTATTTGGCTGGAGTGGCAAAACGTTAACAAAGCTTGAAAAACTAGATTAACATAAAAAATCTGCTAGCAGTCTACGTAATTACATCGTAGATTACTTGCAGATTTTTTCTATTTCTATCATTCCAAATTGGAATCAAAACAGTGATTTTTTTGCATTTCCGAACAATAAATAGCTTTGTTATGCTAAAGCAAAGGAGTTGGAATAACAATGACAATAAAATGGAATGCAAATCTATACGATCAAAAACATGATTTTGTTTCAAAATACGGGGAAAGCTTAGTGAACTTACTTGCACCCCAAAAACATGAACATATTTTAGATGTTGGCTGTGGAACTGGCGATTTAGCAAATGAAATTGCTCAATTTGATGTGGTCGTTTTAGGTATTGATGCCTCCAATGAAATGATTCAAAGTGCACAACACAAATTCCCGGCACTTTCGTTCAAAACAAAAGATGCTGCTTTGATGGACTACACTCATCAGTTTGACGCAGTATTTTCAAATGCTGCTCTGCATTGGATGAAACAACAGGACAAAGTCATCGAAAACATTTACCGTGCACTGAAACCACACGGACGTTTTGTTGCAGAAATGGGCGGTAAAGGGAATATTGCTTCAATTGTAGGGGCACTTAGAAAAAGTATGGAGGAACTTCAGCTTCCTTTTGAAGAGCAATATTTTCCATGGTATTTTCCTACGGCTGACGAATATCAAACTATGCTAGAAAATGCGGGCTTTTCAGTTCAAATGATTACTTTATATGAACGTCCAACCCCACTTCAAGGCGACGATGGCTTACGCAATTGGTTAGTCATGTTTAGCAATAACGTTCTTCAGCATTTAAGTGTCGATGAAAAGGAGCTAGTTTACGCTAAATGTGACGAATTGTTAAAGCCAAACTATTATGAGGACAAGCAATGGATTGCCGATTATTGGCGATTACGTTTTGTTGCGACGAAGGGCTAAAAATAACGAAAAGATTTTGTAATCAATAAAAAATTAGAAGAGAGCACTAGTTGATGGTAGCGAAGGCGGTGACTCCTGCGGAAACGCACGCATAGTAAGACGCAATAAACCGCGCTTTAGCGGGGGTTGCGGCTTACGGTGTGCCCCCGCCGTAGCGAACATCAATGTCATAGCAAAAAGTGTTAGATTGATTGTAGTCAATCTAACACTTTCTCTCATTGTCTCCGCTTCTTATTACGAACGAGGCCATAACATGACCATGACCCCTACTATACAAATGCCAGCTCCAACTAAATCTAGCATATCTGGCTTTTGCTTATCTATTCCCCAGCCCCACAATACGGAAAGCACAATAAAGACACCTCCATATGCTGCATAGACTCTACCGAAAGTTGGGAATGATTGAAAGGTTGCAACAACGCCATATAAAGCTAATGCAACTCCCCCAAAAATACCCCAATAAAAAGGTTTACCTTCCCTTAGCCAAAGCCAAATTAAATAACCCCCTCCAATTTCGCCAATACCTGCTACGATAAATAATATAATAGCGTAAATCATAGTTACCTACTTTCTTCTTATACTTATTTAAATTACTGCTATGTTGCTTATGCTTGTCCCTACATTCAACTTACCTTCCTCATATATTGAAGCCCCAATATATAATCGTATCCGTTACACCAATGATAATTAAAATTATACCTGCTACGATTTGTATTACTCTTCCCATTTTCATACTTGTTTTCATAATAAGGCGTTTTGTATCAAACAAATGGATAAGTGTCAGCATTAAGATTAATGGTACTGAGGTCGCAATGCCAAAAATCGCTGGCAAAATAAAGCCATATGAAGTTGTAACGACTGTCGGCATAAGCCAAACGAAAAATAGCACAAACATCGTAGGACAAAAAGCAATGGCAAAACATGCACCCATTATAAATGAACCAAACTTTCCTTCTTTTAATACAAGCGGGATACGTGTTGACAGTTGATGCAGCCATTTGAATTTTAAGATGCCAATTAGGACAAAACCAGTCAACAACATAATTGGTCCGATTACCTTTCTAAAAATCGGAAAATAGCTAGTCATTGACGTTTCAAATGATTGACCAAATAGCCATGCAAATAATCCGATTATACTAAACACAACGACCTTACCGATGATAAAAAATATTACTTCCCCGAAATTATTTTTCATTTGAATCGTACGATTACCATAGAAAGTAATCGCACTCATATTGCCAGTTAATTGACAAGGTGCTAGGGCGCCAACTAACCCTAAAAGTAACGCTATAATTAGTGGGGAATGTTCATAGGAGTTTAAAAATAAAGTAATTGGACCGCTAACGAAGCGACTAATTTCTGACATCAAACTATACATGCTTGTATCACCTTCAATCCTAGTAATGGTCCGCTAAACTAATTGTTTTTATAAATGGCATAACAAACAGCCAAAAATGCTTCAATATCTGCAGTTACATATTTACATAAAAAATAAGTATTTGAAACAATATGTGAAAACTCTTTTACTGAATAACTATGAAGCAATTGTTCTTGATAGGGAGCTTCAATTACACTTTTTGGTAAAAAAGCAATCCCTAAACCTTGCTTGACAAAATTTTTGATGACTTCTGTTTGATTAATTTGCATACTTTTATAGCTCGGCAATTGTTGTAGTACTTGCTGGACCTCTTGCCAATATGGCGCATATTCGTGGATTAAAATCGTTTCTTGCTGTAAAAGTGTCATAGGATCGGTAAATTTTTTGCCTATCGGTACGATCAATTGGAGTGGCTCTTCGGCAAGCATTTCCATATGGATAGCTCGTGTGGACGTCAGTTTCGAGATACCTATATCGACAGCTCCTGCATATACCGCTTCTCCGATTTCATTGGACTTTAACAATTCAATTGAGAGCTGAATTGCAGGTTTTTGCTGTTGAAAATAACCAATTACAGCTGGTAATGTAGAATTCGCAATTTGTGGTGCTACGCCAATCGTTAATTTTGAAGTAAAACCACTTTTCAAAGATTGTGTACTATGTAATGCTTCATCAACGGTTGCCACTATCTCTTTGGCTTGCTGTAAAAAGTGTGCCCCGATGTAATTTAATTTTACATGTTTTGCTTGCCGTTCAAACAGCGGTGTTTGCAATTCCTTTTCTAAATGCTGAATATGTTTCGATACTGTCGATTGTGTAATAAAACATCTTTCTGCCGTCTCACGAAAATTTTCGGTTTCCGCTGCCACGATAAACGTCCGTAACCATTCTGTTTCCATAGACAATGCCTCTTTTAGTTTTTCATTCATTATAACGAAATTATTGTGTAACTTGAAACCTTTCAAACTATATAAGTCAGTATTGTTACGGCTAAAAAGGACAAAGGAGCACCTTAACATGTAAGGCACTCTCTAATCTGAAATCGATTTTCTACAATTATTGTAAAAAGTACTTCAAAGCATCGATTTGTTGCATAGCTTGCTCATACCCCATGTCGTAATTTTTGCGCATTTGCACCGTATCTTTCTCAAAGCTGTTAAGTGCTTGTGTTGGGCGGAATATAAACGCTTTTCCTTGTGCCTCCAACTTTTCACAATAATCAAGAGAAGCATTATAATGGTCTGCACGTTTTTGCATGCTTTTCACCAAATTAGGATAACGTTTTGCTAGTAGTTTCATAGCCCACTTGCTTTGGCGATCCATTTGTTTACGGTAACCTTTAGGTCTTGTTAACACAAGTACATGCTTTTTAAAACCATTTTCGACACCATGCATTATCGGAATTGGCTCCGCTAAACCACCATCGTAATAGGCCGTATTATTTAGTTTAATTTCCGGAAAAAGAATAGGTATAGCACAAGTTGCCCGCAACATCATACATTGTCGATCCATTTCTCGTGCATCCATATACTCAACTTGCCCTGTTGCTGCATTCGTTACGCCAAAAAGTAATTTCCCGTCATATTGCTTGTACGTATCCCAGTCAAAAATATCTAGCTCATTTGGAATAATATTATAAGCAAAATCTAAGCCAAATAAGCTCTTTTCCTTAAGGAAATTTTTTATGCCCATATACCGCTTATCATGACGGTAATCCATTAATACACGTAACGATCTTTCCTTTTGCTGTGACACATAGGAGCAAGCATTGATTGCACCTGCTGAAATGGCTACTACATAGGGCATCATAATGTCATGCTCTAAAAAAGCATCCAATACACCGGATGTAAACAATGTACGAAACGTTCCACCCTCTAATATTAAACTTGAATCCTCCACATTTACCTGTAGCATACCATCACTCTTTCACTCTATATTCTCTTTTAGTTTACCGCAATCAAAGCTAAGTTTCTTATTTTTTCACCAATTATAATAGTTAAGATTTTTTAATCGAAATAATAGGCGATGTGCCTGCTCTATGGTAATCACTTTTATAAGTGTTGTGTCTTGTCCATGCAAATATTAGTAAATACACAGGTGTTATAATCGAAGGAATTTGATTTTGGGTATTTTGTTAAATACAGTGCCAGGCACTCAAACAATTTTAAAATAAAAAAGAAGAGCCTATTTAAAGGCTCTTCTTTTTCTTTACGCCATTTTACCGACAACTTTTACTTTTAGTCTTGTTGCGTTTTCTGGATGATAAGCAAGTGGCGTTTCTTCCACTTCGACTAATTCAATTGTTTCAGCAAGAGCTCCGGCTAATACCGCTTGCTTCACTGCTTTATTTTGTGCATCTTGCAAAGATTCTTCACGTGGTTCTTTAGCATAAATATAAATCTGTTCATACTGCCCACTAATTTGAGCAATTGATGCACCAATTGCATTGGCAACACTACCATGTTCATTTTTAATAATTTTAGCTACCCCTCGTAACGATTCAGGCACAATAATACTGCCCCCACCGACTAAAACGAGTTGCACATCTTCTGAAGAAGTTTTCATTTTATCAATGGCCTGCTCAAGTAACGACGCCATTTCTTTTTGTACGTCTTTGGCAAATGCTTCATCAAGATGAGCTACTAAACTACGATCTCCTACATCTGCAAGACCTAAACGAACCGCAATATCTGTTGTTGTCAGTGTGTCGCCCCCAAAGACCAGTGCCTCTTGGCTAATTTTATAGCCTACACTATCAGGGCCAACCGTAATCTTGCCATCATTGACACGGACGATACTACCTCCGCCTAGTCCAACAGAAATAATATCTGGCATTCTAAAGTTTGTACGAATGTCCCCTACTTCTACAGCAACAGACGATTCTCTTGGAAATCCATCTTGTAGGACACCAATATCAGAAGTTGTTCCGCCAACATCCAACACCATCGTATTTTTAATTTGTGACAAATAAGATGCACCACGTATACTGTTCGTCGGTCCACAAGCAATTGTTAAAATTGGGAACTGTTTTGCATAATCGATTGACATCAACGTTCCATCATTTTGACATAAATACACTTCCGCATTAAAAATCCCCTCTGTTTGCAATGCATGTACGAAGCCTTGTGTCGTTGTTTCAATTACTTTGCAAAGCGCCGCATTTAAAATTGTTGCATTTTCACGTTCAATTAACCCAACTGACCCAATCAATGAAGAACAAGAAATTGGATACTCTTCACCATATACTTGTTGGATAATATCACGGACTTTCAATTCTTGATCATTTTTGATAGATGAGAAGACCCCAACGATGGCTATTGACTCTACTTGGTGTCGCCAGTCCTCTAATAGCGATCGAATTTCATCTTCGTCAAGCTGTCCTAATACTTGCCCATCATATTCGTAACCACCATGCACTAAAGCATAATTGCCAGATAGGTTTTCAACCATATCTTTCGGCCAAGCAGTGTATGGCAATACGGATGCAGTTGCAGGATAGCCGAGGCGAATCACACCTACTTTAGCGAGTTTTTTACGCTCTACAATAGCGTTCGTACATTGTGTTGTACCTAACATCGCATGACTAATTTGTGTTTTATCGATTGCTAAATCTTGCAGTAAATTTCGTAAAGACGTTTCAATCCCGGTTTTAATATCTAAGCTTGTTGGCGATTTTACACTATGGATAAGCTTATTATTGTTATCTAAAAGGATGGCATCTGTATTTGTTCCACCTACATCAATTCCGATTTTATACATGCTCAGTTACCCCCTTTTTCACAATTTCCTCGATTGGCTCATAATCATAATCATAGCCAAAGTATTTTGGACCTGCTGTTTCAATCCCTTTTGCTGTGCGCCATTTTTCATTAGCAGGCAGACCAATGACACGTACACGTTTACCGTATTTTAAACTTTCTGTTGTTACAGGTAATAATGTTTCATAATCTACTAAACAAATTAAATCTGGAGTCATCGCAACGACTTGCTCATTTTTTTCTGCTAGCAGATTTTCATTTTGGAAATGGACTTTCATCTGTTCATCTTTATTAGCATCAATGCCTTCAAGATTCATCTTCCCTAGGTTAAAGCCGCCCTTCGTTTCTCGAATGACATCAACGATTTTACCTTGGAATAATTCAAAGCCTGAAACGAGGTTTAGCAATTCTTGTAGCTTGTCATTTACTTCCTTATTTTTGGATGCAATGATTTCCCCAATTTTTTCAGAAAGTGTGATAATGTGATGCACACCACTTTTCTTCATTTGTGCACCAGTTGTAGGATACAAGCTCACTAAAGCACTTGCGCCCATTTCTACTGTCGCTGTACGAGCTAAACGCTCTGTCCATTTATTATCAATTGTTTCAAAAATACCAATATTCCCTTTTTCGTCAGTAATCGCCATCGGTGTTGCTGAAATGCCATCTAAATGGAATGTCACCATCTGCAATTCTGGGAAGGCACGACCCATACCATCACAATCAATAAGTGGTAAACCAAGTTGTGCAGCTACGACAATCGGAATCATCGAGTTCACCCCACCGGCTTCCATTGGATACGTACCAGCAATTTTCTCTTTTCCTAAGTACTGAGCAAGCTTTTGGAAAACTTTCACGAATTCATCACCACGTGGGAACTTCTCGACTAAAACAGAAGGTGCTCCCATCATTGCAGCGGGAATAAAAAAGTCCTCATCTGCTATTTCATCTACTGAATACAATTTGACAGGCCCGTTTTTTTCAATAGCAGAAAGCGCCATAAGCTTTCCAATATAAGGATCTCCGCCTCCGCCAGTGCCTAAAAATGCTGCGCCAATCGCAATATTTTCAATTGCTTCTTTATCTAAATATCTCATCTATTTTCCTCCAATATTATCGATTTTTGTCCAGTTAACCGATGCCCTACGTAATAAATAACAAATGAAATGACAATCCCGATTAAAGGCTGATTTGGTATTTGTGGTAATTCAGGGAATAAGGATAAAATTACAGGCGCACTAGCAATAATTGCGCCAGCTAACCATGAAAATACACCTAAACGATTGACCCCTTCTACCTCATGCCAACTATTTTTATCACCTTTATTCATAAACCAGTATGAAGCAATCATAACGCCCGCAACTGGAGGAATCATCGCTGATAATATTGACATAATCGGTGTAAAGTAATTGAGTATCCCTACTACAGCCAATAATGTCCCAACTGTTCCGGCAATACCAATTGCCACTTTTTCTTTTTCCTTAGAAACGTTAAAAACATTTATAAGAGCAATTCCTCCTGAAATGGCATTGACCAAATTTGTTTTCCATGTCGCTAAAATTAACGCCACACCGCCAATAAATGGTGTTGCAATATTTAAAAAGACAGCAGTAATATCACTTGTTTGATAAGCGATTGTTAACACAGCCCCTACGCCAATCATTAAAATGCCAGCAGGGATAATGCCGAATGTAGCTGCTTTAAAAACATCCGCACGTTTTTTGGAAAATTGCGAATAGTCACCAGCTATTACTGCTCCTAAAGCAAACGAACCAATCGTTACAGCTAATCCATCCATAAAGCTCATCGTTTGTTTCGGTTTATAGTCCAAAATGATTTGTAGATGATCTCCCGTCAATGTTTGTACTAAACCAAATACACAAATTACAACTAATAACGGTACTGCAATATAACTTAATACACGTAGTACTTTCATTCCATAAATCGCTGAAATCACCATTACCAACCCACTAAGGAAAGAAGCGAATGGCGTTGGTACATTCACATTAAAATGCGCTAACAAATTCGCTAACGCTACCCCACAAACATTGGCCTGGATACCAAACCAGCCCAAGCAAGCGATGGCTAATATAATAGACAAAATCGTGCGAGATCCTGTTTTACCAAATACATGTCCTGCGATATGGACGGTTGGCTTTCCTAAGTCACTGCTTTGCATCCCTTGCAAAACCATGATAATAACAACAATCGTATAGCCAACTAGTGCTACGGCCAGTGCCATCGGTAAACTCATACTCGAAATAAGCGTGTTCCCTACTAGTAAACTTGGGATACAAATCATCGCACCAGCCCAAATAATACCTAAACTATACCAGGACTGTTCATTGCCTTCGTTTCTCATAATACTCCCTCCTTATACTTCCTTGTTTCTTGAATGAATCTAATTATAAGAGAGAAGGGAATGGTACGTCTTTTTCATAAATAAAAAAAATAATCTGAAATTTTGTCAATTCGAACAAAATTCCAGATTATTTTAATTATTAATTAAACGATAGAGCATACATGCCATATAGACATCGTAAAATTCAGAGTAGATAGTGACATCGCTGCCAATCAATTCACTTATTTTTTTTATGCGATACTTTACAGTATTTTTATGAATGAATAAAATCTTACTACAGTCATCAAAATTACCATTTGCATCTAGGAGAAACGTCATTAAAGTTTTTAACGACTCCTCATCATTCAAAATAGGTTCAATTGCTGACAAGTATTCTTCAATCATCTCTTCCCCTTGTTTACTTAAATCAATCGCCCGCTTTATGGATCTTATTTCAGCTGCGGTATACAATTTGCGCAATGGAAATATGGCATGGACCTTTTCGCCGACTTGATTCACTAACTGATACATTTGTCTTACTGCTTTCGTATTTTTCATTTTCGGTGAATACACAATTTTAGCAATTTGTGCGTCGTAACTTGTCGTCTGAATAAACTCACTAGCAATTTCAAATTCGTTATATTTATATAAACAATTTCCTAAGAGAACTATGATGCAATGATCAATACATTGAATCACTCTTGTTTTGTAATATTTCGAAAGTTGCTCATCCAATTCATCTCGAATACTTTTTTCTTTTGTTAAATCATCGATCGTAACTAACCACATCATCTGCACAGCAGAGACATCAATATGAAGTACATTTGCCAATCTGCGCATTTTATCACTTTCATCATTAATAATCGCTTTAACCAACGCATACTCACTTACATCATCATGTTTATCTCCCCATAGGTTAATTGCCACTTGTACCACTTCACTAATTTTTTCAATCGTCTTTGCAGGCAATTTCGTATTCTCTTTAATAAGGAATAAATACAGCAGTTCGCCATTTTTTTGGTGGACGCTTTTATATTCAATAACGCAAGTAATATCATTATTTAAAAGCTCAAGCTCCCCCTTGTCCTGATTGACTAAACTTTTGGAAAATTCTTCGATGACTTTGGACACATCTAAGGAAGAATTTCTAGGCCACATCACTTGGTTGACAATATCAAAATTTGTATTCGTCAGCACAATATTCGCTTTCAGACGATCCGATAACATTTTCAGCGTAATTTCTACACTGCGTAAA
Organism: Lysinibacillus sp. NPDC097162; assembly: GCF_044762185.1. NCBI lineage: Bacteria > Bacillati > Bacillota > Bacilli > Caryophanales > Bacillaceae > Lysinibacillus > Lysinibacillus sp. NPDC097162. Next base: position 1,122,854 of record NZ_JBIWDT010000001.1, on the reverse strand, counting down.
TGCTCTGGTAGCAACGAAACCTTCTCCAATGTTTCCTTCACGAAATGATCATTGACCGCTTGGTTACTAATGATTGTCTCCATCACTTCATAAATGACTTCATTATACCTTAGTGAATAATCATTTTTAGGCATACAAATTATAATAAAATCTTGAGCATCTGCTAATTGCAGTACTTCCTTTGGGATTTCTGGCAAAACGATACCGACATAATATAATATTAAACCCAATTCTCCTAGGTCATGTAAATATTGAATGGTACTACATTGTTTTTCCACACTATCTCGAATGGAAAAAAAAGAGCTGATCACTAGTTCTTCTGCATACCACTCTTCTTGCACTGTTTGGACAATCTTCGAACAAAAATCTCCATCTGAAACTTCTAAAACAGATAGAGAGGAAACAGTTCGATTAAGATTATTTCGACCTGTTAATACATCTGCTCCTCTAAATGATGGTAATTGCAGCAAATCGTTTACTGTTACCCCCATATTCCTTCACCACTACTTTGTTAAAAATTTGCATTCTATTAAATATTAATGGTATCACTAAAGTCGATACCTTATGAAAAAGAGTATCATATTCGACACAATGTTTCAAAAATAGACATTTTTCAAGAAATTTACTTGCTGTCAGCCTGCTCTACTTTTGTATGCGTTTATTAATCACCTAAAGAATACCTATTAAAAGTTATTTAATGGTAAAATTATAAATAAATTTAGAATATAAGTGAGGAAAAGACAATGTCAGAAGTATTAAAAATCGGAAATTCTATTGGAAATGATTTACGTAAGAGCATGCAAGCCGATTGTCGTAACTGTTTTGGCTTATGCTGTACCGCACTAAATATAGTTGCATCAAGCGATTTCGCTATTCATAAACCAGCTGGCACACCATGTATGAATTTGCAATCTAACTTCAGCTGTCAAATTCATAGTGAGCTTAGAAACAAAGGCTTTAAAGGATGCACCGTATACGATTGTTTAGGTGCAGGGCAATGGGTTTCACAATCGACGTTTTATGGACAAGATTGGCGCAATAATACTGAAATTGCTAATAAAATGTTTCGGATATTCCCGATTATGGAACAGTTATATGAAATGATTGCCTATGTAGCAGAGGCAATGTCTTATGCGCTGCCACAGCGCTTATACGATAAATTACATGCACAGTTAGAGAACTTGCAACACCTCACTAAACTAGACGTAGAAGCACTGTTAGCTATTGATATCCCTCATATTCGACTACCTGTTAATGACTTATTGTTAAAGACAAGTGAACTAATTCGCAATGAGCTTGTAGTAAACACATTCGGTAAACACAGTGGTCGAAAAACGAATTATCGAGGTGCCGATTGGATGGGGAAAAATTTAAAAAGCAAAGATTTAAGAGCAACTGATCTGCGAGGCGCATTATTAATTGCGACAAACCTGCAAAATGCGGATTTAAGAGGGGTTGATTTTATTGGTGCTGATTTACGTGATGCCAATATATGCGGGGCAAATCTTTCTACTGCGATGTTTTTAACGCAAATGCAAATTAATTCAGCAGTTGGTAATCGCGAAACGAAACTCCCCTTTTATTTAACCATGCCGACACATTGGCATAATATACTACAAAAATAAGGGACAGATTAGAAGAATCTTTCTCTTCAATCTGTCCCTTTTATTACTTCGCTTGTTTCTTTTTATAAAGAATAGTCGCTATAACGAGCACAAGTAAAATAGCTTGTCCAATAATTGTTTCAACAGTTGGATAGAAACCAATAAAACTAATAACCGGTAGTCCATCAACGATTGTCGTTGGCACGCTATCTCTAAGTTGCAATGTATGCAAGCTGACACCGATAATTTTAAATGCCAACACATAAATTAACACCGTTGCCACGGCAAAAAGCTTATGAATGGCAATTTTGCCACTCGCTTTAAATAATACAATGGCTATTACCGCTAGAATGATAAGTGCTAGGATAATACCAAGTATAAATTGAGATGTCGCCATTTTTGGGGCAATCCCAGCATAGAAAACAAGTGTTTCTGCCCCTTCTCGGAACACCGATAAGAAGCTAACAGATGCCATCGCAAATACCGATCCACTTGAAATGGCGTTGCCCATTTGTTTTGAAATGTAACGGTTCCAGCTTGCGACACTTGATTTACTATGTAGCCAAATACCGACACCTATCATCATCGCAGCAGCAACAAGACCTACATAACCTTCCATCATTTCTCGGTTCGTATCCACCGTTGCTGAGTTGAAAATCGTAGACATTAATACGGCAGCTACCGCTGATACTAATATTCCAGCTAATGCTCCTACATAAATCCATTTACGCAGCGATTTTTGCCCAGATTTATTTAAAAATGACACTAATGCTAAAATAATTAATAAAGCCTCTAAGCCCTCACGTAGTAAAATTAGTGCTGAATCCCAAATAGTATAATCTGAATTTCCTTGAATTAATTCAATTTCAGTTCGGAATTGATCAAGCTTACTTTTAATGCCTTTGACATCTACCTGTGACTTTAATAAGTCACTTACTAGTATCGGCATATCACTTTCAATCTTTGTATAAAGACTACCATTACGAGTTGATATATCGATTTCTACGCTCGGCCATATTTTGATGAACTCTCGGATTTTATCGGATGCCGCTTTGTAGTTACCTTCGTCAATTAGATCATTGGCATCATCAATATAAGCAATTAATGTTGATAAAGAGTAATCGCCTTCTACAACTTGCGCAGTATCATGACCTGCTACGAAATCCTCAATTGTTTGCTTTAAATCAGCGTATTGTGATTGCATTAACGCGACTTCAGGCTCTTCTGAAGCAAGTGTTATTCGTATAAAAGCCATTTGCGTTTCAATTTGGCCGTACATCCCTATGCTTTGCTCACGTACGGGACGTTCAATTTTTTTCCACTTCGCATTAAAGTCTTTATAAGCATCGTTAATTGAAGCTACATCACCGCTTGCCAAAGCTTCTTCAAATGCTTTCATAATAGGTTTAAACTTTTGTCCAAATTCTGCTCGCTGTGCCGCTTCATCCACAGGGTTTTCAAGCTTCTCTAACGCGCGCAAAGCATTTGAAAGTGCAGACAATGCCGTTAAACGTTCTTCTTTAGAAGAAGCCTTTACTGCTTGGTCGAGTATTTTATCGACTTCTTTTTTCGCCTCAGTTTGGTCCGATGATACAGAAGACCAATCTGTTGCGAATTGTTCAAGTGCATCTTTTGCTTCTGCTTCCTTGTCTTGCTTTGTATTCATTAGCGCATCACTAATCGAAATGTATAAGTGACTGTAAGATTGCGCTGCTTGCACAGGTACTGCAAGTGTCAGTAATAAGCATATGATAATGCTACAGCGCGTTAAAAAGTGCTTCACCTAAGTAACTCCCCTTTTGTACTCCAGGGAAGCAAGCAAACACCGCACTGCCTCGATGGGTAATATATTCATTCATTTTATCCATTCGCCCTAAACTGTTTTGAATCGTTGTAAATTGCGCTGGATCTTTTTGAAAAGAGATAAATATTAGTCCTGCATCGTGCGCACCCGTATTTGACATTACACCTGATGCGTATGAATAAGATCGACGTAATATGCGGGCACCTGATTTACGTGCTAAATGCACATGCGATGTATCAGGCATAATATATTCGCCCTTGCTATCTTTTGCTTCGATATCGAAATCATCAAATTCTTTCGTTTTACCTAATGGGGCACCACTATCGCGATAGCGCCCAAACGTTGCTTCTTGATCCTTCAAAGAAGTACGATCCCATGTTTCAAGATGCATTTGAACTTTTCGAGCAACTAAATAGGAGCCACCCTTTAACCAGCCTTTATCTACCCACACGACTTTATTCAAGTCTTGTTCATCCGTAATTGAAGGATTGACTGTGCCATCCTTGAATGCGAATAAATTGCGAGGCGTGCCTCCCTCTGCTGGAAATGAGTTAAAGCCCGCTTGTGACCATTTAATTTCCACTTTTCCGGAAGCAGCACGTACTAAATTGCGGACAGCATGGAACGCCACTTGTGGATCGTCAGCACACGCTTGAATACAAAGATCCCCGCCTGTAAATTCCTTTTGTAGCTGATCTTTTGGAAAATGTGGCAAATCAGCTAATTCAGCAGGCTTTAAATGGGCCATGCCGAGCTTATCAAATAAAGAAGGACCTACACCGACAGTAATCGATAAATTAGAAGCATTTAAACCTTCTGCTTCTCCTGTATCACCTGTCGGCACTCGTGTATTTGTTGTTAAATCTACTATTAACTCACCATTCATTAAACGGACAACAAGAGGTGTCCATTTTTTGAACAACTCTTGTAGCTCTTCTTTGGATGACACGAGGACGGTTAAAGAAGCAAAATAAATATGTTTTTGAACGGGTGTAGTAATGCCCGACTGATGTTTTCCATAAAAATTAACTTTGTTTTTTGCTGTTGAGCTATCTGCGACAGGCTCGAAAACATCATAGCCCATCGCTTTCATCACACCACCAAAGCCAGAAGCACCAATAGCAATACCGGCCACGCCCATGCTTGTTAGCTTTAACATTTCACGGCGCGATATTTTTTTATCGATCCATTTTTCATCTTTTGACGATGTCATTATTTATCACTCCAAAATAATTCCCATTTGACTTAATGGTTCACCTAATTGATTCACCGCAGCTGCAAGTGCTTTTGTATTTTCTTCTGTTAATTCTTCGTAAGAAATATAGCCCCCATCAGTTGTTGCATGTTGAGCTAATAAATCATCCACTGCTTTGAATTTTTCATCTAATGTTGCCACTAACTCTTTGTCTTTTGCTTCTAATTTTGGACGAAGAATTTCAAAGATTTTTTCTGCACCTTCAATATTCGCTTTAAAATCATATAGGTCTGTATGTGAATAAATTTCTTCTTCTCCAGTAATTTTTGAAGTAGATACCTCGTTCAATAAATCAACAGCACCTGTAATCATTACATCTGGTGTCACTTCTACTGTTTGAACGAGTGCATGTAATTCTTTTGCGTCAGCAAGCAGCTGGTCTGCCACCGCTTCATAGCCTTCTGTTTTATTTTCTACCCAAAGTGCATACTCAAGCTTATGGTAGCCTGTCCATTCTTCTTTGCCTTTACCTTCTTCTTCGATATCCGCTAAACGGCCATCAATACGTGGGTCAAGATCACCGAAGCTCTCTGCAATTGGTTCAGATCGCTCAAAATACATACGTGCTGGTGCATATGCTGCTTTCGCGCCTTCAATATCACCTGCTTTGAACAGGTTCACAAACTTTTCTGTACTTAACAAAAATTGATCCATTTGTTCTAATGCAAATTGTTGATAGGCTGATAGTTCAGTAGATAAATCTACCGCTATCGTTTGATCCGCTTGCTCTGTTGCTGGTTTCTCATCTTTTTTTACTTCCTCAGTATTTCCGCAGCCCGCCATAAGGATGCCACCTGCTACTAATACTGACAATAATGATTTATTTTTCATGCTTAATACCTACTTCCCGAATTAGTCTCTAACGTGAATGATAATCATTATCATATTTGATTGCAAGAAGTATTTTTAAATTAAGAAAAAAACGTCATTTCGCAGTTGAATTTTATTTCCAACTAGCAAAAAGACGTTTTTTCTACAATATAATGATTCTAAACTACTAAATATTGACTTGTTTTATCTTTTCATTTTTACCATATAAGAAATAATAGAGCACGATTGAAATAAAAATAACGGCTACCATCGCTAAGAATATGGCACTATATCCCATTGTCGGAACAAAAAATCCTAAGAAATAAGGTCCTATCCCTAATCCTAAATCATATAAAATGAAATACGTTGAAGTTGCTAACCCTAAACGTTCATTTGGTGTAACCTTAATAGCTATCGCTTGTGCTACAGAGTTGAAATTACCATAACCAATTCCAATAAAAGCAGCAGCTATTAAAAATACACCAGTGCTTGTCGCTGAGCTAAATGCATACATACCAATTGCAAATAACACAAGACAAGGATAAATAATAATATTTGCTCCTCGTGAGTCGAGTAATTTTCCGGTAAACGGACGAGTAGCTAAAATTACAATTGCATAAACGATAAAGAAATAACTACCTGCTGTTACCAAATTAAGCTCTTTAGCGTAGAACGTCATAAACGACATCACACCTGAATAAGCAAAGCCAATAACAAGCGCTACAAAGGCAATCGGTAATGCACGCATTTCAATAAAGTTAGATAGCTTGAAGCCCGCTTTCTCTGCATCGGCGTTCGCATTTTTAGGTGCCCCTGGAACTTTCACAATAAAATACATCATAAAGCAAATAATTGCTAATACTGAATCTACCGCAAAAATCATTCGATAATCTTCAAATAACTGCGTTAATAATATGCCGATAAATGGACCAATTGCCGTTGCTAAAATAGCACTTAAGCTGTAATAGCCAATCCCTTCACCACGTCGTTCTGGTGGTAAAATTTGTGCAATAATCGTACCTGTTGCTGTACTTGCTATACCTAGCGCTATCCCTTGCACTAAACGATTTAGCATAAGGAATGGTAAATTTAAGGCGATAAAATAAGACATCGTAGATAACATAAATAATAATAATCCACAAAATAATGTTTTTTTACTACCCCAATCACCGATAATGCGTCCTGTGCCAAGACGTCCAAATAACGTCCCGATAATAAAAATACTCGACACTAGCCCTGCTGTACTTGTCGATGCGTCAAATTTCTCCACCGCATAGCCAGCTATCGTCACCATCAATAAATAAAAAATTAACGTAATCGTAAAATTGATGAGTGAAACGATTAAAAAGTCTTTTGTCCATAGTTTCTGTCTAGTTGCTTCCACTTGTTTCCTCTCCTACTGATGAATGTTTTTGCTTATGTTGGCTAAAACCCGAGAAGCAATTTCAATATCCTGTTGTGATACACCAGCTAATGCTTTTTCTAAAAAAGGTTTTATATGCTCCTGGATTTCGTCCACATTTTTTTCACCATATGGCGTTAATTGTACAACTTTTGCTCGCTTATCTTTTCCAGCCACCGTCTCCACATAACCAAGATCTACTAGCTTTTGTACAAGCCTCGTTACGCTAGGCTTTTCAATCGACATAAAGTTCGCAATTTCAACTAGTGAATGCGGACCTTTATCAATTAAGAAGCGTAAAACTGCCCACTGAGAGCTATATAATTGATATTGTTCCAACTGCTTGTTGAGTTGATTCGTAAACGGGCGGTACATTAAACGAAACTCATTAAAAAATTGCTGTTCAATCGTCAAAAAAATCCCTCCTTAATTAGTTAGCCTAGCTAACTATATATTAAATTACACCGTTTGTCTAGGTTGAAATTTGCTACATTTCTATTTTTGACCAATCTTTCCGAACAAAAAAAACTGAACGGCGCGAGCCATTCAGTCGTTTTTTCTTAATAAATATAAAAAATACGGTGCACCGATACATGCTACAACGATGCCTGCAGGCACAGTGGCAGTTGAAATGGCCACGCGCCCTATTGTATCAGCTAGCATTAATAAGCAAGCACCAATACATAATGTTATTGGTAAAAAGAATTGATAGCGTGGTCCAACAAGCTGCTTTGCAATATGTGGTGCCATTAAGCCGATAAATGCAATGCCTCCTGTGACAGATACAGCAGCAGCAGCAAGGGCAACAGCGACCATTAATAATTGTAGTCGCTCTTTAGCAATATTCACGCCTAACCCAATTGCTGATTGCTCAGTCATTGCTAGCACATTTAAAACATTTGCTTTATAAAAAATAAACGGAATACATACGACTAGCCATGGTATTAATGCCCATAGGAATGGCCAATCAGTTCCCCATACACTTCCTGCAAGCCATTGTGCGATAAACTGTACATCTGAGCGCTCAGCCGAGGAAATTAACAGCATCATCACACCCGATAATGCAGATGCCACACCTACCCCGATTAAAATTAGCTTTACAGGTTGAACACCTTGATTGCGCTTATATGAAAAAAAGTAAATACTTAGTGCCGTTATTATAGCACTGAAAAATCCTACTACTGGCAATATGTACGCAAAGTTTGGTAAATCACCATGGACAAATAAATAAAAAATAGTGATTCCCACCCCTGCACCAGCATTGATACCAATAATACCAGGGTCCGCTAAATCATTACGTGTTACCCCCTGTAATACAGCTCCTGCCAATGCTAAAGCCATACCTGCTGCTGCGAGGATAAAGAGCCTTGGCAGACGGACAGAAAACATTACAAAGGATTCTTTAAAAGTACCATCACCTAGTAGGATAGGAAGGATCCGATCAATGGACACCGAGGCAGCGCCCAGTGAAATGCCCATTACAAAAATAATAAATGTTAGCACTAGCCAAATAACCAGCCAAGTTCGTTGTTTTTTTTGTGCAATTTTAAGCAAATTGACGACCTCCCTTACGTACAAGTAATAAGAAGAATGGAAGGCCGATAATTGAAATAATGGCTACGACAGGCGTTTCGTAAGGAGCATTCACTATACGAGCTAACAAATCTGCAGCTACCATTAATAAGCCACCTATTAGCGCACTCATCGGCAACACGAAACGATAATCCGTACCTACTAAAGCACGTACAATATGCGGCACCATTAAACCAACAAATGCTAAATTTCCTACAAGGGCTACAGCGGAGCCCGCAAGTATTACAACTACGAACATCATAATCCCTTTAATCACTGTTGTTTTCTGACCTAAACCTACAGCTACCTCTTCATTTAAACTTAAAATCGTTAGCTGGCGACTGAATATAAACGCAATAACTAATCCGATTACAATAACAGGTACGATGATTAAAGCGTGCCACGTTGTGCCGATTAACCCCCCACTTGTCCACATTGATACATCTTTTGCAATTTTAAATAATATACCCGTACCATCAGCAACCGCTTGTAAAAGAGCCGATACCGCTGCACCAGCTAAAACTAGCTTCAATGGAGAAAAGCCACCTTTTGTTGATGCACCGATACTATAAACAATAATCATCCCAATTCCCGCACCAATGAAGCATGCAAAAATTAGTATATAATACGAGGAATTCGGGAGTAATGCCATCGTTAAGGCTAAAGCAGCATTTGCACCTGCTGTAAGTCCAAGAAGCCCTGGATCTGCTAAAGCATTTCTTGTGACGCCTTGCATAATTGCGCCAGCAACTGCAAGTGCACTACCAACAAAAATAGCTGCAATTATACGTGGAAATCGGATTTCACGTAAAATCGCATAATGCTTGCCGCCCTCTTGTCCGACAATTGCTTGATAAACATCTTGAATACTCGTATTCGCAGCACCAATACATAGCGAGATTGTTACTATTACTGCTAACACGAGCAGTGATAATAACACTTGAAGCCAAAACGGGAAATGCCGAAACTTTGTCATTTGCCTTCGCTACTCTCTACTGAAATTATTGTAAAAACTTTTCTTTAAAGAATTTTAGTTGATATTCTAATGTGATAGGATCGTTAAAGTAAAATGCGTTACCATTTACTTCAAATAAATGACCATTCTTCACAGCATCTAAATCTTTATACCAACCAGCATTTTCAATAGTAGTCTCTTCGCCATTAAACGTACTAAAAATCACATAGTCCCCAGCATATTCATTTAAAACTTCAGTAGAAATAGCGAAATAACCTGGTTTTAGTGCATCCTCTTTCACTTTTTCAGCCATATTTAAGCCCATTTCTTGATATAAAATTTCTGTTCCACGGCCCCAATTATCGCCATAGACATACATTTGTTTATTAAACATTTCTGCTACCGTAACTGTTGCATTTTCACCGATTTTTGCTTTAATTTCTGACCCTGCTTTAGCAGCGCGTTCTTTAAAATCTGCTACCCATTTCGTTGCTTCATCTTCTTTATTTACGACTTTACCGATTTCAATAAATTGCTGTAAATAATCGACTTTACCATACGTAAATAAGACAGTTGGTGCAATTTCAGCTAGTTTATCTGCATTTTCAATACCATTTAAACCAATGATTAAATCTGGATCTAGTTCAATAATTTTTTCAATATCTGTATTTTCAACGACTACTGCATCTTTAATAGCATCTTTAAAGTTTGGATTATCTGCAGCCCATGAATCTATCCCTACAACATTTACGCCAAGTTGCAATAAATCCCCAACAAATGATGATAATACGACTACACGTTTAGGATTCGCTGGTACTTCAATAGGACCTGTTTCAGATTGATACGTAATTGTTTCCGCTGATGATGACTCGTTTGCGCCTTCATCTTCTTTCTTTGAATTGTCTTCTTTGTTGCCGCACGCTGCAAGTACAAGCACGACAATCATAAACATTGGTAAAAGCCACTTTTTCATTTATATATCCCCTTTAAGTTGTTTGTAATAAGTTGTATGTAATGCACATCGGTTTGTCTGTTCGTGGATCTTTTCCAATGACTGCATCAATATGAAACACTTTTTGTAATACTTCAGGTACAATGACTTCCTCTGCTGTACCAAATTTCACAAGCTCTCCTTGTGAAAGCGCTACAATATAATCAGAAAAACGGGCTGCTTGATTTAAATCATGGAGCACCATAACAATTGTGCGACCTTCATCTTCGTTTAGCTTGCTTAATAATTCTAAAACCTCTAATTGATGTGCCATATCTAAATAAGTTGTTGGCTCATCTAAAAAAATGATATCGGTTTCCTGTGCTAATGCCATCGCAATCCATACGCGCTGACGTTGTCCACCAGACAACGCATCTACTGCATGCTGACGAAAAGCATCTGTTTTTGTTACCTTGAGGGACCAATCAATGACATCTTTATCTTTTTGAGATAGATTGCCGAAGCCCTTTTGATATGGAAATCGACCGTAGGACACGAGCTCCTCTACCGTTAAACCGTGCGCACTTTCAGGACTTTGTGGCAAAATAGCTAGCTCTTTTGCCAAATCTTTCGTATGCATTTTTGAAATATTTTGACCGTCTAAAATGACATGCCCACTCTCATGCTTAAGAATTCTTGTAATTGCCTTTAACAGCGTAGATTTACCACAACCATTGGAACCAATAATTGTAGTTATTTTTCCATCTGGAATTTGTAATGATAAGTCATGCACTATGGTTTTGTTCTCATATCCAACACGGATCGATTCAATTTGTAAACGCAAAACATGCCCTCTCTTTCTTTTTACTAATACACATGATATGATAACATCGAAAGCGACATTGATAATCATTATCACTAAAGCTAGTCTAGTTTTCCACTAAGGATTTGTCAAATACTTTTTAATATTTTTCAAGGATGTGACGATATAAATGCAAGATTTATATGATGTGACGATTATAGGCGGTGGGCCTGCGGGCTTATATAGTGCTTTTTATAGCGGGTTAAGAGGCCTAAAAACAAAATTGATAGAGAGCCAGGAACAGTTAGGTGGTAAGGTGTTACTTTATCCGGAAAAGTTAATTTGGGATATTGGTGGGCACCCTCCTATTTTAGGCGGACAGTTTGTTAAACAATTAATTGCGCAAGCTAAAACATTCGATCCAACGATACTAACGAGCACAAAGGTTGACTTTATCGAGCGTCTAGATGAAATGTTTGTTTTACATACAGCACAAGGAGAAAAACATTATTCAAAAACGATTCTTTTAGCTGTTGGTGGGGGCATTATTAATCCTCAAAAACTGACGCTAGAAGGTGCTGAAAAATACGAAATGTCTAATTTGCACTATACTGTCCAATCATATAAGCGTTTTGTCGATAAGGACATTATTATTTCTGGTGGCGGTAATGCTGCAATTGACTGGGCAGTGGAGCTTAGCCCTATCGCTAAAAACATAACTGTTGTCTATCGTAAGGACACGCTCTCTGCCCATGAAGCGACGATTCAAGAAGCGCTAGATGCTGGCGTTCAAATTGAATGTAACACAACAATTACAAAGTTAACGGCAAATACAGCTAAAACAGCCATTGAATTTGTCACATGCGAAAATTCTCAAACAAGGCAAAGCTACACACGCCAAGTGGATGAAGTCATTGTAAGTCATGGCTATAACCGTGAAGCATCTCTTGCATTTGACGAGGCAATCTCAATCCCTAAAAAAGACGACTATTATTTTGAAGGAAAAGCAACTGGTGAAACAGCCCAACCAGGTATTTTCGCAGCAGGTGATATTTTATCATTCGAAGGGAAAATACATCTTCTACTAGGAACTTTCCAAGATGCTGCTAATGCTGTCAACTCAATCAAAACGTATTTAGAACCGACTGCTCACCGTAATGCGGTCGTATCTTCTCATAATGAAATCTTTAAAGAAAAAAATCGCTCTATAATTGAAAATAGCTTGTCTAGATAAACAATAATGGTTTCGTAAAGTATTGAAATCAAAAAGAAGCAAAAAAAGAAAAAGTGTTAGATTGACTGCGATCAATCTAACACTTTTTTTGCTGCGAACATTAATGGACTATTTCCGAATGTTTCCGGCGATTCACGGGCTTTTACCGGCGATTCCCCCTATCTTACTGGCGATTCGCGGGCTTCTACCGGTGGTTTCCAAGTTATATCCCAGCATTTTATTTGAGCTAAAGTTAATCCATATTAATCATTTAAACCTTTATCATCAAGAATTTGCTGTGTATATTTTTCAATCCTAGACACGCGAGTTTTGGCTTGCTTCGCCTGAGAAAAATAATAAATGTAAGCTCTTTGTCGTCCAGGCGTTAATGCTTCAAATGCTAGTTTTAAAGCAGGGAGCTCATTGAATTTAGCTTGTAGTTCTTCTGGCATATCGAAATCGGTATTCTTTTTAAACTCCACTTCCAAACCTGCTTTTTCAACTTCTATGGCTTGTTTAATATAGGCTTTTATGTCGCTTTCCAGTTCAATAATTTGTTGGACATTCGTAAAGCGAATTTGGCGTGCCGCTTGTACATTTTCTGTTTGTTGAATAAGAATTCCTTTCGTATCCTTTAACAACGCACCTTTATGGAACAACAGTGCACAATATTCTTTAAATCCATGTATTAATACGATGTTCTTGTTCTCTAAAGTATAACAAGGGTGCATCCACTTAAATTCTTCTGCCAGCCCACTATCTAAAACGATATTTCTCAATGCTTCATATTCTGCTTTCCACGTTTTAGCTTTACTTAAAAACTCATCAACTTTAGGATTTGTTTTCATTTTTGTCATCAACGACACCCCTCTTTAATTTTTGACCTATTACAATCAATCATTTTTTTCAATTACCAATTGATTAATAATAAGACATTCGTAGAGAAACTGTCCAGTTGATGCGCAAAATCATCCTTGCTATATCCAATATTCCAAAGCAACATGTAAAGCTGTCTATTGTTTTATGAAAAAAAGAGAATATACGCTGCTAAACTAAACGTTATATCCTCTTTATTTGTGTAATACATTGCAATCTGCCCTTTACTGAATCCCTCATCTACAAATAACTATCTAAATAGACTTAATAATGACCCCATTTGCCTAAGCATATTAACCCCACTCGTAATAGTGTCTGCGTGGCCCTTCATTGCGCTGAAATTTTCTGCTAAGTTTCCAAACCGAGAATTTCGAGGTTGTTGATTATTGAACGAGCTAGGTTGTGGACGCATACTTTGAATCATAGGATTATAACTTTGTCTATATCTTCGTGGTACTGGCCTCCTTCTAGGATTCGGCGAATAATATGGCATCAATTCACCTCCTATACAAAAACGTTTATATATTATACGTCTGGATTTTTTTTTCGTTTAGACTTTTGAAGATGTTTATAAAAATTAATAGTATAAATGAGTGCTACGTAAACATATTGAAATAACTAAATGCTACGTTGTATTTTGCTTTTTATCATATAGTCCGTCCTATGTCCTTCTAGGAACCATACTATTTTTATTTTCATATTATACAAATAAGAACAATAAAGAAGGTGTTAGAAATTCATAAATCCAAATATCTAGACTTTTTGTCCAAATTTGGTGTAGGGGGGGCACATCCTGGTGGTATAGCACTAACAAAGGAACTATTAAGGGCTGAACATATTAAAAGCACTTCTCAAATATTAGATGTTGGCTGTGGTACAGGCCAAACAGCTGCCTTTTTAGCTTCTCAATATAAAGCTGCTGTTACTGGTATTGATCGTAATTCAATCATGGTAGCTAAAGCCCAAAATCGTATGAAGAAACGTCACCTACCAGTCACAATCATAGAAGCGTCAATTGAAGATATTCCTTTACGCAATGAGCAATTTGATTTAATTATTTCTGAATCTGTTCTTTCCTTTGTCAACAAGTCTAAAGCTCTCGATGAAATTTATCGTTTATTGAAAAACGGTGGTCGATTCATTGCAATAGAATTCACGATTAATCAATTGTTAGACGAAAAGAGTACGAAGGAAATTGAACAATTTTATGGCTTCGATACATTATTAATGAAAAAAGATTGGGTTGCTCTATTGAACAATGCTGGATTTCAAACAATTCGAATACGCAAAAATCAATCGCTTTCTTCAACACCTGAATTTCAGCATTCACAAAATATCGAACCTGAACTTTATGAGGTCATGGAACAACACATTGACATGAATTTAAAATATGATGGAATTTTAGATTATAGAATTTATAGTTGTACGAAATAAAGAATAGCGTATGATTTTCATAGTTAGTTGCCAGCTGTGAAAATCATACGCTTCTTTTTAATTATTGTGTAAGCAGCTATTTTGCAGTATTGCTTTTTTCATAATGTTTTGTGAGGATAACACGAAGGTGGTTTAAACGATTATTTAATCATTGCTATAAAATGTTTTAAAATTCTAGCAGTTAACCCCCAAATGGTATATTGCTCATAATCATAAAACCATTCTTCCATTGATCGTGTTCTCCAGTTATACTGTGCTCCGTTAACAATTTTATCAAAAGGAAAGTCTAAAGAAGGCACTGGTTCAATAGATACTAAATGCATATATGGTTCATGATGTAATAACCAATTGATTGGTACTGTAAACACTTCTTCAACTTCATCTTTGTTATAAGCATGAATAATTTGATTGAAATCAACAATTGCCACGAATGGATAGGTAACAAATGAGGAAGATGCGATATACGGACTTAATTGCCCTATAACTTGAACCGTTTTCGGATCGATTCCTAATTCCTCGTACGTTTCTCGTAAAGCGGCTGCCAATGGTGATGCATCGGTGGCATCAATTCTTCCACCTGGAAAACTAATATCGCCAGGCTGTTTTCTCATTGTAAATGAACGCACTTCAAAAAGAATATGCCATTCGCCATTCACTTGAACTAATGGTATTAAAACGGCTGAACGAAAAGCTGTCTCCTCTCCTATAAATAAATGCTGATTTTGCTGTAATTGATGCTTCAATTTATCTAGAAACATGAGATTATCTCACCTCAATTGTTTATATTCTATTTTATCGTATCATTATTAAGTAGTTGGATAAAGACTATTAGACTAAATCATCCGATTCAAACTAGCAAATAAAATGTTGGCAAAATAAAATGCAGAGGAGGTGTGCTGTCATCCTCCATCTGCATTGCTTATGGTTGTAATAAAATTTTCCCGACACTTTTACGACTTTCCAACAAATCATGTGCCTTTGCACCATCTTTCAGGGCAAAAATAGTCGGCTCGTGCATTTTTATCTTCCCATCTGTAATCCATTCAAATAGTTGTTGTGAACGGATTTTTCTTTCCTCAAAAGATGTTAAGACATTCCAAAGGTCTCCTCCGGTTAATGTTTTCGAAGTATCCATTAACATACGTGGATCCACCGCCACAGGATCTCCTCCTGACATACCAAAAAACACGACAGTTCCACCAACTTTTGTTGCTTCTAAACTATCTTGCAGTGTAGAACCTACTGATTCGTATACGACATGAACTCCTTGACCGCCAGTATGCTCCTTCACTTTTTGCACCCACTGCTCTTCATATAAAAAGACATGGTCCGCACCGATGGCCATTGCTACTTCTGCTTTTTCTTTAGAAGATGTGAGACCAATTACGTTAGCCCCTTTTAACTTAGCCATCTGGATTAAGTTTTGACCTACACCACCTGCTGCAGCGTGAATTAGAACCGTATCACCTGGTTGAATAGCATAGCTATCTGTCACTAAATATTGCGCAGT
This sequence comes from Lysinibacillus sp. NPDC097162, assembly GCF_044762185.1. NCBI lineage: Bacteria > Bacillati > Bacillota > Bacilli > Caryophanales > Bacillaceae > Lysinibacillus > Lysinibacillus sp. NPDC097162. The sequence continues at coordinate 1,106,686 of NZ_JBIWDT010000001.1, read as the reverse complement.
TAAACCTTGTAATAATATCGCAGCCGCCATTTCAAAAGAAATTTCATCTGGTAATAAAATTACCTTATCTAGTGGAACTGCCACGAACTCTGCATTCGCAAATGGAACATCCGCAAATGCGATACGGTCACCTTCTTGGATATTGTAAATATTTGAACCGACCTTTTCTACGATACCTGCACCCTCATAGCCTAAAATAAAAGGAGGCTGACCTGCTAAATGGTAATTACCTTTTCGTCGGTAAATATCAGCAAAATTTAATCCAACCGCCTTCGTTCGTACTAATATTTCGTTAGCTGTAATGACAGGATCTGCTATCTCTTTATATTGTAATACCTCTGGACCGCCAAATGTTTCAAATACTAATGCTTTCATTATCTAACCCCTTGCTAAATGTATGTAGAACTATCTTACGTTAAAGAAAAAGGTTAATACAACTCTTTAAGCTTAAAATAAACCATAAAAAAAGCCAGTAGCGAAACGATTCACTACTGGCTTCTCAACTTTTACTTCGCTGTTAAAGTTACATTATCGGCCGTTGCCCAATTGTTGATTGGTAATACTTTATAAGTACCACCTGACTTTAATGTTGCGTCTTTTACATCAAAAATACCGACAGCCCCTTTACGAGATGAATACCGATATTGAGCTTGTAATTTTGAACCATCTTCAGCCTGTAATTCTACACTGCGACCTGCAAATAATTCCATTCCTGGGTCTTTGTCGAGCGTAACTTCGAATGAAGTTGCATCGATTGGTTCGAGCGACTTAATCGTTAAAGGTGCTATTTCAGTTGCCGAAAACGTTGGATTTTTAAGTACTGCCCAGTCAGCTGTTACCGTATATTCCGTTCCCGACTTTAATGCTTTTCCTTCCGGTAAGCGGAATTTTGGTGCCTGTCTTCCATCTGCCGCTTGTGTAAACAGTACATAATTTGCCTGTATTTTCTCTCCATTCCCTGCTGTCAGTGTAACGACACGATCACGCAATGAAGAAATGACCTGATACTGCTTGCCTTTTTCGTCCTTATTGTCATCATTCACTTGGAACGAAAGGTCACCTCTAGCCTCTTTATATGCCTCAATAATATTTGAATAATCTGTTACACCTTCATCTTTAAATGATTCAATTTCAAACGTATCATTTGTAACTTGTTTCGCTTGGCTAACATTTATTAAATCATCGCTGGCATCAAAGGCAGTCGTTTCTCCACCTTTGTATCTTAGTGTGTAGTTAGTTCCCGCCTTTTGAATAGTGACTGGCACTATATACGTACTTTTAGCCCCTATTTTTAATCGAGGGACATTGACGATACTTAATTCATGATTGAATGAAAAGTCTTTTTTTATTACGTCTAAATTTTCTACTTTTACATCTTCTTCGGATAATGGTTCAGAAAAAGTTACTTGTAATGTCATTATGTTTAATGGCTTTATTTCTGTAATTTGAACTGCTTCTTTCGTATCTTTTTTCGTTTCTTGTTGTGTTTGCTCTTCCTTTTGTTCCGTTTGTTTATTTAGGAAATTACACCCTGATAGCGTTAATGTTACTGTTAAAAGAATGGGCGCGATAATACTGAATCTTTTAGTCATTTTTTTGACTCCCCTTCAAGTGATTTTTCTCGCTCTTTGTTCATTTGCGAAATTTGCAAACTTTATCCTTCCTCAATTACCATTCTTGCCCACGCAACACTATTGTTATACGTGCAAACCCCTTTTCAAATATTTTCATGTCACTGTGCAACCATTTTAAAGATAAAATGCTTAACAAATAAAAAATAGTATGCTAGGACTAATCCAAGCATACTATCTACAATTTGAGTTTTAATTCATATCATTTACTACTAGTTTATTTTTACGCTTTATTTTCATCACGAGTTCAAGCAATGCGACAATGATTAAAGAAATGCCAAATAACGGCATAATGACACCTAAAATAATAATAATAACGATAAAAGGAATCGATATTTTTTGAGATAATTGAGGTGGTGCTGACAATAAACCTTTTTTCTTGCGCAACAACCACGTATAGAATCCACAGAAAATAACGCCTAAAAATGCTACACAAACAAGTAAGTTTAATAACTTATTAGGCCAGCCAAATAAGTGACCTTCATGTAATGGAATTCCCCATGTAAACCATTTCGCTAAAATACCATAGTCGTCATAGCTAACTTTTGAAATAAATTTCCCACTATATTGGTCAAAGTAGATCGTCGTTTCATCATAGGGACTAACATCTAGTCCTGTTACACCTGTATTACTTGATTTTGCTACCGTAAATACTCCGTCATCACTAGTCGGATAAACAATGGCGTACGGCTTTGAAATATCATTTGCTTCAATTTGTTGTTGCAAGTTTTCCACTTTTACTTGATTTGGATTCTTGCTTATACTTGTTACACCCATTCCATGATGCGCATGTTTGGATGAAGAAGGGGCCTCTTCCTTACGTGTCGCCCAAGGAATTTCGCTTACATCTGAGGTAGGCGGTTGTTGTTGTAATAATGGCGTACCAAATGACGGATTTGCTTGTGATGCATTATAAATCATGTTCCCCATAAAAGCAGACCATGGCAATCCTGTGAATATAATAACAATCATCGGAATCGTAATAATCGTACCGATAAGGGCATGCCATCTTCTATTTTTTTGTCGTTTATTCGCTTGCTTCGTTTTCTTTAATACTTTTCCTTTAAAAGTCATATATAGACCGGAGAGTAGTAAAAAGATTGCCCAGCAAGCAGCCAATTCTACTAAATAATTGACAACAGTTCCACCTAAAAATAAGGAGCTGTGCAAACTTCTTATTGCATTTGCAAAAGTGTATATTGGATCTTGGTGACCAACGATTTGATTATTTTTATCTAAAAATAAATATCGTTGAACACCTTCTGCATTAGTCATCGTTAATCGTGTATTGTAAGGTTCTTCTAATTCGATAATTTTAGTCGTCGTATAGCCAGCAAATGCCGCTTCCGCTTGTTGAACACCTTCATCAATTGTTAATGCTTCTGTTTTTCCACTTTCTCCAAAGAAGTAGTCTTCATATAAATGATTTTCTACATTCGTATAGAACAAATACCCTATACCACTTAATGTCAGTGTGATGAGAAGTGGTGTAATAAATAATGCAGCATAAAAATGCATTCGCCAAAAACTTGAATAAGTTGCATTTTTCATCTCTTGTTCCCCAATCTATTATAATAAAAGCAAATTTATTATATAAGATAAAAGTGAAATAAGAATGAAGTCCTAGAGAAATATTAAAAATTCTATACATGACTATCTTTAAATATAAAAAAGGCTACTTAGCATCCCTAAAATCAGGTTGCGTTAAGTAGCCATCCGTTATTTTTATCCGATTAATTCTTTTCTTACATTACAATAAGCTGTATAAATGTCTGAATGGTGCGCTTCATCTTGCCCAAAAAAATATTCGACAAGCTCTGCTAACGTTTTTCTAGCCCCATCAAACTGTTTTTGCATAATTTCATATTTAAAAAGATTTTCATAGTACTCGATAACTTGTGGATTCATGTGGAACACTCCTTCATTTTTAGCATAAAAAAACATCTTTCCTTCTTTAGAAAGATGCCTACTATGACAAATACACGACATAATACGTCGATTGCCATGACGGAAAAAGCTTGCTATTACGCATAGAAGCTACCCACTTGACGATCGTCGTACTATGAGCATGCAGAAGAAATTCTCTAGTCACACTCAACACCCCCTATCCTCGTAGGTTTTTTGGTTGTACTAGATAAAGGCAGGTCTCCTGGCTTATGTTCATCACACGTTTCACCTTCCCATTACAATACGTAACAGTGGTTTTTCTGAAATGTGCTCCCATTTACAGTTGCGGGACAGCGTCGGAATTTCACCGATCTTCCCTTTTAAACAAATCGGTATTCCGATTTGTACCTCTATCTTATTATTCCGTTTATATTATTATACCATAAAGCTTTGTGTACATTGACACTATCCGAATAGATTACTAATATTTAATGTAACGACGCTTATTTTCCAATAAATACATTTTAATGAAATATATTCACATTTCCTTTTTTTACAAAAAAGAGAGTGATAGCATCCTATCTTTAAACACTAACGGCTTCATTGAGTTGTATCCAGACTTCTTGCGAATGCAGCGAATTTCAGTTTCACCGTTTTTTGCACCGTGTATTGATGGTGGGAAGACGCGAGCTTTCCATTCACTGAATCCATTTGTAACAAAGCCTATTTTTTTTGCAACAAAACGAAAAATTATCGTAAGTACTAAAAAGTGTTGTTACGATAAAAACAGGAAGGAGAACATATGAAATTCAACTATATTTGGAAAAACAAACAATCAATTTCTGAAATTGACATTATTAGTAATCCATCGAATAAAGAATTGCTTTTAACATTTGAACAGCATTTTTCACAACCTATTACATTAAGCGCAACAGATTTCAAAACAAATCGCCAGATTATGATTGAACTCAATGATATCGAAGCAATGGAAGCATCCGGTCATTTTACTAAAATCTTTTTAGTAGATGGTACAGAGCTATTGCTAAACAAAATTTTAAAAGAATTAGCTTACTTGGAATCATTTAGACTAGTTAGAATTAACAATTCGATGATATTAAATTTGAATCAAATACACTCGTTTGCTTCTGGAAGTCATGCAAGATTAGAAGTTATTACAAAACAACAACATAAATATATTGTCAGTAGACATTATGCAAAATCCATTAAGGAGAAATTGATATGATAAAAGATTTAAAAAACAGCTTTTTGTCCACTTCATTTTTAGGGTTGATTTTGATTGTCTTATTAATGACAATTTTTAATCTTCACGAAGAAACGGTCAACTTTCATTATATGTGGAATTTAATTTGTATTAGCGTGTTAATGGGTATTGTTTTTGGTATTGCTTATCCTTACTTGTGGAACTATTCTACATTAAAAGTAACCTCAAAAATTACGATTAGTACTCTTTTGAATTTTTTCAGTGGTGTAGGAAGTGTATATCTATTTTCGGTGGAAGTATTTGGATTTATCAAACATTATTTGTTGCTAATTTTAGCAATAACGTTAATTGGCCATATTATCGGATTTTATTTTTTCTCAAAATATGAAAACAAAAAAATAGCGGATAGTTTAAATAGCTCGCTAGAAAACTAAGGAGACGTAAAATGAACCTCGACACTAGCTTACAAGTACTATTAAATGATATTGCTCAGAAACAAAAGAAGGGTCTTCCTTTTATCATGGCCTCCATATTTATTTGGGGTGTTATTACAACAATCACATTGCTACCTTTAGATTTAATGATCAAAAACATTGGCATTTTATCTTGCGGTGCCTTGCTATTTCCTGTTTCAATTGTTTGTGCCAAAATATTAAAAGTTGATTTATTTTATAAAGAAAACCCTTTGATTAATGGACTATTAATTGCAACAAACAATCAAATTTTATATTTAATTATTTGTATTCTTCTATTAATAAAAGCACCGATGTGGGTGTTACCTGCTTATGCAATTATTTACGGTGCTCATTTGTTACCATATTCATTTTTTTATCAATCGAAAAATTATCGATATAGTTCAATTTTTATTTGTCTAGCTATTTTAATAAGTATACTTTTCTTCCATTTGAATATGATTTTTGTCCCGCTTATTGTAGAAATCGGTGTGCTCTTCTTATTTTTCAAGCTGCATAAGGAAATCAAAAGCTAGTCTGAAAAAATCAGACTAGCTTTTTATTCGAAATATACCTGCAATAAATAATTATGCCAAAAACTTATTTGCTTTGTTTAGGTTCACAAATTGTAATTAATCCAATTATAGAAAACATCTTTTCTTCGTGGTTTTTTAAAAGTTGTGCTATATTCAAAGTGTCAGGAGTGAGTCGATGAAAAAATTTTTAACAATTACCGCAATAATTTTTGTTTTAATCGGAGCAGCTGGCTATGCTGTATGGCATTTTGGGACAAATATCGCTTCCGAAAAAATAATTGAAAAAGTGGAATCTAATTTAGATGATGCAAATTTAGAAGAAGTTAAATCTTATATCGAGAACGATTCGAAGGTTCAAGAAATTGTAAGCGAGGCAGCAACTACAAATCCTGATACACTTCCGTTCCAAACTAAGGAAGAAGCGACACGTGTGTTAATTAAAAAAGTGGGCGTTAATCGTTTACTTGAAATTCAGGAACAAGCGCAAAACGGTTCAATTAATAAGGATGAAGTATTATCCGAAATTGAAGGAAAACTGTCTGAAGATGAAATTTCTGCTTTAAAATACGTTTTATATAAGGAATTAAATAAATAAAACTAGCCATTTAAAGTATTACATGAAAATAACAGAGAGGCTAAGATTCATATAACGATTTTTAATCACGCGACAGCCTCTCAGCGTGTCGACTGTATGTGGCAACACATTGGTGCTAATCGGTATAATTAATAGACTCGATTCCCATTTAATGGAATAGAGTCTTTTTTTCTTATCATTCTTCTACTGTTGAAGCATCTAGTTGCCTCCTACAGTTAAAACGCAAAACATCAACTGTAGGAGGCATATCATTTATTACGTTTTCATTATCTATTATGAGTTCCCGTGCCGTCTTAAAGGAGAAATCAGTGAATCATCACTGATTTCGATGGAGTTTTTCTATTTGTCACATACTTAAGATTACAAGTCTATCGGCTTGCCACCTGTCACCCCATAAATCTGACCGGTAATATAACTTCCTTCATCAGAGGCCAGAAGAACATACACCGGCGCAAGCTCTACTGGCTGTCCCGCACGACCGAGTGGCGTATTTTGGCCAAACGCAGGAATTTCTCCTTCCAATTTTCCATTATCCAACTGCAATGGCGTCCAAATTGGACCTGGCGCGACACCATTGACACGCACACCCTTAGAAGCAAAGTACGAGGACAGGGATACCATAAAGTTGCTTATCGCACCTTTTGTAGCGGCATAATCCATTAAAGATGAGGATGGATCGAAAGATTGAACCGATGTAGTGGTAATAATCGCACTTCCTGGTTCCAGATGTTCTTCTGCAGCTTTTACGGACTCAAACATGCTGATAATGTTTACTTTGAAAGTGTCTTGCACTTGTTTGATTGTTAAGTCACTTAAGGATGGCTGTGCGATTTGTTGCGCAGCATTCAATACTAGCAGGTCCAATCCGCCAAAAGCTTCCACTGTTTTTGTAACAATCTCTGTCGCTGTACCATCTTCCCGCAAGTCATACGGTAGAAGCAATGCTTTTCCTCCAGCTTTTTCTATTAACTCTTTAACTTCGTTGGCATCCCTCTCTTCACCAGGGAAGAATTGGATCGCCACATTTGCTCCTTCGCGTGCATAGGCAATGGCGACGGCACGGCCAATCCCAGAATCGCCTCCGGTAATCAAGGCATTGCGCCCTTCCAGGCGATTGTATCCTTTATATGATTCTTCACCACAGTCAGGTTTGGGTTTCATTTCATTCTGTAGTGCTGGAGTATCCTGTTCTTGATCCGGGAATTTTTCCGTATGAAATTTCTTACGTGGGTCGGTTAGATGTGAGTTTCCCATCAAAAATCATCTCCTATTTTGTTTAATTAGTAAATCGCAAGGATAAAAAAGTTCCACAAGGCTTTTTCGAGCTTGCACTAACTTTATCCTGTTACATATTTTGAATACCCCGTGGTATTTACTTTAAACAGCTTCAGATTTATTACCTACTTGAAACCCAACTATTAAATATGAAATACGGTGATTCACATCATTCCCAAACTCTACAAATACCTCTATTACATAAATATCCAATAATGGCTTTAAAACGTATTCAAGTATATTGCCCTTTAATGAAAAAGAGCGCTGATTCTTGTAATCGCGCTCGAATGTTGAATATTAAGTTTGTGATTTCTACCTACTGCCTGCTAACCTGTCTCTATTTAAATATAAAACAACTGTTCCATGACTAAAAGGAAACACTTAGTTACTAATTATATTAATAATTTTCTGTTGTGCATCTTTGGCTTCAGGGGTTGGCATAACAACAAACACATGAATCATTTGAGGATAAACAAAAGTATTGATTTCAATTCCTTGTTCTGTTAGTTTTTCATCAAATATCATGCCATCTGGATATAAAGCCTCGTGTGTTCCAATAAAATGAGTGATCTTCCCAAGTCCTTTAAAGTCACCGTAAATTGGGCTAATTAATGGGTCAGTTACACTTTTATCAGCTGCCCATATCTTTGTAATTACTTCCATTCCTTCACGAGCTAACAGAGGATCCTTTTCATCATATTCAGGTATAAGAGGATTGCCCAAACTCATATCAACACATGCAGATAATAAAATAATATCTTTCGGTTGAGGTAGATTTTCCATCTTTAAAAGATGGGCCAGACCAAGTGAGATATTTCCGCCAGCCGAATCGCCCATGATAGTCAATTGATTAATACTTTCAACAGTTTCAAGAATTTCTTTATATAGGTTGAGGATTTTCGGATAGGTATCCTTATAGTTAAAATGAGGTACTTTAGGATAAATAGGAGCAATAATTTTTGCATCTAAAGATTGTGCCATATTATCCATGAACAACCAGTGTAAATTTAAAGGTTGACTCGTCCAAGCACCTCCGTGTATATAAAGAATAACTTTTTGTTTCGAGGACTTTTGGTCATTTAATGTAAAGACTTGCATGCCCTCGAATGTTCGCTCCTGCACATCACTTAAAAATGTAACATCATCCCCAATAATATAGGGCTTAGTATTTTCAGTTCCCCTTTGTTTAAGGAAATTTTCGGTGTTTTCAATACTAGAAAAACTTTTTTTATTACCTTGCAAAGTTATCCATTTTTCAAATTGAATACTTTCTTCAGAACGTTCTCCATTATAAATTTCTACACTCATTTTTATTTCTCTCCTTTAAACTTTTTATTGTTTTCATCCTGTTTCATAACACGAAATGATTTGAGATCACCATGTTTTCTTTATCTGAAGTCTTTGTTGGATCGAAGGTCTTGTGTAGATGGTATTCAATTCAATGGCCCATTAGTTGAAGTTTCATTACCCATCTTGTCAATGCAATTGTATCACACCTTTTTTACTAATTATTGGACTTTATTACAAATTATCAGACTTTATTACATATGATTAATTTTAATTTATTATCTACAGAAATACTTATACAAAATAACGTTCCCCGATGAAAGTTTGGAGCACATGAAAAAGCCACGAATGTTGTACCATCAACGTTTCGTGGCTTTACTTGGGAACATTATTTATAGAAGTTTTTATGCACATTCTCCAAAATTCAGTCATAGCAATGCTTTCGTTGTATTTGGAACGATGTTGCACTATCGAGGGTTATACATATTTCTGAATGTTGTAAATCCGCATTTTTTGACGATATCCCTACTATAGGTTTTAGTTTATAGAATAAAACTTTAATCCTTTTTCGAAAAGACTTCAAGCGCCGTTTACCTATAATAGATTAAGTATCCCTATGTTTTCATTTCTATTATTTTTCTGTTTGATCTTGCTTCTTTTTTAAATACTCTGCACGTATTTTTTCAATTTGCTGCTTTTTATCAAATTTGGCAGGCTTGTTTTTTTCATGATACTTTGCCACAGCTACCTTACCTTTAGTATCCAATTGATATTTCCCCACTTTGTTCACCTACTTTTCTTATCATTAAAGAAGAATCTATTCACCAAATATAATATACCTTATTTTACTGAAGTAAACCTTATTAGTGTACTACAAACCTTGCATATATCCGTAAAAACATTCAAAACTTCGTAAAGTGATTTATTGCCGAATGGTCATTTATAATCCTTATCTTTACAACATTGATTTTGCTGATTCATTTTAAAATTTTCAGTTAACATACTAAGATTACTTTTAATTAATTTTCTAAACAAGACCGTCCTGTCCTATATACAGACAAAACCCCCTGAGCATTTTCGTCTCTCAGGGGATTTAGTAACTCAACGTTTTCTATTCCTATATTTTTTTATTTACAATCAATAGGTGGATTGCTGTACTTGTTGACGTAATGTTTTGGCAGCAGCAACCATATGAGCGAGCGCTGCAACTGTTTCAGGTTCTTTTCTCGTTTTCAAACCACAATCTGGATTGATCCAAAATTGATTTGTCGATAATACTTGTAGGCTATCCTGCATGATACTTAACATTTCTTGTTCGCTCGGCACACGAGGACTATGAATATCATAAACACCTAATCCAATCCCTTTTTTATATGGGTTTATTTGCAGTGATGCAATTAGCTCTCCATGACTGCGTGACGTCTCTATAGATATAACGTCGGCATCCAATGCACTAATTGGTTCAATAAAATCATTGAACTCACAGTAACACATATGTGTATGAATTTGTGTTTCATCCTTTACACTAGCCGTAGCGAGCTTAAAAGCATTCACTGTCCAATCTAAATATGCGCCCCAATGTTCTTTGCGTAAAGGCAAGCCTTCACGCAATGCAGGTTCATCGACTTGAATAATAGAAATGCCAGCCGCTTCTAATGCTTCAACCTCTTTCCTTAGTGCAAGTGCAATTTGATAGGTCACATCTTTTCGAGCGATATCGTCACGTACAAATGACCAGTTCAAAATCGTAACAGGACCTGTTAACATCCCTTTCACATATCGATTTGTTAAACTTTGTGCATAGACAGTTTCTTTCACTGTCATCGGCGCTTCCCATGCAACATCACCGTAAATAATCGGTGGTTTTACACAACGAGAGCCGTACGAAACGACCCAAGCTTTTTCTGTAAAAGCGAAGCCTGTTAGCTTTTCACCAAAGTATTCCACCATATCCGTACGCTCGAATTCACCATGCACGAGTACATCAATATCTAAATCTTCTTGAATGGCAATCCATCGTTTCGTTTCTTGTGCGACAAAGTCAGCATATGCTTCATCTGAAAGCTGTTTTTTACGCCATGCATTACGTGTGCGCTTCACTTCATCAGATTGAGGGAAGCTACCAATCGTAGTCGTTGGAAATAGTGGTAGCTGCAGTGAACGTTGTTGTATAATCTGACGCGCATTAAAATCATTTTGACGTTCAAAATCCTCTGTCGACACCGTTTGTACTTCTTGTTGAACAGCCTGATTATTTCGTACGGGGTGTTTTTTTAATGCTTCAATTGCCTTCATGCTCTCAGAGATAGTATGATTGGACGTATGATTTTTTTCTTTTAAATACTTAGCCACCTCTGATATTTCTGCTAATTTTTCATCAGCAAATGCAAGCGCATTTTTTAAGACAGGCTCTAATTTTGTTTCAAGTGCGGTCGAAATCGGCACATGCTGTAAGCTACATGACGATTGAACCCACAGCTCTTGTGCACTAGTCAGCTGTTTAATTGCCCTAACTGTTGTACTTACCTCTGCTAAATTTGCCCTCCAAATATCTCGTCCATTAACAATTCCTATCGCCAATACTTTATCATGTGGAAAGCCAAATTGACGTAGCGCCTCCATATTTTTCGTATAGCCATGAACAAAATCTAAGCCAAATCCTTGTACAGGGAGTTCAATTAGTGTGTTATAAGCTGATAACGATTCAAAATAGGTTTGTAACATAATATTAGCCTCTGGTACAGCGGCTGCTAATTGTGTATATATTTCTTGCACAAGTTTTACCTCTGCCTCATCTAATGATGTGACTAATGCAGGCTCCTCTAATTGAATCCAGTCAGCACCCGCTGTTACTAGCTCTTGAATAATCTGCGCATACAGTGGTAGTAGTGCTAAAATAAACGCAACTTGTGTTACTTTATCGTAACCTTTTGTTAGCTTGCAAAATGTATATGGCCCGATTAGCGTTGGCTTTGCAGTAATGCCATATACTTCTTTAACCTCAAGGAAATCTGCAAGTATTTTATTGTCTGTTAGTTGCAGAGCTTGACCTTCATATTCAGGGACAATGTAATGATAATTTGTATTAAACCATTTTGTCATTTCACTCGCAACAGCTTCTTTATTTCCACGTGCTACCGCGAAATACGTTTGTAAGTCAATCTTTCCACCTTGCCAGCCGAAGCGCTTTGGCACTAAGCCAAACATCATCGCTGTATCAAGCATTCTGTCATATAGTGTGAAATCCCCAACTGTGACAATATCTATACCGCTACGAAGCTGCTTGTCGATACGTGCAAGACGAATTTCTTTAATTTTTTGTAAGAAATCTTCTTCTGTAAGATCATTTCTCCAAAATGCCTCTAATGCCTTTTTCCATTCACGGTCTTCCCCTATGTATGGGTAGCCTATTACAGTCGTTGTATACGTCATATTCCTTCTCTCCTCTGGTTTAAAATAAAAAAACCATCTTCCTTTTTAGGAAAATGGTAGTTATTGTCTATCTAAATTAGCTATGACGAGGCGATACGATAATATATTAATTATCGTATATATTCGTTAGTCGCACAGTGCCGATTCGGTCACATCTCACCACCTATTTCCACGTAGGTTATTTGGTGTGTACTAGACATTGGCAGGTCTCCTGGCTTCTCATCAACACGCCTCACAGCCTTCCCAGTTCCCCAGTGGCATATGTGATTTGCTCCGATTTACAGTTGCGGGACAGCGTCGGATTTACACCGACTTCCCTTTTAAGCCAAACTTTCATTTGGCACCAACTCTTACACAATATTCAATTATGTTTCCTACTATAACATATATTTTTCTGAAAAGTATAACTTTTGTGAAGATATAGTAGTTTTTCTGTACAAAGTTACACTTTGAGTAATTTTTAAAGACTAATTGACAACATAATAATAAAACAATCTACTAATCAGAAAAGGTATTTTAAGTAATTTGTAGAAATATATAGTTATATGAAGAATGAGTGAGGAGGATTACTATGATTATCGGATTACATCACGTACAATTAACGATTCCAAAAGGTACCGAGGAGCAAGGGAAAGTTTTTTATTGCCATGTGTTAGGGCTCAAAGAAATAGAGAAACCACAATCTCTTAAAGGGCGTGGTGGATTTTGGCTACAAGTTGGTCATCACGAAGTACATGTTGGCACAGAAGACGGCTTTGATCGACTAACAACGAAAGCGCATATTGCCTATCAAGTAGAGGATGTAGCATATTGGAAAAAAGTATTAACAGAGCATCATATCGAAATCCTTGATTCTGTTCCAATTCCTAATTTTGAGCGCTTTGAATTTAGAGACCCTTTTGGTAATCGAGTAGAAATTATTCAGCCGATTTAAATTTTTAAAAAGCAGCCTTCAATGGCAGCTTTTTTATTTACAGTTTAAAGTGTTGAACCTCTTTGTTTAAATTCTCTGCCATCGAAAAAAATTCCTATACCTACGTGCTTTTATAAGTACTCTTCGACTCATAAAGTTATTTTTATATCATTCCTTACCCTTATTTTATTTCTCTATTAGCACATTGCCTAGCATTGTTTCTAGGAGTAACAATGCATAGTTACTAGCGTTTTTTGTATGCACTATTTATCAAACTGAAACATTTGTAATGAAACTGTAAATTCAAGCGATAAAGCCTTATATATCAAGGTTTTTACATAAAGTGCGGCTTCCTGTGGAAACATTTACCTCACAGAACCCCTACTTTTTCATGCTACGATTATTGCAACAGCAAGCAAACAGATATGAATTTACTGCTCGCTTACAGGAGGTAAAAACAGCATGAAAAAACAATTTTTAAAAACTACACTAGCATTATCGATTGGATTTAGCTCATTCGGAATCGTTCAAGCATCCATTGAACCAATCAAAGTTGAGGCTGCAACGACAAATGCACAACATAATGACAAAGCTGTCGCAGCAAAGGCTGAGCAACTTATTCAAACAGGAAAAAGTTTAATTGGTAAGGCTACATATAGTAATTCAGTTTACAAGTCTACATATCCTTACAAGTTTTCTTGTGCTTCATTTATTATGTATATTTTTGAACAGAATGGAGTAGATATTGGGACTTATAATGAAAATTATATGATCCAGCAAGGGACATTTGTTCCTAAAAGCCAATTGCAAAAAGGCGACTTAGTATTCTTTAAAAGTAAAAAAACGGGCACAGACCCCGATCATGTAGGTATGTACATTGGAAATAACAAAATTATTCATATGGCTGATTCCAAGCAAAATATCGTCATTTCGGATATGAGTAGTAAGCCTTATTACACTGACAACTACGTATCTGCACGAAGAGTATTACCAACATTACTATCGGCTAACCCTGCGACGAAAGGCGATACAGTTGTTGAAAATGCATTTACTTATAAAAATAAAGTAACAATAAGCTCATTAAATAAAGAACAAAGCTTACAATTTACAGCCCCTGGTTTCGTTGAATATGTTTATCGTAAGAGCGGTGTAAAACTTGGCGCAACAACTCTAAAAGAACAAATGGCTAAAGGAACTACGGTATCACGTGCCAATTTAAAAAAGGGCGACTTAGTGTTCTTTAATAGTGTAAAAGGGTCAAAAAACCCTTCCCTTGTAGGTATCTATGCTGGAGATCAGCGTATCATCGTTCCAACTTCAAATGGTGTTACTACTAGAGTACTCTTTGTTGATTACTATAAAGAGCATTATTTAACAGCAAAACGCGTATTTTAAGATAATCAGCTGCTATTTGACAGCACGACGTATTATCTTCACTCTATAAAAATAATAAAACATAGCATACAAGCAGTGTAATTACCACGCTTTGTATGCTATGTTTTTGATATAATAAGCGGAACCTTACAACATAAGGATTCTTTCGCATAAAGTAACTACTGATGAGTAGTCGCTAGTACGGCCTTACAAAAGGCTATTTTTCCTTTAATTGATTAGCAAATTCAATCATGGATCGACTAGACATAGGGCCCTTTATTAATACAATAGTATCTTTATCAAGTTTTGGTTTAAGTATTTCTAGTACACCTGTGACATCTTTAAATATATGAACTTCAGCAGTTGTTCCATCTTTTTTTGCTTGAGCTGCTATATCTTCAGCTCTTTTTCCAATCGTAATAAGCATTTGAACATCTCTCTGTGCCACCATAGAACCAATCTCACGATGATACTTTTCTTCGAAAAGACCCAATCGCTTTATATCACCTAATATAAGGATTATTTTTTTATCTTTTCCTATCGTATCTAAAACCTTTAAAGCAGCTTCAACCGATGTTGGGTTATTCGTCCATGTATCATCTATAATGGTACTTTCACCGAGACCAGTTGAAAATTCTAGGTGCCTTGCCATCGGTTTAAATGTTTTTAAACGCGAGATTGCAGTTTGGATAGACACTCCCATCTCCTTTATAGCTGCGATAGCCGCTAGCGCATTATACACTTGATGTTCTCCGTAACCAGGTACAAAGATAGTATACTTTTCATTAGATACTTGCAGGATAAATTTCATGCCGTTGTTCGTAAATTCAATGTTAGAAGCTTTGTAATCTGCATGTTGCTGAACGCCAATAGTGATAATTTTCCCTTTAAACTTATGCAAAGGTACTTTTTTTGTATTTTCATCATCACCATTGATGATTAACGTGCCATCCTCCGACAACCCTTCTAAAATTTCAGATTTCGCTTTTATATAGCCTTCAAGATTTTTACACCCATCTAAATGATGCACACCAATATTGGTAATAATTCCAATTGTCGGTTTGTAGATCATACATTGATGTTTAATGTTACCTGTATTCCCCAGACCTAGCTCAAATACAGCTGCTTTCGTTGTTTTATCGATGCCTGTTAAATACGGTAAAGATTGGCGAGGCTCATTTTTGCTACTAACTGATGCCTGAACATTCCAATCTTTACTTGCAATATGTTTAATCATTTCTTTTGTTGTTGTTTTTCCACATGTTCCGGTTAATGCGACAACTGGTATATCAAAAAGGCCTCTATAGTATTCAATAAACTTCCAGTATGCCTGCAAAGTACTTTTTACTTGAATAACGGTTGTATTCTCGAGTGCGTTTTTAAGTTCACTTAAAGGTTTATCTGAAATGACGAGGGATGGCCCCTTATGGTCGATTTCCTTCCAATTAATTGACTCACTTTTATTAATGAACATTAGTGTATTTTTCTGTGTCAAATCATGGCGGTTATAATATATAGCATGTTTGACAAACCAGTGCTCAGAACCGCTTACTAAAACCCCTTGTAGTAACTTTCTAATCACAGTCACACTTATATTTTGCACGTTAACTCCGTCCCCCCTCTCATTATAGTATGAAAATTGATAGCTAGAAGTTTGGGTAAAGGAGCGTATCCTTCACTATTTCTAGCAACGACTATTATTTGTTGATTTACATTATCTTTTATTCAGAGCGCTCCTTTCTAGTAGATTACTATACAATATTATTAAATGATCTCATGTGACACAGTATTTATCCTGTTGCCATTGCATCCATCATTACCTTGTATCTCTAAATGATTTTTTTATTTTTAAATCTGCTGCCAAATCGGAAATTTGTTTACTATACATATCTCCCTTTATCAGGACAATTGTATTTTCATCTACTATTTCATGTAATAACTTATAGACGAGTGTACTATTTTTAAAAGTATAAACAGGGTCACTAAATCCTAGTTTCACTGCATGATCAGCCATAATTCGGGCGTGCTCTCCTATTGTAATAAGCACATCTACACCAATACGATTGATTAACTCTCCTGCTTGCTCATGGATGACATAACCCCACGATCCTAAATCGGTAATCGTTCCAATAACGGCTATCTTTTTCCTGCCATCTCCTATTGAATTTAAGACTTTTAAAGCTGCTTCTAATGAAGTCGTTGTTAAACTCCAAGTATCGTCTATTAACAGTGAATTATTAATGCCTTCAAAAAGTTGTAGCTGCTTTTTCATTTTCTTGAATGACGCTAATTGTTTAATTGCTAACGAAATCGGTACATTTAATTCATTAATAGCAGCAATTGCGGCTAATGCATTATATACTTGATGCTCTCCAAATCCAGGGACGAAAACGTCATATTTTTTCATATTGTGATGCATTGTAAACTGCATGCCATTTTCAACATACCGAATGTGGCTTGCTTTAAAATCACATGATGCATGCTGCCCGATTTTAATAATATCTCCCTTGAATTTCGACAAATCGATTTTTTTTATATTAGCATCTTCCGCATTGAGAATTAATGACCCTGCTGGATTCACAATTTCAGCCATTTCACCTTTTGCCTGTATATAACCATCTAACGTTTTACAATAGTTTAAATGGTGGGCTCCAATATTGGTAATAATGCCGATAGTCGGCTTGAAATACTTCCCTGCATTCCTTACATCCCCAGGTGAACCAACCGCTGTTTCAAAAACTGCAACTTCTGTTTCATCATCGATGCTAAGTAAATATTGCAAAGAAGCTGTTCTAGAATTACTGCTTAAAGTAGTTGCAGCAACTTCTTTTTCGGCAGAAAGAATATGCTTAATCATCTCCTTCGTTGTTGTTTTTCCAGAGGTACCGGTAATTGCAATAACAGGGATTTCAAATTGACTACGATAATAATGTACAAACTTCCAGTAGGCCTCATCTGCATTCTCTACTTGAATGATGATTACTTTTTGAGGAATTTCATGCTGACTATACAAACGATCTGTTACAAGTACTAGTGGGGATAGTGACTCTAGACTTTTCCAGTTGATAATGCGTTTGTTTGTAAAAAGTGCAGTATACGGTTTTTTAACTTGTTTTAGTCGATATGCGCCATACTGGATCAGCACCTCATCCGACCCTTGCAATAATTTACCTGCAGTAATCGCTGTTAAATTCTTCACCGATAGAGGCTTCATATCAATTCACACTCCTTTCATTTCTATTATATGAATGGACACAAAAGTTGCTTGGATGTAAACATGATACATAACTAGAAGAAAACTATTTCACAGCATATATATAAAATGTATATTAATAATCCAAGTGCCAACTGAAGGAGTGATTATACTGAAGGCAATTATATTTATAGGTACAAACAAATCTGGATCTAGTCGTGAAGCGATAAAAGCAGCAGAAAAGTTGGGTTACTTTACGGTACTCTTCACAAACAATACAAAACAATTAGAACAGAGAAAAGCCTACCCAGACATTCATAAAATGGTTCTTATCGACACCTCTAATATAGAAGATATGATAGAAGAAATTCACAATTTGTTTGATGCCGGATTAGAGATAAAATCAATTGTTAGTTTTGTAGACCCCTTTGTTCATATTGCCTCTATTTTATGTGATGAATTTTGTCAAAACTATACGTCATCATCTGCTATTGAAATGATGGAGGATAAAGAAAAAACTAGGAATATTTTAAAGGATCAACCTTATTCCCCTAAGTTTGTTCTAAAAAAACCACATGAATCATTTACAAATAATATGGTATTTCCACTTATCGTTAAATCACCTAAATCAACAGGTTCTAAAGACGTACTGTTCGCGACAAATAAAGACCAACTCGATACACACCTTACATTTCTCCAAAACAAAAATCCCGGGGAAACCATCATGATTGAAGAATATATTGATGGCCCTCAATATTTAGTTGAAGCTCTTGTTTATAAGAGCCAAGTTCATACGATTGGCATTATTGAACAAGAAATCACACAAGGAAAGCGATTTATTATTACTGGCTATGGTGTACTCGCAGAAGTGCCTCCGCATATTCAAAAAGGAATTGAAGAGGTGCTCCATTCGATCGTTGATGTATTTGATATTGAAAATGGAACATTGCATTTAGAACTTCGCTTAACTGAGAACGGTTGGAAGCTCATTGAAATAAACCCTAGAATTTCAGGGGGCGCTATGAATAACATGCTACATGCTGCATTCGGATTTAGTTATGTGGAAGAAACACTTAAGTTATTTTTAGGTGAACAACCTAATGTAAACCCACGCCATAATAAGTACATTTTCACAAAATATGTGATTGTAGAAAGTAAAGGTGTGTTAGAAAGAGTAATTGGAAGAACAAGGGCATCAAAATCAACAGGTGTTGTAGATGTCTATGTAAAACCTAGAAAAGGAACAATTTTAACCCCGCCATTATCGATGGGGCATCGCTATGCCTACGTTATTGCTGAGGGCAAATCGTTAGCTCAAGCTAAAAATAATGCCATAACAGCCGCTAAGGAAATCAAATTTCTAATAAAAGCCTTATAAATTTTTCAATACACTTGTAAGGATTACAAATGAAGCAGTTTTGCGGATGTAGCTTCGTCCTGCTACATCCGCTCTAAAATTACACATCCAAGTACGACATTCAATTAGTACATATCATTTTAAATACAGCACAAACATAAACAACCCGAGTAGTTGACCTATCAATTTGGCAACTGCTCGGGTTATGTTATTTATGCTTTAAATGTTTTATCTAAAAATTTAACCGTTTCAAACATATTAGTTTTACTTGCACCCTTCACTAAAATCGTGTCATCAGGCTTAATCAGTTCCTCCAGCAAGGCATGCAATTGATCTTTGTTCGTGTAATGATATATGTTCTCTTGTTTCATTCCTTTAGCCTTTGCTGCTGCACCAATTTCTTCGGTCCTGAACCCATAAGTAATTAAAAGATCAATACTTTGGTCAGCAATATATTCACCTAATTTACGATATTCTTCTTCTCTTAAATCTCCTAGTTCTCGCATCTGACCAATAATTGCAATCCGCCTTTTCTTACCGACATTTGTCAGTACTTCAAGAGCAGCCCTTACACCTTGAGGATGGGAATGCACAGTGTCATCAATAACCGTTATATTTTCACGACAGTTATAAACCGTCAATCTTCTTGGAGGTTTTTTGAAATGTAAACCGGCTTTTATTTCCTGTGGCGTAAACCCTAAATAATCCGCAACCGCGATTGCATTTAGCGCATTATATACATGATGTTCTCCTAATATTGGAATAAATAATTGGATTTCCTGCCCTTGGAGTTTCATTTTAAAGGACATGCCATTTTCTTTATATTGAATATCGTAAGCTCGATAGTCTGCTTCTGTCTTCACTCCAGTTGTCAGTATTTTCCCTTTAAATTGATCCGTCAATAAATATTTCGAGTTTTCATCATCTTTATTTAAAATAAGTAACCCTTGTTGGTCCATACCTTGAATCAATTCTGATTTCGCTTTCGCCACTAGTCTCACATCACCATCAAAGTTACCAACATGGGCAAGACCGATATTCGTAACGATACTAATATTCGGTTGAATAATGCTACAGTGATTCGTAATAATCCCTGGATAGGCCATTCCGTATTCAAGAACGACGGCTTGGTGGGATTCATTAATTTCTTCAGCATGTTTTTTAGTATGCTCAGTCGTATTCCAATAATCTTTAGATTCGAATACATTCCATTTTTTAGATAATATAGATCCTAAAAATGCCTTCGATGTTGTCTTTCCTGCACTTCCAGTAATTGCAATAATCGGTTTGTCGGTTTTTGCTTCTACATAATTTGGCTTTGGCTCTACCGGCTGAGGCTGAGGCTCTACAACCTTAGGCTTTTGCTCTACTGGTTTTGGTTTAGCATCTACAAGTTTTGGTTTAGCATCTACAAGTTTTGGTTTTTGTTTGACCTTCGCTTTTTTTACATGTTGGTGGTTTTCTGCTAAGTATTTTGCATAGCGAATTGAATGAATCACGACATCTAATTCTAAATAAAATGCTGGTGGACAGCCTGGACGCCAGTTTACTTCATAAACCCAAATTCTTTGCTGTGAATCTAGCCCAACATCGATTCCAATTTCATCAATGACTTCTCCAAACTTCGTCATCTGAATGTCATCTAAATGGCGTGCCAAAGATAATGAAAAATGCTCTAACATTCGTCGTATATTAAAAGCTTCTTCCTGAAATTCCTGCTCCAAAAATGGATCTAAATAATTTGTATATCCCCCGTTATTTATATTAGGAATAATTGAGCCATGTGGCGCTATTCGTGGATAAACCGTCGTCACAACCCATTTTCCCTCACCATTTTTTTGCACATGAAGACGAAAGTCATATACTTGACCCGATTTCATTTTCGATTGAATATAAGGCTGCATAATAAATGTTCCCGTAGCAAGTAGTTCATTTACTAATGCGTTTAACTGGGGTTTTGAATACATACGGTTATCGCTATTTTGCCTTACCTCGAATGTATCCCCTATTTTTATAATGAAGTAAATTCCTTTACCTTTCCGACCATCAATCGGTTTAAATACTATTTTTTTATGATGGGCAATATAGCTATGAAATACATCGATGTTTTTTACTATTTCTGTAGGAATAATATATTTATCAAATTCTTTGGCTTCTTTTAACCGCTCCATAACATTCCATTTATTCCCTATAGAATGTGTAGTAAACGGTATTTCCTTTTTCAATCTCTCTATAATATCTTTTGACACCGATAATTTTTCTGGACTTCCAGCATTATAAATGACATCTGGAAAGGGCATCACTCTTTCATGCCATTGCCCATCTTCTAATACCTTCCCATCGATAGTACGGTTGTCAAAGTTTACCTTTCTAGGTGTAAAGTAAAAAAATTCTACCCCTTCTGCTTTTGCAACTGCTGCATATGCATATGACTTGAGAACAGTTTTAGGATCTAGACGATGATGCAACATCCCTATAATTGTCATGCGTTAATCTTCCTTTCTATAGATTCTTTCTATTAAATTCAGATTACGCAGCTTGCATATGGACAGATGCTCTAGTTTTTCAATTATTTTAGTAGTTTTACAATAGAACGTTTCTTACCACTTAGGCTCAATGATGAATTTCTTTTTTAATAAATCAGGATTTAATAGCTGTATAGCTGAAATACTGCCTAACTCAATAGACTTTTCTGTAGTTGTTCTTTCTAGTCGTACAACATCAGCAATTGAGTTCGTTTCATTGCCTTCATAATCATAAGCTCGTAACAGTGAAATAGTTCCTCGACAACGCTCCTTATCAATTTCTTCTATACGGAAATACTCTGTTTCAAATTGTTTGACAGTATCTATTAATCGTAAATGTGCTCCATTGTGCGTTATTAAAAAAAAGGGAATGGTATCACTACCAACTATTTTTACAAGAAGCTGACCATAATATTTCGAATGAAAATCTGTGATTATATCCTGAAGTGCTTTTATATCGTATAGCGCTTCACTTACAAAGTGGTTTCTTCCTTTTTCAACACCCAATTTCCCCAGCCCCTTCCTATTCCATTTTCGCAATGTATCATTACTCGAACGGTAGCAGAAAATTTATTTGTCCTTTCTCGTTATAATATGTACGTTATCGAAATATGACGACATAATTTATAAGGTGACACTAAAAAATAACGGCGTTTTACATAAAAAAAAAATAATGCTAGGAGTTTACCTAGCATCCTTCACAATATTGATATGAAATTTCCGCGAAGTATTGCATTAATTCCGCGGTTCAGTGCGGTTTTTCCGCGATTCAATGTATTAATTCCGCGCTTCGCAATGCGTTTCCCGCGATTCTATGCTTTATTTCCGCGCTTCGCAACGGTTTCCCGCAATTCTATGCTTTAATTCCGCACTTCGCTACGATTTTCCCGCGATACAATATATTATTTCCGCGGTTCCAAGCGTTTCTTCTGCAAAACTAATGTGCATGATGTTGATTCCCTTGATTGAGCAGAATTACACCACCGATGATTAATGAAATGCCAATTGCTGTATAGAGATTAAAAATCTCTCCCCAAATGACAATGCCTAGAACGACTGTTAGGGCTGTCCCAACCCCTGACCAAATCGCATAGGCTAAACTTAATGGTAAAGTTTTTAAACATAAAGACAAGCAATAAAAAGAAATGCCATAACCAAAGGCAACTGCGATTGATGGACCAAGTACTGTAAATCCTTCAGATAGCTTGAGCATCGTTGTCGCAAACACTTCACAGACAATAGATATCGTTAAATATATATAACCTTTCATTCTTAAATCCCCCTAATGGCTTCCGCCGGCGAGGTTTAAAATTACCACACCGATTATAATTAATAAAATGCCCGCAAGCTTTTTGACATAAAAATATTCTTTATAAAAAACAACGCCAACAACAGCCGTTAACGCTGTGCCTAATCCTGCCCATACTGCGTAGGCAGTGCCAATCGGTAAAGATTGCAATGTTAATGATAAAAAATAAAAGGCTGCGCCATACCCTATGACAACTCCTAGTGAAGGTAATAACCGTTTAAATCCTGCAGTTAGTTTCAACATTGAACTGGCAAAAACCTCCGCAACTATTGCAATGAATAAAAAACCTAATGCACTCATGTTTGATCGTCCTTTCTCGTCATTTGCAATAATTGATCAAAAACAGTTTCAGTTACTTGCTTAGATACTGGTGCGATATTTAATAACTTGGAATAATACAAACCATCAATCGTTAAGCGAATCATATGAACGATTGATGGTTCAAGGCCATCATGTAACAGACTTTCGAGTAATTGCTCATAGGCAATGGAAATCGAGTGATTATCATTCTGAATAATTTGTATGGCTATATTAATCCAAGCTCCGTCTTCATAATCTTTTTGTGAAGCTAAGATGAACCCCCTTGTTCTTTTACCAGTGCCGTGCTCCAGCTGAGTTATAGCTTCAAAAGAGTCGACAAATTCAGTCATAATGGTTTGTGCAATAGCCAAATAAAGCTCATCCTTTGATTTGAAATGATACAGAAGACCACCCTTACTGATATTCGCCTTTTGGGCAATTTTGTCCAACGTTAAAGTATGTAAATCATGTTCCTTTAAATATTGAATCGCCGTGTGGATAATATGGGCACGTTTTAAATCTGCCTTCGATGACATCGTATCCCTCCTTAAAAACTCGTAATAAAAACCGTCTGGACGGTCTTTTTTTATTGTATAACGGCACATGAAGTATCGTCAACAAAGGAAGTCCCAAATAATATGCATTATTTGGGACTTTCTCTACACGTTCAGATTTACAGCAATCCTGCATTTTCTAAAAATGTCCGTGCTACATCTTCTATATTTTTTCCCTCAACGTTTACTTGATAATTCATTTCACGCATCTCGTCATCCGTTATTTGATTGGCAAGCTTGCCTAATACCTTTTCAAGCTCAGGATACTTTTCGAGTGTTTCTTTTCTTAACAATGGCGCACCTTGATATGGTGGGAATAGCTGTTGATCATCTATTAAAACAGTCAAATCATATTGTCGTAACTCACTGTCAGTTGAATATGCATCTAATAAATCGATATTGTCTGATTGAATAGCTTGATATCGAAGCTTTGGTTCCATCGTTGTAATAGAAGCAATATTAATACCATAGCGCTTTTGAATGCCTAAATAGCCATCTTCACGATCATTAAATTCTAACGTAAAGCCTGCTTTAATTGTGTCTTGAATAGCTTTAATATCTGATATCGTTTGTAATTGATAGGTATCAGCCATTTGTTTTGAAACGGCCAATGCATACGTGTTGTTGTATTGCATTGGATTGAGCATGACCATATCGAATTTTTCCAGCATGCCTTCTTTTGCTTGTTTATAAACATCCTCTTGGTCATTACTTACCGCTTGCTCTTTTAAAAACTCTGCTATTGCTGTACCTGTAAATTCAGGATAAATATCGATGCTTCCTGATTTAAGTGCATTAAAGACAAAGGAAGTTTTACCAAGTCCAGGTTTTAATTGCACATGTAAATCTGTGTCATTTTCAATTAATAATTTGTACATATTAATCAATATTTCTGGCTCAGATCCAAGTTTCCCCGCAATCACAATATCCTCTTTGTCATTGAAGTTTAAGAATGGCAACACAATTAACACGATTGCCGCCACACAAATCGCACTTAATGCCGTAACTGTTCTTTTAAATGACAGTGATTCTAGCTTTTTCAATAGATAATCAAATACTAATGCTAAAATAGCGGCTGGTACAGCACCTAAGATAATAAGTGATGTATTATTGCGGTCAATACCAAGCAAAATAATATCGCCTAACCCACCAGCACCAATTAATGCTGCTAGTGTGGCTGTTCCGACTATTAAGACCATTGCTGTCCGTATGCCCGCCATTATTACAGGCATCGCAAGTGGCAGTTCTACCTTCACTAGTCTTCTAGTTGTATTCATCCCCATCGCCATTGCCGCTTCCTTCAAAGACGGGTCTACTTCATTTATGCCTGTAAATGTATTGCGTAAAATGGGAAGAAGCGCATAGACAACAAGGGCAATAATAGCAGGTGTTTTCCCAATACCAAGCAACGGAATTAACAAACCTAATAGAGCTAATGAAGGAATTGTTTGTAAAGCTGCACTAATACCGATAACGCTTTCTGCTATTTTCTTTTTATTCGTTAAATAAATTCCAAGAGGTATAGCAATAATTACTGCAAAAAATAGGGCAATGAAAGAAATTTGAACATGCTCTATTAATGAAGCAATTAGCTGACCTTTACGTTCATTCAAAACTTCAAAAAAATTAATCATTTGCATCACCTCGTTTTGAGGCTAAAAAATATAGCATGGATTGCCTTGTAATGATTCCAATTATTTCAGTATCATTTTTCACTACAACACATTCTTGTTGAGCCAATTGCTGAAGAATGTGCTGTAAGGAATCGTCTACGGCAACACTAGAATGAACATAATTTTGATGCGCCTTTTCAGCAAATGGTTCCATTACTTGTTGAATGGTAAATACACTGAATGGATCGTCCTTTATCCCAATAAATTTTTGTACAAAATCATTTACTGGATTTTGTATAATGTCTTGTGGTGTACCAATTTGGACAATTTCCCCATCCTTCATCACACATATACGATCCCCTAGCTTTAACGCTTCTTGCATATCATGGGAAACAAATACGATTGTTTTTTGTATCGCTCGTTGAAGCTCTAGAAGATCATCTTGCAATTTTGTACGACTTATTGGATCTAGTGCACTAAATGGCTCATCCATTAATATAATTTCAGGATCTGCGGCCAATGCACGAATAACACCAACCCGTTGCTGTTCACCACCTGAAAGCTCCTTCGGCTTGCGCTCACTATATTTGTCTGGTTCAAGCCCTACCATTTCTAATAATTCACGAACTCGTTGAGAAATTTCTGTCGTACTCCATTTTTTCATTTCAGGGACAACCGCAATATTCTCTTGTATGGTCATATGCGGAAAAAGAGCAATTTGTTGGAGCACATAACCAATATTCCATCGTAGTTCATGTATGTTATAATCGCTAATTCTTTTACCGTTAATTCGTATTGTTCCTTCAGTCAAATGAATTAATCGATTGATCATTTTTAGTAGTGTCGTTTTTCCACAACCACTAGGGCCTATAATGACAAAAAATTCTCCTTTCTTTATTTCAAGATTGATGGAATTCACTGCAACTTGGTTGTTTTCATATGTTTTCGTAACATTCTCAAATGCGATCATACTCTAAGCTCCTTGTTAATGAAAAGTTCTCACTTTTTTTGATAAATTGGCTAGCACCGCTCGTCTCTCCAGTATATCTTTCCACATTCTCCAGAAGATAAACTGCAAAAAGCTGCCGAACTAATACTGTCCATCATAACCACTTAATTCCCACTACTTTATTTTACATAATTTTATATTAATACCACAAAAAAGTATTTCAACTTTTTGTTTTATAACGATATGTCAATAACCTACTTTCATACACTTCTTAGAGACAAACGCTAATATAACGAAACTTTTTCTTGTTAAAGTTCGTTCTATTAATTATGAATTCTAATGAAAAAACGATGCTTTTTATTATCTAATTGTTTTACAATAATAAGAGAGTAATCTATTTTTCGAAAAGAAAGGAGGAAGGTGTTGCAAATATTCAACATCTATAAACTACATGAGATTATTAAAAAAACTATTAATCGGAATGGTTGTCATAGCATCCGTAATCAGTATTTCCACTTATATGATGATCCAGCTATTCAAGTCTACCAATAATCCCGTACAAGAATATGTAGATGAAGGTCCGAGTGTTGAAGAATTTATTGGCTCCATTGCAGAAACTGCAAGGCAGCTTGGAGCAGAAAACGACCTCTATGCATCTGTGATGATTGCACAAGCCATTTTAGAGAGCAAGCAAGGGGAAAGTGGTCTTGGTTCATCTCCTAATAACAATCTATTTGGCATGAAAGGTAAATATCAAAACGATTCCGTGACACTTGAAACATTTGAGGATGATGGCTCTGGTAATCTAACAACTGTGATGGCTGAATTCCGCAAATATCCTTCCTATGAAGAATCCATGAAGGATTATGTCCATTTACTTCGCAACGGTGTATCGTGGAACAAAAATTTTTATACTGGTGTCTTTAAAAGTAATACAAAGTCCTATACAGATGCGACAAAATTTTTAACAGGCTCCTACGCAACGGATTCAACATACAATGAAAAGCTAAATAACCTAATTGCCAAGTACGACCTACAACAATATGACAGCCCCGTAAAAATTAAAAAAACCATTACAGTCGCAGATGGTGACTCTCTGATGCATATTGCACAGGCTCATAATGTTAAGGTCACATCTATTAAGCAATGGAACCAGCTTCGCACAGATACTATTGAAGCTGGGCAACAATTAAATATTTATCAATATTGAGAAAAAAAGCTACCTAAAAATAGCAAACTACGAGGTATTCAACATCCTGACCGTTGAATACCTCTTTTTTCTCTCAAGATTCATCGTTCTTTATAAAATAAGCTCCCAACTGCTGTAATGGTCGTTGCTAAATCTTTACGATATAACGCATGCTGTTCATCTAGACTATTAATATTAACCTCATTGCCACCGAGCGATGAATGTACATAAAGTGTCTGACCAATATACATTGCCACATGACCTGGGAAAAATAATAAATCTCCTTTTTGCATGCGTTCAAATGTTATTTCTTTAATTGGAAAACCTTCTGCGATTTTAGCATCACGGAAAATCGTTATGCCATTTAGCATATAAGCTATTGAACACAAGCCAGAGCAATCAATGCCAAGCGGTGACTTTCCTCCCCAGCGATACGGGGTTGCTAAATAGCTAAGTGCCGTTTGCACGACATTTTCTCGGAAGACATACTCCGTAAGGCTATTTTCTGCAACTTTTTGGAGCAGCCATTGTTGACGTAAATATCCTATTTCTCCTGTCGCCAATTGAATTGCTGCCCATTCCTTATTTAATGGCTCATCTGAAACGACATGCACAACTGACCCTTTTACGAATGTCATTATTATCGAGCTTTGAATTTTCGGTTCTTGTAAAACATCCGCAAAACGCTGGTTAATAACATGTTGGGCTTTTTGAAGCCACGTACTTGTTTCCTGATCATCTATGAGCAAATCCCTTTTCTCACAATAGCCTTCGTAGCGATAGGCAGTTTGAATACGGACCCAATCGTTCGCTAGCTCCTCTATAACTTGAACAGGCATACCATAGAGGACTTCATCAATCAGCTCCGAAGCACTATCTGGTTTAGCATGTAAATTTGCAATCATAGCAATGACAATTGCATTCATGTCGCCTCTCCTTTCAATCGGATTAGATTGTCATAAACGGCCTTTGATAGATGACCTATTATTTGCCGAGCGATATCATTTTCAGTAACTTCTGTAATAAATACCCCAATACAATAATTATGAACGTCACTGTAAACAATTCCTACATCGTGGTCAACGCTATCAAGACCACCTGTTTTATGGGCTATTTCCACATCATCGGCTATATACCGTCTTAAAGATTCATGAAATCGCTGGCGGCACAAAATATCAATTACAAGCTGACTAAATACAGGATTTAGTAGATTTTTTGCATAAATATCGCTAAAAAGATGTGCCATATCACGTGCAGAGGTAATATTGTCAACACCTTTTGCAAGTCGCTCGAAGTCCATCATTTTTCGTTGCACTTGTGTATGTGATAAACCAATTTTACGAAAGAACTTATTAAGTGCATCCATCCCGATAAAATCAATTAATACATTTGTCGCTGTATTGTCACTTGTCGTAATCATCCATACTAACAGTTCATAAATTGTACTTGTCGTTAATTTTTGTTCGCTAATTACACTATAATCGACCCAGTCCTCGCGACTTATCGTCATAACTTGTTCTAATGGCACATTGTGGTTTTCTAAATAATCCAATATGGCGATAAGTATTGGCACTTTAATTAAACTTGCACTAGAGAATGGCTCATCTATGCGTTCTTTAATAATGAACTGATTCGTCTTCAATTCTTTTACAAACATATGCACTTTATACGGAGCGTCATCTATAATATGTTGAATCGTCTGTTGCATAGTTCACCTATCCTATAACTTTAATTTTTTGCGTGTCTGCGTGTACTGTAATTATGCGACCTAAAGGAAGTGACATCGTCGGTAAACAGTGACCACAGGTAAGGTCCATTAAAATTGGTTTCTTTAACGGTTTTAAAATCTCCTCAAAAATAGTGTTTAATGATAAGCTACGTTCTGGCTGCTTCGGATTTTCAGGTCCACAATTCGTCCAAGCACCTAGTAACAACCCTTGTGCTTCATCGAGCTTACCAGCTAATTTTAATTGCGTAAGCATGCGATCTACACGTTGCTCGCTCTCATCTATATCTTCCAAAAATAAAATCTTACCCTTTGTATCAATTTCATACGGCGTGCCTAATGATGCCGTTATCAATGTTAAATTGCCACCAACAAGTTGCCCTGTCGCTTTACCCGTAACGAGTGTTGTCATTGGTTGTTGGGGAGGATTTAGCAGCAAGCAGTTGTTATCTGTTGCCATCACCTGCTTCATAAATGAATCCCACGTAAATTGATCCATGTTTTGAGCAATAAATTCCGTCGATGGCATTGGCGTATGATAAGTAACAAAACCACATTTTTGATTAAAGGCGATATGTAATGCAGTCACATCGCTATAACCTGCAAACACCTTTGGATTTTCTTTAATCATCTCGAAATCAAGTCTAGGTAAAATCTTCGTTGCCCCGTATCCTCCTCGTATACAGAAAATCCCATCGACATGAGGATTACGGAACATTTCATTTACATCATGCGCACGAAGTTCATCTGAACCAGCTAAATAACCATGTCTTGCTCGACATGTTTCCCCCACTATTACGTTAAAACCGAGTTTCTCAATACTGTCGATTGCAGGGTATAGCTTTTCTGGTGGCGTAGCACCTGAAGCACTGATAAGTCCGATTGTATCCCCTTTTGTTAAAGCTTTAGGTCGAATCATTCGCTTACCTCCACTTTTTTTGATGTACGGTAATTTTCGATTTCCTCTTCGTTTGCTAAAACAAAATGCCCTTGCTCAATTTCCACAAATGAAGGTGGCGCCAAATCATATCGATGCTGTAATGGATTATAAACTTCTACTACTTTCGCCCGCTCCTTATATGGATTTGGCTCAGGTACTGCTGATAGCAACGCCCGCGTATATGGATGAATTGGGTTAGTAAATAGCTTTTCTGTCTCTGCTAACTCAACAATATTCCCTTTATAAATGACGGCAGTACGATCCGTAATAAATCGTACGATTGATAGATCGTGGGCAATGAATAAGTATGTTAAGTTATTTTTTTCTTGAATGTTCGATAGCAAATTAAGCACTTGCGCTCGAATGGACACGTCTAGTGCGGAAATTGGCTCATCCGCAATAATAAATTCAGGCTCCATCACTAATGCACGCGCAATCCCAATGCGTTGACGCTGACCGCCAGAAAATTCATGAGGAAAACGACTAGCGAATTCAGGCAATAGGCCAACATTTAATAGCGCATTTTGTACTTTTTGCTGACGGTCAGCCTCATCTTTAAAATTTTTCGTATTCATGAGACCTTCTGAAATAATATAGTCTACCTTTGCCCGTTCATTGAGCGATGCCATCGGGTCTTGAAAAATCATTTGAATTTTTTGCGTAATGTCACGGTCCCAATCTTTTGTGATTTTGCCGTTTATTTTCTTGCCATGATACAATATTTGACCACCGGTTACTTCATTGATACGCATAATGGCACGGCCAATGGTCGTTTTCCCTGAGCCCGATTCACCTACTAAGCCGAATGTTTCGCCTTTATAAATATTAAAACTAACATTGTCAATTGCCACGAACTTATTTTTCCCTTTACCAAACACAATGTTCAAGTTTTTCACTTCGACTAATACTTCTTTATTGCTCATTGGCATACAGTCTCCCTTCTTCAAAAAATGCTTGTAGCGCTGTGGGAGGCTCTACTTTTGGTGCACGAGGATCTAATAGCCATGTACGGGCATAATGTGTCTCACTTACTTGAAAAAATGGTGGACGTATTTCGTAATCGATCTTTAAGGCAAATTGATTGCGCGGGGCAAAAGCATCTCCTTTAATTTCTTTAAAAAGGTTTGGAGGGGTCCCCTTAATGGCGTAGAGCTGTTCCCCTTTCGACCCAAGCTGAGGTAAAGAAGAAATAAGCGCCCATGTATATGGATGCTTACCATTAAAAAATACTTCATGTGTGCCACCAACTTCGATAACATCCCCTGCGTACATTACGGCGACACGATCTGCGACTTTTGCTACAACGCCTAAGTCATGTGTAATAAAAACAGTTGTCAGTCCGTATTTTTGCTGAAGATTTTTTAGAAGCTGTAAAATTTGTGCTTGAATGGTTACATCCAATGCTGTTGTTGGCTCATCACATATTAAAATTTTCGGCTTGCATGCGAGTGCAATGGCAATAACAATACGTTGACGCATTCCTCCTGAAAATTCGTGAGGGTATTGCTTATAGCGCTTCTCTACATCATAAATACCGACATCCGTTAATAATTGAAGAGTTTCTGCATATGCGCTTTTGCCTTTTAGCCCTTGGTGTAACACAACACACTCCTCTATTTGCTTACCGATTGTTTTTAATGGATTTAAAGATGTCATAGGATCCTGTGTAACAATCGCTATTTCTTTACCTCGGATATTCAACCACTGTTGTTCCGTTTTAAACTGTGCTAAATCCATATCGTTGTATAAAATTTGCCCTTGCTCGATAGTACCGTTTTTATCGAGTAAGCCCATGATTGATTTCATGAGCACTGATTTACCTGAACCAGATTCGCCAACAATGGCAAGGCTTTCACCTTTATATAGTTCAAGGGAAATATCTCGAATTGCCGTGAGAACTTGGCCACGAAGTGTAAATTTGATGACTAAGTTTTGAATCGTTAAAATACGGGATTTTGTTTGCTCCACTACCATTTCAATCCCCCCTATACATGATTTTTAGGATCTGCTGCATCTGCAAATGAATTACCAATAATATAAAATGCTATTGTAATAATACTTAGTACAATGCTTGGGAAAATTAACTGATACCTCAAATCTGGTGACATCATAAGAACACGACCTTCGTTAATTAAATTCCCTAATGAAGGTTCGCTAATCGGTAATCCTAAGCCGATATACGTTAAAAATACTTCTGCTCCAATTGCAAATGGAATCGCCAAACTCATCCGAAGCATAATGACAGATATTAAATACGGTAGTAGATTTTTAATAATAATTCGATAGTCTGGTGTCCCCAAACATTTTGATGCTAAATTATATTCTCGATCTCGTAAAATAACAATCTGATTACGGATGAAACGTGCCATTTCCACCCACCCTGTAATGCACATTGCAATAATAATGGTCGAAATGCTAGGCCGTAATATATATGACATTAAAATAAGGACAATTGTTGTTGGAATATTATCTACTACGTTATAAAGCTGAGTAATCGGCATTTCTAATTTACGAGAGAAGCCCCATAGTGTGCCGATTGTAATTCCTACAACCGCTTCAACTAATGCAACAACACAGCCAATCATTAACGATGTTCTTGTCCCAGCCCAAATACGAGACCATAAATCTTGCCCAATCGAATTAGTGCCAAACCAAAATTCAGCGTTCGGTGCAATATTACGTGCCTGTAATCCCGTTTGTTCATCGAGGTATATTTCAGTTGGTGATTTTTGTGCGGGTAAATATGGCTGAAAAATCGTGAAAGCTACAATGATACAAACAATTACTAATAAAAAGACAGCCATACGGTTTTTCAAAAAAGATTGCCAAGTAGAACGCCAATAGGAATAATTGGAGTAGGCTGTTTCTTCCGCCTGATGATCACTAGCTTCAAAAAACTCAAATAGTTCAGCACGAGATTTGTCTGATATATTATCTATCTCTTCTGTATAAATGCTCATTAGCGCACACTCTCCCCTTTCCCTAATTTAATGCGTGGATCAACGAGTGCCATGGCAATATCTCCTAAAATCAAACCGATAATACCAAGTGATGAAAAAACAAGCACTAAGCCTTGTACAATCGTATTATCCTGCCGTTGAATAGCATCAACTAGTAATCCTCCCATTCCTGGAATAGAGTACAATGATTCAATATAAATAGAGCCAGTGATAGTAAAGAGGATTGTTGCTGGCAAATATTGCGCCATCGGGATAAATGCATTGCGCAGTACATGACTAAACATCAATGTGCGCTCTTTCACTCCTTTTGCACGTGCTAGCTTAATATAATCTTTGTTTAGTTCATCTACCATGTAACGGCGCATCCACATCGCGTAGGAAGCGGTCGGTGCTAACGCCATTGACGTAAGCGGTAATAGCCACGTAATGGGCCTATATTCATCAAAAAGCATCGGCAAATGAAAAATGTCCGTAATATACATTTGAATTACTAAGTAATACACTGCAGCTGGTACAGCTACGACAAACACAATGTAGCCAGTCCCTAGTCGATCCAACCAGCGTCCCTTCATTTGAGCCATCAAAATGCCGAGTGGCATACCGATAAGAAGCGATAAAGCTACAGCTCCTAATCCAAATAACAAAGAATACGTTATTTTATCTGAAATAATTGTGACTACAGGCACATCCGTACGATATGTAACAGATTTGCCTAAATCACCTTGAAATAAATCCGCATAAAAATTCCCCAATTGAACAGGCAGTGGATCACGTAACCCTAAACTTTTTAAATAAGTTTCTTTTTGAGCCGGTGACATTTTCTCTGCCGCTGCCCCTAAATATCCTTCTTCGGGCATTAATCGTAATAACGAGAACACAATCGTGATAATAATAAACAGCGTAATAACAGATTGTAACAAACGCTTTCCTACATACCACAACATACAAAGCCCTCCCCTCCAGTTAAATACTTTTACAAAGCACGAAGGAGATGCCGAATCAGCATTTTCGGTCATCTCCTCTGTATTGAAAAATCACCACTTTTGCTATCTGATTGAATCTTGGTAATGATTAATCCACGCTGTTATTTTGTTGCATTCGTTAATGCATTCGCACGTTCCTGCTCCCACTGTGCCAAAGCTGCCTTAAACTCATCATTACTCATTGGTTTTTCTAACACCTTTTGCCCTTTAAACTTCTCTGCTGTCACACCAAATGGTGAGTATTGGGCTTCAAATGGATTTAATTTTGAAGCAACATAACCGCTCCCACCAACGGCGTATGGAATTACAAACGCCTCTTCAATTAGGAAGGCTTCCGCTTTGGCAAATAGGTTATAGCGTTCTTCTGTCTCAATTGTTGCCTTCGCTTTATCCAATAAATTCAAGTAGATTGTTTGACCGTTTGCTTCTGTATACCCTTCCGCTAATTCCGGCTTATTGTAAGTGCCATCCACGCTAAATGGCTCTGTATACGTTGACGGATCCGCATAATCTGGACCCCAGTTTGCTTCTATTAATGCAAATTTACCAGGACGTCGAACTTCTGATAAGAAGCCTGTCGATGGACCCGCTTCTACGATAATATCAACGTAGTCCACACCTAATAATTTTTCGATTTGTTGTTCAATAACTTGTGTACGATTTGCCCAATCTGGCATCCCAGAGTTATATGGCATCAATACCTTTACTGGGAATGTCGCTTTCCCTTCTAGCGCTGCCATTGCTTTTTCCTTAAACTCTAATGCTAAATCTTTGTTAAAGGAATCATTGCTTGTTATCGCAGCTAATGGTTCTAATTGTGTATAGTCAACTCCTTCAACATCTACAAAATTTTTCGGTGTAATGGTATTACTTAGTAAATCTTGAGGATTAAACGGTTCGACTGTAAGCATCGCTGATACACGATCAAATGCATGGAATAATGATTTTCTGAAATCTTTATTATTGACAGCGACCTTCCAGTTATCAGGTTCATATTCCGCATCGAATTGCGGATTAAAGTTTAAAGCATAGAAATACGAATAAAAATTATTTTGCGTTTGACGTACTTGCGATTTTTTCTTGTCATCATTGAACCATTCGTCAATAATGGATGTTGGAATATCTGCTGAATCGATTTCGCCACGTAAAAATAGCTCTGGAGCAACTGTTGCCGCTTCTTTATTATACTTATAGCGAATTCGATCAATCAGGACATTATCCTTATCCCAATACGTGTCATTTTTCACAAGAACACGCTCATTTTGAGGTTCAAATTTATCTAATATATATGCACCGTTATAAAGGAAGTTCTCACGTGTAGTACCAAACTTATCACTTTTTTCAGCTAAAAATTTTCCATTTACAGGGAAGAAGCATACATAGTTCAACATCGAAAGGAAATAAGGTGTAGGCGCCTCTAAAGTATATTCAACCGTCGATTTATCGATAGCCTTGATTCCCACCTTCGAAAAATCAGTAAGCTCGCCGTTATAGAACGCTTCACCATTTTTTACAACGGTCGCACTCCATACGGTAGAAGATTCATTTTTTGCATCTAACACATAATTGAGGCCATCCACAAAGTCTTGGGCCACAACATCGGCATACTCCTTACCTTCATGCGTAACCCATTTCACATCATCACGTAGCTTAAATGTCCAAACAGTTGCATCTTCGTTTGATGACCATTCTTTCGCTATGCCTGGTTGAACGACACCGTACTTATCGTATTCAATTAGCCCGTCAACTAAATTTGCAGCGACAGCAAATTCATTTGTTTCTGATGTTTTTAAATAGTTTAATGTTTTAATCTCTCCTGAATAAACGACCCGGTACTCAGATTTTTTTTCGTCCGAAGAATCATTACTACAGGCAGCACAAAGTAAGGCGACCAGACATACTAAAAGAAACCATTTCCTTTTCATCATAAGCATCCCCCTTAGCTTTTTTTATCATGAAAATCCTATTCCAATTGCATCCGTCATCGTTATTCGATCATTGTTAAAAATGGGACCTCCTGCAATAGGATCATTCATACATAAACTCGGTCCGTCTAAATCTACCATTGTGATATTTTTCTGTGAGGCAGCGAAATGCGCTGCCGCACTGACACTTATTTTGGTTTCAAGCATGCAACCAATCATACAAGGAATGCCATTGGCTTCTGCTATGTTGCATATCTTTTGCGCCTGAAAAATGCCACCTGTTTTCATTAGCTTAATATTGATTAAATCGGCAGCACGTCGTTCGATGATCGTGAAGGCATCTTTTGCTGAAAATACACTTTCATCAGCCAAAATATTAGTGATTGTATTGGCTGTCACATATTGCATGCCGACAAGGTCATCATAGTGAACAGGTTGTTCGACTAATTCGATATTGGCGTCTGCATCTTCAAGTGCACTTATAATTCGCACTGCTTGCTTCGGCGTCCATCCTTGATTTGCATCAACTCGTAATGTTATCGCATCGCCTACAGCATCCCGTATTGCCAGCACCCGCTTAGCATCTGTTGCTGGATCCTTTCCAACCTTAATCTTTAGTATTTGAAAGCCACGCTCTACTGCAGCAAGGCTATCTTTTATCATTTCTTCAGTATTATTCACACTGATTGTAATATCCGTTATTAATTCCTTTCGATAGCCCCCTAGTAATTTATACAACGGGGTTTTGTAGTGCTGTGCATGTAAATCATAAAGTGCCATATCAACTGCTGCCTTAGCACTCGTATTTTGATAAAGACTTTTATCTAAACGCTCCATAATGGATGCCATTTCTTCTATATCCATGCCTAAAATTGCTGGTTTAATATAGTGTTCGATCGCATGTGTGATCGAACCAAGTGTTTCACCTGTAATGACTGCAGTTGGTGCTGCTTCACCTATGCCAATGTGACCATCCTCTGTATGGACATAAACAGCAATATTTTGAATGCTATGAACAGTTCGCAATGCCGTTTTAAATGGCACAATGAGCGGAGCTTCGAGCTTCGACCTTCCTTACAACTATATTTTTAATTTTCATTTATTCACCTACAGTCTATTCTTATGTTAAAAACTGTAATATTCGAAGCACTTCAAAATAATCATCTGTTACATATTCGACTGTGTTATGCGGCTTAAACGTTGCGTTCGGATAAAATGAGTTTCGGTAGGCACGTGTATGGTCACGGTAAATAATTTCCACTACAAATCGGTCGGGCAATGTCACTTGTAAGTCATTCCGTGATATTTTCATTGATGCTTCTACAAGTCGCTTTGTTTCGGCGATTGCCAATTGAGGACTGACACTTATTGTTGCATTGCCTACCCCCTCTTTAGTGGCAAATGTTACGATATTGCTATTGAATGATTGAATCTCTTCCGTAAGCCCAACATCCCCACTGACAAAAGATACTGGAACGCCATGTAGGGAGGCAGCGTACGTATTAATGAGAAATTCACTTGCATATTCGCCGTTTATTTTAATATCTGCAAATACACAAAGCGTATGTGCTAATGGATTGCGCTCGCTTCCTCCTTTACTGTGATACCCAATGAAAATCGCACGATCAAAGCTACGATCAAGTCCTGCTACCATACACATCGGGTCATATGTCCAACCACGAATGACTTTACAATTGATGGGCAAGTTTGCAATATCAAGATTTCGAGCTGAGTCATGGGCATCCTTCAATAAAATTTCCGTTGCACCACCAACTAGCGCACCTTCAATTGCTGCCTCAACTTCCTTCGTCATCTGTTTCTGAAAAAAATGATAATCTGGTCCATTCAGTTCTGTCTCACTCCACGAGGTTGTTCCTGTAATGCCTTCAATATCTGCACTTATATAAACTTTCATAAATATCGATACTCCTTTATTAAATAATTTTCAATCTTTGCTTCAATAGCACCGTAATGGGCTTCTTTAGCATTTACCCTTCTCGCCCAAGCAATATTGT
Organism: Lysinibacillus sp. NPDC097162; assembly: GCF_044762185.1. Classification (NCBI taxonomy): domain Bacteria; kingdom Bacillati; phylum Bacillota; class Bacilli; order Caryophanales; family Bacillaceae; genus Lysinibacillus; species Lysinibacillus sp. NPDC097162. The sequence continues at coordinate 1,068,544 of NZ_JBIWDT010000001.1, read as the reverse complement.
GAAAGTCATAATGCCACCATTCCTCAGCATAATTCGTAAATCCTACCGCCGTCATACAGTTATACAAAAGACGACGATGAACACATGCTTCCTTATTTTCATCAGAATGTAGTTCAAAATAGCGGGTTGCTGATTTTTCACTAATTTCATCAAATGCTGTACCAAGATCTAACGCATTGCCTTTATCATCGCCTAGAGTTAAATCAATCGCTCCACCTGTTACATGCGGAACAAAATGCTCTTGACCTTCGCATGGAAAAGCCACATACTTTAACGTCTCTTTAAAAACAGCTTCTTTTGTAAAATTTGGATGTTGATGTTGGATTTCTTCAGAAAAATGCGAAAATAAAAATTGTTGCACCTGGAATGGACGGTATCCGTCATATAAAATAAAGCTATAATTTTCAGGCAATAGCAATAAAGCTTGCTGTAATCGCTCAAAAGCTTCTTTACGCAAATAAATGGATTGTAAACTGTTAGCAATTTGTTGTAGGTAATAAACAGGTTGAGTAAAAATTCTAGATTGTTGTTTGTCAATTTTAATCAAAGGCTCGAAGCTTTTTTGAATGATAGGAGTTGGTTGTTGATTCTTCGGAGTATAATTCACTTCAATCGGCTGATAAATCTTTTCTTGCATCATACCCACCTCTTTGTAGGAAACAAGTAAAATTATTAGATAATTCAGTATTTTCATTGAATATTAACATACCACATAATTGTTGACTAGATAAAAAAAGGATAATGTCAAAATATTAGCTATTCTCTACTGATTACACAAATTATGCTATAAATAGGGAAAAAATTAATACAAGGGGAGAAATTTTAGCTATTTTATAAGTATTTAGCGAATTTTTATATTGAAGGTTGTATAATCCAGCCGAAATAAATCAAATAATGGCATCGTGGTCATTTTGCCTAAAATTGTAGTTTTAAAAGGAGTTTACTATGGAAATAAAAGTGATGGCAGAGGTGTATCGTTTAGGAATTATAATAGGATATTTTACAATAAAAGACGTTATTGATTGGGCAGACGCTATTATCGAAAAACTTGAACATCCACCAGTTGAATTAATTGATATTTCTTTATCATCAAAAGCAAAACCGAACGATATCTGTTCATTATTACATTCCTTTTATGGAAGCCCTTATAAAGATTCTCCTTTACAAATTCTGCTTGGCATGCTCAGTTGTGAATATACATACTCAAAGAATCTAGGTGAAGTGGCGTCAATGCTATTTAGACTAAATGACTATATTCAGTTAGAGGAACGTGCTGAATGGATATTAAAAGAAATACTGCATTTATCCGATGCCTATTTTTTAGCCGAGCAAAAAATATACGGTGATTTACAAGCAGTAGAAAACGACATAAAGAAATTTTTACAGTTATTTTTAGTATAAAATAAAGAGCTATTGAAACACTTTAGTGCTCAATAGCTTTTCGTTTAATTTTTAAATTTATAAGCTTCTACTACATGACCGTTTCGACCAGTAGTTGTTTGCGCCTGTGAAAGTGAATTTAAAATGGCTTCCTCTGTTGCTTCTGCTGCGGCTGTAAATAACTGATTCATAATTGGGTGATCTTCGCGTAGCTGCTGTCGTGTCTCCAAAAATTGATCTGTACTATGTGAAATAAGTCTTGCCGTCGTAAAGCCAATCACTATATCGCCACTTCCATGAGAATAATGACTACCTGTTCGTCCGAGTCCGATTCCACAGCGTTTAATAACACGAGTTAGTTGGCGGCTACTAAGGGGTGCATCCGTTGCCAACACAATGATAATCGAGCCATCCGTTGGTGATAATACAGTGTTACTTTGAGCATTTGGCACGTTGTAGTGTTCAGTTAAAAACTCTGAGCTATGGCCAAAATTACTTAGAACCATACAACCGACTGTATAGTTGATTTCTTCTCCATTTTCTAATGTCACAATGCGCGATGATGATCCTATCCCGCCTTTATAGCCGAAACAAATCATCCCTTTTCCTGCCCCAACAGCGCCTTCTTCTGCTACATCTTCAGATGCGTTATAAATCGCTTCTAATGCGTGGACTGGTGTGATTGGACATGCCCGAATAGAATTTAAATAACTATCATTACATTCCCCAACAACAAGATTAATCGTCCCTGTGCTATCGCCAATTTCCTTATTCGTCTCTAACATATATTGCAAAGTTCCTTGTGTTACAGCAGGCACACCAAAAGTATTTGTCAGCATAATTGGCGATTCAATCACACCAAGTTCATTTACTTGAACGAGTCCTGTTGTCTTGCCAAAACCATTTAACACATAACTTGCACCAGTAACTTTTTGTTGAAATAAATTTCCACCATGCGGTAAAATGGCCGTTACCCCTGTACAAGCGTATGCTCCTTCTTCATTTAACTTTTCATCAAGAGTGACATGCCCTACTTGCACACCTTGTACATCGGTAATACAATTTTTTTTACCTATTGGTAACGTGCCAATAGCAATTCCCATTTCCCGCACTTTTTTTGTCATTTTATCGCTCCTTATCAATGGCCTTTCTCTATTTTAGTGCCTTATCTACAGCGGCTAACGCATGAATAATGGTCGTGTCGAAAACAGGGACTGAAACATCTTCTTGCTGAATTAACAATCCGATCTCAGTACAACCTAGAATAATTCCTTGTGCGCCAGATTTCACAAGGCTTTCAATAATCTGTAAATAGGCTTCTTTTGAAGTCCGTTCAATTTTACCTAAACATAACTCTTCATAAATAATTCGATTGGTGACTGTTCGTTCTTCATCGTTTGGCACCATTACGTTAATGCCAAACTGTTCGATTCTAGTTTTATAAAAATATTGTTCCATCGTATATTTTGTACCTAACAATGCAATAGTTTGTAAACCAGCTTGTTGAATTTGAACGGCAGTTGCATCGGCAATATGTAAAATCGGAATTGTAATATTCGTCTCAATAACATCCATTACCTTATGCATTGTGTTTGTACAAATGACAATAAAATCGGCACCTGCTTTTTCTAATGATAATGCCGCTTCCCCTAATATTTCCCCCGCATTTTGCCATTGTCCATTCGCTTGATAATGCTCAATTTCTTGAAAATCAACACTATATAAAATACATTTTGCTGAATGTAAGCCACCCAATTGCTGCTGTACCTTCTCATTAAGAAGACGGTAATACATAGCTGAAGACTCCCAACTCATACCACCAATTAATCCAATCGTCTTCAAATCATCAACTCCTTTTCTATAAAAATCCTCTTTGCGTCATTAACCTCTCCCGTGATTTTATCGTAAATTTTTATTAAAATAGGAGGGAAAAGACTACTTCGTTTGTCAATAACAGCGTTTTCCTTAGTTCTTTATACTAAAAACAATCACTCCTTCTTTACTATTTATAGGTATAAAACAAAAACCAAGATGAATACTAATTTGAAAAGAATGAGCCGCAACCACTGTAGCCAACACCAGCTTTTTTCCTTTACTACTATTTTACCACCATCTAAATATTTACAAAATAACAATTCAGTTCAAAAGCAAAATATCATTTTATTATTATGAATTTTCAATAATTTGATGTTTAATTAAAAAAAAGTGTAAAATAAAAACTTATTGAAAAAAGGAGGAAGATAAATGGAATGGATTTCAAATATTGTAGATGACACGAATAATATTTTATGGACGTACCTCTTAATTATATTATTATTAGCAGCTGGATTATATTTTTCAATTGGCTCTAAGTTTGTACAAATACGTCTTTTTCCTGAAATGTTTCGTTTAATAGCTGAGAAAAGAGATGGTGAATCTGGTGTTTCTCCGTTTCAAGCTTTTACGATTAGCGCAGCGTCGCGTGTAGGTACTGGTAATATAACTGGTGTTGCACTTGCCATCGGTGTTGGTGGCCCTGGCGCGGTATTTTGGATGTGGATTATTGCCATTCTCGGTATGGCAACAGCTTTTATTGAAAGTACACTGGCTCAAGTTTATAAAGTAAAAGACGGTGATACTTTTCGTGGTGGTCCTGCCTATTATATAGAAAAGGCATTAGGACAACGTAAGCTAGGAATCGTTTTTAGTATTCTCTTAACATTGAGCTTTGGTTTTATTTTTAACGCTGTACAGTCAAATACGATTGCTACTTCTGTAGGTGAAGCATTTAATATTAAACCAGTTGTTATTGGCATTCTATTAGTTGTGCTAACGGCGATGATTATTTTCGGTGGTGTACATAGAATTGTTAAATTTACACAAGTAATTGTACCTGTAATGGCCGTATTTTATTTACTCGTTGCTCTTTACGTCGTTGCAACAAATTTAGGAGAAATTCCAACAGTGTTCAAGCTCATATTCTCTCAAGCTTTTGGGCTTCAAGAAGCGGCTGGCGGGGCGATTGGAATTGCCATTATGCAAGGTGTTCGTAGAGGATTATTTTCCAATGAAGCCGGTATGGGTAGTGTGCCAAACGCAGCTGCAACAGCCAATACTTCACACCCTGCTAAACAAGGTCTCGTGCAAAGTTTAGGCGTATTTTTTGATACAATTATGATTTGTTCAGCAACTGCTTTTATTATTATTTTGGCAGGTTTATACAAGACAGGTGAAAGTGATGGGATCATCCTTACGCAAAACTCATTAGCTGTACATGTTGGCGATTGGGCACCTTATTTTATTGCTATTAGTATTATTTTCTTCGCATTTAGCTCCGTTATTGGTAATTATTATTACGGCGAATCAAATATTGAGTTTATCAATGCGCACAAAGGCTGGATGACTGTATATCGCATTTTAGTACTTGCCATGGTAATGTTCGGCTCAGTAGCTCAAGTACAACTTGTTTGGAACTTAGCCGATCTATTTATGGGGCTAATGGCGCTAATCAATATTACGGTTATTATGATTCTCGGTAAAATAGCATTCCGAGTTTTAGACGATTTCACGCAGCAACGTAAAAAAGGAAAAAACCCTGTCTTTTACGCAAAATCTATCCCAGAATTGAAAAATACAGAATGCTGGGAAGATGACCGTTCATAAAATAAATGCCATCCATCAAGCTTAATCTTGATGGATGGCATTTTTGTGCCGTTTGATGTGCCCGTTTGATGTGCCAGGCACCCGAACAATTTAGAATATTCCATCAATAGTGTCAGGCACTCAAACAATTTTGAATTTTGCCAGTTGTGCTACCCCTTTTTTATCATTGCTTCTGTGAACGCCTGCGATTGCCCTCTTGGAATACTCAATGTATTCCACTCGTCCCCTTTTATTTGCTTCCCTACGTAGACAATTTGCCCGACATGTGAAGCATAATGCGCCATCTGTCTTTCAATAGCATCTATCACTGTATGCTGCTGTCCTCTTATTGTGATGTTCGCCAACAAATCTGTTGTTGTTAAACTATGTAAAGCATTAAAAAATACTTGCCAGCCCTTTTCCCAAATAGCTATTAACTCTTCTTTAGTATCAATGCTATCAATAAATTCATCATCACGATTCCTTGCCGTTTTCTCGCCATCCGTTAATAAAAAGTCAGTCCATCTTGAAATCATGTTTCCGCTAACATGTTTGACAATGACAGCAATACTATTAGACTCCTCGTTGAAAGCCCAGTGCAATTGCTCAATGTCTAATTGTGCAATTGTTTTATCGCCATCCGCTTTGACAGATTTGAATCTCTCTAGTACAACGTTTAAATATGTTTCGCCTATGCTCATACAAAACTACCTCCCCTTATTTGAAGCTGGAATATTCATATTATAACAAGTGCCAGTCACCCGAACAATTTTGAATTTTGCCAATCTTTTCAGTGTCAGGCACCTCAACTCAGGCACCTCAACTCAAAAAAAACTGTAGCAAGCGTACTCGTTGCTACAGTGTCCCTTTAATGACGCGTCTGTAAATTCAAACGCTTTTCCATTCTATTGAAAATAAACGTAAATGCTAATACTAGTATTAAATAAAATGCACCAGTAACCATGTATGTTTCTAATGGACGATAGTTTGCGCCCGCAATGGCTAATGTAGTACTCCATAAATCTGACATACCGATATAAGCAACAAGCGCAGATTCCTTCAATAATATAATAAATTGATTACCTAGTGGTGGAATCGCTCTTCGCATAGCTTGAGGTAAAATTACTCGGCGCATCCCCAACGTCTGGGACATCCCTAACGAACGAGCCGCCTCCATTTGACCACGATCGATTGACTGAATTGCACCTCGGAAAATTTCAGAAATATACGCTCCGTTATGGACAGCTAAAGCTAATACACCCGCCCAAAAAGAAGGTAGCGTTAGGAACGAAGAAATACCAAAATATAAAATAAAAATTTGAACAATCATCGGTGTACCACGAATAATGGCTAAATACACTGCCGCAAAATATTTCAGCACTTTTATTTTTGACATATTAAAAAAGGCAATAATTAACCCGACAATACTACCTAAAACTAATGAACATACTGTTACTGAAAGTGTTACCCATAGTGCATCAAAAAGCATTTTATAATTCGATTGAAAGATTTCTAACATCTATTCACCCACTCTGTTGTCATCATTGTTGTAAGATAACGGAGAAATGTTTTCTCCGTTACTCATTTACTAACTCTTTCGTCCATTAAGTTAAAGCCAAACCATTTTTCACTGATTTTTGCATATGTTCCATCCGCAATTAGTTGTGCTAATGCTATATTTAACTTTTCTTTTAATTCCACATTTTTCTTATTAACTGCAATTGCTTGTTCATTTACTGCTAATAAATCCCCAACAGCTTTAACTGGTATTTTCGCTTCATCGATAGCAAGCTGTGCAAAAATATTATCTGCCACAACAGCATCTAACCGACCTGTCTTAATATCCATCAATGCTGCAACATCACCTTGCGGATAAGTTATAACATTTTCCTTAGCCGTTAATTTTAACGCATCTGTTTCATAATTTGTGGCAGGTACAGCACCAATTACTTTGCCCTCTGCATCTGCTCCGGATTTAATCGTCGTATTATTTTCAGCTACAAATAGTTGTGAGCCTGAACGATAGTAAGTATCTGTGAAGCTAACAACCTTTAAGCGCTCCTCAGTGACTGTCATACTCCCTAAAATCGCATCAAATTTATCGTCTAAAAGACCTTGTATAATAGATTCAAATGGGAAAGTCATAGGGACAGGTTTCATGCCCATTTTTTCAGCTAACGCTTCTCCAAGTTCTACATCAAACCCTACTAACTCACCATTTTCCTTATAGTTAAATGGCTTATAAATTCCACTCATTGCATAAACAAATTCCTCTTGTTCAGTACCTGAAGATGCTGCTTTTTTCGGATCATCATTTGAACTACAGCCTACTAAAAGACCTACCCCTAAAGTTAAAGTTGCTAATAATGCTTTAAGCTTGAACTGTTTCATGTTTACTACCCCCTATGTGTAAAATTCTATTTAAAAATTGCTTCGTTCGTTCATTTTTTGGATTATCAAAGAAAGTATCTGGATGACCTTCTTCTAAAATTTGTCCACCTTCCAAAAAGACGATATGATTCCCTACTTCACGCGCAAAGCCCATTTCATGTGTCACAATAACCATCGTCATACCATCATTAGCAAGTTGCTTCATAACTTGTAGTACCTCCCCAACTAACTCTGGATCTAATGCAGAGGTTGGTTCATCAAATAACATCACTTTTGGCTCCATCGCTAATGCACGTGCAATGGCTACCCGTTGCTTTTGACCGCCCGATAAACTATCAGGGTACATTCCCGCCTTATCACGTAACCCTACTTTTTCAAGTAAATCATATGCATAAGCAGTTGCTTTTTCTTTTGACTGCTTTTTTACAAAGATTGGTGCTTCAATTATGTTTTCAAGTACTGTCCGATGAGGGAAAAGATTAAAATGCTGGAACACCATACCTACCTCAGCTCGAATTTTATTTAAATCAGTTTTTGTAGCCTGTATGGCCTGTCCTTCAATACTTATTTGTCCTTCGTCATATAACTCTAAAAAGTTTAAACAACGTAACAATGTGCTTTTTCCTGAACCACTCGCTCCAATTAATACAACAACATCCCCTTGCTGTACTTGTAAATCTACCCCCTTTAAAACTTGTAAGGGGCCAAAGGATTTTTTTAAATTGTTGACTTGAATCATTGCTGTCACCCTTCCTGCAAACACTTCGGTCTCATTCGACATTTCACTGTTTTAATTGGTGTTACTCGACTTTTTTGTCTACTATTATATATTTTGATATTTTTCTACTAAGTTAAAGACTCCCCCTCGTTCATAATCCCCTTGCACATTTGTTAAATATATCAATTATCTGAAAACACTAAATTGCTAAATAATTAATATACTTTTAATTAAACCGTAATAATATTGTTGAAAAAAGGGCTATTATTAGACAAAATAGTATCTTTTTTTAATATGTTAGTCCCTTACACTTACTTAAAGTATCAATTTTCAACATTTAGGATTCATAAACTTTATAAATAGAGTATGATAAAAAGTAATTATTTTAATATTTCTAATTATTTAAAAGGTGATGATTTGCGATGTATAAACTATTAATTGCTGACGATGAGTTTGAAATTCGTAATGGCTTAAGCAGTTATTTTCCATGGGAAGAAATTGGTTTTGAAATAGTTGGTGCAGTTGAAAATGGTATAGAGGCTTTAGCTTTCATTAATAACCATCATGTCGACGTGTTACTCACGGATATAAGAATGTCAGAGCTAACAGGAATCGAAATTGCTAAACAGCTCGATGAACAAAAATCACCAATCCATGTCGTATTTTTAAGTGGTTACAAAGATTTTGATTATGCACAGCAAGCTATCCAATATGGTGTCAAAAACTATATAACCAAACCAACAAAATACAGTGAGCTTGTCACAGTTTTCACAAAGATTAAAGCACAGCTCGACGAAAAATATGTAACCTTTAAAACGGACTTTAATCAAGATAAGGTCATTGAAACGATATTAAAATATGTTAACGAGCATTACCAACATGCTTCCCTTGAAGGTGCATCACAGCTAGTTCATTTAAATCCAGTCTACATCAGTAAATATTTCAAGGAAAAAACAGGCCGCAACTTCTCTGATTTTGTCGTAGAAGTAAAAATGGAAAAGGCAGCGATTTTTTTAAAAAACCCTGACTATAAAATTTACGAAATAAGTGAATTAACGGGTTATAGCAATGCTAAAAATTTCACTCGGACATTCCGTAAATATTATGGTAAAACACCTCGTGAATATCGAAACGAGGAGTGTGGTCTTCACATTGACTAACCATTACATACGCACCTATTTTTTAAAAAACTTAATTAGCTTATTAATACCAATGCTTATTCCACTCATTGTATTAGGGGCATTATCCATTTTTTTAATTCAACAATATGTATTACAGGATATTATTGATCGCAATACAGATCTTTTAACGCAAACAAAGGAAAATATCGAGCTTATTTTTTATGAGCTCGATTCGTTAAATAGCTATATTATTTCTAGTACAAATCAATTTGACAACCTGCAGCAGCTTATGGATAAGCCAACACTTACTCATCAAGACTATAAGGACCTTGTCACATTAAAAAATTTTATTGATGCACCAAAAGAAGCTAGAGAATATATCCACTCGATATACATCTATGTAAAAAACGATTCTGGAAAGTATTTATCGACGACAACAACTGGTTTGGTCGAATTAAGAAACACACTCGATTTTAATTGGTATCATAGCTTTGTGACCCATCTCGGCTATGAGGAAACGTGGGCTGAATCAAGGACCATTAAACGTATAACGAATAACCAAATGGATACACCTTTAAATATTATTACGATGTATCGGACCATTCCTAAAAATAACGGCGTGCTTGTGTTAAATATTAAAGCAGACTATTTACAGCAACAGCTCGCGTCATTGTCAACGACAGTTGGACGCAATTTAGTCATCGTGGACAATAAAAATAATATTATTTTTAACGAGCAAAATTATGAGCTAGGTAACCGAATTATACAAAGGCTAACATCTAATCCTAATTCATTTTTTGATATGACGATTGATGGCAAGCCATACGTTATTTCTAAAATGGAGTCATCAAAATATGACTGGACATTTTTATCGATCAATCCTAAAACGAGTCTTTATCAAGTACCAAAGAAGCTGTTGAAGCTTGTATTATTTCTTTCAGCGATTTGCATCATCGGCAGTGTCATCTATGCCTACTGGGTAACAAGAAAAGCAACTGTGCATATGCGAAAAATATTAGCTATTTTCCAATCTGCTGAACAGGGCGGTGCATTACCTGACATTTCAATCCCAGTTAATGATGTGTATAGTCTAATTACACATAAAGTTTTATTGAATTTTACGGAACAAAATACTTTGAAAAGAAAGCTAGCTGAGAAAAAATACAAGGAGCAAACGTTAGAACTAGCCGCCCTACAATCCCAATTGAACCCACATTTTTTATTTAACACACTGGAAACATTGAACTGGCGCGCGATATCGTTAACAGGGAAACCAAATGAATTAAACGACATGATTGATAATTTAGCGACGATTCTCCGCTACTCACTAGATGATGAATCAAGTATGGTTCCAATAATGGAGGAAATTAAATACACGAAGCATTATATTGATATTTTGAAAGCGCGTCATCAAAATCAATTTCACGTTCTATGGGAATATGATGATGATATTATGCCATTTAAAGTGAAAAAGTTGACGATTCAGCCATTAATTGAAAATGCCATCGAGCATGGGAAACCAAAAAAGCAGCTTTGTCAGATTAAAATTAAAATGACCGTTCAAGCCGATTTGATGACCTTAGTCGTTATCGATAATGGAAAAGGCATGGACAGAAGTCAGCTACAAATCGTACGTGAGCGTCTTCAGCAAAATGAGCAATACAGCCATATTGGGTTAAGTAATACACACAAGCGACTCCTCGTCGCCTTTGGTGAGCATGGAGGGCTTACGATTTTAAGCAAAAAAGGTTGGGGAACAGTCGTTAAGATGAAGATTCCGTTGAAAATATAAACGATTGCGCAAAAAAGCTAGTGCTATATCCATTTAGCACTAGCTTTCATTTTATAAGTTTTCCTCTATATATGTTTCTAAATCGCCCACGATCGTATCGATTGGTACATCTGATGCGTCCTTCGCATAGCCGTCATATTGTTTTACAAGGATACCATCTTTATCGACTAAGAAAAATTGGATACCGTGGATAACTTGATCTGAATTCGGGTCATCTTTTACTAGTAATTTTGTGGATTTCACTGCAAATTGTTCAATATATGACTGAGAATACCCCGTAAGGAGATTCCATTTCGATTCATCAGGTACGGTATATCTTGCTAAATAGTCAGCTAGCACTTCAGGTGTATCAACTTCAGGATCTACTGAAAAAGCAACAAGATTATAATCCTCTATTCCTTTTTTCATAAGCTTTTCTTGTATTTGCGTCATGTTAAACGTCATGGGTGGACAAACTGAATTACAATTCGTGAAAATATACATACCTAACCAAGGTTTGCCTTTTAAACTTTCAAGTGAAACATTTTCTCCACGTTGATTGACATGGTCAAAATCTTGTATTTCATAACTATAATCAGCTTTAAACTTCACATTTCCACATGCACTAAGTGCTGTAACTAAAGCTAATAGTAACACGAATCCTATTACCTTATTTTTCATCTTCACACACTCCCTACCAACATTACCCTCATCTTATCGAATGGTGTAAGCGTTGACAACTACCTGTAGTGACAGCTTTCTTACATCTTTGTGAAATCACCTATCCTTAATCGAAACAAGTACATCATGTATCGCATCAAGCTTTACTTCGACGCGGTGCAAAACAAAATAACAGTAGAAATGCTGCCGCCACCCAATTCAATCCAGACATCAAAAAAATAAGACATGTTGTGTTGAAATTTAACAAAATAGTCTATCGAATTATAGTAAAACCTCAATGAATATACTGAAAAGCTTGATAGATTGACGCAATTTGCTATGATTTATTTAAAGGATTGCACACCGTTTATGCTTAATATATATAGTTGTATTTAAATAAGGCGGTGAGTTTAGTGTGTGATAAGGAGGAAAAAAAAGATATGACAACTACTGAAACTATAAAAAAAGTCTCAAACAAGTCCATTCCCTCTACTAGAAATCATCAAATATCAAATGCAATTCAAGAAGTTGATTTAATTGAACAAAGCTTACTACCTAAAAAGTCAGCACGTTCTTTTTTAAAAGATTTACGTGAAGAGAAATAGTAATGAAGTATAGAGTTAACACAACTCCTACATTTGAAAAGGAGTTTAAGCGATTACTAAAGCGGTATCCAAAGATAGTTGATGATTTTGAAGCATTAATTGATGAAATCGAAGTAGGTGCTGAATTAGGCGAACCTATCCAGGGTATAGGTGTAAAATTCGAAAATAGTAAAAAAAGGTTTAAAATTTTCAAAAAAAGAATGGCAAATACAAGTGCGAAGCAAGGTAAGTCTGGTGGATTTCGAGTTATTATTTATTTGATTACAAGTAATAATCTAGTATATTTATTGGATATATACTCGAAAAATGAACAAGAAAATATTTCTACAAAAGATATTATAAACTTAATTAAAAAGAATGAACCACAACTTAAATAATGTTAAGTTTAAAAAAAGAAAACTGCGACGTTTCTAGATTAACGTGACGCTCACAATAAGTGTCCACTATAGCGACATCAAGTTTTACAGAAAAAGTGTTAGATATTAAATAATCTAACACTTTTTCTCATTGTGTTTCACACTCTATATTGTCAATTTAATTGAGGAATGTCGTGGTAGCATGCAAAAAAATGTTAGCCTATCACTTTAGCATAATGCTTCTGTGTGAAATCACCTATCCTTAATCGAAACAAGCACATCATGTATCGCATCTAGCTTTACTTCTACTCGATGTAATAAATAAAACGACATGAGGATCGGAAAGCCAATATTGGATACCATATTCAGCCACTGTTCCATATCGCACCCTCCTTTCGACATTTTGCTGACTTCTTAAAAAGGGTCTTTGCAGCTTAGTGCAAAGACCATTTCAATCATTTCATACCTAGTTCAAATTCTGAAACTTGGCGATCAATTATTCGTGCACCTTTCATGCCAACAAAAGCACCAGCTTGTCCACCAAATACACTGTTCGTAATAATCGTTTGCATTACTTGTTGTATTTCAGCAGGTGTAACATTTGGCTTCGGTGCATCAATCGCAATCGTCGCCGTCTTCCCCATCTCTGTTTCAAACTGTAACTCTAACACTTTTGCCATTTTAATCACCCCTTGTTTTTACTGAATTTACGATAATTCTGTTGTTTCTTGCTTCATAATACTGTCGAGTGGCTGAGATGAAAGACTTGCAATCGCTTTAGCAACCGCTACTAACGCCGCTGTTGTATGCGTACCATTTAAATTACGGTATGTTTTGATTGCGAACTTCGGCTCATTTTTTTCATTGTGTCCTGCTAAATACTTTAAGCGAAGCGTAGCACCTAAAAAATTCGTTTTTTGCATCGGTAACACCCCCTTTCTGCACACTATATACGTCTATTTCTTGTGCAAAGGGACATTAATTTGAAATTTTATTTTGAAACAAGCCGCAGTTTATCACCACAAAATAAACTACCGTGAAAAATACACTACTAAAAAAGCCGTCCGACTATCCGAACGACTTTACAATATTTTATTTGTTTATTTAAAGTAAGATGGTTCCTAACTCAAGTAGTCATTCAAAGCAAATCGAATAATCCATCGGGAACTAAAGTTAATTTATTATTTGTAAAATCACTAATTGCCTTCCATAGCAATTTGAACGTTGCACCATTATCTTCTTTTCCAAGAAAAGAAGGGTTTGCATAAAAGGACTTGTCTACAAATTCAGCATCATATACAAATACTACTTCGTGTCCAAGATCACCGTTATATGTAAATATGTTTTCAATTGTTCCTATATAGTTTAAATTATGTATATTTGCCTCTATTTCTTCAAGTACTTCTCTCTGTATTGCTTGCGCACTTGTCTCTCCGAATTCAATTTTCCCACCAATTGGCCGATAGTAAAATTCCTCTTTAACTTCATCAAAACCTTCGGCGACAAGTATTAAATCGTCATTTCTAAATAGACAGATTGCTTTTGCTATAATTTGCTCAGCCCTCATTCTATACCTCCAAACGCCAACCGTCAGTGAATACTTCTTTTTAATACCAATTAGGTACTGCTCATCACGGATTGGTCTTATTTATTTTCTCAGATATGATATGGCAAATCATAATTGTAACTGTAAATATAAATGTATGCATCAATAAATTCAAGAAAAGGATATTTACGGTTAAATAGTTGAACAACTAGCATTAAAATAAAAGCTAAACTATAAAAACTATAAAAAAATGTTCTTTTCAAATAAATTTTCCACTTCCTTTATCCTTCATTTTTAACGATAGAGATTTTCTGACTCCCCCTCTTTAAACGTTATTCCGTACTAGTTAAATTTTTCGTTTCTGTAATGTTTAAATTATATTTTTTGAACCGTCTTGCAATATACGCCTGGGTGACGCCTAGTTTAGCAGCTGTTTTTCTTGTACTTTGAAGTTGATTATACGTTTTTTCAATAATCTCTTTTTCAATATGATTAAGGTATTCGGTTAAGGATTGACCTTCAGGCAAGGTATCCAGCATATTAGCTGTCTCTTCATGACGAAAGTCACTCGGAAGGTCCTGTTCATTAATCACTTTATTGGGAGCTGTAATGACCAATCGTTCTAATAGATTTTCTAATTCTCTAATATTTCCTGGCCAATCGTAGTTATATAAAATATTAGTTAGTTTACCAGATAAGCTACGGTCTTTTTGATATTTATTATTATATTTTTTTAAGAAAAAATCTAAAAGAGGTACGATATCTTCCCTGCGTTCCCTCAAAGGAGGGATAGTTAGTGGCAAGATATTTAAGCGGTAATATAAATCAGCCCGAAATTGTCCAGCTTTCGTCATTTCTAGTAAATTAGCATTTGAGCCAGCAATGACTCGAACGTCTGCTTGATGGACTTGTGTATCTCCAATCGGTGTATACGTTTTATTTTGAAGGAACAAAAGTAATTTAGACTGTATTTGCAATGGGAGTTCACTAATTTCGTCAAGAAATAATATGCCATTTTCCGCAGCAGCGATGAGCCCTATTTTTCCGTTATTATTGGCTCCTGTAAATGCACCTTTCTTATAGCCGAAAAGCTCCGATTCAATTAAAGATTCAGGAATAGCACCACAATTTAAGTGGACAAAAGGTTTGTCACTGCGGTTACTTAATTGGTGCATTTTTTGGGCAAAAGCGCTCTTCCCTACGCCTGTTTCCCCCGTAATTAAAACGGTTGTATCCACATCTGCCACTTTTTCAAGCCACTCAATAGCAGCGTGAAAAGCTTTACTTTTTCCAACAAATGTTTCTAGCTCTTGCTCTTTATTTTGATGCCTAATCATTTCCCGAATTTGGTTTTTATAACGTTGTAAAAGATCTTCTGCCTTTTCTAATTCCATATTCATATTAAATGCTTCACTTAGCGTGCGAGCATGGGTAACAATAAATTCAATTTCACCATTTTCGTCAGTAATATAATCCCCAGATACTAGTAATTTCTGGTTGTTCTTTATAACTTGGACTGTATTAACAAACTGCTTATTTTTCAATACAAGACGGGCAATTGAAGGTGAAAATAACCCCCTTTTTTCCATGTCAAATACACTTTGATTGATTAAGTCCACTTCATCAACATCAAACAGTCCCCGCTTTGCAGCATCATTTACCCAAATGACGGTTCCATTTTTATCAAGTACCCAAATACCATCCTTAATAGTGTTCATAATATCTAAAAAAAATTGATTCTTTTCATCTTGAAAAAGAGCTAATTTATCCATTCGAATCACCAAATTCTATATTATTTCATTCAATTCTATCAAAGTTTAATAAATAATCTATAAAAATGAGCCGTTCTATTATTTGTTAATCAATAAAATAATGTCCATTTACAGGTCAATAGTAAAGAAAAACAGTATTTTCGATTCGAAAACGACTCATTTTTAAACCCTGATGTAACAAACGATAGCATTTGATATCGGAGAGTTATACAAAACTGAATCGAAAACGAATCAATGAGTCAAATTTGAACCATTATTTCAATGAGGTATTTATTAAAAACCTTGATTTATCAATGTTTTCAAATTGGCATGCTTTTTGCATATTACTAAACTGTCCCCAAATAAATAGATAGGAGAAGGAGAACAACGTGAAATATTTACTTAATAAAACGATCAAAGACATTAAAATTTCTGCAATACGTGAAATTGGAAACAAGGTGGCAAATGACCCGTCAATTATTAATCTTACAATTGGACAACCAGATTTTGTAACACCACATTCTATTTTAGAAGCAGGAAAACAAGCTATTGATGCACATAAAACTGGTTATACACATAACGCAGGTGTACTTGAACTTAGACAGGCTGCTGCTAACTTTGTGAAAAGACGCTACCAACTCCATTATAATCCAGAAGATGAGATTTTAATTACTGTGGGTGCAAGCGAAGCGTTAGATATTGCATTCCGTACGATTTTAGAGCCTGGTGATGAGGTCATTTTACCAGCACCTATTTACCCTGGTTATGAACCACTTATTCGTTTGTGCTACGCAACACCTGTATTTGTTGATACACGTAAAAATAATTGTAAAATCTCTGCAAAATTAATCGAAGAAAACGTAACAGAAAAAACAAAATGTGTCGTTTTACCATATCCATCAAACCCTACAGGTACTATGTTAGAGGCTCATGAATTAGAAGAAATAGCAAATCTATTAAGAGGTAAAGATATTTTTATCATTTCAGATGAAATATACAGTGAACTAACATATGGTTTGAAACATACGTCAATCGCTTCATTCCCAGCAATGAAAGAGCAATGTATCGTCATCAATGGTTTATCAAAGTCCCATGCTATGACAGGTTGGCGAATTGGCTATACATTAGCCCCTGCTTATATAACAGAAGAAATGTTTAAAGTTCATGCATTTAACTGTGTATGTGCAAACTCTATTAGTCAATACGCTGCCATTAACGCATTAAATCATGATTTACCAGAAGTCGAAGAAATGCGCCAACAATATGAAATACGACGTAACTTTATTTTTCAACGGATAACGGACATTGGCTTAGAAGCAATTGAACCAGATGGTGCGTTTTATTTATTTGTTTCTATTGAAAAAACAGGCTTAAGTTCAAATGAATTTGTCCATCAGCTTGTGGAAAAAGAGAAAGTGGCAGTCATACCAGGCTACGGATTTTCTGAATATGGCGAAGGGTATATCCGTATTTCGTATGCATGTTCAATGCATGATTTAGAAGAAGGTATGAAGCGGATACAACAGTTTGTACATCCCCTATTAGAAAAAGCACTTGAGGAGGTTGATTAATTTGAAACCATTATATTATCTAGCGTTTATTCCAGTTCTAGGTTTTCTTGTTGGTGTACCTTTAACGAATCGGGTTGACCCTTATATATTAGGGCTCCCTTTTTCAATGTTTTGGATTGTTCTTTGTGTCGTCCTAACTTCACTAACTACTTTGATTATGTATAAGTTCGACCAGCATGATGAGGAGGGTGTAGAATGAATATTTCTATTACAATTATGATTTCCTTTGTCATTGTCTGTATGTATTGGGCAATTAAAGCTGGTAGAGGTAAAAATGAGAATATGGAAGAATGGGCATTAGGTGGACGAGGCATGGGTGCTATCGTTACTTTCTTCTTATTAGCAGGAGAATTTTTTACCGCATTTTCCCTTACTGGATTAGTGGGACTAGCTTATAATAGTGGCATTGCAACGCTTTATATTATGACTTATATTTCAATTGGTTGCGTACTAGGCTATTTCCTATTACCAAAAATCAGACGTTACAGTAAAGAGCATAATTTAATATCGCAAGGTGGCTTTTTTGAAAAGAAATATACGAGTCCATTTTTAGGAAAGCTCATTACGATTGTTGGTGTAGTTGCAATTATCCCTATGATTGTCATGGCATTAAAAGGGTTAGGACTGATTGTTTCTGTTGCATCCTACGGGGTTATATCGTCTACAACAGCAATATGGGTTGGAAGCATTATTGTTGTCATCTATACATTAATTTCAGGGCTCCACGGTTCTTCTCGCGTCGCTTTGATTAAGGACATTTTAACATTTGGCGTACTTTTATTTTTAGGTTTGTACTTACCATTTCATTATCATGATGGTGTTGGATCCATGATAAAAAATATTTCTGAAGTGAAACCTCAAGTATTGTTCTTTCCAGATGCGGGTTTAAGTCTCGTATGGTTTATCTCTACCATCATATTAATGGCGCTAGGAGTATATATTTGGCCACATACATTTTTATCAGCATATGCAGCAAAAAGTGACAAGGCACTTCGAAAAAATACGATTTTGATGCCGCTGTATTCATTAATGCAGTTATTTTCATGCTTTATCGGATTAGCAGCGATATTAACAATCCCAAATCTATCAGGCGCAGAAAGTGATTTGGCATTAATTCAATTAGTATTTCAAACATTTGATCCATGGTTTGTAGGATTAATTGGAGCCGCTGGATTACTGGCTTCATTAGTACCATGTTCAGTTATGCTTATTACAATTGGTTCAATGATAACTTCTAATATTTATGTTCAATTGAAACCAAATACTTCGGCTCGTAAGCAAATGAATATTGCACGATCTTTCGCAATTATTGCTGCGATTATTAGTTTATACTTATCATTAAATTCAAGTGGTGCGCTCGTATTGCTACAATTAATTAGCTATAACTTTATCATACAGCTTTTCCCTGCTCTAATTTTTAGTTTACTGAAGAAAAACTTCGTGACAAAACAAGGTGCAATCGCTGGTATAATCGTTGGTATTTCAATAGCTTTATTTTCAGCAGGGACAGGCACAACGATGGCAACTTTATTCCCTAATTTACCTTCATTTATTTTAGATATTAACAATGGTTTATATATGTTAATCATCAATGCAATCGTAACAATAGTTGTCAGTCTTCTCCCTCAAAAATCAACTTTAGAAAGTAACAGTTTAGAACGTGGGATTATCTAATATAAAGTGCCAGGCACTCAAACAATTTCAGATACTATGAAAAATATTCACGCAATTATTTAAATAGCACCTAAATAATTTGTTTCAAGTTCAATCTCAGTAATTTCCTTATTGTTATAAACTTTATACGCCTTAGCGTTTGGTCTTGAGCTCACAATATGACTGATTTCTTGGTCAATGAAATGAATAGCAACACCGTCATCAGCTGCAATACCAGGTTTGATGCTATTAGTAGCAATTAGCTTTTGATACGAAGGTCTTCTATCGGCTTCTCCGTCGTAGTGAGGACAATTACTACCTTTTAGGAGCCCTAAACACTTTAATGGTTCAAGTCCATCTCCATAAGAATCTGTAACCCCTTCCTCAAACCAACAAATGGAACCAGCACTAATACCAGCCAGTACTATTCCTTGCTCCCAAGCTTTCCTCAAAATGGTGTCCAATCCCCACTCTTTCCATAAAACTAATAAATTCTTTGTATTACCACCACCAACATAAATAATGTCTTTCTCCAGTAAGAAACTTTCTAAATCTCTTGTAGGTGGGTTAAATAGTGATAAATGTGATGGTTGACAGTCCTGTTTTTCAAAGAAATGATAAAATCGAGAAATATAATTTTCTGAATCTCCACTTGCTGTTGCAATAAAACAGATTTTCGGATTTGATTTCTTAGATTGATGAAGAATATATTTATCCAACAAAGGATTTTCAGGCTCCATCGAAAATCCACCACCACCTAGTGCAATGATTTGCTTCATTATTCTACATCCTTTCAACTTAAAATTTTTATTTAAGGTCTGAAATACTCTTTATATGAATAAAATGCGTCGTAATCTCGAATCTAAACTGCTTGTAATACCTCAAATGTTTATGTCAATTATATCCCCAAAAGCACACAGATGTAAAAGTCTACCTTTTTTAAATGGTATAGATCCTTTTTCTCTATTGGATTAAAAATTGAGATAAGGAAAATAAGATATTCTTAGTATTTGGCAAACGTCTTCAACAATGATAGAAACTTTACCAGATGTAATATTTCTACAATTGTATGATTATGTTAAGCTTGGTAAATGGGTTAATAAAGTGCTAACTTATTTAATTAAGTTAATCAAATAGCTAGAAAGATGGTGTTACATATAATTGGCTAGTGCGAATAATTCAATCGGGCGTTATGTAAATTCCCCCGAAAAACTGAAAAAAATGTATAAAAGAGTTTTAATTGTAGTGAGCTTATCACAAATTTTTGGTGGAGCAGGTCTTGCAGCCGGTATTACTGTAGGGGCACTGTTAGCGCAACAAATGCTTGGGACGGACGCAGTTGCTGGATTACCTTCTGCCCTATTCACATTAGGTTCTGCGATATCAGCTTTTATAGTTGGGAAACTTTCTCAACGCTACGGACGTCGCATTGGTCTAACTACAGGTTTTATTACGGGTGGGCTTGGGGCGATTGGCGTTGTCATTGCAGCTTTACTCAATAGTGTTTTCTTATTGTTCGCTTCGCTACTTGTATACGGGGCAGGAACAGCAACAAATTTACAGGCTCGATATGCAGGGACAGATTTAGCAGATAAAAAACAACGAGCAAAGGCTATTAGTACTACGATGGTTATGACGACTTTCGGTGCTGTAGCAGGACCAAATTTAGTTGAGGTGATGGGGAAATTTGCCCTTTCTATTGGTATTCCTTCATTAGCTGGCCCATTTATATTATCTGCAGTAGCATTTATTATGGCAGGATTGGTCCTTTTCATCATGCTTCGTCCTGATCCCTTACTGCTAGCAAAGTCAATAGAAGCTTATAAACAACAAGACGCTGAAGGCGTTATCACGCATTCTAGTCCTTTAATGAATAAAAATGGTATTATTGTAGGCGCAGTTGTCATGGTCCTCACGCAAATCGTTATGGTTGCTATTATGACAATGACGCCAATTCATATGCAACATCATGGACATAGTTTAAGTGCTGTAGGTATCGTGATTGGTTTTCATGTTGGATCGATGTATCTCCCTTCCCTTGTAACTGGAATTCTTGTAGACAAGATTGGTAGAACAGCTATGAGTATTGCTGCAGGTGTTACGTTACTGTTTGCAGGTTTAGTCGCTGCATATGCACCAAATGATTCAATGTTTATGCTCATATTGGCCCTTTCTTTATTAGGATTAGGATGGAATTTTGGCTTAATTAGTGGAACTGCTCAAATTGTTGATGCTACAGAACCATCAACACGTGCTAAAATTCAAGGAACAATTGACGTTTTTATTGCGTTAGCTGGTGCTACAGGAGGAGCTCTTTCGGGGGTAATTGTAGCCAATTCAAGTTACGCAGTATTATCTTTAACTGGTGGCCTTTTATCATTATTACTAATTCCTGTTATAATATGGTATCGTAAAGTGAAATAATAATTCATCTGCTTTAAGGAGAACAAGTTCTTGAGTAAAATGAGGCATGGTTTTTTTGATCTTACTGCAGTCATAATGAGTATTATAAAATGAAAATATCGCTAACTGGCTGAGGTATCTCATCCGATAAAGTAAGCTGTATTTATTAAAATTAATTTAGCCTGTTTTAAAGACAGGATTATTGAAAAAATGAGACAAACCATTATTGAACCAACGAATATAATGTGTTACACTCAGTGGACGCCTATATAGGAGTGAGAATATGATTCAAATTTCAAGTTCACGAAAACTATATTTTTTTAAACAAAAACCTTTGACTTAAAAATAGTCAAAGGTTTTTGTTGCTTTTAGGAAAGAATTTTATTGGAGGTATACTTTTATGAATCAAAGCACAAATTCCGATGCTTCAATTGTTGCTGGATGGATTAGTTTAATAAGTAACATCGTATTAACAATTTTAAAAATTGTAGTTGGTACTCTCTTCCATAGTCCAGTGCTTCTAGCAGATGGTTATCATAATGCCGGGGATGTTATTGCAAGCGGTGCCGCTTTAACATCGATGCGTATTTCTAAACGCCCTGCCGACGAAGATCATCCTTACGGACATGGGAAGGCTGAAGTAATCAGTTCCGCTATTGTAGGGATCATTTTAATAATAGCAGCTTTGTATATTGCTTATGAATCGATCAAAGCATTCTTTCATGAACCAGAAAAAGCAAGCCTAATTGCGTTTATTACTGCAATCATTTCACTCGTTTGGAAACTCATTTTATACGTATATACGATTAAAATTGGCAAAAGAACAAATAGTAAAGGCTTAATTGCCACTGCATATGATCATCTTGCTGATGTGTATGCTTCAATAGCTGCTGTATTGGGAATTGGGCTTGCGCTCGTTGGGGAATTTACTAATATTCATATCCTTACATATGGGGATCCAATTGCTGGTATCATAGTGACAATATTAGTTTTCAAACTTGCCTATGGGATGTTATTAGAAGCTATAGACACACTTATGGAGAAAAGTGTAAGTCGTGATACACTGGATAATTTCGAAACATTAATTCTAACAATTCCAGAAGTAAAACGTATAGATCGTCTACGAGCTAGAGAGCACGGCCATTATGTATTGGTGGATCTGCGTGTAAGTGTACCTGGAGGTTTAACAGTTCAAGAAGGTCATGATATTATCCGTAAAATAAAGAAAACGATAATGGAAAAGCATCCTAATGTAGAAGAAGTTCTTATTCACTTAAATCCTTGGTACGAGGATGATAAATAGGTCGAAATAGCAAAAACCTCCTAACTCATTTATTAGTTAGGAGGCTTTTTATTGGACTGAAAAATCTTTACATTGATTACACTTTAAACTGTTTTAAATGATGGTCAAGGTGCTTGTATATTCCTTTTCCCCATTGCTCTGGAGTGAGTTTTCCAAAAAAGGGATGAGGATGCGTTGTACACTTCTCTGGTCCGTTCTGTTGGAAGGTCGTAATTTTTTGTTTAAGCTTTTCTTTTTCTGTAGCAAATTCTCTAGCATCTGCAATCAAAATGGTTGGAATTGTAGACATATTGTGAGGTAATGTCTTTTCATTGTAAATCATTGGTTTTGCAAATCCCCCTACGATTACTCCTAACCAACTCCTTGTCGGAAATGCATTTCCCATTGCAATGTCTTGGAAAGCTGAGCAATGTGCAAGCATTTGAGCAACATCCATTTTTCCCCATTCGGGTTGTGAATTAGGACTTAATTTATCTATCCGCTGTAAAATTTCTGCTGTATGCGTAGGATTAAAAATATTTTTCATTATTGCAGATCCCCTACCTTTTTCAATTTGTCCTATAGTTGAATAATTTTCATCCCATACTTGTTAGCAAAACCATAATTCCATTCGTAATTCCGTGAATCCATATTGGTGCCCAAATCGAATTAGTGCGTTCATATGCTAAAGCAAAAATGACACCACTAAAGAAATTTACTGGCATTACATTATATGTCGGTATATGAACAATTGTAAAGATGAGCGAGCTAATTAACATGGCACCAGTAAATCCTAGGCGTGTACGAAACCAACGATATAAAAAACCGCGATAAAAAATTTCTTCGTATATTGGTGAGATAACAGCCGCAGAGATAAAAGCAATGAAAACCGTGAAAAAAGTTACGCTTTGCTGCATTGCATCTGTTTTGCTGTTCTCTACGGAAATTCCTATAAAACTAGTAAGCACGACAATTAAGACAGCACCAACTAACAACATAATAGAATATATAAGAATGAGTTTCCAATCCTTCAGAGCGATTGATTTTAACCCTACTTCACGCCAAGAAAGTTTTTTAGGACGTAGGGCTATAAAATAAACACCGAAAAGAAGTGTAATCGCAATTGTTAACCCCGTTAACGTTCCAGCATATAGTTCATTATTAAATAAGTGAAAATAAATCGGTTTAACAATAAATTTAATACAACCGATGACAAACACAAATTCAAGTAATATTAAAAAGATGAATTCTTTCCATCCCCAACAGTCTTGTTCTTTCCAGTTCATTTGCTTTATTTCCATCCATTATCCCTCTTCCTCTTTATGGTATAATCCAAGTGTATTAGATGACGTTACGTCACCTGCAACCTTTTTTTCAGGAGGAATGAAATGAAACAATGGACTACTGGCGAGGTATCGAAACAGCGGAATGTATCTATTCGTACACTTCGTTATTATGATCAGGTGAATCTCCTTACACCTAGTTTTAAAGATGAGAATGGCCGACGGTACTATTCAGAAAAGGATTTATTTAGATTAGAGAAAATCATCATTCTAAAATCACTTTCACTTCCACTCGACACTATACGTGATTTATTAGATAAACTCTCCTATAAGCAAATTTTAATTTCGCATCATAATTACTTACAAGAACAACTGTCCCAACTACAAACAAGCATTTCTAATACGACTTCATTAATTAATATGATTGATTTGGAAGAGTCTTTATCGTGGGAGAATGTTATTGAACTTGTTGAGAATTCACAAAACATCCCCAAAAAGTGGATCGATTATTTCCAAGATGACGAACAATCATTTTTACAAGAAATAATCCCAAACCTCAGTAACAATGATAAAACAACACAGCAATATATTGCATTACTACGACGAATTGAATGGTGTATAGAGAACAATATTAAAGCCGAAACAGACGAAGGTTTTCAAATTGGTTCCAAATTAATAGCGCTATCAAATGACACTTTTCAAGGAGATACAGAATTGATAGAGAAGTTTTGGGAGGTTAGAAAACTACCCGTTGAGGAAACTGGGCTATATCCGATTTCCGAAGACGTATTAGACTTTGTGGAACGCTGTATTACATATGCAACAACTTGAAATAAGATAAAAATACGAATAAAGCTATAGGAGGAAGTTTCGCCCCTATAGCTTTTGCAAATAAATTTAAATAATATACTTACAGGAATTTCAAATGTCGAGAATTCCCCTCTTACATTATGATGCTAATCCATCAATAAAAGCTTCAATCTCTTCCTGTGTTTTACGGTCCTTGCTAACAAATCGCCCAACTTCATTGCCTTTATCGAAAGCTACAAAGCTTGGAATACCAAATACATCTAATTCAACACATAAATCGATGAAATCATCACGGTCAATCTTTACAAAACTATATTGACTATAGTTTTCTTCAATTGTAGGCATTATAGGATCAATGAATCGACAATCTCCACACCAATCTGCTGAAAAAACAAATATTGTGCGTTCTCCTTTTTTAAGTTCTTCAAATTGTTCAATCGATTGTAAATTTTCCACTTAAAAATCTCCTTTATAACTGCTATTTTTTTTAATAATAACATATTTATATTACCAGGTATTTTTAAAACAATTAATGCAGGCAATTAATAAACACCTTTTCTAAATATACGTCTATATTTGCTTTTTGCATCTCTTTTCCATTAATAATGCCATTTGTTTCGAATGTGGGGCTTCTTCATTTTTTAATTGATCAATGATGTTTTTATAATCATCTTCATTACGGTTCTGACTTAATTTATAGGCAGCTTGAACTTCGCCAATCTTTATTTTAAAACCGACAATACCTTTCATTTCCTTTTCTAAAAGCTCAGGAGAAAGATTATCCCACAAAATAGGTTTCTCTCTATCCTTCTCATATTTTTCTAACAGCATTGTTAAATCGTCGATTAATTCTTCTTTTTCTATAATATTAGCCTTGCCATAGATGTGAACAGCCTGATAATTCCACGTTGGAACATTTTCATGTGAATACCAAGAAGAAGAAATATACGCATTCGGGCCCTGAAACATAACGAGCACATCGTCACTAGATTCAAATGTTCTCCACTGAGGGTTTCCATATGCCATATGCCCAGTAAGATAATAATTGTCGCCCTTTTTATTGAACATTAAAGGCAAGTGAGTCGCAATTGGTTTTCCTTGTTTTGTTGTTACGAGTGTAGCAAAAGAGTTCATTTGAATAAATTCTTCAATTTCATTAACATCCGTGACTTTATAGTATTTAGGAATATACATATATGTCCTCCTTAATCATTTAAATGAGTGGTTTAGTCATGATAATATCAATTTGTTCTTCATCACCCATATAAAATGAGTGTGCTCCTGTTTGAGCAAAGCCTATATTTTTATAAAAGCTTATTGCATTTTCGTTCTTTTCCCAAACACCTAGCCAGATGTTGCTTTTGCGTTGTTCTTTAGCAATTTCTATCGCTTTATCGATTAGGTATTTTCCGAGCCCTTTTCTTTGAAACTTGTTTCTTATATAAATTCTCTCAATTTCTAAGTACTCATCCCCCATTTTTTCTGATTGGGCATCATGTACATTGACTTTTAAATAACCCGCAACTTCTTCATCGCACCAAATGAAATAAAATTGTGAAAAACGATTGGCTAGTTCCTTCTATAATTGTTTAGAGGTAAATGCGCTATCCAAATACGCTTTCATATTTTCAGGCGAATTTTGATTGCTAAATGTATCATTGAACGTTTCAATAATTATTTCTCGGAGTATATGTAAATCTTCCAAGTTGCACTTCGTTTTTTTTACAGTCATTTTAATACAGCCCCTTTATTTAAATTCAATAATCTCGCTTATTTCCCTTTTTCACAAATTCCCAGTCTACTTCTATATTTTTTCGAACTCTTTGGAGAAGATGAAAAATCGTTTCTGCTTCACGTTCGGAAAACCCTGCTAACGCGACACTGTTGGAATAATCATTTTCCCTTTTGATAATTGGAAAAATCATTTTTCCTTTTTCTGTTGGAAATAGTTTTTTTATTTTTTTGTTATGGTCATCCTCTTTCTTTTCAATAAAGCCATTCATCTCTAGTTTTTTGATAGCCCGAGCTGCTGTTGTTCGATCTACTTTAATCATCTCTGCTAGCTTTTCTTGTATGATGCCTGGATTTTCACAAATTCGTACAAGATATAAATACTGCCCTTTTGTCAGGTCATATTCTTTAAATTCTATATTACTTATTGAATCTAACGCTCTTGAAATCATGCCAATTTCACGAAGAATTTCCTCCATAAATTAACTCCTCCGTTTTTTTATTGCAAATGCAACAAAAAGAATATATATTGAATCTAACCTAACTTTGTTGCAAATGCAACAAAAAACCAATGGTAGAGAGGTCGCAAAAAAGTGAAATATTGCTTATATGTATTAGGAATTTTATTATTAACCCTTGGTATTTCTTTCACTATTCAATCAAATCTTGGAACTTCTCCTTTTGATGCACTTTTGGTAGGACTATCTATTAATGTAGGACTAACAGTGGGGAGCTGGGAAGTAATTTTAGCTTTAATATTGATCGGTTGTAATGCAATATTAGCAAAACAAAGGCCAGAGTTTTTAGGATTAATAACTGCATTTATTACAGGGATTGGGATTGATATGTGGTTATTTTTATTACACAATTTGTTAACACCAGAAATGTGGTTTAGCAAAACCATTTGCTTTGGAATAGGTTTGATTATTATTGGCTTAGGAACTGCCACCTATTTACAAACAAATTTTGCACCAATACCAGTGGATCGATTAACATTAGTCGTACAACAATTAACAGGGAAAAGTATATTATTTGCGAGAACATCCATTTATCTGTTGTTTTTACTCTTAGCAATGCTTTTTAATGGACCGATTGGTGTTGGCACTTTATTAACGGTTAGCTTAGGAGGGCTCATACTTAATTTCTTTATGCCAATTACTAAAAGATTAATAGACGGCATTTTAACTCCAGCTACTACGTTGAGAAAAGGATAGTATTCAAATTTCTGCTTTAACATACTTTCCATCTTGAATGGAATTTTGACAAGCATCGTATGTTCATTCTATTGGAATAGTAACTAGGCTTTAAATAATCTATCTGTTAAAATGAGCTATAAAAATATCCCATTTAGTTGAGGTGAAGGAATGGAAAAGATTCAGTTTTCCAAAACCGATTATAACGTAACATATCGTTCCGAAAAAATTGTATTTTTACCGAGGGAATATCATCTATTTAAATATTTATATCAAAATCCTTCCCGCATTTTTTCAAGGGAGGAACTGTTGAACGCTGTTTGGCCAATGGAAAATCCAGTCGATAGAACTGTAGATGATCATATTTATAGGGTTAGGAAGAAAATTCAACCCCTTTCATCCGTCGTTGAAATTGAAACAATTAGAGGTCAAGGATACCTTTTGTCAATGAAAGAGGTACAGAAAAGTCCATTATTAAAAGACGACGAAGTATCTACTCAAGTTAAAAGTCTTTTTCGCAAGTATCATCGCTACGGGCAGGGAGATGCCCTAAAACTATTAGCAGAAAATCAGAATGTGTTTGGCTTCCAAATCGATTTGCCTAACCTTCTATATCTCCATTTCATGAAAGGAGATTTCAGTTGGTTTCTTGATGCGCAAGAAATCACCTTTTGGGAAAAATGCTTTTATCTATTGCATATCTATTCATTAATTGAACCAGATAAGAAGAAATGCTTAGATTACTTTACTTGCGCTCTATCTGCAGAGGACATACCTGAATATCATCGTTTAGAAATAAAGTTGTTAAACCGTCTATCATTATTGATATTTACTAAACAACTAGATAAAGCCGCTACCCTTCTTCATCGATCTAAAAATGAGATTTATGAGAAAAACTTGGAAGGTTTCATCCCCTTAATCTTGCTTTCCGAACTATGGCTTACCTTACTTCAAAAGGACCTTCTAAAGATAGAGGAAAGAATGGAAGAAACAGAAAATAAGCTTGCAAGTTTTCCTTATCTAAGAGAAAATGCGAATTTATCAATTATTAAAGGTTGCTATTGGCTTCTTAAAAACAATGAATCAAAAGCTAAAGATTATTTTGATGAAGGGTTTCAGCTACTTTTGGAAGCTAAATTCATACCTGGGGTGTTAATGAACATCAATATGATTTTATTTTGCGTAGATGATTTTGGCGTGAGTGGTACACTACAAACTGATTATAAAGAATTAAAACAACAGTACATATCCAAGTACAAATTAAATGAAATACATAGTAAAATCGAACATCAGTTACAATACAACTTAAAATAATAATGAAAAATTTCATTTCCTCTGATATTCCTCTGATAATTGCTCGTTATGCTCGTTAGTAGAGACACGAGCGTGGAGGGATTATTTATGACTAAAGAAATATCAATATGGCGCAATGGCAATTTCATTAAATTTTTTTCTGCCAATACTTTAGCCAATTTAGGAAACTGGTTTGATTTTGTTGGGGTCCTTATTTTATTTAGGTATACATGGAAGGCTGACCCGATGCTGATTGCACTTATTCCTATTATGTATGCCATACCTAGTATACTTTTAGGACAATTTGCGGGCGTATTTGCAGATCGAAGAAATAAACGAAAAATCCTTATCTATTCTGACTGGTTTCGTGCAGCGTTAACTTTGTTGCTTGTCTTTACGCCTACACCTTGGTTAGCTTTGCCCATCCTATTTTTACGAAACACTGCCGGGGTATTAAGCCTTCCTGCACAGCAAGGATTAATGAGAAGTATTGTGGACGAAAAAAATATCATGCAAGCCATCACTATTAATGGCAGTCTGTTTCAGTTAGTAAAGGTCATTGGCCCACTTATAGGGGGTTCAGTAGCAGGAATATTTTCTCCAAATGTATCCATTGCAATTAATGCGATAGCTTTCATTATTTCTGGCATACTGCTTACACAAATTAAGGTACAAGAAATCGAATCAAATAAAAAAATAGAAGATTCACAATCTGGATTTCTACAATCTTGGCAAGAAGGTTGGTATATTGTATTAAAAAGCAAAGTCCTTTTAGCGAGCATAATTTTCGGGATATTCAGCACCTTAACAATACAAATGATTGACGCACAAATTGTTACTTTGTTTAGTGAGGTGTTCCCCAACAAGCCAGCATTTACTGGCTGGGCAATTTCTGCTATCGGAATTGGTTCCCTTCTTGTTGTCATCCTTCTAACCAAATTTAAAAAAATCTCTAAATTTGGTTGGTTTTTCGGTGTCGGAAGTCTTCTAATTGGTGTAATGACTGGAGGGTTTGGATTCCTATTGCAATACAATTTCATAGCACTTGCTATTATTCTTTCGATTGTTGGTGGAATCGGCAACGGGTTAACGTTTACAGCCATAAATTATCTCATTCAAACAGAACCACCTAAGGAAGCGATAGGAAGAGTCACCGGTATAATCGATTCCTTAATGAGTATCCTTTTTATTGCAGGCCCTCTTCTTGGCGGACTACTCATTACACAATTAGGGATATTAACCACATTTAAAACAATTGGACTTGGACTAACCATTATTGGCATGACAGGTATATTGCTGCAACGTCTCATCTGGAAGCAGCCCAAACTGACAAACGTACAAATGAATGTTAATGAGGGAAATGAATCTTGTTGAAGCGGGTTAGGAGAATATTGCTTTATAAAAACCCTTAACTAAAAACCAAAATCCCTACTTTCATTTGAAAGAGGGATTTTTTTGTATAATGAGGCGTTATAATAATGCAGAATAATCCTACTTGTACTATGTGAAGTATCATTATTCAAAGGCAACACGTATGTATTGTTCGCTTTGAATGATCTCAAGGTGATGCAATTCGATTTCTTCAATATTGATACTATGATTTTTTAGCTTTCGGTCGTTTTCTCCTGCCCAAAACCTAATAATTTCAGCGTTTTGCTCAGGTTTTATATGTTGTTTCAAATAGATTAACAAGTCCGTTAAAAATTGAGACCCCCAATTTCCTTCAATACCGTATACAAAGGCTTTTTCACTATAACATTCCAAATCATACGGAGGATTCCCCCATTCAAAAATATTCAAATGACCAAAAGCCGATTCATCTGGCGCATGTAAAATAAGTGCATCATCATCCATCAAATGCCAAGGCTGTGCTGCTGTACTTTCTGTAATTGGATATAATTTTTTTAATTCTCTAACTGTAATTTCTGCAATCCCTGTACAATCAACTGTTTGTAAAGCGCTATTCGCTACAAGTACAGAATATAAAGTCATATCTTTACCTCCTTAGTTTAGAATCTTGAAAACGGCATCCGCTTTCATCAACTTTATTTCCTAAATGAAAATTCCATATAATAAAGAATAAAAACTTGATAATTCTAAGAAAAAATCTATCGAATAATTCCCTGTCCAAAGAAAGATTCACTTTATTAAAACACACTTTCTTTTATTATTTTCCGATTATCGCCAAATTAATTTAGCAAAATCCGCAACAATATTATTAAATACCTCAAACTTATTGTAAAAACAGGCACAATAAGGATGAATTTTTTTGTTCAAGCTTTTATAATAGAGTGAGTGAAGACAAAGAGGTGAACGATTTGTTAGATGGTTGGTTTTTATGGTTTATTTTATTTTGGGTAGTCGTCCTTATCTCGCTAATGGCAATAGGCGGATTTTTCATGTTCCGCAAATTTTTAAAGGCATTACCAAAACAGGATGGGAAATCGGATTTAGATTGGCAGGAATTTTATTTAGATAAAACGATTCATCTATGGGGACAACCTGAGAAGGAGCTTCTTTATGAGCTTGTGAGCCCAGTACCTGAGTTATTTAGACAAGTCGCAAAAGAAAAAATTGCGGGTAAAATTGGGGAGCTTGCATTAGAAGAGAAAGCTAAAGCTATTGACAATGACTTAATCATTCGTGGCTATATTCAAGCTACACCTAAACGTGATCATAAGTTTTTACGTAAAAAATTAGATCAACTGCAAATTGATGTTTCCCCGTATGAACATCTGTTTGAATAAAAGAGAAAAAGTGTTAGATTGACTTCAATCAATCTAACACTTTTTTGCTATGGCGTAGATGTCCGCTATGGCGGTTTCTTTCTGAAGGTTTACCGGTGATTCGCGAGTTTTACTGGTGATTCTTGCACCTTTACCGGCGATTTCTACAGTTTTTCTGGCGATTCTTTCACCTTTATCGGCGATTTACTAGGTTTCCCCCTAGTCTATTGATGAATAGATTATTTAAATAAATGATCTAACGCTTGATAATCTTGTTGGTAGCGTCCACCATCTGCTACTTCTGCATGATATAGCGCCTTTAATGCGTAATTTTTTTGCAAATCCATGTCAGCCATCAGCTCTTTTAGTCGATCATGTAATTCACGGTTTTCTTTTACTAGCTG
The DNA here is from genome assembly GCF_044762185.1 of Lysinibacillus sp. NPDC097162. Taxonomy (NCBI): domain Bacteria; kingdom Bacillati; phylum Bacillota; class Bacilli; order Caryophanales; family Bacillaceae; genus Lysinibacillus; species Lysinibacillus sp. NPDC097162. The sequence continues at coordinate 1,036,275 of NZ_JBIWDT010000001.1, read as the reverse complement.
CTGCATCTGTGGTTTAAAATATTTCATGTAATAAACTCCTCATTTTTTAACATGCTTCCTAGTATACCACGATTACTGTTGGCTTGTAGCAAAAGCACAACTTATTTCTTCGAAGTCGCTTTGACATAAAAAAACTACAACAGCACAAGTGCAAGTGTAGTTTTTCTCATTACATATTTTTGAGCGGAATTGTTTTTTTGATTTTTTTAAATTGAATAAGCATAGCAATTCGCCATGGGACTAGCATAGCAAATGCTAATATCCAAAACATGCCTGCTAACTCGCCGACATCTATTGAGTTACTTAATATCATTTTCGCCACAACACGGAATATTAACAGTCCAACTAAAATAAATACAAACGCTTTTGAACGTTTTAAATAAATATCCTGACCTTTTACTTCAAATTTAGAAGTAGCAATTAAAATTGTTGAGAACACTACGCCTACAGCAGCTGCTTCTAAAATTTGCATAGGTGGCACTCGAAATTGTGCAAATAAAAACATTAACGCACCTGAAGACATTGCAATCGGTGGAATAATAATTTTCTTCTCATTTGTAGGTTTTTTGGAAGCTCGCATACGTATTACCATAACGAAGCTACCCATTATAATGGCCATTATAGTCGAACCTATAACATAATAGTGAGAAGGGATATTGCTTAACATAAAAAAATCCTCCTCTGATGTTAAATTAGCAATTTTGACCAACTAATTGGTCTGCTATAGCCCTTAATCTTTCCGGTTCGAAAGGCTTCGTTATAAAATCTTTCGCACCACTTTCAAGCGCTTCTACAATTAATTTTTGTTGACCTAAAGCAGTAATCATAACAATCTTTGCATTAGGAAATTCTGGGACGATTCTTTTTACAGCCGCAATACCTGTCATTACGGGCATCGTTACATCCATTGTTACAAGATCTGGTTGTAACTCTCGATACAGCTCTACAGCTTCCTTACCATTCACTGCATTGCCGACTACCTCGTAACCCCATTCATTAAACATATTACTGATTGTAACACGCATAAATAGCGTATCATCCACTACTAAAACTGTAGGCACGTATTCATCTCCCTCCACGTTAAAGTACAGTATGCCATTAAGTTTAGCAGATTAGAAGCCAATAAATCCACCAAAAATAGGCTGTAATAATCGTGTGATGTACGTTAAACCGTCGAAGAATAACAATATCCCTACAGCAATCATAATATAGCCGCCGACTTTTACGATTTTTTGACTATGGTTGCGAATCCAATTCATACGTGAAATAAAGAATGATAGCACAAAGAATGGTATCGCAAATCCTAAATAATAAGCAAACATATAGCTAAACCCTGAAGAAGGATTTGCTCCAGCTAGTGTAATAATAGACATTAAGATAGGTCCTGTACACGGTGTCCAACCCGCTGCAAATGCAATACCGATTAAAATCGAACCTAAATAGCCGGATGGCCGATTTTTAAATTGGAATTTCCGATCTTTCATTAAAAAATCAATTTGAAGTAATCCTACAATCATTAAGCCAAAGATAACAATTAAAATTGCGCCGATTTGACGTAACAATGTTTGATAATTAAGGAAAAACTCTCTTGCTAAAGATGCGCCAAGGCCAATCATTATAAAAATAATTGAAAAACCTAGTAAAAAGAATAGCGTATGCAAAATAGCACGCTTTTGCATCATGCCCCGTTCAGATTTTAGCTCATCTAATGTCATTCCCGTTATGTATGATAAAAATGCAGGATACAGTGGGAGCGTACACGGTGAAATGAAGCTTAAAAAGCCTGCGCCAAACGCTAAAAATACGTTAATATCAGTTTCCATATTTTTTCATTCTCTCCTTACAGTTACTGCCTCCATCGTACCAAAAAACAATGGAAATTGCGCCCTTTTAGCTTGTGAACGTTTCATGACGAAAAGCGACAAAAAACGCGAAATTTTGATATGTTTACAAATGTACTTCTGAATTATGCTCTCGGAGCGTTTTTCTGTCAATGAAATTCACTATAATATTAGAAGTTAAAACAGTATTTTTATGTCGAGTGAACGCTTTGTAGCAGTGCCCTACCCTCCGCTCCGCACGACAATTCGATAAAAAAAGACATTGAGAAATTCATTCTCAATGCCTTTCATTAAAACTATTCAATCCCCTTAAGGAATCATCCAAGCTAGGACATTACTTTGTAAGAATGCTAGTAAACAAATAAATAACAGCAGCATAACACTATACTTTAACGCAAAACGAATCAATTCCGATTCTCTACCGACAAGTCCAACCGCGGCAGCTGCTACTGCGATAGATTGTGGCGAAATCATTTTCCCTGTCACGCCCCCGGAGGCATTCGCAGCAAGCGCTAGCACTGGTTCCATACCAACAGATTCAGCTGTAACTTGCTGTAACTTGGCAAATAATACATTGGAAGATGTATCAGATCCCGTAATAAATACACCTAGCCAGCCTAGTACAGGAGCGAAAAATGGGAACAGTACGCCTGTTTTAGCTAACACCAATGCAAGTGTTGTCATCATCCCAGCAGTATTTGTGACATAAGCATATGCTACAACACTACAAATCGTAATTAGTGGAAACTTAATTTCATTTAACGTTTCAAAAAAAGTTTTACCCCATTCGTGCCAAGAAACGTGAAAAATAAATTTAGAAACGATTGCAGCTAATAATATTGCTGTCCCCGCTGCGCCTAACAATTCTAGTTTATAAAATGCTGCTATTGGTTCCTCTGTAGTGCCATTTAATACTTGATTATGTAAAAGCGGTACTTCTGCTGTAAATGTCACCGCTTGTCCTACTACATTGATGCCTTTTAAAATGATATTTGTCCCTTCATAATTTCCCGTTAAAGCACTTTTGACTATCGGTATTCCCCAACAAGAAATAAAAGCTGTCAAAATGATAAATGGTGACCAAGACTTTAATATTGTTCCTCCTCTATACGACTCTTTTATTGTCGTTGAATCAGCGGTCGCTTCGCGTTCTGAAGCAAAGCGATAAATCGTTTTAGGTTGCCAAAATTTCATGAAAATAGCTAGTGCAAAGAGCGATACTAATGCAGATAAAACATCGGGTAATTCAGGGCCTAAAAAATTCGAGCTCAAAAACTGTGTCACTGCAAATGATATACCTGACACTAAAATGGCTGGCATTACTTCCCAAGCTTTTTTAAAGCCAGTCATTATTAACACTAAAAAGAATGGAATAAATACTGCTAAAAAGGGTAATTGACGTCCTACCATTTTTGAAATTTCAAATGCTGCGATTCCCGTTGGCCCTTCCATTGCAGTAATTGGAACACCAATGGCTCCGAATGCAACTGGTGCAGTATTGGCAATTAAACAAAGGCCTGCAGCATACAACGGGTTAAAGCCAAGCCCTACTAATAACGCAGCAGAAATAGCAACCGGTGCCCCAAAACCGGCAGCTCCTTCTAAGAAGGCTCCAAATGAAAACGCTACGAGTAATGCTTGAATACGTCGGTCTTCCGTAATGGATAAGACAGATTGACGAATTATATTAAAATTCCCTGTTTTTACGGTGATATTGTATAAGAAAACAGATGTTATGATAATCCACCCAATTGGTAATAGTCCATAAACAGCCCCCTGTGTAGCGGACATTATCGCAGTCCCTACTGGCACTTTAAAAGCAATAGTAGCCAAAATTAAAGAAACAAGCAAAGTCGTTACGCCTGCCAAATAGCCTTTCATTTTTTTAATCGCTAATGCCCAGAAAAAATAAAGAATAGGAATAACTGCCACAATTGCAGACCATGTCAAACTACCCCCAACAGCTGTAAAATTTTGTGTAAATGTCAAATTACATACCCCCAAATAAAAATTTCTCCCAAACTAATGACTGTAAGCAACAACAAACCACAATTTGATTCGTTTCCTGAGTTGTAAACCAATTGGCTACATGCTCATACTTACGCATTGTCATTGTAGAAACTACAAATGAAGTTATCCCTTTAGCAACACCTACAAATTATTACAAACATATTCTTTTAATTTTCATAAGCCCTCCAAACAATAATAGATTAGGTCATCTGATGACTATATGATAAAATTATATTAACTATATTTTAAAAATTCAATAATTTTTCATAATTCTTTTTAACTTATTGAAATAGACACTTCCCCAAAGCTTTCATGAATGGACAATCTATACTATTCACTTTAAACAGTAAGTAAAATTCTATTCATCATGTATAATAAAGTTATAATGTAGAGCAATCGATCGAGATGAATGAGGTGTAGCTCCTTGGAATTAAAGAAAATTAAACAAAAAAAAATATATGAGGAAGTATCAGAAATGCTCTATGAAAAAATTCGGGCTGGTGAACTGAAGCCCGGAGATCGTCTTGATTCAGTAGAGCAACTTGCTGAACAATTACAAGTTAGTAGATCTGCCATTAGGGAAGCCTTATCCGCCCTAAAAGCAATGGGCTTAATTGAAATCAAACAAGGTTCCGGGACTTTTGTTAAGAGCACTCCTTCCCAAAAGCTTGATTTCCCATTTTCAACACTAACTTTAACAAATAAAAAAGATATCTCTCATTTATTAAAAGTACGCAAAATTATTGAAGTGGGTGCTGCTGCGAGCGCTGCCATCCATCGAACTGAAGAAGATTTACAAACAATGCTTCGTATTTTAGATGACATGAAACTTGCACAAGGCGATGGTGAGCTAGGCGAAAAAGCAGACTTTCAATTTCACGCAGCAATTTCAGCTGCCTCTCAAAATCCCCTGCTGGCAACAATTTTAGACCAAGTATCTGGTTTAATGATTGATACGATGAAAGAAACACGCCGTATTTGGCTGTATTCGAAAAAGACAACTAGTGAAAAATTATATGATGAGCATATGCAAATTTTCCTCGCTATTAAGCAACAAAACGAAGAGCTAGCGAAGCATGCGATGTCCTCTCATTTAAGCAACGTCGAGGAAGTTTTAATGCAATACTTCGAAACGAGTCATTAAGTAAATGTAGCTGCCTATGTAATATGGGTAGCTACTATTTTTTTGAAAATTTGCAATTAACACTTTCAACAATCCAGAAGGTTGTAGTATTATTAAAACAATCTATTTACATACCAAGTCATCTGATGACCAGTTGATTAATCGTTTGAATAGGAAATTATCACATAAGGAGTGATGAGCATGAAAGTAACATTGTTTGCGACTTGTTTAGTCGATATGTTTCAAGGTGATGTAGGAAAAGCTGTCGTTGAAGTATTAGAGAGACTCGGCTGTGACATCGACTTTCCAGAAAATCAAATTTGCTGTGGACAGCCTGCCTACAATAGCGGCTACGTCCAAGATTCCAAAAATGCTATGAAAAAAATGATTACAGCTTTTGAACATGCAGAGTATGTCGTCTCCCCTTCTGGCTCTTGTGCCTATATGTTTAAAGAATATCCTGAAGTATTTAAAGGAGATCCTATATGGGAACATAAAGCGCAGGCATTAGCAGAAAAAACATACGAATTCACTGAATTTATTGTGAATGTTTTACAAGTTGAAGATGTAGGTGCCCATTTAGAAGGTAAGGCAACTTTTCACACTTCTTGCCATATGACCAGACTGCTTGGTGTAAAAGAAGCTCCTATTAAATTATTAGGGCATGTTAAAGGCTTACAATACGTGGAGCTCCCAGGAAAAGAACGCTGTTGCGGTTTTGGTGGCACATTTTCGGTAAAGATGGGGAATATTTCTGGAGAAATGGTCAGTGAAAAAGTACAAAACGTGGAAGAAACTGAAGCAGATATTTTAATTGGTGCGGACGCTGGCTGTTTAATCAATATCGGCGGTAGAATTGAGCGGCAAGGGAAACCAATAAAAGTCATGCATATTGCGGAAGTGCTCAACTGCAAATAAATTGCATTTAGAGGAGGATAATCGAATGGCAATGAAAACAAGCGATGATAGGTTTAACCAGCGAGTAACGAAAGAGCTAGAAAATACTTTTATGCGCGGCGCAGTATCAAGTGCTCAAGAACGCTTTCAAACACGTCGTTTACAACAAGCAAATGAGCTTGGACACTGGGAAGAATGGCGTTCCCATGGTGAGGAAATTCGACAACATGTACTTGCCAATTTAGATTATTACTTATATCAGCTTAGTGAAAATGTTGCAAAACGTGGTGGACATGTGTATTTCGCTAAAACTGCTGAAGAAGCAACTACCTATATCCAACAGATTGCCATAGAGAAGCAAGCAAAGAAAATTGTTAAATCTAAATCAATGGTAACGGAAGAAATTAATTTAAACCCTGCTCTCGAACAACTAGGCTGTGAAGTGATTGAAACAGACCTTGGTGAATATATTTTGCAAGTTGGTGACCATGAACCACCCTCTCATATCGTCGTGCCAGCATTGCATAAAAATAAAGAACAAATTCGTGATATTTTTAAAGAAAAACAAGGCTATGACAAAACAGAAAAACCAGAAGAACTGGCACTTTATGTTCGAGAAAAACTACGAAACGAGTACTTAACAGCAGATATTGGTATTACAGGCTGTAACTTTGCTATCGCAGAAAGTGGCTCAATTACGCTCGTTACAAATGAAGGTAATGCTGACTTAGTAACTGCTTTACCTAAAACACAAATTACAGTGATGGGAATGGAACGTATTGTTCCTACATTTGAGGAAATGGAAGTGCTTGTCAGTTTATTAACAAGAAGTGCAGTTGGGCAAAAGCTAACAAGTTATATTACAACGTTAACAGGTATAAAAGATGAGAACGATACAGATGGGCCAGAAGAATTCCATTTAGTTATCGTCGACAATGGCCGTTCGAATATTTTAGGTGGTGAATTCCAGCCTATATTGCAATGCATTCGCTGTGCAGCATGTATCAACGCGTGCCCTGTATATCGTCATGTTGGTGGCCATACGTATGGTTCGATTTACTCTGGACCAGTCGGTGTTGTACTATCACCACTTTTGGGAGGGTATGATGATTTCAAAGAGTTACCATATGCTTCTACTTTATGCGGTGCTTGCACAGATGCTTGCCCTGTCAAAATCCCATTGCATCAACTGATACACCGGCACCGTCAAGTCATCGTTGAAAATGAAGGAAAGGCTCCAGTGTCTGAAAAGCTTCTCATGAAAGCGTTCGGCTTAGGTGCTTCTTCCCCTACTTTATATAAGATGGCAACGAAAATGGCATCGCCAGCTATGTCACCATTTACAAAGGACAATAAAATTTCAAACGGTCCAGGGCCATTAAAAGCATGGACCGAAGCGAGGGATTTCCCTGCACCGAATAAGAAAAACTTCCGAAGCTGGTTTAACAACCGTACTAAAGGAGGGTCTGAATAATGGCAGGAAGCATTCTAAATAGAGATGCATTTTTATCTAATATTGCCAATCAACTCGGACGAGCACCAAAAACAGAATTAACTAAGCCGATTTGGCAATATCAGCCACAGGACCGTGTTTTAAAAGATGCTACAAAGGATGATTTAGTAGCCGTCTTAGAGGAACAATGTAAAAATATTAATACAAATATGCTCATAACCAATACAGCTAATCTAGCAGCTGATTTACAAGCAGTCGTAGATATCTACGGTGGTCGGTCTGTCATCACATGGCAAGACGAACACTTTGATCACTATGGATTATCACATATGATGCATACACAATGGCCACAAACAAATATTCAACTTTATGTATGGAATGAGACACAGCCAGAGGAAAATATCCGACAAGCTGAAAAAGCAAACATCGGTATAACCATTAGTGAGATGACATTAGCCGAATCAGGTACCGCCGTGCTATTCAGCGACAAGCATAAAGGGAGATCGGTTAGCTTTTTACCCGAAAAGTCGATTATTTTAATTCCTAAAAGTACAATTGTTCCACGAATTACCCAAGCAGCTCGATGGATTAGCAAAAAAGTTCAAAATGGTGAACATATTGCTTCATGTATTAATTTTATTACGGGTCCAAGTAATTCCGCAGATATCGAAATGATTCCTGTCGTTGGTGTCCACGGCCCTATTAAAGCAACATATATCGTCATCGAGGATCAATAAACGTAGCACAGGCATGCACGGGAAACTATGCATGCCTGTTACTATGGTGAAATTTGTATTATTGTAGATAGAACAAGCATTATTGCTAGTAACACTTCTACTATTCATTGTAAACCGCTCACTACCGCTCAGAAAACCCCTGTAATCGCCAGAAAAACCTTTGTTATAGCCATTAATCCCCCGTTACCATTAATAGAATATATCCTTTTGGGTAATTAATTTGCTACTCTTTCTGCCATCGTCGTTTCTTCGTAAAATTCTGGGTGAGCTTCTTTTAAGACAGCTGTGCGTAGTAATACAAGTGTCATTACAACTATAATCGCACTTGTGACAAGTAAAATACCGGTTGCTGGTAACATATCGTACAAAATACCATAAACGAGCATACCAATTGGCATCATGGACATAGCCATAGTTTCCATGAGACCAAATACACGTCCTCGGTATTCCTCAGATATAAGCTTTTGCATAAATACGCCTAGAGGCATATTTACGCCCATTTCAAAAATGGCAAAAATGAAGTAGAGCATAATATAAAAGACAACAATCATGGAATATGAAAAATCCGTAACTAACGGGATAACCGCAAATGCTAAGCTACTTGATAACAACAATAAACAAAATTTAGAAAAACGAAGTGGCACTTTAATCTCGCCACGTGTTGCAAAATAGATGGAAGCTACTAGCATGCCGAGCGCACCTGCCGCTTCAACAAAACCAAAATGAGTAGGTTTGACCTTGAGTAACTCGATAACCACATACGTTCCACCGACTACGATTGCTGAGAAAAATAAATTAATCCACAATGATAACCACATCACAACTTTAATAACTTTGTGTTGCTTAATATAGCTAAAGCCGCTAACAAGCCCTTTCCATATCTTTTCAGTTTTAACATCGTCCCCTCTTGTACTGTACAAATTAAAATTCATCGTTGCCTCTAAGCAAAAAGCAATCGCATAGGCAATCATATGCACAATTAAAAAAACTTCCATCGAGAAAAATCCGTACATCATCCCACCGATTACTGGACCTCCAACGGCTGCAACGGACATTGACATTTGATTAAATGACATTGCGCGCTGTAAACGTTCTGGATTTACAAGTGTAGCAATAGCTGAAGTAAAGGTTACACCTGAAAATGCAGAACAGAGTGTATAAAAAACTGTTGTCACATAAATCGCATTGACCGACATACCAAACATCTCTGTATACAGCAGTAAACCTGCCATCGTCAAAATCGTTCCAGCTTGCGCTAATAAAATCGTTCGTTTTTTAGAATAATTATCTGCAACATAACCGGCTAATGGTGCAACGAGAGCCCGAGGCAATATGGAACAAATCATGTTTGTTGCAAAGCTTGTGGCAGAACCTGTCATCGCTAAAATATACAAACTAATACCAAAGGACAACACATGTGACCCTAACATTGCAATCATTTTACTTGCCGTAAAGGTCCACAAATGATAGGTCGCCTTTTTATATTTTGCTGCTTCATCCATCGAAAAAATCCCTCCATATTTTATTTAAATTTAAAAGTTTAATTTTATTAAACAAAATATACCACATTATTTACTTTTCTTGCAACAAAAAGTTTAATATAATTAAACAAACTAAAAATTCTAGGTCGTACCTAGCACTCTCGGCTGTTTTGGGTAAATGTATAGACTTTGCGAAGAATAGTTATTATTGTTAATAGTGAAGAAAGGAGGCGAGGCAGTGGACTCTTTAGGCATGAGGATTCGCAAATTACGAAAAGAACGAAAATTAACATTAGAGGCACTTGCTGCTGATCGTCTAACAAAAGGTATGCTAAGTCAAATAGAAAATGATAAAGCGAAGCCATCTATGGAAAGCTTAGATTATATTGCGGAACGTCTTGGTGTGAAAGCAAGCGAATTACTTGAACAAGTGACATCATCTGATATTCGTCATCTTTTGGAGCAAGTAGAAATTATGTTTGCTGAGGTAAAGTTTGACGATGCGGACAACCATCAGCAAATCGTTGATATCATTCACCCATACATAGACGATTTACCACTTAGCTATGAAGCTGGGCGTTTATTATATATTTATGCGAATGCGCAGTACGTTGCAGGCTTAACGACATGGGAACCACCGCTTCAACAAGCGCGCCAAATATTTAAAGAAATCAATTTGTGGAGTCACTGGTTCAAAACCTATATGCTCCAGCTTGGCATTTTATCAGAAAATCGCTTATATGAAGAAGCTTATCGATGTATTTTACAAGTGAAAGAGGAAGTTGCCCGCGAAAACTATCAGCTAGATTCACGTGATACAGGGAAATTGTCTTATTATATTAGTATTTTTCAGCTAGCGATTGGTGAGCATGAGGCAGGTAAAAAATTAATTAACGAAACCATTGAACATGCCCATCAAAACCAACTGTTTTATCATATAGATGATTTGTACCGTATTGGTTCCTATTGTGCCATGATTGATGGTGATTTCGAGCAGGCTGACCAAATGATGATGAAGTTGGAGCAGTATCGTATTTTTGTTGAACAAGAAGATGTCGATGCCTTTATCTACGTTTTAAAATCCCATTATTATAACAATTATACACATGAGTATGAAAAAGCATTAGTTGAAATTGAACATTTTAATGCCCTTACAGATTCAACAAAACTAAATAAAAACTTTTATTATGCTGAAAAGGGAAAATCATTGTATTTACTTGGTCGTTATACAGAATCACTAGCAACATTTACCCATTTTACAGAAATACCTATTTCAGTTTCACACCCTTATGATTTGCTAAGTATGAATGAATGTTTTTCCTATAAAGCGCTATGCTACGCACAGTTTGGCAAGCTAACAACTGCTTACGAAATTGCCAAAAAAGCATACCTTGATTCGAAAGATTTAATCGACCTACCTTATAAGCAAAAAATTGAGGAAACGTATTTTACGATTAAAGCACAAATCGATTCTTAAAGGAACCGTAGAAGCTGTTGATTTCTTCTACAGGCGGACGCTTTCCACCGACACAATGTAAACCGCAACCCTCCCTAACGCGCGGCGCGGTTTATTGCGTTTTACATTGTGTGCGTTCCGGCTGGAGTCACCGCCCTCCGTACCAATCAACTGAGCAAGTTTTTTCATTATAAGGATAAAATATGACAAAGCATCAAGTTAACTACTTGATGCTTGTCTACATGCTGAAAGGACTTGTAGAATACTCTACAAGTCCTTTTCGCTACGCAGATTTATGATGTGCTTTTCTTATTTCTATAATTTTCGAACCTGAGAACAATATTAAGGCTACCCAAATAATGCTGAATGCCAGTAGTTCAACTTGACTGAATGGTTCTTTATACAGTACTACGCCCAAAATTAAAACAATTGTTGGCGCTACATATTGTATAAAGCCTAATAGGTAAAGCGGAATATTTTGAGCACCTTTAGCAAATAAAACTAAAGGCACAGCTGTCACAATACCGCTTACAATCATTAATACATCTGTTTGTGTATTAACATGTAAGAAAGATGCTTGGCTTGTTGAAAATAAATAGACGTAATAGCCTAACGCAAATGGGAGAATAAACATAGTTTCAATGGCTAGACCCCTTGTTGCATCAAGTGTAATTTTCTTTTTCAGTACCCCATAAATAGCGAACGTTAGGGCAATTAAAATCGCCACCCAAGGTACTGTACCATAATTTACAGTTAGTATGATAACCGCAATAAACGCAATGGCTGTAGCAACCCATTGTGCCCGACTCAATGTCTCTTTAAAGAAGACAACACCAAAAATGACCGACAATAGTGGATTAATATAATAGCCAAGGCTTGTCTCAATCAAATGTTCATGGGTTACAGCCCAAATATATAAGTACCAATTCATTGAAATGACAAAAGATGCACATGCTAACTGCCAAAAAATCTTCTGGTGTGTCCATAAATATTTTAAATCAGCTAATAAATCTTTGCGCATACCGAAAATAATGACTGCTAGTACTGTAAAGACGAAGGACCATATTACACGCCCTAATAAAATTTCCATACTTGGCACATGCTCAAGTAGTTTCCAGTAAAGTGGGAATGCTCCCCAAATGGCATAGGCAAAAAACGCTGCCAATACCCCTTTTTTCTCATTTGACATTGTCTTTAATTCTCCTACTCTTCTTAAATCAATTACGACACTCTCGTAATTTCACAAGTTTGACGTTTATTTATAATGTGAAAGAATAGACTAATTATAGGACTTTGACCGGCAACTGTAAATGCACAATTTTACTATGAACATATTGTTTATTGCTAAAACACCTGACATTACGCTTTATTTTCATTTTCAAGCTCAGAAATATATTTTCGTACCATACTATAACTAATATCAGGATTAATTTGTCGCTTAATGCGAATATGAATTTCTTTTATGCCTACCCCCTGCTCCCGCATATCTCGAATCATCGATTTTAAAGGACCTGAGAGAGATTCCCTAGACAGGGCCGTGTATTTACTAAGCTCAATCAGCAAGTTGGTATTTTGTCGGCGGAGCTCCTTCAGCTCGTCGACGGCACAATTATACTCCGTTAGCTTTTTTTGTAACACCGCATTTTGCTGTGTCAATTTTTGCATGTCTTCAGTAAGCTTAGTATTTTGTTTTTTTAAATTTTTTCGCTCTTGTTCCAATACAATTTGCTTTTCATCTAAATCAATATGCATGGCATTATACAATTGTTCAATATGCATTAATTCTTTATAGCGACTTTGCGTTAACATCATAAGTGTTTCTGTCGTTTTGACAGCAAGTGTGCCATCTTGCATTTTTTCACATGTTAATGCCGATAGATCCATTTTGTTCGTCATTTTTTTCTCACTCCATTACTAAATTGTTCGTGTAATGGGATTGCTTTGTTTAACATCCTTCAGCTTCCTTTTATATGATAATCATTCTCATTTATCTTATCATAATGAGAAAAGTCATTTTTGTCAAAATAAAAAACTCCCTGTGTACAACACAAGGAGCCCTTAGTACTATATTACCTCTAAACCTTCGTTTGATTAATGCATCACTTTCTGTCATTAATTAATAATTTCTGAATCTGCTTTTTCATATTTCCAAAACTCAATCCGCCGTGGTAACAAACTACCGATCCAATGTCTAACTCTAAGTATTTCTTTAAAGATTGTTGAGCTTCCCTTATATCCAATGTCGTTGGAACATGAACTCCCCTCAATACTCCGTTCTCACTATACATCGAATCTCCAGCAACAAGCGTTTTACTTTGTTTGAAGTATAGGCTGACATGACCCTGTGTATGCCCTGGCGTATGGATAACACGAATGCCTCCGCAATACGGCAATTCTTGACCATCTTTTAAAGTGTCGTTCACTATTCCTTTAGGTGGGTTTTCTATGTGCCCGTCTTTCAAAAGAGGCAAATCCCCCTCGATATAAGGCTTATCTAGTACGTGCGCATAAACTTTAATATTACTTCCACAAACCTGCAATATTTCTGGGAGACTGCCTATATGATCGATATCCTGATGCGTTAAAATGACAACCTTTAGTTTATCAAACGATACCCCTACCTTCTCCATTGCTACGTGCAAATCTTCAAATTGTCCCGGAAATCCAGTATCTATTAACACAGCCATTTCCTGATCCCATAAAAGAGTTGGATAAATGATGATTCCATTAAATTCGAGCTCCAAAATTTCTACACCCTTTGAAACTTCCATAAACTTAGTTCTCCTTTATCATTCTATTTTAAAAATTAGGTTGAAATAATTCTTAAACAACCAAGTTATTTTTTTATATCCTTAAGAACAGTCCCCTTGGCGTCTTGGGGATTTTCATACTTGCATTGCATTTAATAGGATTATGAGACTACAGGTATAGCTGTTTGGTTAAAGTTGGCATCTCTCACAATAACAGATGTTTAGGAAAATAAAGATTGGAAAGATTAGCATAAAAAAGAGATGTAGCTTAAAAACATCTCTTTTTAAAATATTATTACGACTACTTTCTTATCTATTTGCTTTCTAGAACATTTTTGTCTGCAATATTACCTGGTGTTACATTTAGTAAATTTCCACATAACCAACAACTCCTCTTTAAAATTACCATAATTATACTTTCATGTTATTACACTCTATATCCGTTTCATTTAATTTGTAGCTTATAATTACCTTTTTTCGATGAATATTAGACTCAGAATAGCCATTAATTTATTGCCTAGTATTTATGAAAAGAATGAAAATCCCCAAATTATCAATTATCTTTTTGATTGAGTAGCAACCTATTTTTCAAATTAATCTTCAAATGTATTATAGATATCTTCATTGATTACGTTTAATTAACTTATCACTAATAAAGAAAACGGTAACATAAACAAATGCTATTAATGTGTAAATAAAAAATAATTCTATATCCCAGTCAGTTAACAGCAAAAGCACACAAACACAAATTAATCCACAGCCAAAATGTTTCATATAAGCAAGTAAGATATGTTTAGTTCGTAATTCAATCACCAAGGAAGCTAAAATTCCAATAGTAAATAGTATGGGAACTGAAATAATACTCACGCCAAGCCCGATTGCGAAATAAGAGTTCGTAAAATCGTTAAAGAAAAAAGGTACGATAAAGTAACATATGACTGTTGTTACAAAAGCTGCTAACAATTTTCTGTTAAACATATTTTCACTCCTTCACTCACATCTCGTAATAAGCGATAATGTTTTATGTTTTCATTCAGATGTCGCCTACTGAAAATACTCTAGAACTCGAAGTGTTTCTTCTTTTCTAAAAGATTAACTGATACACTACGCTCAATCAAATATTTTAAGTTGCTATATAATACTCTTATTCTATAAATTCCAATCACCATTTTGTAGGAGTTTTACTTTTCCTTTTGTAATAATCACTTCAGCCACTTCCTGATAATGGGGAATACGGCTCAGCTCACCTCAATGCGTTCTCTTTAGACCGAGCTGACACTTACACCCAGTTCATCCGCCTCTTTGGCACTTAGGACCTCACGGCGATGGACTTACGTGTAATACCATTCCCACCAGTCATTCCCTAGAGAGCAATCGCCCTACCCTTTTAAATGACCTATATCATACTTGACAACTTGGTTTAATCAACGTATTATCATTTTCATACATTTAGATAGAGGTGATCTTGTGAGTTTTCAAAATCAAGTAGAACAATTACATACACTTTTCGATGAAATTGTAGCTAATCGTCGTTATATGCATATGCACCCTGAATTATCATTTGAAGAAGAAAAAACATCCATTTTTATTGCAAATACATTAAAAGAATATGGTATCCCATTCCGCGAACGCGTTGGCAAAAATGGAATCGTCGCTAACATTGATGGCGCTTTACCAGGAAAAACACTCGCGTTCCGTGCCGATTTCGATGCCCTGCCAATCAATGATGAAAAAGACGTACCCTATAAATCGACAGTACCTGGCGTTATGCACGCTTGTGGTCATGATGGACATACTGCTGCACTACTTGCATTTGCAAAAATTGTACAGCAAAATAAAGATCAATTAAGAGGCTCTATCCGTTTAATTTTCCAACCTGCTGAAGAAAAACCACCAGGTGGAGCAAAATTTATGATTGAGGATGGCGCGCTTGATGGTGTTGATTTTGTATTTGGAGCTCATTTAGCTTCCGATTTACCTTTAGGAAAAATTTCAACTGCAGCTGGTCCAATAATGGCCTCTGTTGACGCATTTACGATTAAATTATTCGGTAAAGGTGGACATGGAGCTTACCCACATACGACAAAAGATTCAATCATTGCAGCGACTCAGCTTATTCAAAATTTCCAGCAAATCGTTAGCCGCAGAGTAAATCCAACTGAGGCAGCGGTTGTAACAGTTGGTAGCTTACACGCAGGAAATGCCTTTAATGTTATTGCAGACACTGCTACATTAGAAGGTACTGTTCGTACATTAAATCAAAATGTACGGAATCAAATTGAAAAAGAAATTTTCGCTATTTTAGATGGCTTAAAAGTTTCAAATTATGTAGACTATGAAATCGATTATTTAAAAGGCTATCCTGTTTTAATTAATACAGAAAAGGAATCTGTTATTGTTGAACAATTAATTAAAGAACAATTCACAGAAGAAGCTTTCGAAATTAAAACTGCAGTCTTGGGTGCCGAAGATTTTGCCTATTACTTACAACATGTACCAGGAAACTTTATTCACGTTGGCTCTGCCAATGAACATGCAAATACACAATTCCCTCACCACCATCCGAAATTCGATTTTGATGAGCGTGCATTGCTAAATATCGCAACAATATTCTTAAAAATTATTGATTATTACGGTAAAGTCGAATAAATAAAACGGATTTGGAAAACGTGTAATTTTCCAAATCCGTTTTTTTCTTTTCTAGGAAAATGTAAGCTCCAAATTACATTCGTTTAATTTCAATTGCTAGAGTATGATCCAAAATCAAAAAAGCCAAATCCGAAAATAATGTTTTTTTCGGATCTGCCCCTTTTGCTACTTTGAATTGTGTGGGTCAAGTGCGTCTCGCAATGCATCCCCAATATAGTTAATTGATAAAACGGTACATAATATTAAAATACCTGGTGGAATCCAAAGCCACGGTTGATCCGTTAAAATCGAAATCGATTGGGCATTTGAAAGCATATTCCCCCAACTTGCATCTGGCGGCTGTACGCCTAAGCCTAAAAAGCTTAATGCTGCTTCATCTAATATTGCCCCTGCAACACCAGAAGTAGCGAAAATCAAAATAGGTGCAATGGTATTCGGTAAAATATGCTTAAACAAAATACGTGGCGTCTTATATCCTAGAGCAATACTTGCTTTCACATAGTCCGATTGCTTAATCGCTAAAACATTGCCGCGCACAAGTCGTGCTATACCTGGCCAGCCTAGCACCCCTAAAATAAGAATGATATTCGTTAACCCTGGTCCTACAATACTAGCAACAACTAAAATAAACAAAATATATGGAAATGACATAAACATATCTGTAATACGCATAATAATCCCATCTATAATGCCACCAAAATAACCAGAAATTAACCCTAATACAGTACCAATAATCGCCGAAATTGCCACCGCACCAATACCTACAGCTAACGAAACACGTGCCGCATAAATGACGCGACTAAACACGTCTCGTCCTACTTGATCTGTACCTAGTAAGTGCTGCCATGAAGGTGGTGCACTAAATTCGCTTGTAATTTCAGCTGGATCAAACGGTGCAATAAACGGTGCAAAAATGGCCGCAATCGTTACTATCGCTAAAAACCATAGTCCAATTACAGCTAATTTATGCTTTTTGAATCTTTTCCAAAATAGGCTCTTCGTATTTGCTACAGCAAATTCTTCATTCCAAGTGACCGTGTGTTCTGTATCATACTGTTTTTTATTAAAATACCGTTTAAATAAACTCATCGTTTGCCACCCCCAACATAGCTTTTGCGAATACGTGGGTCGACAAATGCGTATACAATATCCGTTAAAATATTTGAAGCAATAACAATGAATGCAGCTACTAAGTTTAATCCCATAATGGTAGAGTAATCACGGCTCATAATGGAAGAAAGCGTAAGCTGACCAATACCTGGCCAGGAGAAAATTTGCTCAATTACAACTGCTCCACCAAATAAAATCGAAATCTCTAATCCGATAATTGTTACAATTGGAATTAATGCATTTCGCATCGCATGTTTATTCACAACGAAAAATTCTTTTACTCCTTTTGCACGAGCTGTACGTAAAAAATCTTGTCCCATAATTTCAAGCATGCCCGAACGCACATAACGGATGTTTCTCCCAGCAACGCTTGCGACAAGCACTGTCACTGGTAAAATCATATGCCATAAAAGTGATCCGAAGCTTCCTTCAGCACCTAATTCTTTCATACCGCCTGAAGGTAACCAATTTAATTGAATTGAGAAAATATATACTAATAATAAAGCCAAGAAGAAGTTTGGAATGGAAACTCCTAAAAATGAACCCGTTACAAATGTATAATCAAGTTTCGAATATTGCTTCGTTGCACTATAAATGCCAATTGGAATCGCAATAATTAACCCTAATATTAACGCTGTTCCCATTAAAATAATTGTAGGACCCATTCGGCTCGCAATTAACTCGGTTACAGGCTCATACGTAATCATTGAATAGCCTAAATCGCCATGCAACACTAAGTTTTTTAACCAATTCCAATATTGAATGTAGGCTGGATCATTTAGTCCTAATTCTATCATTTTAGCCTGTCTTGCGGCCTCTGGTAACTTAGGGCTCACGAGCATATCGACAGGATTACCTGGTGCCATTCGCATAATAATGAAGTTAATAACCGATACACCAAATAAAACGGGGACGGCGATTAATAATCGTCTTAAAATATATCCTAGCATGCATCTGTCCCCTTTTCACGACGAATAATACTTCGTTTTGTCGGATCTGGCTTCGGATAAGCATTTAATAATTTTTTTGTATAATCATGTTGAGGGTTTAAGAAAATTTGTTCTGTTTTACCCATCTCCACAATTTTGCCCGCATACATTACTGCAATACGATCACTAATATATTTCATTGCACCTAAACCGTGCGCAATGAATAAGTATGTTAACCCTAATTCATTTTGAAGCTGTTTAAACAAGTTTAAAATTTGCGCTTGAATCGATACATCTAATGCCGATACAGGCTCATCACAAATTAATAATCTTGGTCGTAATGATAACGCACGAGCAATGCCGACACGTTGGCGTTGACCACCCGAAAACTCGTGTGGGTAACGGTCTTTTGCTGTCTTTGGTAGCCCCACTAACGCAAGTAATCGGTCTACTTCCTGCGCTATCTCATTCGTCGGGACTATTTTATGTACGCGTAGCGGTTCTGCAAGTAATGATCCGATTGTTTGTCTTGGATTTAAAGAAGAATATGGATCTTGGAAAACAATTTGGATTTGTTGACTTAAGCTAACGCGGTCTGTTCGATAATCCATTTGTTGACCATTAAATAGAATACGGCCCCCTGTTTTCGGTTCTAGACCGATAATCGTGCGCCCTAACGTTGATTTCCCACAGCCAGATTCTCCTACAAGCCCAACTGTTTCCCCTTCGTAAATTTCGAATGAAACGCCATCTACTGCTTTCACATAATCGGTTTTTAAATTCATAAAGCCTGTTTTAAACGGATAGTACGTTTTAACATCTTCTAATACAAGTAACGGAGAGTTGTTTTGCTCTGTTTTCTTTTTCATTTCTGCTCTCCTCCTTGTGCGACCTTTTGCCATT
The DNA here is from genome assembly GCF_044762185.1 of Lysinibacillus sp. NPDC097162. NCBI lineage: Bacteria > Bacillati > Bacillota > Bacilli > Caryophanales > Bacillaceae > Lysinibacillus > Lysinibacillus sp. NPDC097162. The sequence continues at coordinate 1,016,936 of NZ_JBIWDT010000001.1, read as the reverse complement.
CAAAACATCTCGTTTTATGCCCTTTTTCAACTTCAATTAATGGTGGTTGCTGTTTTTTACAATGCTCTGTTGCAAAAGCGCAACGGTTTGCAAAACGACAGCCAACAATATTTTGATAACGTCCTGGTATCGTACCTGGTATTGCCTTTAATTGTTTTCCGTCAAAATCCATTGATGGAATTGAATCCATTAGGCCCATTGTATATGGATGTAATGGTCGTTCAAACAACGTAAAAACATCTGCTTCTTCGACAACTTGCCCTGCATACATAACGATGACACGATCTGCCATTTCTGCAACGACACCTAAATCATGTGTAATAAGTAAAACAGATGTCTGCAGCTCATAACACAATTCATTCATTAAGCGCATGATTTGTGCTTGTACCGTTACATCAAGCGCCGTTGTCGGTTCGTCCGCAATTAATAGCTTTGGTTTACATACTAAAGCTATTGCAATCATGACACGTTGTCGCATTCCACCTGATAAAGAGAAGGGGAATTGCTTCATCACACGTTTAGCATTAGGTATACCAACTTTATCTAACATATTTTGAGCAATTGCTTTTGCTTCCTTTTTATCGACATCTGTATGGAGTAAAATGGCCTCTACTAGCTGATGACCAATTGTAAAAACAGGATTTAACGCGGTCATTGGCTCTTGAAAAATCATTGAAATTTCTTTCCCTCGTAACGATTGAAATTCCTTATTAGAAAGAGCTGTTAAGTTTTTATCTTCTAATGTAATCTCACCTTGCTCAATTGAACCGCGTTTCCCTAATAGACGCATAATAGAGAGTGCTGTTACGCTTTTCCCGCTTCCCGACTCACCAACAATCCCCAATGTTTCACCTTTTTTTACATCAAAGCTAACATCGTCGACACTGACTACTTTTCCATATTCAGTTTCGAATGCCGTTTTCAGCTGTTTTACGCTTAGCAAACTCTCCATTAAAACACGTCCTATCTCTCTCTTTATTTAACAGTCCACTCGTGTACGTTAATGAACATACCGAAGTCGCTTGGTGTAGCGCCTTGAACTCGTTTATTAACTGCGCCTAATGCTGTTGTAGCATAAATTGATGGCATTGGTACTTCTTGTTGTGTTATTTCTTGTAATTCACCGTATAACGCTTTAATTTTCACTTCATCTACTTCAGTCGCTAATGCAGCTAAAATTTCATTGACACGTGCATTGTTATAAGCGTTTGGATTACCTTCTCCTAAGAAGTAAGCAATATCCGGAAGTGGGTTAATTGGTGTAATGGATACTGTTAAAATCGCTAAATCATACTTCTGACTTACGATTTCATCGATAATTGTACCGAAATCCATCATTTGGATTTCAGCTGTAATACCTGCCTCTCGTAGGTTTTCTACGATGATGTTTGCAGCTTGCTCTAACGTTGCATCACCTGATAATACAGCTAATTTCAACTTTTTGCTTGAATCCCATCTAGACTCAGCTAATAATTGTTTTGCTTTTTCTAGGTCATACTTAACTGGTTTCATACCTTCATTTAAGTACGGGCTATTGCTTGGGAAGAAGCCATCCGTTACTTCACCAGCACCTTTTAATAAATTATCAATAATTAATTGACGGTTCATAGCATATGAAATCGCTTGACGTTGCTTCACATCTGGCACAACGGTTTCATTAATATACATATATTGTGTAGCTAATGGCTCACCATAAGCCGTGTTTAATGTATCTAAACCTTGCACATTTGCATAATCTGAAACGGGAATAACACCTGCTGAAGGGATATTCATATCAATTTCACCGCTCTTTAATTGAGCAGCAATTTGATTCCCTTGTAATACTTTAAAGTTTAATTGATCTAATGTAGAAGCACCTTTGAAGTAATCTTTATTTGGTACCATTTCTACAAAATGTGCACGATCCATTTTTGAAATGATAAATGGACCAGAAGTTACTGTTGGGTTTTGCATGAAATCACTTGCATTTAGCTCTTCAACTGCAATTGTTTCAAGTTGTGCCTTCGGTAATGTTAGTAAATAACGACCTACTGTATCTTGGAAGATGGATAATGTCGTTGATTTTTTAGTTTTAATTTGAATTGTATCTTCGTCTACTTTTGTAACGCCTGAAATAGAAGTGGAACCTTGTGGTAAGTAACCACTATCATCTAAGCCTTCAACAATTGCAAACATATAAGCATAGTTTGACGCCACAACAGGGTTTGCCATTAATTCCAATGTAAAGATTACGTCATCGGTTGTAATATCTGTGCCATCTGTCCATTTAGCTTCTTTGTTTAAATTAATTGTAAATGTTTGATTATTTTCTGTTGTAATAGAATCAGCTAGCATTGGCTGATAGTTTAATTTTGAATCTAAATCAACTAATGGTAAAAATAATAAATTTGAAACATAAGTAGAAACTAATCCACTAGGTTGTAATGGATTAATGTTGCTAGCTGGATACGTAACACCGATATTAATAACATTTTTATCGCTGCTCTTCCCTTCAGAAGAAGATTTATCGTTACCACAAGCTGCTAAAACAACTAGTACTACCATTGTTAATAACGCTAACATAACCTTTTTTGAGTTTTTGAACATTGCTATTTCTCCTATTTCTCTAATTTAGATGCTTTATTATGAATCCAATGAAATGATTTGCTTTTCGCCTGCCTTCACTTTACTTTGAATGCGATTGCTCATAGGTGGCATCGGACAGTTAAAGTAAGGTGAAAATGCGCATGGCGGTAAAAAGGCTTTATTAAAATCAAGAAGCACTGTATCATCGTCTAATAGTTCGATGATTAACATACGACCCATACCGTATGTTTCGTTACCACTTGTTGCATCTTGGAAAATAATAATTGAGTGTAGTCCAGATTGAAAAGGTCGTAATCTATATAGCGCTCCGCCAATTTCCACTTCAATAACACCTATTGATTCATGACTACGCGCTGCACGATTGTCATCTCCCGTGTGAGAAAACTCAATCATCGCATCATCTTTTATAAGCTTTCCATTATAAATTGCTTGTTCGTTCAATTCGTACGAATCAATTTGCCTAAACATTTGAAGTGCAGAGCTGTTTTCATCCCAAATGGCTAGTAAATGCATAGAGCCTGGCTGACTTGTAGCCATTGCAGAAATGCCGTTAGTAGTTTGAACGATAGTTTCATCCGCAATAATATTCACCATACCTTCCATTAGCACACCGTTTATAAATAATTGGTCTTCAGCTAATGCCGTTAAGGTAAGACCTGGTACAGATGGGTTTGTCGGCTTCCAACTTCCAGCAATTTGTTTAACTGTTGTTTCACTCGTTAACTCATGCATTGCGATTAAACTTAAATCGCTTTGTGCTCCCGTTACTTCTAAATGACGTTGTTTATGCCAGGCTTGTAATGTGGTATGCATCTTGAATCAGTCCTTTAATAAAAATTCTCGTACTACGATTAAGAAGTCTTCATGCTCTTCGATGAATGGCATATGCCCACTCTCTTCAAATACAGTTAATTGCGAATTTTTAATTAATGAATGCATTACTTCTGACTGTGTTAACGGTGTAATCCAATCGTGACGGCCCGCTACAATTAATGTAGGCACTTCAAGGTTGGCAATTTGTGAGCGTACATCGTATTGTGGCATTAAATGTTTGAACGTATAGTTTGTAATTTCTAAGGAACCGATTGGACGACTTCCTGTATCGCCACCTAGTTCTTCCTGATAGTTGTACCAGTATAAATCCCAGCAAATATCCCACCATTGAATTAAATGATCGTCGTCACGGATGTTACCTTCAAATAACTCTGGAATAGTTTGAATTTGTTTTTCCGTTCCAATTCGTTGTGCAAACTCTTTAGCTTCCTTATAGAATTCATAGCTTGGTGCAGTATTAATTAATAAGAGCTTACTCACTGATTGCGGGTAGCGCGTAGCAAATACTTGGGCAATCATCCCACCGAAAGAATGGCCTAGCACAGCAACTTTTTCTAAGCCTAAATAATTGCGTAACGCTTCGATATCATCTGCTAACTGATCAAATGTTGCTGTCGTTACATCTACACGCTCTGATTGACCATTGCATCTTTGATCTAAATAAACAATCTGATAGAATTCTGATAGTGGCGTTAACCATGGCTTGAAATCAGAGTGATCACTACCTGGTCCACCATGTACGGCAATAAGTACTGGCTTTTTCACCATTTTTGGTCCTACCGGAATATACCCTGAACCTTCTACGTCAAAATAAATTTTCGTTCCATTTATCGCAGCAAACATTATTTTCCCCACTTTATCAAATAAATTTTATTTATATAATTATTAAAACTACTTTGTTATTATCTTAATTCCTATTTGTTTAGTCAAGTTTTTTGTTAAGAGAAATACTATTACAAATAATAGAGTAAAAGTGAATAAAATTATAGTTATTTTTTCATAAATTACTACTGATTATGCTTAAATAACATGTTTTCACTTAGGTGGAATTAGTTTTACACTCGTTGGTAACAATTCGAAGGGTAAAACATGAGATTAAAAGATATTATCTAAAGATAAAATAATTTAACTGCAAAATATGAAGATTTTCAAAAAAATATAAAAAAGCTCAAATAACTAGTAAGTTATTTGAGCTTAATTTATCTATCATTCTACATCCTGTCTTAACACTTGAATTTCTTCAAACGTTAAACTTGTTAACTCCATAATCTCTTCATTGCTATTTCCTTTTACTATCATCTTTCTTGCAATGGCTTTTATACCTTCTTGAATGCCTTCTTGCATTCCTTTTTCAATCCCTGCTTGTTCTGCATGGTATTTTGCATCTTCTAATGTTGCCACTTCGTCAATCATAAATTTGACTCGTGATTCGTACGCTATAATGGATTCTGGATCTTGACTTAGTTCTTCCCACGCTTCAAACGCTTCACGTAAGTTTCTGTCTTTCATCGCTAATTCCTCCAATACTTTATAAATATCTTCATATACTTTCTGCTTGCGACCATCTACCATAACAAGCAATAGCAACCATTTTACGATTATATCTTCAATAGGATTTAGTTCTTCCATTAGCCAAGCCTTTAAAAATTTATTCATTTCTATAAAATGAATTTCTAAAACATCATCTGATTTTTGTACACGCTGTAAAGTCTTATCTTCATATAAATGATACGTACTATGATAATGAGCAATATCTTTGAACAATGTAAAATCACAAATATTTATAGTAATGGTTGGATTCAGTGTATAATAACCTTTTCCTTTTTGTAACTGCAAATTATACAGCCTTGACCAATAAAATAAAGTTCGTTTGAACATGTCATTTTTATTCGCTAATTGTATTTCTATATTAATTATATCTTCTTTTTCTGTTTTTACGACAATATCTAAGCGGGATTGTTTATCCTCTTTATACTCCCCACCTACTTCATGGTTGATAAACGTTATTTCTTTTATTTTGTTGCTACCTGTCCAGTTTAATATAGCATTCAGAAAAACAATTGTTAGTTGTTTATTTCGTTCACTACCAAAAAGATGCTTAAAAGCAAAATCAATCTTTAAATCCATTAGGTTTTTTAGTGGTATTCGACTAAGAACTTGATACTTCATTACTCATCAACCCCTGTCCTAAATATTATATCCTGCTTCTAATACTATTTTTATTAGTCTATTTAGTTTTGTTTAACTGTGACATTCGTCAATTTTTTTATTGATCATCGTTCTTCTCATTCACAAACGAGTATAAGATTGCTCACATCACTGATTGCTTTGTTTAAAATCTTCACCTTGTTATGTGATAATCATTCTCATTTATTATATCGTAATGAGAAAATCCATTCTTGTCAAAATAAAAAACACCCTGTTTATATGCAAGGAGCACTAGCTTAAATACACCACTAAATTTTAATAGTAAATAGCAGCATAGACTATATTGGAAATATACTGTTATCGCGATTCTATTATCAAAAATATCTACAAAAAAATCATCTTATCTCTTATAATGCTAAGAGATATGATGATTTTTAAACAAACTTTCCTGTAAAATAAAATCTTTTTACTTCTATTAATACGCACTATAAGTTTTTAGATGTTAGAAACCCCCAAGCAGTGTGAATTCATATTGCACTACTACACTGTTGGATTTTCTAGTAAAATAGCAATGCCTTGTCCGCCGCCAATGCATAAGCTTGCTACGCCGTATCTAACACCTCGTTTTTGCATTTCTAATGCAAGCGAGTAAGTAATACGTGCACCACTTGCACCGACTGGATGCCCAAGTGCTACTGCTCCGCCATTGACATTCACTTTTTCTTGATCAATACCTAACTCCTTTAAAACTGCTAATGACTGTGCAGCGAATGCTTCATTTAGTTCAAACAATCCGATATCTTCTAATGTTAAATTTACTTTTTTCAATAATTTACGAATCGCTGGAGCTGGGCCAATTCCCATAATTGTTGGATCAACACCTGCCGTTGCGGAAGTGACGATTTTTGCTAATGGCTTTAACTGATGCTCCTGTAAGTAAGCTTCCGATACAAGAACGATTGCTGCGGCACCGTCATTAATACCACTTGCGTTCCCTGCTGATACTGAGCCGTCTTTTTTAAATGCCGGTTTTAGTTTTGCTAGGGCTTCCATCGAAATCTCCTCGCGTATATGTTCATCCTCAGTTATCTCAATCATACCTTTACGTGTCTTTACTAATACTGGTGCAATTTCCTCTGCAAAACGACCTGAACGACGAGCTTCCGCTGCACGTTTATGTGAGTTGTAGGAGAACTCATCTTGTTCTTCACGTGATATTTCATATTTCTCCGCTAAGTTTTCAGCCGTCATCCCCATACCACATCCTGCGACCTCATCATATAAAGTCGCCCACAACATATCTTCTACGATTGGTGCTTTATTGGGCGATCCAAAGCGTGTACCTCGTAATACTTGAGGTGCTTGGCTCATATTTTCTGTACCTCCAGCAATTGCCGCTTGAATATTTCCAAGTTCAATTTCTTGTGCTGCTGAAACAATTGCTTGTAAGCCCGACCCACATAAACGATTAACTGTAAGTGCAGTACTATCCTCCGATAAACCACTTTTTAATCCGATGTGTCGCGCTAAATATGCCGAAGAACTTGTTGTTTGAATGATATTACCAAACACAATTTCTTCAATCTGATTTGCCATAAGTCCTGAACGTTTTAATGCTTCTTTTACAACGACAACACCGAGATCGATATCAGTTGTATTAGCAAAGGCACCTCCAAAAGAACCAAATGCTGTTCTACTACCATTTACAATATATGCTGACATGGTTAATCCCCCTTTTTTTACATCCCACCCGAAACATTAAGTGCTTCGCCAGTTATAGCCGTTGCATGTTTTGAAGAAATGAAGTATACACTATCTGCAATTTCTTCAGCTGTAATAAAACGTTGCATTGCTTGCTTCGGATATACAATTTCGGTTAATGCCTCTGCTTCAGTCATACCTCTACTTTCTTCAAGATCTTTTAATTGTTTCACAAGTAAAGGTGTTTTCACTGGTCCAGGTAGAATAGCATTTACCGTAATCCCATGCGCGGCACCTTCAAGTGATGCTACACGTGTTAAACCAATTACACCGTGCTTTGCTGCAACATATGCCACTTTTTCGGGTGTTGCTAGTTCACCATGAACCGAAGAAATATTAACTATCCGACCATGTTTTTGCTTTTTCATATACGGGAATACATATTTCGTCATTAAGAACGGTCCTTTTAGCATGACACTTTGAAGTAAATCCCACTGATCTTCTGGAAAATCTTCAATTCTAGCACGGTATTGTAAGCCCGCATTATTCACTAGCACATGGAGTTCGTGATTTTCACAAATACGATTTATTACTTGCTGAACTGAATTTGTATTTGAAACATCTAACTCAACTGCTTCAACCTTCCCTGGATATAAGTCAGCCACTGCCTGTGCAGCTTCTAACTTTACATCGGCAGCGAATACGTAATCTCCTTCAGTGACAAACTTCTCCACCATTGCTGATCCTAGACCTCCACCTGCACCAGTCACTAAAATATTACGCATGTTCAATCCCCCTTTGAATAGTAGTAAATGTTTTTAGTTGTTGAATTAATGACCGATCACGCTCGATTACGTATTCATCTAAACCTTTTCCAGGATATTCAAAGAAACCTTTAGAAGCTTTGACACCTAGGTAGCCTTGTTCAGTTTTATCCTTAATCACACTATACGAGCGAACCTTTGATTCAATTGCTGGCTGTAATTGATCCAATACTATGCCCCAAACATCCAATCCACCAAAATCGATAATTTTCAATAAACCACTGGAGGCAAATCGGAAACCTGGACCTGCGAATATTGCCTTTTCTAAATCCTGTTCTGACACAACACCGTCTTCTAACAATGCTAATGCTTCACGTGCTAACGCTACTTGAATACGATTTGCTACTAAGCCTGGTACTTCAACACGAACTTTAATTGTCACTTTGCCCACTTTTTTCATTAATGCGTCAACTTCATCGTATGTCTCTTGCTTAGTATCAGGACCTTTAAGCAGCTCCACAAGCGGTACAATATGCGCAGGGTTAAAAAAATGTGTTAACATCACTTTATCTTTTCGCTTCTCTACATAACGAACGATTTCTGAAAGTTTTAAGCTTGAAGTATTTGATGTTAAAATTGTATGATCAGCACAAACCTCATCAAGCTGCTTAAAAATTTTCTGCTTAAGCTCAAGATTTTCCGTGGCAGATTCTATGACTAAATCACAATCAGCAAGCTCTTCTATTTTTGTAGTAAATGTTAAACGATCAACAATCGTTTTATCCGAATCTTCGAACACTGTCCCCTCTTCCCTGAAAATTGTCAGATACGTATTCAGTTTTTCACTAGCTAATCGTAGAGATTCTTCGTTAATATCTTGTAAAACAACAGGTATTCCATTTGTGATAAATTGAAAAGCAATACCAAATCCCATTGTTCCAGATCCTATAACCCCAATTTTTTGAATCATCTTCCTTCCCCCTTAAGTATTAATATAATAAAATTGCTGCTATTAGCATTGGAATACTTGCAATTAATGGTGCAATAACCGAAACGACAAAGATATGTTTATAAGCATCCTTATGGGTTAACTTTGAAGCTACTAAAATTGTAATAACAGCCCCATTATGTGGTAGCGAGTCTAGACCGCCCGAAGCAATTGCGGCTACTCTATGCATTGCATCAGGATTTAACCCCATTTTCAAGTAAGTCGATGATAGCGCTTCCATTGCAATTCCTAGCCCACCACTTGAAGATCCAGTAATTCCAGCAAGTGCTGTAGTTGCTAGGAAAAGTGAAATAAGCGGACTACCTGGAATTTGCGCCATTGCTTCATTAAAAATACTGAAACCAGTAGTAATCGCTATAACCGAACCATATCCAACATCCGCACTCGTATTAATAATTGGCAGTACCGCTGATACAGCGCCTTCGTTAAGTGTATTTTTCTTGACTTCAATGTATTTCCAGAACAATACCGTTGTTAATAATACAACACCCATTAGCGTGTAAATGATTTCAACCATGAAGATATTCAGAGCGATTAACAAGGCAATTGGCGGAATTAAACTCAAAAATGCATTTGGTAATGAACGGCCCTCGTAAATATCTTTAATACCATCTTTGCCATTATTATCTGGGTTTGTCATACCTGCATAAGTTTCCTTGCGTTGTTCTGAACGTTTTAACGCAAATTTCATATACCATAGGTTTATCGCAATAACGAAAACGGCTGCGATAATCCCTAATAATGGAGCTGCTGTAACCGTTGTACCAAGGTAGTTTGTTGGGATAATGTTCTGTACAGAAGGGGTCCCTGGTAACATCGTCATTGTAAAGGTCCCAATCCCTGTAAAAAACGCTGCCATAAATAGATGCCACGGAATATCTAACTCTTTGAATAATGGCTTTGCTATTGGTAATACTGCGAAAATAACTACGAATAAACTTATACCACCATACGTTAAGAACGCACAGATAACCATAATTGCTACTAACACTTTATATTTACTATCTTTTCCGATAATTCGAAGTAAAAGATTGGCGATTTGACGAGCCGCTCCACTATCATCCATTAGCTTACCGAACATTGCTGCAAATAAAAAAATTAGAAAATAATTTCGAACGTAATTGATAAACCCAGTCATGTACGTTTCTTGGAACGTTTCTAAAATTGGAAACCCATTCGTCACCATAACGAATAAACTTACAACTGGAGCAATAATGATAATACTAAATCCTCTTAGTGCTAATACGATTAATAGTATTAATGAAATTGTAATCGTAATTAAACTCCACATAGGCTTCCTCCTTCAATTAGATACTAATTTTTCGTTTTAATGGTAATCCAATGCGTGATTCTAATTCTTCAAATGTTAAATCCCCATAAATATCCTTAATGAAAATCTCACCATTTTGGAATAAAAAGTTCGCATACTCCGTAACAAGTTGATTAACACGCCGCTCACCGCTAGAATCCAACGTTAAAGTTTCTACAAGTTTAGAAGAACCATTTTTGGTGAAAAGGGTACTTGCTACAATTACCTTCTTCGCACCTGCGACTAAATCCATTGCGCCACCGACACCTAAAATAGGTTGATTCGGTACAGACCAGTTCGCAATTTCGCCATAACGGTCAATCTCCAATGCGCCTAGAACAGCTACATCCACATGTTTCCCTCGTATCATCGCAAATGAGAAAGCGCTATCAAAAAAAGCTGCTTCTGGCGTAATTGTGACAGGAGCTTTCCCGGCATCTATTAAATCTATATCTTGCTCATTTTCATGAGGTGGTGGCCCCATGCCAATTAAGCCATTTTCAGTTTGGAAATATATCTTTTTATCATCAATATATTTTGAGACTAGCGTTGGAATTCCCACGCCTAGGTTGACTACATCGCCATCTTTTAGCTCATTTGCAATATGCATTGCAATTATTTCACGACTACTTAGCTTCAACATAGGTCCCCCCTTGTTTGATGTACTTACTTTCAATAACGTAATCTACAAAAATATGGGGTGTTATAATTTCCTCAGGATTTAGCTCCCCTATTTCAACGATTTCATCGACTTCCACAATGACTGTTTCTGCAGCCGTTGCCATTATCGGATTAAAGTTTCTTGCAGTTGTGTGATAAACCAAATTGCCCGCTTTATCGGCTTTCGCGGCTTTAATGAGGGCAATATCCCCTTTGATTGCCTTCTCAAATAAATAACGAACACCATCAATCTCTCGAACTTCCTTTCCTTCTGCTAGTCTTGTTCCAACACCAGTTGGCGTATAAAAACCACCGATGCCAGCACCCCCACTACGAATTGCCTCTGCTAAAGTACCTTGGGGCATTAAATCAATTTTTAAATTTCCCATTGACCAAGCCATTATAGCTTCTTTATTAATCGTGAAAAATGAACCAATTGCTTTTTCGATTTTTCCTGCCTCGAACACTTTATAAAGACCTTTCCCTTCATCCCCAAGATTATTGCTGACAACTTCATAATTTCCTGCCTCAAACTTCGCAACAGCATCTAATAATGTTAACGGTGTACCAGAAATGCCAAACCCTCCTACTAATAGACGCATAGAATCCTTAAACAAAAATTCTAGCTCTTCAGCTTTTCTCAGCTTTTCCATTTTTATTATCACTCCTTATTAGACTAGACTATAGTCTGATGATATAATGAGAATAAATAATAGTCAAACATTTTAGAAAATTATTTCTTTAAGGAGCGAAACATAATGGATTTAGAGAATAAAACAACAAAAGGCATTCAAACACAACTTCATATCATGACCGTAGCACTCGAATTATTTAAAACGCTTGGCTACGATAATGTTTCTGTGGATCGAATTGTCAAGGAAAGTAAAACATCAAAGGGGTCCTTTTATCAACATTTCCCATCTAAATCAAGCATTTTCATGATGCGTTTTATGGAAATGGACAAAAGCTATGTACATATCTATGAGGAATTGAAGCAACAATATACTTTAGCAATAGAACGACTGGAAGCCTTCTGTCTAGCTGTATTCCGTTGTATTGAGGAAGAGATGGGAAAGGATTTAATGCGGGTTATTTACTCCGCAGCCATCATAAGTAATGAGCATACTTTTTTCACAAATGAAAATCGTAAACTGTATGTCATTCTTCACCAAATAATTGAAGAAGGAAAAGAAGATCATTCAATTCGACACTTTGATTCTACGGAAAAATTTTTTCAGATGATTGTACAAAGTTTGATGGGAGCCATTTATTATTGGGGTTTGCAATTAGATAATGCAAAATTAGAGGATTTAGGAAAACCCTTAATAAAACAACTCATAACAAGTCTTCGAAACTAGCTAAAAAATTAAAAAAACAGAGCCTATGAAGAAAAATAAATCTTATATTAGAAATCCATTAGCTTTTAAATAGTTATGCCGATATTGACATGCATTTGCTAATATTTTCAGTAAAGCCGTTGGATCATAATAAAAAACTCCTCAAAATTAAGCTGCTTTGGGGAGTTAGTTTATGTTTATTATTTTTGCAATTGAATTATTTTGCTATCGGTTGAGTAATTTCAAATCCTTTTTTTTCCTTATTTCTTTTGTACATGTAAGTAAATAGTTTAATATATTGTCCAACAAGTATAGCGTTTAAAACTGTGCCTTCTCGAATAAACATAATTTTACCTGCTAAAATAAGACCGAAGATTAGTGCTAAAGCAAGTAAAGTCAAATCAAAGCACGTTTTAACATTCCCCCATTTAAATCCAGTCCTTAGTTGAACAGCATTAACGAAATTATCAATAGGCATTAGAACAACTTTAGATTGAAGCATAAGGAATACACCAAAAGCTAAAAATGCATCTCCAATAACAAGTGTTAAAAATTTCGTCCAATACTCAGGAAGATTGAGGTAAGTAAATGTAAGAGATAGATTGAAATCTAAAAAAACTGCAAATATCGCCGAAGCAACAAGCCCCATAATATGGTATAACTTAAAACCCTTTCTGTAGACTAAAAATGCCAACACTAACATGATACACTCTAAAATGAAATTTGCCTTTCCCTGTGTTAACCAATCAAAATGCACAACAAAAACTCTTTGAAAGGCACTTTGAGGTGAAATGCCAATCCCCGCTGTTATTGCTAAACTAACACCAATTGACAATATATATATTCCAATGATATATACAATCCATCTTTTTATTAAACTGTTTTTATCGGATTTTAAAACGCTTTCATTTTGCATAAAAATCCTCCCTTTACCCCTTGTGAAATTTTATAGTATTGCCAATCATGTAAATCTTGAGTGGAACATTTAGCACTAGTGCCTCTTGGTAGAAAATAATTTTCTCACCGAACATGTATCATTAAAATGTTTCTCTAAACAGCCTAAATAAGGTGTAAGTAATATGCACAGGATTTATTGAGTCTTATTTCATGATGCGGAAACGATGCAGAGAAATAAACAAACTTAAAAGTTTATTCACTACCGGCTCCCCTTCGTTGCGGTTACCCATTTCTTCCAAAGCTGCATCAATGGCGTCAGCACTATTGGTTAATTCATCCACAGTCATATTAGCCATGGCGCCATAAATTTCAAGAGGCATCACACTTTTAATCGCTTTATCGTCTGATACAATACATGCTCCAGAATATTTATCAACTTCTTTTGCACAGAAGCACATCTCTTCACTTTCCTGTCCAACTACAACGAAATATGGTGATGGCGCTGACCAGAAAGTTGCTACTGCACCATGTTCGATATAAACACCTTTAAATAATCCATTTACAACATGGCGTTTTCCATCTGCATATCGTTGGATAACAGACAGGCGGCTTAATTTCTCTCCTTGATATTCCGGAATAATCTTGCCATTTACTATTGGTACCCAAATTTCTTGGTAAAACTTTTCATGACCTCGCCCATATACATCAAATAAATAGACTTTTGCTTTTGTCCCATCTTCGGAAACTTCAAAAGGTACAATGTCTAACTCAGCCGGTGTTAAGTCCTCTAACCCCTGTACACCCTCCGTACACATGGAAGAGTAGTCTATCTCGATTTTCTTTAATAATTTTTTGTCTTGTGCAATCAATTCACCATCTTTAAATACATAAAGTGGATTTATTTTCGATAAGCTGTCTGTCAATACAATGTCTGCAAAACGCCCAGGTGTTAAAGATCCAATTTTATCTTCCATGTGGTAGGATTTGGCTGTATTTAATGTTGCCATTTTAATAGCTTTTATCGGGCTGATCCCCATCTCCGTACAGAGTGAGATAATCCAATCCATATGCCCCATCTTAAGTAACCTTTCAATTGAGATATTATCCGTACATAACATAAAATTATCGGTTGGAAATTTACGGTCTACAATGGAACGAAGCAATGTTTTTATTACTTCACTGCTCCCTACACCAAACTTAATTTGGGTTGGAAAACCGTAACGAATACTTTTCTCAATATCGTCCCCATTCCAAACATCATGATTATTGGATGTACCAATGGCAGGTAAATAATTTAAGATCATATCTGGAAGAGCAGTCAAGCCCCAATGCCCGTTCATAAATCCCCCTTTTTCTCTTACCCAGGAAGCCTTCAGGAAGTCATCCTCATCCCCCTTACTATAAGTAAAATGTTCAAATTCGCCTAGCCCGATTACTGGCTCCATATTTAAGACTTCCTCCGTTACCGATGCTGCTACTTTCTTTCCAGGGGCAAATGCATATAATCTGTAGGGCAATTTTTCATAATCACGGAATAGACCTTGAGCCGCTCTTACCCCATCCTCACCAGCTGCACTTAGAAGATCTAAGGTTTCAGCAAATATTGTCGTTGTTCCATTAGGGACCATTGCTTCGCCCAAGGCTACTGGATGAGCCAGCTGAGATTCAAAATGCAAATGTGCATCTATTAATCCTGGAATAGCGTATAGCCCTTGTCCTTCAAATACTTCTTTTACTTTAGCGATTGATTCATCTGGATTTAGAGCTACAATACGCTTATCATAGATTAGTAAAGACCCTTGATAGACCGTTTCCCCATGCACATCCAAAATATTCACATTTTTAATAAGCAGATCTGCTTCCATTCTACCGTTTAAAATCTCGTAAATATCCCGGACTTTCTCAAGATGATTCGTCTCTTTTTGTTTCATAGTTCGTTCTCCCTTTCGTCATATATTGATGTTTTATAAGAAGAGCAGTGCTCTTAACCTATCGAAAATAACTTATTAGTTAAACGATTAACTAATTGCTTTAATAGAGTGGTTAAACGATTAACTAAATAGATGTATTTCTTTTGTTAATCGTTTAACCACGTTGGTACATTAACTTTAGATTAAATTGGTTAAACGTTTAACTAATTTAGAAAATCTTTTTAATAAATGAAAAATAGTTAAACGTTTAACCAATAGTTCCTTATATTTGCTTCTATTTAAATTTATCTTACAAAAATCATGAAGATTTCCGTTCAACAATAAACGGTTCTAATATAGTTACTGGCTCAAACTTTTCTTTTTGAATTTCGCTCAGAATAATCTCAGCACTTCTTATGCCTAATTCCTGGTTCTGCAAATCTACACAAGTTAGCTCAGGTGTAGAAATTTGTGACAATAGAGAATTCCCCAAACTCAAAACAGCAAGATCCTCACATATCCGAACATCACGATGAACTAATGCCTTAGTTAAATAAACTGCACTCAATTCATTCAGGACAAATGCACCATCAATATTGTTTTCAAGAAGAATTGGCACACAATCTTTTGATAAATTCATATTATCGTCGATTTCTATAATTAAAGGCTTTTGCTCATACTTGCTTGCTTGACTAATTCCTTCCAAGAATAATTCAAGTACATCGTTAGGCAACTTTTTATGAACTAAAGCTAATTTATTTTTACCTTTTGAAAATAGATATTCTGCCCCTATCCTACCTGCTTTGGTTAAATCCGGATACACTAATGGAAAACCGGAGTACGGAATACATCTATTTGCATAGACAACAGGAATACCACATTCTAAAAAACTAGGAATATTATCTTTAAATGATAGGTCAGAAAATAACCCAATAATGATAATTCCAGCTACCATATTTTCACGCATAAGTTGTAGTATTTCATTTTCACTTAAATTTAAATTGTCTACTTCATAAATAAATAAATTATAATGATGTTTTCCTAAAGTTTGACTGATTCCAGAAGTGATCTCAGAATAATAAAGACTATTAATCTTTGGTAAGATCACCGCAACATTCGTAGTTTCCTTACGCTTTAATGCTTTTGCAACTACATTTGGTACATATCCCAGTTCTTTAATGGCGAGTTGGATTCTTTCCTCTGTTTCTTTTTTCACAACAATATTTTGGTTTAAATATCTAGAAACGGTACAAGCGCTTACATTAGCGTGTTCTGCAATATCTTTCAGAGTTGTCATATCAAATCTCCTTGCCTTTAGTTAAACGTTTTAGTAAATCGTTTAACCTTTTATAAAAACAAAATATCATGTTAATAACTTAATTGCAAGAAAATTCTGTACATTATTCCAAAATAGTTGTAACTTTGAATGCATTTTTTGCACTTAAAGTTACTCGTCGGACTCACTATATGAAAATATAATGTTGTACTTATTAACTTTTAAAGTAGTAGTATTCCCCAAAATATAGCAAGATTTTTTAAGTGCAATGGAATCATCTCAAGTTCAACAAATATTTAATAAAAAAAGACTGTCAACAAACTCCATATGTTTTCGAGTTTGATGACAGTCTATGCAATCATTACATTTTTTTTAATTTTTCATATTCAAGCTGTAATTTTTCGATACGTTTGCGGCCTTCCTCGCGGTTTCTCGCAGTTTCTGCTTGAATTTGCTTTGTTTCTTGAATACCTGCCATAATTGTTTGCCATGTTGTTTCAATAGTTTCGATTTTAATGCTTGGGCTACCAGCAGCACGTGCAATATTGACACTGTTTTTGCTAATGTTTTCTGCATTGCGCACAAGCATTTCATTTGTGCGGCGATCCAGTTCACTCATTGAATCTGAGATAAGCTTTTGGCGCTTTAATGTTACTGCGTGGATTAAACCTTGTTTAAAAATTGGAATAGTCGTTACAAATGCAGAGTTTATTTTACCGATTAGATGATTATTACCTTGCTGCATTAAGCGAATTTGTGGTGCAGATTGGAACGATACTTGCTGTGCCATTTCTAAATCATAACGTCGTTGCTCAAGTAATTCTACAGCACGTTGCATCGTTTCAAATTCCATTGCAGCTAGTTGGTCACCTGTTTGCGCTTTTTGCTCTAACATTGGTAATGCAGCACGAACTTCATCTGCCTTTACTTCAATCGCCGCAACAAATTTACTTAATGTTTGGAAATAATCTAAGTTTTGGTCATATAAGTTTTCCAAGTCGATAGTATTACGTTTCATTTCAACTTCATACTTTTGAATTTCACGATAAATTACATCAACTTCTTTATTCATGCTGTCATATTTAGATAAAAATCTTTCTAATTGTTCTTTTCCTTTGCTAAACAGCTTTGTAAGAAAGCCCGCTTTTTTCTGTTCTGCAAAATCTTGCGGATCGAATTTATCCATCACTTTATTTAAATTATTTAACAATACACTGGATTCTTCCAGCTTACTAGCTCTCATTGTTGCCAGCATTTTATCTGAAAATGTAGAAATGCCATTCGCCGTTTCTTTTCCTAGCTCTAACATAGCGATTTGGTCTTTTACATCAATTTTTTGAGCAAGTGCATGAACCTCTGGATCCTTCTTTAAAGCAAGCTGATTTTGAGCAATTTGTGATAGTTCTTGCTCAGAAATCAATGTCGGTGTTTGCAATGGTTCAGCTTGCATTAATGGGTTAGGTTGTAGTAGTGGTTTTTCAGTTGCGAATGGATCTTTTGATTTAAATAGGTCATTGTTCATTTCAGACATAAGTAATACCCCCTGCGATTAATCTCTTCTATTACATACGATTAGTAGATGAAAAAGTTTCATCTGTTTTACCAATACACGTTCGATTTAGTTAAAGTTTCGGTCTAATGGGCAGTTTAAATGCGTAGTATTTAGCTCTTTCACAGAGCAGTCCATCATTCCTTCTCCTCAAATTATAGCCTGTTTGAACTAAAAATTCGACTGAATCTTCACTTCGTCTTACATCTTTTCTAAAAATTAGTATATTGATGTCGAAAACAGCCATATCCCAATGGCTGTCAGACTGCAAGCAATAGCTTAGAGAACTCATCTACTTTAACCATGTTGCATTTATAAAAGTTGCCCCGTTTCCTTTGTGTGCAGGTTAGTAGTACCAATTATTTCAGTTAATTATACACGTTGATTAGCGTGGCAAGCGTGACACTTCAGCAGGAACAGATAAGCTTAAAATTAGTTGGAGCCGTGTCTGCTCTAAGGGAGTGATTAGAACGGGAATTACCGTTTTCTTTATTTAAAAAGCAGCTACTTTTAAATAGCTGCTTTCCATCATTATGTTGTTACTTTTAATACCGTTTTGAACTTTTGAATCACGCCGCCTGTACTATATGTTAAGACGCTACGTTTGTAGAATGATAAGCTAAATAAATATGCAACAATAATTGTCACTACTAAAATGCCAAGTGATAGTAAAGGCTCAATCATACCTATATCTGTCGCTCCAATACGCATTGGCATTACCATACCCGATGTGAAAGGAATATAAGAGAAAACTTTAATAATAATTGTATCGGGATTACCAATTCCCGAAAGCATTACATAAAAGCCAATTAAGGTAATCATCATTGCAGGCATTAGCACTTGACCTGCTTCCTCTACTTTAGACACCAATGAGCCGAATAATGCGCCAACAATCAAGTATAAAACAATTGTTAACAGTAAAAACAGGATTGCATAAAGCACATATCCAAGCGATAATTCCTTAACAATACTTGCTGCCATTTCCCAAATAACGCCGTCTTTCGCGAACTTTGCATAGAAAAGGAAGACAACTGCAATAATCGCCATTTGTGTCATTGCAAGTAGCAGGACACCTGCAATTTTTGCTTTAAAATGCGTGGCAGGTTTCACACTTACTAATAGCATTTCCATAGCGCGTGAGCCTTTTTCAGAAGCAATTTCAGTTGTAATCATCGATAAGAATGTGGAAATAAAGAAGTAAATTAAAATGCCGACAGCATAGGATACCCATAGCCCTGATTGTTTCTCTTCCTCACTTTTTCCACCAGTAGTTTCTTCATTTAAATTTTTATTTGAAATAATCGTTTTGGCAGCCATTATTTGAGCTGCCTGCTCTGACGATAGGGATAGTTTTTGTACAGCGTAATGCTGTCCAGCATATTGCAATAAAGAAGATATCGTCGATTGATCATTTAATTTCAAAGGTTTAAACGTTGAAATTTCTGCATGCAACTGACCGTTCTGATCACTCACTTCAACAATAGCAGCAAGTTCCCCATCTTTTACTTTTTGCTCTAACTTCTCTAGATTTGTCTCATCTTGAATAAACGCCATATCACTATTAGACACAAAGATTCCACTTAAATCTGCTGTCGTATCATTAACAATTGCGATTTGCTGTGCTTCATCGTTCCCTGTGAAGAGCTCTTTAATATCTGACCAAAAAATAGCAACAGACATTGCAAGCACGTATAGAAGCGTCATTAAAATAAATGATTTTGATTTCAATTTTGATCTATATAATTGCTTCATTAACAAACTAAACTTCGACAACGCTGCCACCTACCTTATCTTTAAAAATTTCATCCAGTGTTAAATAGTCTAAGCTAAATTTTTCGATGTACTTACCAGCAGATAAACGTTGGAAAATACTTTCTGCATAATGCTCATCCTCGAGCATTAACACTGTTTGCTCTTTTTCCACACGTATGTCTTTAACACCTTCGAGCTGAAGTAACTCCGTAGTAGAATAATCAGTTCGTACAGACAGCTTCGTTTTGCCATACTGTTTCTTTAAATCTAATAAACTGCCGGAAAAAAGTGATACTCCCCGCTTCAGAAGACATAAGTGATCACAAAGTTCTTCGACATTATCCATTTGGTGACTCGAAAATAAAATCGTTGTTCCTTGTTCTTTTAGCAGTAAAATGGCATCTTTCAGTAAATCTTTATTCACTGGGTCAAGACCACTAAAAGGCTCATCTAAAATTAAAAATTGTGGTTTATGAATAAAGCTTGCAATTAACTGTACCTTTTGTTGATTTCCTTTAGACAACGTCTCCGCTTTATCTTTGCGTTTTTCTTCTAAATCAAAACGGCTAATCCAGAAATCAATATCCCTCTTAAGCTCTGCTTTTTTCATGCCTCGTAGCTCTCCGAAAAAGTAGAGCTGCTCCTCAACCTTCATTGTTGGGAAAATTCCACGTTCCTCTGGTAAATAACCAAGGACGTCACGGTTTATTGAATTCACAGGCTTTCCATTCCATGATATTGTGCCTGCTGTAGTTTCCTGCAAGTCTAAAATCATACGGAATGTCGTTGTCTTTCCTGCACCATTTTGACCAATTAATCCAAAAATTTCCCCTTTTTCAATCGTGAAATTTAAATTATCAACCGCTGTGAAATCTTTGTATTTTTTTGTGACCTGCTGTAATTGTAATGTCATATTTATCCTCCTTACCCCTCAAATATATGTAAATCATGTTCTAGATGCTTTTTGCGCCTTTGAATTTTTCTAATTGGTACATACATTAAAACCCCTAAAAATACATTTAAAAAACCAAGATTAATAGATATAAACGTTGTTGGAGATGCTGTAAGCCCCGTGAATATATTGAAAAATCCTATTAAAACACTTAGAATGGCAACTGGAATAAACAGCCTACTAATTGATTTTAAATATTTTATTTTAGAAGGTGCATCTGAGTATAATTCAAATGCTCCATCAGCTGCTTCTTTACGATAATATGCCCAAACACCGAATTTAGAAACACATTCAATATTTAACGACTCTAAAAATTCACAATAATCTTTCTTTTCACCTACTACCAATTCATTACGATAAATATATTTTCCAGGCTCGCCTTGTTCAAATACAAAGAAGCTGATTATATTCTTTCGTAAATGCCATCCTTGTTCGGCCATTTTATTGACCCATTTCTCTTCTTTTTCATAGTCCAGAAAAAAGCGAAATTTAATTTTTTTCATATCAACACCTCTTATAAAAAATGCGTTTTAAGCTTTCCCATTTGTTATACGGATACCATTGTCAAAAAGTTCCCTTAATCGTAAAATTTCATATTCTATTACATTTTTCCCACTTTCCGTAATTATATATTCCTTCTTACGACCATCACCATCTAATGCTTCTATCCATTGTCGTTCCAACAATGTTTTAATAGCGCCATATATCGTACCTGCGCCAAGACGAACACGACCTTTACTCATTTCCTCGACTAATTGCATAATGCCATAGCCATGACGAGCTTCGAATAATGCTAATAAAATATAATAAACACCTTCTGTTAAAGGCGGATATTCCTGTGTTTGTGTCATAAAAAATACCTCCCTCTATATCGCCAAACAATATATCGACTGACGATATAAATAAAATATATCAGCGCCCGATATAGTTGTCAATGCCAAAACTGGCGAATGATTCTTTTTGAGCTATTGCTAATACAAATCACTCATGTTAATATGTAAGTAATCACTTGCATTGGAGGATGTATTTTATTGACAACGAAAGAAACAGCAGAACGAATTATTGAAGCAGCCATACAGCTAATAAGTGAAAAGGGCTACACCGCAGCGACAACGAAGGCAATTGCCGACTTAGCACAGGTCAATGAAGTAACGATTTTTCGCCACTTTGGCAATAAACAAGGGATTTTGAAGACCATTGTGGACAGATTTTCTTACAACCCTATTTTGCAAAAAATGATGCATGAAGAGGTTACATGGGATTTAGAAACAGATTTAAACCATTTTTCAATGAAATATTTTGAATATATGATGTCCATAAAGGACCTTGTGATGATTGGCTTTAAGGAATCAATGCAATTTCCAGAAATCAGTAATGAAATAGCTAATGTTCCCCTCATCTTCAAAAATGAGTTAATTCAATATTTTGAGGAGATGCACTATAAAGGGAAAATCCGTGAGGTCAACTATGAAGCCGCTGCACTTTCTCTTATTGCCCTTAATTTCGGTCACTTTATTTCACGCGCTCGATTAGGTACGACCGTTTCTACCCTTCCAACTGAAGAACTGATTAACACAAGTGTTGCAATTTTTTCTAGGGGATTAATTTCCTAGAAAAAATTTTTCTCAGAGGTGCAAGTAAGTACTTACTTATAGGAGGTTTATAATGAAAGGATTACAAGCTTTATTTAAAATTCGCGAAACTTATATTGGTATTGCCGCTACGATTGCATTTCAATTAATATTTTTTTCTATCTGGATGACCGCATACGACGGCATAAGTGATAGAGCAGATAACTTAACGATTGGCTTGATTAGTGAAGATTCAGCTGTTGGTCAAGAAGTCATTAGCGGATTGAAAGAATCATTGCCTTTTGCTACGAAAGAGTTCACCTCGATTAAAAAGGCAGAAAAAGATTTGGATCAGCGACATATAAATATGATTATTCACATACCTGCTGATTTTTCTGCCCAGTTACAGGCTGGAGAAGAAGCTAAAATTGTTTATTCCATAAATCAAGCGAACGCAAGCCTTGCCAAAACAATGATGGAGAGCGTAGCAAAGCAAGCTACAGAAGAAGTCAATCATAGCCTGTACCCTGTACAGCAAGGAGAGATGATAAAGGCATTTTCACAACAGTTTGCACAGCTTCCTTTAGAACAAAATACAGCCCTTCAAGTTCAAGATACTGTTGCTTCAACCATTATGGGTGTAAAAGACCGAACAGTTGAATCTACTATTATTAAAACGAATGACGTCAAAGGCTTTTCGGCAAATTTCGTACCGTTAATGGTTATTATTTCATCATTTGTCGGTGCAATGGTGATGATTATGCAACATCAGCAGGCAGCTGAAATCGTACAGCATACTGTTTCGAAATGGTCTTTATTTTTTGCTAGACAGCTTGTAAATATTGCCGTTGCTTTTATTCTTCCATTACTAACAATAGGATTGATGCATTTATTTACAATTTCAAGTAACGAAAGCTTTTTCACTATATATCTATTCCAAGCTTTCATGTTTTGGGCTTTTCTATGTTTAGCACAGGTCTTTGTCATTGTATTTGGTAATCTCGGCATGGTCTTTAATATTTGCGCACTTTCCTTACAACTTGTCACATCTGGCGTACTCGTTCCGAATGCAATGCTTTCAGACTTTTACCATCGTGTCGCTTCTCTTCTGCCAGCAACTTACGGGGCTGATGGCTATTATACAATAATATTTGGAGGTAGCTCTGAAAGTCTAATTCATAATAGTAGTTCGTTAGCTATTATCATTGCTGTCACACTCGTTGTTGCTACTGTTGCGGTTGCCCTAAAAAGACCTAAAATGGAACAAAAATTAAGCGCAACTACACCACAATAAAAAAAGGCTAAGCTATAAGAAAAAAAGGCTAAGCTATAAGAAAAAAAGAGTTAGATTGACTGCTATCAATCTAACTCTTTTTACTATGTTTTACCGGAGATTGGCATGAGTTTATCGGCGATTTCTCCGTGATTACCGGCGATTCCCCTGGATTTACCGGCGTTTTACCGTGGATTACCGGCGATTGTCGTAACTTTCTTCAAAACGTAAAATTGCCGCAAACTGCTGATTTAGTTCACTAGCACTTTCGGCAAAATCATGCCGATACCACTCAATAATCATGCCGATAATTGCATTTGCTTGATAGGCACTATAAAAGTCAGTTGTTATTTTGCCTATTTTATTTTGTGCTAAGTCTCTTTTTAAAAGTGATTGAATTTCATTAAATAACATATAATAATAGGTTAGCGGTACATTTTTTGAAAAGACGATTCGATAAAATCGTTTAAACCGTTCTATATGATGAAAAATTCGAATTGTATTTGGATCCAGCTCATTTTTAATAATGGTCGATGCAGCACGGTATGGTTCCTCATAGGAATTATATAAATCCTCCACAATTTCTTGAAAGTATTCCTCAAACAGCTTCTCTTTTTGTTCATAATGTAAATAAAATGTGCCCCTATTCACTTTTGCTACACGGCATATTTCCGCAATCGAGATATTTTCTAACGGTTTGTCGCTTAACAAAGTAAGCAATGCATTATGTAACGCTTGCTTTGTTTTTACTACCCGCAAATCGTTAACGGTCAAAATTTTCACCCCCATATTAAACAAATAATTTAAATGTGTTGATTACTGAACAGTTCTACGAATTCTGCATATTGAAATCGCTTACATGAGTATTATAATATTTTAATGAACACATGTTCAATACATAATCAGAAGTAGTAGATGCGAGTGTCTATTTATTTCTGGTTAAGCTTTAGGACAAAGTAACTTTGTCCTCAGGAAAATTCGATCTAATAGGAGGTCTTTTGACATGAGATTAGAAGGTAAAGTAGCAATCGTTACAGGTGCAGCTTCAGGTATGGGAAAAGCAATTGCAGAAGGTTATGCAAAAGAAGGTGCTCAAGTTGTTGTATCAGATTTAAATTTAGACGGTGCACAGACTGTTGCTGATGGTATTCAAGCAAATGGCGGCACAGCTATTGCTATACAAACAAATGTTGCTTCGACTGAGGACATGCAACGCTTATTCGATGAAACAAAAAATGCATATGGTAAATTAGATATTTTAGTTAACAATGCGGGCATTATGGATGGAATGGAGCCTGTCGGTGAGATTTCTGACGAGCGTTGGGATAAAGTATTTGCCGTAAACACAACTGCTGTTATGCGTTCAATGCGCATGGCAACAAAGATTTTCCTTGAGCAAGGACATGGTGTTTTCGTTAATAATATTTCTGCTGGCGGATTATACGGTGCTCGTGCTGGTGCTGCCTATACTGCATCTAAACATGCCGTAGTTGGTTTAACAAAAAATACAGCATTTATGTATGCAAACCAAAACATTCGTTGTAATGGTATTGCACCAGGTGCTGTTATGACAAATATCGCTGCATCAATGACTAATATGAGCGAAGTTGGTGCGGCTCGTCAGTCACTAGGATTAGCAATCAATCCACGTGCTGGACAACCCGAAGAAATTGCACAACTTGCTATTTTCTTAGGCTCAGATGAAGCAAGCTTTGTGAATGGACAAATCATTGCCGTTGATGGTGGATGGACTGCTTACTAAGCCTATTTAAAATGCACGCAAAGGAATATACCTTTGCGTGCATTTTTCTCGCTCTATACTTTTTCAGTTGCAATACGTATGCCAATTCCTACTAACATAACACCCGCAATTTTATTAAATATTGCCTGCACCGTCTGTTTCATAAACCATTTTCGGATGACATTCATAACGAGTATCACAATGCCCAACCAAACAATTGATAACGCGATTAATATGCCTGCTAACACGATTAATTGAGAGTTTATATTAAAATTTGGCTGAATAAATTGAGGCATTAACGTTACATATAATAGCAATGTTTTTGGGTTTAATAGATCAGTCGTAATGCCTTGGGTCATACAGCTAAGCGATACATTTTTTTCTGGATCTTCCTGTAAAGGTCGCTCTTCTTGTAATATCATATTTTGTGCCCTTGCACGCCAAGATTGAATGCCTAAATATATTAAATACGCGGCACCTGCATATTTTATCGCTAAAAATACGACCATTGATTTTGAGATAATCGTAGCTAGCCCAAGTACAGCAAGGGTTGTCCAAACTACAAGAGCAAGAATAATCCCCAACATTGTAAAAAAACCTGCTTTCTTTCCATGGATGATTGTATTTTTTAACACTAGAAGCGAATCCACTCCCGGCACCATCACAATCATCAATGCCACTGCTGTAAACATCCAAATCTCATGCATATGCTCACTCCTTAAAACAATACTAAGTATCATTATAAATTAAATTGAATAAATTTTCTGCATATAATATTTTTACAAATAAAAGCACACACATCCATCATTTATTATGTGTGTGCTTTCTTATATGTTAGTTAATTGTTGATACTTTTCTTGATGGCATTGCTAATCCAATAATGACACCAATTACAGCCGGTAAAATCCAGCCTAAACCGATATTATACAAAGGTAAAACATTTGAATACAACTCCGCTACTGAATCCAACAGGCTTAATTTTGCACCTGGAATACTATTAACGAGTGCATTGTAGCCATCGATTAGGCTAACGAAAAATGTTAAGAACATCGCAGATGCATAAACTGTTTGCTTATTGTTAAATAGCGAAGAGCTTAAAGCAAGTAAAATAAGGACAATCGCAAGTGGATATAAGAACATCAACACTGGAATCGCAAATTGAATAATATTATTTAAACCAAAGTTGGCAATTGAAAATGACACAACACACAAAATGAAAACAAACCATTTATAGCTTATTTTTGGGAAAACTTCATGGAAAAATTCACTACAAGAAGTAATTAAGCCAATACTTGTTTTTAAACAAGCTAGCACAATAATTACAGCCAATAAAATCGCACCAAATGAGCCAAAATAATGGTCAGCTACTGCTGCGAAAATCAATCCACCATTTTCAAATGTTCCGACAGCCTCTATACTCGATGCGCCCATATACGTAATAAGCCCGTAAATTAGTGTCATTAATGCCATCGCAAAGATACCTGATGTCCATGTTGCTTTGGCAATTTCTTTTCTATCTGTAATACCTGCACTTTTAATAGCATTGATAACGACGATACCAAATGCTAGTGACGCTAGTGCATCCATCGTATTGTAGCCTTCTTTAAAGCCTGTCATAAAGGAAGACTGGATATAATCACCGATTGGCTGTTGGAAATGACCCATCGGCTTCACAATACTAATAATAATTAAAATAAATAATACAACTAAAAAAGCTGGTGTTAACACCTTACCTATATAGTCCATAATCTTCGCCGGATTTAACGAGAAATAATAAACTATTGCAAAAAATATAAAGCTAAACAGAGCTAGTAAAATTGTTGTATATTCCGCATTGATATACGGTTCAAAACCAACGACAAATGGTACTGTAGCAGTTCGAGGAATTGCAAAAAAGGGACCGATTGTTAAGTATAGCGCTAGTGAAAAAATAACGCCAAATAAAGGATGAATACGGCTCGCTAAATCACGCAGACCATTACTGCCCGATAAACCAATCGCTAAAATGCCCAAAAATGGCAAACCGATCGCGGTAACTAAAAAACCGATCAGTGCAAACCAAAAGTTTGTTCCTGCAAGTTGTCCAAGTTGAATTGGAAAAATAAGATTCCCCGCTCCAAAATACAGTCCAAATAACATCGTTCCTATGACTGCATAAGTAGAAAAAGGTATTTTCTTTTGCATAATTGATGTACTCCTTAGATGTGTTTAACTATAGCAAATTACCTTGGCGTAGTTACGTCCAGATTTTTTAGCGCTTGCTCGAAAAGCACTTGTAAAAATCTGTGATAGCCGCCGGGGCTTTAACCTGATTCAGACAAGTTTAAGCTTACACTTAATTCAGTGGCTATTTAGTTCGTCTCACTTATAGAAGTAGAGGGGTTGCTAAAACAAGTTAAATCGAATGAATTTTCACTACAATTTCACTATGGTAACAGGCATTTATTATAAAAACAATAGTTTTTGCGTAGTTGATTGCTAATTGTACAGTTACTAGCTAATAAGGAAAAGTAAAAAATGAAAAGAGCTGTCAGAAGACAGCTCCTAGTTTGCAACAGACCATTCAATATGGTTTAAAAAATTGTACACGTCTTCATAAACTTTCTCACGTTCTTTATCTAATGTGATAATATGACCTGAATTTTCATACCAAATAATTTCTTTATCATCTGTTTTAACTGTATCTAAAATAAACGGAGCGCTTTGTTGATATAGCTCATCGTCTAATAATCCTTGCAGTACTAAAGTTGGTGCTTTAATAGCTGGTAAATCTTCACGCGTTTCTTCAGTTAAGCGTGTAACGCCATCTAAAGAATCTTTTGGTGTAATTCGCAATTCATGTAATTCAGAGATAATTTGGTCTTTTGATTTGTTTTCAAAGTGTTTATA
Source organism: Lysinibacillus sp. NPDC097162 (assembly GCF_044762185.1). Classification (NCBI taxonomy): domain Bacteria; kingdom Bacillati; phylum Bacillota; class Bacilli; order Caryophanales; family Bacillaceae; genus Lysinibacillus; species Lysinibacillus sp. NPDC097162. Next base: position 988,778 of record NZ_JBIWDT010000001.1, on the reverse strand, counting down.
TAGTCTTGCGTAGTTATATAAACGTGTAAATAATCCTTTTGAGCTATCGCGTGTTATCGGCGCACACATGGCAACAACTCCTTTAACAGGAAATTGCTCTGCTACTTTTAACGAAAAGACACCGCCAAGTGAAATTCCTACTACTGCGATTTCTTCATGGCCTTTATTTTTTAGGAAGTTGTAGCCTTCTACTACATCATTCCACCAGTCTTCAGGCTTTGTTTCAAGTAGGGCTTCTGGTTCTACCCCATGACCACTATAGATAGGTGCATGAACAGTATAACCACGTGTTGATAAAAATTCCCCTAGCTTTTTCACATCTTTTGTGCTACCTGTAAATCCATGCAGTAATAGTACGGCTTTTTTGCCTCCCTCAATTGTTAGAGGTTGCGGCTTTGATAACTTCATTTTATAATATCCCCTTCACGGAAATTTGTATTTGTGTATTTTATGTGTCTATCTTAACACCCTTTATTCATAATGTACAATTTATAGTTTTTATCGTTTCGATACCTTTCATGCATGAATGATGTGAGGTCGAAGCCTTGTATAATCACCATTTAGGGATGGTTAAAAATAATAAAAATTACTTTATTAAAATTCCTTTGTTATACTATATAAAATTTTTCCACGTTGCCTATACTTCCTATACTTTTACCGTTATAATGCAGGTAACTAATAGTAATACTATTATTGGAGGTGAAAAAAATGGAATGGCAACAATTGGAGTATTTTGCAACAGTAGCAAAGCTTGAACATATGACACGTGCTGCGGATGTATTAGCGATTTCACAGCCTGCACTGAGTCGCTCAATCTCTAAGCTTGAGGAGGAATTAGGAGTTCCTTTATTTGACCGCCAAGGACGTTCCATCATGCTAAATCGTTATGGAGAACAGTTTTTATATCGAGTGCAGCGTATGCGTAAAGAATATGAAAAGGCAGTTTTAGAATTACAAGAGCTTAATAATCCTGAGCTTGGAGATGTGTCACTGGGCTTTTTACATACACTTGGAACAAGTATTGTACCTGATTTGATCCGCGCCTTTCGTCAGCAACACCCGCAAATCCGCTTTCATTTCACACAAAACTATTCACACTCACAATTAAAGCAATTACTTGCAGGTGAGCTTGATCTTTGCCTACTTGCAGCTATTAATACAGAACCACCTGTATGCTGGAAGGAACTGTGGCGAGATGAGCTTTACATTATGGTGCCAATTGATCACCACCTTGCCAATCGTAAAAGCATTACAATGAAGGAACTTGAGCATGAAAACTTTGTGCTTATGAAAAAAGGCTATGCATTGCGCCGTACTGCAGATCGATTATTAAACGCAGCGGGCATTAAACCTAAAATTACTTATGAGGGAGATGAGGTCTCGACCGTTGCGGGATTTGTAGGCGCCGGCCTTGGCGTATCACTACTACCTGATGATGAAGATCTTAATCCAAAAAAAGTCGTAAAAATTCATGTTGAAGATATGGTCTGTGAACGTATTATCGGAATGGCTTGGATTGAAAATCGTTACCTTTCCCCTTCCGCACGACAATTTCAGAAATTTGTCTTTGATTATTATGAGAAAATGGGACCTTCAAGGAATAACGACTAAAAGCGGAAGGTTGCTTTATAGCATTCTTCCGCTTTTAATTTTATGATTTTAAAATTATTGTAGGAAACTAACTATTTCCCTATATATTTTATTTGATAAGAAAACAAATCCGTCGTGTCACCGCTAATTTCAAATAACCCTTGCCTAGCCATGGTGAAAATTCGATATTCTAAAAAGGCTTCGCTCATGTAGTCCTCGATTTTATTGAAAGTTCGCCCAATGACGTTCACTGGTGAAAGCCATAGCTCCTCGTTGTTAGCTTGTAAATCTTTTGCACATTCAATAATAGTTGCATCGTAACTGTCCTCCTCTGCATGAACAATACCATTTTGCCAAACTCGCAATGTACTTGGATTTTGCTTTAGCTCTTCCCATTCTTTAGCAAGTCGCCGACACTCCTCGAGTGTAAACCGTTTAGCATCCGATCGAAGTTTCATAAGCAAGTCCGATGATAGTTCTCCAGTATGGCGAATAGACATATCTGGATGAATTCGGTTTAAAGCTGCGGTTGTATCTATTCCAAATACCATGCTGCATTTAGTTACAAACTCGCTCATTACATAACGCAAACCAATTTCTTCATGTGAATTTTGGCTATACCAAATCCAAACATCCAAATCACAAGGGATGCCAGCGATTGATTTCGTCCACTTCTTATGGATGTCCTCGTATAATTCTTTTTCTTCTATATCCTTAAAAACATTAGATTCTAACCAATTTTTTCGATTTTCCAAGCTTGCAAGTGGTCCGATTGAGAAAACATCATTGACACAAATCACCGACTCTTCTCGCTGTAAATGGTGTTGTCGTATCGCGTGTTTAATAGAACCGTGTGTAGACAAGCTAAAGGTAATATGTAAAATTGCCATATAGCCTCCTCCTTTTATTGTTTACTTAGTGCGATTTGTATACCGATAAAGGTAAATAGAATGCCTTGTACCATATTCGAGCGTTTAGCAATTGCTGGCTTCCCTATACCTTTTTTAACTTTCCCTGCAAAAATACTAAATAACGAGAATAAAATCAGTGCCTGCACTAAAAATACCATACCCAAAATAAGCATTTGTAACGCCACATAGCCGTGTATTGGATTTACAAACTGTGGCAATAGTGCTAAGAAAAATAAAGAAACCTTTGGATTTATCACATTCATCAAGATTCCTTTGCGATACAGCAAACCAAAAACTTGAATATTTTGTTGCTTCAATGTAAATGGATCATCTTTTGCTCGCAATGATTGCCATGCTAAATATAATAAATAGGCGGCACCTGCAAATTTGACAATGGAAAAGATAACCGTTGATTGATAAATAATAGCTGAAATTCCTAAAACTGCAGCTCCGATATGAACAAGCAAACCTGTACATCCTAATGAAGTCGCAATGCCTGCCTTTTTATCTTGTGTAATGCTTTGCGCAAGGACAAATAAATTGTCCGGCCCTGGCATTACTGTTAATATGATTGCTGCACCTAAAAACGTTAGTAACGTTGAAAATTCCAATTATTCTCCTTCTTTCCACTAACTTTAGAAAAAACCATAATTAGAATGGTTGTATTTTCATTATACTACACGACACTCGCTACTTTAGTTGTGAGTTTATGACTATATATAGAATTTTTACAAAAAATTTATTGTTTCAATTAATGCTCGTTCACATAACATTTTTCCTCGCCCATGCATTATAATGAAAATTAATACTATATTTTTGGTCCATATTGTATGAAGAAAGAGGTGATTCGTCGATGGCAGTAAGCGATATTGTTCAAGAATTGGAGGACGAGCAAGGGAATGTCTTTTATAAAATGAAAACACATGATATCGACGTTCAAGCAACGCAATCCTCTGGCTTGGCACCAGTTATTACTTATCGGATTGGCGAGAAAGATATAACGGACGATATCCGAAATTTACGTTTCAGCCCCAGAACCCCGTCAAGTTATATACAAGATTATGATGAATTTCAATCAATGCTCTACGCAAAAGAGCAACGCGCCATCAACCAACTCTATGAAAAAATGAGCATTAAGCCAAAAAATATGACAACAGGAAAACAAATATTGTGGAGTTTTTTTGTGATGATTTTGGCGATGTTACCTTTATTTGTCGCCATTTGGTGGTTTAAATAATTTGTTTATCTATTTGTCACTTTAAGTATGTTTTAGGACATCCCCTTTTTAGTAGAATGTTCGCAACTTCAGCATTTTGTCCTCATTTTTACAGAATTTTTCTAATCAGCTTGACAGACACACAGAAGTAGTGCATTCTTTATTCAATTACTAGTACGAACGAGAGCCTGTGGTCATAATATATGGTACGGACCTCTCTACAATAATCAATACAAACAAAGCGAACGAAGACTAGTACGTAGAAACTAATTGCTTAGAGAGCGATGCCCACCGGCTGCAAGGCATTGTACAAAAAAGACTACTGAACCTACTTCGTGAAACGTCCTAGCCAAACTAGGCGCAGTCTCAAGCGTTATGAGGAAAGTGGAATATCTCAAGATATTCAATGTAGGTGGTACCACGGAAAGCAAACCTTTTCGTCCTAATTTTTAGGATGAAAAGGTTTTTTTATTGTTATTTAACAAACATTTTCATGTAGTAAGACAAGTGGCGACCATGATTGATGAACTGGAGGAAATGTGATGGAAAGAAAAAGAATCGTTGTAAAAATTGGCAGTAGCTCCTTAACGAATGCAAAAGGTGAAATTGACAAAGTACGCTTAATGGATCATGTGCAAGCTATTGCAGAATTAAAAAAATGTGGCCATGAAGTTTTACTTGTATCTTCAGGTGCTGTAGCAGCAGGCTTTAAACAATTAGGCTACCCTTCTCGTCCAGTGACAGTTAAAGGGAAACAAGCGGCTGCTGCAGTCGGCCAAAGTTTGCTTATCCAAACATATCATACCCTTTTTAGTATTTATGATATTATGCCTGCTCAGATCTTACTTACACGTACTGATTTTTCGAAAAAAGAACGCTATAAAAATGCCTATGCAACATTTGAGGAATTGTTAGAGCGGGCTATGCTCCCAATTATTAATGAAAACGATACTGTATCTGTCAGTGAGTTAACATTTGGCGATAATGATATGCTATCCGCACTTGTAAGTGGACTTGTTCATGCAGACCAGCTCATTATCCTTACAGACATCAACGGCTTATACGATGCAAATCCTAATAAAAATCCCCAAGCGAAGCGCATTGATCGGTTAACAGAAGTAACAGATGAAATGCTTGGCTTCGCTGATGGTGCAGGCTCAAAAGTCGGAACAGGTGGTATGGAGTCTAAACTATTGGCAGCGCGGGCAGCTTTAAATGCTGGTGTTAAAGTGTTTATCGGCACGGGCTACGGTGCGCATAAGCTCGTCGATATTATGGATGGACATGGAGATGGGACATATGTAGAGCATGAGGCACTTGCTATATTAACAAATAATAAACAGTGGATTGCACTTACGGAAATTTCTGGTAAAATCTTTGTAGATAACGGTGCGGAAATTGCCTTATTAGAAAATGGTAAAAGCTTACTACCAGCTGGTGTCTACCGTGTTGAAGGAGACTTTGAACAAGGTGACGTTGTAGAGGTTTATAGTGAAAATAGACTTATTGGACGTGGCGAAGTTTTATACTCATCACTTGAGCTAGCACAAGCGATGGGAAAACGGACCGATGAATTAACAAACTATCCAATAGAAGTCATTCATCGAGACAAATGGTTAAAAATACAAACGAATTAGGGAGGCATAAAGATGACGAGTGAAGTATATCAAAAAGGACAACGCGCAAAGGCAGCAAGCTATGTATTAAATATTAAAACAACTTGCGAGAAAAATGATGCGTTAACTAAAATTGCTGAGCAATTAATTATTGATCAGGATCTGCTAATTGCAGAAAACTTAAAGGACTTAGCAAGTGGCAAAGAAAAAGGTATGCCCGCTTCAACACTTGATCGCATTATGTTAAACAAGGACCGAATTACAGCAATGGCAGATGCCATTCATTTACTTGTAACGTTAAACGACCCAGTTGGCACAATACTTGAGCACATTGACAAAGAAAACGGCTTGCATATTGAAAAGCGTATGGTACCGATCGGTGTGATTGGCATGATTTATGAAGCACGACCAAATGTGACCGTTGATGCAGCAACATTATCGTTGAAAACAGGCAATGCCGTTATTTTACGAGGAAGCTCTTCAGCTAAATTTTCAAATATAGCGCTTGTTGCGAGTATTCACCGAGCACTTAAAAAAACGGCTATCCCTGTTGATGCAGTTCAACTAATCGAAGATACAAGTCGTGAAACAGCAAAGGAATTATTCCATTTAAAAGAATACCTAGATGTATTAATTCCTCGTGGTGGTAAGGCACTTATCGATTTAGTCGTTCGTGAAGCTTCAGTGCCAGTGCTTGAAACTGGAGCAGGCAATTGTCATATTTATGTTGACCAAACTGCTGATTACATAAAAGCAGAAAGAATTTGTCGAAATGCTAAAACACAACGTCCTTCTGTTTGTAACGCTGCTGAAAGCTTACTTATTCATCCGGATTGGTTTAATGAATATGGAACAAAGCTGCTAAACGCTTTGCACGAAGCAGACGTAACAATTATCGGTGATGCAACAGTTTGCCAAGCGGTAGATTTCGCACAGCTCGCTACAGAGGAAGATTTTGCTACGGAATATTTAGATTTAAAAATAAGCGTCAAAGTTGTCGAAAACGTATTTGAGGCCATCGAGCACATTAATCAATACGGTACAAACCACTCAGAAGCCATTATTACGGAAGATCCACTTGTAGCAGATACATTTTTAAATAATGTAGATGCGGCAGCCGTTTACCATAATGCCTCTACTCGCTTTACAGATGGCTTTGAATTCGGCTATGGCGCCGAAATTGGTATTAGTACACAAAAATTACACGCACGTGGACCAATGGGCTTACCTGCATTAACATCAACAAAGTATTTTATCCATGGGAATGGGCAAATCCGCGAGTAACGATTATTTCCAATGTAAAGAGCCGACAGTATACTACACACTGTCGGTTTCTTTACTAACATGATAACACTAAAAAAACAGTAGCTATTGTATATCTACTAGAAAGAAGGTTTGAAATGAATATTTCTGCAGTAATAAAACTTACTGTATCGATGGCCATTTTCGGCTCCATCGGCTTTTTCACCATCCATACTGGCGTACCAGCTATTGAGCTAGTCTTTATCCGTTGTATTTGTGCTACCCTCTTTCTTTGTTTCTTATGGCTAATGACAGGTGGCCATAAAACCGAAGTATGGGACAAAAAAGAAATAGCGCGTACACTTCTATGCGGTGTCTTTATCGTCTTAAACTGGGTATTTTTATTTAAAGCATTTGAAGAGATGTCAATCTCGATTGCCATTTCAATTTATAATTTGGCACCTATATTTGTGCTTATTTTAGGGGCCTTGTTGTTAAAGGAAAAAATGACTGTACAAGCGCTTGTCGCAACATTGACTTGTTTTATCGGTAGTATTTTTATTATTGGTTTACATAATTTTATTTCGTTGTCTGAATTTATGCAGTCAGGCTTCGTTTGGGCACTACTCTCTGCTTTGTTTTATGCATTTACAATGTTAACGAGCAGAACGATTAAAAATTTAAGTTCCTATGCATTAACATTTATACAAACGACTGTTGGTATCGTCATACTATTACCTTTTGTGGACTTTTCACTATTTGAAGGATTAACTACAACGAATTGGCTTTATATTTTAGGTACAGGCTTTATTCATACTGGATTCGTTTATTATTTATTTTTCGATAGTATTCGCAATCTATCTACTATACTAGTTTCTGTTTTAGTATTCGTAGATCCAGTCGTTGCTATTTTATTAGATATGCTATTGCTCGATTTCATGCCTAGCATTATGCAAACTGTTGGCATTGTTTTAATTTTCGGAGGGATTTTTTATACAATTTACATCCCTAATCAAAAAGCTAAGTTAAAGGAATGAAATTTCTATCGTAAGAGGAGGAATTGTATGCGTAAACTATATGCAATTGGTGAGCTGTTAATTGACTTTACCCCTACTGAACAAAGTGACTCGCTTTGTTCAGTAGCACAATTCACAAAAAATGCTGGAGGTGCTCCTGCCAATGTGGCCGCTGTCTGTGCAAAATTAGGACAGCATGCTGCTTTACTTTCACAGGTAGGGCAAGATGCATTTGGTGACTTTTTAATTAATACAGTAAAACAAGCTGGCGTGGACACCCAATATATTGCGCAAACAACTGAAGGTGAAACAAGCCTCGCCTTTGTTTCTTTGTCAGCCAATGGAGACCGTGACTTTTTATTTTACCGCAGAAATGCCGCTGATTTACTATATCGACCAGAACAATTACCAGCTAATTTACTTACAGCGAAAGACATTCTCCACTTTTGCTCGGTGAACTTAGTAGACAGTTCAATGAAGCAAACACATGAGGCTATCATTAGGCAAGCACATCATAAAGGCAGTCTCGTATCCTTTGATCCAAACGTGCGACTTCCTCTTTGGCATGACGCCGAATTATGTCGACAAACGATTTTAAATTTTATTCCGCACGCGCATATCGTGAAGCTTTCTGACGAGGAACTATCGTTTTTAACGCATCTAGACGATGAACAACATGCCGTTCAATCATTATTCCAAGGGAATGTCCAAGTTATTTTTGTGACCCATGGTGCACAAGGCGCTAGTCTTTATACGAGGCAACAACATGTGAAAGCTGCTGCTGAAGTTGTGCAAGCAATTGATACAACAGGTGCAGGTGATGCCTTTATCGGAGCCATCTTAAGTGTTTTATTGCAGAAAAACATTACAGCAGAGACTGCCGAAGCATTTTGCGAAACGTTTGCTACTCCCCTCCTTACCTATGCTAATCATTATGCCGGTGCATCCACAACAAAACATGGTGCTATCACATCTTATCCAACACTTCAGGAAATGCCATTATCGTTTTAAAACAACAAACTCCATTTTGAAAAAATTCAAAATGGAGTTTGTTTTATAGATTTTCTTCAAAATCAATACATATTCTATCTTTCATTAATGAGCCTACTAACTGGCTAACACGAACATGGTCAGGATGAATTTGATATTGTTGCAGATGTTCATCGCTTTCAAATAGGCTATTCAATACTATTTGTCGATTACTAGATGCTAATGGATTTGTGATAACATGTAATGAGATAATTCCGTTAATTTTATCTGTCAGGCTTTCTAACTCTGTTTTGACGATTTGTGCATTCTGTGTTTGTTGTTCTTCGTTAAACTCATCTTTATGATTCCACATCACAATATGTCTAATCATGTACATATCCCCTCCTACACATCTTTTTTAATAATCATATAGAGCCGTCTATTAAATTTCAATACTAGTAATTTTGACAATTTTTATTTTTTTGAACAATCTCGTTAAATTTTTTCGTCTAATCATTAAAAGACAAGTAAGGTGGTAGTTTTATGGAGCAGCTAGTGGACGAATACGGTGAATACCTATTCCATCTAAGCTATTTATATGTGAAAGACAGGCAACTCGCTGAGGAAATTACGCAAGATGTATTTTTTACATTTGCCACAAAGGGTGACGCTTTTCGTATTTAAATAATCAAAAAATAAAGGAACATTATTATACAAAGGAAATTCAGATGCTTTTAAGTGCTTATAATTATAATGGTATTGAGGAAGCAGAATTTGAACAACTAAGTGAAACGCAAGGAACTATACTTCTACGATCTAAGGATTTTACATTCAAAATTAATTTTGTTAAAAACGAACAAGGTGTATGGCATCCTACAACTAAGTAATTTTTAATAAATAGTAAGGTCTTCTCAAAAATCATTTGAGAAGACCTCTTTTTTGTAGCAGTAATCCGCGGTATTAATTGACTTTTAAAATTAAGCTTTAATAAATTGCTTTTTCATTAAAATATGTGGGATTCCTGCATCCATATATTCTTCACCTGTACGTGTATAACCGAGCTTCTCATAAAAACCTTCTGCATATACTTGCGCACTTAATTTTGATTTCGTTAAGCCCTTTTCTTGTGTTAATGCCTCTAGCGTTTGAATAATTACTTTTCCTAGCCCAAATTTACGAAATTCCTCTAAAATACAAATTCGCTCAAGCTTCCCATAGCCATCTACAACGCGTAAACGACCTGTACCAACAGGCTGCGCATTGTAATATACAAGAATGTGATCACATGCTGCATTGAGCGCATCAAATTCATCGTATTCTTCTGATGCTGGAATTTGTTGTTCTTCTATAAAGACAGCTTTCCGAATAGCAAAAGCTGTTTGTAAGTCATTTTCTGTTGTAATAATTGTTGTGTTCATATAGAGTGCCTCCTCGTATTTAGCATGCGTAATCTATATAGTATAGAATGTTTTTTATCGCCATGACAATAGCCTTTTTTTATGATTTTGAACGAGGATCCAGATAATCACGTAAGGCATTGCTCAGCATATACAATCCTAGTACTAACATCGTAATGGCTCCTCCTGGTGCAAATGTATACCAAGATGCTTTCACTAAATAAGCCTGAGAATCTTTTAACATACGTCCCCAGCTAGGATTTGGTGGCTGTACGCCAAGCCCTAAATAACTAAGTGCTGCTTCAGCGAGCATTGCTGTAGCAAAGGTAACCGTTGCTGCCACAATAATTTGTGATGATATATTAGGCAAAATGTGGCGGAACATAATTTTATAAGGCTTTACACCAATTAATTTAGCAGCCAATACGTATTCGGCATCACGATGTTGGACAAAACCACTGCGTGCGATTCTAGCGATGGCTGGTATTGCGATAACCCCAAGTGCTATCGCCGTATTGACTACACCAGGTCCGAAAACAGCTACTAGCATTAAAGCTAAAATAATCCCTGGAAATGCCATTAAAGCATCCATCAAACGCATAAAAATTTCATCTACCCAGCCACCGATGTACCCGGCTATTCCACCAATTAAAATACCAAATGTTGAGCCAATAAATACCGTTAATAAGCCGACCGCAAATGCTGTTTGTGTGCCTTTCATCATCCGACTAAAAATATCACGCCCGAATTCGTCTGTCCCAAAAAGATACTTACTACTCGGATTGTGCAATTTTTCTGGTATATTCATCGTATTGACATCATGCGGTGTATAAAAGAAGCTAATGACCATTACAAGTAAAAATCCGACTATGACGAGTAGACCAATGATTAAATTTATATTTTTCATGTAGCGCTGTACAGTTTTCATTGCATCCACCTCTCATCGTAATCGGATTCTTGGATCTAAAACGGAATATAAAATATCGACGATAAAATTAATTACAACTACTGCAACAGTAATATACATAACGATTCCTTGAACTAAAGGGAAATCGCGATTACTTATCGCAGTAATGAGTAACTGACCAACACCTGGCAATGAAAATACTTGCTCGACGATAATTGTCCCTGCCACCACTTCTGCCATAATTAATCCAAAGACCGTTAATATCGGTATCATCGCATTTTTTAAAACATGCTTATACATGACATTTTGCTCCGACATTCCTTTACTGCGTATTGTTCGAACATAATCCAGCTGCATTTGTTCTAAAATTGCAGTTCGCACGTAACGGAAGTTGACAGCAATTTGGGGTATAGCAATTGTTAACGCTGGGAGTACAAGCGTACTTAACGCACCAGATACACTTTGTGTCCACGGAATATAGCCGCTAATTTTAAAGAAGCTAAATTTCATTCCGACATATAAAATAAGCATCATACCAAGCCAAAATGAAGGTACAGCCATTCCGATTTGTGTCAATGTCGATAATGACACATCACTCAGCTTATTTTGTCTTCTCGCTGCAAACATGCCAAGCGGCAAGGAAACGAGTAATACAATGGTTAGTGTGAGCAATGCTAATGACATCGTTACAGGAAGTCTATCAAACAATAAATCTTTTACAGGCATTGAGAAACGAATTGAATTGCCTAATTCCCCTGTCAATAACCCCTTCATCCAATCAGCGTATTGTTCATAAAGGGGGCGGTCCAAACCAAGCTCAGACCGCAAATTTTCAATTTGTGTAGGATCCGCCTCCGTTCCTAACATTGTTCGAACAGGATCCCCAGGTAAAATTTGAAAAACACCAAATGTAATGATCGACACTAGAAGAATCGTTGTTATTAACAGGATGAATCGACGTATGATATACATCATTTGCAATCATCTCTTTCTAGTTTGAGAATTTTACCTCCGACATATCGTGGAACCAGAATGGATAGCTCTTCAGACCTGTCACTTGTTTATCAGATCCCCACACGATTTGGTAATCCGCCACATAAACGGACACTGCCTGCTCTGCTAAAATTTCTTGTGCACGCTGGTAGTAGTCGATTTGCTTTGCAGTATCTGTTTCTTTTAACACGTCTGCCATGATTTTGTCGTACTCATCATTCTTAAATAAGAAGAAGTTTTCACTATCATTTGTAGAGATATAGTCATTTAGTATTTCATAGGCAGATGCTCGGCCTGTTAAATCAATCGTTGTCATATTATAGTCGCGGCCGAAGTACACACGATCAAGCCAAATACCCCATTCCACTACTTCAATTTCTACATCCACACCAATTTCCTTTAAGTTAGCCGCAACAATTTGCGCTATATTCGAATAAATATCGTTATGTGAGGACACTGTAATTTTTGTTTTAAAGCCGTCTGGGTAACCCGCTTCTGCTAATAATGCTTTCGCCTTTTCCACATCAAGCTTGTACATGTTCTCTAAACCTTTCTTTTGATAATCCCCCATTGCCGGACTCATGTTCGAGCCAAGTGGTACAGCATAGCCTGCAAATACCGAGTCGATAATATCCGATTTACTAATCGCATAGTTCATCGCCTGACGCACTTTCACATTATCAAATGGCGCTTTCGTTTCATTAAACGTCACGATTAAGGAAGAGTTATTGTTTTGATGCGATAAATGATGACTACTCTCGACTTCATTGACGCGTTGCCAAGGAACACTAGTTAAGTCAACCTCATTTGCCATTAAGCTCATAATGGCTGCTTGATCATCTGATTGGAAAGTGAAGGTTACTTTATCTAAGTAAGGCAGGCCTTCCTTCCAATAGCTATCATTCTTTTTCAGTACTAAATTTGAACCAGGAGCATATTTTACATAGGCGAACGGACCAGTCCCAATTGGATTTTCATTGTGTTTGCCATCATTACTTTTCGGTATAATGGCTGATTGGCGAGCAGTAAGTGAATATAAGAAATTAGAATTTGGTTCTTTTAACTTGATAACAAAGGTCGTAGCATCTGGTGCTTCGGTAGACGCCACATTATCAAAGTTATTCGACATTTTTTCTCCACCACTTTTGCCCATTAAGCGATCAAAAGAATATTGAATATCTTCTATTGTTAAATCCTCACCGTTATGAAATTTCACGCCTGAACGGATTTTAAATGTATAAGTTAAACCATCCTCCGAAATATCATAGCTTTCCGCCAGCCCTTGTTTTAATGACCCATCTGTTTCAGGAGCCATTAGCCCTTCAAAAATATTAAGAATCATTTGGTAGGAAATGGACGCTGTCGCTTTATGAGGATCTAAAAAATCCGGGTCATCATTAATACGGACAACAATTTCTTGTGGCGTTTCTGTTGTTACTGGCGCATTTGTACTGACTTGATTTGTATTTTTCTTATCCTCATCATTTGAACATGCACTAATAATCAACCCTACTAGCAATAACAGCATTAGTAAAAACCAATTTCTAATCTGCTTCAAATCGTTTCTCCCCCTTTGCCCTTTGACCGTGTTTTGAAATACTAGTATAGCTTTCAACATCCTCTAATTTAGCAGCACATTTAACCCCAGCAATAATTGCTTCCTCTACGACCTTAGTTGCTAAGTGTCCAAGATAGTCTACTGGATACGTTTGATGTCCAGTGCCCAAAACAAAAATCGTATCGCCATCTAGCATTGTATGGACAGGATAAATCGTACGTGCTAACGCATTTTGTGCAAGCTGTGCAATTTTTTTCGCTTCTGACTTTGTAAACATAGCATTCATAGCAACAACGCCAATTGTCGTATTTGTGCCAGATAGTGCCTGTGATTGTCCATGCTCTTCTAAATACGTACAGCTATCCATCCATTGACCCGTTTCTCGGTTACGTGCTCCCGCAATGGTTGCTCTTGTATTGGGATCCTTTATATCACCTACTGCATTTACCGCTACAAGTGCTCCTACTACAAGCCCCTCTTTGCCTTCCAGCGAGCTGCTGCCCAATCCTCCTTTCATACAATATTGCGGACCTGCAAGCTTACCTACTGTAGCGCCATATCCAGCACCTATATTGCCGTTTGCAAAAGGTCCAATTGTCGCATTTTCCGCTGCCTCATAGCCCATCTGAGCTGTCGGTCTTGTATGTGCATCACCGATAAATAAGTCAAACAATACAGCACTAGGTACAATTGGTATTTTTGCAATACCAGCATCTACTCCAACATCTTGCTCCTCTAAGTAATGCATGACACCTGTTGCGGCGTCTAAGCCAAATGCACTCCCACCAGCTAAGCAAATGCCATGCACTTGCTGAATTTCATTGATTGGATCAAGAGCATCCGTTTCACGAGTACCTGGTGCTGAGCCTCGTACATCGACGCCACAAACTGCTCCATTTTCTACTAGAATGACAGTGCATCCCGTTATCCCCTCTTTATTTTCTACATGACCAACTTTCACGCCAGGTACGTCGGTAATATTGCCGAACATCTATCCACCCCCCTTTAGAAATGGTTATATAATGACTTTCTCAGCTAAATAAATTGAATATTCAGATTTTTATTCATGTAAAAAACACGCTACTTGCTGCTGTGCATTTAATTGTTGCAGTATAGGTCGCTCCAGACGACACTTCTCCATAACAAATGGACAGCGCGTATGGAATACACAGCCAATCGGTGGATTCATAGGGCTTGGTAGCTCCCCTTGTAATGGCACTAATTGCTTTGGTTCATCAAAATTGACAGTAGGTATCGCAGATAGTAATGCCTGTGTATATGGATGGAGGGGATTTGCATACAACTCTTTTTTCGAGCCTAGCTCTACTACTCTCCCTAAATACAGCACCGCAACACGATCACTTATATGTTTTACAACACTTAAATCATGTGAAATAAATAAATACGTTAAATGAAATTCATCCTGTAAATCCATCATTAAATTTAATACTTGTGATTGTATCGAAACATCTAATGCAGAAACAGGCTCATCTGCAATAATAAACTCTGGATTGATGGCAAGTGCACGAGCAATACCGATTCGTTGTCGTTGCCCACCCGAGAATTCATGTGGAAATTTATGCATAGCATCATCAGGTAAACCAACCTTTTGTAAAAGCTCGCTAACTCTTTTTTTACGTTGTTCTTTTGACAACGTTAATTGTAATGCCATCGGTTCCTCAATAATGGAACCAATACGCATCCTTGGATTTAACGATGCGAACGGATCTTGAAATATCATTTGCATTTGGTTGCGATATTTTTGTAAATGGCGTCCCTTCAAATGTTGAATAGGTTGGCCTTTATATAAAATTTCCCCATCTGTCGGTTCAACGAGCTTTAAAATTGTACGGCCAAACGTGGACTTACCTGAACCTGACTCTCCTACAATCCCAAGGGTCTCACCACGGAAGATTTCAATTGAAATATCATCAACAGCCTTGACGACTTTTTTCTCTTCCTTCATAGACTTGCGTTTCACAGGAAAGTAGGCTTTTAAATGATGAATTTCAAGTAAAACTTCTCTCTCCGTCATGTGTAAGTGCTCCTTCCTCCGTGAATAAATGACACCGTACGCTATGGTCAGGCTGGATAAGCCTAGTCTGTGGCGTTATTTGACGACAATGCTCCATAACAAATGGACAACGCGGTGCGAAACGACAGCCATCCGGCAGTGCATAGGCTGGTGGCACAGTGCCAGGGATAGAAGGTAATCTTGTCATGTCTGTTTCAAGACTAGGCATCGTTTTTAATAAAGCAACTGTGTAAGGATGTTTGGGCTGGAGAAAGAGCTCTCGGACAGGCGCCTCTTCCACAATTTGTCCAGCATACATGACCATCACACGGTCTGCCGTTTCAGCAACAACACTCATATCGTGTGTAATAAACAAAATGGCTGAGTGCTGTTCTTTTTTCATTTTCAACATTAGCTTTAAGATTTGCGCTTGCACGGTTACATCTAAAGCTGTTGTAGGCTCATCTGCGATTAATAGTTGTGGATTATTGGACATGGCAATTGCAATCATTACACGCTGACGCATCCCGCCTGATAACTGATGTGGATATTCTGTTATAATTTTTTCCGTATTTGCAATGCCCACTTCTTTTAATAGGTGTAGTGACATTTCTTTTGCTTGTTTTTTGGAGACTTTTTGATGCCTTCGAATCGCTTCCATCATTTGATTGCCGATTGTAAAAACAGGATCAAGTGACGTCATCGGCTCTTGAAAAATCATACTCACTTCATTGCCACGTATCATACTCATCTCTTTATTTTTATAATGTAATAGATTTTTTCCATTTAAAATGATATCACCTTTAGTAATTTCTCCAGGTGGCATCGGAAGCAAACGCATAATTGACAGCGATGTTATACTCTTGCCACTGCCCGATTCTCCAACAAGTGCAACGGTTTCACCTTTATGAATAACAAAGCTTACATCATCAACTACTTTTGCCTTTTTACCATTTTTCAAATGAAATTGTACATTTAAGTGATTAACCTCCAACAATACTTGCTTGTCTTTTGCTTGTTCCACATCCTACCCTCCTACTCACGGTCGAGATTGGGTGTCGTATAACGTATTGCAATATTTTTCATTTGCGTATAATTTCTTAATGCAACAAAGCCCTTTTCACGACCGATACCGCTCTTTTTATAACCTCCAAACGGCATTTGAATTCCACCCGCTGCGCCATAATTATTGACGAACACTTGTCCAGCCTTCACCCGACTTGCCACATAATGTGCTGTGTCTAAATCTTTTGACCAAACACCTGCTACTAATCCATAATCGGTTCCGTTCGCTAATGCAATTGCTTCATCTATTGTTGTAAACGTCAATATAGTTAACACTGGTCCGAAAATCTCCTCCTGCGCGAGTGCAGCATTGGCATCTACGCCATCAAGAATCGTCGGTTGAATATAATAGCCTTTTTCATAGCCTTTAATCGTAATTGTTTCGCCGCCAGAGATGACATAGCCATTTTCTTTCGCCTGCTGCAGAAGTGTGGAAATCTTCAAGTATTGCCGTTTGTTTAAAAGTGGCCCCATATCAACATCCGCTTCTCCTGGGCCGACCTTCAATGCTTGAAATTTCGTAACTAGCTGTGCGACGAACGCCTCTTTCACATCTTTTTCAATAAGTAACCGAGCACCCGCCGAACATGTTTGCCCAGCATTTTGGATAATAGCACGGACTACCCCTTCTAATGCCTGTTCCATCGGCGCATCTGCAAAGACAATATTCGGCGATTTGCCACCAAGTTCTAAAGTGACAGGAACAATGTTTTGAGCCGCTGCCTTCATCACTTCAATACCCGTAGGGACAGAGCCTGTAAAAGTTATATGGTCAATATCAGAATGTGTTGTTAAAAATGGTCCTACATCTCGACCTAAGCCGGTTATATGCTGAAAAATTCCTTTCGGCAATTTTCCAGCAAACCATTTCGTCAAAGCATGCGTCGTCAAAGGAGTATCCTCAGCACTTTTAACAATTACTGCGTTCCCTGTTGCAATAGCTGCGGCAACGCTTCTTGCTGTAATTTGTAAAGGATAGTTCCATGGCACAATATGGACAGTAACCCCAACTGGTTCTAAAACTACCGCATTTAAAATACCGTCTTCGATAGGAATTGTGTCTCCCATAATTTTGTCTGCCGCTCCGCCGTAAAATTCAAAGTAGCGAGCAGCCGCTTCAACATCTGCCCTTGCCTGTGTCAAAGGCTTACCAACATCACGACACTCTAGCAAACTCCATTCTTCAGCATGCATACGTATATATTGTGCTAATTGGAAAAGTAGCTGACCTCGCTCAAAAGCTTTCACTTGGCGCCACTCTTCACTTTCATATGCATGACGAGCCGCACGTACTGCATCGTCTACTTGTTCCTTACTAGCATTCTTTAGTTGCGCGAGTACTTCACCAGTAGATGGATTTACGACATCTATTAACCCCTTACCATCCCCTTGTACCCACTTACCATTTATTAGCATCGGAATAACTTGCATCGTACCCCTCCTATAAGCCACGGCCACCGTCAACATGTAACGTTGTGCCTGTCACCATTGTTGCTGCGTCTGATAGTAAATAATTTACTGCACCTGCTATATCAGTTGGATCGACTAAACGACCAAGTGGCACTGATTGTATAAAGACATTGTGCTTTGTTTGCTCTGCATCAGCACCATCTGCTGTAAACTGTGCTAGCATCTGCGTATTTGCTGGTCCTGGATGAATAGTATTAACACGAATTTGATGAGATGCAAGCTCAATCGCCAGCCCGCGTGTAAAGCTTTCGGCCGCTCCTTTTGAAGCAATATAAGCCTGCAAACCAGGACGGGGACGCACTGCGGAAATAGATGCAATCGTCACAATCGAACCTTTTTTTCGCTCCTTCATATAAGGAACAACTGCCTTTGTCGTAATAAATAAACTTTTCACATTTACATCCATAAGTCGATTCCAGTCATCCATCGTTACTTGCTCAATCGGTGTTGCAGCTTGTGCAATTCCTAGTGCATTGACGAGTCCATCAATTTGTCCATATTTCGCGAAAACTTCTTTCGTAATCGCCTGAATACTTTCTTCTTGTAGAACATTTACCTCGTACGTTTGTAAAGATTCATGCGCTAGGTTAGTCAGTGAAGCAACTGATAAATCAATACCGATTACAATATTCCCTTGTTCAAGCAACCCTTGAATAATTGCTTTCCCCATGCCTCCACCAGCACCTGTCACAATAATAACTTGCTGTGCCACCGCCATGTTACACACCCCCTGCTGTTTGTCTTATGTTTACAAGCGCCTGACAAATGGCATCGCCCATTTGTGAGGTTGTCGCTTGTCCTCCAATATCCGCTGTTTTTACGGCACCCTCTTTAAGTACAGCTTCAATCGCTGAAACAACTCGGTTTTCTGCGTCTGCTCTACCAACATGCCCAAGCAATAATCCAAGAGACCAAATTTGTGCAATCGGATTGGCAATCCCTTTCCCTGCAATATTGGGTGCAGAACCATGCACTGGCTCGAACATCGATGGAAACTCCTTTTCAGGATTTAAATTTGCCGAAGGAGACAATCCAAGACCTCCGACAATTGCTGACCCTAAATCCGATAAAATATCACCAAATAAATTGGATGCCACAACAACTTCAAAATCTTGAGGACGCTCTACAAAATAAGCGACTAATGCATCAATATAAATAGATTCTAGCGTTAATGTTGGCGAGGCTTTTTCCACAATATGTTTCGTATGCTCATCCCAAAATTTCATGGAATGAATAATGGCATTTGATTTTGTAGCACTTGTAATTTTCGACTTACCATATTTACATGCATAGTCACAGGCTGCTTGTACGATTTTTTCAACGCCGAGCCGTGTCATAATCGTATTTTGAATGGCCATTTCCTGTGGTTGATTATGATAAATATGGCCACCGCTATTGGAATATTCACCTTCTGTATTTTCACGAAAAATAACCATATCTATTTCCCTGCCATTTACGAGTGGTGACGCAATACCTTGTAGCGTTTTGACCGGCCTGAAATTTACATATTGCTGGAATTGTTTGCGAATGGGCATAATGAATTCCCATACTGTAACATCATCTGGTACACGAGCATCACCGATTGCACCGAATAAAATTGCATCATAGTTCCTTAATATTGTAAGTGCATCTTTTGGCATCATAGTGCCATGTTGCATGTAGTAATCCGAGCTCCATGGAAAAATGGTCGTTTCAATTTGTAGAGTTGGATCATCTTGCTTTAGTTGTTCGAGCACTTTTAACGCTTCCACCATTACTTCCTTGCCTATACCATCTCCAGGAATAACAGCAATTTTGACCATTACGCATCACCTGCTAAAAACTTTAATGCCGCTAAACGGTAAATGGCCGTCGTTTCTGCCAGTTCTTCAATATCGACATATTCATTAATTTGATGCGGAATTTCACGATCACCCGCCCCAACCGTGACGATGGGTACACCATGTACATGAAGGAAAGTACCATCCGTTGCACCTGGCACACCGTTATAAATCGGCTCTTTTTGCGTCACTTCTGCCACTGCTTCATAAATAGCCTGTACAACTGGCTGTTCTTTCGCAGTAGCGGTAGCAGGGCGATTATCAAGCACCGTAAGCGCCACTTTAAAGTCTGGATCATCTGCTTGTAGTCGTTGAATAATCGCATCAATTTTCCCTAGTAATTCATCATGATCTTGCGCTGGTACAGTGCGAATATCGAGCGTCGTCATACAATGATCAGGAATAACATTAATTTGCGCATCCCCTTTTACAGGAGCCCGTAAAATCGTAGGTGTAATCGATGGCCAGTTGAGCATTGGGTCACGTCCTAAACGTGCCTGTTCTTCTTTTTCTAATTTTTCAAGCTCAACGATCAAACGTGCCATACGCCAATTCGGATTAATGCCACTCCAAGAAATCGCGCCATGTGCCATTTTGCCGAAAATATCGACCTGTAATCGAATGGCCCCACGTTGTGCAATACATACATTGTTTTCTTGCGGCTCACAAATAATGGCCCCATCTACGCCATCCGCCCAGCCATTGCGAATAAAATGCTTAATGCCAAGCATAAGACCCTCTTCATCACATGGAATGCATAAAATAATCTTGCCCGTAAATTCCTCGCCATCTAGTAGCAATGATTGACAAGCGGTAATCATACACGCAAGATTTCCTTTTGTATCGTTTGTTCCACGACCATACATACGCCCATCAATAATTTCCGCACCGAACGGATCATATGTCCATGCCTCACGATTGCCTTCGGTTACGACATCTGTATGCCCTTCAAATAGTAGGGTTTTCCCTGGCTTTCCCGAATCAATAATACCAATGACATTCGGTCTTCCAGGTACAACCTCCTCAACAAACGTTTCAATACCGATATCTCGTAAATATTGTGCGACGTAATTGGCTACTTCCTCTTCATTACCACGAGGATCATTTTCGCGATAGACACTTTCGATACGAACGAGCTTTTGTGTTAGCGCAATGACCGTTTCACGATCTCGTTTATACGTTTCCGTTCTCTTTATAGTTAGTTCTTGCATTCAGTAAGCCCCCTTTATATTAGAAAATATTTACAAATCATATTTTCATATTGTATATTTACTAATATATTTGCCAAAATGATAATCATTCATAGAATCGCAGGAACTTTTTTTGCTATGATTTCCCCAAGAGAAAACACTCGCTCAAAACGCTATAAAAGCTACGTTTTGAGCGAGTGCACGTATGTTAATCCCCAGCTAGTAATTGGTACTCATACTTAGTAAAATCCATAAGATGCTTAATTTTCTTTTGAAAATATGGAGCAATATCTTCGGTAATTAAGAAAGCACCTGTGACTGGATGAATAGAAGAGAGTTGAAAAATAGTTTGTAACTCCTCTAAAGACATATCTTTCAATATTTCACTATCTTCTATTATTGTTTCTCCAGGAAAGCTCCATGCCACTTCTCGAATAACATTTTTTTCAGAAAGATAATACGGCGATATCATTTGTTCTACAAAAAGTCTCTGCTCGCTCGCAAATTGTATCGCTTCCTGTTGTATGCTATTAGCACCAATAAATAGATAATAGTCATCACCGAACTGGACAAAGAAATCCTCGGTAATCAGTTGACAATAAATATAATCTCTCAGCGCCATTTTACAGACAATAGGAATTTCATCAATCGTTACTAGCATATCTTCTGCCAATGGAAATGTATCAAACGATGGGTCATATAAAGGCGAAGTTTTATCAACGTTACTCAAACCATACGTCTCAAGATGAATCAGTCGTACGTTCTCAATTTGATAAACCTCAAGAAATTTCATCACCGTATCGACATATGCTTTCTCGACCTGTAAATAGTCGTCTAACGTTAATATTTCTCCAAGAAAAGATTTTCCAATTTCTGAAGCACTTGTCCACTCATCCCTCAAATAATGTCCTTCTGCATTTCGATAAGCAGGATTGTATTTTGTAATCCGCCATTGATAGTCGATATCTCTATGCACAGATAGATGCACCTCCATTTTTAATTTTTTAATTAGATATTATCAAAATCTAATCTCCAATTCTTTTAAAAACAGCATCAAAAGTAGCTAATTTAATAGTGTTTTAAATGTTCTACCTTGTCGGTGACTGCTCGCCTACACTCTATTTACTTCTATTATCTAAAATATCTTGAATCGTAAAGTCTGCTAGCACAGATTGAAACGTTTTTTCCGCTTTCGCAATAATCATGGAAATAAAACGTTCCGAACCAGTAGATGGCACTGACCAATAAGGTGTTTCATTGTTATTTCCTAGCACACTATATATATCTTGCATTGTAATTTGCGCTGGTGCTTTATTTAGACAATAGCCACCATAGCGTCCACTATGCGCCTGTACATAATCTTGTTCTGCGAGCTTCGCAAGAATTTTTCTAACGAAGGTCGCATCCTCCCCTAGCGTCTCCGCAATATAATTACTTTTTAGTAGCTCATTCGATTCCGCCATTAGGACGATTGCTCGCAATGCTACATGAAACCATTTCGGGCCAAGATCACCCGATTGGATAAGGAGCTGCATTGTCATTCCCCCAATTTTCAAAATACTCTATCTTTTAGTTTGACTTCTCTTAATCATTGTACTATATTTTAATTGTGATATTTTAATCACAATTAAAATGATAGCGTTTTCAAAAATAAGGAGGGCATGCAATTGGAAAATCAAGTACATCCTGAGTTAACAACGTTCTTATCAGCTATGCAGGAACTAAATTTAACAAGAGAGAATATTGCTGAATCACGTAGTGTCATGAATGAAGCGCTTGGCAGCGAAGAAGTAAAAATGGAAAACGTTACAACGACAGAACGCTTTATTACTAGTCCTAACGGGGCACCAGATGTACGTATTCGAATTTACGAACCAACTGAAAAATACGGAACTTTGCCTGCTATTTTGTATATCCATGGTGGCGGTTTTATCATTGGGTCTATTGAAATGTTTGATGCAAGTTGTCAGATGCTTGTTTCACAATTAGATTGTGTGGTCGTTTCCGTTGGCTATCGCTTAGCGCCCGAGCACCCTTACCCTGCTGGTGTAGAAGATTGCTATACAGCACTCGAATGGGTAGCGGCAAATGCAAGTGAATTAGGCATTGATGTAACACGTCTTGCTGTCCATGGTGCAAGCGCGGGAGGCGGATTAACTGCTGCTGTTTCACTCTTGGCTCGGGATCGAAAAGGACCTAAAATTGCTTTTCAAATGCCACTATATCCAATGATTGATAATCGTTGTATTTTACCTTCAAATGACGAAATTACAGATGCTCGAGTATGGAACGGTCCACAAAATCACCTTGCATGGGAAATGTATTTAGGCCCAAATTATGCTGTGGATGCGCCTATTTATGCGGCTCCTCTCCATGCAGAGGATTATAGCAATCTTCCTCCTACGTATACATTTATAGGAGATTTAGATCCATTCCGAGATGAAACAATTGAATATATTGCGAGACTGACAAAGGCGGGTGTACCGACAGAATTCCATCTATATCCAGGTTGCTTCCATGGCTTTGAACACATGGTCCCTCAAGCAGAAATCAGTCAACGTGCAATTGAAAATTATATGCATGCCTTTAAAAAAGCTTTTGAAAAAGCGGCTTCACCTACTACTTAACTAATATTGCTCATCATATTTACCACACCCTATAAGTAATTCTGAAGAATTTACCGGCGATTTCTGATGTTCTATTGGCGATTTCAATAGTTTTACCGGCGATTTCCAAGGTTCAATTGGCGATTCCAGCTGTTTTATCGGCGATTCCCAAGGTTTTATCGGCGATTTCAGAAATCAACTTCTCTTTACAAAGCACAACAAGAGCATCTACGTTTAGATGCTCTTGCATTTTTTGCTTCTATTGCTGACGTGATTCTGTCATTTGCTTCCATACAGAGCCTTTTGCTTCCTCACCTTGTTCAATACGAGCGATGGCCATTTTTACTTGAAGCTTCACTTCAAACTCTTTATCTTCTTCAGCTGCCTTTAACGCTTGTAATGATTGCTCTGTCCCTACTTCATACAAATACATCGCTGCGCGCCAACGAACAAGCTTATTTTTATCTTGCAATGCTTGTTGCATCGCCTCTTCAAATTCCACCAAGCCAAGGTCACTCATACAGTCTCCCGCAGTACGGCGCACGGCTGCACTTTTATCGTGTAATGCTTTTTCCAAATACGGTACAACTGCAACATCTTCTATCATGCCTAAGTAAACTGTTGCCAAGCGACGAATAGACATTTGTTCATCTTGCAGCGCTAAATCTAAAACTGGCAGGTCATCTAGCTCTGGATCCGCCATTTGGTCAAGTAATTGGAACCGTTTTTCCCATTCTGGCTGTTGGAACTGCTCCACCGTTATTTTTAGTTTAGCAGGCTTTTGGTAAACCTTTTCTGTATCATTAATCGTTGCCACAATGTCAGCTAAACGTTGTGCAGAATAAGTTACATCAATTTCTTGTTTGACCGCTTCAGCAATTTCCTCAAGCTCGCCATAACGAACACCGTAATCAATCCATTTACGCTGGAAGATATAGTTTTCATCAACATTTGTTTCAATAATTTTATTGAAGGCATCGACAAA
Source organism: Lysinibacillus sp. NPDC097162 (assembly GCF_044762185.1). Lineage (NCBI taxonomy): Bacteria > Bacillati > Bacillota > Bacilli > Caryophanales > Bacillaceae > Lysinibacillus > Lysinibacillus sp. NPDC097162. The sequence continues at coordinate 964,213 of NZ_JBIWDT010000001.1, read as the reverse complement.
GCGTTCACCACAGCTTACACGGTATTCGCGTTGATTATCGAATACCTTTACTTGCAATGGCACCTGTTTGTAAAACTGTACATGGACATAAACTTCACCGTAAAATTCATTAGCAATTTGTATATCACTAGCTTCCGTTACATCCTCGCCTAAAACTTGTCGAATGCTCGATAAAATACTTTCCCATGCGTATTTTGCATTACGCTCAACTGCAAAGAAATCTGCTACATGATAAACACCTTTAACCCCCTCAATGGCTAAAATAGCTGCCGCTTCACCAGTAGCTTCGTCTTTATTGTCCTTAGTAAAGTTAAAGCTTTTGCCAAACGGTAACTCCGTATCGACGATAATCTTCATAGAATTGGGACTTGGTGTCGGCTCAATTGTAATAATTTTCATGTTATACGCTCCTTATCCGTTTACGATTTCATCTAAGTATGACCATCTTTCGATCAGATGCTCATAATGGGCATTCAACTCATCTAATTTAGCTGTTAACTCTTGTAGTTTAGTAAAATCAGCGCCTGCGTTTGCAATACCTTCTTCAGTTTCCATAATTGAAGTCTCTGTTTTTTCTATATCATCTGCAATGGTTTCCCATTCTTTTTGTTCTTTAAATGATAGTTTTTTCTTATCTGATTTTGGCTTCTCGACCTTCTGCTTGTCAGCTTTCGGTGCTTCCACCTTCACAGACGTTTCCTGCTCCCGCTTCTGTAAATAATCACTATAAATATCAAGTGACTCATCTACATGGCCTTGTCCGTCTAAAACCCATAGTTTTTTGGCAATACGATCAAGGAAGAAGCGATCGTGGGAAATAGTAATAACGACACCTGGGAAATGTTCGATAAAGTCCTCTAATACCCCAAGTGTTTCAATATCTAAGTCATTGGTTGGCTCATCCAGCAATAGCACATTCGGTTGCTCCATTAATAGTCTTAATAAGTGCAGACGCTTGCGTTCCCCACCTGATAACTTGCCAATCGGCGTACCGTGTGCATGTAGCGGAAATAAAAAACGCTCCAACATTTGCGCAGCAGAATAGCGTACACCTTCTGCATCTGTAATATCATTTGATGCTTCACGAATATATTCAATCATGCGCTCATTTTCATTCATCTTCGGTAACGTTTGTTTAAAATGTGCAAGTTTCACAGTAGAACCGACATGAATTTCTCCTTTGTCTGGCGACAGTTCACCAGCAAGCATGTTGAGTAAAGTTGACTTTCCAACGCCATTGGCACCAATTATCCCGATTCGATCGCCCTGTTGCAGTAAAAACGTAAAATGCTCTACTATTTTTTGCGAACCGAAAGCCTTTGATATATTTTCAGCCTCTAATACTTTTCGTCCAAGTCGCGTTGTTGCTAAGCCCAGTTCAAGTGAAATATCATCTGACTTGCGCTCTAAGTTATCTTCTAGCTGTTCGAAGCGCTGAATACGTGCCTTTTGCTTTGTTGAGCGTGCCTTCGCACCACGGCGAATCCATTTTAACTCTGAACGATAACGATTGCGATCTTTTTGGGCTGATGCAGCAGCCATTTCCTCGCGAATTGCACGAGCCTCTAAAAAGTCTCCATAATTCCCTGTATGTCGATATAGCGTTTGGTCTGCTATTTCATAAATATGCGTTGACAATTCATCTAAGAAATAACGATCATGGGTAATGAAAATAACAGCTCCCTTTAAGCGTAACACCATTTCCTGTAGCCATTCTGTTGACTGAACATCTAAATGGTTGGTCGGCTCATCTAATAAATAAAGGTCTGCTGGTTCAATTAATACTTTCGCTAAAGCGACACGTTTTTGTTGGCCACCAGAAAGGGTTAACACTTCCTTATCGAACATTTCAATGCCTAGCTTTGTCAGTGCAGTTTTAGCAAGTGCATTGACGTCCCAAGCTTGCTCCTCGTCCATGCGCTGCTGTAAGCTAAACAATGTTTTTTGTAAGCTTTCTGAGGTTGGATTTAACGCGAGCGCTGCAACAATTTCTTCATATTGATGGTTAAGTTGTAAAACGGGAGAATCACCGGCAAACACTGCTTGTAGTACCGTTTCGCCACTATTAAATGTAGGTTCTTGCGGTAAATAAGCAACACGATATTTATTTGGGCGATCAATCTCTATTGCATCCGCTTCGATTTGACCGGCTAAAATTGATAGCAATGTTGATTTCCCTGTTCCGTTTATGCCAATTAGACCCGCACGTTCCCCTTCGTATATTGTAAATTCAATATTTTGAAAGAGAGTTTTATCGCCCACTGTCTTTGTTAAATTTTGTACGATTAAATGACTCATTATGCTTTTCCATCTCTTTCATTTTGTAATTGCTCTAAAAAGCATACCATAAATTGATGGCGTTCATTAGCCATTTGCTTGCCTTTATCAGTCGTCATTAAATCTTTTAATAATAATAGCTTTTCGTAAAAATGGGTAACGGACGACGTATTTTTACTACGATAATCTTCCTCAGACATTGTTGTTCTTGCTTCCTCTGTGTCATCATATAATTTCCGACCTTTGGCACCACCATAAGCAAATGTCCGCGCAATGCCAATCGCTCCAATTGCATCTAAACGATCAGCATCACGTACAATTTTCGCTTCAATAGAAGTTGCCTCTAACTCATTTCCTCCATTAAATGACACTTGTGCGATACAATCACGAATATGTTGTTTTTTAGCTTCACTTATTTTCAATTCATTAATCAACTGTTCTTCTTGCTCTTTACTATCTGTATACTTTTTATCACTTACATCGTGCAAAAGCACCGCCATTTTCACAACGTCTGCATCTGCTTTAGGCTCTGTATGTAAAATCGCTAACGCATTTTGATAAACGCGCTTAATATGTTGAAAGTCATGACTCGCATCAAATTGCTCATATATGCTACGTACCTTATTCTTTAACTCATTCATATTATTAATCAGTCCTTTCTCTTTGCCTATTATACTGTATTGCTATGGGAAGTTGGTAACGATGTCGCCTTTTATATAGGAAAAACAAATAAAAAACACATATCAATTGACTAATTATTCAGAATATTGTAGTATAAATATACAGAACAAACTTTATTGTTCTGTAAGCTCACAATTTGCGTAATGTACAAAAGCTATGTGTTTTTACAGTTTTAAATAACTTCAGCGGGTATACAATTAAATATTGTTTTACAAAGAAATGCGTATAGTGTAACCGATCATCTTCAATAAAAGTGAACACTTTCCCTAAAATTTCAAGTTTGTTAACCCGCATAGTGGAAGTACAATACAAAAATGTGAACAACGAGTTAGCTTTGTTTTCGCGTCCGCGAAGGCTTTGACCAAATGTAGCAAGGCTTTATGGATTTATCATTAAACGATGTTACCTTCTACAATGCTTTTACCGTATATGTTTGAACGTAACTTTTCCATTTAATGATTAATGTATAACCAACTATGCGATCATTTTGCGAAAAGCCGCTTCATTAGAGTCGCGTTAACAATATTCGATAATTCATTTAGACAATGAAAGTTCATTTAAGCCATAAGTAAGAAATACGTTATGAAGGAAGTAGGAAAGAAATTGATCGTATGTAATACCCTCCCGCTGAAGGAACAATAAAAGCTGCCCATCTCGATGAGATGTTGGCAGCTTTTATGAATTAGGTTGCTTTCTTGCTATTTTAGCATTTTTTCTTTTTTACAAACCCTTACTAATAACCGTATCAATTTCCTGTAATAGCTTGGCATTTTTCATCGTTGAGCTTAAATTTAAATGGCTTTGATCAACTTGAATAATAGCTATATGCATGCCTTCTTTAATGCTAGCACTTGGAACAGGTACCATCCCTTCAATATCAAATGTCATTATTAAATCTGGAAATCTCGATTGAATGGTCCCTGCCTTTGATAATGTCATATATTCATTCCAGAAAGTTAATTCAACATCCTCCACAGTTAAGCTACCGACATCAAAGCCATTCTCCTTTATCAAAGAAAAATCCTTTACTGCTCCAGATACGATATGCTCGCCATTTAACAGTTGAATAATATTATCTAATTTTTCATCCATTGTTCGTCCATTTAGGAAGCTATATCCGAGCTCAATAGCGGCAGATATTGCATTTGGTGCTCCATGTTCCTTCAAATAGCCTATTGTTACTGGATTACGTGTCACCGCTACCATTCCTCCAGCTAGAATAGAAGCATGACGAACTGTTTTTGCTGTGTTTTGTAAATTACCTTCAGCTAAGCCTTGAATAGCGTAATCATCTTTTCCACCTGCATAAAATTGAACAGATTGATAATCTTGTTGCTCATGTAGGTTTAAGGAACCCATTATGGCAGTCGGGTGAGCCCGTCCATTACAAGGGGCATCAACAACTGGTACGTTCAATAATACCGATTGTAACCAACCATTGATTGTCGTTATGGCACCATTTTCATTCGTAATAATTCCATGTAATCGATGATCCATATACGCATTCATCTGTTGATAGCTCCAGCATAGCTGTTCATTGGATACATATTGTTCTTCCGCTGAAGGTGCTCCAACCATCGCTACACAGGCTACTAAATCTTCATGGTTTAATGCCGTTAAATCGATAAGTTGAGGGTTTCCAGCAGCGAAAATTTCCTCCACTAACTTTAAGCCTTCCCCTAGGAGGCCGCCACCGCCGCCTCCTAGGATTGCCCCTCCATAAACAGCAGCTAAACCATCCTCATACGTTAACACCTTTACCATCTGCACTTACCCCTTTCTATTTTCCTATTTTCAGAATGGAAGAAAAGAAGCTATATAAAGCGTCTCCAGCAATAACACCTGCTGCAAAAACAGTCATTTCAGATTCTCTCTTACCTTTTGTCATATAAGTGAAAATAACACGAAGTAAAATACCTCCTAACACTGCCCAACCAGCTATAGGATTGATTAGTAATAAACCAGTCGCAAACAGAATACCCATTTGTCTCTTTGAACCGCCAATTAGTTGAATCAATGCTCCAGGAATCGCCCAGATCAATAGCTGTTTTGCTACGTCACCAGTCACTCCTGATTGGATAGTGGCTGCGTATACATGGTTGACAGGTGCTACTAAACCTTGTTCAAAATACGATTGATATGAAAGTAAAACTACAACAGCAGCTATTGAAAATGCTAGCATACCAGCAATCATTTGCTGTTTACGTCCTTCTTTTTCTAATAAAGGATCACTGCCATTTCCACGTAAAATAAAACCTGTTTTCAAGTCATAACCCATATCTGCAAATGCTACCCCTGTTGCCGCACTAAAGCCAGCTAACAAAGCAAGTGCAGGTGCCGGGAAACCAATTAATATTCCGACAATTAGTGTGATAAACGCTACTGCAAATGCAGGGAACCAGCCTGCATGCATTGCAGCAATCCCAACGATAAGTTCGTGAACAAATGCTGCAATTGTTGCAAAAATGATAAAGCCAATGAGCATTCCAAAAGACATATGTGAAATCATACCACCTATTAAAGCAATTAATAATGCAATCGCTAAATAAGCAATAAAACCTACACCAAAACCTTGTCGAATTTCTTTTTGGTCTTTCGAATAGATTAATTCTTCTGACTTTTTAGTCGCTCTTTTACTTAGCAAATTAAAAGCAACCTGGAAAAGGGCTACAATGCCCGCTCCAATCATAACGCCATGTGGAATATAATATTCATTCAAATCGACATTAAATAATTGAACAGAATAAGCTCTCAGTAAAAGACCAATTCCAAACATAGTAAGCGCCCAAATATTTCCGATAAATGCTACCCCAAAAGCTGACATTGGAATTTTAAGAACGGACCCCACTATACCGATTAACACTCCGCCAATTAAAACCTTTGCATTTTTACCACCTTTATCACCAGCTTTAATAGCCTCTGCTGTTGCAATCCCTGGTGGCCAGGTACCTGTTGCTGGGAAAATCTTTGTATCAAAAAATTTATATAATAATAAAGCATCCACAAACATCGCTAATATAACACCAATAAACAATGGCAAAACTAAATTTTCATAACCTAAAACATATGGAATTCCAATTGGCAACATTAAACTACTCGCGGCACTAAAAGTAGCCGATGATATTGCAGTCTGTATAATATTTTGTCTATGCACGGATTTGAATGCAATTAGCTTTCCAATTGGAATTCTTCCTAAAATCATCGCAAATATCGCACCAATGATGGATGTATTAGCAGAAATTCCTAAAGTCGTAATTAGCTGTATCCCAATAATTGCCCCTACAACAGATGTTAAGACAATCATTAGTAAAGTTACGGGCTCCAAAGCCCGCGGATGTAGTACTTTATTATTCATAGTGTCAGGTCCCCTATTGTTGTTATAGTTTAGATATGTGAGATTGAATTTGATGTGCAATTTTCACTAACTGTTCAAGCATGTATTTCTCCCTTTGATCGTCAATGTCATATACTAATCCAGAAATCGTTAGAGATGCCATGATTTCTTTCTTATAATTGAATAATGGTACACTTATACCAAAAGCATGTTCATTGTACTCCCCGACAGTAACACACCACTTATTTTGTCGAATGGCTTGTAACTCCTCTTGTAAACTATCAAGTAGCTTTTTATGCTCCTCTTCAGACTGCTTTTCATGAAAATACGCTAACAATTCAAGCTGCCTTTCTTTGTCTAAATAGGCAAACATAACTTTACAGGAAGCACCAATATAAAGCGGTGTTTTTGTACCTAAGGACACCGCATATTTTATATTCTTACTACTTTCAGCAATTTTTGTTGTGACTCCATACTCATTATCCATATAAGTTAGAAAGACTGATTCATTGATTTCACTTGCAAGACTTTGCATCAATTCATAAATTGTAAAGTGAGGGTCATTTGTATGGGAGAGCATGTCATGAAATATAAACATTTTATAACCTAATTTATATTTTTTTGTAGCTTCATCCTGTAATAAATACCCTGCTTCAGTAAATGTATTGATTGTTCTTTGCACAACACTTGTATGCAATTTTGTCATGCGTGCAATTTCACGTACACCTAATGCGCTTTCTGTAGTTGCAAAGCATTCTAGTATATCCAATGAGTTTTTTAATGTCTTGACAGTCATTTATATATTTCTCCTTTTATGCGTTTTGGTAACCGTAACGTTTTTCAGCTACCTCTAAAGAAATATATCCATTTAATAGATCTTTTTCAATTGCTTTCGTACTTCTCTCTTGTGGATTGCCATAGCCTCCCCCAGTTGCTGTGACAAGTTCAATACGATCGCCTTTCTGTAATTCATAATTGGCGAGTACTCCTACTGGTCCCAGCTTTGTACCATCTTTTTTATGAATAATTAGATAGTTATGCGAGCCTTCCTCACCATCATTTAAGCCAAATGGTGCAAATTTATGTCTACCTAAGTTAACAGAAACCTTTTGGCTATCATGATTAACGGTATAAACTCGGCGTACACCTAAGCCACCTCTATATTGCCCTGCACCCGCACCATCGCAATTTAAGCTATATTCATCAATTTGAATACCGTATTTTGTCTCTGCAATTTCAACAGGAAGATTATACGTTTCTCCATCTCCCATACAATATTGCCCACTTTGTCCATCGTCATCATTTGACGCTCCCCAGCCACCTACTGAAGGCTCTACAATTAGGAATGATTCATTATTTTCAGGATTTTTGCCTGTTAAAATAAATGTACAAACAGACTGTAAATGCCCTGCTGATAATCTTTCAGGTAAATGAGGTGCAAGTGCCTTCCAAATTAAGTCTGCTGCCCCAATACGTGCCTCAAAGTTCATCGAAACAGGATGTGGACGCTTGGCTGATACAATTGAATTATCATCTGTAAGAATTGTTAAGCGTGTAAAGACACCTTCATTAATCACGTCAATATCTCCAAGTAATGCTAAGAACATGACACGAACACTAGCCATTAAGCCAAATTGTGAACAGTTTACTGGCACATTCACAGCAGGGTGCGAGCCTCTAAAGTCACAAATAAATTCTTCATCGCTAATTGTTACTTTCACTTTAATTGGATAAGGTCCACCTTTTAATGGATCGCCTTCAATAAAGTCTTCCGCATAAAATTCACCTTTTGGTAGATGTTGAAGCTCAAGCTCTACAATTTTTTCACCCTTGTCCAATAATTTTTGAATGGACAACTTCACCGATTCAGCACCAAATTTCCGACAAAGCTCTGAAATCCGTTTTTCACCTGTTTTCAAGGCTGCTACTTGTGCAAACATATCTCCAATAGAGAGCTCTGGTAGACGAACATTTGTAGATATGATTTCATAAATGCCTTCGTTAAGCTCCCCCTTTTGATAAAGCTTTACACCTGGTAACTGAAGACCTTCCTGATAGATTTCATTCGAATTACTTGTAAATGAACCAGGGTCCATCCCACCTACTTCGGTCCAATGTGCTTTATTTGCAGAATAAGCAATGATTTCTCCATTGTAGAAAATTGGTAAAACTAATCCTACATCTGATAAATGCGAGCCTCCCCCAACATAAGGGTCATTTATTATGATGACATCACCTTCGTTTAATTTTCTCCCATTATCAAATTTTTCTATGACACGTTGAACCATTGGACTCAACATCCCAATAAAACTTGTCACACCATTACCTTGGCTAATTAAATTCCCTTTGGCATCAGTTAAACCGCAGGCATAATCTAAAACCTCATAGATAACGGGGCTCATAGATGAGCGTGCTAATGCAACAAACATCTCATCTCCAATGGCCAGCAAGGAATCTTGAATAATTTCTATAGCAAAAATATCTTTTTTCATGTGTTATTCCCCCTCCATCTCTACAATTAGATTGCCATATTTATCTATTTCAATAGATTGCTTGTCATTTATCACAACTGTAGATGTAGGACTTTCCACAATAGCAGGACCAGCAATAACATAGCCAGGTACTAACTTTTGTTGATCGTATACGTTAACCTCACCCCAGCCTGTTTCTTTGACGTATAACTTTCGTTTTGCTTTTATACATGTAGAAGCATCAATATGTGAGAAATCTAACTCCTTAAACTGGACCGCTTCATCTTTTCCATAAATCGTAAGATGTAAATTTACCAACTCTATTGAAGTCTCTGGTAAGTCAAAAGCAAACTCCTGTTTATGTTTGATATGGAAAGCTTCTGCTAATTGAGCTAGCTCTTTTTCATGAATCGAAATATTTGATGCATTTAATTTAACTGCATGCTCTTGACCTTTATAACGCAAATCATAATTAATCTCGAAATAATAATGTTCCTTCGATAAAGGTGCTTCCGCATAAGCATTTTCAATAGCCTCATCAATATTTTTTTGAATAGCTGTTAAATGATGATCATCAAAATTCATTAAGCTGGTTTGAATATAATCTTGTCGATATTCTGTCATCATCATCCCTAATGCTGAAAAGACCGATGAGCCATATGGAATAATAACTTTCTTCATGCCCAGTTCTTTAGCTAAATTAATCGCATGTAGTGGACCACCGCCACCAAAGGCAACCATTGTAAAATCCTCAGGGTCATAGCCTTTACGAATAGAAATGAGCTTTAGAGCATTTAGCATATTAGAATTGGCAATATCTAAAATTCCTTGTGCTGCTTCTTCTGCTGTCACATTAAACGGTTTCGCGATTGCATCAGTAAGTGCTTCCTCCACTTTGTCAATAGACACTGGATTATCGAAGTTTTCTAATGATAATCTACCTAAATAGACATTTGCATCTGTAATTGTTGGCTGCGTATTTCCTAAGCCATAAGCAACAGGTCCTGGATTTGCCCCAGCAGAATCTGGACCAACTTTTAAGGAGCCGAATTGATCGACACGAGCGATGGAACCACCACCATTTCCGATTTCAACAATATCTACAACAGGTGTTTTAATCGGATAGCCTGCAAATTTTTCATTTCTTTCAATATAGTAATCTGTTGTAACATTTACTTTTCCTTCAGTAATGAGTGAACATTTTGCTGTCGTTCCGCCAACATCAAATGCAATTATATTCGATTCATTTAAAAGCTCTCCTAGTTTTGCAGCACCAAACATACCCGCTACAGGTCCAGATTCAACTAGATTAATTGGCAATTCCATCGCTTTATCAAAGCTTGTCGTTCCTCCGTTTGATTGCATTATTTTCAAATGATCTGTTATACCAATCGAGCTTAATTTTTCTTTTAGGTTTTTTAAATAAGCATGTGCAATTGGTTTTACATATGAATTTAAAACAGTAGTATTTGTTCTTTCATATTCACGGTATTCTTTAATCGTTTCGCTTGAAAGTGTGATGTACACCTCTGGCCAAAGCTTTTCAATTTCTTCTTTTAGCTGTAATTCATGAATTGGGTTTTTATAGCCATGGATTAATGAAATAGCAATAGCCTCCACACCTAATTCCTTAAATTTCCTAACAATTGCTCCAACTTCATCGGTATTAAGCGCTTTCATAATATTTCCTTTAAAATCGATGCGCTCATCAATTTCTTGTCGTAAGTAACGCTCTACAAAAGGTTCTGGTTTTTTATATTTAAAATTATATAGGTCTGGACGATTACCACGAGCAATCTCTAATACATCACGGAAGCCTTTCGTTGTAATCAGCCCGACTACGCCCCCTTTTCTTTCCGTCAATGTATTAATAATGACCGTTGAACCATGAATAAATGATTCAATCAATGAATCTTCCGTAACGTGTCGCCCTAATACATTTAAAATACCGTCCTCAAAATGACCTGGAGTCGTATGTCCTTTGTCAAAATGAAGATTTCCCATCTCATCTGTGTAAACTAGGTCAGTAAATGTACCGCCGATATCTGTTGCAATTTTCAAGTCTTCATCCCTCCATGTTCCTATAATCGGAACACTGTTCCGATTAACAATTAAGTAAGATTATATTTAAAAGAAAAAGAAAATTCAATGTATTTTATAAATAAAAATTCATTTGACAATTAAATTTATAGCAAAAACCCGCTTGTTCTTACCATTTTTAGGTTTCTACTTATAAAAACAACCAAATATTACATTCCATAAATTCACTTTTATTAGTTATAAAAACAAAAAAACCCTGGTTATACACCAGAGCCTTAAACTACATAATTATAAAATACATATCCTAAACAGAGAACATAGAAGTAGTACGGCGATAGATAATTCATAAACGATATCTACTTTATCTTTTTTTAAAATATAAAAGCTGCCCTTTCTGACTAAAAAGGAGCAGCCTTTAATATTGTATATTATTTAGAATAAACCTACCGCATGTCCTTCACTATCGACATCCATACGTAAGGCAGCTGGCTGTTTTGGTAAACCAGGCATTGTCATAATATCACCTGTTAGACAAACTAAGAAGCCTGCACCAAGCTTTGGAATGACTTCACGAATCGTTACTGTGAATCCTTCTGGACGACCAAGTAACGTTGGTTGATCAGATAACGAATATTGCGTTTTTGCCATACAAATCGGCAGAACGTCCCAGCCGAATTTTTCGATTTGCACGATTTGCTTTTTCGCTTGGTCTGTAAATTGGACATCTTTCCCGCCATAGACCTTTTGTACAATTGTACGAACTTTTTCTTCAATCGATTCTGTTACATCGTATAAAGGAGAGAAGTTATTTTCTTCATTTAGGACTGATAATACTTGCTCTGCTAGGGCTAAACCACCTTTGCCTCCCTCTTCCCAGACATTTGTACGGGCAATGCGCACATCATTTTCTTGACACCAGTTTAGCACTGCTTCAAGTTCCGCTTCTGTATCCGTAATAAAACGGTTTAATGCGATAATTGGTTCAACACCGAATGTACGAATCGTTTCCACGTGTTTTGCTAAGTTTTCAATGCCTTGTAACAACGCAGGCACGTTTTCTCCAACAAGTGCTGTTTTTGCTACACCGCCATGCATTTTCAATGCACGAATTGTTGCCACAATCACTACGGCACTTGGTTTAAAGCCTGCTTTACGCGCTTTAATGTTCATAAACTTTTCAGCACCTAAATCTGAACCGAAGCCCGCCTCAGTTACAACGATATCCGCTAGCTTACGTGCTGTTTGTGTTGCCATAATCGAGTTACAGCCGTGTGCAATGTTTGCAAATGGACCGCCATGAATAATAGCAGGTGTCCCTTCCAATGTTTGCACTAAGTTTGGTTTGAATGCATCTTTTAATAGTAATGTGAGTGCGCCTTCTACTTGTAAATCACGCACAAATACCGGCTCACGATTATACGTATAACCGATGACGATGCTTGCTAAGCGCTCACGTAAATCGTCTATGCTTGTTGCTAAACAGAATACGGCCATTATTTCAGAGGCAACTGTAATATCAAAGCCATCCTCACGTGGCATTCCTTGCACAGGACCACCAAGACCGATAACCACTTTTCTTAGAGCACGGTCATTTAAGTCCATTACTCGTTTCCAAATGATACGGCGAGGATCAATGTTTAATGCATTACCTTGGTGGATATGATTATCTATAAAGGCTGATAACGCATTGTTAGCTGTTGTGATGGCATGCAAGTCGCCAGTGAAATGCAAGTTTATATCTTCCATTGGTACAACTTGAGCATATCCTCCACCTGTCGCGCCTCCTTTTACACCCATTACCGGGCCAAGGGATGGCTCACGCAATGCGACTACTACATTTTTCTTTAGTTGATGGAGTGCATCTGCCAACCCAACCGTTACTGTTGATTTTCCTTCACCAGCTGGAGTTGGACTTATCGCTGTCACTAACACGACCTTCGCATCCTCGCCCTGTGCTGTAATTTTTATAGGATCTATTTTTGCCTTGTAGCGGCCATATTGTTCTAGTGCATCTTCTGGAATACCTGCCGCTTTTGCTATATCTATAATAGGCTTCATAACCGCTTGACTAGCGATTTCTAAATCTGATAAAGGATGATTTCTCGTTGTCATTTGGCACCCTACTTTCTATATTATATAACTCCATTATAGACTTTATTGAGAAAGAAAACACAGTTAGTTACGCAATATTTCGACAATCAATTGACAACTGTAATCAATTCATGTATGTTCTAAGAGAAAATGCAATTTTTTCATTTTTTATCAATTATGCCACGTGTTAATTGATAGTATTTTACATTCGAGCGCATTGGAGGCGAATGCTTATGCAACAAGGAATCGTAAAGTGGTTCAATAACGAAAAAGGTTATGGCTTTATTGAATGTGATGATGGAGAAGATGTATTTGTACATTTTACGGGCATACAAGAGGAAGGCTTCCGTACACTTGAAGAAGGACAGAAGGTTTCATTTGATGTAGTGGAAGGCAATCGTGGTCCTCAAGCGTCAAATGTTGTGAAATTATAAGCGACAAGGAGCTGTTCATTTGATGAACAGCTCCTTCTTTGTTTTTTTGTAACTATGGGTTAAGCCAATAAAATGCTCCTGGAGAAATTAAAGTTTCCTTCGTCCGATCTGTATCTCTCAACGTAACACCGAATGGCCCTTCACATTTTCGACCAAGCATCATTTTTGTTGCGGCAGCTTCTTCGTAAAAATCTAAACGAATATTAGGCAAATGTAATGAAACAAATTCCGAGTGAACTTCAGGCTCTGATAATTGTAATACTTCTTGCCATATCTTTGCCGTTGCCCTCGCATCTTGGACATAAAACTGTACTGACTCCATCGAAATATTTTGTGTTGTTTTTAGTGCGCCACTTGCCTCTAATTGTGCGTAACGCTCCTCATCCCCATCAGCCCATTCTATAAAAAATGGAAAATCGATTACTTGCTCTTGTTTCCCGAAATGTAATAGTTTCCATTCAACAACTGATCCATCTGGTCGTGTTCGACTACAAGCATCTGGTCCATAAACTTCTAAGCCAAGCGCACGTAAACGCTGTGCCTCTTCTTCTATTTTTGTAGTGCGTAAAGCAATTCTAGAAAAACCATAGCGCTCATTGTCCTGTTTAAAAGTATAATGTAAGGAATACGGTAATTTCGCCGCTTCCTCAAATAGCGCATAATCATAAACCGCTATTTGTTCAATATAGCTTAACCCAAAATAGCTTAATGTGTTATACGTTCCCCACATTGTGTGCTGACCACCATTTACCGTATGGATATGACGTTTATTTAAAAAGACTTTCATATTTTCCGGTGATTGAACTTGATGAACGATATGATCAAAATACAAAGTCATTCTTCTTCCCCCTTTTTGTCCTTTCATTATATACTTTACCTGTTAGTTTTCTAGGTTTAAATTAAAATTAGGAATATTCAAATAATTAAAGATGTTTAATTGAATATTTGGAAGAGTAGAGATTAATCACAACTATAGATCGTTATGTATATTGTCATAAACTATTTGATTCACGATCACTTTTTAAATTATTAAAAATGCTTAGCATGAATGTTAAACCTGCAACTATTTCAATGAAATAGGAACTTATGACTTTACTAAACCATACACCGCCTATAGGTAAAGCTAATGGCAAAATTGTAGCGATTGGCAGAAATATTGAAATGAGAAAACACGGAGTGAACACGCAAATAAGTAAAGGCAAATTTATATTAATGGTCCATTTTTTTATAAAAAGAAGTGATAAATAGACACCCCACATAAAGAGAGTAATAAAATTAGTCCAAAAAACAGGAGCTATACTAAATGTTGAATCTGACATAACTTTAATTTCATTTTTAATCTCATAACTGATAATTGTTAATAAAAATAAACCTATAACCCAAAATAATTTCCATAAATAAGGTGACCATTTTTTCATAAAAACCTCCTCCTTAGCCTCTTAGAAGTTTAATTTATTATTATTAATACGTCCCAAAATTCAAATAGTTCCAAAATAGTCCATATATTATAATTATCTGCTTTTTAAAATGAACATCATCACATTTCGAATTGCTAATTTTTATCCTTTTGACTTTAGTAAGTCTTTTACACTACGAACAATTTACGTCCTCGCATCTTTACCCCCTCCTCGTTTCCTTAGGGGCAGCACGTAACTACAGAAAAGTTTCATACATAGGAAAAAGGGTAATTTATTAATAAATGAATTAAACAAAATCAGCTAGAGTTTATAAGGAGCGATTTCTGTAGTCAATTTTCTGACTTTTAGATGCTCCTTTTCATAGTCAAAAATATTGATATAACAGACATGCTTCATTTTGTTTTTTGTTATTGTGCCTTTTTTGGACAAACCAATTTTTTTAAGAAGAGCTAGCGGTCAGAAAGGATAAGAAAATGAAAAAATTTTTGTATGTAGGCCTAATTATCCTTAATTTTTGCCTATTTACCATGATGAAGGAAGTAGAGGCAAAGGAAAATCACGAAATGGATCGAAAGGTCATCCTTATCTCGTTTGACGGAATGAAAAATGACTATACTAAAAAATATGTGCAAGAGAATAAACTACCTCATATCAAGCAGCTGCTAGAAAATGGCGTAACTGCGGAAAAGCCTATTACGATTACCCCTTCTCTTACTGCGCCTTCCCATGCAGCAATTGCAACAGGGGCTACACCGAAACAAACTGGCATCGTAAGTAATCATTTTCATGAACCAAACACAGCTTTAGATAATGAAGAAAGCGGTTTTCAGGCAGAAATCGAAGTACCTCCTTTATGGGTAGAAGCTCGAAAACAAGGGAAAACAACGGCCACCATCGCTTTTCCTGGTGCTAATCCCAAAGTGGATAAACAAGGCGATTATTCAATATATTTTGGAGAAACTTGGTCTCCAAGTAAGTTGGAATCGTTAACCTTTAAGAAAACTACTGAATGGGTTCAATCCCCTAAAAGCTTCAGTTCTTTAAAGGAAGCGAAATTCTCCATTAAAATGAAAAATGAAAAAGATCGTCTCCTCCACATTTTGGCGATTGACTCAACGGATGATCAAACTGAAAACTATGACACGTTTATATTATCTGAAGATAAAAAAGTAGATTCGGAGGACGCTATTGTAAAAGGAAACATATGGGAGTCACTTCCAATCCAAATAAAAGATCATCAATCTGCGGGTTTTTGGTTCAAAATGAGAGTAGAAAACGAAGATCTTAGCAGTCCTGTAAAGTTATACCGTACAGCTGTAACTTCTAGTCGAATTAGTGGTCCTAAAGGATTTGCCGAAGATATTGAGAAGGAATTTGGATTTTATCCAGCACAAGATGATGATAGTGCCCTTGAGAAAGGATGGATTACGAGAAAGGAATATGAAGAGATTAGTAAACGACATATCATGTGGGTCACAAAAGTTTCGCTTTATGTAAAACAGCAATATAATCCTGATTTGCTCATGTTTTATACACCGCATATTGATCATGAACAACATAAGTATTTATTAATAGACCCTCGTCAGCCAGACTATTCAGATGAAAAGTCAAAAAAATATATGAGCTATATCGAGTGGGCGTACCAATTAGCAGACGAAGTAGTTGGTGAAACATTAAATTCCCTAAAAGACAATGATTATTTATTTGTCGTCTCAGATCACGGAATGGAACCTGCCCATTCTACTCTTTCGCCTAACAAAGTACTGCAAGATGCAGGGTTATTAGTGGTCGATCCACACGATAAAAATAAAATTAATTATGCACAATCAAAAGCATACGCCATTCCAAGTGGATCAGCAGCAAATGTATACATTAACCTGCAAAACCGTGAAAAAGGCGGAATTGTCCCTCAAGAAGAATATAATCATGTCCGTGACCAAATCATCCAAGCTTTTAAAGAGGTCGAAGTCACATATAACAAAGGAGCAATGATTCGATATGAAATGAAAAAAATGAAGTCTGCCATACAAACGGACAATTATTCGTTCGCTACTGTTCAACAGCATGTCAAAAATATTTGGAGCCATCTGTTAGAACCAAGAGTCCATCCTTATGAAAGTGTATTGAAAAATGAAAATATAACGCTTTTGGAACATCAAAATGCAGGCGATGTCGTATTAATTGGTGCACCTGGTTATGTTATTGGTAGCGACATTGAAGAAAATATAACGCCTCCGATTGAATTAGGGACACATGGAGGAGATGCAAACAGAAGCATGCTTAGACCTATTTTTATCGCGACTGGAGCAGAATTTTCAAAAGGGAAAGAAATTAAAACCACATCTAATTTAGATATAGCACCGACGATTTACGATTTACTAGGGTTAGAAATACCTTCATTTGTAGAAGGTGAAATCATTGAAGATATATATAGATAATAAAATGAAGGAACTCGGGGAGTGAATCATACAATTCGTTTAATTTCCGCTACGTGCGGACGCTTTCCGCGAGCACAACGTAAGCCGCAACCCTCACTAATGTGCGGTTTATTGCGGCTTACATATCGTGCTTTCCCACCACATAGACAAGTTATTCTTGCTAAAATAGCATCATGTCCTTAATTTGTAAGTAATGTTCCTGCATAAATTGCGTTCGTTCTTACGCCTGGTTTAATTTCTCCATTAATAGAGTAAATATTTTTATCCATTAACACTAAGCCCTCTCCACAAGGTGCATCAAATGGAACTTTTCCTACAGAGCGCCAAGTATCCTTTTGCGCATTATAGATTAGTACATCTTTATTCCAATTAAACTCATAAGGATCAGCAGTAAAGTATTTTGTTCTAAATGCCAATAATTCTTCATCTTTTAATGATCCTAAATTTTTAACAGCATTATCATATACTGCTTTATTAAAGCCGCCGATCACCAACATTTCATTTTTATTTAATTTGACCGAATTTGCGCCAAGTAAAGAAATTTCTTTCCCATTTACTTTTACAGAAGAAACTTTTGACCATTGGTTTTTCTCGATATTGTATTTGTAGCCATCTGTATAAGCAATCGATCCTCCACCACTAAATACATAGAGATTTCCATCTAATATTTGAGCTACGCTTTGATTTCTAACACTTTCTCCTGGTATTGAAGCTAGCTCTCTAGTTTTGGATGTTTTTAGATCGTACTCGTATAACTTATTGCTTTCTTTTGCATTTTGCTTACCTAGCCCAATATACAATTTCCCATCTTTCTCAGCAGCTATTCCATCACTAATAGTAAATGGAAGATCTCCTACTTTTTCTACTTTCAATTTTTTATTTTTATCAATCGTTAGTAAAGTAATATCGTCTGCATATTCTTTGTCAGGACTGCCACCAATATAATAGATTCCTTTTTCTGTCGTTACGGAAGATCCATAGCCAATTTCATGGTTAAGATTCGTATGTTCCACCAATGTTAATTGATCTTTCTCTTTTTTATAAACATATATATCTGAGTAATGTTGCTTTGCGCCTCCATTTAGTACTGTATCATAAGGGAAATTCGCGCCGCCTCCTACAATTAAATAATCTTTATATGAGCCAGATAACACGCCAGCTGTCCCAATATTCTTTTCAAATCCTTTTTGTGCCTCAAGTTCTCCTGCATGTTCCCATGTTATTCTTTCCACTGAATCTCCGCCTTTAGAAGCTTCTACTTTACTTCCAATACCTACGCCCAAAACCAACATTGATGTCATAGCTGCTACCAAAAATTTTTTCATAATTTCTCCTCCTCCTAATATGGAAATTACATCAAATTTCTTTTTATAGATAATGACAAAATATCTCCAATCACCTCCTTTGGGGATTGCATTTATTTCTAGATCACCTTATTGAAATTCTTAATATTCCGAATATTTAATTGTTAAAAAAATCTTTACTTTGTTTTTTAAAGGAAAACTAAAAGAGAAATGAGGTAGAATTGACAACCTTAGTGGTATATAGTCTGCGCTGGAAGTCGCAAAAGCAAGTTTATCAATAATTCGTTTAAGAACGCGCCAATTTTCAAAACTATTAAATGACTAGTTTCAAGAAAGTTTTCGCGTTCTTTGTTAATCGTTCCCTTTGTCTATTCCCCTATATATAGTCTGCTAGGGTATATTAACAAAGAGATTTACAATACAATTATTTATCTCTAGCTTTTAAAGCTCATAGCTAAAAACGATTAGATGATAAATAATGCTAGTCCTCCATCAGGCTTTCTTTTTGATAAGATAAAATCCCTCGGCAAAATGTCATCTGCACATCATAATCATTGTTTAACACAACTAAATCTGCATCCATGCCAGCTTTAATAATTCCTTTTCGATCACTTAAATTTAACTGTTTTGCAGGATTCGTTGATGTCATTTTAATAACATCCTCGAGCGTACAGTCATCACAATATTTCAGCATTTTTTTTAGCGCATCACTTAGTTTTAAAACACTGCCTGCTAATGTGCCATTCTCTAATACAGCCATTCCATCTTTCACAATGACCTTTTGACCGCCTAAATCGTAGTTGCCATTTTTTAAGCATTTTGCCCGCATGGAATCTGTAATTAAAATTAGTTTTTCGCTTTTTTTGTTTTGATAAGCTAACTGAATCATTGCTGGACATACATGAATGCCATCAACAATTAACTCTGCATATAATTCTTCAAGAAGCAAAGCAGCGCCCACAACACCAGGCTCTCGATGATGCAATCCTTTCATCTGATTAAACAAATGAGTAACTTGCGTAGCGCCAGCCCCTATTGCCTTTTTTACATCTGCAAATGTCGCATCAGAATGACCAATTGAAATGACAATTTCATTTTCTTTAAGATAGCGAATGAATTCCAATCCGCCCTTTTGCTCAGGAGCCAACGTAACCAGTTTAATTGTTCCTTCAGCAAGTTCTTGCCACTTTTCAAAAAGTGGGATTTCCGGCTGGATGATAAAATCAACTGGTTGTGCTCCTGCCATGCTAGGATTAACAAAGGGCCCTTCAAGATGAACGCCAAGCACCTCAGACTGTCCTGGTTTTTGATAACTTTTTATAAAGCTCGCTGCATTTTTCAATGCTTTTGAAATATTCTCATCAGATTGGGTCATAGTAGTTGCTAGAAAGCTTGTAGTACCTTCCTGTGGTAATGCTCGGACAATTGTTGCAAAAGATGCGATTTCTGCATCCATTACATCAGCCCCAGACGTCCCGTGCGTGTGAATATCAATCATGCCAGGTATTACTGATTGTCCTTGTAAGTCGATAACATAGAATTGATCATCTGCTTTATAGTTGGTCATCCAGCCTGTTTCTTGAATTTTCATTCCATCAATTTTAATAAATCCATCGGAAATAATCTGATTTTCTGCATAAATTTTTGCATTGATTAAAACAATTGATTGATCCATTCTATCTTACCTCTCAATTCATTTAGCTTAGCCATTCCACATATTACGAGCTTTCAGCAACCTCAAGTCTCCCTCTAAAACATCTTTTCAATAACTGCTTGAGCAGTTAGTTCTTTGTTATGAACAGATTCTTTGTTCGTTTTTTTGAAGTATTCAAGATAAAGTAAATCTAAAAGATAAAGCTGTGATATTTTTGCAGATAAACTGCCCCCTTGAAGTGGGCCTTCATTTGCACCACAAAGCAGTGTAATATCTGCGAAACTTGTCAAAGGAGATTTTGCAAATCTCGTTATCGAAATAATTTTTGCGCCTCTTTCTTTTGCTACTTTTGCTACTTCAATCGTATCTTTCGTTGAACCTGAATAGGATATTAGAACAGCTACATCTTGCTCACTCATTAAAGCAGCAGACATAATTTGAAGATGAGAATCCACTGAGCACTCAGTTTTATTGGTAATTCTCATAAATTTATTTTTTGCTTCCATTGCTGTCATTAAGGAAGAACCTACGCCGAAAAAGTGTATTCTTTGAGCATTTATCATGCACTCGACAGCGTGCGCAATATCGCTTTCCGATAGTAGATTATAGGTTTCAGTCAGCGCATGAACATTGGACGATAAAACCTTTGACGATAATTCTGCAATCGTATCCTGCATCGTAATCGCACTGGAAAGTTGCGGGGTTTCATTATCTAGCGTAATGCTATGTGCAAGCATAATTTTAAACTCTTGATACCCTTTAAGATCCATCGTTTTACAGAATCGAAACACGCTTGACTCGCCTACGTTACATTCGTCAGCTAAATCAGTAATTGACATGTAAATGACATCTTTTATATTTTCGAGAATATAATCTGCTACCTTTTTTTCCGTGTTAGTAAATGAGTTGTATCTCGAATGAATAAGTGAAAATATATCTTGATTTCCCATAATAGTACTCCTTCTATTAATCGCCTCTTAAATGAAGTGATACTGCGCCAAGAATGCCAGCTTTATTTCCAAGTGAGGCTTTCATGATTTTTACATCCGAGAAACTCTCCATCGTTAACAATTTAACTTTATCCGCTATATTGTTGACGAGATTTTCTTGCTCCATTACACCACCACCTATAATAATCGCTTGTGGATTAAAAATGTGAATGAAGGAAGCTAACCCAAATGCTACTTCTAAAATCCAATCCTGAAGAACTTTTTCTAAACTTTTATCTCCTTGAAGCATTCTTTCGAAAATGACTCTACCATTTATAAAGTCAGCGTTTACTTCCTGTGCTCTTTTTATTAAAGAGGTTGTAGATGCATACGATTCATAGCATCCATTCTTACCACAGTTACAATTTTCACCGAATGGATGGGTAATAACATGCCCAAATTCTGCTGCCAATCCATTATGACCTTTATATATTTTAGAGTCTATTATTATGGCACCCCCAATACCCGTACCATATGTTATACAAAGAAAATCTTTATAGTTCTTTGCAGCACCAAAATACTTTTCTCCTAATGCAGCTGCGTTGACATCATTTTCAACTTTAACAGGAACTTTAAATTGTTTTTCAAGGATAGCCTTTAGTTGAGTACCAGTATAATTTGGAATATTATCATTAGCATAAATTATAGATCCATCTGTACTATTTACCTGTCCTGCTGAGCTAATACCTATTGCATGAAAGCCCTGATACTCATTTATTATCTTAATTAGTTTTTCAACTAAATACTTTCCACCTTTTTTACTTTCTGTATCATATTCTTTAAATACTTCTATTTGCCCATTTTCATCAGACATGCCAACTTTTATCGATGTACCGCCAATATCAGCTGCTAATATCTTCACTTCAATCATCCCTTTAGCCTGACTATCTAATTTACTTTATACTGATTGAATCGCACTAACAAATCTTTTAGTAATTTCCATCGGTCTTGTAATAGCAGTACCAACAACTGCTGTATGAACGCCAAGATCAAAAACGCGCTTTAGTTCGTCGGGAGTCCAAATGCCGCCTTCAGCAATGACAGGAATAGGGAAACTTTGGATTAGTCTTTTAATCAACTCTAAATCGGGTAATTTTTTATCATTTGTATATTCTGTATAACCGCTCAATGTTGTACCTAAGCAATCAAACCCTAATTCATACGCCTCTTTAGCCTCTTCATAAGTAGAGCAATCCGCCATAAAAATCTGATCTTTATACTTCTGTCTAATTTCAGGGAATATTTCACTTATTGTAGTGCCGTCAGGTCTAAGTCTTTTTGTGGCATCAAGAGCGATAATATCTACCCCCTCCTTGTAAAGCAATTCGACCTCTTTAGCAGTCGGTGTAATACACACATCCGATTCGTCAGATGACTTTTTAATAATGCCAATAATGGGTAGGTCAACCATACTCTTTATTTCTCTAATATCTTCAATACTATTTGCTCTAATTCCCTTAGCCCCTCCAAGCATCGCTGCATAAGCCATTTTCCCCATAATAAAAGAGCTGTGTAGAGGTTCTTCTGGAAGTGCCTGACATGAAACAATCAGTTGTCTTTTAATATTTTCAAAAACTTTCTGTTTTTTATTCATTTGCATACATCTCCATGGATAATCATATTACTTATCTGCCCCAATCGTAATTCCTTTTGTAAAATACTTCTGGAAGAAAATAAATATTAGTAGCATAGGAATTGCTGCTACAGTAGCACCCGCCATCTTATAAGCAAAGTTTGGATTTAAGTCTTGCATTAAGGTTGCAATACCTACCATTAGTGTTTTTGAGTTAACATCTTGGCCTACAACGAGTTGCCATAAGTAATCATTCCAAACCTGAACAAAATTAAGAATAAATAACGCACCAATACCCGGTTTAACTAGTGGCAGCATGATTTTATAAAATATACGAAATTCGCTGGCACCATCGATTTTTGCGGCTTCTCTTAAAGAATCAGGAATTGTATCAAAAAATCCTTTTAGTAAAAAAACGCCAAATGCTGTTGCTACATTAGGCCAAATCATACCACTTAACGTATTTACCATATTTAAGTCTTGAATAATTCTAAACAGTGGAACAATCATAACTTCTTTTGGAATCATTAAACTTGAAATAAAAATAATGAAAATAACATTTTTCCCTTTAAATTTCAGCTGTGAAAATGCATAAGCTGCAAGGGAACTAACAACAATTAATGCAAATGTAGACATCAGCGCTACAAATAAACTATTATACGTCCACGTTAGAGCAGGCTGATTATTAAACACATCCACATAGTTACTAAAGTTTAAGCTTTTAGGAAACCAATCTGGTGGCATCTTCACAACATCAGCACTGTTCTTTAAAGAACTCGTCACAAGCCAATATAATGGGAAAAGACTTAAAACAGCGAAAAATATAACAATGCAGTTTGTTATAATTTCTATTTTTTCTCTTTTCCTCTTGTTCTTATTTCTTAACATACTCATTCACCTCTAATCCTTCTTAAACATAGCTCTTAGCTGTGGAGTAGATAACACTAATGTTATGAGGAACATAATTACACCTACTGCAGAAGCAATACCAAGCTGATTATACTTAAATGCATTATTATATAAGTAATACATAAGTGTCGTAGAGGCGTTGTTTGGACCCCCACCTGTTAATAGCTGTATTACGACAAATATTTTGAGTACAGCAATAATGTTCATAATAATAATGTAAATCGTTGTTGGTTTTACCATTGGGATAATAATCTTAAATATTATTTTCATTCGGCTTGCACCATCGACTTCTGCTGCTTCAAAAAGTTCCTTTTGCACTCCAATCATTGAGGCAATGTAAAGAATGATTGCCTGCCCTACATTTGTCGCAAAGGTTACGAAAATAATTACAGGCAGTACCCAATGTGTATCCCCTAAAAAATTGACTGAGGTTTCCATTTTTCTCGCTAAAAATGGTATAAGTCCATTTGCTGGATTTAGCAAAAAACTCCAAATCATACTCATAACAACCATCGAAACCATGACCGGAATATAATATGCTCCTTGTATGAAGGACACATATTTTGCATTTTTATCAAAAACAGTAGAGGCAACAAACAGAGCGAAAATTACTGTTAATGCCACAATGAAAACAACAAAAATAATGGTGTTGATTGTAGATTGCACGAAAACAGGATCACTAAATAATTTTCGATAGTTTTCAAACCCAACAAATATTTCATTCTGATAGTTAATCTTAAATAAACTTAAACGAATCCCTTCAATGATAGGGTAAACTAAAAATACTAAAAAAAGTAATATTTGAGGTCCAATAAACAAGTATCCTGTCATATTTTCTTTAAAAGATTTTTTATTGATTTTCATCGGTATCATTTACCTTTCTACAATTTAAGCCCCAAAATAAAGGGGCTTAAATTGTTGTAAAGTTATATACGCGCAGAGCTATTTATTATAAATTACAGAGTCTACTTTCGATTCCTCTATAACTTTATTACCATTCGTTTGGTAATTTTTCACAGCCTCATCTGCCGTTTTACCACCAGTATATAAAGCTTGTAATTCTGGATATAAAACTTGTCTTAATTGGCTGTATCCAGGTACATTTCCAGTGAAATTAAACATGTACGGATCATTAGCAGAATACGCCTCAAAGTAAGGTTTTTCTGATTTAAACTCATCAGCAACAGTTGTTCTAACTGGTACGCCATTTTTAGATGCCTTCACAAGTTCAGGATCTGTAGAAATAAATTTCACGAAATCCTTACTAATTTTAATTCTTGTTTCGTCTTTTGTATCAAAAACGGCTGCACCTGTTACATAAGTAAATGTTAATGGGTCCCCGCTCTCAGAAGGAATATTAGCCAGTCTTATATCAAACTTAGGCGCTTTTCCACTTTCCATATCAGCCATTGCATTATTGAATAAAATTGCGTTTGTAAAACTAATTGCAAGCTGTTGATTTTGGAACATCGCGTTCACATCGTTTGAAGAAACGGATTCTGCACCTGGGTTTGTTAAGCCCTCATCATAAATTTTCTTTAACCAATTTGCAGCTTTCACACCACTTGCGTCATCAATGATTAAATTTCCATTGTTATCAAAGAACTTATTGCCAAACATTCTTAAATAAGCAAGATTCCAAGTATCACCTTGATTATTTAGCGCGTATAATCCCATTGGATACGCATTTGAATATTTATCTTTCGGTAAATCTGTTTTTAACTTGTTTAGAATTTTTTCATAGTCAGCTAGAGTCCAAGTTTTGATTTCATGCTCTCCACCAATATACTCATCTAGTCCAGCAGCTTTAAACATATCTGCGTTGTAAGTTAAAGTACCTGGGTTATGTGAGAATGGGAAGAAGTACACATCATCACCAAATGTCACGCTATCCCAATAACCTTGTGCAATATCTTTTTTCGATTCATCATCAACGATATCATTTAACGGTTCTAAAGCACCTCTATGAGCATAGTCGCCCATTGCAAACACACTTTCAAAAAATACATCTGGAGGTGTTCCACCATTAAGACTTACGTTTAATAGCTCATCACGTTGATCACCTGCAATAACTTCTACATTAACCTTTACTTTGTGGTCCTTATACTCAGCAGCAAATCGCTCCCCTGCATGTTTGAAAAAGCTATCATAATCTGCTCCATCTTCAGAAGAATCCAAAACACCTTTCCACTGTGGAGTTAACCAAACTTTTAGTTCTACCTCATCAGAAGAACTAGATTTAGAACTATCTGTAGAATTACTTGTACAACCTGCTAGCACTGAGAGTACAAACAAAATTGCTATTGCGGTTGTTAGATAACGCCTTTTAAACATAAACTACTCCCCCTTAATAATTTAATTTACAAATTAAAATTACCTTTATGAAAGACAAGCCATGTAATAGGCTTGTGTCCTCCCTCCTAATGCGCAACAATACCCGCATTCCTTTGAGAAATTCAAAACTTTGAATCTCTTATTAGCTACTCTTTGTACTTTAATATTGTTTGATCGATTAACGCCTTAATGCCTGCTACTTTATTTAAATCCTCACCAGATACTGGCTCTAATGGGCCTCTGACACTGCCAATTGTAACCCCATTTAATTTTAAAACTTCTTTAATCGTCGAATACATGGAACCATTTAATGAACATAAAGCAACGATAATATCATTAATATCATGCTGAATTTTTCTCGCATTTGCGAAATCCCCATTTGATACAAATTCCTCTGCCTTGATAAAAAGTTCCGGCATCGCGCCATATGTTCCACCAATCCCACTATCTGCACCAATTACTCTGCCTGAAACATATTGTTCATCAGGTCCATTAAATACAATAAAATCTTCACCTGCAGTAGACTTAAATCTTTCAATATCCATAACTGGCATCGAAGAATTTTTTACGCCTATCACTTTCTTATTTTCTAATAATTTCTTAAATAGATTAATTGAAAGATCAAACCCTGTTGTTTGCGGGATATTGTAAATAATAAATGGCATATTCGTTGCATCCATAATTTCAGTCCAGTATTTATAAACTGAACTTTCTGAAAACTTAAAGTAAATAGGTGGAATAGCAGAGACAGCATCATAGCCTAACTCCTCAGCATATTTTGCTAAAATCACACTATCCCTTGTCGATGGTGCCCCAACATGAGCAATTAACGTGAGCTTCCCTTTTACATGTTCTGCCACATATTTTAGTGTTGCTTTTCTTTCTTCAAGGTTGTGATAAATACATTCCCCTGAACTGCCACCAACATAAAGCCCTTTAACGCCTTTGTTGAATAAATAGTCGCAAAGTTCTTTTGTGCGGTTCTCAGATATTTCTCCTTGATCATCATAACAAGCATAAAAAGCAGGAATGATACCTTTATATTTTTCTAAATTCAACTTTGAACACCACCTAATTAATTTTAATAAAACCTTATGTGACATAACATCACGAAAAAATTACTGTACTTCGTAAGCAATGCATGACCTTAATCTAAACCACCAACTGTTAACGCTTACAATTAATATTATAACAATTCAAAATAAAATGTAAATAATTTTCTTTATTTTTTTATTTTTTGGAGAAAAATTTCACCTTTTGTATGCATAAAAAAAGAATTACCTTATAATTGCTACTTTAAATAACATAATACAGCTGTTATGTAGCGCTTCTCGTCAAAACAATTAAATAATGATTGGCGATATTATTTTACAGTAAGGCTGAAAATTGTTTACAATCAGTCTAAAAAGGAGAAACAAATGCTTGAAAAACTAGAAAATCTTTTTCAAACAGCTTTTACGACTACATATAATGCGCAAGATAATAATCGATATTGGTTCCAAACAGAAGATGGCAGGAAATTTGGGATTAGCAAAACGGCCCTTTCCAATTCAGAACACAATCTATTAAAAACTTTATTCCTTCCCGTTGAGCATCTTACTATCGAACAAAATAATTCGAATATTCAGCAGAAGTGGTATGATTTTTTATTTAATGATGCAAAAGAGGTACCGTTTTTACAAGATGTAAAAACATTACGCTTTTTTTATTTCTATCTGAAACAACCAATTGATGATTTTAACAACTTTAAAGAAGCGATTACTGGTGGATTTCAGCAACCAATCATTTTAATGATCAATGACACACAAGGTATGATAATAGATGAAAAGCCACAAGTAGTTTTCGATCAAGAGTCTTTTAATCAGCTAAGTGACACATTCACTAGTGATTTTTTTGTTGAAATTTATAGTTATATCGGTCAACTACATCAAGCAAATTATTTATTGAAAGAAAAATTTGACCATGAATTCCAATGCTTTAACACAATTCATCGTTATGCAAATCGTAAAAAGACGATTACATTTTACGAAGCTTTTCCATTATTGATGATTCATTCACCATCGTTCGTAAAAAAAGATATACTGTCCGATCTTTTTGTAGAAAGTATTGAAGGGCAAGAAATGCTTCATACTATTCAAGTTTTTTTGCAATGTAATTTAAATGCTTCTTTAACTGCAAAAAAGCTCTATATCCATCGCAATAGCCTGCAATATCGATTGGACAAATTTATTGAAAACACTGGTATAGATATTCGGTCCTTTGCAAACGCTACTTTTGTTTCTCTTGCAATGATACTGTTGAAATCAGAAAATTATCAATAGTTGTACAATGTGCCCAAACATGTTTTGTGTAATGTATACGTATACATTTTACATATTTTTCTCTTATACTCTAAAAAAACACTTACATAAGGGAGATGGCGAAATTGGCTGAATTAAAATTACAACATATTTTTAAGATCTATGACAAAAATGTCACAGCAGTAAAGGATTTCAATCTTGATATTGAAGATAAGGAATTTATTGTATTCGTAGGTCCTTCAGGTTGTGGTAAATCTACTACATTACGTATGGTTGCTGGTCTAGAGGAAATCTCACAAGGAGATTTAATCATTGATGGAAAGCGAATGAATGATGTGGCGCCTAAAGATCGCGATATCGCCATGGTATTCCAAAACTATGCCTTATACCCACATATGAGCGTATTTGAAAATATGGCATTTGGCTTAAAGTTGCGCAAATTACCGAAAGATGAAATTAATCGCCGCGTGAACGAGGCAGCGCGTATCTTAGGGCTGGAAGAATACTTAAATCGTAAACCGAAAGCACTTTCAGGTGGTCAACGTCAACGTGTTGCATTAGGACGTGCCATCGTGCGTGATGCAAAAGTCTTTTTAATGGATGAGCCTTTATCAAACTTGGATGCGAAACTTCGCGTACAAATGCGAGCTGAAATTACAAAGCTTCATCAACGTTTACAAACGACAACAATATACGTTACACATGACCAAACAGAAGCCATGACAATGGCTACTCGCCTCGTTGTTATGAAAGATGGCATTATTCAACAAGTAGGTGCACCAAAAGAAGTGTATGAGCAACCGAATAATGTATTTGTCGGCGGCTTTATCGGCTCCCCTGCTATGAACTTCTTTACGGGTACACTTACAGATGGCAAATTCCACATTGGGA
Organism: Lysinibacillus sp. NPDC097162; assembly: GCF_044762185.1. Lineage (NCBI taxonomy): Bacteria > Bacillati > Bacillota > Bacilli > Caryophanales > Bacillaceae > Lysinibacillus > Lysinibacillus sp. NPDC097162. The sequence goes on along the minus strand of NZ_JBIWDT010000001.1, from coordinate 935,075 downwards.
ATACGTCCATTACTGTGCCACAAGAAAGAATGAAAGACTTACTTGCGCAAGGCTATAACAATAAAGAAGTTATTATGGGTATTCGTCCTGAAGATTTCCACGATGAACAAGCATTTATCGAATCAACTCCAGGTTCAAGAGTCGATGTAACAATTGAAGTAGCTGAATTAATGGGCGCAGAGATTATGCTCTATTCACAAATTGAAGGTCATCAATTTATTGCACGTGTAGATTCCAATGCCACTGCTAAACCAGGCCAAGTATTGCCACTGGCATTGGATATGAATAAAGTACACTTCTTCGATAAAGAAACTGAAGAACGTATTATTCCAGGTAATAGTGGACAAAACAAAGGCAACGAAGGCACTGAAAAGCCTGTTGTTGTTGGCTAAGATGGTAGCGAAGTTGGTGACTCCTGTTCATAACAGCACACAATGAAAGGCGGAGGCACTCTGCACAATAGCGAGGGTTATGGCTTACTGTGCTGAGCGGAAAACACCGCCGCAGCGGACATCAACGGTATAGAAAAAGTGTTAGATTGATTCAATCAATCTAACACTTTTTGATTAGTTGCACTCAATATAAATTGATTCATATCTGGGTTTTTAATTTTTGAATTTTTTCAATTTCGTAGCTATATTTAGTCAAATCAAGTTCTTTTACAAGAACAGTAAAAAAGACTTCAGCACGATTTAAAAAGATACCTAATAGCATTTTTTGTTCAAATTCTAACACATGGTCGTCGTTATCAAATAAAAATTGTACTTTTTTATTTTTTAATTGCTTTAATTGTATTTTAACTGGTTGATCAGGAAAATAACTTTTCCCAATGCCGTCCTCTAAGTAATCTTCAATCACATTGACAATATATCCCCATAGCTCAGGGAGATAGTCCCAATATCGAACACCTAAAATTTCTTTATTATAGCATTTAATCGATAACCCACCATCAAGCCTAAGAAGACCGTCTTCTTCTATATATTTATTTTGAGTGTTATTGATAAAAGAAACAAATTCATCCCAATTATCGTTTATGCTTATCGTATATTTATCAGGATTGTTGACTGCATCTTCCAAATCGTCGATAATTCTTTTTACAACAAATTCATTAATTGTTACTACTTCCATCATATATTCACCTCACATTAGTTTTTTGGATATAGTTGTCTAATATGCCCATCTTTAATCCCTAGTACGTATTTAACACCATCTACTTGTCCCTCTACTCTGAACATACCATTTGTTCCTTTTTTGGCTAATATCGTATTATTTTGTTTAGCTATATTTAAAGCAATACTTTTTACATCATCTACACTTAAATTTGGATTATAAAACGATTGATTTCCCCTTATTGACCCATCCCAATATTTCGGGTGATGTCGAGTTAACATATGTTCCATATCTGGTTTAGTTAATCTAAAAGTATGACTTCCTGCTCTAAACGTTGCAGTTTCAAAATTAGTCAAAGCATTTGAAACTTTAGATTTAGGTGCTTTTTTAAACACCTTAGAACCCCATCTAATTACATATTTCCCTCCACTTAATACAAGCCTTGCCACGAGTGGCAAAAATCGAGGTTTATTTCCATTAGATAAAATTTCTTCATTTACTTCTATAGGGATATTGTGCCATTCTACTTCTTCTTCTATCAATGAAACTTCTACATTATCCCAATCTATTTCTTCTAGACTATCGAATATTTCTGGTGCTTCAAATATAGATATTGAATTTTCTTCTTCTTCAATATCTACCCAATTTAAATTATCAACTTCAGTTGCTTGTGCAAAACCTGGAGTAACAACTGAAAACAAGAGAATAAACGATAAAAATACAAAAAAGAATTTTTTCATTTTAAATTCCTCCTTTGTTGATATGAATATTTAATAAAAATATTATACAAATAGCTATTATGTAATTACCTTTTTTTATAATTAGGCAATATCATAGAATTGGTATACCATTTATTTCTTAACGATCTTGATGGAATACTAGCAACCTTCAACCCAAGGCTTTAGGCATATTCAAAACTAAAATATTTATAAATATAAATAAATACAATAAGATAGGGGTTAATAAGAAATCCTTAAATACATATGCTATTAAATTCCCTTCTATAAAGGAACTATTATCGGCAAATACTTTTATTGCTTCAAGAATATTAGTAGATGCTGATAGAAGTGGTTTGAAACAATGATTGCTTGGCTATAAGTGATTTGAAAATACTTAACTCATTCAATAGCCGAAGAATCAATAAATCAAGCATTTTTTATGAAGTATATACAATTAAAATTTTCAGAAAATTATAATTGTAAATTCTTGCGGAAATTTTATCATATGTCATTAATATAGTCAATAAATAAAATATGTATCTCTTTAAAAAACTATATCAAATACCCATATTTAAGATTTCTTTCTCTTTTTAGAAATTTTTATATTATAACAACTGAATAATATACGCTTTACAGTTGCTGGATTATTTTGTAGGCTATCCATAATAGCACCAGAAAAAATGCTACAAGAACAAACAACCCGTATTCTCCATAAAATAATAAGAGGTGATTGTATGACGGACAAAGTAACTGCTTTTAAACAGGCTTTAGGTAATTATCCAACAGGTGTCACAGTTGTCACAGCTTACAATGATGTGAATGAACCGATTGGCTTAACGGTCAATTCCTTTGCATCTGTTTCCATAGATCCGCTCCTTATCCTATGGTCATTGGACAAAAAATCGCAGCTGCATCCACTTTTTAGTAATACGGACAAATTTGCGGTAAATATTTTAGCGAACGATCAAACACAATTATGTACGGTATTTTCAAGCAAAATCCCTGACCGATTTGCGCAAGTAAAATGGTCTAATTCTTTACATGGTTTGCCAATATTACATGATACTTTAGCTACGCTGCAATGCGAAACATATAAAAAAATCGATGCAGGAGACCATACGATTTTCATTGGTCATATTTTAGAAATTGATAATGCGCAGAAGGAGCCATTGCTTTATCATCGTAGGCATATTGGTCAAATCCCAACGAGTTTTTACGAATAATAAAAAAGTAGGTATTTCAAATTTTATTTTGAGATGCCTACTTTTTTTGTTTGTACGTTAATAATATTTTGCATTACGAACAATCTGCACATGCGTACAATATTGGAACATGAATCAAGTACATGAATGTTGCACATTAACTCAGGACACTATGTGGCGACAATAAGCTTAAAATTTGGTCCCGAGTTAATTTCTATGCTTCTTTTAAAGCTTTACTTTTTTTGAGGAAATCTTTGTTTTTCCAGTCGATTAATTTGGACAATAACTCCATCTTGAATTGTAATTTGCACTTCACCAAATTCTAAATTTTGAATAGCCTTCGCAATAACTTCTAATTTCTTATCATCAATCTTAGACAGTTGAGACATACGATACACCCCTTCTTTTTTTCATACTTTTGTGTATAAAAGAGATCCACGCATCAAGACGATTTGATGCCTCCCCTTATCTCTCAGATAACTTTGCTGGAGTTGGCACCGATTAACTCAGTTGCCGAGACTTCATTATGCCTCATTCCTCCAGACCTCTCGCGATAAGAGTTTACGTTTCTTGGAAATAATTCTATAATTCAGAAAACCTATTGTCAATACAAATATTATAAAACCTAGCTGAATACTATGCAATAGAGAGAAAAGTACATTTTTATTGCTCTAAATTTTCTTAAAATCCAATCTTAAGATCTTGAAAACATTAGTATGAATGTTCAAAACATAAAAAAGCTGTGCAGAATTATATATTCTACACAGCTGCTCTTTATTCGTTTTGTAAGTATTCCATTAACACTTTTGCCGTTTCTTGTTTACCAATGACTTTGATAGGTTGTCCTTGTGCAGGTACAATCCAATGTGGCTCTTGTCCGCCATATAAAGATTGTGAACTATTGGCAACCATCAACTGTGCATTGGCTGTTTCCATACGAAGACGTGCACGGGACAGTAAAAACTCCTCATCGTCCGTTGCCTCTAGCTTAAATCCTACTAAAGTGACATTTGGCTGCCAACCCTTTATTTGCCCTAACACTTTTGGTGCTTTTTTAAAGTGAATAACAGGGGGCTCGTCAGACGGCATCTTCCCTGCACCTTCCATTAAATTCCCCGATTGATCGTATACTTTATCAATGACCCAATCAGAGCCTGCAGCTGCCATAATAACGATGTCTACTTGTTCATTTTGTACGGCATGACGAACCTTGTCACTTAAATCTTCAATACCTTCAAAGCGTACTGTACGCATTTTATCTTGATTAATCGGTAATTGTGCAAAATAGCCATGCATATAGATGACGTCTGCACCTGCGGCTAGAGCTGCTTCAGCCAAATAACAGCCCATTGACCCCTTCGATAAATTCGTATGCCCTCGCACACGATCCCATTTTTCAAGTGTTCCCCCACTTGTAATGAGTACGGTTTTTCCTTGTAATGTCCCCACTCACACTCACCTTTTCTTTTCAAACTATCATTTTTGAAAAATAACAAATTAATAAGCAATCTACATGTTCTATTTTAACGTAAAAAGCTTAAATAACCTATTTCTTATTTTGTTCTTTTAGCCACACACTTAAAATTTCCGCAAACTTTTTCGTTACCGGTGAGGCTTGATGTTTCATGGCTAGACCTATCGTACGATAACCACCTTGCTTTAGTGGGATAGCCCTTAATGAGGACGGTAATCGGTTAATCACTAATCGAGGTAAAATAGTAATGCCTAAATGGTGTGAAATCATCGAAATAATCCCAACCTCCTCCGATAGCTCAAATCGAATATTCGGTTTAACATGGTACTGCTCTAAAATTACTTTTACATCATTAGTTCCTCGATACGATGTCATTATAAAAGGCATGTCTTCTAGTTCAGTAATATCAATTTCTGAACGATTATAGAGAGAGCTTTGATCAGAAACTATACATAAAAGAGGGTCTTGGACCAATTCGATAAATTGAAATTGCTCCGATTTTTGACCATTAAGAAAACCAGCATCAACTTCCCCACTTTGTAGCCACTGTTCAATTTCATAATAGTCCCCTTCACGTAACTCTACTTGTATACCTGGAAACTGATTGTCCATAATACGGATAATTTCTGGCATCCAGTTGGAAGAAATACTAGAAATAACACCTATTCGCAATTTCCCTCTGGTTACACCAAGAATATGGGCCGCTTCTTGTTGTAATAATTCGTCCGCATCAAGAACATTTCGCATAGCCCGAAGCATTGTTTGTCCCTCGCTCGTTAATGTCACACCTGTTCGACTTCGATGAATAAGGGCAAATCCACATTCTTTCTCTAAGCTGGAAACAGCATGACTAACTGCCGATTGGGTTAATCCAAGAGCGTCAGCCGCTTTCGTAAAGCTTGAAACTTCTGCAACTTTATTTAAAATCTCATATTTGACTAAACTCATTCACATTCCCTCATATATACATGAATTTTTTTAATACTAATCATTATAAACATTCGTTTTACTAATCACAATACAAGATATATAGTAAATTTTAGTATGAAACTGTTTTAGTACACAGAGATAGAAGGTGCATAATGAGTAATCAAGGGAAAGCAAATTTATTAATGGTCATAGTTACAATGTTTTGGGGATTGTCTTATACGTTTATGGTAATGGGACTTGAAACATTAGCTGTATTTAATGTGGTAGCGTTACGCTGTATCATCGCATTTTTGGCAGCAGGCATTATTTTTTATAAACGTATGATAAAGGTCAATTTCAAAACATTGAAATACGCAGCTATTCAAGGTTTTCTGTTATTCATTGTCTTTGCACTTAGCTTATTTGGATTAGAGACAACTTCTGTTTCAAATGCAGGATTTATTTTAAGCCTTACAGTAGTCTTAGTGCCCATTTTCAGTAGCTTTATCGAGAAAAAGTTGCCATCAAAAGCAGTAAGTTTTGCAATTATTTGCACGATGATTGGTATTACAGTATTAACTATTCAACATTCTTTTACATTTCAAATGGGCGATATATTAGTTGCAATCGCGGCATTATGTTATTCGATTTATTTACTGTTAAACGGTCATTTTACACGTAGCGTAGAATCGATTTCTTATGGTATTTACCAGCTCGGTTTTGCTGGAATTTATGCGCTTGTTTTAACACTACTTTTTGAAGCACCAACACTTCCGAATTCAACTACTTCATGGATTGCGATTTTAGGGCTTGGTATTATCTGTAGTGCATTTTGCTTCGTTGGCCAAACTGTTGCACAACAGTACACTTCTGCTACACATACAGGACTAATTTTCTCATTAGAACCTATTTTCGCAGCGATGTTTGCGATGATGTTCATCGGCGAAGGACTAACGGTAAAATTACTTATCGGTGGAAGCTTTATTTTAATTGGTAATCTTGTCGCTCAATTAGAGCAACTTCATGTTCTTCGATTTATGCGAAAACATGAACAAGAAAAAGTGATGCATTAATTATACGAAGACCCTGAAATGTAATTTCTCAGGGTCTTTTTTATTTAACGCTTCAACGGACACTGTAATAAAAAAACAGCAAAAAGTGAAATGGAGTGCATACCATTTCACTTTTCACTTGTTTGCAAGCTAGTTAAATCCTTTATAAATATCTTCTCATTTGTTCAGCTTCATTCATTTGCTCTTCAGCTTTTAGTCGCTCTTCGCGTTGTGCTGGTGTCTCATCAACGATAGATTGAGGTGGCGTTACATGTGTATCGAATGGGTCAAGTTGAGCGCGTTTTGAATCTGCAATCAGTGTAGATGTTGAAGGATTTACATTATCATGCTCCGCATATAATACGATGGCTCCTTCTTCAACAAGCTGAGCGTAATAAGCTGTTTGCCCCTCTGTCAGATCAAATCGTTTTAAACCTTCCGTAACAGCTGTTTCACCTGTAAACCATGATTTAATTTGGTCAAACCAGTTACCTGCCTCATGTGTTTTCACATCAACATTTGATTTTACATCATCAATTTCGTGTGCTTCTCTAGAAATAATATGAATTTCATCTGTGTTATAACCTTCCATGCGCATACATTTTAAAATATGAAACATCTCTTCTCTCGTATGTGCAACTTCAATTTTTGGGTTTTGTTCATTCATCATGTTCAATTCCTCCTAATTTTGTAAGGCTTACTATGTATGTACCCTGCTCCTTTCACAAAAAACCCTTTTTATGCATCCTTTATATAACTGTAATATTTGTCATATCATATTGTTTTCTGTTGCGTTTTTGTCTTATTTTATTAATCGGTATAAAAAAGCACTTGGAGCGATTAACTTTACTCCAAGTGCCAATATTCATTATGCATATTTTTTATCAAGAAAGGCTTTCAACATCCAAGTATGTTTTTCAAGGGATAAATACATACCATTTAATAAATCTTCAGTACGGTCATCCCCTTCCTCTGCTGCTAGCTGCATAGCATGATGAATAGCTTGCATTTGTTTTTCAAAGTCTGAAACAATCGTTGCTACCATTTCATCAGCAGTTTCTTTACCTGTCGCTTCTTCAACATGTGATAGCTCGAGATATTCTTTTAACGTAGCAATCGGCTCTCCACCTTTTGACAGTATACGCTCTGCCGTATCATCAAAGTTTATTGTAATTTCATTATATAATTCTTCAAATTTTGCATGGAGTGTAAAAAAGGCATTACCGGTTACATACCAATGATAGTTATGTAGTTTCGTATACAGTACTGACCAAGTTGCGACTAGTTTATTCAATTCCTTGTTTAAATCTTGTGGCATAATTACCCCTCCAAATTATTGTATTTTTATAGGTTTTAATATGCAATAAAATAACGAACCCTGTCAAGTAGACACATCAAATAAAATAAAAATAATAAATGAAGTAAATTTTCTTTTTTTAGAATATATGACAGTAAATATATTCCACTAACCGCACTTTATTGTACAATGGAATAAAACCGATCCAACTTAGGAGACTTTATGATTTATGAAGATTACATTAAACGAATTAGCCTATCATGATATGGAAAATTTATATGCATTTGAGCTTGAAAACCGAGCATATTTTGAAAAAATAGTGCCTAGTCGTGGCGAGGATTATTATGATTTTACTATTTTTAAAAAGAAAAACATAATGCTACTTGACGAACAAGCGCAAAAGCAATCCTATTTCTATTTAATTAAAAATGAACTCGGACATATCATTAGACGTATCAATTTAACCGATATCGATAAAAATCAACAGCTAGGTCATATCGGTTATAGAGTTGGCGAAAACCATATCGGTAAAGGCATTGCAAATATTGCATTAAAGTTGTTAATAGCAAATGTGAACACTCAAGGCATACGGCAAATTGCAGCGAAAACGACAACAAACAATATAGCCTCACAAAGAGTATTAGAGAAAAATGGCTTTACCTACACTGGCACTAGTAGTGAGGAGTTTACAATGCATGGACAAAATGTGAAGTTTGTTTATTATCGATGGGGCGATGTATAGGTAATTTTTAACGAGTAGGGTTATCCGAAAATATAACGCCTCATTTATTTTAATTTTAAAGATAGCCTCGACGCCCAAGATTATCGAAACATTTCTTTGATCTTTATTAGAAATAGAATCTGATTTACTTAAAATGTCAAGGTCAAAACGAATAAAATTATACACATTCCATACCTCATCACCAAGCTTTCATGAATATTTTAAAAAAGAATAAACCCCAAAAAGCTAGATTACCAGCATTTCGAGGCTTTAAATGGAGTAAGTTTTTATTTTGCATAACTACTAAAGGAAATACTTCAATTTTTATCATTTAATAGTTTCGCAATGGGACTTTCTTAAATTGAGATAACCTGTGTTATGCGATGGCCATAGCTTCCTCTACTAAAATCTCATTTAGTTGTAGTATATGTCAATTCTTTAACTATACTCGTCACAGTATTTAATGCCAACGTTGAACATTTTGGTCGACTATTAATAATTTTAGAACCAATAATCTCTTCTAAATATCCTTTATTATACTCGCTAATTTCTATTAACCCTTTTCCATTGATTTTTTCCAATAAGATTGAAGTACAAGCACGTGATAATGTACATCCTAATGCTTCGAACGAAAAAACTAATTTTTGATTCACATATTTATAATAAATTAAAACTACATCGTTACAACCTGGATTACTAGATTCAAATATAGCTGCATTTTCTAACTTACCATAATTTCGTGGTTTCCTAGCATGATCTAAAATTAAGTTTTGAATAAATCTATCATTTAAAATCAAATACTCCACCTACTTTTTGAGCAACTAATTGTAATCTTTTATAATCATTATTAAAACGAACATTGCTTAAAGTAAAATCTCCAAACAATTTTTGTACCACAAAATTACTATTTTCTAGTATTGCAATCATTTCAGAAATCGAATACATTCTTATGCTATGAGTTTGCTCTCTTTGTCCCTGTTTATCAATAACTTTCATGGAAGTATTTCTTCTACTATTGATATAATCGAATTGATGCGATATGACATAAGTTGTATCCTCTATTGTTACCCAATCTCTATATCTAAAATTTTTCAACATATTATCTCTATTGGGTATATCGATAATAAGAATACCATTTTCATTTAATAGCGAGTAAATTTTAGTGATTAATTTTTGATTTTCTAAATCTGAAAAATAGCCAAAAGAAGTTTGCATTAAGAGACAACAATCATATTTATTATTTGTCGTAAAATCTCTTGCATCACTAACTATATAATCAACATGACTTTCACTTGAACTTTCTGCAATTTTTATCGAATTTGGATCTATATCCAAACCGGTAACAATATAACCTTCTTCACTTAATCTATTTGCGTGTCTTCCAATTCCACAAAATAAATCTAATACAGTAGATGCGTTTGATTCTTCCAATATGGATTTAATGAAAGACAGCTCATTTTCTGTAATTTCTATTGATGAACAAGAATAATACACGAGATTCCAATAATCTTCATTAAAATAATCTTCATACCAATTTTCTTTTATCATGTCTACATTTAATTTAGGAAATGAACATACGATCGGTTGATTTGTCATTTTACTCAACCTTTCCTTTCAAGATAATTTATAGAAATCGCAATTGCTAGTATAGCACTTAAACTTAATAATAATTTAGGACTAAAATATATAATTAATATGGATGTCAGACTCGTAACTGTAATATTGCTAAGTCTCGCTATTGCATCTCCAGCTGTAATTGCCCTACCTATATACCTTGAATCAGTTAATGATTGACCAATTAAAGAAATACCTGTTCTGCATACAATCAATCCAATACCTATTAAAAAGCTCCCTAAAATTATTGAGTTTATATTTTCAAAAGTCCATAAAATGAAACCGGTTGCAAAAATCACACCAGAATAAATAAATAACTTTTCTAAACTATTCGAGATTATTTTTTTATTCTTCTTGATTACAAAGCCTCCAACTAATGCACCAGCTCCTTGAATCGTATTCACTAAACCTAGCAAAATGGGAAAAGTTAATGTGACATTGAAAATTGTTTGATTTACCATACTAGCTAAATATAAATAATTAACTATTACATAAATAGCTAAAGCGCTAGTTAAAAAGATTCTACTTATATTCAATTTTAATAGTGATTTATTTCTAAATAAATAAACCCACCCCGAACTTATTTTCTTCCAAAATGTTTCTAAACTAGAATCGCTAACTGGAGTATCTTTGGATATCTTCATTATAAAAAGAGCCGAAATTATAAAAGCTGTTATGTTTATTAAAAAGGATGTTCTTGGTGAAAAAAACACAATTAATATTCCTGCTATCGTTGGACCAATTAAACTGATTGAAGATAAATAGCTTTGAATAGTTGAAACTATTTCTAATCTATCGTCCTTTTCAAATTGAGATTGAATATACCCTTCTCTTGAAGGATGAAAAACAGAGTTGCAACAAGCAATAAGAAATACAATTATATATACAAACCAAAAAGTTTCATCTGAAATAAAAAACAGTGGGATAATTAATAAGGCACGAAGAATATCACAAATTAACATTAAATGTTTCCTAGGAAACTTATCTATAAACCAACTAGCCATTAATCCCATCACAAAAGTTGCTAAGGCACTAATTGAAATCAACCAGGCAGCTTGTATAGGCGAACCAGTAATTTGAAGAGTCAAAGATGCTAATGCAATTGTTAAAAATACTTCTCCGATTGATGCCGTAACTTGTGAATATATTATGTTTCTATTTCCGCATATTTTCCCTTCTATAAAACTTCACCACCATGTTTTTTACGATTTAATTAAATTAAGTTTTTCTAAAATTTTGCATAAATCACATAATCCAACATCTTTATACTCTCGATCAATAATCGTATACTCCGGTTGATATGAAGTAGAATAGGTTCCTGTGCAATTTTCACACTGCTTATATTCATTTGGTACCAAATGTTTTAATGTTGTTTTTTGAGAATTCAACAATTGAAGTCCTGCACCTGGTAGAATAGTTTCGATTGTGTCTGCGATTAAATAATATATATCTCTTGATAATGAGCCACGTTCAAATTCTGAAGGACTTTCTTGACGATTATGACTTGGCATTATTGCTTCCAAATACAACGTTAACTCCTTTTTTGAGATAGGCCATAGAGGATAAATAACATCAAAGTCTCCGAATCTCCGATTAAATGGGCCATTGAACGGAAACCCGACAAAAATACACTTAATTATTGTAGACATTAAATCTTCCTTCATTAATCCAAAGGAAAGTTTTCTAAACCCCTGTTCTCTAGCCCCTTTCTCAACGGCCGATCTCATAATAATATGTGTACCTGCAATTGAATAGGATTTATTGAAATCATATTTTAGAAGTTCGAGTACATCGTTAGGGTCCTTCTTTAATCTAAATTGCTCTCTTACTTGATTATTTGTAATAATATTGTGTTGAAAATTGAACTTTTCCGCAATTTCTTGAGCAAATCTCGACTCTTTTGGTTTCGAAAATGTAGTTACATGGAATGAACTCATTGTATACTCTGGTAGATAATTTCTATTTCGACTAAAAAAATAACCTAAGGATAAACTATCTCTACCCCCAGACATTGCTAGTGCAATTCTGTCATTATCTTCAATAATGTGATTCATTACTATTCCATCAACGAAAACTTTATCAAGATATGAAACAAACTCGCCTTTATTAAATGATGTTTGTGTGGACGTATAATCACCATCGTAATCATTGTGAAGGAATAGTCTTTTTGTGTAGTAAGCATGTTCAGTTACTTTAATTTTTCCTGAAACTAATTTTGTATCCCACAATCTTAGTAAAGATAATAAATCCGGAAGATGATAAGCTCTTACCATTTCCACAACATATTCACTATTTTCTTCTATTTTTTCTAGCCAATCGTCAATTATATTTCCATCCTTTTTTACAATTACAGCATCAATTGGAATGTGATTTTTATTTAAAAATGAAGAAATAGGTTCATTTATCACGCCATTAATTTTGAATTTTCTGTCTAATCTATCTTTAATTTCGATTGGTATTCGTCTAATAAAAGATGTTGTTCCAAAATTATTCACAACTTAAAACCTCCTCAATTGTAAAAGTAGCCTAAGTTTGAAAAAACTTAAACTACTTTTATAACATAGTGAGTTTTGGCAATACTATAAATGCATTACATGGTTTTCAGAAGAATTACAATTTGTTTCTTCATGCACCATTCTTAGTTCAAACATTTCCATTATTTCAACCAAAGCTAAAGCTTTCGTATTTGGTGAAACATATAGAACAGGAGAAATTACAGATTCTGAATTAGAGAACTCATTTATTTTTAAAACAGCTGTTGTACCCATACATATCACCCCCTTTCATAAACAATACGCGAATGTTCAATCATTAGGCGAAAATTAAATTCAAAATCATGCTCTACATATTAAAATTTAGGAAATAAATAAAGTTATATGAATTTGTAAAATTCAGAAATTTAAGTTCAAAAAAATCAATTCGAATTACAACTAATTCCTTACCTTCTTTACTTAAAATGTATTGGATTGATTGAATGAGTCGCGATTAAAAAATGTAAAAATTATGTATTTGCTTATATTTATTGATAGTACCTAAAATAATTTATTGGCATTATAACAGTTTCCATATTACAAGTCAATAAAAAATCAGAAAATTCCTTATTTTCATCAAAAATTTTGTATGGAGTGTAAAAAAGGCATTACCGGTTACATACCAATGATAGTTATGTAGTTTCGTATACAGTACTGACCAAGTTGCTACTAGTTTATTCAATTCCTTGTTTAAATCTTGTGGCATCATTACCCTTCCAAATTATAGTATTTTTAGGTTTTTAGTATGCAACAACTTAATAAAACCTGTCAAGTTTGGACAGATTAAATAGAATAAAAAATAAAAAAATTTTCTAGTTAAACTCCTAATACTCAATACACTATTAGTTTGGTGAATTTAATAAACAGAACGCCAAATAGTATTATTTTAAAATAGCGTCCTATTTTAGTGATGAAGAATTTGAAATGATTGGACATAATTTAAAATTGGTTTATTATAAATGGAGTGATTCGGAAGCAACTTTTATCGATTAACTTTCTGAAAATGATTTAGTTTAGTTTAGTTTTAATATTCAATAAATAAAAGATATTTTTAAACTAGTAAACCACCTATCAATTTTATTTGATCGGTGGCTACTGTTTTTAAGTTATCGAATTGACAAATCACTCAATATCAAATTTGTATAACTGCTTACTATATGGAATATGTTTAATAAACTTGCCTAATTCAATATTAAAATAGCTTTCAATATCTTCTTTAAGTTTTTTCTCTAAAACTAAAAATTCATTAACAATATAATCTAAGTCAAAAACATTATAAACATTAGATTTTGCCCAAATGGATTTTAACCTAGCTTTATTAGAAAAAGGTATCAAAGAAATAATCGCTCCATCTTTATAATCATCATACTCTACTGAATAATAATGGAAATCCAACCTTTCAATTTCTTTGATACGTTCTTTCCACACATACAGAGACTTATAAAATTCTAAAAAAGCTAGTTCTTCTTCAAAATATAACGCTTCATTAATTTTAATTTTAAAGATAGCCTCTACTCCCAAGATTAACGAAACATTTCTCTTATCTTTATTAGAAATGGCATCTGATTCACTTAAAAATTCATATTCAAATTTTATTTTACTGGAAATGCCGTCCATATATTACCATCATATCCTATCACTATTCTTATTTTTGTTTCACCTTTTGTACCTATTTTTTTATTAAGATTTACGTCAAACTTAAATGATAATTTATCATTATAATTTATTTCAAAATCTGAAACCGAGGCTTTCTGTAATGCTTCTTTTATCCAACCTTTGGCAGTTGTCTGACTGTTAGTATTAAATTTTGCCCAATTGCTAGTACTACTACTCAAATGTTTATTTTTAACAATGAAATTGGGCAATTTTTTTATTGCATTACTTAGAGCATATTTTCCAAAAGCACTTATAAGTGCTTCTCCATACTTTTTAATGGCCCCTCTTGCACCTTGTTGAATAACAATAGCTAAAACTGGAATTGCTGATGCATTTGCATCAATTGTATTCATTAAGAATACCTCTTCAGTATCTTTATCTACAAGAAGTGCTTTGAAATTTTCTCCTTCGATTTCCACAAAGATTAAATCATACTCTCTGTCTTTTCCATTTTCTTTTAAATTAACAAACATCTCACCAGAATCAATGTTTATATGCATATATGAATAAAAATCAAAATATTCTGAAATCAAATGCGAACTTATTCCAATTTCATTCATTGAAAACTCTTCTACTTGCATTTCAAAATTTTTATTGCTAATGCCCAAGTCGTCTTCGACATTGATACGATAAACAGACTTACTATCTTCTGAAGATATTTCATTAACACTATAGTCTATATCCAAATCAATTTTTCTCGCATTTGCTTCAATAGAAACATCACTAAAATTGCTCGCAAGACCCATCGCTGAATATGTTATATTAAATACTAAAGCTACAACTAATAATTGGATTAAACATTTTTTCATTTCCTTTCCTCCAAAATATTTTTATTAAGCGTCAATAGCCCTTTTCCATATCCTTTGTCATTTCCTACATTCACAATATAATTGCCTATAACATCTAACAAATCTTTTTTCTCTTCAATATTTTCTTGTTTTAATATCGAAGCAATTATTCCAGTTGCATAGGCAGTCGCAAAAGAAGTTCCTGAAAACAACTCATAATCCCCATCTTTATTTGTTGATAAAATATCAACACCAGGAGCTGAATAATCCACTTTATCAATAGCAGAATATGAATCAATCTTTAAGTTTTCATCTAATGATGCTATAGAAAGTACCCCATCATATTTAGCCGGATAGTCAACTGAAATCCCCATAGTATTCCCTGCTGCAGCAATAATTATAATCCCACTTTTTATAGCCTCTTTTCACCTTTAATTTCCCACTGTGTCTACTCATCATCTAATATATTTTCCTTAGACCTTTTCATGGCAGCCTTCATTTGATTTTCACTACTTATTAATTGAAAGCTTACTTGCTTCATTAATCGCAAAATCCGTTTATGATTAAATTGTTTATTAAATTTCTGGTTCATATGCTGCTGCATTTTGCGATAGCCATAGTTCACTTGTCCCTTTTCATGTAGCTCACTTATTTCTTTTAAAATCTCGTCATTTTCCTGTTGTCTTATCGTTGGTACACGCGTTGTCCATTTGTAGTACGATGAGCGTGATATTCCCGCGAATTCGCAGAGGAGAGAAATAGAGAACTTATTATGAAGATGTAATGCTTGTATTGCCATATATTTATCTATGACATTATCCGCCTCCCCTCGAGCTCCTCTAGCTTTTTTAACAATGCATTTTCTGTACGTAGTCGCTCATTTTCATGTTCAAGTTGTTTAATTTCTACCTTGAATTTCTCTTCTGTTGTTCGCTCATGTTCTTCTTTATTTCGCCCACGTTTATCTTTCAGCGATTGTTCGTCACCCGCCTCATATTTTTTTACCCACTGGTAAACTTGTTGGTACGATACTTGATACGTATTTGCTGTTAGTTGATAATTGTTGTCGTTCTTTAAACAAAATAAAACAATTTGAATTCGTTCATCTAAGGTCGTTTTTCTTCCCTTTGGCATAAGTGCTTTCCTTCCAGTTTATCCGTCATTTTTTCTATTATCATTGTTAATGGAATGAACGAGAACAACATATTCATTAATGCTTAAAATATAAAAAATACCCCCTTCATCACTTTGAAGGGGGTATTTTCACTCTGTTTTGTCTCTATTCAAATGTTCCATTTCTTCCATGCTTTCTTCAGCCTTTAAGCGATTTTCCCGCTGCTGAGGTGTCTCGACGTTATCTATCGTATCAATAAATGGTTCGGGTGCTGTCATTCGAGGCTCAAGAGGATCATGACGATATGGGTTTCCCTCTTGGTCGACCGCTATTTCTAACGGACCGTCCGTATCTGCCTTCTCAGCAAATATAACAATGGAGCCATGTTCAACAAGCTGTGCATAATAGGCTGTTTGCCCATCAGTTAAATGAAAACGCTTGATGCCTTCCTTTATCGCCGATTCACCTGTAAACCATGATTTAAATTGATCTACCCAATTACCTGCCTCATGTGTTTTCACATCGGTTTCCCATTTAATGTCTTCAAATGGAGTAGAGTCTTTGGCAATAATGTGAATATCATTTGTTTGATAGCCTTGACTATGCATATTTGTTAATATTGCTAGCATTTCCTCTTTCGAGTGTGCCACTTCAATATGTGGATTTTGTTCAATCATGCTGTTTATGTCCTCCTAATTTTTATGGCCCACTCAAGACACGTTCGTATCAGAGGAATTGCCTTTACCTATTTCTTTTTAATCGCTTAGTGTACTCGCTTCATGACTACTCGTTAAGATATGCCTTTAACATCCAAGCATGTTTCTCAAGTGACTGATACATCGCATTTAGTAAGTCTTCTGTACGATCGTCTCCCTCTTCAGCCGCCAACTCCATTGCGGAATTTAAAGCCTTCATGAGCGTTTGGAAATCTGAAATCGTTGTTGCGACCATCTCTTCTGTCGTTTCTTTACCAGTTGCTTCTTCGATATAAGAAAGCTCAAGATGTTCTTTTAAAGTGGCAACTGGTTTTCCTTCTTTTGAAAGAATACGCTCTGCAATTTCATCTAAATTTAATGTTGTTTCATTATATAACTCTTCAAATTTTGCATGGAGTGTGAAAAAGGAACTGCCCGTTACATACCAATGGTAGTTATGCAATTTTGTATACAGTACAGACCATGTTGCTACTAGCTTGTTCAATTGTTTGTTTAAATTTTGTGTCATAATATCTCCTCCAATAATTCATATACTAGCCTTTAGTATGCGTTATATTGTGTATTGGCTATACCTCATATTTTCCCTACTGACACATTTTCAAACATCTAATTGCATAGTTAACAATTATTATTTATAGTTGAAGTCTTCTTTGAACGTTCAATCGCAAAAAAGAGCTATTAATATTGCAAACTTCTTTCTATAATTATTTCACTTTTCGAAATAGTTTCGTTATAATGGTATCACTTACGTTAAAAGGGGTGTTCTTACATGGAAGTATTACCATTACGAAAAGATGTTGCAGTTGAGGAAACTTGGAATTTACTAGATTTACTTGAAAATGATGCTGATTTTGAACCTGCTTTAGCTCAGTTTGTTAAGGAGGCAGTAAAATTCGAAAGCACATACAAAGGTACAATTACTGATGCTCAAAAAGTAATTGATGTACTTACAGCTTATGAAGCATTACAAGTAGGCATTGTCCCAATCGGAACGTATGCAAGCTTAAATATCCAGGCTGATCGTACGGACGAAGTTGCACAAATGCGTGCAGCAAAATTTGGTACCGCAGTTGGTAAAATTAGCAGTTCCATCGCATTTGTACACAGTGAATTGCTTGCGTTGGATAAAGCCATTTTAGAGGAAGCTGCAGCATCAAGCCCGCTTTATAAGCGCTATATTACAGAGCTATTAAAGCAAAAGCCTCATCAATTACATCCAGAAGTAGAAAAAACGCTCGCTGCATTAAGCTCTACGTTTGAAGCGCCATATGAAATCTATAACACGACAAAGCTCGTAGATATGCATTTTGGCGAGTTTGAGGCAAATGGTAAGAAGCATCCGCTAAGCTACGTATTATTCGAAAATGATTGGGAGCTTGAAACCGATACAACTATTCGCCATGCAGCTTTTAATGCATTTTCTAACAAACTTCGTGAGTATCAGCATACAACGGCAAAAGTGTATAACACACATATTCAGCAAGAGAAAACAATCGCTGATTTACGGGGCTTCGACTCTGTCATTGACTATTTATTGTTTGACCAAGATGTAGATCGTTCACTTTATAATCGTCAAATTGACCTTATTACGAAAGAGCTTGCCCCACATATGCGTCGTTATGCAAAACTTGTGCAAAAAGCGCATGGATTAGAAGAAATGACGTTTGCTGATTTAAAAATAGCACTTGATCCTAGCTATGATCCAAAGTTAACAATGGCAGAAGCAAAAGATTATGTTGAAAAATCATTGGCTGTTATGGGTAAAGATTATGAGCAAATGATTGAAAGAGCGTTCAACGAGCGCTGGATTGATTACGCACCAAATAAGGGTAAATCTACTGGTGCATTTTGTTCAAGTCCGTACGGCAGTCATCCATACATTTTAATGTCATGGAATGAACGCATGAATGAAGTATTTACGCTTATCCATGAGCTGGGTCACGCAGGCCATTTTGTTAATGCACATGGACATCAATCTTATTTAAATAGTCGCCCATCTCTCTACTTTATTGAGGCTCCGTCTACAATGAATGAGATGCTTCTAGCAAACTATTTACTGACACATAATGACGATAAACGTTTCAAACGTTGGGTCATTTCAAACATCGTATCGAAAACGTATTATCATAACTTCGTTACACATTTATTAGAAGCAGCATATCAGCGTAAAGTATATGAATTAGTAGACGCAGGTGAATCTGTTAATGCAACTGTATTAAACCAATTAAAACGTACGGTTTTAGAAGAATTCTGGGGAGATACTGTTAACATTGCAGAAGGTGCAGAGCTTACTTGGATGCGTCAGCCTCATTACTATATGGGCTTATACCCGTACACATATAGTGCTGGCTTAACAATCTCTACACAAGTATCGCAACGTATTTTAAAAGAAGGTAGTACTGCAGTAGACGAATGGCTAACTGTCCTTCAAGCGGGTGGCACAAAATCACCTGTAAAGCTTGCCCAAATGGCAGGCGTTGATGTGACGACAGATCAACCGCTTCGTGAGACGATTGCTTACATTGGTCATTTAATCGATGAACTAGAAAGCCTAACAGAAGAGATTGAAGCTTAATAGAAGCTATTCTTTTTCTTAACTTTTTAACGTTACCATCTACGCACTCTTCTAGGGCGTAGATGGTTTTCATTTTTTTAGTTCTAAGCGAGAAAACATATACATATACTAGAATCAGGGCTCGCCCCATTAACTTTTTTGATATTTCAAAATAGATAATCATTTTTCTTCGTACAAAAGTACCGTTATTATTAAGAGTACGCAATTTATTTAGCAAAAATCGACTAACAATTTTCAAAGGAAGTGTTTCTAATTATGGTAAAACGTAATGATCCATGCCCATGCGGTAGCGGCAAAAAATACAAAAAATGTTGTGAAGGTAAACAGCAAGTTACAGTAGAAGCTGTAGCAATCGAAGAACTAGAGCGTGTACTACAAACATTTTATCTAGAATATCCAGAACGCAAAGATGTTCGTGCATATATCGAGCATGTTGGCACATGGCAGCCTAAATTAGAGAGCGTACTTCAACGTGAGCTTATTGAAGCAATCGCTTTAGACGATTTCTTCTTCCATCAAGAGCCATCTATTTGGAAAGGTTACTTAAAGAAAACGAAGAAAAAAACGGTTAGACCTTCTACTTTAAAAGTGCTAGAAGGCTGGTCACAACCAACATTATTCATCGGTACAGTGACTGTTGTAGAAGAAAAATATTTCAAAGCTAGTCATGTCCTATCTAATGAAGATATTTATATTCGTCGCGAAAATGATAAGCCAATTCCTGAGGGAATGCATGTCTTTGCGTTCATCTTACCAGATGGCACGAAGCAAGAAGCGCATTATTTAGCGGTGTCTACTCTTATATTCTTCCCACAAGACCATGAAAAGGTATTTGTGAAGTTAAAAGAAAACTTCGAGGCTTCTAACAAAAAAGCTCAGACATTCTTAAAAGAAGATCATCTTTCATTCTGGGAGCTACTTGTGTCTAATGGCTACAAGGGTGAAGAATTTACAAGCTTCGAAAACGGTGTTATTGCGCAAGTGAAGGAATTCCTTGAGCAAAATGAGCGTGAAACAGCACCGATGCTAGAATTATTAGAGGATTACTTAATCGAAGGACAACCATCTGCACGTAAAGAAGCAGCAATCGCAGCGGGTGCCATTCGCTACGGTCAAGAAAAAGAACTGTTTGAATCGCTATCTTTAACAGTTAAAGAAATTGCAGCGACTTTCGATATTTCGCCTTCCTCTTTAACAAAATACTATCAAGATTTAAGTCAATACGCTTCAACTAAATAAAACAAGAAAAAGTGTTAGATTGATTGCAGTCAATCTAACACTTTTTGCTATGGCGGTATTTTCACAGGTTTAGTGGCGATTCCTTAGATTTTCGTGGCGATTCTCACGAGTTTACTGGCGATTCACGTACTTTTATCGGCGATTTCTCTTTGTTTACTGGCGATTCACGTACTTTTATCGGCGATTTCTCTTTGTTTACTGGCGATTCACGTGCTTCTATCGGCGATTTCTTTTTGTTTATTGGCGATTCACGTGCTTCTATCGGCGATTTCTTTTTGTTTACTGGCGATTCACGTGCTTCTATCGGCGATTTCTTTTTGTTTACCAGCGATTTACACTAAAAATAGAAAAAAGCTACGTTTGTGATCTGCATCGCAGAACACAAGGTAGCTTTTTCTATGGTAACCAACCAATTTTATTATTTCCGATCATATAGTTATTTATGCAAGCAAGAAAGGAAATATGATTAATTACATGCATAAATATTTCTTTTTAAGTATTTTTGTGAGAGATTCCACATCTCTGGCTCTTATTTGCTATAAACTTTCATTAGCTCTTCACCAAGAAATTGTAGACGCTCCCCTACTGTACATTCCTCAATACAAAAACGATGGGCTTCTGGTTTCCCACGTTCTTTGCGTAGTTGCTTAATGACTAAGCAATCAGCACAGTACATATCATGTAGTTCATCAATATCTTTCATAACCGTCACTTTTTCCATTAAGAACGTTCGCCCCTTTCACGTCCAAATTTCATGTCTTTCTATTATGAAGTGAACGTTGTGTTCAAGCAACTATTTTGTTCATCCTTATTTAGTAAAAAATGTTTGATTTAAATTGAAGGTTGTCAAACAACACCATTGCTGTACAATAAAATTGAAGTCTAATCGCAAAGTAGGGATTTTCATGTTAGAGGTCTATATAGATGCTGCAAGTGCAGGTAATCCTGGTCCTAGCGGCATTGGGATTTTTATTAAAGGAGAAGGCCATCACGTACAAGTTAGTGAGTATATCGGTCATACAAATAATCATATTGCCGAATTCACCGCATTAGTGCGCGGTCTAGAGGAAGCACAAAAGCTTGGTACGAGCATTGTCTCCGTTCGCTCCGATTCAAAGGTTGTCGTTGCGTCTATAGAAAAAGAATATGTTAAAAATGAAGAATTTAAACCCTTTCTTGAGCAAGCATTAAAACTTGCAAGCAACTTTGATTTATTCTTCATCAAATGGATCCCAGATGCGCAAAATAAAGCAGCAGATGCATTGGCACGTAAGGCAATTCAAAAAGAAAAAAATTAAAACAATAAGTGGGGACTGCTCAAGCAATCCCCTGTTAGCTCTTTCATTCATGAATGAACTCATTGTATGTTTCTTAAAGTCCGCGATAAGAACTTTTAAATCTACTGATTTATAATTATTTAATTAAACGAATAAATCGCTTTTTCCCAATTTGTAATACTTCGCCATTTATTAATACACGATTTAAATCATCAATATTAATTTTTTCTTTATTGATTTGAACACCGTTTTGTTTAATTAAGCGCATAAATTCACTTTTACTTTTTACAAATTCTCTATCTATGAGTTGAGGAATGATATCTACAATTGTTTCTGCATCAATCTCTATTAATAATTCTGGGATATTTTCTGGAATATCCTTGTTGGTAAAGGCTGTTGTGAAGTACTCAAGTGCTTGTTTTGTCTCTTCTTTGCCCCAGTATAATGTCGTAATAATATTTGCGAGCTGTAGTTTAATATCACGTGGGTTTAAGCCATTTGCTAAATCACTCTTTACTTGTTCGACAACGTCTGGATGCTCATCCGTGGCTAATTCATAGTATTTCACGATTAAATCATCTTGCACTTCCATCACTTTTTTAAACATGACTTTAGCCGACTCATCAATACCGATATAATTGCCTAAGCTTTTACTCATTTTTTCGACTCCATCTAGTCCTTCAAGTAACGGCATAAAAAGCGCGACTTGTTTTTCTTGTCCGAAATGCTTTTGTAAAGTACGGCCCATTAAAATATTGAAGGTTTGGTCAGTTCCGCCAAGCTCGATATCCGCATTTAGATGAACCGAGTCATATGCCTGCATGAGCGGATAGAAAAATTCATGGATGCCAATCGGTGTGTGATTGTTGTAGCGTTTTTGGAAATCGTCACGCTCTAAAATACGGGCAACGGATGTCGTTGCTGCTAATTTAATGACCTCTTCAAATGTCATTTTAGACAGCCATTCACTATTAAATTTAACAATCGTTTTTTCTGCATCTAAAATCTTGAAAATTTGATCACAGTACGTTTGTGCATTCAATCGTACTTGCTCATCGCTCAACGCTTTCCGTCCTTTCGCTTTCCCTGTTGGGTCTCCGATTCGACCTGTGAAATCACCGATTAAAATAATAATTTGGTGACCAAGATTTTGTAATTGCTTCATTTTACGCAGGACAACCGCATGTCCTAAATGAATATCAGGTGCTGATGGATCTAATCCGAGCTTAATGTTCAGTGGCTTCTGTTGATTAAATGATTTTTCAAGCTTCGCTAAAAGCTCATCTTTATTTACAACCTCATGTACACCTTTTAAAATAATTTTTAGCTGTTCTTCTGGTTTTTGAAACATTTTAACATCTCCATGTAATATTATTGCTAATATTGAAAGTTCTATAAGAATAGGCAAAATAAAAACGCCCTTTCCCAATCGGAAAAGGACGTTGAACACGTGTTACCACCTTTAAAATGTAAACAACTCGCATTGCTTACCTCAATAAGTACAAACTCACTATACTTTAGCACATGATTACGGATGCTAAACCGTTGTAGCCTACTCAGACAATGCTTTTCGGTACACAGCTCCAAGATGTATTCACAATCGTCCAACATGTACCTCTCAGCAACCGGTACCTTTCTGTATGTCTACGTGATTGTTACTAGTTCTTATCATAGCCTTTATTCTTATACTCCGAAATGTGCGACACAAATCTTAGTTATGCAGATATTAATTGTCATTATACTCAATTAATTTAATTTGTCAATATGACTATTTTATAAAATTATTAAGGTCATCATTAATTTTTCATAACATTCATGTACTTGTTTTGAGAAAAAACTTTGGGCATGTGTATTAAGTTAAGTAGGAAATTTCTATAAAATGTTATGTGCCAAGTAATTCATCATACGTTTCTAATAGCCCACAATAAGAACTCTCTTCGGAAAACTGAAGTTTTTCATTTTTACAAAACTCCATGAATGCGAAAAATTCTCTCTTCACTTCATTCCGAAATGGCTCGATAGGCACGAAAAAGCGCTGGTTTCGATCAAGTTGAATTTCATAAAATTGATCAATTTCTTGAATTGTAGTATAGTAATAGGGATAATTATCCAAAAAATTTATCTCCTCTTTGCTCCCATCATATCTACTTTCTAAAATATTACTTAAACTACTCCATGTATCTAATAAACTTTCCGTTATTTGCTCTTCTCCAAAAATCACCATATTATTATAAATCAAGCTTATAAAGCCGCATAAGTAGTCACCCTCGTTTTCTTCTAATATCTTCTGTGCCATTTCCACGGCTAATGGATTTGTAATAGGAAAACTTTCGATTTTATATTCGGGAGCAGTTAAATCTTCTTCGCCTATAAATGTTGCAATCTTAAGGTTATTCATGGAAAGCACCATACTTTCTTTGAAAATGAGTCTCATGTTAAATCCCTTAAATTTTGGGAACTGCTTTGAGATAAGCAGTCCCTTCTCCACTAATTTCATTTACCTTTATCATAAAGTAATTCGTTATATGTTTTTAAATGACTTTTATATAAACTTTCCTCCGAGAATATAAAGTTGCCATTTTTACAAAAGTCCATAAATTCAATAAAACCTTTTTCTACCACATTTTTAAATGGCTCTATAGGCAATTGGAAGCTATGGGAACTATCAAGGTGAATTTGATAATGTTGATCAATTATTTCAATTTCAGCATCATAAGTTGCATTGTCCAAAAAGATGATATTATGAATACTACCATCATATCTGTGGTCCAAAATATAAACTAAATCACTCCACGTATCCAATAAATTTTCCGTTAATTGCTCTTCTCCAAAAATAACTACATCATTATATATTAAGCTTACAAACCCACATAAGTAATTCCCTTCATTTTCTTCCAAAATCCTTTGAGCCTTTTCAAAAGCTAAAGGATTCGTAATAGAAACTGCCTCAGTTATTACTTCTGGAAAAGAGCTATAATATTGTCGACCAATAAATGTTTCAATCTTAAGATTTTTCATACGACACCTCATATTTATGGTATTCTAAGAAAAATACAATGTGGGACTGCTTTATAAATTCAAGCAGTCTCCTATCTATATTTTGCCATCTAGGTTTTTTCTTCTTCATTTTGAATTAATTCATCATACGTTTCTAAAATTCCCCGATATAAACTTTCTTCCGCAAACTGTAGTTTTTCATTTTTACAAAACTCCGCAAATTTTAGAAATCCTTTCTTCACTTCATTTCGAAATGGTTCTATAGGGACGAGAAAACACTGGTGATTTAGTTTAATTTCATAAAACTTGTCAATTTCTTTAACTAATGCATTTCCTCTATAATTATCTAAAAAAGTAATATCACTACTTCTTCCGTCATATCTGTAATCTAAAATATAGTTTAAATCACACCACGTATCTAATAAATCCTCCGTTAATTGCTCTTCTCCAAAAATAACCACATTATTATAAATTAAGCTAACAAAGCCACATAAGTAATCGCCCTCGTTTTCTTCTAAAATCTTCTGGGCCTTTTCCACAGCTAATGGATTAGTAATAGGAAAACTTTCGATTTTATATTCGGGAGCAGTTAAATCTTCTTCGCCTATAAATGTTTCGATCTTTAGTTTATTCATACGACACCTCACTTTTATGAGTAATCCAAGAAAAATAAGTTGTGGGGGCTGCTCGCTAAAAACAAGCAGTCACCCTAATAAATTTTAGATTTTAGCCGTCCAGTTTTTATCTTATTCATTTTGTATTAATTCATCATACGTTTCTAGAAGGCCCAGATAAGAACTTTCTTCGGAAAACTGTAGTTTTTTATTCTTGCAAAACTCCACAAATTTAAAAAATTCTTTCTTCACTTCATTTTTGAAATGCTCAATAGGCACTAGAAAGCGC
This sequence comes from Lysinibacillus sp. NPDC097162, assembly GCF_044762185.1. NCBI lineage: Bacteria > Bacillati > Bacillota > Bacilli > Caryophanales > Bacillaceae > Lysinibacillus > Lysinibacillus sp. NPDC097162. The sequence goes on along the minus strand of NZ_JBIWDT010000001.1, from coordinate 909,181 downwards.
TGGGTATTATCCAAACGAATTTCATAATACTGGTCAATTACTTGGATTGCAGTATCAAGGTACTGACAATTATCTAGAAAATCAATCCCATGAATTCTTCCATCGTAGTGATTATTAAGAATATAAATTAAATCACTCCACGTTTCTAATAAACTTTCCGTTAATTGCTCTTCGCCAAAAATAACCACATCATTATAAATCAAGCTGACAAAGCCACATAAGTAATCACCTTCGTTTTCTTCTAATATTTTCTGTGCCTTTTCAACTGCTAATGGATTGGAAATAGGAATAGCTTCAGTTACTACTTCTGGAAAATTGCTATAATATCTTCTTCCTATAAATGTATTAATTTCTATATTGTTCACATAAACCATCCACCTATTTTTTATTTTCCTACTGGAAAAGCTGAATTTACATGTCCATGCCTATTTAGCTTCACTTTATATTCAATTCCATTTACTTCGGCTCGCACCTCTATCCCTTCCATTCTATTTAGCTGTCTAGATATAGCAACTTTATTCTTATTTATTACTGTTGTGACAATGTTTTTAATATCATTAACCGATAAATCTGGATCAAAAAACGATTTCCCTTCATTTCCAGTCCAATAATTTGGATGATGATTTTCTAGAATATGTCTCATTTTAGCTTTCGTAAAATAAACCTTTTTACCACCGCCTACATCCAACGTGATATCTGTAAAGTTGGCTACAGCTTTTTTCGCCGCATCTTTTGATTTACTAAAAAATGTACGTTTGCAATTTTCAGGAATTGTTTAAACCCGAATTTTTGTACTGTATATCTAACGATTGCCCCACCAATTAAGTAAACCAGTGGTTGTATTACGTATGCCTGTAACCTCACAGGATTAGTTTCATATGTTTCATGCGTTTCTAAATCCGTAAATATCGTACTGTAATGGCCATCTTCCAGTTGTTGCATCGTCACACGATAATGGTTTTGCTCTACAGTGCCGTTTTCTTCGATAACACTATCGATGAATATTTCTTCGCTTTCACTATTAAACTTGATGTCTAAATCTGCATTCAAAGCCTCGGACGTAAAAGTTGTTTGGACAAGTAATTCGTTATCGTATATTTCAATATTCCGAATATTTATCGTACTATCGTCTGAATAAACAAGATTTTTATTTAATTCATCGTATAATTCTTGTTGGTATTCTTCTGTATTAACGTCATGTAGATCATCTATAGAAATCATCACAATAGGCTCATCAGACACTACATCATAATCCTGTGCAGCAATCAAATTGGGCCCAATATTTGCAAATAGCAAGAGGGCAATAATAATAGATATGAAGTGTTTTTTCCATTTCATCGTTTCATTACCGCTTTATTATTGTAACTTTGCCATGTTGATAGTTAATGGATTTATAAAAGAGTTACTTTCAATTGTATAATCTAGAAAAGCATTGATATCTTCTTCCCCTATAAATGTTTCGATTTTTAGTTTATTCATACGACACTTCACATTTATGGTATTCCAAGTAAAATATAATGTGGGGACTGCTTGAATTTATCAAGCAGTCTCCTGTTATAATTTTGCCGTCTAAATTTTTCTATCTTCAAGTTGAAGTAATTCATCATATGTCTCTAAAAGTCCACGATAAGAACTCTCCTCAGAAAACTGTAATTTTTCATTTTTACAGAATTCCACAAATGTAAAAAATTCCTTTTTCACTTCATTTTTGAAAAGTTCGATAGGAACTAGAAAGCGTTGGTGACAATCTAGTTGTATTTCATAAAACTCACCAACTTCTTGAATTACCGTATCATTATAGAAAGCATTATCTAAAAAAACAATTCCATGATTTCTTCCATCATAGTATTTATTAAAAATATAAATTAAATCACTCCACGTTTCTAATAAACTTTCCGTTATTTGCTCTTCACCAAAAATAACCACTTCATTATAAATCAAACTCACAAAGCCACATAAGTAATCACCTTCGTTTTCTTCTAAAATCTTCTGTGCCTTTTCTACCGCTAAAGGATTGGTAATGGGAAAACTTTCAATCTTATAAACAGGAGCATTTATTTCTTCTTCCCCTATAAATGTTTCGATTTTTAGTTTATTCATAAGACACCTCACACTTATGAGCAATCCCCAAAAACAAAGTTGTGGGGACTGCTCGCTAAAAACAAGCGGTCTCCCTAATAAATTTTAGATTTTAGCCGTCAAGTTTTGATCTTATTCATTTTGTATTAATTCACCATACGTTTCTAGAAGGCCCAGATAAGAACTTTCTTCGGAAAACTGTAGTTTTTTATTCTTGCAAAACTCCACAAATTCAAAAAACTCCTTCTTCAGTTCATTCAGGAATTCCTCTTTTGGCAAGAGGAACTCCTGAGAAGAATCAAGTTTAATTCGATAATACCGTCCCGTACTTTCAATTACAGTATCAAAATATTTACCATTATCTAAAAAAACTATTCGATGACCGCTTCCATCATATCTGCTTTCTAAAACATAACTTAAAGTACTCCAAGTATCTAATAAACATTCAGTTAATTGCTTTTCACAAAAAATAATCTCATCATTAAAAATTAAGGAAACAAATCCACTTAAATAATCGCCCTCGTTCTCTTCTAAAATTTTTTGTGCCATTTCAACAGCTAATGGGTCCTTAATAGTAATACTTTCAACCGTGAATACTGGAAAAGTACTATGATTTTGTTTCCCAATAAACGTTTCGATTCTTATCTTGTCCATATAAACAGCTCTCCTCTATTTATCTTCCAATAGGATATGCAGAACTTACGTACCCTTGCTTTTTAATAAAAACACTATATTCAATTCCATTTACTTTAGCTAGAGCCTCTATATCTTTTCCATCTTTTAAGCTTTTAGAAATAGCAATTTTATTCTTATTTATTACTGTTGTTACAATGTTTTTTATATCATTAACCGATAAATCTGGATCAAAAAATGTCTTTTTCTCATTTCCAGTCCAATAATTTGGATGATGGTTTTCTAAAATGTGTCTCATTTTAGCTTTCGTAAAATAAACCTTTTTACCACCGCCTACATCCAACGTGATATCTGTAAAGTTTGCTACAGCTTTTTTCGCTGCATCTTTTGACTTGCTGTAAAATGAGCGTTTGCCAATTTGCAGGATTTTCTTAGTCCCGATTTTTGTTACTGTATAATGAATAATCGCACTACCGATTCTGTATACAATGGCATGTATTATCGAAACCTCTAACCTTGCAGGATTGGCTTCATACGTTTCATGCGTTTCTAAATCCGTAAATATCGTACTGTAATGGCCATCTTCCAGTTGTTGCATCGTCACACGATAATGGTTTTGCTCTACAGTGCCGTTTTCTTCGATAACACTATCGATGAATATTTCTTCGCTTTCACTATTAAACTTGATGTCTAAATCTGCATTCAAAGCCTCGGACGTAAAAGTTGTTTGGACAAGTAATTCGTTATCGTATATTTCAATATTCCGAATATTTATCGTACTATCGTCTGAATAAACAAGATTTTTATTTAATTCATCGTATAGTTCTTGTTGGTATTCTTCTGGATTAACGTCATGTATATCATCTATAGAAATCATCACAATAGGCTCATCAGACACTACATCATAATCCTGTGCAGCAATCAAATTGGGCCCAATATTTGCAAATAGCAAGAGGGCAATAATAATAGATATGAAGTGTTTTTTCCATTTCATCGTTTCATTTCTCCTTTATTATTGTATAAATATTGTACCTTTGCCATATTCAGCTTCATTCCAAAAATCTTTTGTCACAGTATATTGTTGTATAAATGAGTTAAAATCTTTTGTCTCAACTTCTTTATATGTCTCTTTCAATTGAATGAATAGATGTGTTGCATAAGCAGCTGCAAAAGAGGTTCCTGTAAAGACAGATGCTTGACCATGATGATTAATACTTTGTACATCTTCCCCCTTAAAAACATAATCAATTTTTCCAATAGCCGAAAAAGAGGATCGTTTATTTTTTTCATTCATTGAACCGATGGACAGTACACCATCCAATTTTGCTGGGTAGTCGGTTGCTAAGCCATATGTATTGCCAGCGGCGGCGACAATAGTAATCCCTTGCTCTATTGCTTTTTCAATAATAGATTCAAGTTCAGCATTTGGCGTTTGAAAGCCAAAACTAATATTCATAAAATCTACCTTTTTATCTATACACCAGTTAATAGCTTCTATTAAATCCTCAATTGAACCATTGCCCTTTTCATCTAACAATTTAATATCATATATTTTTAACTTTCTACCAATTGGAGCATCACCTTCCCCTATAATAATTCCCGCGACTGGCGTACCATGATTAAAATCATCAGCAATCTTTTCCCCAGGATGAATTAGATTGACTTCTTCAAATGCAACGCCTTGAAAGAAATCCAACTCTTTATTAATACCACTATCCAGTACAGCTACTTTTATATATTGGTTATCACTTTTTATTACCAATGGTCCGAAGGCAACATTACAAAGGAAGAAAATAATCAGTGACAAAAAGACTCCCAATTTTTTATTGATAGCGTGCACCTCCTTGCTATGTAGTTGTTAAAATTAATTCCAACATGGATGGGCTCTCTTATTGTAAAGAGAGTTATTCTGTAGGTTGTTTCGAAGTTAAGGGACGGTCATGTTGGAAAATTAAAATAGATTTATGTATATAAATCCTTTTAGTTCTCTACAAGACAATTGAAGTTTTTCAAGAGAAGATTTTTTTAAGATTATTCTAAATTCTCACTATAAAAAGTGTCAATAAATTTTATGTAGATTTTCTTGCAAATTTTACGTAATGGCGATTGCTATTAGTATAGTGGCGTTTCTTAAGGTTTTCGTGGCGTTACCTTAAATTTTATTGGCGATTTTAAAAGGGTCATCCTAGTGTTAATATGTGCCCGCGGAAATCAACGCCAATATTGATATCTATAAAAAAAGACATCGTGAAGTAACTCGATGCCTTCTATTTTTGTATTCTTATGAAGCTTAACGTTTATCAGAGTTGATTGGAGCGAAAGGTGGCGACTCCTGCGGGAACACACAAAACGTAAGCCGCAACGATCCGCGCGTAGCGAGGGTTGCGGCTTACGGTGTGCCCGCGGAAAGCGTCCACCTGTAGCAGAAATCAACGGCAGTATTTATTTCTATAAAAGACATCGTGAAGTAACTCGATGCCTTCTATTTTTGTATTCTTTTGAAGCTTAACGTTTATCAGAGTTGATTGGAGCGAAAGGTGGCGACTCCTGCGGGAACGCACAAAACGTAAGTCGCAACAATCCGCGCGTAGCGAGGGTTGCGGCTTACGGTGTGCCCGCGGAAAGCGTCCACCTGTAGCGGAAATCAACGGCAGTATTTATTTCTATAAAAGACATCGTGAAGTAACTCAATGCCTTCTATTTTTGTATTCTTTTGAAGCTTAACGTTTATCAGAGTTGATTGGAGCGAAGGGTGGCGACTCCTGCGGGAACGCACAAAACGTAAGACGCAACGATCCGCGCGTAGCGAGGGTTGTGGCTTACGATGTGCCCGCGGAAAGCGTCCACCTGTAGCGGAAATCAACGCCAGTATTGATATCCATAAGAAAAGCCATCTCAAATGAGACAGCTTCTAAATTATTTTAAATTCCTTTGTAAAAATGCTTTCGTCCGTTCATGCTGTGGATTAGTAAAGAATTCTTCTGGATGATTTGCTTCGATAATGTCGCCGCCATCCATAAATACAACTTTGTTTGCGACTTCACGTGCAAAGCCCATTTCGTGCGTCACAACAATCATTGTCATATGTTCTTCTGCTAAATCCTTCATTACTTTTAATACTTCACCTGTTAGTTCTGGATCAAGTGCAGAAGTCGGCTCATCAAATAATAAAATTTGTGGATTCATCATGAGCGCTCGCGCAATGGCTACACGCTGTTTTTGCCCACCAGATAAATTCGCTGGGTAGACATGTGCTTTGTCAGCAAGACCAATTTTTTGCAGTAAATCTTGGCAGCGACGTGCAATGGCATCTGATGATTCCGTTTTTAGTAAGCCTGGTGCTATTTCAAGGTTTTGCTGTACTGTTAAATGTGGGAATAGGTTAAAATGCTGAAATACCATGCCCATTTTCGCTGTCATTTTTTTAATATCTTGTTGCTTGGCATATACACCGTCTTGTACTAAATAATCACCATCGACACAAATGCTTCCCCCATTAATTTCTTCTAAATGAATTAAACTTCGTAGCATTGTGCTTTTACCAGATCCAGAAGGACCAATAACAGCCACAACATCGTTCTTTTCTATATTAAAGGTGATCGTCTTTAACACCTCTAACTCGCCAAAGGATTTCTTCAAATTCGATACTTCAAGCAGTGCCATTTATGTCACCTCTATTCAAATTTAAAACGTTTTTCTAGCCACTTAAAGAATACCGTTAAGACAAGCGTCATCACTAAATAAATCGCGCCCGCAATAAAGAATGGCACAATCGTAAAGTCACGGTTTACAGCTGTTTGTGCAAAATGCAGCAATTCTGGTACAGCTACAGCGTAAAGAAGTGCCGTATCTTTAATTAATGTGACCGATTCATTCGATAAAGCAGGTAATGCTACACGAAACATTTGTGGCAAAATAATGCGTGTCGTTGTTTGCCATTTTGACAAGCCTAAAACTTGTGCCGCTTCGTATTGGCCTTTATCTATTGCTAATAAGCCACCTCGGAATATTTCTGCAAAGTACGCAGCGTAATTTAAAATAAAGCCAAGACAGGCAGCAACAAAGCGATCAAGTACCATATATTCACCAATCACTGGCACCATCGGTAAACCGAAACAAATTAATAATAACTGTAGTAACAGCGGTGTACCGCGCATGACATAAATATACGTATGAGCAAACCAAGACAATGGTTTAATACGACTTTTCACAGCTAATGTAAGCAAGAACCCAAATGGAATCGATACAAGAATGGCTATAATGAACAGCAGCACCGTCATTTTTGCGCCATCTAGCATCGGCAAAATCATTGTTTGCCAGTAATCCGCCATAACTATTTTCCCTCCAAAAAGATAAGAGTTTCACGAGGAAACTCTTGCCGACTGATAACATTCAATTATCTAGTACGAATAGCTGGATTACGACCAGTAAGCACAGGTGGCAATCCAGCTCGTCAGTACATGAGACATTTACTCTATTTCAATACCTTATCTTCACCAAACCACTTTGTAGAAATTTCTGCAGCTGTGCCATCTTCATTCATTTTATCTAAAGCGGCTTGTAGCTTTTCTAATAATGCTTCGTTTCCTGGTTTGACACCAATTCCATATTGCTCAGGTGCTAATGATTCATCTAATAGTTTGAATGTTTCAGGCTCTTGCGTCATGTAGTATTCCGCTACAACTGCATCAATAATGACAGCATCTAAACGGCCTGTTTTTAAATCTGTTAAAGCTAACACATTATCCGCAAACTCTGTGACGTTTTTCACTTCTTTGTGAATTGGGTTTGCATTTAGTGCCTCTGCAGCCGAAGATTGCGCTTGAAGACCGACCTCTTTTCCTGCTAAATCGCTAAGTGCTTTAATAGAAGATTTTTTTAATGTCATTACTGCTTGCGCATTTTCTAAATAAGGCTTTGTAAATAACACCTTTTCTTTACGCTCGTCAGTAATTGTATAACCATTCCATATTAAATCGATGCGACCACTAATTAACTCAGCCTCTTTCGTTTTCCAATCGATTGGTTGGAATTCAGCTTCCACTCCCATATGTTCAGCAGCAGCACGTGCTAAGTCAATATCAAAGCCAACGATTTCGTTTTTATCATCACGGAATCCTAATGGTGCAAACTTATCATCAATTCCGATTATAACTTTTTCTGTTGATTTATCTGAATCCTTCGAGCCATCAGCTGAACTCGATTTTTCACCAGAAGTACCACAAGCTGCTAAAGCTAGTACCGCTGTAAGCATGCAAAGTATTGTGAAAATGCGCTTCATTATTTAATATCCCCTAACATTTTATATTAATTAATAGAAATAATAGTTTTGCTTTCTCTTGCTAAACTACTAACGTGTTAAAGAATATCAAAATGGCGCATTGTTGTCAATATCTTAATTGAATTATTAGAATACTTTACTAGAATTATTCAAGCCCTATTTGAGCGTTAACGGCAAGCGCTCATTAAAAACAGCCCAACCAGAAAGCTCCGGCTGAACTGTATTCAAAGTAGATTCTTATTTATGCTGTTGTTTTAACCATTCAATTGCCACATTTGCATGTAAGGCAGCACCATATTTAAAAATGTCCTCATTTTGACGCATACGAGGGTTGTGCACAGGTGCCTCGCCTTCTTTTCCTGTTCCTAGCACCACAAATGCAGAAGGTACTTCTTGCGAGATGTAAGAAAAGTCTTCTGAACCACCGAGATATCCGTTATCCACCACATTTTCGGCTCCTACTACATTTTCTAAAAATGGCGTAATAGCATCAATAAATTCTGGATTGTTATATGTTGTTGGCGTATGGAATTCGATTGTATGATATTTTCCACGCCATGCTTTTACAGTATGGTCTATCATCTCTGGGATGCGTTTACATAAATGGTCTCGTGTTTGTTGATCATAGCTTCTCATATTTCCTTGTAAAACAGCTTTGTCTGGAATAATATTTGTCGCCGTACCACCAGCCATAGCACCTACTGAAAATGTAACACTATGATTTGGATCAGCTTCACGTGTCATTAATAGGTTTAAACTTGTATACAGTTGATTCATAATCATATTCGAATCAATTGTTTTATGGGGCTGTGAGCTATGTCCACCATTTCCTTGAATATTGACGATATACGTATCCATTGCTTGTGTTAACGTACCTTTATGGACAGATAATGTGCCTGCTTGTTGATCTGGCATAATGTGAATACCAAATGCGGCATCTACTTTTGGATTTTGCAGCAAACCATCATCAATCATTAGTTTTGAGCCATAACCCCACTCTTCCCCAGGTTGGAACAATAATTTAACCGTCCCCTGTAACTCCGCTTCATAGTCCTTCAAAATTTGTGCTGCGCCTAAAAGCATTGCAACATGTGAGTCATGACCACAAGCATGCATTACACCTGGATTTTTGGATGTAAATTCACATTCTACTTCTTCTTGAATTGGTAATGCATCCATATCTGCGCGAAGAAGAATACATGGAGCCCCCTGTCCAATTGTAGCAACTACACCCGTACATTGATCTTGTGAACCAAATCCTGCTATTGCATATTTTTCTTTAATTTCAGGTGGCACTACTCCACATTGCTTATGGGCTATACCCATTTCGTCTAAGCGTTGTTGGATATACTTTTGTGTGTTCGGTAGTTCAAATCCAATTTCTGGATATTGATGCAAATAGCGACGATCTTTTATAATTTGTTCTTCATATTTCTTAGAATGTTCTAAAATATTCATCATGTAGAAATCCCCTTTATCGTTTAATCGTTGTGTAGAACTTCAAAGTTTTGAATGAACTAATCTATTAGAATGGACCTAACCCCATATAATGAGCGATTAATATTAAGACAAATGCCGCAAAATGTAGTATAAGGAATAGTTTCATTGAGAATTTAACCCAAGCAGAATAGCTAACATTCGACATGCCAAGCGCTGCCATTAGCCCACCAGAAGTCGGCCATAAATAATTCGTAAAGCCGTCACCGAATTGATACACTACAACCATTACTTGTTGATTAATCCCTAATATTTTCCCTAAAGGTCCCATAATGGGCATTAAAATAATTGCCTTACCGCTTCCCGAAACAACGAAGAAGTTAAAGAAAATAACAACGATAAATAGTACTAATAAAGTAATAATCGTTCCCGTATTGTTTAATATATTCGATAATGAATGTACCGCTGTATCAATTATTTGTGCTTGCGTCATTAAAATCATGACCGAACGAGCAAACCCGATTGCAAGCCCTGTAGGTAAAAGTCTAGCTGCGCCAACACCAAACGTTTCAGCGGCCTCACTAGGTTTAAGTTTTAAAATGATGACTAATAAGACAGCGTAAATAGCATAGACAGCAGAAAGTTCAGGCATCCCCCATCCTAGTTTAATAGCACCGAATGCACTACCAACTAAAACGACAACTAAACCTAATAATGCCAACTTTCTTGACAATGTAAATTCTTCTTCTTCGTACTCAGCTGTTTTTGTATGCTCAATTTCTTCTAAATATTCAGCAGCAACAATACTTTTACTTGGATCTGCTTTTGTTTTATTCGCATAACGCAGAATGTAAATCATCGAAATAATAATAAAGACGATTAAAGCAACGATACGGAATACTAGTCCAGAATAGATAGGTAAGCCAACAATCGTTTGACTTACACCTGTCGTATAGAAATTAACAACTCCAGCTGTAAAACCAATAGCTAAACCAACTGTCGGGATAGCGAAAGCTGTGATGCGGTCATATCCCAATCCCATGACGACTGCCATCGCAAGCGGAATGAATGGAATACCCCCTTCTCCGAATCCAATTGTTCCTAATACGGAGAACAGTACGAGCAATGAGATGATAATTAGTTTTTCTTTTCCTGCTGCGACGCTTAATAATTTATGGATACCTGCTGCAATCGCACCAGACTTTTCAAGAATAAATAGCGCTCCACTTGCAAATAGCAACATCACAATGATATCTGCTGATTGCACAACCCCGTTATGTAAAGCTGTGAAAAAATCCATGAATCCTATAGGCTTTGCTTGCTCCACATATGAAAAATTGTCAGTGTTTAGTTCGGTAATACCCGTATCTGGATTTACTATCCGTTCATACTCCCCACTCGGAACAATCCACGATAGTAACACAACTAGTAGCATTACTAGCATAAACATTATGTAAACATGTGGAAAATTAATGCCTTTTTGTTTTTCCTTTGCTGACATAAAAAATCCTCCAAATCTCTCTTACTCGTTTATTTAATTAATGCTTTAAATAGATTCACGCCTGATTCAATCAATTCGTCACGGAAATCATATTCATGTGTATGAACATGCGGGTAATCTTCCCCATTGCCAATGAAGCAGTAAGCTCCCTTTGTTAGCTTTGTAAAATGGCCAAAATCTTCAGATCCACGAAAAGCTTCATCTAGTTCAAGTAATGTCATTCCTTCAGATTTCGCAACGGCACGTATTTTGTCTGCACTTTCTTTATGATTGAACGTTTCAGGGAATTCATCATTATAATCAAAACTTACTTGCAAACCGTATTGTTGTGCTTGATCTTTTGCAAAATTTTCAAGATTTTCTTGTAGTCTATTCAGCTCATCTTCATAAAGGGCACGTATTGTTAAACGAAGATCTCCTGTCGATGCTGCAATTCCAAAAGCGTGTTCACCTACATCGATTTGTACAACTGTACATAGAACAAGTCCATTATTTAATTTAGGGGAGATAAATTTAGGAATTGCATTCACAATATTTGCAATGGCAAACGCTGGATTGATGCCCTTTTCTGGCTGACTAGCATGTGTAGGTGAACCTTTCATATGAATGGTCATTCCTTTTGATGCACATAAAGCTGTACCATCAATAATTCCTACAGTTTTGTAAGGAAGACCACTCATATTATGGTAGGCGAAAATTTCATCGATATTGTGTTCCTTAATGAAATCAACACATTGAATGGCCCCATCCCCTGTTTCTTCCGCTGGTTGGAAGAGGAAATAGATATTTTTGTCTGCACCTAGTTGATCGACTTCAAGTGCAAATGCCGCTAATGTCGCTGCATGTCCATCATGACCGCATTTATGTGCTTTTCCTGGGAATTGAGAAGCCCATGGAAGATCAATCACTTCATCCATTGGCAATGCATCATAATCAGCACGAAAAGCAATATTTTGCTTAGCTGATTCTGCATGATAAATGGCATAAAACCAATTTCCTTTATCAACAATCACTAACTTTGTATACGTTTTCAAAAACTCAATTAAGTGCTGTTTTGTCCATACTTCTTCATTAGAAAGTTCGGGATGTTGATGTAATTCGTGACGCAATTGTTTAGCTAAATCAAAATTTTTACTGTTCACTGTTTATATCCTCCTAAAAAGCTGATTTTTTAATTTTCACCCTAATCTCTTGTTCTAAAATTTCAAGGGTAAACTGAATCATTCATTTCTGTATATTGTATATTGTATATTATATTTAAATTTTTTCAACAAAAAAATAATTCTGTTTATTTAAAAACAGAATTACTTTTCGTGTTTAAGCGAGCAAATTAGCACCTAAAGTGGTATAAGCTCTGCTTTATCAATATTCCAATGTACTTCTTTCATGTATCTCTCTAATTCAACTATCTCGCCTTTTTTAAATAGTTCCACCATTTTTCGATGTTCATTGTTTGTTTGAGATAGTCGTTTTTTTGTAATTTCTGGCTCATCAGCATGATGAAAGTTTTTCAAAAACTTCTTTTCTAATTGTAATAGCAGGTTTACAAGACTTTTGTTTGGGCAAACCGATAAATACACGCCATGAAAAGCTTCCTGCATTTTATGATACATAGAGAAATTGCCAGTATTAATGGCCAAATCAATACTTTGAATATAAAACTCCATTTCATTCATATGTTTCTCAGTTAAAAAAGGTGCCGCTAAAGCAGCAGCCAATCCATCCAATGCCCCAATAATAAAATATGTTTCTTTGGCTTCTTCCGTCGTAAGGTTTTTAATTACAAATCCTTTTCTTGGCACATTTTCTAATAGCCCTTCGGAAGAAAGTTGTATTAACGCCTCTCTAACCGGTGTCCTACTGACATTTAGGCTTTCGCTAATAGCACTTTCATTTACCTTTTTTCCAGCAATCAGATTTCCATTATTAATTTGATCTACGATATAATTATAAACATGGTCTTTTAGCGATAAATAATTATTCATAAAGTAACCTCAATTTTAAATTTTTTAACAATCCTTTTTATCTACTATACACTTTTTTCTAGTATCTTAGCCATAAACATTGCCAAATTACAATTCAGTAGAAGTAATAATATAAAACATTAATCTAACATCTCTGACAGTTAAGTTCATTGTACATACTAACCTAAATAAAAAAGCGTTTATCCCTTTTTGGAATAACGCCCTCTGTTCGTTTAACTACGTTTTATATGGTTGGAATTCAATTGATTTTGCTTGGTACATTTTATCCTTGAATATATAGGTGATATGATTTATGCCCCCCGATATCTTCCTAACATAATTTCATCATAATATTTATCTAATTGCGGTAAACCCAACTCTTCAGCAACCTTAAGCTCAGCTTCTCTATCATAATCTACTCTAATAAATTGAATGGCATTATTTGAATGTGTTCCATCTAGAATTGCATATGACGCTGAAGTTAAGTCAAGTGAATTTCCGACGCTCCCAACGTTACACAAAATACCATTTGTATATGTATGTAAAAAAGTTGTATGAATATCGCCGTAGAATACTATATCAGGAAGTTTATTGAAATGGATTGAATTTGTTATTTCATTATTCTCAAACATCGATAAACGTTTTTCAATTGGATGACTATCCAAAATACGTTCAAATTCACTTCTTGGAGAGGCATGGAAAAACCTTATTAGTTGTCCGTTTAATTCCAAATCGATATGAAATGGTAACGAATTTAAATACTCAAAATCTTTTTCTGTTAATCGATCTTTGTACCACTGGATAAACTCATTATCCGTAGGTGATTGAATAAAGACATCCCAATTGCCTCGAACTACTCGCTCGCAATTTTTTTGAATGAGTTCTATACATTCAGATCCTTGAGGTCCTTTACCGATTATATCTCCTAAACAAAAAATTCTTTCAATCTTTCTTAATCGAATATCTTTTAAAACAGCTTCCAAAGCCGTTTTATTCCCATGGATATCAGAAATGATTGCAATCTTAGTCACAAAGGCTCCCCCTCACAAATCCTATATATTCTCTATTTGTTATTCGACAAAATCACTTTTTATCCCTTTAATAGCGAAATGCTAAAAAAGACGTACATTTTTCTGATGCGCTTGTTAATCGCTCACTGTTTGTACGTCCATCAACCCTATTATAAAATCATATAAAAAGTGCAATAATGCAAATATTCATCAATCGTTTTAAAATAGAAACTAAAGCGTCCCCTTAAATTTCTCTGGCCTTTTTACATAGCTTTCAATGATATACCCACAATCAGTACAAAGAATATATTCAACCTCTGAGCCAAAACTCATCTTATTCGTTGGGTGCATCACGGCATATCCATGATGTTTGCCCTTCCCTAATTCTGCTCCACCGCATTTTGGGCATTCCGTTATTGCATTAGATTGATTCATTGGAAAACCTCCTCATTAGATATATGTATGTATCACTTTCAAAGGATTGCATAATATATTTACGGCCGAGCAGGCATTTGGTTTCATGTTCGACTTAATAGACTTCAACCTGTTTATCAAAAATTGTGTCTTAAATTGAAACCCTTTTATCCTATGGTTTTCCGATTACCGGAAATAAAGCTAATATAGCTTCTAACTCTTTTAATAATCTTTGCAAATACGATTGGTCAGATTTGAATTCAAAAGTTAGCACAGCTCCATAGCCCGCAGGATAACAAGTCCGAACTGACCACAATAACTGTCCCTTGTGGTTTATTTCACATTCAATATGAACATAATTATCTAAATTTTTTAATATAGCTTTCCCTCTTAAATTACTACTTATCATGTTTAATTCGTCAAGAAAATCCTTTAATTCATCCGTTCTTAAATCTGCATTAAATTGAACTAAGTAGCCAGGTAATTCAATTTTTATTGTTGAAACAATCCAATTTACATCCCAATAATCTGTGCTATTAGGATCGTTTCTTGTTAGCACTTCAATTTCTACCCGTTCATTTTCTTCGCCCAATAAATGAAATTTCATTTAATTATCTCTTCTCTTTCTTATCTCTATTTATATCTCAAAACGATTGGTAGCCGCCTTGTACTCTTTTAAGCATTCACAGGTATAATCTTAAAGTGAACTCATACCTGTGAATAGCTAATCAAAATTAGTAATTAATTTCATTTAATAGTTCAAAATGCAATGTATAATCTGTATTTTCTCCGTTTTCTTTTATAATTTTACCTTTATATAATGATTCACCTGTATATAAATCATAGATAAAGAACAAATGTTCATTAGAAACACTTTCCGCTAAATAGACTTTACCATTTGCAATCTGGAGAAAAGGCTCCCTTTCATCATTAGCCGGGCTTACAAGATTAAAGAGTAAAGGCTTTTCCCATTGTTTCTTTTCTATATTATATCGATTCAACTGTAAACCATCAGCCGAAAAATCAGGAATAAATATATCAGCTTCGCGAAGCATTAACCTGTACAAATTTGGTGTCAATTCTTCAGGAATCATCAACTCTTCTTGTACATTATTTTTATTATTATAAAGAGAAATTTGTCTCGAAATAGTAATTCGCCCACCATCATCGTATTGATCTTTATATTTATCTATCATATAGACAAAATAGTCATTTTGAAGTTTATTATTATCTCGAAATATACTTAGACTAGATTTGAATTCCTTTTCTGAATTAACCTTTGCAAGTATGGAGTCAGATAATAATTTCTTTTTGTTTACATCAACTGCATATAAATGCAACTCCTCACCGCCATTAATCGGTGCGGCCGTTGCTAAAATTTTCATTTCTCCATTTTCTTTATAGATATTATTCACATATATAAAATTATAGCTTGCTTGAGCTGTCGTACTGACTTCAAATGATATATTGTCATTTTTCTTTTTATCGAGTAAATCAATATTAAGTGTTAAAAGATCTCCTTGAATTACTTTCTGACCATTATTTGGCGGTGCTGCGTAAATTATATGCGTTTGGTCTTCTGAAAAATTACTTGGAAATAATACTTTACCTCGCATAAAATTCCGATGTTCTTCAATATACTTTTGAAACATCATAGTCGCAAAGGGGTCTTTTAATTTTGCCATAATTGAATGGCTTATTTGATGCGTAGAACCATCTTCTGTGATGTATAACCGACGATAACTATCACCACTTTGATAACTAGCTTGTAACATTAGATTTTCGATTTCTTCTTTATCTCCGCTAGTCGTCTCAATTTTAAAGGAAACCTCGTTTTTAGAAGCAATTGCTAATTGAATATAGTATGAACCAACTATCATGACGATTATGAAACAAAGTAATATCATTTTCCAATATTTTTTCATTTTTTCCTCCTGTTAGACCCGGATTTTATACTTTAGTAAATGGTTCGCTATCCAAAAGGCACTGCCTAATACGATAATGCTTGTAACAAGTTCCATTAACAAGATTTCAAGTGGGTAAAAATAACCTGTAACAATGCGCGCTATTATTATTGGCGAAAAAAGAACGCCAAACGAAAGCACTCCATAAACAATTGCCGCGAAAATGCCCTTTAAACCATAACTTCGTTCAAATAATATTGCTGTGAATATTATTACAACTAAGATTAACCCCATTCCATACATGAGGATAAATTCGATAACGCTGCTAGGATACAACCATCTCCATATTTCTACACTATAGAAATCAAAAAGCGGATAGGACGTTCGAAAATCAGCTGGTACAATACTATTAAAAATAAACATTTCAATTGGTATTAATATTATTTGTAATGAAATTAAGCCAAGTACAAAAAGCATGATTGCAGACAATTTAGAGAAATAAACCGTAATTCTTTCGGTCGGTAACATGAATAATCTGTAAATGAATGTATTTTTCCCAAACCAATCCCGATACCAAATAAAAAAAACATAAATCATTAACATTGCGATACAAAAGAAAATAGGCATAACAAATAATTCAGAATAAACAATACGTTGAAAAGAAAATGTCCCATACTCATCAATATATTGGCTCATAGATAGTTGATTTTCGTAAATTACTTGATTTATATCATTCATTTTTCCTTTTGAGACAATAATCGTCCCAATGAGCTGACTGACAATTGTCAACACAATTATGATTAGATACAGTTTGAAAAATCGGTTTATTTCAAAATTAACAAGCTTTAAATAGCTTTTCATCTACAATATACCTCCCTCATAACATCTACGACTGATTTCCCTTCACTCTCACGTATTTCCTCTACGCTAAATTGCCTTAAGACTTCTCCATCTTCAATCAACACTGCTTTATCAATTAAATGTTCTATATCACTAATTTCATGAGTTGTAAGAATGACTCCACGCTCTTCGATCAAATGGCTTGTAAACACTTCTGCAATCTGCTCACGTGAGAACATATCAATACCAGAAAATGGTTCATCCATCAGTATGTAATCTACATCCATTGCTAAACCTAATATCATATTAACTTTAGCCCTACTCCCTTTCGATAAATTGCCAATTCGATTAGTAGGATTAAGTTTAAAAAACCTCAATAGTTCTTGTGCTCGTTGTAAATTCCAACTTTTATAAAAATCCGCCATGAACTCGAAAGCTTCACAAATTTTCATATTCGGCAACATCGTAATTGTATCTGGAATAAATGTAATTTTTTCGAAGCTTTCTTTTTGAATTTTTTCTCCATCAATCAAAATTTCACCGCCATCGATTGGAGTAAGTGCCATAATAGCTTTCATGATTGTTGTCTTCCCTACTCCATTTATACCAATGAGGCAAGTTATTTCACCTTTTTTAGCAGTAAAAGAAAGTCCTTTTAAAACCTGCTTTTTGCCGTATTTTTTTCGAATATTTTTCACTTCAATCATGTCAATTCCCCCGCTTCTCCACTTTCGGCATCATACTTTTTCTTTACAAGTTCCAACACTTCAGCTAACGGTACATTGATGGATTTAATGGACCCTAAAAATAAGTCAACTGCTTCAATCATTAACTCTTCACGAACACTTTTAAGGACTACTTCATCTTTTGTAATGCAACTCGGCATATTTCCTTCCGTAAATATCAATCCTTGTTCCTCCATTTCCTTATAAGCTCGTTGGGCTGTATTCGGATTTATTTTCAGTTGATTGGCCAGTTCCCTTCTTGATGGAATTTCCTGACCCGGTTCAAAATATCCTTTGGCGATTTGCTCTTTAAAATGCCGAATAACCTGAACATAAACCGGATCCCGATTATTAAACTTTACATTCATTTCACTCAACTCCTTGAAAATAATATTTTTCTGTATTAAGCGCTTAATACACATTAAGCATAACAATTGGCTATTAATCTTAATTAAAAGAGCCATCCGAATGAAGCCGCTAGTCCGTTCTTTGTATTAACAGGTTAATACACTCTTCAAGGTGTATTATATGCATAATACACTTTAGAGGTCAACCAAATCATGGTAAAAAAATTAATTATTAACAAACCTTTTAGCTTCGGGTAGCAGTATCTTAAACTCTTACACACTTTGATTAGAACAAGTTTTGGTTCTTAAAGCGCTATTCAAAAAACCACTACTTTTAAAGTAGTGGTCTTTTGAATGTTTATTAAAGCTACCAGCTTTACTTACTTCCCCATATTTATAACTGCGTTAGCTTCTCTATCTAATATTGTTATTTTAAAATATCAAAACGGTAGACAAGCGCTACAATCATTACGGTTTAAATTATGTATACAATATTAACTTCGCACTAAAATTACATAAAAAGTTCAATAAACTCCAATATTCTATCGCTCATTTTATTTATATCAAAATAATATAACAATAGTTTCTCACGAATTTCAATTAAAAGAAGTATTATAGATACATGTTTGTGTCCATTTTGTTAAAGATGTATTTTATATATTGCTTTAAAGAAACTTTAGGAATATAGTAAATCACGAAAGGACGTGTTCAGCATGTTAGATCAACACACAATTAACGTTATTAAATCAACAGTACCAGTATTAGAGGTGCACGGCATAGCCATTACAAAAACATTCTATAGCAACTTATTTAAGGATAATCCATCATTATTAAATATTTTTAATCACACAAACCAAACTCAAGGTCGCCAACAAGGCGCTTTAGCAAATACAGTTTATGCAGCGGCTCAGCATATCGACAACTTAGAACCAATCGTTCCTGTAGTCGTACAAATTGCACATAAACACGTTAGTCTTGGGGTTTTACCTGAGCATTATCCGATTGTAGGTCAATACCTGCTTGCAGCAATTAAAGAAGTGTTAGGTGATGCGGCGACTGACGAAATCATCGAAGCATGGGGTAAAGCTTATGGTGTAATTGCAGATATTTTTATTTCAGTAGAAGAAGATTTATATAAAGCTGCTGAGCAAAATAATGGATGGCGTGCATTTAAACAGTTCAAAATTGCTCGCACTGTAAAAGAAAGCGATGATGTTACATCATTCTACTTACAGCCAACAGACGGCTCAAAAGTACCAGCTTATAAACCAGGACAATATGTTTCTATTCGAGTAACTGCTTCAGGAGAAGAATATTTATTAAATCGTCAATATACTTTATCTCAACCAAGTAATGAACAAGAATTCCGTATTTCTGTGAAACGTGAAAGTCAGCACAATCCTAAAGGAAAAGTATCAAACTTTTTACACGATGCTACACTGGGTACAACAATTGACGTTAGTGCGCCAGCAGGTGTCTTCACATATGAACCAACAAATGCACCAGTACTATTCATTAGTGGTGGGATTGGCGTAACACCTTTAAATGCGATGTTACAAACAATTCAAAATAAAGAAAACGTTACATTCATTCAATGTGCACGTAATGAAAATGTTCTTGCTTTCCATGAAGACATTCAAAATAAAATGAACTCATTAAACGGCCCAACTGGTTTAAGCAAGCTGTTCAGTGTATTCAAAAAAGACAGTAATGCACATCATAAAGTGTTATACTCTGAAAAAAATGAGTACATTAACGCTAACGTATTACGCCCTCTTTTAACAAAAGATACACAAGTGTATATTTGCGGACCAACTCCATTTATGGAAGCTGCTATTAATGCTTTACATGAATGCAATATCGTTGACGGTCAAATTCATTACGAATTCTTCGGTCCTGCGCTCCAATTAAATACAAAATAAAAAAAAGAACTAGCTTTGCGATGCGCATGGCTAGTTTTTTGATGCTTAAGTCTTACTCTCATTGAAAATCACTTCAATATTATATTAAATGTATCCTTAATGTTATTTTGTTGACATAGAACTGTAATATAAGCGTGTTAATATCATTATTGTACCAAGTAATACGTTTTAATGTTTTTAGGAGGATACATATTATGAAAAAGAATAAACGAAATAAGTGGGGGATGAAATTAGCAGTATTAGCGTTAGGCTCTTCTGTACTTTTTTCAACAATTGACACAGCATCAGCTGCAACATATACAGTTAAATCTGGGGATTCCCTTTGGAAGATTGCCACTCAAAACGGCATTTCTTATCAAACTTTGATGAGTTGGAATAACCTAACTTCATCAAATATTCGAGTTGGACAAACATTAACTCTAAATAGCACAGCTAATAAGGCTCCTAGCACCCCTGCTAAAACACCGGCAAACCTTATCCAAATTGCGAAACAGCAATTAGGTGTAAAATATACATTTGGAGGTAGTAAACCGAGCACAGGTTTTGATTGCTCAGGCTATATCACTTATGTATATAATAATGCCGGTATTTCAACGAGCCGTAAATCAGCAGCAGGCTTTTATTATGCAGCAAAAAAGGTAAGTTCGCCACAAGTAGGTGATTTAGTATTTTTCGCTAATACTTATAAAGCAGGTATTTCTCACGCAGGTATTTATATCGGAAATAACCAAATGATTAATGCAAGTGACGGCGGCGTTAGCATCGCTAACATTAACAGCACCTACTGGAAGAAATACTTTGTAGGTTATGGTCGTTTATAATTTATATGAAAACAGTTAGGCATGTCCTAACTGTTTTTCTTATAAACTCAACGGTAAAGCCAAAATAAAATCGCCCTTTACAATAGTAATGGGCGATTTTTATTTTTTACCGGCAATTTTCAGCGGTTATTGCTATTGAATATGTGCCACCTTTTTTGATTTTAATTTTGCTAAACGCAGTAAATAAATCATAAAGACAACGCCGAGTACACCTGCACCTGTTAAATAGACGGATGCATACCCTACTTGCACTGCGACCATCCCTAAAATATATGATCCAAGGGCAATACCAAGGTCAAACATTGTAAAGTATGTTGCTGTTGCGTAGCCACTACGAGTATGTGCTGTTGATTGGACAGCTAGTGCTTGTAAGCTTGTTGTTACCGCTCCGTAGCCAAATCCAACAAAAACTGCCGAAAATAAGAATAACGCTGGTCCTGAAACATTCGCAAGAAGGATTAATCCAATTGCAAATGAAATAATACCAGGAATAATTACAAATTGCGGCCCTTTCGTATCATAAAGCTTCCCAGTATAAGGTCGTGTAATTAGCATTGCCGCTGCAAACACTGCATAAAAGAAACTTGCCACAGACATTAGATCCTTTTGCTGTGCGTACACTGACAAAAATGATAATACACTAGCATAGGCAAACGCAACCAAGCTGGCAATAGCCGCTACTGGTAACGCTTTTCGTTCAAATAAATCATTGAATTTAAAAGTTAGTTTCCCTTGATGATCGGGTTTCGGTAAATCATCTGTATTAATCGTTACAGCTAGAATACCACCCGCTAAAACACAAATACTCATGACAATAAATAATACATTAAAACTGCTATATTGAATAAGAAGTAAACCGATAAATGGACCAATAACAACTGCTAAATTCGTGGACATTGTAAAATAACCTAACCCTGTGCCTTTGCGACTGATCGGTACAATATCTGCTGCTAAAGAACCTGCTGCTGTCGTAATAATACTAAAGAAAATCCCTTGCACAAAACGTAAAGCTAATAAAAGACCAAATGGATGAATAAATAAATATAATATCGTACATAAGAAATAACCTACAATCGCAATGACTAAAAGCTTTTTCTTGCCGAACACATCCAATAATTTACCTGAAAACGGACGTACAATGATAGCTGATAATAAGAAACCTGATAATAGTAATCCCGCTTCCTTATCTGTTTGGTGTAGCTCGCCGATCGCATACAGTGGCAAAGTCGTTACCAAACCATAAAAAACAAAAAATACCGATATATTTGTTATAAATAAACTAATGAACCGCTTCGTCCATATTTGTGTGTTGCCCTCTTGCTGCACATCAATCAACCTTTCATTTTTTGCAATAGATTTATAAATTGTGACTGCTCTTCAACAGTAAGTGAACCTACCATTTCCTCCTCAAACGCTAAGATCGTTTCAGTAATCTTCGGTAGTTGTTCCTCCGCCATCGCTGATAATGTCACAATTTTTTCGCGCTTATCTTCTCCATCTACTCGTTCCACCCAGCCTAAAGTTTCTAGCCTGGAAATAGCTCTCGTTATACTTGGCGCTTCGACATTCAAATATTTCCAAATTTGTGTCAATGTCATTGGACCATGTGTATGTAAGCAATATAAAATTGTCCATTGCGAGCTATACAGCTGGTGCTGTTTTAATACTTCATTCAAGCAATTTGTTAAATAGCGACTTTTTTGAAATAAAGCATGGAAAACGGGATTCATATTATCACTCTCCTTAATTATTTACCTAGCTAAATAAATACTATACGCCTCATTTTTTAGGTTGTAAAGTATGTTGTTTTTGCTGCAATCTGCGATTTATTGGATTTTATCAGCATTTCTTTCGGGTTTTGTGGCGTTTTTCATGCATTTCTTGGCGATTCCGAGAAGTTTATTGGCGATTCAATGCTTTTATCCGTGTTAGCAGGGAATTTACAATAAATGTCGAATACAGCTACTAGACTTATAAAAAGGGAGATGGGAACATGGGGAAAAACATACTAATCATCGCAGGCGATGCTGTAGAGGCATTGGAGATTTATTATCCATATTACCGTTGTTTAGAAGCTGGCTACGAAGTGTCCATTGCTGCACCGTCAGTAAAAAAACTACAAACCGTTTGTCATGATTTTGTTGAGGGTGTGGACACTTATATAGAGCGTCTAGCTTATGGCTTAGAAGCAACGGCAGCCTTTGCGGATATCGACCCAACACAATTTGATGGCTTAATCATCCCTGGTGGTCGCGCGCCTGAATACATTCGATTAAATGAGCATGTCCCAGCGATTGTGAGCCATTTCTTTGAGGCGAATAAACCTATTGCTGCGGTATGCCACGCGGCACAAATTTTTGCAACCATTCCAGATGTACTTAAAGGACGTGAACTTACTGCCTATATTGCCTGCAAACCAGAAGTCCAAGTAGCGGGTGGTACGTATATCGAGGCAAATTTACACACAGATGGCAACCTTGTTAGTGGTCACGCTTGGCCTGATTTACCTGGATTAATGCGTGAATTTATTCAAAAAGTAGAAGGATAAAGATGAAGAGGATGCCGAATCGGGCATCCTCTATTTAGCTGTTTCCTGAAGCTCAACATCCAACACTTTTTGTGTTTCAGTCGTATACTTAATTCTTACATAAACACCGAATTCTTTGTCTCCCTCTTTTAACCAAAGCTTAAATTTTTCTATGGTTGCCTCTTCATTCACTTCACTACCCTCATGTAAGTAGTCGATAATTTTTGAATTGGGGTATGATGATTGTGTCTTTTCAATAGCAAGTTTCCCCCATTTAGCATAGGCAGGCGTTACCTCGGCATGTGCATCCAGCATTGGTAGTGGCACGGCTTGAGGTATCATAAAAATTCCAAGTGCTACAAGTAATTTGCGCATGTTTTGAGCTCCTTTCTTTTTATAGAATGTGCAACAAATAAAAAATCATTATGTTTCTCAGCTTTATTGAAGAAAATGGCACTGTTCTTATTATGTAATCTCGGTATAGCTTTGCTTTAACTACAAAAAATAAATGCTCCAGATGTTATCTTTGGAGCATCCAATATTTTAGGGTCTTTTTGTACTTGGTTGTTGAGGGTTATTATGAATTACTTTATTAAATTCTGCTGAATATTCTTCCCGATCATTTCTTTTATGTGTATCTTCCTTCTTTTTCTTTTTAAAGCTTGTTTTACTTTTCTTTGCCATTGCTAACTCCCTCCAATTTAGCTCTTTTTATTAGATTGTTGATTTTTATCATGATTGGTTTTATTGTTTTTATTTTTCGCTTTGGCATCAAATTCCGCACTGAATTCTTCATTTAGATTATCATTTGGGTTATTGTTATTACTATTACTGTCATCAAGGTCTTTACTTTTGTAAGTTCCAAAAGGATTGTGTGTCCTTGCATTCATTGTTTTTTTGCTGTTTTTGTTATTTCTATTGCCCATAACTTATTCACCTCCTACTTGTAATTTGCTCAGGAGTGAAGGAATTATGCTTTGGGGAAAACTTCAATGGGAGAAGATACAATGGCAAGATTTGCAATCAAAAACATGGGGGATTTTAAACAAAAAAGCTTCTCCATTCCGTTTAAAATACAAAAAATGTACATCACCAATAATCATTAGTAATGTACATTTTTATTTGTCATTTAGACAATTGTATATTCAGTTATATTAAGTAAAGCACCGACTGCACCTGAAAAACCGTGGTCATTGATAAATATAGGTGTATGTTTTTTCGTCCGTGTATAATTGGCAATAACATGTGTAAGGTGGTCATTATGACTAAGAGTTGAGCCGATATAAACGATATGCTGCGCATTTTTTTCCTCGGCATATTGAATACTTAGCGTCGTAATAACCTCACCAACAAGTCCTTGCACAGTCGCAATAATATCCTCTGGAGGATGTTTCACTTCCTCCGTAATACCGACTTTACCAAAATTACTTGCAGTCAAATGCCCGTCAATTGGCGTATCCATTCCTTGATAAATATCTTTTACAAGTAAATCGACACCTTCACGATTACCTCTTGTAGCCAGCTCACGGATTTCATTGTAATCTGTAATTCCTGTTGTAAGCGCTGACAATCCAATTAATGTGCCGCCGCCTACGCCTGTACCACCAACGCGAATATGTGTATTATCTTCCATATAATGAATGGATGTTCCCGTTCCAATATTGGTAATCATACTACGCTCAAAGTAATATCCTTCTTTATTTAGTAAAAAACGAACACCCTTCAATGTAGCTTCAAATTCTACTATATAATGAATCGATTTCATTGTTTTTATGACATCAAGTAATTGTTCTGTACGTCCCCCCGTAACACCAATATCCTCAATATCTGGATTATTTTTAATCCACTCCATTACAGTCTGCAAATCATTTGACGGAAAAGTTGTTAAAATAAGTTCGTTTTGCTCGTCTAAGTAGGCAACCTTCGTCAATGTGCCGCCTGCATCAATACCTATAGCCTTTGGCATACCATTCTCCTTTAACTTTATTCAGCAGAAAAATTTTTCCTACCTAAATAGATGGTTAGATGAATACTAGTTTACTCTTTTATTCAGTGAGTGTCTAAACGCTAACTGATTAAAGTTCATGCCTCCGGCGATTGTCAACGATTTCGAAAGGAGTTTATTTTGTATGCACAATTCAAAATCCTGACACACTGGTTCTGCGCGAAAGCGAAACGTCAGCGATAATTAAGCCGAGGCGCAAGTGAATATTCGCCCTCCCTAAACTTTACCGCTGTTGAAATGATTGTGCAATAACTTGGCAAACTTTCATGAAAAAAAACATGAAAAATAGCAAAATTAATAGATAAATGCAATAAATATTTACATTTTATGCAAAAAAAAGAGTCGCTGTTAAAACAGTCGACTCTTTTTATTATAACATTCTAAAAAAGCTAATTATTGTGCAGAGTATCCGCCATCAATTACAAGCTCGCCACCTGTGATGTAAGAAGCTTCATCAGATGCTAAGAATAAAATAGCGTTTGCAACTTCTTCTGGTTGTCCAAGACGACCCATTGGAGTAGCACGAACTAACATGTCCATTGCTTCTTTGAATTGACCGATGTTAGCAGTCATTGGTGTTTCAATTACACCAGGGAATACTGTGTTTACACGAATGTTAGATCTACCTAATTCAGCAGCTGCTGCACGTGCGATTGCGCGTAAAGAACCTTTTGAAGCTGTATAAGAGTTTAAGCCAGAACCGATAATAGCAGTGTATGATGATGTATTAACGATTGAGCCTTTTCCAGCTTCTTTCATGTATTTAGAAACATGTTTAATTCCTAAGAAAGGACCGAATGAGTTAATTTTGTGCATGATAGCCCAATCTTGGTCTGTAATATCTTGTGGAGATTTTTGTGAAGAAATACCAGCATTGTTGATTAAAATATCGATACGACCATATTTTTCAACAACCGCTTTTGTAAATTCAGCCCAGTTTTCATCAGAAGAAACGTCTAATTTCATGCCTTCTACGTTTTCTAATTCAGAAATTTTTGCTAAATTTTCTTCGTTAATATCAGCAGCAATTACGATTGCGCCCTCTTTAGTGAATAGCTCTGCCATTGAAGCGCCCATTCCTGATGCGCCACCTGTAATAATTGCGATTTTGTTGTCTAAACGTCCCATTAAAAAAACTTCCTCTCTCTTCTATTTCGCCTAAGCGTATTTAGCGTTGTTATGTAACTTTAATTACAAACAGTCGCCTAGCACTTTAAAACTAATGCAGTTTTCTGTCAAACTGTATATGTTTAAATAGTTTACTATTAAACTTTATCATAATTTTGAAGCGTTTTCAAAGAATATGACCGATATTTGAACAATCTGTTTTCACTTTCCTCAATTTTGCGATACGATATACATTGAGGCTTGACTATTTGAACGGAGGAAAAACACGTGAAAGATAAAAAAACACTTTATAAAGAAGCGATGCAAGTTTTAAAAGAAACGAGTCGCACATTTTATATACCTATTACTTTTTTAAAAAATGATTTAAAAATGTCAGTTGCTGCTGCATATTTAGCGATGCGTGCCATTGACGAAATCGAAGACCATGAAGAACTTTCGAATGATGTGAAATTCGATTTACTTTCCGCAACAAGTGAATTATTAAAAGAAGAGTTCGATGAAGTAGCCTATAATACTTTACTAGCTCCATACGCTGAACAATTACCCGAAGTTTCCCTTCGTTTAGCGGATTGGCTAACATTTTGCCCAGACGGCTCTCTAGAAATTGTCCAAGCATCTACAAGTGAAATGGCATATGGCATGGCAAAATGGGCAAAAGCAAATTGGCAAGTGCATACACGTGAAGATTTGGATGACTATACATACTATGTTGCAGGACTCGTTGGGACAATGCTGTCAGAGTTATGGGCATGGGGTGCAGACGTTCAAACAGATCGCGAATTAGCAATTGGCTACGGTCGAGGACTACAAGCAGTCAATATTTTACGTAATCAGCATGAGGATTTAGACGAGCGTGGTGTAAGCTTTGTGCCGGACGGTTGGACACGAGAAGATTTGTTTGCCTATGCCGAGGAAAACCTAGCGAAAGCAGATCTTTATATGAAGGCAATCAATAAGCGTACGATTTTATTGTTCTGTCGTCTTCCACTTGCTTTAGCCCATAAAACATTAAAAGCAATGCAAGAAGGTCGTGAAAAAATGACGCGCGCTGAAGTAGAGCAAACTGTAGAAGAGATTCAAAAATAGGTGCCTGGCACCCACACAATTCACTACAATTCATAAAAATTCAAAAGCCCTTGTGTTGAGAATGGTCTCACACAAGGGCTTTATTGTTCATATGACGCTGACGAATCGACTAATTAGCTCATAGCCGAAATATAGAGAAAGTACCGATAATAATGTAAAGACAACTTTTTCTACTTTTCCGCCAGTTTTCGTTGTTAAAGGAAAGCGCACTGACATGTTTATCGGGAAAAATAGCTTCACCCCTTGTTTCGTCCCCATATCGAGGACAATATGACTCACCATGCCTACTAAAAGTCCCGCAATAATCGATTCATATGGGATTATTGCGTGTAACAGTGTCGCTACAAGAAACAAAAACAGTAAACTATGTGTAAAGGAACGATGTCCAAATAGCTTGTTAACAATTTTTGAAATGATGGGAAATGTCCGCCCAATTTTGCTTCCGCCATGGCAAATATCCGGAATTAATGCTCCGATAATACCAGCTCCAACTAATACGAATGGATTATCATTTGAAATTTGAGCAAAGGCAAGGCTAGCTGTGATGCCTCCAATGATGTGTGTATTCCCTTGCATAATTACTCCCTCTCTATGTACTGTAATTTTACTTTCCTAATGTAACATATTCTCCTCCAAAAGAGAACATACATTCCAAACATACGTTTTATTTTTTTACTTTACGTTGACTACTTTCGAAATTCTCCAAAGCGAGCCTAAAATTTTTGTAATGAAATTGTATATCTAGTAGGTCTAACGTGAAAAATGACTACGGGAGGTAGCTATGAAAACGTATAAAGGAATGCTATTTATTTTCATCACGATGCTTGGGAGTGCGTTACTATGGTATTGTGCGACGCCGATTGAAACTTTACATGAGTTAAATAGGCTCAGCCATATTATTGGGGGCATGGCAATTACAGGATTCTTTCTTGTTTTTTTACTTGCCACAAGAAATAAAATTCTCGAACGGTGGTTTCATGGCTTAGAACATGTCTATAAATATCATAAGTATTTGGCGATTCTATCATTAGGGCTAGTGATTTTACACAGTCAATTGCAAGATTTAGTGCCACATGGGGATAAAGGGATAGAAACTCCGCTCAATGAATTAGCAAAGAAATTTGGTGAGCTTGCGCAATATGGCTTTATCGGGCTAATCGCCATTGCACTATTAGCAAAATTTCTGAAATATGAGCATTGGCGCTATATTCACCGTTTATTGCTTTTACCGTATGCGATTGGCCTTTACCATGTCTACTTTTCAAGCAAGTATGATTTATTTCAAGTGACACCCCTCGGTATTTTTACTGCAATAACTGCCATTATAGGGACAATGTCCGCTTTATATATGCTTACAATGTATCAAGATATGCGATTTAAACATACAGGTAACGTTACAGGCATCCGAAAGATGGGTGCTAGCGCAGTTGAATTAGAATTAACATTAGATCGAAAATTCCCCTATCATCATGGTCAGTATATCTTTTTAAAAATATTCCAAGATGGTTTAGAAAAAGCACCACACCCCTTCTCCATTTCAGGCGGAGATGGTCATAAAATTTTTGTATCGATTAAGGCACTTGGCGACTTTACTAAAAAGGTAAATACACAAATACAATTGCAAACACAAGTATCCATTGAAGGCCCCTACGGTCATCTAAACTTTGACAAAGGTTATCAACAACAAATTTGGATAGCTGGTGGTGTAGGCATTACGCCTTTTATATCGTATTTACAATCGCAACCTACTGATCGCGAAATTGAATTATTTTACACGTTCCGTGGAGAAAACGATGCTATCTATAAAATTTTTTTACAAAAATACGCAGAAAACAATAAGCATTTTAAAGTGAATTTTATCGATACGACCACCATGGACAGACTTACTTTCGATCATTATTCAGTGCCAGTGCATACGAGCATCTTTTTGTGTGGCCCTGAGAAAATGGTGAAGTACTTTATTAAGCATTTCAAATCCAACAGTAGCGATATCGACATCAACTATGAAACCTTTAAATTTAAATAACGTATCCAAAAAAAGAGGCTACATCCAATAGTAGGAATGTGAGCCTCTTTCTCGCTTATTATCATTTAATAATTTTACGACTAAACAAATGCCTATTTTTCACTATAATGACACTTACGACTGCAAGTAATAGCCCCGAAATCAAAAAGACTAGTCTTACGCCTATAACATCTGCAATAATTCCCATCATAAGAGAGGAAATGCCAAATGCCCCCGTAGAAATCGCACTTAAAGAAGTATATACAGAGGACAGTTCTCCTTTTGGGACACTCGTTTGAATAACCGTATGTTGTGGGATGCTCTTTATTTGGCCAAAAAACCCAACGCAAAAAGTTAATAATAATGCGATAATTGGAATACTATTAACACTAAAAAAAATGGTTGCTATAAACATAAACAAAGAACCAATAAACATCACTTTCGCTAATTGCCGCTCAATAAAAGATGTATATTTAACACAATAAACGCTTCCTGCTATTAAACCTACAAAAAATGTGCCATTCAAAAAGCCCCACCATTGCTCGTCAACTAGTAAAGCATCCGTGACAAATACCAATATAATTGCAGCAATCCAAACCGTACCTGCAATCGATTCTAGAAAATCTATCCAAACAATCTTTCTTAATAGTGGCGTATGCCAAAGTAATTTCCAGCCTTTGATAACTTGTTCTATTTTCCCTTGTTGTGCAAGTGATTGATGGTCAACATTTTCTAACAAGCATAAGACAATACTGGCCACTGTAAACAAACAGCCCACTACCCAAACTACTTGCTGGGAACTTAGAAAAAGTAAAAATAGGCTACCTACGAACCACATAACGGTTTGAATAAATTGAGTGACTGCTTCGTCAATGCCATTTGCCTTCAATAATTGTTCGTCTTTCACATAATGTGGAACCAATGTCTGTCTTATTGGATTCGCGCAACCATCAAGAAATGCAACCATACTTATAACAATAAACAACAAGTAAAAGTTAGTTGCTGTTGTTACATATAACAGTAGCCCTAATAAAAATAATAAACATGTCTTTCCTATTTGCGAACCTGCCATTAACCATTTTAAATTCACTTTTTCAAACAAAAGCGGAGTCAATATGCTTGATACAAACATTGATGAAGCAATTGTAAATGGCACAAATGATGCTGCAATAGCCGATTCCGTTACAACGTAAATTAAATGAATAATGCTCACTATATATAAAACATCACCTATATTTGCCAGTGACTGACCGATCAGTAATAATGAAAAATTTCTACCCAATTTCATAATAAACCCCCATTTTCAAGAAATTAAATTTATCGAAATGGGTGATTTTTAAATTGGACTGTTCATGTAAACTTTCCTCCCCCATTTTTCACGAAATGAAATTCATTCAAATGGGTGATTTTTAAATTGGACTACACATGCAAACTGCCCTCCTTCTGTCTAGTAGATAAATCTTGGGGGAATTAGATTTATCAAAAATTTTTTGTATGTAATTTTTCCGTAGAAAAGCTTATGCCTTAGTATATTCAAAAATCAGTCCTAATTTTTATATTTTTGTTGAATGGTTTGAAGATGTTGTGCTTTTACTACCTCTGATACTTGCATTAGTGGCAGTAATTTCGTATAGATGGCTTCAATATCACTTTGCGAGAAAAATGAAGTACCTGATTGATTACGGATTTCTATAAAACGTCGTACATTTTCTCGCTTTAACACATGTACATTTTTAGACGTTACCTCCACTTTTTTCAACTGACAACGCTCACTGAAAACAATGACAGAATGTAAAGCTTCATCTGGTAGTCCTAGAAAATTTTGAATTGCTCTTATATGGGTGGCATTTTGACGAATTGGGTTATAAAATTTAAATTTTTTATTATTAGGCATTGTTTGTGTCCATTGACTTTGATTTTCATTGCCAAAAATCCATCCACTATAGTTTTTAGACTCTATTACATATAGACCAGACCGATCTATATAAACTAAATCCACTTCCGTCCAGTCATTTGAATTCTTTTTTTGAATATACACATTAAATAATTGCTTATGACTTTTGAAAGCATACTTTTCAATTATACGTGATGTTAAATATTCTCCATACCTTCCTTTATCAAATATTACCTTAAACATGTTGTAATTGGTTAACCCATAGTAAATACTTGCTCGATAGTTTTTTTGCTTAAAATAAATAATTGATATTGCCATTATAATGACTAATAACATGAAAATTAATAACACAAATTCTTTCCTCCTTATAATAAGTTTTTAGGTTCAAGTTATAATCTTTATTTCTTACCGTCCTCCAACTAATTCGGTAAGTCAAAGCACAAATCATTCACCACACAATTATACCAATATTTTCTAAATTAAACGTATTTTATTTACATAGCATGAAAAACCGGATGAATTCATAAAGTGATTTAATGTTCTCTGAAATATTTAGTCTATATATCTCGGAATATTGCTAAAAATTTCTTGGGAATTGTTATGGATTTAAATCTTAAGTTAATTATTAAATTTGTTGAAAGGGAGGTTTTTTGATGAGTTATTATGATCCGTATTATAGTGATTATGATGCAGTCTTCGGTGGCTTTATGGTTGTGTTCCTTTTAATATTTTTTGCAATGTTAATTATAGGGTATATTGTTAATGCACTAATTTATTTTATGACATCTAAAACAAATGGCTTTAGCGATATAGCTTATATTGCTTGGATTCCTATTATAAACATTTACAGCCTTTTCCTACTAACGGCTAACGGTGATGATGATGTGACAATTCGTGCTGCAGCGAAAAAAACGACCTTAATTTATGCAGGATTGTTTATCGTTTCGTTTATTCCTGCTGTTGGTGTAATCGCGTCACTCGTTATGTTTTGCTATTGGATTTATTACTCCTATCGTCTCTTATATCGTTGGACTGGAGATACCGGCAAAGCTGTTCTCTATATGATCTTATCAATTATTACTGGCGGCTTATTCTTTGCCATTTACGGCTTAATGCGAATGAAACGCCCATTCATAGTATAAATTTCAGCGTTTATAGTCCTCTTTCGTTCAAAAGAATGAAAGAGGATTTTTTTGCTTAACTAAGTTTTTCTATTCCTATTTTATACAATTTATTTTGGCAAACGCTTCTTCCTCATCTTTCCAATATTTTTTAAAAAAGAAGTCAGAAATTACGTTGGATATGCTATATTATAGTTAGAAAATTTAGACTTTCTAACTTTTAAAGCAAAGGGGATTTTTAATTATGTATGAAAATATTTTAAGACATCCAGGGCCGACACCTATTCCAAAAAAGGTTCAGCTTGCGATGAACCGAGATATCTTCAGCCATCGAAGCAATGAATTTGTGGAGCTATATCGTGAAACAACTGAGCTCATTAAACCTATTTTCGGCACTAAGCAGGACATTTTATTGCTTCCATCTGGTGGTACAGCAGCATTAGAAGCAGCAGCTGTCAATACAGTTTGTGCAGGTGAAGACGTTGTCGTCATTACGGTAGGCGCTTTTGGGGATTACTTCGTTTCGATTTGTGAAAAATATGGCTTTAACGTACATAAGCTTGCGAAACAATGGGGACAAGCATGCACAGCTGAAGAGTTACGTACCTTTTTACAACCTTTGCAAAATATTAAAGCCGTTTTTGTTACGTATAATGAAACTTCAACAGGTATTTTAAATCCAATTGCAGAATTAGCACAGGTTGTTCGTGAAGAAAGTGATGCGTTAGTAATTGTTGATGGCGTAAGCTGTATTGGTGGTGCTCCTGCTGAAATGGATGCATGGGGCATTGATATTCTCGTAACAGGCTCACAAAAAGCGATGATGCTTCCACCTGGCCTTTCTCTCGTTAGTGTAAGCGACCGAGCATGGAAGGTCATTGAAGAAAATAAAGCACCATCTTATTACTTGAATTTATTAAGCTATCGCGATTGGGCAGAGAAAGGTATGACACCGAATACCCCTGCCATTACACTAATTTATGGTCTACACGAAGTGTGTAAACTTATTGAACAAGAAGGTGGATTTTCTCAAACTGTTGCCCGTCATGAACTGATGAAAAACATGGTACGCAGTGCGATGAAAGCACTTAATATTGAGCTTTTGACAGCCGATGAATACGCTTCACCTACTATTACAGCAATAATGGCTCCTAAAGGGATTGCATTAGGTGAATTTTTGACACATCTTAAACAAAGATACCATCTAGATTTTGCGGGTGGATTAGGTCATTTACAAGGAGAAATTTTCAGATTTGGCCATATGGGGTACTGCTTCCCTAGTGATGTTTTACAAGCGGTTTCTTTAATGGAGGCGGCACTGCAAGACTTTTCTTACGACTTTGAGCCAGGTGCAGGTGTTAACGCAGCGCATAAAGTGTTTTTAAATGCTCAACTGAAATAACACATGCTTTAACAAAAATAGACTGCCTGACGATAAAATCGATCAGCAGTCTATTTTTACTGTATGAAACTATCTAACGAGTTTTTTAAAATATTCCTCGCGCATCTCCTGTGGCACCATACTGCCCCCTGTTGCCCAGACAAGATGTGTAGCTTGCTCCATTTTATCTAATAAATGATGCTTCTCTAAATAATCTCGCCCATTAGTCATCAACTGAATTGGTCCGAACATCCCCGCATGTGCAGATGGTTCTAAAAATAGATCTTCTGATTCCATGGCTAAACCGAGTGAAGTAAACAATTCTTCATCTTTCACTGTATAACAGCCACTAATATATGTTTCCATCACTTTCCCGACGAATTTTGAAGCACGTCCGACAGCTAGACCATCCGCTTCTGTTTTATTATCCAAGCCGATATCTTCTACACTGATTTCATCATGTAAGCCAGTCATGAGCCCAATGGTCATACAAGGTGAAGCGGTTGGTTCAGCAAAGAAAATATGAACATGTTCCCCAAACAATTCTCGTAAACCATATGCAACCCCACCAGGTCCACCACCAACACCACATGGTAAATAAACGAACAATGGATGTGCATCATCCACTTGAATATTCGCCTCTTTTAATTGGACTTTTAAGCGCT
The DNA here is from genome assembly GCF_044762185.1 of Lysinibacillus sp. NPDC097162. Lineage (NCBI taxonomy): Bacteria > Bacillati > Bacillota > Bacilli > Caryophanales > Bacillaceae > Lysinibacillus > Lysinibacillus sp. NPDC097162. Next base: position 874,491 of record NZ_JBIWDT010000001.1, on the reverse strand, counting down.
TCGCTGCCACTGCATAACCCGCAAATAAATCTTTTGAATTCTCATCATCAATAAAATGGCACATTGGATTTTGCGAAGCTTCCTGTCTTCCCTGTTCTACAGCTACACTATAATCTGCCTTATATTCAATGACCGTTGCCCCTTTTGCTCTTAATAATGCCTTCTTCCATTCCTTTGCGTCACTCGACATATGTACAACGACATTGAACCCTAGTTTTTTGCCCATTATGCCGATACTAAGACCTAAATTTCCTGTTGAGCCTACCGCAATCGTGTATTGCTGGAAGAACGTTCGTAGTTCTTCTGTGGCAAACACTGCATAATCATCGTCTACTTTCAACTTGCCATTCGCAATTGCCAATCGCTCGGCATGCTTTAATACTTCATAGATACCACCTCGCGCCTTGATTGAACCCGAAATAGGTAGCGCATGATCACATTTCAAAAATATTTGACCGGGAACCGATATTTGGAACTCTTTTTCAAGTGCTAGCTTCATTTCATCAATCTGTTGAATAGAAGACTCAATCAGTCCTTTGCTTTCTACTAGCTCAGGAAATGCGATAATTAAATAGGAAGAAAAGCGTTTTAGCGTTTCTTCCGCATCGTCAACCTCTTCTATTGAAAAGAGAGTTGTACTCGCTTTTTTCATCCTTTTTGTGTTTTCCCAAAAAACAGTATCCCTATTTTTAATCTTTTCTAGTTTCGGATATAGGTGAAAAAATTCGTTTTTTAGTTTATTTTCCATCTGCAGACCCCTCCATTTTTTGTGCTAAAATTGCTCGTTCACAAATTTGTCGAAATTTCATTTCAAACAACATATTGTTTTCTTTCGTTCTTTTTTTAGGTCCCTTGGTTCGTCCGCCTGCACGTCTAATCTTCTGACCAACATGGCGCATATCGAGCAAACGTTCGATATTTTCACTAGACATTTCCCTACCATTTTGATCGATTGGATACCCTCCTCTTGCCAAAACCATGGCTGCTAAACCGTAATCCTGCGTAATCACAATATCATGTTTTGAAAGCGCATTCACTAGCGTGAAATCAACCGAATCTGGACCCTTCGGCACAATAATTGTTATTACATTATCACGTTCGATACGGTGTGATGTATCGCAAAACAAGATAGTTTCAATCTCAAACTCAGATGATATAGATAGCGCTAAATCCACGACTGGACAGGCATCAGCGTCAATTAATACCTTCACAATAAAGCATCATTCCTTTCTCATAATTAGATGAATCAAGCACCTCTATATTATTTTGATATAACAATTTCAAGACCCCGATTGCTCATTTTTTCACAAACTTATTCGACTTGGAAAAAGTATTTTATTGAATAGTGTGAAAAATAGATATACGATACACCTATCAATTAAATTGGAGGTTTTCAATATGACAACAACAACTGTAAGCAACGATCAATTAGCAAAAGAATACGTTGACGGCGTGTTCGAGCAACTGAAAAACCAAAACAGTCATCAAGCGGAGTTTTTACAAGCAGCTGAAGAAATTTTCATTTCATTAGTGCCTGTATTTGCACAACATCCTGAATATATTAAGGCAAATATTCTTTCTCGTATCGTTGAGCCAGATCGCATCATTTCATTCCGTGTAGCATGGCAAGATGATAACAACCAAGTACAAGTAAACCGTGGTTATCGTGTACAGTACAGCAACGTCATGGGACCTTATAAAGGCGGGCTTCGCTTCCACCCTTCAGTAAACGAATCTATTATTAAGTTTTTAGGCTTTGAGCAGATCTTTAAAAACGCATTAACTGGTCAACCAATCGGTGGTGGTAAAGGTGGATCTAACTTTAATCCAAAAGGCAAATCCGATTCAGAAATCATGCGTTTCTGCCAAGCATTCATGACTGAATTATACCGTCATATTGGTCCAGATGTCGATGTTCCTGCTGGTGATATCGGTGTAGGTGCTCGTGAAGTAGGTTATTTATGGGGGCAATACAAGCGCCTTACAAAAGCAAACGAATCTGGAGTATTAACAGGTAAAACGCCTGGTTACGGTGGTTCATTAGCTCGTAAAGAAGCAACTGGTTACGGTACAGTATACTTTGTTGAAGAAATGTTAAAAGACGTAAATGATTCATTTGACGGTAAAACTGTTGTTATTTCTGGTTCTGGGAATGTATCAACTTATGCAATTGAAAAAGCTCAGGCATACGGTGCAAAAGTTGTTGCTTGCTCTGATTCTTCAGGCTATATCTATGATGCAGATGGATTAGATCTTGATGTCATTAAAGAAATTAAAGAAGTAAAAAGTGACCGTATATCAACTTACGTCGACTACCGTCCAAATGCTACATTTACAGAAGGTTGTACAGGAATTTGGTCTATTCCATGTGATATTGCGCTACCATGTGCAACACAAAACGAAATTAACGGCGACGCTGCTCGTACATTAATTTCAAATGGTGTAAAAGCAATCGGTGAAGGTGCCAATATGCCATCTGATCTTGAAGCAATTAACGAATTTTTAAACGCTGGAGTATTATTTGGGCCTGCTAAAGCAGCTAATGCTGGTGGCGTGGCGGTATCAGCACTAGAAATGGCACAAGATTCTAGCCGTATATTCTGGTCATTTGAAGAAGTAGATGCGAAGTTACACCAAATTATGAAAAATATTTATGCAGATAGTAAAGCTGCTGCTGATAAATATGGCTATCCAGGAAACCTAGTAGTTGGGGCTAACATCGCCGGCTTTGTAAAAGTTGCTGATGGAATGCTTTCTGAAGGTATCTATTAAATAACCTTTGATACAATTTATTCGGTTATTCTACCATCTAGTAACTAGAATCCTTTATTAAAATTTTAAATTTTCTTAATTTCTCTTAAGATGATAACGAATATTCGTTATCATCTTATTTTTTTGTATAAAACATGTAAAAAAATAAGCATAAATAAGATTATAACGAACATTTTTTATATTAAACATTCTAAACATTCGTGTTATAATTATAAGGTACTATGAAATATTGGAGGGTTTTTTGTGGAATTATTGTATACAGGTAAAACGAAAAATGTGTTCAAGTTAGAAGATGGTCATTACTTATTAAAATTTAAAGATGATGTAACTGGAGAAAACGGCGTATTTGACCCTGGTGCAAATACTGTAGGTTTAACAATTGATGGTGCTGGCCTAGCTGGTCTTCGCTTAACTTCTTATTTCTACTCAAAACTAAATGAACAAGGTGTCCCTACTCACTACGTAGATGCAAACTTCGACGATGCTACAATGACTGTAAAGCCCGCAACAGTTTTCGGCAAAGGATTAGAAGTCATTTGTCGCTTCAAAGCTGTTGGCTCTTTCCTACGACGCTATGGCGCTTATGTACAAGAAGGACAACCTTTGGATTCTTTCGTTGAGGTAACAATCAAAGATGACGATCGTCTAGATCCTCCAATTTCTGAAGATGCTTTAGCAATGTTAAACCTGTTATCACATGAAGAATATGCAATTTTAAAACAACGCACAATTGAAATTTCTAAATTCGTCGGTGCAGAGCTAGCAAAAAAAGGCTTAACGCTTTACGATATTAAATTAGAATTCGGCCGTGATGCACAAACAAATGAAATATTATTAATTGATGAAATTTCTGGCGGTAATATGCGTGCATACAAAGGCGAACAATACATCGAGCCATTAGAACTCGAAAAAATTATGTTAGCAGACTAATAACTAATCCCCTTCTAAGTAATCCATTTACTTAGAAGGTTTTTTCTTCTTTTGCAAAACACCTCACTGTTATAAATTACCGATAATTCCCTGTAGCTATAAGTATGTCTTTCATTTATGCTCAAATACGTTGGGCAAAAAAATTTAGTCCCATTTAAGACAATTTTTGAAACCTTTCACCACTTCACTCGTATATTGAGTAGAAGCAATATTATCATCACAGGAGGTAGTTTAATGGAAAACTATAATGAAACAACGCAACAAGAAAGGCCAAAAGTTAATCCGTTTCTGTCTACTTGGATGCATCCAAAGCAAGCAGCACGCTACATGATTGATGCTAAAACGATTGGTTATGCAATTCTTGTCATGTCCATCGGTTATATCGGTTCTTTGCTTTCTGGCCTTATAGATAGTAATTTCTTGCTTGACGTATCCCCTTGGATTATCGTGCTATTTTGTGTAATTTTAGCGCCAATCGCGGCTATTATCGGCACAGCCTTTTCTACCCTTATTTTCTGGTTGTTTGGTAAATTATTCAAAGGTACTGCAACGTATTCAGACTTATTTAAAGCACTAAGCTTAACTGCTGTACCATTTATTTTAGCCATTCCTTTCTATTTAATTTGGCTAATTACATCTCCTGAATCGTTAATGGATACTAACTTATTAGGGTCTGTTCCTTGGATTTTTTGGATAACGATGTTAGTGACAGCTGTTGTTAGCATTTGGTCCTTCGTCACGACAGTGGCTGTTGTAGCGGAAGCACATCAAATCTCGAATTGGAAAGCATTTTTTACAATAGTTATTCCTTCTATCATCGGAGGAGTCATTGTCTTTGTATTGGTTGCTGTTCTCTTTATTGGCCTTATCGGTATTAGCATGATGTAATAAAAATCTCCCACTCTCAAATGAGAGGGGAGATTTTTTAGTTTAAAACCGACTTTCTACAGATTAAACGGAAAGTACCGTCTGTTGCTGGAATAACTCAGATACACCAGATGCAACAGCTGCCCCACTGACAGCACGTGAAACAATTTCAACAACACGCACATCTAAAGATTTAGGCACAATATATTCTTCTGTTAATTCTTCATCGCTAACAAGAGAAGCAATAGCTTCAACTGCCGCTAATTTCATATCCTCATTAATATCTGTAGCACGTACATCTAATGCTCCGCGGAAAATTCCCGGGAAAGCTAAAACATTATTAATTTGATTTGGGTAATCTGATCGCCCAGTACCCATAATACGAACGCCCCAAGCTTTAGCATTTTCATACGTAATTTCTGGATTCGGGTTTGCTAATGCAAAGACAACCGGATTTTCATTCATAGATGTAATATGTGCTTCTGTTAATAAATTCGCAACAGACACGCCGATAAAGACATCTGCACCTACAAGTGCGTCTTCCAACGTACCATGAATTTTTTCTGGATTAGTTAAATGTGCAACTGCCTCTTTAATCGGGTTCATACCTTCCGCGCGACCTTCATAAATAATCCCTTTTGTATCGCACATATAAATATTTTTATACCCCATTTGCACAAGAATACGTAAAATGGCGATGCCTGCTGCACCCGCACCATTAATGACTACTTTCATCGTCGCAACATCTTTTTTAACGATTCGATTCGCATTAATCATGCCCGCTCCTACAACTATTGCTGTGCCATGTTGATCATCATGAAATACTGGAATATCGCATTCTTGACGTAGACGATCTTCAATTTCAAAGCAACGCGGTGCCGAAATATCTTCTAGATTAACAGCACCAAATGTTGGCGCAAGCGCCTTCACAATGCTGACGATTTCATCTGTGCTTTTTGTATCTAAACAAATTGGGAAAGCATCAACATTGGCAAAACGCTTTAATAAGATTGCCTTTCCTTCCATAACAGGTAGTGCTGCCTTCGGTCCAATATCCCCTAAACCTAACACTGCAGTACCATCCGAAACAATCGCAACCATATTCCCCTTCATTGTATAGTCATAGACAAGAGATGGATTTTTTTCAATTTCGATACATGGTGCCGCTACACCTGGTGAATATGCAAGACTAAGGTCATAAGAGTCTTGTACAGGAACCTTTGAAATCACCTCTAATTTTCCACTATAATGTGCATGCATATCTAACGCTTTTTTCATAATATCCATTCTATCCGCCCCTTTTTATGTTTTTATTGTATGTCAGAATCATAATACTTTGTGAAATAACAGTCAACGAAAATAACTCTAAAAGCAAAATTTTCTTTGATAAATCAGCATTATTCGTCGATAAATACATTTTTTTGTTTTGTTATCAATTTCACAATCAATTATATCGAAATAATAAACAACCTGTTTCGCCATTACCAAAATGCACTTATATCGGCGCTAAGCCTGTTCAACTTTTCACATAGTATTTTTCTACAGTAAATGAGAAGAATTTCACAAACTTATGTAAGCGTATCCATTGTTACAACTATCTTCGCCACATTTTCTTCACATTTTTTCACAAACATTTTTATTATTAAATCGAAAATTTCTTACATGCTATCATTTTTTTACAGAGGAATGTAGAACTTTACCTACCTCACCCTAAAATTCATAAAAAAAGAGTCCTTAGTATAAGGACTCTCAGCGTGTCGACAAAAAGTATCAAGTATTACAACTTGATGCCTTATATTCAGTTGATTGGAGCGGAGGACGGCACAAAATGTAATACGCAGCAGACATACGTTAGCGAAGGTTGTGGCTTACAGTGTGCCGGCGGAAAGCGTATCATCACAGCGGAAATCAACGGCATTTAAACGAAAAAAGATTGAAGTGCCCTTAACGTAAGGACTCTTGCATAAATTGATTCGTAAAAGCCGTAATAATATGTTTGGACGACCATTGTTCTCCCGATACTTTTGTAATCGGGTAATCTCTACGAAAGATTGCTTTCGTTATATCATCTACAGAGAAGCCACGTTCATAGAGCTTCCGAACTTCTCCCTCCAGTTCTTCTAAATAGGCAATTTTTTCGATAATTTTTGCCCGACCATCTGCGAGATAACCTGCATGGCAGCAATATACCTTTTCAAAATCATAGTGTAGTAGTTTTTTTAACGATGCCAAAGTATGTACAACGTTTTCCTCATCAAGTACAACTTTTGTTTTCGTTTGAATATATAAATCACCTGTAAACATGGCACCTGTTGCACGATTATAAAAAGACAAATGATCTGTTGTATGTCCTGGTGTAGCAATAATATCCCATGTAGCCGTTTTTGTTTCAAGCGTGTCACGAAACGGCTGTGCAATAAACGCTGGTCGCTGTCCCCATAGCGCTTGACGATACAACTGATAGTTTCCATCTTGTGCACAATCCGCAACCGACTCATGATGAACATAAATAGGGACACCCATATGTTGCTGTATCCATGCAGCATTACCTGAATGATCCTCATGCGAATGAGTCAAGGCAACTTGTTCAATCGGTAGCTCTCGAAAAAAAGATTGAAATTCCTCTGTAAGTGAGTTCGAACCTGTATCAATTAGTAAGCCATCCACATAAAAGCTATATACACTCATGCCAATACCTTGAACAGCTACCTTACCATGTGCACAGTGCACGTCATCATTTTGTTCAATAGCAATGCTTTTCTCTAGTTTAAACATATTTTCTCCCCCTTCCCCTTTGTAAAAAAAATTGTAGCACAAAATGAATGGCGAGTCATTTTTTGGCGCATGTTACCATTTATTAAACGGACTAGCAATTCTATTTTGAAGAAAGAAAAAACGCCCACTTTATGTGAGCGTTTTATTACAATAAATTATTCATTTGTTCCTGTTTCTACATCATATTCAGTAATCCAGTCACTAAAGCTACCTGTATAGAGCTGAATATTTTCGTAGCCTTCATCGGCAAGTACTGCATAGAGTGGTGATGCTGTGACACCACTACCACAATACACAACAATATGTTCATCTTGTGCAACTTTTGCACGCAGCGCATCATTGGCTTGCAGTGTATTTTCTACCTTTAATTGCTCCCAATCAAAGTTTTTAGCAGTTGGAATATGGCCAGCTACTTTATCAAGTGGTTCAACCTCACCACGGTAGCGAGCAGCGGCACGTGCATCTAATAGCGTTGCTGTCTGCTCTCCATCCACAATGGCTTTCACTGCTTCACGCGGTGCATAAAGATAATCTTGCCAATTAAAGTCGATTGTCGTTGGGGCATATTTGACAATATCCTTTGTGAAAGTCACTTTGTTTTCAAGCGCTGCCACTCCCCCGTTGACAATAACGACATTCGGGAAGCCTGCATACGTTAGCATCCACCAAGCGCGCGGTGCAAACGGTGATGCCCCCTGATCATAAACGACGATTTGATCTTCATAGCGGAGGCCTAATTCTTGAAATACAGACGTTAGCTTTTCCTTACTTGGCATCGGATGACGGCCATTTTCACTTGTCATATCCGATAAATCCTGCTCTAAATCTAAATACACAGCACCAGGTGCATGACCTGCTTCAAATGCTTGTTTTCCTGATTCTTTGTTCTGTAAATCATAGCGAGCATCCACAAAACGGACATTATCAACTTGAATTTCCTCAACTGTTTTGAATACTTTTCCCACGTGAATCACCTCATGCGTATTGTAGTTGTGCGTAAATTGATTTCCACGATGCTAGTCGACTCTCTTCTTGTAATGCAAGTCGTTCAGTAGCAATTTGCTCTAATGCCTGATGGTATATATGCAGACGTAATCTCTCCGCTTCCTCAAGGATAAAGGTAATTGCCCAAGTCATTAGAGATACTTTTTGTCCATCTAAATAGTTTTGTGCATCTGGTTTTGTTAATGCTTCTAACGCTTCACTTAACTTCATTTTTTCATTTTTCTCAAAGAATGCCTTTTGATTGCGGAAATGCGATTTCACACTTACATATTTTGAAATATCGGCAAATGGACCTTCAAATGCTAATAAATCTGGCTCTGATGATTCAAATGCTAAAAATGAGAAACTACGGTTCATTTCTTTTAACTCACGTACTTCATCTTTAAAGCGCAGTTGCATTTTCTTACTAATAAATTGTGATAAGCGGAAGTTTGTAACGCGCATTTCCTGTGTAAAGTCAAAACGTAAACTTTGTAACACTTCTTTCAACGCATGCTCTAATGCTTGCTGTGCAGGCATAGCGGCAAAAGTTGACGGGTTATAGCCTTCCTTAAAGAATTCAGGGTAGCGATAATAAACACGCTGCAAGACGTAATACAGTAACTCATCTAATTCCTGCTTTGTCTCACTTTCCATCATGCTAGTATTTAACGCATTAAACTTAGATTTAACGTGCTGTTCAAGCGTTGTTAGCTCCGCCAAACGTTCATCTTTACGTTTTAAGTTTTCCTCTGTTTGAGCAATTAAATCCCCTAAACGTTGCTCTGTTTTATCAACTTCTTCTGCAAGTGCTTGCACCGCTAATGCACTTAGTTCGTCATTTAAGAATGTATGGAAAGCATCTTCAAACGGAGGCATACCGGATGCAAATGACCCGCCCTCTACTTTTTCTTTTAAAGCCATTAAGCTTGATACCCCATATAGTCGAGGGAAGCGAATGCCAAATCGTTGTAATTCCGAACGAACATAGCCTTTGACATCTTCTTGCTCTTCTTCTGTCGTCGCCAAATCAATTGCATTGACGATAAAGAACATTTTATCAAGTTCAAACGCATCTTTGACACGTCCTAATTGGATTAAGAACTCACGGTCAGCTTTCGCAAATGCATGATTATAGTACGTAATAAATAAAATGGCATCTGCATTACGAATATATTCAAAAGCAACCCCAGTGTGACGTGCGTTGATTGAATCTGCTCCTGGCGTATCAACAAGTGTTACACCCATACGTGTTATCGGACTATCATAGTAGAAGTCAATATTATCTACGAAGCATGATTTATTTTCTTGTGCGACAAATTTTTCAAATTCTTCTCGCTCTACACGTAAAACTTGACCTAGTTCTGATTTAAATGTTGGGTAGCCTTCTTTGTATGCACGGATAAACGATTTATGCACATTTAATCGCTCATCTGTAAGCTGTACCGCAAGTCCCTCATCTGCGCGGTTAAACGCTTCTTCTAACGATGTAACGGTTAAACCAATTGCCTCATATGAACCTTGGATATCCTCAAGCATTTGTGCAGTAGTTTTTAGCTGGACATCTGCTGTTTCATGAGGATGCTCTGGTGTCACTGGTCGAATTTTATTAATAGCCGCCGTTGTTGGGTTAGGTGATACAGGTAACACATTTGCACCCATTAGTGCATTAGAGAATGAAGATTTCCCAGCACTAAACGCACCGAATAATGCAATCGTAAAATCTTTTTTCTGTAATCGCTCTACTTTGTTTTCTAAATAACTTGCTACTTCAGCAAAACCTTGTACTTCTTTTACTGCATTTGCTGTATGCAATGCACGCTTAATAACACCATCAATTGGCAAGCTCGCAGCACTTACCGCCTGCTGTGCTTCCTCTTGCTGCAAAACCTCTTCCTTTGGCTTTAACATGGATTCGTCAAATATTCGAATATCAGCTAAGTCCTGCTCAAACGCTTTATCCCAAACTTCGAGCTGATAATTCGCTTCTTTTCGAATTTCATTGCTTGCTTGATGCATTACTCCTGCACTATATTGCTGATAGCCTTCGATTTCTAGCACTGCTTGAATAGCATCTACTTTCGCTTGCATCCCAGCCATTTTCAACTTAGATGGAGCAGCGGTTTCAGTTGCAACAGCTTGTAACGTTGTTGCTTGTGCATCTTTCCACACATCTGTTTCTTGAATAAAATAACGCTTTGTTGCCTCGGCAACACGGTTGGCAAAATTGAGAACTGCATCTCCAGTTAATATTGCCCCGACTTGCACTTGTTGTTCAATCAATGAAAATGGTAAATCAAACACATAGGCATCCACTGCTTGTGCGCGCTCTTCACTTAAAGCACCGACATCTTTTAATGCTTTTTTCATTAGTGCTTTTAAGTGACCCGTAATTTGTGCATGGACAACTGTTTGATAGGCACTATACGCATCATCTTTACGACGATTGCGTTCCTCCTCGGTTTTTTTCTTTGCTGAAAATAAACCGCCTACTTTAAACCCTTCCTGCTTACTTTCTAAGTAAAGACGTAATTTATCACGTACATCTGCTGGCATTATTGCCGCATTTGCAAGTAATTCTTTACGTTCTTCTTCGAAAGTTTCATTCCACGCTTCCACAGAGAATAATTCTACTTGACGACTTAATTTATTATATTGCTCTAAAATATCTTGATGGTGTGCCCAATCATCAGCACTCAATATGTCCTCATCGATAACTAAACGATCTTGCTTTTCTTCCATTAAATAATTGTCATGCTCGCTTTGCAATAAACGCAGCGTATTTGTCGCTGTATGAACAAGCTGATCTTGCCAATCGTTCATGCTATCCATAACAATCTTTTTAACAGCTTCAAAATCATTATTTGGATGCTCTGGCTCTCTTAAAGAAGTGAAAAATACACCCTTTGGCACTACGCCCCATGCAGAGAACGAATTGTGGACAGTTGCTTTAAATTCTTCGAAGCTTAATTCATTTTCCTTATGTTTATCAATCATATTAACGATTAAATAGACATTTGGATTGTATTTCATTAGTTGTTTAGTAAATTGAAAGTTCAACTCAGATTGAACATGATTATAGTCCATTGTATAGAATACAATATCTGCAATATGGAGTGCTGATTCTGTAGACATGCGATGTGCATCATCTGTTGAATCTACACCAGGTGTATCCATCACCGTTACGCCCATTGGTAATGTAGACGCACTATGACCAATTTCAATTTGCGATACAAGATCCCCATTTTTACTAAGTTCTTTTACGGTTTTAAAATCATACCCTGCTTCAAACTTAACTGGCTTTTCATTGTGCATATAGACAATGGCAAAATCCTCTTCGGATTTATGGACTTTTACGATATTCGCACTCGTCGGAATCGGACTGGAAGCAAGTAAATTCTCACCAGATAAAGCGTTAATCATACTTGATTTACCAGCAGAGAAATGGCCAGCAAAGCCAATGACATACTCTTTTTGTTGTAATTTACGTGCAAATAGGGATGTCTTATCCATACGCTCTGTATCACCGTTATGCTGATATATTATGTATTGTAACGAAGCTTGCTTTAAAAGCCCTTCCAGTTGTTGTTCAAATTCTTTCATAAAACGTAAACCCCTTTACCCTTTTAATTATTCACAATTAGTATTCTACCTTATTAGATATGCAAAGTATAACACTAATTTACTTTGAAAAGCATATATATCAAGGTTTCAGACGTAATATTCGTCAACAAAGTCATGTTTATCCAAAATGACATTGCAAGATTCTTCTAAAAAAATCTACTACATTTACCCTCACAATGGATGCATAACTAAGTTTCTTGTGATTTTTTTCATATTTTAGAAGGATAGCGAACTATGAAAAGGTGAATAACAATACCAACTTAATTATTAACTCCCTTTAATATTTAAATAAGAAAAGTTTTCAAGAAGATAGGAGCAAGGGGCACAAATAAATTAAAGGAGTGATTATATATATGGTAAAGGAAAAAGATTGTCGTCAGATTATTCATTTATGTGACTGTGAAGATAGATTTATATGGCCACGTATAACAGCTCTTAATGTCCCTGTTATTGCACCTCCTCCCATCATCGTTTCCGATGAAAGAATTATACCTAAAGTGAATAGATATTTTTATATAGCGACAGCAGATATTCATTTGACGAACGGGGTCACACTTGCCGCTAATCTATTTTCAGATGATAACGGAGCAACAGTAACAGAATTTTCCATAGAACATCCAAATGGCTATGTAAATCTCTTTATTAATGCCGTCATGCAAGAAGGTGGGATTTATTCCGTAACTTCGACTTCCCTAAGCTTAAATGCTGATAACGCAACCATTTATAGAGGGACGCCAATTATTATCGAATCTATTGGTTTTTTCACTGAAGTGAACTAAAACTTTTGAAAGGAGGTGAACACATGGCGCTTTCCATTATTAATATCAATGTCAATGTTTCTAGCACATCCACAAGGTTTTTCAATATTTTAGCTACCCCGCTTGCAATTACAGATGGCACAACGCTTGCTGCAACAACTTTTTTAACTGACAGCGGTACTGCAGCAACTGCTTTCCCAGTCATAATTAATGGGTACTATAATTTATATATCAATGGTGTGCTACAGGAAGGTGATGCCTATTCAGTTTCCTCAACTGAACTAACTTTTAACATAGTTACAGCTTCTATCGCCGCTGGAACTCCAATAATTATTGAAGCTGTTGAATTATCAACTATTATTTAATCAATCGTAAAATTTCAGTCTGCTTATTTTGCTATTAAATACAGCAATTAAGTATGCGATATAACTATTAGCTATGTTATCTGTATGGATGCTCTAAATTAATTTAATGCCTATTTTAGAGCATCCATACTACCTATTCACTTAACCGAATTGTTTTCTTAATTCATAAATTTTTTTTGCATAGGCTAATGCATGTGGGCCATCTCCATGTATACATAATGTTTGCGCAGAAATCTTGATTTTCTTTTGTTGCACCGACATTACTTCATTCGAAGTCAAAATACTTTTGACATGAACGAACATTTCTTCCTCAGATTGAATTAACGCATTTGCGTCTTCTCGACTTACTAACGTACCGTCTTCATTGTAATTACGATCTGAAAAAACTTCCTCGTATACTGGTAAACCCTTCTTCTTTGCAATTTTCACCATTTCGCTACCAGCTAAACAATATAAAACATAAGTTGGATTTAGATCATATACTGCATTGACAATAGCTGTTCCTTTTTCTATATTATTAGCACTTTGATTATAGAGCGCTCCATGTGGCTTCACATGATGAAGTGTTCCTTTTTCCACTGAAACAAATGCTTGCAAAGCTCCTACTTGATAAACGATCATATTATATATTTCATCTGCACTAAAATCCATATTCCGTCGGCCAAATCCTTGAAGATCAGGATATCCCGGATGAGCTCCAATAAGAACGTTTTTACGGATGGCATTTCGTACAGTTTTATGCATCATTGTATGATTCCCTGCATGATAGCCACAGGCAATATTGATTGATGTCACATAGTCTAAAATTTCTTCATCTTTGCCTAGTGTAAAAGCATCCACACTTTCACCCATATCGCAATTAATATCAATTGGCATATCTATTCCTCCATTAATGCAAATCTTATTGTGTTAAACATGCGCATTTGAGCAACTTTATGTAAATCATCTTCGTGTATTGTTGCAATGATTGGATAGCCGCCAACCGTTTGGGCATCTGCCATTAAAACAATAGGCTCACCACTTTGTGGAACTTGAATTGTCCCATATTGGGTTGCTTCTGAAAGAATGTCTTTTATGTCTTTTAAAAGTAGGACGTTACCTTTGAAATAATAGCCCATACGATTTCCACCAGCAAACTGATATGAGTTATTCAAAAATTGTTGTTTACTCTCTTCTGTAAATAAATCAAAATGAGGACCTTTAAAAATTCTTACTGTAATAGCTGTATTAACTATAGGACGAAAAGGTGCATATAACCCTCTTGTAAATCGTAACGTCTCTCTGTTCTGTCCATATAAGATACTTCCTACATTAATCGCATTACCGACGATGGGTAAGCATGACTTACTGCCAAGTATTGGATCTGTTTGAAATCCACCTTTAGGCGTTAGATATACAATAGAGCCATGGGTAACGCTTTTTATGGATAAAATATCTCCCTTTACTAATTGAAAGGTTTTCCACATTTCGATGGGGCTACCATTTACTAAACAATCACAAGTTGCGCCAGTCAATACATACGTTCCTTCATTTAAAGCTTGAAATTCAAAACCACCTATAAACATCTCAAATGATGTTTGATCCTTCCCATTGTTTAAAATAGAATGGGCAATTCGAAATGATATTTTGTCCATAGGCCCAGATAAAGGAATACCATACGCACGGTAGCCGTATCTCCCTTGATCTTGCAGGCTCCCATAAACACCTTGTTTTTTAACCATAAGAAGTGGCTTCAATTGCTACACTCCTTTACTTTTTATTTCTAAAAACTCAGGTTTGGTAATTTCATAAAATTGTACTTGATCCCCAAGAGAAAAGATAAAAATGTCTTTCCCATTAATATCAAATAAATTGAATGGCGTCTTACCAATAATATTCCACCCACCTGGTGAATCGAGAGGATAAATCCCTGTTTGTAACCCTCCAATTCCTACAGAACTTGCAGACACGAAATTCCGTGGCTTTTTTAATCGAGGTACAAATAATTTGCTATCTAACTCACCTAAGTATGGAAACCCAGGTAAAAAGCCGATTAAATATACACTATATGTTTTAGACATGTGCATTTTTTTTATGTCCTCAAATGATAAACCTGTATAATCCATCACACGGTGCATATCCAAAGCGAATTCCTCATCGTAACAAACTGGAATTTGTAGCTGACGATTTGTTCCTTCATCGACTTGAGAGGTAATTTGCATAAAAAGCCATTGTTCTTGTAAAAAAACTAAATCAATTTTGTCTTTAACATATGCTGTAACAGTATGATAGCTAGCTACACTTTCAATAAGATTTGAATGTAGTACTTTTTTAAGAAAGCTATTAAACTTTTGCACAATAAGAAAATTTTCTTGTGATATTACTTCATTAAAGGCAAAACGGATCGTGTGTCGACTAATCCACATTGTATGAGGAAACTCAATTATTTGTTGTTGCATGAATTGTTTCCTCGATACAAAGCTTAATGCAAGTTATTAAATCTTGAATGTTCCAACCCGGTATTTTCCCATGCTGTATAGCTAATTCGAAAGATGCAGGAATATGAATAAATCCAGCACGAATTCCTTCATGTTGCGTTGCATAAACTAGCCCTTCATACATGATGTTATTGCATAAATAGGTCCCCGCGGTATTTGAAATTTCTGCAGGATATCCTTCTTTACATAATCGATCAACCATACTTCGAATAGGTAAATTTGTAATATAGGCATCCTCACCACCATCATATATGCTTTCATCTACAGGTGTATAGCCGTTGTTATCTGGCTCTCCATCTTTAACGTTAATCGCAATTCGCTCTGGTGTTATTTTAAAACGCCCTCCAGCTAATCCTAATGAAATAATAATTTCAGGCTTTATTTCCGCAATATATTGTTTCAACTGCTGTGCGGATTGCTGAAAATCTACAGATAGTGTACGTCCCACAATTTCATAGCCGTCCATCAAACTTCCGTTTAAATATTCAACAATTTGCATAGTGGGATTAATTTTATAATCTAAAAATGGTACAAATCCAGTTAATAATATTTTTGTCATTTTCATCACCTAAATTTCTATTGGACGTAGCTTTAGTGCCCATCCATTTTTATTTTGTTTTTTTACTTTAGTAGATACTACTGATTGCATGGCTTCTTGTTGTAGAGAAATTTTCTTTTTAATTCTAACAAACAACAGCAACAAATACTCTCCATGCTATGAAATAATTTTATTTTTCTAAATTTTCTTCTTATCTATTAAACTATCGATTGCTCATTTTATTCATATCTAAATTGAAGCCGCAAATTGTAAAATTCCATAAAAAAAGAGTATGACACAAGTCATACTCTCAGATTTTAGACAAAAGAATTCTATAGATTAAAGTAAGTAATTCTTTACTTTTTAATTACTATCCAAATACATAGTAGAAGGTTGAAATACAATATTAATATTTTTCAACTCATTTATCACTTTTTCTGTTAATTTAAGCCCTACTTCATTATGTTGTTTTTCTAAATTTTCACCTCCAACAATTAAGCTATCAGAATCACATTTTACCCAAACACCATAATCATTTATCCATGATCTTAGCTGTATCTTTAAAGAAGGAGAAATTTCCATTTTATCCATATCCAAGTTAAAGCCACAAACCTTACACCATAACGGATCAGAACCAAAATCTGCTTCCACTTTTATTTGCACAAGTTCTTTACAATTACATAATGAATCCATAAATAACTCCACTCCTGAAATTTTTACGTTAATTAAAGAGTATGACGCAGGTCATACTCTTTAGGTATATATTCATTTATAGTAAAAAATGTTGAAAACAAGAGCACTAACGAAAGCGCTATTATTTTAAATGGGCAGTCGCCTGTTTCATGACGTATTTCCCCACTCCAATATAAATAGCAACTGTTGCTCCGATAAATACGAATGTCATTGCTAACCGCTCCTTTTCTTATAAATAGTATGCTAAAGCAACGAATGCCGTAGCGTGAATTAACTGATTTTGAAAATCATTCTCATTAATATAATATAAATTTCGCCCTATTTCGTCAAGACATACTTTCATCTTACCCTTTTAACATGGTAAGATGTAGAAAAGTCGGAAAAAGGATGCGGTAATGATGAGTAATTCGAAGTACTTTCAAACTATTTTAAACGGGACAATCCATGCATTAAAAACGATTCTCCCTATGGATATTCAAGTGAAATCACCAAGTATTATTTCGGAGCCCTTTCAACAACAGCAAATGGGTGTACTAATAGGCCTTATTGGAGATGTAAAGGGACGTGTAATCATAGATTCCTCCCCTGACATATTTAGTGGTATCGGCAGCTCTATGTTCGGCATGCCACTTGAAGGCGAAATGCTAGAGTCTTTTACTGGCGAATTCGGAAACATGATTGCAGGTAATCTATGTACAGCAGTAGGACAAGAAAGCCTAGATATAGATATTACACCGCCAACAGTAATGGTAGGAAACACAAAATTATACGGTTTTGAAAAAGCATTTGTACTACCCGTTACTATTCCAGACGTTGGTGCATTAACAGTATTACTAACGATTGAGGAAGAAGTAATAAGAGCATAATCTGGATTTTTTCAAACTATACATTCTATGCAATTATAGCTAGTATTTATGAATACGAAATCGTTATCTGCATTAAA
Organism: Lysinibacillus sp. NPDC097162; assembly: GCF_044762185.1. Classification (NCBI taxonomy): domain Bacteria; kingdom Bacillati; phylum Bacillota; class Bacilli; order Caryophanales; family Bacillaceae; genus Lysinibacillus; species Lysinibacillus sp. NPDC097162. The sequence goes on along the minus strand of NZ_JBIWDT010000001.1, from coordinate 856,765 downwards.
AGGAGTTGGCTCATATTTGAGTCAGCTCCTTTCGTATTTCAACTATATTTCACATTTCTTTCACACAATCCACTCTGTTGTGTGATTTTTTTCACATCAAAAAGATTTGATTTACCATATCATGACTTTAAGAAAGCCACTATGAAAGCGTAGGAGGGAGTAAAAAATGGCCAACAAAAAAAAGTCAGAAGATAATCTAAAAGGCTCACTTTATGGAGTGTTTGGAATCGGCATTATCATTATTTTAATTTGGATTTACTGCTTCAATTTATTCATTGAGCGTTTTTAATTTAATTAGTAAAAAGAACTATTTCGTCAACAAGATGTAAGTAATACGACAGAGGAAGGACGACAGAGATATGCATATACATAAATACGAGAAGTACTGGCTTGTATTTGGAGTAGCTACTTTAGTTGCATTTCTTATTATTCTTGGTATTGGTGCATTTCACCAAGGCTCTCATCCAAACAGTAATAAGAAAACCATCGATTATGAAAAAGTGAAAGAAATTGCACCGTTTACGAATCCAGGTGTACACAAAGTAGAAGGTAAGGATTGGGATTACGAAGTTGTCATTTTAGCATCTGCTTTCTTTTACAATCCACCCGAAATTGAAGTACCACTTGGTTCAAAGGTAAAATTTATCGCGACAAGTGAAGACGTTATACATGGATTTGAAATCGCAGGTACAAATATTAACATGATGCTTGAACCTGGTTATATATCTGAATATGTAGCTGAAATCAATCAAGCTGGGGAATTTTTAATAGTATGTAATGAATACTGCGGTACAGGACATACGCTTATGCATTCTATGCTAAAGGTGGTGGATCCAAATGAGTCTAAATAATAATTTGACAAAGGTGGATCGTCGTGATGCGAAACTAGCACTTGCCCATATTTATGTGGCATTTATCGCATTATTATTAGGTGGTCTAGCTGGTTTATTACAAGTTTTTGTACGTTCAGGACAATTCACATTACCAGCAGGTATTGGTTATTATCAAGTATTAACTGTTCACGGCGTATTACTCGGTCTTATTTTAACAACGTTCTTTATATTCGGTTTCCAAATTGCTGGGGTTAGCCGAACATCTGGTACTCTTTCAGATAAACAACGATTACTCGGTTGGATCGGTTTTTGGTTAATGACTATCGGTACAGCAGCAGCAGCAGTCATGGTGCTATTAAATAAAGCAACTGTTCTCTATACTTTTTATGCACCACTGCAAGCACATTGGATTTTCTATCTCGGCTTAACGCTCGTAGTAGTCGGCTCTTGGATTGGTGCAGCCGGACAAATTTTACGTTACGTTCAGTGGCGTAAAGAACATAAAGGCCAAACTTCTCCACTATTATCTTTTATGGTAGTAGTCAATAATTTACTATGGTTCGTGGCCTCTTTAGGTGTAGCAGTTTCTGTTTTATTCCAACTGTTACCTTGGTCTCTTGGTCTCATTGAACGTGTTGATGTGTTACTTTCTCGAACATTATTCTGGTATTTCGGTCACGCACTCGTTTATTTCTGGTTATTGCCTGCCTATATGGTATGGTATGTTGTTATTCCAAAAGTCATTGGCGGGAAAGTTTTCTCTGACTCATTAGCTCGCTTATCATTTATGCTGTTTTTAATCTTCTCTGTACCCGTTGGTTTACATCACCAATTAACAGAGCCAGGTATTGATACAACATGGAAATTCATTCAAGTTGTTTTAACAATGGCAGTTGTTGTCCCTTCCTTAATGACAGCATTCTCCCTATTCGCAACGTTTGAATTACGTGGTCGCGAACTTGGTGGTAAAGGTATTTTTGGTTGGTTTAAAAAATTACCGTGGAAAGATGCACGCTTCGTAGTTCCTTTCATCGGTATGCTATCATTCATCCCTGGTGGTGCAGGCGGTATTGTTAATGCATCTTATCAAATGAACCAACTCATCCATAATACAATTTGGGTTACTGGACACTTCCATTTGACATTTGCTAGTGCAGTAGTGTTAACATACTTCGGTGCAGCGTTCTGGTTAATACCTCATTTAACTGGTCGTACACTAACGAAGTCGTTAAATTCACTTGGTATTGTTTCGGGTGTTTTATGGGGCGTCGGCATGACCATTATGTCCGGTGCAATGCATATTGCAGGATTAATCGGTGCTCCTCGTCGCTCTGACTACTCAGAGTATGGCGGTGCTCAACAAGCATATGATTGGATTCCATATCAAATTGCTCAAGCTGTTGGCGGTACTATTTTATTCATTGCGATTTTAGTCATTACGTACATCGTAATAAAACTAGTTTGGTTTGCGCCAAAAGGTGAAGAGGAATTCCCTATTGGTCCAATCCATGAAAGCAGTGGTCCAACACCACCAATCCTTGAAAACTTTAAAGTATGGCTTGTAATTTTAGTAGCATTAATCATTTTTGCTTATACAATTCCAATCTTTGATATTATCTCTAACTCACCAGCTGGCTCAAAAGGCTTTAAGCTTTGGTAAAGCAACAAGCGATTTCTCATTGTAGAGAAATCGCTTGTTTTTTGGAACGTTTTTTTAGATTTATTTTGTCTACTTTATAAATATTTGTTTCACTAAAGCCACGTTAGTTGAATAAGAAGTTTCGTTTCTAAATAAATCGATATTTACGTGAAAATTGAGTGATCACCAAAATACTCGTTAACCCAACAATGAAATACCATATTGTATTAAAAGGAACTATATACATTAATAAACCAAATAAAATAGCTGTTAAAAAGCTTACTGTAATAGATTGTGCATTCGTAATTTTATCTTGAATTAAATAATATAAAGTGAATGGTAGTGCTAAAGTAAATAACGGAATATAAATTGTTACAATAGATGTTTCAATGAGGGATATTGAAAGCACAGCTATTATGAAGCCTATTGACGTAGTAAGCATTCTCCCCACAAATACTTTACCTGTAAAATAGCCGTATAGCAGAATAAACATAAGCGTTAAACTGGAACAAATCCCCGTTATTAAAACAAATGGATGACCTATGAAGAAAGCTGCTATTGAGAGAAAAACTAAAGAAACGAATGGCAACAGCAATATTGAAGGCTTTTGCACTTTTTCTATATTCATTACATTTGTAAAACCTACAAGAAGTAATAAAGTAAATGGAACCGCCAAATATCCTAATTCAAAGTGTTTACCTAGACTAATATGACTAACCTCGAGGTTTCCGACCATTATGATTACAAGTGATGCACTGATTTGACCAAGCAACCCCAACGTGCTTGATAATTTAAAAGCATGTGTAAGCTTATTCATAATTACAATTAAAACAACACCAATAAATAAAGCGAAATATAACAAATTTCCCCCTCCTACAATATTTTTTTCAGATTTAAATCCCCTAATTCCAAATTATACATTATTTTCAAAAAATAGAGCTAATACTAAGGTGATTTGAATTTCATTAAAAATATCAAAAGGATCTATCCACCTACATATATAAAAGAATTCTACCATTACTAAAATTGGAAAAAAGCTCTTATTTAAATTAAGAACGAATTTTATGGGATAAAGTTACATATTAAAGTCCACAAACCGTCTTTTGGTAACTTACCTTAAAAATGTTATGCAATAAAATGGCCTGATTGAGGAATAAGAATGAAACAAATGTGTACGGCTTTGGTATAAATAGTGAAACAGAAAATAACCATTTTAGTACATTTATTTCGTGAATATGCCCATTAGCGTTGTAAGCAGGTTTGTTACACAAAGGTGGTATCAGTTTACAATGTTAAGTAAAAAGATGTTACCAAACGACGAGTTTGGAATGTTATACTTAATAAAAAAGTGAATTAATGTTATAAAATATAAAGTTTTGGAGGTATTTAAATGAGCTCTTGTTCATTTATAGCAACAAATTTTGAAATGCCTGAAATAGAATCCAAAGCAAAGTATATTACGGTCAAAGAAGCTATTGAATTAGAAATAAAACCGCATGAATTGGTACCTTGGGAGAAGATGGATCCGAATACCCAAGTATTATTTGTTGAAAATAAAGAGGATTTAAATGAGTTAGTCATTAATAAAGACTGTTACTATAATGTAAGTGAATATACTGGATATCCATTTATATATGAAGTAAATTTTAGCTATTCAGAATTAAGAGTAAAGCAATTAATGGATTACTTAAAAGACAATATTAGAGAAGGACAGATAATTGAACTATGGCGAGTATGGATCGGTCATGATGATAATGAACTAAATATACCGTATAGTAGGTTTAATCATAACGAATTATCTCTCAATCATCTGTTACAAATGTACAATTGGAACAATGAAAACTATAAAAAACAATATTGTATAGTATTAGAAAAATAAAATTGTTGTTGTGGAAGCAACGTTTCCCGATTGTAGCTTTTCTACTTGTTGGGCATGTTCTTTAAATTGCATAAAATCTTAGAAAGAGCTACGCAATCCTTTATTTTAAGGGCAAGCAAAGCTCTTTTAAAATTTCTTAATACTTTAATTTGCCTTTTAAGCAGGTTAACAGGTCAAGCATCTAAGCGTCATTTGCTTTGCCAGTTTCCTTAAAGAGTGTTATTTCTTAGAAATCAAATGACTTCACGCCGCGCTTTCAAAAAACAAAAGTATATAATAAACTGCTCATTGACACTTGGCTACATGACATTATGCTCACCCTCTTGAACTCATCCTCCACAATCTGGTCCTTTAATAAAAATGAGCACTGATTCTTTTCACAACGCCCAATGGTTGAAAATCAGATTAACTTGTATTTAGGAAGTTATTAAGTTTATTTATGTATTCGTTATAAATCCTTGCTGCACTAATATGACGTGTTACTGTCTCTTTTCAACAAATAACAAAATTAGTGTTGCCAATGGACCTAATACAAGTGAAAGTAAGAACCAATTTAACCCCGTTCTATTTTTCCCTTGTGCAAGTGCAGCATTTATCAATGCCAATGTACCCCAACCTACGAAATATTGGTTATCCATCCTCTGTCCCCCCTTTTACATTTAACTATACTACAATGTTAGATGAAAAAAGCACCCAAAGAATCGTCTAGTTACATTTACAAAAGCATGTTATTCAATAATCTAACCCTCTAATGAAAACGAGCGCTGATCCATATTATAGAATCGCGCCGATTGTTGAAAAATCCTGTTATTATGATTTTTGTTACAGTTCATAAACAAAGGGAAATTTGCCATCTACAAATTATTTCTTTTCATTTTCCCTTCCACTTTACTTTGGTTTTCAGCAACCCTAAATTTTACTATTTGACTAATTAATCCATAAGGGATGGGTTTTTCAATTGGGAATTGAACTGCACCTTTAGAGGTTTTATATCCCGATAATTCATGCTGAAAATTATTAATCCCGCTTGAAGTTGGGTAGAAGCCTATATGATTTTTGTATGCAGCAAAATGTACCAGATTTCCGTTTAATACAAAAGTAGGCATTCGGTAACTTATTTTTTCCTCGGCATTTGGTGCTGATTCCTTTATAACCTTTCTTATTGTTTTTAATATTTCTTGAACCTCTTGAGGATATTGTAAAATATATTCATCAATTGATTCAGGAATGTTTTGTTCCATAATATGCCTCCTTGTAAATTTAAGTATTTAAAGAATTTTAAAACACTTTAATATTAAAGTAAATATTCTTTATCTATTTCTCACTCTCCCCAATTTTTTCAAAGTTATTATTGATGAATTAATTTAAATATGTTTGGTCCATTTTGTTTAAATGAAAATTCTCACATTTTCTTTTGCCCTTAACAATATTCTTTAAAATATGTTTCTCAATTTAATGGCCCTTTATTGAAAACTTTAAATTCCATTTTTCCCCTCAATCGTGTCCTTCTTTCAACAAAATTTCTATCCTAAAAATACAATTTCACCATTTTCTTTTTTGCTCGAATTGTAATTTTACCAACGCATTGTATTGGATTTTTATAGCCCTTTTCACCATCGTGAAATAGCGTAGAGAATAGATTTTCTATTTCAGCTAATGTTGTATCTTTAGAAAGTTTATGGAAACGTATTAATTATACCTTTATAAGCATCTACTGTTCCATGAACTTCAACTTCTCCAATGCAGTTTATTTTAAGTACAAACATCCACAATCTTTAAGATGTTATCATGCAATATTGACTAATAGATACCAATACTATTTTCACTATTAAAAATCTGATATTTTAGATAAAAACACGTCTATTGTAACTGTTAATCAAAATTCAGAATTGTTAGAATATTAGTAATTACCAATAATACACTTAAAACCTAATTTCTTTCAGGAGGGATACAAATGAAGCAAAAGTTACATTTAATTCCGTTTCAAGTGAATGAAGTGGTCGAAGTGGTCGAAGTGGTGCCAGAAGGTATTGAACTTATTGCAGCACCAAAAGTTTGGGAAAATTCTAAAGGGAAGGGGATTACTGTTGCAATATTGGACACAGGCTGCGACGTCACCCATCCTGATTTGAGTGGCCGTATTATCGGTGGGTGGAATTTCACTCATGATGATGATGGACAACCTGATCGATACATCGATTATAATGGCCATGGAACCCATGTAGCTGGCACAATTGCTGCAATCAATAACTACACAGGAGTAGTTGGTGTTGCACCTGAGGCAAGTTTATTGATTTTAAAAGTGCTTGATAAAAATGGATCAGGGCAATACGACTGGATCATAAATGGTATTAACTATGCAGTTGAACAAAGGGTGGATATCATCTCCATGAGCCTCGGAGGATCTGTCGATGTACCTGAGTTACACCAAGCTATTCAAAACGCAATCACTAATCAAATACTAGTCGTTTGTGCTGCTGGTAATGAGGGAGATGGACAGAGTTCTTCAAATGAATTGGCCTATCCTGCCTGCTACAATGAAGTCATCAGCGTCGGTTCCATTAACCTGCAACGCAGATCTTCTTATTTTTCAAATTCGAATAATGAAGTCGACTTAGTAGCCCCTGGTGAAGAAATCCTTTCAACGTATTTAAACGGAACTTATGCAAAACTAAGCGGAACTTCGATGGCAACACCGCATATATCTGGTGCACTTGCACTCATAAAAGAGAATGCCAACAGAAACTTTGAGCGAAATCTGACAGAGGCTGAGCTGTATGCACAATTAATAAAAAGAACGATTCCTTTAGGAAACTCGCCAAAACTCGAAGGCAACGGAATGCTGTACTTAACAACAGAGGAATACTTATCGGATGTATTCAACCAAAAATTATCTGGACAGGCGTTGAAAATATAATGGAAAAACTAGATTCGCTATACTGTGAATGGGAAACGGCCAAGTCAGACTTTTTAAACTATCAGGAAAATCGACCCTATTATGACGAAAAGAAAGATAAGGAAGTCAGAAATCAATACTATCATAGCATTTCATTCACGAATACTACTCTTTTAGACAGCCTTCACACATTGCTTAAAAAACACATACAAATCAGTTAAACTACAGCCCGCACCGTTATGTGTACCCCTGGGTTGATTTACAGGAAAACGGTTCATTAAAAAGTCTTTATTCTGGACAAAGGATGGATCCCCTTTCTGTCATAGAGGAGGACGTTCGGCTCCGCGAAATGCAGGCAAAAGGGTTAATAAGCATCTTATCGGATAATCTATTTAACTGTGAACATGTAGTGCCTCAATCATGGTTCGATAAAAAAGAACCAATGAGAGGAGACTTGCATCATTTATTCGCCTGCAATCCTACCTGCAATAGCAGTCGCAGCAACTACCCTTATTACGATTTCCATGATTATGTCCCTGAAGGATTAATTTTAGGAATCAAAGATGGCTGCGGCAAAGCTGAAGAAAGTAAATTCGAACCAGAATACGGCAAAGGAATCGTTGCTAGAGCAACACTCTATTGCCTAATTCGCTATCCAAACATAATAAAAAAAGAACTAGAGAATATCTTCTTATTGTTAAAATGGCATCAATCTTTTCCAGTATCTATCTATGAAAAGCATCGCAACCTAGCTATCCATGAACTTCAAGGCAATCGGAATCCATTTATTGATTTTCCAGGGATTGCAGAATGTATCGTAACAAATTAAAAAACACTAATTCCCTTATAATCGTACAAAAGAATTAGTGTTCGCTTTTTTAATATTAAACGCCAATAAAGGTATAATTTCTACATGTAGTAGATCGAGATATTAAGGGTGATTGGTCATCTTTTATTTCAAAAATTCGTTTCAAACGAAAATAAAGGAGATGGTTCCAATGACAGTTTATGAGTCTATAACGCTCATGTTTAGTTTCGCTACACTTATTGTAACGATTCTTGCGTTGTCATTTACTTTTTCAAAAAAAAAGTAAATCACCCTTTATATCTTACAGGATAGGGTGAATTACTAGCATGCCAATCGCCTTTAATGTAATCATCTAAATCCGAACAATCTCATTACCTTTAACAGAAACTATCGCTGGTCTCTATTGATATTTTTTACATATTTTATAAATCTTCAAGGATATTACTTTAAATCTTGACTTGTAATTAATAGCGTTAATTATATTCGCTTAAATAATTCCATTTTTTTCATTATCTCTAACTCACCAGCAGTCTCAAAAAATGCTATAAGCTTTGGTAAAGCAACAGGCGATTTCTCATTGTAGAGAAATCGCTTGTTTTTTATAGCTGATAGAGCTTTGTATATTTTTCTTGTAAGTAGTTTGCAAGATACTTGGCATTTAAGCCTTCTCCAGTCGCCTCTTGAAGTAGCTCAAACGGCTTTTTCAGCGCACCGTATTGATGTACCTTCTCTGTTAGCCACTCACGAATTGGCAGAAGCTCCCCTTTTGCGAGTAAGTCATCAAAGTTTGGAATATCTTTATCCATCGCATGTTTCCATTGCGCTGCATATATCATCCCTAATGCGTAGGATGGGAAGTAACCAAACATGCCCCCTGCCCAGTGCACGTCTTGTAAAACGCCCTTCGCATCGTTGTCAGGTCGGATGCCTAAGTATTCTTCATACTTAGCATTCCACACTTCTGGAAGGTCTTTTGCTTGTAAGTCCCCATTGAACAAATCACGTTCAATTTCGTAACGAATCATAATATGCAGTGGGTATGTTAACTCGTCTGCTTCAATGCGAATTAGCGATGGTTCTACCATATTAATGGCACGTAGAAAATCAGCTAATGGGATATCTCCAAACTGTTCTGGCGAATGCTTTTGCAAGCGTTCATAGTTATGCTCCCAAAACTTTTCATTTCGTCCGACAAGATTTTCATAGAATAGTGATTGCGATTCATGGATGCCCGTCGATGTTCCCATTGCTAACGGTGTACCTGCAAGTTTGGCATCAATATTTTGCTCATACATGGCATGCCCACATTCATGAATTGTGCCAAAGATGGCCGAACGGAAATCATGCTCATCATATTTCGTTGTAATACGCGCATCCCCATGATTAATGCCAATCATAAATGGATGGACACTTTCATCTAAGCGACCCGCTTCAAAATCATAGCCAAGATGTGCAAGCATTTCTAATGATAATGCTCGCTGTGCTTCTCTCGGAAATTGTTTAAATAACATACTTGTTTCTGGTTTATTCGGAGAAGCTGCGATTTTTTGTACAAGTGACACTATCGTTTCACGTAATTCACCAAATACTTGATCTAGCACATCGGTAGTCATATCTGGTTCATATAAATCGAGTAACGTATTGTATGTAGAGCCGTTTTTAATGCCCCAATATTGAATAAATTTCTTTTGCCATTGAATGATTTCCTCTAAATAAGGTAAAAATTGCGCAAAATTATTCGTTGCTTTTGCTTCTTCCCAAACCGTTTCTGCTTTCGCTTGTAAAATAACATATTCTTTATACTCTTCAGCTGGAATCTTTTTATTTTGATCGTAATTTTTGCGCACTTCCTCCACTAAACGTCGTGTAACATGATCAAGGTCTGTTTTTTGTGCCTCTAAAGCAGTTAGTAGTTCCCCTAATTGTTCACTCGTTTGCATATCAAATAAGGAGGCCGATAATGTGCCCACTACTTCTGAACGCTGCGCTAATCCCTTCTTAGGAGCACCAGTGCGCATATCCCAATACATCACACCTAGCGCTTCCTGATAGTGCTGCATTTTTTTCACATAGTCTGTAAATTGCTGTACAGTCATATCCAATCATCCCCCTTTTTTCACCTTATTAGTTTAGCATATTTTCGAATATTTTGTATATTTTGGACTTTTGAATTTTGAAGAAAAGCTCTCCTGAAAATTTAATGAAATCTTTGTATAATAAAAATCACCTAGAGACTACAAAGAAAGAAGGGTTTTAAATGAAATATTTCTGGTATTTTATTTTTGGAGGTTTGTTGGGATTACTACTTTCATACATTGCCACTGAAATATCACGGACAGTGGCTTTTTTAACCCTGGGCATTGTAGCGGTCATAGCCTTCTGTGCCAGTCACCCAAACAATTCTGACAATTGAAATCTATATAGACTGCCAGTTTGGTAATTAATGACTCGCCAAGTAATAATCCACGGAGACTCCCGCTAGATTGCATCTCCCCATACCTTACCAGCGATTTCGGTAGGTTAATCGGCGTTTTTCATAGGTTTACCGGCGATTTCTATGATTCTATTGGCGGTTTGCGTAGTTCTATCGGCGATTACGCAAATATCGGTAATAGTCTATATATTTATTTCAAATAAAAGTAGCTCCCTTCTATATGAAGGGAGCGTCTATTTTAAATTGGGGATTTCATGTTCATGTTCGGTTTCCAATCAAACATATTTTAAAACAATTTATATATCGTTGGGGAAACGCTATATAAATTAAAAGTTACTAGTTAAATGTTTTGGCAAATTTGTAATACTTGCTTAACGGCTTCTGCGGATTGATTGAGTGCCGTTTTTTCTTCATGTGTCAGGTGTAATTCAATGACCGATTCAATGCCATTGCCGCCTAAAATCGTCGGTACACCTAAAAATAAATCATTGTAGCCGTACTCCCCTTCTAACAGGGCGATCGAAGGAATAATTTTTCGCTGATCCTTCATTATAATTTCGACCATTTGAGCACAGGCTGCTGCTGGTGCATAATAAGCACTGCCATTTCCTAATAAACCAACAATTTCGCCGCCACCTTTACGTGTACGTTCGACGATTTGCTGTAGTTTATCTTGCGGGATAAGCTTTTCTAATGGGATGCCCCCTGCATAGGAATAGCGGATTAATGGCACCATTTCATCACCATGTCCACCTAATACAAACCCTGATACATCTTCGGGAGCAATTTGTAACTCTTGCGCTATAAATGCATTAAATCGCGCGGTATCTAACACGCCAGATTGACCGATGATACGATTTTTTGGAAAGCCTGTTTCCTTATAGCAAACATAAGTCATCGCATCAACAGGATTGCTTAAAACGACTACAATGCTATTAGGGGCATACTGTTTTATTTGTTTCGAAACATGCTGAATGATTTTAGCATTTGTTGTAACTAAATCATCTCGACTCATTCCTGGTTTCCGAGGTATACCTGCCGTAATAATAACGATAGATGCACCTGCAATATCCTCATAATTACTCGTTCCATGTATAGATACATTAAACTTTTCAATCGGTCCTGTTTGTAATAAATCCAGTGCCTTTCCTTTTGTTGGATTTTCGGCTTCTGGAATATCTAGCAACACTACATCACCTAATTCCTTTTGTGCCAAGAATAAGCTTAATGTTGCACCAGTGTGACCAGCTCCAATAACAGCAATTTTATTTTTGCGAAATGCCATTATGCTTCACCTCAATTGTCCGTAGGTTCTGTCGTTTTTTTAGCACGCACGGGGGTTGGTGCTATTTTTTTCTTTGGCGTTTCTGGTCCTTTAATCATGTTGAATACTTCTTCGTCAGGTCTAGGAATGACATGAGCGCTTAACAATTCTCCAACGCGCTTAGCTGCCTCTTTGCCAGCATCGACTGCTGCTTGTACCGATCCAACATCACCTTTTACGACGATGGTCACGATACCACCATCCACAAATTCTTGTTTGACAATCGTGACATCAGATGCCTTAATCATCGCATCTGCTGCTTCGTAAGAGCCTACTAATCCCTTTGTTTCTATCATGCCAATTGCACTACTCATTGTCCTCACCTCGCATAACATCTGTTGAATCTATAATTCCTATTACAACTGCATCAATAGGAAGTGGATTATCTTTCATAATATAACGGGATGATCCCCCACTCGTAATGAGCACATCATCGCCAATGCCTGCCCCTATGCGATCAGCCGCAACCATTTCCGTGCGAATTGGTTGCTGATTAGAGTCAATTGGTTGAATAATTAATAGCTTTAAGCCATTCAACCCTTCTTCCTTGCGTGTTGCCCAAACGCTTCCAATCACTCTTCCCATCTGCATGAACTCACCCTCTTTATGTTGCCTGGATAATACTTATTATTCAGAGCGAATCGTTAATTTTTTATTCAACTCTCTTATTTTGTCATAAGCTAGCGCTGTTACGATGGTTCTTTTCGGCACAACAATTTCTTGAGCTTCTATTTCAAGCACTTCCACCTGTGAAAGGAGCTTTTTTTCAAAATGATAAATCGGTTGTTTTTCCGGCGTTTGCTTTACGACTACAGGGCGTTCTTTCGCAATCATCGGTTCAATCGCTTGACCATTGACGATTTCAGCAAAAGCGCCTTGTTGAATCAAGCCTGCATTTGCTTCATCTGTATCAATATGCATTTCCAAGCGATAGCGTTCAGACACGCGAATAATCACATTGGATAAAATAATAGGCCGTATTCCCTGAACGTTGATTTGCACTGACTGCCCATCCACTACTTGGAATCTCACGCTATCTGCAGGTGACATATGAATATGAGCTTGTGCAATAATGAGGCCTTCTGTTAGTACTACACTACCTTTTGGTCCAATTAGCGTAACAGGGCTTGAGCCTTTAATATCTCCAGATACTCTTAATGGTGGCTTGACGCCAAGTTTCATCGCATCTGTCCAGCTTACTTCCACTTGTGTTAAAGCGCGTGCTGGACCTAATATGCGAACCCTTTCAATAGAGCCTTTAGGTCCCGCAATAACTACCGTTTCTTCAGCTGCAAATTGGCCTGGCTGTGACAGCTCAAATTTTGGCGTTAATTGATAATTTTTGCCAAAAAGTTGCTCCACTTCTGCCTGTGCAAGATGAACATGTCGAGCTGATACACCGATAGGAATTTTACCGTCATCTGGTGGGGAAGGCTGATTTTTTAATACTTGCTGTAAAACTTCTTCAACGATTTTTTGCACTAATTGTTCCTGCATCAAACCTCCTCCTTATTAAAATGATTTAACAATTCTTCCCTTTGCTTGCTGTTCAATAAAGCCTGCATTCGCTTCATCTGTATCGATATGCATTTCTAAGCTAAAATCATTCGATACACGCACGACTACGCCGCGGAATGTTACAGGTCTTTCACTGTCAACTTCTACAGAGACTAATTCATTATTGTTGACTTCAAATACTCGCGCATCTTCTTCTGTCATATGAATATGTGCTTGTGCAATAATGACTCCCTGCTCTATCATAATTTCTTGTCGTTGATTAATTAGTTTGATGCTAGCTGAATTTGCGATATCTCCCGATTGCCTTACAGGAGGGGTTAAACCTAATTTCATTGCATCTGTTCGACTAATTTCCACTTGCGTTGCTGCTCTAACAGGTCCTAATACACGCACATTGTGAATAACACCTTTTGGTCCTTCAATAGAAACACGCTCTTTTGCTGCAAACTGTCCTGGCTGAGAAAGATCAAAATCCTTCGTCAACGTTGCGTTTGGACCAAATAGTGCTTGTAAATCCTCTTCACTTACATGTATATGACGAGCTGAAATGGCAACTGGAAAAGCTTTTGATTTTATGTTCAAGTTAGCCACCTCTAAATCTAGTAACAATTATTTTTTTCTGATGACAGACATTCATCTCCATCTACAGTAAGAGATGAATGCCTCCCTTTCAAAGCTGTAATTAAGCTTCTGCTTTTGGCAAGATTAATTCTAATTCGTTATGCGGGCGTGGAATTACATGCACAGATAGAAGTTCTCCAACACGTTGAGCTGCTGCTGCACCTGCATCCGTTGCTGCTTTTACTGCGCCTACATCGCCTCGAACTAAGACAGTGACAATTCCGCCACCAACATGTACTTTCCCAACTAAATTAACACTTGCAGCCTTCACCATTGCATCCGCCGCTTCAATTGCTCCTACAAGACCTTTTGTTTCTACCATTCCTAATGCTGTACTCATTTGTCATTCCTCCAAATTATTTAGTTTGTAATGTGATTTGCTTTAATACTTGATCGACAATTTGTTGCACCACTTCTGTATCTAGTGATGGTGCTTGCGCCTTGATATTCTCTACTACCGGCTCTATATCGAATTCCGGTTTTGGCACCTCAACATCTTTAATGCCATATGCCATACGCTTAATATTTAATAAATGTCTAGCTGTAATGTTATCGGACGTAATATTGCCGCCAAATGTACCACAGCCTAATGTAAAGGATGGGGCTAATCCAGTCGAACCGCCAACTGCACCAATCGAAGATAATGTGTTAACGACAATACGCGACACTGGTAAATCCAGCGAAAACTGCTCTGCTAACGCTGCATTTTCCGTATGAATTGAGCATGAATGACCTCGTCCCCCTATGTTCAGTAGATCGATCATCACTTGTTTAGCCTCTGTGCTGTCCTCTACTGTGTAGAACGCAAATATCGGTGAAAGCTTTTCCAGTGAAAATGGAATATTTTTACCGATCATCGTCTCCAACCCAACAAGTACTTTTGTCTCTTCTGGCACGACAATACCGACTAAATTGGCCAAGCTCACTGCTGATTTCCCAACAATTTGTGGGTTTACTTTTCCTGGCACAGGAGAAATCAGCTTCTCCATCTTCAACTTCTCTTCTGCACTTAAAATATACGCATGCTGTTTCTTTAACTCTGCTAAAACTTGCTCTGCAATAGCTTTATCCACGATAATGGCCTGCTCTGTTGCACAAATTGTGCCATTATCAAACGATTTGCTTTGTACAAGCTGACGACTAGCTTTTTGAATATTGGCTGATTTTTCGATATAAGCTGGCACATTTCCTGGCCCTACTCCATACGCAGGTTTTCCAGAGCTGTATGCCGCTTTTACCAATGCACCGCCACCCGTTGCTAAAATTAAATGAATATTAGGATGCTTCATTAATTGTTGCGTCGCTTCCATTGAAGACATTGTTAAACATTGCAACAACCCTTCTGGTGCTCCAGCCTTTTCCGCCGCTACTCTACAAATATCTAAAGCTTCCTTTGTACATTTAACAGCATAAGGATGCGGGCTCAGAACAAGACCATTTCTCGTTTTTAATGAAATTAGTGTTTTAAAGATGGCTGTTGAAGTAGGATTCGTTGTTGGCACAATACCTGCAATAACACCAAACGGGCTAGCAATCTCTGTAACTTTCTTTATACGATCAGAGCCTATTACACCAACAGTCTTTAAATCTTTTATATCTTCATAAACATCTCTAGAAGCAACTTCATTTTTCATTTTTTTATGATTTGGGATACCCATCCCTGTTTCTTGTACAGCCATTTTGCCTAATCGTTCTGCCTCTTTAAATGCGGCATCCGCCACAGCCTTTACAATAGTATCCACTTGTTGCTGTGAAAATTGCATATAGGCTGCTTGTGCTGTATTTGCCTGTCTAACGGCATCTCTCATTTCCTGAATGGCTAATAAATCTTTATCTAAAGAAGCCATAAAGCCGCCTCCTTTCTAAATAACGGGATTTCTCGCAACATTTTCTATTGCTTCTCTAAAAGCGTCTGCAGCAGCTTGACATGAAGACTGACTGCCACTTACTATGCCACCACCAAAGTTAGTTTCTGAAGGTGGTCCAAAAAATAGTTTTAGCTCTACGTCCGCTGCTTTTAAAGCGGCATCTAAACCAACGACCGCCTCAATTGGTGGTGCGATTAAGTAAGCGAGTGCAGTGCCAACCTTCACATCTGCTAGCTCGGCCAAATAGGTTCCACAGCTTGCAACAGTATGCGCAAAAAGAGCATGGCTTTCATTGCCATTAATTGCTTCAAAATAAGTATCGAATTGAATCTTTTGTTCAATTGCTTCCAACCCACTGCGAATTTCGTCTGGTGAGCTTCCCGCAATAATGCCAATCATTTCACCAGATAATGGGCCTGACGCGTGTGCCGCACCTGCATAAAAGCTTTTTGCATAAACGACAGCCACATCAGCTTTTTTCGTCGCTTCGTCTAATGCCACATATCCGACATCATCAATTGTTAGTGTGACCAGCCCAATGCTATGCTGATTTGGCTTTAGCTCAAGCTGTGCTGCTAATTCTCTATTCACTCTAGGAATCATCTGCATTGCCAAAATTTCAGCCATTATTTTTTGAGGATTCATTACTTCCCTCCTAACCTTCTTTAGCGACAAGATTTACGCCACTAGCCTTGTATTGCAATATTTTTTTAACGACTGTACCTAAATAAGCACCTGCCTCAAGTGGCGGAATACCACCTTTATGAATGTTTGATATAACCATTCGATCCGCTTCGACTGTGCCCATTCTCGGCTGATAACATAAATACGCACTCATCGACTCAGCTGACACAAGCCCAGGACGTTCACCAATTAAGTAAACAATGACCTCTGCTTGCAATAGTTCGCCAATCTCATCCATTAAGGCAACACGCCCTTTATCTATATAAAAAGTAGTGCCTATTTCAATATTTAAATTGCTAAGACTTTGCTGTAATGCTAAATAAACATCCTGTACATTTTCTTCAATCGCACTCGCACTTAAGCCGTTAGAAATAATAATTTGGACTGTTGGACGTGCTTTGCATGATGATTGAATAAGTGCTTTCGATTCATCCGATAAGCGACGACCTAAATCCGGTCTAGTAATGTATTCTTCTTTATCAGTTACTCGTGTTGTTACTTGAAAGACATTCAATTTTTGCAATAGCTCTTCTGTCACTTCTCCATATACGGCATCTACTGCTGCTGCATGATCGAGGCGGAACTTCAACCAAGTTTTTGTTTTTGGCCTTGTTCCTGCTCTACCTACACCGATTCTTGCAGGTGTATGTTTTTTTGCCGCTTGTACACTTTCAGATATAGTTTCCGCTTCAAACTGAAATGCCTTAGCAGGTTCCGCTGTAGAAGGATGGTCTTCAATCGTTGCACTGTGCGAATATTCTTGTGTAGATGATGCATGATTGTAAAGCTTAATTAATGGTTGATCTGATGTCGCAATTGGATTTGGTAGCGCTTCAGAATGATTAACTGCTGTTTCATAGAACTTAATAAGTGGTTCTCTCTGTTCTACAGTTGGTGTAGTTATTTCTTCAGATAAATTGTTTGATGTATCGTTACTCATTTTCTCCATAACAAGCTGCGTAATCATGGATACTAGCTGTTCATTCAATGGTCTCACCTACCTTTCAAATATCGATAAATCGCCAGCTCTAGCTGAAAGTCGCCCATTTTCGTAAATGCCCATTTTTTCTAACCATGCTAAATATTCGGGCGCCGGTTTTTTACCAAATGTTTGAAGCAACGTTGCAACATCATGGAAACTCATTGACTGGTAGTTCAACATAATATCGTCTCCCATAGGTGCTGCAATAATAAAGTTCACGCCTGCTGCGGTTAGTAACACACTTAAATCTTCTACATCATTTTGGTCTGCCTTTATATGATTCGTGTAACAAATATCTACTCCCATTGGAATGCCGTGCATTTTACCCATAAAGTGGTCTTCTAGCCCTGCTCGAATAACTTGTTTGTTGTTATACAAATACTCAGGACCGATGAAACCAACAACTGTATTGACAATATAAGGATTAAAATGTCTTGCGAATCCATAATTGCGTGATTCCAATGTTACTTGGTCAATGCCCATATGTGCTTCTGCCGAAAGCTCCGAGCCTTGCCCTGTTTCAAAGTAAAATAAATTTGGGCCAGTTCCCGTTCCTTGTTTTTTCACAAGCTCCTCTGCTTCTCGAATTAAGTCTGCAGAAATACCAAACGAGCGGTTGGCAATTTCAGTACCAGCAATACTTTGGAAAATCATATCGGCTGGCGCCCCTTGCTTAATGGCCTTCATTTGTGTTGTAATATGAGCCAATACACAGTTCTGTGTAGGAATCGACCAATCATTAATAAATTCTTTTGTAGCATGTAAAACTTTTTTAACGCTTTCGACAGAATCGTCTACAGGGTTAATGCCAATAACGGCATCGCCTATTCCATAAGACAATCCTTCTTTTAAGGAAGCGATAATCCCGTCAATATTATCTGTTGGGTGGTTGGGCTGTAGTCTTGAGGAAAGCGTACCCTTTTGCCCAATCGTAATATTGCACGTTGAGAGTATTTCTACCTTATTGGCCGCATGAACAAGATCCAAGTTAGACATTAGCTTTGTAACAGCTGCAATAATTTCTGAATTCATGCCCTTACTTAAGCGCTTTAACTCTCGATCTCCTGTATCATTCGATAAAATATATTCTCTAAGTTGTTCAATGCTCCAATTTTTTATTTCTCCGTAAATTTGTTCATTAATATCCCCTTCAATAATGCGTGTGACCTCATCATTTTCTGGAGGAACTAAAGGATTCTCTCGTATATCCTTGACTAGTAATTCACTTAGCACAGCTTTTGCTGCAATTCGTTGCTGTACGGTTTCAGCAGCAATACCTGCTAGCCGATCTCCCGATTTTTCTTCATTGGCCTTAGCCATTACGTCTTTTAATGAATGAAAATTATATTTTTCTCCACCAAATATCACCGATAGATTCACATTCATCCTCCTTACTTTGAGTGGAAAGCTAGTGTTTTGACAACAACAGGGACAACACCAGAAGGTAGCACTTGCCCAATGTCAATATAATCACCTGTTTCTACTTTAATTTGATCGATACATAGTATAGGAACCATTGGATTAATAGCTTGCAACGTTTGCCCTATAACCTTTGCATAATCTGATTGAATGACTATGATAATTGGTATGTCCTTGGAGCTTCTTGTTCCTAAATGCTGTAAAATGGCCTCGCATAATGTATGGACATCCTGAAAACTTAAGTACGGTAACTCACTAAAATAAAGTGCAAATGGAGCGTGTTTATCCTCTATCGAAAAGAGTGCATCTGCTCTATCCACTGCTGTCTTTACCATATGATCAAACGCTTTTGATGCGATACTCATATGGCAATTAAATACAGGGACATTTTTTAACGGTAAAACATCTGCATCCACTTGAATGGTGGCACCACTAATTTCAGTTGTTTGTGTACCTGCACCAGTCACTGTTGCTCGTGCAGTTTCTTGTGGCTGTAGCCATAAAAATGTTTGCAGTTGCTCATGCTGTAATAGCATATTTGCTAGTTTATCGCCGATATCATCGTACTGACGATGCGTACAATCATGGTTATATATACAGGAAGCTACCCCTCCTGAAAAGACGATTGCATCGACTGGCTTATGCCAATTTGGCAAATGTCCTAATAACAATGGATGCTTGGCATCAATTTCTTGCCCACTTAATGTCTTAGCTAAGCAGCGCACCATTTCTTGAATAAGCTGCTCAATGCGAGCATCGTCTGCCGAATCCCCTAGCTGTAATGGTTTTGACCACTTCTCCATGAGCTTCTTAATAGGTGGAGAAATGGAAAGAATTTTGCCATTATAAAATTCAATTAATCTACCACCAACATGCAATGTACATGTGCCAATGACTTCACCGTACTGCATAACTGCGATATTAGCCGTACCGCCACCAATATCTATATTGGCAATGACTTTGCCTGTGTTTTTTGACAGTTGAACAGTACCTGCACCTTTGGCGGCAATAATCCCCTCTAAATCAGGCCCTGCAGTCGCAACTAGAAAATGACCTGCTGAGTCAGCAATTGCATGGACAACCTCACTGGCATTTTCCTTCGTAGCAGATTCACCCGTAATAATAATGGCACCTGTTGATATATCTGCTGGTGAAATTTGAGCAAGTTGATATTGCTGAAATATAAATTGTTCTATCTGTTCCATATCGATAATGTCATCATTGAGAAACGGTGTTTTAATAATAGGACTTTGATGTAACACCGTTTTTTCAATTATTTCTATCCGCGGCACATGTGTCACACCAGCAACGTTTTTCAACAGAAAACTACTAACAACCATCTTTGTTGTACTTGTCCCAATATCAATGCCTGCACTATAAATTTTTTCTGTTTTCAACTTATGCCTCCCTCTACGCCACTAAGAACAATAAATAAGATAGGGACTATCACGATCCTTAACAAATTGGCGAATTTCCTCGTCTGAATTGAGCTGAATTAGCGGTGCAATATACTCAATACCAAGCATTTGCCACGAAGATGTTTGAACGATTGGACCATGTGTCATAACGTT
Source organism: Lysinibacillus sp. NPDC097162 (assembly GCF_044762185.1). Lineage (NCBI taxonomy): Bacteria > Bacillati > Bacillota > Bacilli > Caryophanales > Bacillaceae > Lysinibacillus > Lysinibacillus sp. NPDC097162. Next base: position 836,289 of record NZ_JBIWDT010000001.1, on the reverse strand, counting down.
TTTTAATAAAGTTGTTGCTCTTTCCACATCCGCAAGAGGTGCATCTATTTTGGTAATGACGCCAATTTGTATTTTAGGAATGCCCAAGCTAAATTGTGGTGGAAAAACACTCCTTGAGGATGTGGCATCCTGTAAATAGATTACATGCGTCACTTCAAGCGATGTTGCCATAATATTTCTGTAATACATCGGATTTTCTATATATTCTCCAGGTGTATCAACAATCCAGTCATCAAAAACGAGTGCTTGCGTTTTATTGGCTTTTCTATCTTTGCCTAATAACGCATTCATTAGCGTTGACTTACCAGCTTGCACACCGCCTATTATCATTACTCGATTTTTCATATGGCACATCCTATGACTTCGTTATTTTAGATGGCGTATAACCTAGCATTTCTGAAAGAAAACGATTAATTTCTAACATCGCCATTTCAACTTCAGAGACACTGCCCACAATAACGAGACTGCCCGTAAAACGATCTAAAAACCCTAGTTTTACATTCGCTGCCTTTGTAGCTATATCCCCAGCAATAATGACTGTTTCACTCGGTGTACAAGTCATAATGCCAAGTGCACCTGCTTCTTGAATACCAAGTTTTTGAAACATTTCAGGATCTGGATTTGCTATTAAATGACTCAACGTTAGTTGCTTACCCGGCACAAATTCCTGAATAAATCGTTTCTTTTCTTCACTCATACGACATCCCTTCTTTCTATCAAGACTTTTGATCTGTTAAATATTCTCCCTCTTTAATGATGCCTGCCTTGCGATCTTCTTGTTCCAATTTTAATGCTGTAGGTACTGATAGCTTATAGGCAAAGAAAATGGCAATGATTCCTGCTAAAAGCTTCCCTGCCATTACAGGTAAAATAATTGTTGGCTGGAAATTAGCAGTAAATGATAAATGATCACCTAACAGGAAGGCTGAACAAACTCCAAAGGCAATGTTGATTACTTTATCTTTTGGCGGCATCTGACGAATGAGTGTAAACATAGCTAAAATATTTGCACTCGTTGCTAAAATCCCTGCACTTCCTACCGATGAAAGACCTAATTTTTTACCTGCTGTTTCTAGCGGTTTAGAAGCATATTTTCGGATTAAGTAGACCATTGGGAATGCACCCGCTAACATAATACCGATATAACCAGCCGTTTCTAATGCACGGAATTGGTCAACACTATCTGCCATGATTGGATCAAAGCCCCATGCCCCAAAAATCTTTGTAAAAAGACCCGTAAAAATTTCAACAATCGAGAACACAAGTACAAGCTTAATCGCCGCATCCATTACACGTCCAAAAATCATAAAACCTTTGATCATGCCATTTGGAATGAGCTTTAGCCCTAACGCAATTAAGATTACAAAAATAAATAAAGGCAATAAATTAAGTAATATTTGTAAAACAGAAATGGCAAAAACATAAGTTGGTGCAGATGTAGTACTAATGACTTCACGAACTTCCGTGTTAAACATCACAATCATGATTGATGAAATAAATGCACCAATCGGAATTGTTAAAACACCCGCCATAATTCCTAATGCCATATACTTATGATCACGCTTGTCTAACATCGCAAGACCCATCGGAATTGAGAATACAATTGTTGCACCTGACATAAAACCAACAACAAGTGCCATTACCCATCCTTCATAGGATTCCTTTAAGGCATTTGCTAATTGATATCCCCCCATGTCCGACGCTAAAATTGTTGTTGCGGCTATTGCTGGATCAGCTCCAATCCATTCAAAAACCGGACTAATAAAGTGACTAATAAACCATGTTAAGTAAGGTATAGCTGCCATGATTCCTGCCGCGGGTACAAAAATATGCCCTACAGTATGGATACCATTCATAAATTCTTTACCAATCCCATACTCTGCATCTCGAATTGCTCCGATCGCACCTAAAACGGCACAAATCATAATAATATAAACGATTATCGTTCCTATCATTGCCATCTTACTCATCCCCCCCTTTGATTTTGATAAATATATAGAAAAAAAGACGCATTAAAGAAAAATTCTCTTTAAGCGTCTTTGCTTCATCTATTAACTTGTAATGTATGAATAATTCGTTTTGCTATTGTCACCATTTCCTGCTGACTTTGCATACTCTCATTGCGAATTTTTTTATAAGCCTCGTCCTCGCTAAGTTTTTCTGATTGCATCAGTAACCCTTTCGCTCGTTCGATTAGTTTCCGCTTTTCTAATTCACTTTGCTTATGCAATATTTCACCGTTCAGACGGTTAAATTTATCGATTTGATGAAATGCCACTTCTAGCGCTGGCAAGACATTTTTCTCAGAAAACGGTTTCATAACATAACCTAAAATATTGTCCTGTTTCATGTACAATAACAATTCTTTTTCACTGTAAGCTGATATAAACAGTACGGGTATACCTAACTGCTGTTCAATAATTTTACTTGCTTTTAAACCATCTAGTTTCGGCATTTTGATGTCCATTAAAATCAACTGTGGCTTATGTGTAAAAGCTAGCTCAATCGCTGATTCTCCATTATTTGCTTGAGCAACGACTTCATAGCCATTATCTTCTAGCATAAATTTCAAATCGATAGCGATAAGTGATTCATCTTCGACAATCATTACTTTCCTAGTCATTTAGGATAAATACCTCCTCACTTACAGGAAACTGAATTTGAGTATGTGTACCTTGTTCACTAGGGATAATTGTAAATGTGCCAGCTAAATCATATTCAACAAGCCTTGTAATAATCTCCATTCCAAATGATGCCTTCACCTCGTGCATGCCAACGCCGTTGTCGGAAATATGAAGTGAAATATAAGAAGCATCCTGAAGAAATTGAATATCGATTATTCCTTCCTCGCGCTCGATAAAAGCATACTTTAATGCATTTTGTAGTAGCTCACAAATAATTAATGCGAGTGAAACAGCTTTTTTCGAATGACAATATAGCTGAATATCATCATCGTGGAAGATTAATTGAATGGATTGTGTATTGGTAGTACCAATCATTTTATGCCCTATCTTTTTAGACAAAGCGATAACGTCCACTTTTTCTTCCGCATTATCCTCATTTTCTAAAATAAGTTCATAGACAGAGGAAATACTATATATTCGATTTAATGCCTCTTGAAAAGCACTTGCATTTGAAGCTGCTAGGTCATTTCGCATTTGCAATCGCAATAGGCTTGTAACCGTTTGTAAATTATTTTTCACACGATGGTGAATTTCTCGTATAGCAAATGTCTTCATCATCAGTTCATTTTCTTTCAGCTTTAACTCTGTCAGATCATGAATAATAAGAAGTGTCACTTTATCATGTTGACTGCGAATTGGAATTTTTTTCACTATAAACGATTTACGATCAATCGTAATTTCTAAGAAAAAGACATCGTCGCCTTTATCATAGACCTCTTGTAAAAAAGGTAAAATTTTATCCAACGCAATATTGTTAAAATGCTCTAGCCCTGAAAGCTCCGTAATAAAACGGTAGCCTGCTGGATTGCTATAAATCACTTTGTTTTCATGATTTGTGAGAATAATTGACTCTACTAATAAATCAGACACAACAGGAATTGGTTGCGAATTTGGCTCGACAATATGCTCAATTAAAGCAAAAGGCATATTTTGAAAATCATCCTTTGGTGCAGTTTGCATTTTGACCTTTTTTTCTTGAATCAACATGGCAATAACCTGTCCCTCGTCATTAAAGACAGGAACAACATTTTGTTCAACGGTTATACCTTCCTGTGTGATTGCTCGAGAAATGGATGATTTTTCTTTATATTTAAAAGCTGCAAATACTGCTGGTTCAAAGCTTTCAAATACGATTTTTCCAATCACTGATTTTTCGTATAAACCAATTTCTTTTGTAGGGAATGCCTCTGCCACAACAATTGCATGTGGTAAATTTTCCACCATGCAATCTATAAACATATAGCAATCTGTCAATTCAGCATAATAGGAAAGTGTAGTTTCAAGCTCTACTAACTTCTCGATATCTGTTTCGGATAAGTTTGTATATTTACTACACAGCGTTTGAATGCTCGACAGGTCCACCCCCTATCATAGAATACTCACCAGTAATCGTAACTATTCCTTAAATTTCTTGTCATCATTATAAACCTTCTGCAAAATTATTTTCAAGAAGAAAAATTTTGTGCTTCAATCAATTACATCACATTACAAAGAACTATATAGTTTAAAAGAGAAATATTCAACACTTTTTTTCGACATTATATAAATATCATGACGTTATTATTATTTCAATATATTAAAAAAGCGAGTTTGCATCGATGGCAAACTCGCTTTTTTCTATTTTATTTCTGGTGTTACTGCTAAAATATTTTCAAATGTTTCACGCTGTTTGGCTTCTTCCTCATTTAACAAAATATGAATATCGCCATGATCGTTAGATGTACGAATTAATCGTCCCATTCCTTGTTGTAGACGTAATTGCATAAAAGGTAATTCTACTTCTTCATACGGATTTTCAGCAAATGTCCGTTTTGCGTCAAACAATGGATCATGTGGAGGGAAAGGCAAGTCATAAATTATGACACGTGTCAGTGCTTCTTCAGGTAAATCTAAACCTTCCCATAAATGATAGGAACATAACGTTTTAACAGTACCTTCTTGGAAATCACGAACAATTGCAGATAGTTCACGATCTCCCTCAAATGCAACATGCATACGTTCCATAAGAGGCAATTCCGCTTTAAAGTTTAACATCGCTTGTTTTGATTTAAATAATATTAATGTTTTTTCACCATCTCCCAACAGTTGTTGGACACGAGCTGTTTTATTATTTTGAGATAGTTCATGCAAGTAAATTCTCATCACCGCTTCGTAATCAAAAGGTGACGGAACTGAGAATGATTGGTAATTATGAATACCAAGACTATAAGCAATATATGAGAAATCCTTATTGACAGATAGTGTTGCAGAAGAAAATACAATAGGAAGCTTTTTCGAAAATAATTTTTCTTCTAAAACTTCTGTAATAAGACGTGGCATAATGACAAGCGTTTCCTCACCATCTGTTTCCTCTAGCCAGTCAACTGCATCACCTTGCGCTGTAAAAATGCGAAGTGAAGCTTGATATTGCTCCAAATACTCTTCTGCCATATTTAACTCATACTCTGGAATCATATACATTTCTGATTCAAAAACAAATTCCTCAAGCAGTATTTCGACATCTTGAATAAGTTGTTTACCATATTTTAAAAGTGTTGCAGATTTGTTTATACGCTTACGTTCTTCCTCAGAAGCTACAATATCATCACGCAGCTGATCAAAAAATAGTTCGTGATCGTCTTGTAATTTTTCCATTGCATACAAAGTTCGTTCACGTACACCGTCTACCATTAAACGTTCTAATAGTGGAACAATCGTCGTTGCTTGAACTTTGTACGTCATTGCTTTCTGCGCAGCGTACTCTAATAAATGTCCTTCATCTAGCACCATCATCGATACTTCTGGAAGTAACGCTAACTGTCCTTCACGTTCACGCGACTCTTTCGTTGCTAAATGCTCCATTAAAAAGTCTTGCGAGCAAATAATTAAATCCGTTGATTTACGGTAATGTGCACGGTGAAGGGTTTGACCGCAACGATTACGCAGATCACATACAGAACATTGCATAATCGCGTTATAATTCACTTTGTGCCAATCTTCATCACTAACCGTTGGATAATCACTGCGGTCACCGTATGGTTGCACAGCAATCATCGAGCCTTGGGCATATACGCCGTCAGGAATTGAAAATGCTATATCATCAATCCACTCATCTGTTTCGACTTTTTCAGCTTCCTCGAAACGCTTTAAGCATAAATATTGATCACGTGATTTCGCTAAACGTACATCAATTTCTAAACCGAGTGTTTTTTGTAATTTATAAATATCGCCGCCCTCTTTAACGAGCTGATCGATTAATGTTTCATCTGCACAGGCTATTAAAGCTGGTTTACCTGTATAGCGTGCATAGGATACAGCAGGTAATAAATAGGCAATCGTTTTCCCTGTTCCTACTCCCGCTTCAGCAAATAATACATTTTTCTCTTTTAAAGCCTGTTCAATTTGATAAGCCATAAAAATTTGCTCATCTCGGCATTCAAATCCCTTTTCTGGTAATTCATCATAAAGGACGTCTCCCATCCAGTCACCTAATGACTCGAAAAACGAGCGATCCTTCGTTAATGCAAATGGTAAAGATTTACGCAATTGACGTTCCCCCTCATACAATCTGTTCCTATTATACGCGACGAAACGGAAGATAAGAAAAAATCTCACCTTCCGTTACTCTAGTTAGTCTCTTTTAGACTTTTGTCCCCAGTATTGATAATAATTCGTTTCAATAAAACCATTGAATAACTTACGTCTTTTCGTCGATTGACGACCGTACAATTCTTCAAAGTTTTTCATGGAGGACAGCATGTACACTGACCAAGTTGGGTAGTTTTTCATGACTTGACCTAAATCACGAATGACCTGCTCCACAACTTCTACATCACCAATACGTTCACCGTATGGTGGATTCCCAATCATAACGCCATCTGTAAGCAGTGTTGTAAAATCACGAGCTTGCATTTGTTTGAACGTAATAATGTCCCCAAAACCTGCTTCAAGGGCATTTTCTTGCGCAATACTCACCATGCGATGATCAATATCTGAACCAATAATCTCAAGTGGTTGATCATAATTGGCTATGCTATCTGCTTCATCTCGAACCGCTTCCCAAATTTTCGCTTTCATCCAAGGCCAACTCTCCGAAATAAATTCTCGGTTATAGCCTGGTGCGATATTTTGTCCGAACATTGCTGCTTCTAGAGCAATCGTACCTGACCCACAAAATGGATCTACAAATGGTCGATTCGGATTCCATTTTGAAATCTGAACGAGTGCAGCGGCTAAAGTTTCTTTTAACGGTGCTTCCCCTTGAGCTTGTCGGTAGCCACGCTTATGTAAGCCAGCGCCAGAAGTATCAATGGTAAGTGTAGCCACATCTTTTAAAATTGAAACTTCAATTTTATAAGTTGCACCAGATTCATCTAAAAATCCAAGACGTTTGTAATGCTGCTTCATGCGTTCTACAATTGCTTTTTTCGTAATTGCTTGGCAATCTGGCACACTAAATAATTTAGACTTTACTGATTTTCCTGACACAGGAAATGATGCGTCTACTGGTAAATATTTTTCCCATGGTAACGCCTTTACACTTTCAAACAGTTGCTCAAAAGACTTTGCAGGAAATTGTCCTACAACAATTTTTACACGATCTGCTACACGTAGCCATAAGTTCGTGCGGGCAATGGCCGTTTCATCACCTTCAAAATAAACCTTGCCATTTTCGACTGTCGTTTCGTAACCGAGAGCCTGTACTTCTTGTGCTACAATCGCTTCTAAGCCCATTGCAGCCGTTGCTACTAATTTATAGTTTGCCATACATTATTTCCTTCCTTGATGTTCAATTTCCCAAAACTCGATATACTCCAGCAATTCGGGAAGTGGTAATGGTTTGCTGTAATAATAGCCTTGGATAATATCACAGTTCATTTTCCGTAGTATATCCACTTGTTGCGCTTGTTCTACACCTTCTGCTACAACTTTCATTTTTAGACGATGTGACATTTGAATAATGGCATCTACAACTGCCTGTTTTTCATCGAGCGAACTAATATGTTGAATGAAGCTACGATCAATTTTTAAACAATCGAGAGGGAATCGAACTAAATAGCTCAGCGATGAATAGCCTGTACCAAAATCATCAATCGAAATTTTAAAGCCTAGTTGCTTTAGTCGAACGAGCTTGCTAACCGTTTCCGAAGCACTATTCATGACAGTGCGCTCTGTAACTTCTATTTCAAAATTGTTTGCTGACGTGTTATATCGTTCCAATATTGTCTGAATCGACTCTAAAAAGTTTTGCTGCTTAAAATGAATGCTTGAAATATTAATTGCAATCGGAATTTTACGACCAAATTGTTGTAATTTAATTGCTGCTTCACAAGCCATTTCAATAATAACTTCGCTTAAAGGAATGATAAGACCTGTCTCCTCAGCATATGGAATAAATTCTGCTGGAGATACAAATCCAAGTCTTTCATTATTCCAGCGAACGAGTGCCTCAAGTCCTTGAATATGTTCATTTTCCACCGTAATTTTCGGTTGGAAATGCAGCTCAAATTCGCGATTTTCAATTGCTCTACGTAACTCTGAATCTAGCAATAGAACACGCTGACTGTCAGTTTGCAATTCATCAAAATAAAATGAATAGCTATTAAGACCATTCTTTTTAGAATAGGTCATCGCTTTATCTGAACAAGTAATAAGTTGCTCAGACGTCACCCCATCAGCAGGATACATACTAATCCCAATACTTGTGGAGATAAAGACATCTTGTCCATTTATATTCATCGGTTGTTCTATAATTCCAATAATTTGCTCAGCAAATTTCGCAGCTTCTCGAACATTTTTTACATTCGTTAATGTAACGATAAATTCATCTCCGCCGTACCTAGCAATGATATCTTTGTTTTTTAGCAATGTTTGAATACGTTTTGCTGCTTCTACAAGAATCGTATCACCTACTGCATGACCTAACGTATCATTTATTTGTTTAAATCTGTCCAAATCAAGGAAATAGACAGCATGCTGTACTGAATGAGAAATAGTAGAAGACGATTCTAGTAGGCTATCCATTCTCTCAATATAAGCAAATCGATTTGATACATCTGTTAAGGAATCTGTTAACAAACGTTTTTCTAGTTCATTTTCTACTATTTTTCTTTCAGAGAGATCTGTGAAAATACCACAATAATTTGTGATTTCTCCCATATCGTTTGTGATGCTAACAATTGTTAACCATTCAGGATACACGTCTCCTGTTTTACGACGATTCCAAATTTCACCTTGCCATATTCCTTCTTGTCGAATCTTTTCCCACATTGTCAAATAGAAGGATAACTCATGTACACCTGACTGCAACACCGCGGGCGTTTTCCCCATCACTTCATCGCGTTTATAGCCTGTAACGAATTCAAATGCTGGATTAACCATCTCTATTTTCTTATGTTTATCCGTAATCATAATGCCTTCAGATACATTTTCAAAAATTTTCTTCAGTAAGGAAGTGGGGTATTTAGAAATCGAATTAATCTTCTCCAGATTATTAATTACTCCGCCCATGTTTCCGCTCCATCCTATCTATCGATACTACCCTTATTTTTAGAAAAGCGCGTTCCTACTTTTTGCGTAGGTATGTATGTCGCGTCCATACGATAACGGTGATGTTATGACTTCGAAGCGTATCGACAAAGGCGCGGCCAACATGGTGTTAGCCTAACCTTAGGCGTATATCGCGCATGACTAGACATCATAAGTAATAGATACAACTTTAATTAGTTCAAAAGAAAAGCTCTCCACCGAATTGGAGAGCGCTTGTTATTTCATAGTTAAGCATCAAAAAATTCAATAAGCCATGTTTTGTTCCCGAGTACTCAAACAGCTTGCGCCTCGTACGACCGGGCAGTAATCATCTATCTACAGAGCAAACTCTGTCCCTCTATCCGTTCAATTCCTTCAAGAGAGTGCCCCTACCATAATTTGGGTTTCTCACTCGTGGGGTTTACCTCGTTCCACCTTGTATGTTTCCAAACAAGCTTCGTCACTGTGGCACTTTCAGGAAGTGTCAACCATATCAAATAGACTTAGGTCTTCCTTCCGCCGTCAGCTTTAAGCTGCCTTACCTTATTTTTTCAGTAAGCACGAACACTACGGCCATCGCAGAACCGTGTGAGCATGGACTTTCCTCTACGACGTCTAGCGTCGCAGCGATTACTCGAATTTCATGATGATACGAAGATTATACTAGAGTTTTATGATAAATACAATGTATATGATAAAAATTATTCGTAAAGCTTGCTACCAAATACATGTTTTTCTAAATTTGAAAGTCGTTTAAGAATATCAAAGTTGGTTGTACCTGCTGCTGAAACAGCTGGTTGCGGTTGTCTCTTTGGCGTATTTTCTATTTCTTCTTTTAGCTGTTTATTCTCTTCTTTCAGTTGAGCAACAACTTTTTCAAACGTTTCGTAATCTTGAATTATTTCATCAAGAAAAGAATCGACCTCTTCTACATTGTAGCCTTTAAAGTTTTTCTTAAATTCCTTTTCAAGAATCATTTTTGAAGTTAATTTAATGTCCATTCACATCGCCCTTCCTCGCACTACATACACGAATTCATTATAGCATATTTCCTAACATTATATCGTCTGAAACCATCAATTGTAAGGCTAAACTTGTCGTTTCTTGCGCTTACCCGGGAAATTATTGCTTATTTCCTAATCTGTGCAACCTCTTTTCCCAAGAAATTGCCCATTTTTGTTTTTGTTCCATTCGCCATTCCTCAGTCGAAGTAATTAATTGTATGCCTTCTAATGTATAATTAATGGCCTGCTTGTAATCTTTCATTTGATGCTCATAGAGCATAGCTAATTGTTCTAATGCATGCAACTTTTTTCGTGGCTCTATAAAGTGGAGTGAAGCAACAAAAGCATCGATTGCATCGCTAAATTGCTTATTTTTTTTAAATTGAATTGCCAAATAAAATTGAGCATTGCCCGCTTCTCGAGCATCAAATTGTGTCGTTACCTTTTCTAAAACGTTAACACTTTGGGGGCTTTTCTTTAAATCAGCATACCATTTCCCGATATTCGTGTAAGTATTGGCTGATTCATCGCTCGCCTCTTCAAATAATAAGTTAGTAGAATGAACATACAAGGTTATGAGCGATAGCAAATCCCATTCGTTATGAATAAGGACCTTCATAAGTGCATCAGGCACACCACTTTTTACAGCATCAAGATAAATGATTGGTGCTAAATAGCCAGGGATATCGCCTATACGGGAAAAGCCAAGCTTCTCCTCTTCTACTGATTTTAATTTCATACGCTCCATATCATTTTTCCATAATCGCTTCGAGCTATGCAGTAAATCTATTTGGCGCTGTGTTCGTAATTTAGGTAATACTTTTTGGTTAAGGGTCCAACGTGTTTCAAGTTGTGGCCAATCAAAACTTTTACCATTATACGTAATAATCGTCGCTGTTTTTTGCCAAAGCCTAGATTCAAATAACAGGGCAGCTTCATGCCCCGGATCTGCTAAAACATATTGCGTTAAGACAAAATCATGATCCGTCAGTTCTAAAAAGCCCAGAAGAAAAATTTGTGTCCCAACACCTTTTAACCCAGTCGTTTCTGTATCAAAAAACAGTACTTGCTCACCCATATTTAATGCATAAGGATGTTCAAAATCAGCACTTTGCCATTTTGTTAACGCGTCAAAAAATGACTGCAATTGATAGTGACCGTGCTGATAATTGAATGGATAATGCACTTGTCGTTTAAAAACGATGCCAAAGTCATTTTCGATGCGCGTAAGACCTGCCTTTTCCCACTGCTCCGTATAGTTAGGAGCACTCGGTTTTTGAAAGGCTAGTTTTTCAGTAACTACCTGTTTTTCTACTTTTTTTCCTAGCATTTTTTTCATTTGTAGTATTTTATTTTCGTAAGACATTAACTTCACTCATTTTCTGCCTGTAAGATTTTTAATACTTGTGCAAGCTATCTTTTACTTTCATTTTGCAAATAATTAGTCTCATAGATTAAACCTCGAGTCACTTGATATACATGTCTTATTGTGTATCGTGTGAGATCATGATTTAAGCCAATGTTATCATACGTGCCAAAATGAATTTTAATGATTTATCTATGCAACGTTTATTTCTCTATAAATATGTCGCTTGCGAATAAGTTTGTAAGATTAACATTATTAATTATTTCTATAAGAATAGCGCCTCCATGTAAAGGATTTCAAAAATTACGAAGCGCTTATTATAAGATATTTAACAATTAGATTGTTTAATTATAATCATTTAGAAGATGAAAGTAATTACTCGTCTATCTCCCTCAACATATAGATTGTCTAAGTTTATAATTTAAAAGTCTGTATAATTAGTAAAGCACATCTTCTCCCTTATGTAAAAAGAGAGAAGATGTGCTTTTTTTTGTTATCAATTCATTGCACGGTACATCAATGCAATAAATTGTGTACATGACACAGGATCATCGAGTTTAAAATAGCCATCATCCCCCAATGCAATTCCTTGTTGTTCTAAGAAGGTTATATAGTTATAGCTCCATCGGCATTCACCTTCGTAGAGTGTTACATTACTTAATAAAAAGTCGTTTTTATTACTACTTTCAAGCCTTCTTTTGTAAACTAATGATTTTCGTTAAGCAATTGAAGAAGTTTGACAACTTTACTTTTTGAATTAATGATTGATTCTTGTGGACCAATGCAGGATGGGCAACCAGACTTACAAGGACAGGCTGTAATATGCTGCTGTGCCTTCATTACTAAGTCCTCCCATAAATCATAAACTTTGTCACTTAAACCAATACCACCTGGATACTTATCATAGACAAAAAACGTAGGTTGTTCGTTGTGCGTCGCCTTCACTTGTGGCACTACCGCTACATCACTACTATCACATTGAATAAATAATGGGATAAAGGCATTCATCGCATAGGCTGCACCCGTCATAGCATCCGTCAACTCTTCTTCAGTCCATTTTTCCGGCGCTAAAAACGATAGCCATGAAGAACTTGTATGCATTTCATCTGGCGGGAGATGAATTGGGCCAGAGCCTATGTTATCATGCGTACCAAAGCGAATTTTTTTAAAGATGGTAGCTTGTGCTACTAATCCTACGTCACCAAAACTAATTGTCCCACCTTGGTAGTTTCGGCTTCGATCTTCTTCAAGTACTTTCATTTCCACAGCTAAATTAGCATCCGTGTAATAATCTACATCTACTTCACGCACAAAAGCTTTTTTTTCTTCCCAATCAAGTTTTTCTACTTGGAATTGAATACCCTGGTGCAAATAGATAGCTTCCTCATGTAATAGTGTCATTGCACTATGACGATCCATTTCTCCAATTACCTTTGTACGAGCAGGTACAGTCATATCGATGATAACAACATTTTCCTGAGATGCTGAACGCAGGCTAATATCGTGTGCCGGAAAACGATCATTCATCCAATGCCACTTTTCACTCGTTTTGAAAACAACACCTTCCTCTGCTAAATACTCAAGTAATTCTTGTATTTCAAATTCTCCATACGAATCATTTGTTGTAAAAGGTAACTCAAAAGCTGCACATTTTAAATGATCCATTAAAATCAACATATTTTCAGGATAAATGCGTGCTTCCTCAGGTTCGCTCCCCAGTAAAAATAGTGGATGATCTACAACGTACTGATCTAGTGCAGTCGATTGTGCTACATATATAATGAGTGCTTCGTCTTGACGACGCCCAGCACGTCCCGCTTGCTGCCATGCACTCGCAATATTTCCCGGGTAACCCGTCATAATGCATGCCTGTAGTTGACCAATATCTACGCCAAGCTCCAGCGCATTCGTACTCACTACAGTTTGAATTGTTCCATTCCGAAGCCCACGTTCAATAACACGTCGCTCTGAGGGTAAATACCCCCCTCGATAGCCACGCACAGATTCGTCTTGTAATTTATTGCGAGTTAGTTCCTTTAAATAGGTAACTATCATCTCAACACGCACTCGGCTTTTTGCAAAAATGATCGTTTGAATTCCTGCTGTATAAAGCCTTTTTGCCAAATCACTTACCTCTAAAACTGCACTTCGACGTACACCAAAAGTTTTATGGATAATTGGTGGATTATAAAAAAGGAATGTTTTTTTGCCAACCGGCGCTCCTGAATCTGCAATTAACGTTTGCGTTTCGTTCGTTAAATTTTCCGCTAGTTCTTTTGGATTTTTAATGGTTGCAGACGTACAAATAAAAACAGGTTTACTGCCATAAAATTCACAAATGCGTTTTAGTCTTCGAATAACATGCGCTACATGTGAACCAAATACACCCTTATATGTATGCAATTCATCAATAACGATATACTGCAAATTTTCAAAGAGCGACACCCATTTTGTATGATGCGGCAAAATACCTGAGTGCAGCATATCTGGATTCGTCATCACGATATGACCTGCTTTTCGAACCTTTTGGCGTATACCAGGAGCTGTATCACCATCATACGTATAGCTTAAAATGTCCTCCCCACTCTGTTCAATCAGTTCATTTAAATCATTTTTCTGATCCTGCGCTAACGCTTTTGTCGGAAAAAGATAAATTGCACGTGCATTTCGATCTTCTAAAATCTTTTGTAGTACAGGTAAATGATAGCAATATGATTTACCTGAGGCGGTCGGTGTAACTGCAGTAAATGATTTGTGGCTAGTCGCCAAATCAAACGCTTCTCGCTGATGTGTATATAATTGTTCGATGCCACGTGCATGTAATGCTTTGATAAGTGAAGGATGTAGATTTTGTGGAAAAGGAGCAAGTTTGGCATCGCGTCCGTCTAATGTTTGCCAATGAATTATCCGCTCTTTAAGTTCCTCATCATATCGCCACTCATTTAATAACGCACTAATCGTCCGTTTTTTCGATAGCATCGGATTGCCCCTCCTTCACTAAGCGATAAAAATTATTTAGCGTGTAGGAAGTAGAATGAGTTGCATCTAAAAAACGTTTTTTACTTGTTTCTTTATAAAATGATTGCACAACAAATTGCTCCATCGATTCAACCGCTGAAGCAATTTGTCCTGAATGCATATATTTCGGTTTGTTTTTTTGAATCCAAGCATTTGCTTCTTGTTGCCACTCTTTCAATAGTTGATGAATCGTATCAGCATGTGGCTTGACCTCTGCAAAAAAGTCTGGCGTACGATCCTCCTCACGCATTTGCCAAAAGCGTGCAACACATTTTTCACATTCATCTATTAATATGGAAGTTTGCTGTATTAGTAACAATTTCGCACCTCATCTCGTATCAAATGTACCTTTAGCATAATTGTCGCAAGCACTTTTCGTTTACAACAATTAACATGTATTAGAATTAAAGAAAAGTGCTGACTTTCAGGAATGTGTGCCGACCTCTCTTATATCCGACTACCCTGAAAGTTACTTTGCATAATTGCTAACACCCGCTAAAGGCTTTAAATGATTGCATCAAATGAATCATTTTTATTTGTATGAGATTAGTGTACCAAAGTCTATCGTTTTTCACTACTAATAGGCGAACAAGCATTCTTTACTTGCCAGTTCTTTTCTGCTAAGCTTACTTTCTGGCTAACAGATTTGAGCTGCATAAAAAATTGCAGGCTGTGCGCATTGTTTTCCAATGACACTCTCGTTAAAAGTAATTGATTGACTAGATCCAACTGTGCAACTAATTGTCCTAATTTGTTCAATACAACGCCCCCTTTTATCTTTACTTAAGTATTCCTCGCATGTATAAAATAACCTTCATGCGTGACAAAATAAGCGTAAGTTAGCTGAAAGAAGAAGAATTTCGATAAATTTTTAATAGCGACTTCCAATGAGCACTATTAATGAAATTGCTAAAAAAGAATGATTCCCAACGGTTCTAGGAAAAAAGGGGTGTATCCATTTAACAATTTCAATGGCGAATGCAGTTGTTTTATTGGCGAAATTTCTACTTTAAACAGCGAATCATGCAAATCTATCAGCAAGAGTAAACAATCTTTAGCGCCACGTTCTGCCTGTGGTGAAGTTATACTGAATCATGGTAAACTATTGTGTATAATAGCAGTATTATAGAAGGTGAGCTAAGTGACAATTCGTTATCCAAATGGGAAAGTCTACACCCCTGCTCCAGCTATTCAAAAAGCTGAGAAAAAGGGGAAAACAAAGGATTTTTCCTATAGTAATCGAGGGAAGACGTTAGAAGATGAAATAAATGAAGCAAACGACTTTTATTTAGAAAGGCAACTTGCTATTATTCATAAGAAACCTGTTCCCGTACAAATCGTCAAAGTAGAGTATCCGTCGCGAAGTGCTGCTGTAATTCGTGAAGCTTATTTCCGAACGCCCTCTACAACTGACTACAATGGCGTTTGGAATGGGCATTATATTGATTTTGATGCTAAGGAAACCGCATCCAAGACGAGCTTTCCATTAAAAAATATACATGGACATCAAATGAAACATATGCAGCAAGTGAAGGAACACAATGGTGTGGCATTTATTATCGTTCGTTTTTCAGCATTTGAACGCTATTTTTTAGTGCCATACGAAGTTTTACAAAAGGCCTGGCATGCAATGGACAATGGTGAGCGAAAATCGATTCCCTTTTCAACCATCGAAAAGGAAGCTTTTGAAATTCCAACAAGCTATTATCCACGTATCGATTATTTACCCGTTCTTCAGCAGTTCATTGAAGCAACAAGTCATGGCTCTGAAAGTGAGGAGATTAAAAAATGAGTGAACGTCGTCAAACACGCGGAGAGCATCAAAAGGCTCTCGCTCAAAAAAATAAAAAGAAAGCACCGAAAGCAGCAAAATCTTCGACCAAAACGTGGTTGAAGCGCATTGTCCTAACGATACTTATTATAGGAGTTGTTGGCTTAGTCGGCGGAGCAGGTGTATTTGCTTATTATGCAAGCACTGCACCAGAGCTTAATGAAGATTTACTAAAGGACCCTGTTTCATCTGAATTTTATGATAAAAACGGTGACGTTTTCGCCACAATCGGTGCTGAAAACCGAAAATACGTAACATACGATGAAATCCCTGAAGATATGATTAACGCCATTCTAGCAACAGAAGACGTTCGCTTTTTTAAACATCATGGTATGGATTTTTATCGACTAGGTGGTGCAATACTTGCCAACTTCCGTGATGGTTTCGGGGCACAAGGTGCTTCAACTTTAACGCAGCAAGTTGTCAAAAACTCATTTTTACAAAATGAGAAAAAATTAAAACGTAAAGCACAAGAAGCATGGCTTGCCTTCCAACTTGAACGTAAATATTCAAAAGAAGAAATATTTGAAATGTACTTTAATAAAATGTTGATGTCAGGCCGTATCTATGGCTTTGGCACAGCCGCTCAATATTTCTATGGCAAAGAGTTAAAAGATTTAACATTGGATGAAGAAGCACTACTAGCAGGCTTAGTACAGCGTCCGAACGCTTACAATCCATTAAAAAATCCTGAACTGGCAGAAAAACGACGAAATACAGTTTTAGGCTTAATGTACCAGCATGGAAAAATTACAAAAGCTGAAATGGAAGAAGCGAAGAAAGTAGATGTGCTAGCAGGTCTTGCAGACGACGCTACACGCCAAACATTTGCTGGCTCTAAATACGATGCCTTCCTAGATATCGTTATTAATGAGCTTGAAAAAAATGGTGATGGCACTGCTATGGCAGAGGGCATTAAAGTTTACACAACACTTGATCCAAACGCGCAGCAAATTGTAGAAAACATCATGAACGATGACAGTAATTTCCCTACAGAAAACATTGAATCTGGTGTTGCTGTCGTTGATACAAAAACAGGTCAAATTCAAGCAGTCGGTGGTGGACGAAACTATGGGAACCGTGGCTTTAACTATGCGGATGACTTAGTAATGAATCATCCAGGCTCTACAATGAAGCCATTACTTGATTACGGTCCTGCTATTGAATATTTAAAATGGTCAACTGGTCAAACACTTGTGGATGATCCAATGAAATATACAGGTACAAATCAAACGATTACAAACTGGGATGGTAAATATTTTGGTACTATGACAGCACGTAAAGCTCTATACGCTTCTCGAAACGTGCCAGCCGTTAGAACATTTAAAGAAGTTGGCGCAGACAAAGCAAAAGAGTTTATTGGCCGTTTAGGCATTGAAACAGAGAATGCTTACGAGGCGGATGCCATTGGTGGTGGTGCCATTACAATGTCCCCTATTCAAATGGCAGCATCTTATGCAGCTTTTGGGAATAACGGTGTTTACACTGACCCTTACGCCATTACAAAAATTGTTTATCGCGATGGTAAATCATCGAAAGACTATACACCAAAGCCTAATGTTGCTATGGAAGAATATACAGCATACATGGTAACAGACATGTTGCGTGATGTTGTCAGCAATAAACCAGATGCATCTGGTACTGCAGCAAATGTTTCAGGATTAGATATTGCTGGTAAAACAGGTACAACAAACTATTCAAACGACGAGTTTAACAAATATAATTTACCAAGTACAAGTGTGCCAGATTCTTGGTTTGCTGGTTACACTACCAACTATTCAATTGCTATTTGGAGCGGTTACGAAAAACGTTCTGACCCAATTACAACTTGGGATGAACGCCGATTACCACAACATTTATTTAAAGATATTATGAAAGATCTTTCTGCGAACATTGAAACAGAACGTTTCAAAAAACCAAGCTCGGTTGTAGAAGCTACAATCGAAGTAGGCTCTAGCCCACTGAAATTAGCAAGTGACTATACACCAAGTGAATTACGTCAAACAGAGCTATTTGTTCGTGGTACAGAACCTACAGAAGTTTCAAATGAATACAAAGCTCCTGAACTTTCTACACCTTACAATGTAAGTGCAAGTTTAGATTTGGCTGGGCAATCTATCAACATTAGCTGGGAACATGATGCGATTCTTGACCCAGAAACGGATGAACCAATGCCGACTACCTTTGAAGTATCTGCTACAAAAGAAGGTGGAGAAACGGTTGTACTTGGAACAACTGAAAGTAAAGGTTTAACAGTTAGCAACACATTAGAAGATGGTAATTACACGATTTCTGTCGTAGCGATTGTGGATGATACGCGAAGTGAACCAGGAACGACATCCTTCCAGATAACGAGTATGCCTGATGAAGATGTAGGTACTGAGGATCCAGATGAACCGGACATTGAGCAACCAACACAGCCGGATCAAGGCAATAATGGCAATCATAACGGTAACAATGGGAACAACGGTAATCACAATGGCAATAATAACGGAAATGGAAACAATGGCAATAACGGGAATGGCGGTAACAACGGCAACAATAACGGAAGCCAACCTCCTGTTACGCCAACTGATCCTGTAGTGCCAAACGAGGACGACAATGATGACGGTGAGTAACGATTTAAAAGGTTCTCACTAAAATGAAACAGGTGTAGAAAACGAAATGTTTTCTACACCTGTTTTTTCATAACAAAAAGGTTGTCCTCTACATAACTTAAAGGACAACCCATTTTCTATTAATAGCATATGATTTTTTGAT
This sequence comes from Lysinibacillus sp. NPDC097162, assembly GCF_044762185.1. Taxonomy (NCBI): domain Bacteria; kingdom Bacillati; phylum Bacillota; class Bacilli; order Caryophanales; family Bacillaceae; genus Lysinibacillus; species Lysinibacillus sp. NPDC097162. The sequence continues at coordinate 817,119 of NZ_JBIWDT010000001.1, read as the reverse complement.
TTGCATCTTCTACGTGCTTTTTTCTTCCTTAGTTTTTGGTTGCCTGTAGACGCAAGCGTGCTGTTCGTTTTTTTGTTTCTTTAAATAATTCATCTAATTGACGATAACACGCATATTGTCCTGGTTTCGTTTTAATAAAGGCCATACGCTCAACCCCATTAATCGGCATTACCTCTTCACCTGCTTCGATAACTAAACGTTCAAACAACATGATAGCCTCTTCCATGAGTCCCTTTGCTTCCCCGTTACGAGCATCATGGGCAGCATGTATTTGAGCTTCCAGCATAGTCCATTCTGTAAACCATTCATCTATTTTTTCTTTTGATATTGCCTCAATGTTCACGCGTTCTTCACCAGCCCTTTTTTTAAACGCTTTTGCCCTTCTCGGCAATCATCCAGTAACGGACATGTTTGGCAGCCCGGATTTTGTGCCTTACAATGATAGCGTCCAAAGAAAATTAACTGATGATGGGTTTTCGACCATTTGTCCATTGGTGTTTTCTTCATTATGGTTTCTTCCACTTCAAGCACGGAATCCTTCCAACGACATAAACCTAATCGTTTAGATACGCGTTCTACATGTGTATCAACAGCAAGTGCTGGAATATCAAAAGCTACTGATAATACAACATTCGCCGTCTTACGACCAACGCCTGGCAATGTCACGAGCTCTTCCCGACTTGCGGGAATTTGCCCATTATATTCAGTTAAAAGTCGCGCACATAGAAGTTGAATATTTTTAGCCTTATTGCGATAAAGACCTATTGAACGAATATCCTGTTGAAGTTCTTCTAAGCTCACTGCCAAATAATCTTCTGGCTTTTTATATTTTTGAAACAACGTCTTTGTTACTTTATTGACAAGTACATCCGTACATTGTGCAGATAATAACGTGGCTATTGTCAGCTCGAACGGGTTGTCATGCACAAGTTCGCAATGCGCATTGGGAAACATGCGGTCCATTTCAGCTAGACAATGCTCCCACTGTTTTTTTGTTAACATTCCCTAAAAGCCCCCTATTCTCTTTCTTCTAACCAGTTATAAAATGGTACTCTGTTTGTCGACTGTGTTTCTTGCTGTAACGTACGTGCTGGCGGTCTATTCAAGCTTTGTTTCTCACGGAACTGTTCGCCTTGTTTATGTGCAGCTTGTGGTGTCGTAATATTTTTCTTTTTCCACTCCAATAATATCCGATCAATATAGCGAATGCTCAATTTACCAGCAAACACAGCTTCCTTTAACGCCTCTTTAATAAGCGCAGGACTGTGCTTATCCTCATCTAGCCAAAAACCGATTTTTTCTAGCTCTAAAGGAGATAAAAGACGCCCCATTTCCTCTTCAAATAAACGGAATACTTCACCCTCTTCTTGACGAAGTGTAGCTGCTGAATTTTTTTGTTCTTTCATTTCGATCATCTGCAATATACGTTCCCAAAGAGGGTACACCGAATATTTTTCGTATAGCGTGCCATTTGAATCGACATCACGTGTAATCTCAAGAAAGCCCTTTTGCATTAGACGCTGTAAGCGAGAAGTAATATCATTACTAGGCATCGTAAGACGATTCATCAAATCTGTTGGTGTAGGAAAATCATTTCCTTCCACATGAAAGGCAAGTAAGTGCATGACAATCAGCGCCTCATCATCCTCAATATTTAACTCCTTATAAAACTGAAAAAAGAGCTGAGGAATTTGTATAGTTCTCTGCTCGGTCCATGTACGGAGTCGATTATTTTTTGTATTCATGTAGACATGACTCCTTTTTCTAGTAAGTAGAAAAGCCGCGTAGAAATTTCACTACGCGACTTTTAAATTGTTTTCGTTTGTTGCTAACCGATTAAGGGTATAGACGGTTTAATAGACGTGGGAATGGAATAGTTTCGCGAATATGCTCTGTTCCAGAAATCCAAGCCACTGTACGTTCTAGCCCTAAACCGAAGCCAGAATGTGGTACTGATCCTTGCTTACGAAGCTCTAAGTACCATGCGTAAGCATCTAATGATAGATTATGTTCCTCAAGACGAGTTTTTAATAAATCATAGTCATGGATACGCTCTGAACCACCGATAATTTCCCCATAGCCTTCTGGCGCAATTAAGTCGGCACATAATACTACATCATCACGATCTGGATGTGGTTGCATGTAGAATGGTTTGATACCTGTTGGGTAGCACGTAATGAATACAGGTTTGTCAAATGAATTCGCAATTGCTGTTTCATGTGGCGCACCGAAATCATCACCCCATTCAATGTCATCAAAACCTTGTTCATGTAATAGTTTAATGGCATCATCGTATGAAATACGAGGGAATGGCGCTTTAATATTTTGAAGCGTCGATGTATCACGACCAAGTCGCTCTAATTCTAGAGTACAGTTTGCCAGAACAGACTGCACAATATGCTCCACATATTGTTCTTGTACTTCTAAGTTTTCTTCGAATTCTACAAACGCCATTTCTGGCTCAATCATCCAAAACTCGATTAAGTGACGGCGTGTTTTAGATTTTTCAGCACGGAACGTTGGACCGAATGAAAAAACTTTTCCTAACGCCATCGCAGCCGCTTCCATATAAAGCTGACCAGATTGAGAAAGATAGGCATCTTCTTCAAAATATTTTGTGTGGAATAGCTCAGAAGTACCTTCAGGTGCTGATCCAGTTAAAATTGGTGGGTCCATTTTTGTAAAACCATTGTTGTTGAAAAATTCGTAAGTTGCACGAATAATTTCGTTACGAATTTTCATTACCGCGTGTTGTTTACGAGAACGTAACCATAAGTGGCGGTTATCCATTAAAAATTCAGGGCCATGCTCTTTTGGTGTAATTGGGAAATCTGTTGCTGCATGTAACACTTCAATTCCTGTTACTGCTAGCTCACAGCCGAAACTTGAACGTTCGTCTGCTTTCACCTCTCCAATAACGTACATCGAAGTTTCTTGCGTCATACCCTTTGCAATTGCAAAAATTTCTTCGCCTACTTCTTCTTTCACAACAACGCCCTGTACAAAGCCAGAACCATCACGTAGTTGTAAGAAAGCAATTTTACCACTTGAACGTTTGTTAGCTAACCAAGCACCTAGCTTGACTGTTTCTCCGATATGCTGTGGCATATCTTGAATCATAATTTTTTTCATAGAAATCCTCCAAAGTTGGTTAGAAGGATTAGTCTTGCCATTTTGATTTTACAAATGCATCAATACGACGGACTGCCTCTTCCAATAATTCTAAAGATGTAGCATAAGATAATCGCATAGTAGTTGGTGCACCAAAGCCAGAGCCTGGAATCACTGCTACGTTTGCTTCTGTTAAAATATCCGCAGCAAATGCATCGACTGAATCATAACCAGTATGTGCCATTGCTTCTGCTACATCTGGTAATAAATAAAATGCGCCTTGCGGTTTTAATACATTGAAGCCAGGAATTGCACTAACTTGTGGATAAATTTTCTCAAGACGAGATTCGAATGCTTGGCGCATTTCTTCTACTGTGTCCTGAGGTCCATTATACGCTTCCACTGTTGCATATTGTGCAGTTGTTGTTGCGTTTGAAGTAGAGTGTGAAGCAAGGTCAGTCATTGGTTTAATAATGTCTGCATCACCTGCTGCATATCCGATACGCCAGCCTGTCATAGAGTGAGATTTTGCTACACCATTTACTACGATTGTACGTGCTTTCATTGCGTCTGAAAGTTGCGCAATTGAAAAATGCTCAATACCATTGTATACAAGCTTCTCATAAATTTCATCTGACACGATTAAAATATCTTTTTCTTCTGCAACAGCAGCAAGTTCTGCTAGCTCGTCGCGAGAATAAATCATACCAGATGGATTGCTTGGCGAGTTAATGATAACTGCTTTTGTTTTATCGGTAACAGCTGCACGTAATTGATCTGCAGTAATTTTATAGCCTTGTTCACGTGTCCCTTCAACATATACTGGCACACCGCCTGCTAATTTCACTTGTTCTGGATACGATACCCAATAAGGGATAGGGATGATTACTTCATCGCCTTCATTCAAAATTACTTGGAATAAAGTGTAAAGAATATGCTTTGCCCCAACGCCTACGATAACCTCGTTCGGTTTATATGTAAGATTGTTGTCGCGTTGAAGTTTATCAATAATAGCTTTCTTAAGCACTGGCAGACCGCCAGCAGGGGTATATTTAGTTAAACCTTTTTCCATAGATTCAATAGCCGCATCTAGAATATTGCGCGGTGTGTTAAAGTCGGGTTCACCAGCACCTAGTCCTATTACGTCAATACCTTGCTCTTTTAATTCTTTTGCTTTTGCAGTAATTGCTAATGTTGAAGATGGTGTTAAAGTTTTCACTCGGTCTGCTAATAATTTTTTCATTCGGGATCTACTCCTCTTATAAATTCTTAATGCGCTTCCACCAGTCGCCGTCCTTAAATAAAATATAGACATAGTTGAGTTTATCGTGATTATTTAGGTAAGAAATTTCCCAAACAGCCCCTACCTCCTCATAGCCTAACTTCATATGAAGCACCTTTTGGACATTTCCTTCATTTTTAAAAACCGATAATGCTTGCTTTTCCGTAATACCATCTTTCAAAAATACTTCCTGAATGGAATCCTCTTCTAGATTCGTTGGAACAAAGACAGCCTTTTTGTCACCGTATTCGTCTACCCCGAACACAGTAACATACGAATGTTTGCCATTATATGTGTATGACTCCGTGACAATTGCTAGGGCTTTGGCATCAAGCGCCAACTGTTCAGCCTGTTCTTCAATTGAACTAAATGGAGCCTCGGCTTTCCAGAGTACTAAAATACTAATGACAAGTGACAAGGAAACCATAAAGACAGAAATGAAAATCAACCAGTTTTTCATATATTCACCTTATGTTTCACACCTAGCTTTTTTTTCGCTAAGAATGCCTGATATTTTTGTGTGTCTATAACTGCGCACACTTTCATTTTGCTTACCATTTTTGTCAACCTGCTTTCTTTCCTCATACCACAACATTATACACCAAAATTCTCTTGTCGTGTTTGCTAATTTCATTTATTGTACGTTGATAAACCAGCGTTTTCAAATGATTCGAGGAGTGATTTTCATTTTTTACTCTTCCACTTAAAAAGACTGTACTTTATCGTCAAAAGTTCCTATTTTTTTCACACTAAAGAAAGGTGTGCATTTGTAAAAAAATAACTTTTTTACTATACCCAAAAGGATAAAAGTCATATATAAATATATTCCCACTGCCTTTTGTCGACAGTGGGAACGAGGCTATATCATTTGATAGACTTATTTATATTGAGCTGATGACATAGTTTGCACGACCATTATTTTTCGCTTTGTATAAGTTGCGGTCTGCCTGCTTAAAAAGCTGAATGTATTCATAATTTTCTTGGTCATTCATACAGGCGCCTAAACTAATCTTTAACGGATAACTATCAAAGTCTTGTTCTACTTTTAAAGTTAAAATATAGGCATGTAGCTCCTTAATAAAGTCATTGATAAACAATTGATTATCATGACGAAGACAAACGATAAATTCATCTCCACCATAACGTATAATGACCGCATCTTCATTACGTAAAAAATCCCTTAATCCAGTAGCAAGGAGCTGTAGCACCATGTCACCCAACAAGTGACCATACTTATCATTGTATGCTTTAAAATAGTCGATATCGAGGACAATGACGCAAACATATTGCTGAGAAATTTGTGCCTCCTTTAACCAATCATTTAGCTCACTATCAAGAAAATGACGATTAAGGACACCAGTTAAAGGATCATAGAGTGCCCTTTTTTCCAGTTTCTCTTTTTGTCTATTAAAATCTAAGTTCATGACTTGCTGAAGCAAATTGTCAGCACTCATTTTTTCTGTAAGCTCTATATAAGCTCGTTGCACATCAAAAATCTCATTTCGGTAATCCAATTGATAGAGAACGTTTAACAGCATACGCATGACCCTTTTTGTAATTGGATTATCACCATATGATTGCGCTAAATCTATCGCTTGCTTATAATATTTCACCGCTTCTTCTAGCTTTTGTTGATGTTCATATAAAAAGCCATAGCCAAACAAGGCGGCTACCTTTTCTCGTTTATGATTTTGAATAATATCCGAATTCAATGTATGATCCAATAATGCTTGACCAGTGACAAAATCGCCCTCTAGAATATACACATCAGCCATATTATTATTAATGCGGATTTCTTGTAGCTTCGCCAATTCAGGCTGTGTTTTCTCAAGCTCCTTATTATAATTCCTTGCAATTAATGCAGCATTAAGCGCTTCCTGATAACAGCCATTTTCAACTTCAAGATAACACAGATTGCTATAGCAACGTACAAGCATTTTAATATCTTTTAGCTGTGTAGCAAATTCAATCGATTTTTTGGTCATTTCCACTGTTTTTTCTCTGACACCAACTAAATCGTATATTAAAGACATAACAAGATAATAATTCATAAAATCCTTTGTCGTGCCGTACTTTTGGCAGCACGCCTCATAGTCATGGATGTGGCTCACCATGCTTAATGTATCGCCTAGAGCATGATGAATTAATATTTTTTGGAAGAATAAATCTAGTCCATGCTTATGATTATCATTTTCTAATGCTACTAAAAGTCCCTGTTCAGCAAGATTTAGAGCTTCTGTTAAACGCCCTTTCGTCCGCATTTCCATGATTGTTTTATTTAATTCTTCTAATGTTAACTCCAAATAATCACCACTTCTCTATGCTCGGAATTTTCCTTATCCTTAATACTTTAATGTAGCAGTTAGCCTATACATTAATTATAAGCGAAGTCCATGTCCTCGTCCGTCATTTCAAGCATATCCCATAAATTACTAAATATATCGAATGATAATATTTTAGACTGGAGTGCACGCCATGTTCTATAGTCACAAAAAACGAAGCAATTGTATTTGATTGAAATGACATTTCACCTGTCTTCGCGATTACCTTTAACCTTTACTCCATCAACTTACTTCCGTTTACGTGTAATTAATACAGGGCTAGAATAACAGCTTATTTGCAGGAATTTTTTACATTCAATATTTTTTTATATATATTAGCACAAATAATTCCATTATTGTCCTCGTTTCTCATTGTTTTTACCCATATATTGTAGTTGATTGAGTATTTTTTTGTAAAAACGTGAGGGACGTGATGTTGTGAATAAAAATATTAATCCATCAGATCCAGCAACAATTCCTAAATTTGTAGATGAACTACCGAAGCCTGTTACTGCAAAGCCAAAATACAGTAGCGGCCAGCCGAAGAAAGAATATTATGAGTTGCAGATGATGGAAGCGGAACATTGTTTTCATAAAAACTTTCCGAAATCCACTATTTGGGGATATAACGGACTTTACCCAGGACCAACCATTGAGGCCTCAAAAGACAAAACGATTTATGTCAAATACAAAAATCAATTACCTTTAAAGCATTTTTTACCTGTAGATTTTACTCTCCATGCAGCCAACGATTCACAAGAGGTTAGAACGGTAACACATCTTCACGGAGCCAACGTTGACTGGGAAAGTGATGGTCATCCGGAAGCTTGGTATACAAGAGACTTTGTGTATACTGGTCCGAAATTCAATAAAGAAATACATGAATACACGAATCATCAGCCAGGTACAACGTTGTGGTATCATGACCACGCAATGGCATTAACGCGCTTAAATGTTTACGCAGGTCTTGCAGGTTTCTACTTGCTTCGAGATACAATTGAGGAGCGCTCAAACTTACCGTGCGGTGATTATGAATATCCACTATTAATTGCGGATAGATCCTTTAATGAAGATGGCTCTCTCTTCTATCCTGATGAACCACCTTTCCCCGTGCCAGTTCATCCATCGATTACACCGGGCTTTGTGGGAAATACAATTGTTGTGAATGGTAAAGTATGGCCTTATTTAAATGTTGAGCCTCGGAAATATCGTTTCCGTTTTCTAAATGGCTCGAATAGAAGAGGCTATGTCATCAGCCTTTCTAATGAGCAGCCTATGATCCAGCTTGGAACAGATGGTGGTTTTTTAACAACCCCTAACGAAATTTACTCTGTGGAATTATTGCCTGCTGAAAGAACGGATGTCATTATTGACTTTTCAAAGTGTGAAGGCCAGGAAATAACATTAATTAATGGGGATACAGATTTTGTTGACGAGCATACGAGCGTAATTATGCAATTTAAAGTGAATTGCCCACTGCGCTGTGAAGATACGAGCGAAATTCCTGAAAGGCTTGCCGTTTCAATGGATTTACATCCGCACCATGCACATATTGAACGCAACTTACCTTTAAGTGCGTCGACAGATGATTTTGGAAGACCAATGCTATTATTAAATGACCGTATGTACCATGATCCCGCAACTGAAAAGCCAGCTCTTGATAGTATAGAAGTCTGGAATTTTATTAATGCCACTCCATTTATACACCCTATCCATCTACATTTAATCCAATTTAAAATACTTGAACGACGGCCATTCGATGTGGAGCTCTATCAAAATGAAGGAAGGCTTGAATTTACTGGTCCAGCTGAAGAACCACGTGATTTTGAGAGAGGCTGGAAAGATACTGTAAAAGCTGATGCAGGGAAGGTTACAAAGATTATTATGCATTGGAAAGACCATATCGGAAATTACATGTGGCATTGCCATTTTCTTGAGCACGAGGATCATGATATGATGCGACCAATTCTAGTAATGAAAGATGTTCATCCCGTATCGGAGCCACATGTCGAAATAGAGCATACTCCAGCAAACCATAGTGCCACAGCCACAGTAACAACAATTCCAAATAATAATGAGAACACTGCCCCACTTTTGAATAGTACTCATAGCATTGCTACGACAACCGATCCAACACAGCATGCACCTACAGTGGCTAACAAGCATGATTTGTCAGTTACTAAAGAGACATTGCCACACGATGCCATTCATACACAAAATGTCTCACAGTTTGTACCTATACCAATTTATCCTTCAAAAAGCAGCCAAACACAACCTAATATGGCAAGTAGATGGCGGAGAAGACGCTCGTAGTAATCTGCATCTTGCCTGTATAATGCCAAATAAAAAACCGAGGTATTTGACGTTCACACTGTCGAATACCTCGGTTTGTAAAATTTGATAGGTTTAGCTAGTTCACTCCTCATCTCTCACTTCGCTCCAATTGAATGACAGGCAATAATAAATCTAATTGTGTAAAGTCTTCCCCTCGGTACCACTCGAGAATTGAACGGGTTGGCACCCAACTATGTTCAAGGGCATATTGTAGTAATTTTTGATATCCCTCTTTTATTTCCGTCAGATGCTCTTTGAATGGTAGCGCTAGACAGATACAAGCAGGCATATGCTCAATAAAATTATCATCCGTTAATCCATCTATATTTGTATGTTCTGTTACACCAAAACCGATTTGTACTTTTATCACATCTTGTCCTGATAAATAATTTACATAATAGCTGTTAATTTGAATATTGTTTTGCTTTAATTCATTGGCTCTTTTCGCAAAATGCTCTCCAAACTTCCCCATTGTGGATTGCTCAATGAACCAAATTATTTTTTCTTTGTTTTTATCGATTAGATAGATATCCTCTCGAATGGAATCACTTTCTAAAAACCTTAAGCTAACATCGATGAGCTCCCGTTTTTTCCTTAAAGTACGAATCCAATTATCCATCATTGTTTGACGAGCTACTTCGTCATTTTCTAGTAAATAATGTTGTATGTCCTTAATAGGTACGTCTGCTATACGCAAAGTGGTAATCAATTTCACTATTGCAATTTGATGTGTTGCATATACGCGATATCCATTTCCTCTCCGTTCTACTGGCAACAATAAATTTTTCGATTCATAAAAACGCAATGTACTTTTTGAAATTCCTGTTCTATTTGAAAATTCCTGAATGGTCATATAGTTATGCAAGAGCGACACACCTTTCAATATCAATGATAAACCTTCAAGTTACTTGAAGGTCAAGAATTTTTCAGAATTGTTTGAGTGCCTGTCACTCTAATTTAGCACGCTATTTTCATTTCATATTCAGTTCATAAATGCATGCTATAGTAAAGTCACACAAACAATGATTCTATTGTTTAGCGTAATCAAGGAGGATAATTATTAATGAATAACACAACAACTAAAGAAGTACCAATAAAAAATTGGCGGCGCTTTGTGGGGCTTGTGAAACAGGCGCAGCCACCGATGCTTTTGTTAATAATCGCTTTATGTATGAGTATAGCGACCACTGGCGTAGGATTTATCGTGCCACTGTTCACTAAAAAATTAGTAGATGGCTTTTCGTTACAATCCCTTAATTATTGGCAAATTATTTTACTAGGAATAGCTTTTATCGTGCAAGCCATCGCCAGCGGACTTTCCATTTATTTTTTAAATCGCGTTGGTCATCAGGTTGTGGCAAAATTGAGAGATCAATTATGGCGCAAATTGCTCCATTTACCAATCCCTTATTATGATGATAACGATACTGGTGAGACGTTAAGTCGTGTAACAAATGACACCGCTGTAGTAAAAGAGCTAATAACTGAACATCTTGCAAATTGTTTAACAGGTGTTATTTCGATTGTCGGTTCTGTCATCATTCTATTATTTTTAGATTGGAAAATGACATTAGTTATGCTCATTGCTGTTCCTCTCGCGATGATTATTTTAATGCTATTAGGAAAGCGTATGTTTGTCATTTCAAAAGGTATGCAAGACGAAACCGCTAAATTTACCGCTATTCTCAATCAAGTGTTGCCTGAGACACGTTTAGTAAAAGCTTCAAATGCTGAGAATATCGAATATGAACGTGGCAAAAAAGGCATTACTAATCTATTTAATTTCGGTCTGAAAGAAGCAAAAATCCATGCACTTATTTCACCTTTAATTTCATTCGTACTAATGAGCGTGCTTGTAGCAATCATTGGCTATGGCGGTGTTCGTGTTTCATCTGGTGAACTTACAGCTGGAGATATGGTTGCCTTTATTTTATATTTAATTCAAATCATTATGCCGATGACGCAATTAACGATGTTCTTTACCCAGCTCCAAAAAGCGATGGGCGCTACAGAACGTATCAGTGCATTACTTGAGCATGAAGAAGAAAACATTTATGAAGGACGACAATTAGATACTGTACATGAACCAATCCATGTCCAAAATGTAGATTTTGCTTATGGAGAGGAACCAATTTTATCAAACATCAACTTTACAATTGAGCCAGGTAAAGTCACAGCCATTGTCGGGCCGAGTGGCGGAGGAAAAACGACGACTTTTGCGCTGTTAGAACGCTACTATCAACCAACAAATGGCTTGATTACACTTGGCGATACACCGATTGATACATTTTCACTTCATTCGTGGAGAAATCAAATTGGCTATGTCGCACAAGAAAGTGCGCTTCTATCAGGAACGATTCGTGAAAATATTTGTTACGGCATTGCCCGAGCTGTTTCAGACGAGGAACTTGAACGAGTTGCAAAAATGGCCTACGCCGATCAATTTATCAATGAACTGCCAGATAAATTTAACACCGAGGTCGGCGAACGAGGAATAAAGCTTTCAGGTGGACAACGACAACGAATTTCGATTGCGAGAGCCTTGTTACGTAATCCTCAAATTTTAATGCTAGATGAAGCGACTTCTAGCCTTGATAGTAATTCAGAAATTTACGTACAAAAAGCACTGGATAATTTAATGCAAGGACGAACAACACTCGTAATCGCCCACCGTCTTTCTACTGTCGTAGATGCCGACCAAATATTATTTATAGAGAAAGGCCATATTACAGGCTGTGGGACACATGATACATTATTTGAAACACACGATATGTATAGAGAGTTTGCTAAACAACAATTGCGCATTAAAGATTAAAGACGAAAGGATTTGTTATCATGACAAAACTATTAGTTGTGGATGATGATGACCATATTAGAGAATTAGTAAAAGTATTTTTACAAAATGAAGGTTTTGACGTAATTGAAGCATTGGACGGTGTAGATGCACTGTCCAAATTGGATACAGAAAAAATCGACATGGTGATTATGGACATTATGATGCCTAAAATGGACGGTTGGCAATTATGTAAGGAAATCCGGACATTCAACAGTGATTTACCGATTTTGATGCTAACCGCTAAAGGTGAAACAGCACAGAAGGTAAAAGGATTTAACCTAGGGACAGATGATTATTTAGTCAAACCATTTGAGCCTGTCGAATTAATTGTTCGCGTTAAATCCATTTTAAAACGGTATCGTATTGCGCTCTCTCAAACGATTGAAATTGGAAATGTTAAAATGAATCGCCATACATATGAACTATTGTATGACGGTGAAAGCACTACGTTACGTCTAAAAGAATTCGACCTATTATTTACATTAGCAAGTTATGCGGGAAAGACATTTTCCCGTGAGCAGCTAATTGAAGAAATTTGGGGATTTGACTATGAAGGCGATGAACGTACCGTAGATGTTCATATTAAAAGGTTGCGTGAACGATTCCCTGAAGAAAAAAGTGGCTTCTCTATCCGTACGATTCGTGGACTTGGCTATCGCTTGGAATTAGCACTATGAAATATTGGAAATTTTTCTTTAAGCTCCTAATGATTTTTATCATGTTTCTGTTAGCGAATATATTATTTGCCTTTATTTCCTTCCACGTAACTTCTTGGCTATTTCAGCGAGTAGACATACATTTCCAAGGTTTTTGGCGACAATTAACTACAGTTCTTGGTGTATTTGTACTATTTGCTTGTACTGCCGCCTGCATTTTTTTAATTGGTTTAAAAAGACAGCACAATTATTGGGATACGATTGTTGATGCCATTGGACGAATGGCTAAAGGAGATTTCAATGTACAGTTAGATAAAATGTCTGATGATGAAAATGATCATTTTGGCCAACTAATTAGTGGGATTAATCATATGGCTGTTGAATTAGGCGAATTAGAACGTATGCGTCAAGAATTTATATCAAATGTTTCGCATGAAATTCAATCGCCTCTCACCTCTATTAATGGTTTTGCAAAGGCATTAAAAAATATGGATTTAACTGAAGAGAAACGTCAGCACTATTTAGCCATTATCGAAATGGAAAGTCATCGTCTATCAAAAATCAGTGATAATTTGTTAAAGCTAACGTCATTAGAATCACAGCACCATCCATTTGAACCGAAGTACTATCGACTAGATAAACAGTTGCGTAATGTTGTTTTAGCTCTTGAGCCTAATTGGTTAGAAAAGCAGATTGATATTGATATTCAATTACAAAACATAACGATTAAGGCTGATGAGGACTTAATGAACCAAGTGTGGATGAATGTACTCAGTAACAGCATCAAATTTACTCATAATAATGGTCAAATCCGTATTTTGATGACCGCCCAAAATGACACAGTGATGGTGAGCATTCGTGATAACGGCATCGGCTTAACAGATGAGCAACAAAAGCATATTTTTGAACGTTTTTATAAAGCAGATCAATCAAGAATCGCTGCAAACGGAGGTAGCGGGCTAGGATTATCCATTGTAAAAAAAATTATTGATATGCACAAAGGTACTATTACTGTCCAAAGCAAACTTGCTGAACATACAAAATTTTTGATAACACTCCCTTTAGATAGTGTTGATACAAATAATTAAGAGCATAGGATGTGAAAGTTGTTCACCCCTATGCTCTTTCGCTTCTTCTAATACGCTACTTGTCTAAAATACTGATAAACTTTTGCTAACTTTTTTTGTTGTCCTCCCTTTTTACTTTCCATATTCCCAAATTCAAAAAACTTCACTTTCTTAATTCCAACAAAATTAAACAATGCTTTTCGCATCAATACTTTGTGAGCATTATTCAACCATAAAAGCGGATATTTAGTAGGGCCTTTCATAGTCGAAACACAAACGACTGACTTCCCTTTTAAGAGACCATCAGGAAACAATCCCTTTTTATCTCTATAGGCAAAATTAGATGCAAATAATTGATCAATATAGCCTAAAAGCATTGCTGGCGGTCTTCCCCACCAAATTGGATAAACAAAAACAATCTTATCTGCCCAAGTTATTTGTTCTCTATATTTCTCTAGTTTTGGATCAAGATACATATCACGACGTCGTCTATGTTCATTAAAATGTAAAATCGGATCAAATTTTTCTTCATATAAATCAACCACTTGTAATTCATTTATGTACGGATTTTCATTGCATCCTTTAACAACTTCCTGCAAAAAAGAATAATTCAAACTTTGATGATTTGGATACGTATAAATAATTAATGTTTTCATAACTGCCTCCATTACTTATCATTTGATAAGTAAATAATACGCAATACTTATTTAGTTGTCAAATGATAATTGTTTTAAGATAAGTTATTTGTTATCTTGTCAGTAAGAGGTGAGATATTTGGACAAGAATGCATTATTCAATCAATTTGTTACATTTACAGCAACCGTTCATCAAGTAACAAATGAGTTAACACAAAACGTTAAAACGGACGCCATAACTCCTGTTCAATATAAAATTCTTGAACATATAAAAGTAAGCCAGCCTGTTACGACTACTGAAATTAGTGATTGTCAGCAAATGTCGTTACCGAATACAAGTCGAGAGCTTAAGAAACTACAAGAGAAAAATTTAATTGAAAAAATTAGTGATACAGAGGATCGTAGAAAACATTATGTGCGCCTCACCGAAGATGGGGAACAAATGATGGATGAGGCATTTCGATGTATTGAAGTCCGTTTTCAACACCTTATTCAAGATGTTTCAGAAGAAGATTTAGAAGAAATTAAGCACGCATTAGATATTTTGCAGCAGAAGGTTTTTAAACAACAAGGTAAGCTTTAAGACGCATGATTTACTTCCGTTAATTGTTAGGACAGACTATAAGTGTGACCTCAAATGCAATTTGATTTGAGGTCACCTTTTTTCGAGGTTTTTAATTAGTTTAGCTATGTAGATTAATAAACCAATAATTGTTAGTGGAATTGAAATTGCGACTAATGTAGCAAAAAATGCAAATATATCTCCAACAAGTAATTTTGGCATTATTAAAATTCTCTCCTTTTTTAAATTTTGTATATCAAAGAATACCGAAACTTCATAGTACAGACCTCCCGTATATTTTTATGTTATATATTACTTTTATCTTATCAAATCATTAAAATTAACAAAAGTTAAAAATATATAATAATTAAATAATTCAGAAATTGTTCGTATTATTTAAATATAGAATATCTGTTTATTTACAATGTAACTCAACAATTGGTTTACATACTTTAAATTTTAAAAAAGATATCACCAATTTTCACCTGCCCATGCACTAAAGTTCATTGTTTCACAACGTCTTATCGTTGTTCTGCTTGTACAGGAAAGAGTTTGCTTGGATTTATCACATTTATGTAAATGGCAAAATACCGTGCTAAGGAGACTAGTTAGAAATAATCCCTAATAATTCGTCACCGATTAGCCCCTCCTATAATAGTCTAATGATGTATAAAGGAGGTGACTAATGTGGGAGTAGTATTTGAAAAAAATTGGCTTGATCAACATTTACCATCCCTTCCTTTATGGCAACAGAACGCCTTTAAAGACTTTTCTTTAATGATTGCAGATGAAGCAAATACGTTCCCCTGTATTCCTGCTAGAACAGGTTTTTTATCAAATCAACTACGCTTCAGCTTTATCGGAGATCCCCGAGAGCTACAATCAGCGAAAGCGTTAGCAACTTGCTTAAAAGAATATGGATACTGCGCACGATCTGCTGGAAAATATACTTCACATGCTATTTTTTTCGAAACGCCAAAGGATATGCTTGAAAATTATGAGGTAGAGGATTATAGAGCCCTATTTTGGACATTGCTAAACAACGTTACTGCATTTGATGAAAAAGAATGGCCTAGAGAAATTCCCTCCGACCCTTCTGTTCATACATGGGAATTTTGTTTTGATGGGGAGCCTTACTTTGTATTTTGTGCAACACCTGCCCACCAACTTCGAAAAAGTCGCCATTTTTCAACATTGCTTATGGCCTTTCAGCCACGCTGGGTGTTTGAAGACATTAATGATACAACTGTGCTTGGCCAAAAATTAAAAAGGCTAATAAGAAAACGCATCGATTTGTATGACGCAATTCCAGGTCATCCAGACTTAAAATGGTATGGGCAAAAGGACAATTATGAATGGAAACAATATTTTTTAAGCGACGATGAGGGGCATAGTCCCACAACATGTCCATTTTTAAAGGGGAAATCTTCAATTAACCTTTCCAAAAGAGAGAAATAATTAAGCGGAGCTATTGTTGCTCCGCTTTTTCATAACAATAAATGTCGCAACAGCAATGATGACTATGAAAAGCAGGCTTATGTAAAAACCGAGTCTGCTTGTTTTGTCACCTAATGTACCCGAAACGGTTACCGCTATTAAAAGCATCCCAACAACATTTTTTACATGTTGCCACTTCGTTAATGTCATGAGCTTTGCATATGTCACTAATATAAAAAGCCAGTTATAAATTAACATTAACCCAGCTGCCGTTATTAAATATTCAAAAATCTTTTCTGGAATAAGAAAGCCTATCACAATGGTGACGGTTAAACCAACTGTTAGAAAAAGAAATGCAGGTAACGGCACTTTCATTTTCCCTTTTTTCGCTAATATTGATGGCGCATCATGATCTTCTGCTAAAGCCGTTAAAATCGTTACCACTGCGTACAAGGAAGCAACCATCGTGGAAAATCCGGCAATAATTAAAATGCCTGTTATTATATCTGCTACATATGGTATGTGAAAATCTGTAAGGGCGGTAATGAACGGGCTTTCATTTATTGTAAATGTTTCCCACCCTACTAATAGAAGCGCACATACGAGAGCACTTACGTAAATCGATGTCAGTATGATAATCATCACTTTTCCAGCTTTCGGTGCTTGCTTAGGATCTTTTAAGTCAATTACTAGAAGCCCCATCACTTCTATGCCACCAAAAGCAAAAAAAGCATATAGTAGTCCAAGCCAAATGCCCTTTACACCTTCAGCAAAAAAACCTTGAAAGTTAGTAACAAAAGCATTTATTTGCTTTGGCTCACTATTTATCCCCTTTATTAAAAGGACGACAGCAACTATGATGAACATCACGACAGCAGCTGCCTTCATCGCCCCAAATATATTTTGAAACTTTTCAAAGCCTTTCATTCCAGTTAGTATAATGAGCAAACCGAGTATACCGAAACCAGATGCGGTCATCCATAGCGGTAAGGCAGGAAACCAAAACTGGATAAAAATCCCCAATGCCATTAATTGACTACCCATTATCAATATTTCCGAAATCAAATATACCCATCCATTACTAAAGCCAGCCCAATTGCCAAATGCTTGTTTAGCATAAGTACGAAAAGATCCTTTATCTGGATTGGCAACAGACATTTTCACAAGTGCATCATAGACAAGATACGTTCCAATGGCTGCTAATAAAAATGGAATTAAAACAGCAGGCCCGCTTTTGGCAATTGCCATGCTTGTACCTAGAAAAAAACCTGTCCCTAATGTACAACCTACACCTAATAGAGACAACTGCCACCAAGACATTTGACCTTTGCTTGTTTTTGACTCCATTTCGATCACCCCTCTTACAATTTCCGCACCAATGGTAACGTCATACAGCGAATACCTCCACCGCCTTTTTCAAGTTCGGTCACTTCAATTTCTACTATATTTTTCTTTTGTAATTTTGGATGGTTTTTAAATTGCTGTTTTGTTGCTTTTTTACTGACTAACAATGTCTCAGGATTTAAATTTAAAAAATTGATATCAGGGATCGTATTATATTTTTCTAGCCAATAGACATCGAAACCATGTCGATTAAAAAATTGTTCCGTCATATTAAAGCGAGTTGTACTTGCAGTCAAAACATATATAGGAAAATACCGCATAAAGCTTTTCGCTATTACAACATCTTCGTTCGCAACATTACAATTCATATCTAAATGGAGTGTGTCTGAGCTCCGAGGCAAGTCGATAATGCCAATTTCAGAAAATCCTGCTTCAAATATTTTTTGCTTCGCACGTTCCACACCCTGTCTAGTTGTCCGTACGCCAATATTGATCAGCACTGCATCCTTATTCAACACCATCACATCCCCAAACTCCAATACATCGCCAGTTTCCATAGATGCCTTAAAGTTTTGAGGAAACCACTTTTCAAGCAATGCATGGGCATGTCCATATTCAGGACGTCTAATTGAACTACCTGCTTCACCTGGCAGCATTTGTTTGCCAAATACACATGCAAGATCACGCACAAAATAACGATTTAGAAGTTGTTCGCTTAGCTGCTGTGCTTCTGCTAATAGTTCCGTTGAGTAATCAATTACTTGCACGCCTGCATGCTGTAAAGTGCCCTTCAGCTCCATAAAATTGTCCATTGCTCGTGCATGTAAAACAGGTGCGCTCCATTGCACATTTTCTGCTGTTTTTAAATCCGGCACATCTAAACTGGAAGGTGCACAAAGCATTACAGCCGTAAGCTCTCCATGTTCTGACCAACAACTTGGTTGAAATGAATACATGGTGTTTTCTCCCCCTTTTCTTTGCTATCACTGTTAGCGTTACCATCAACATTAAGATTATACGAAGCAACATTAACTTAAAAAACACACCAAAAACAATGGTGTGTCGAGATTAGGCAAACTCATAGTATTAAACTACTGCTACAGTATGTCTTTACGTAAAATATTCTAATTTAGCATTGGGGAAAAATTTCTTCATGTAACCGTAAAGATGTTCTTTAATATCTTCCTCTTCCTCTTTTTGATAAATATATTTGCCAATCCCATATTTGCCCCACTTGTACCTTCTAGCTGTTTCATCCAATTCTAATTTCGTCATTGGATAATTTTTTTCAATGACTCTTTTCGCTGGCTTTGTAAAGCGGTGCTGAATAAATTCAAAGGTAATATCATCCCGTACATCTTGTGGTAATTCAGCATCAAGACGCTCAAACATATGATAATACCCTTCCTCCCAACCTTCATGAAGATAAATCGGTGCGACAATAAAGCCAAGTGGATATCCCGCCCTCGCCACTTTACCAGCCGCTTCAATGCGCAAGTCTAAAGGTGATGTACCGGGCTCAAAGTTTTTTATGACATAATCCGCATTAACACTAAAACGAAACCTCGTCCTACCATTATGTTTGGCATCTAATAAATGATCGACATAATGGAATTTTGTTACGAATCGCAACAACCCATGTTCACTTTGTCCAAAATGCTCAATAGCTTTCTTTAACGTATGTGTTAAATGATCAATTCCTACAATATCTGAAGTACAAGATGCTTCAAATCGGGTTATTTCAGGAGCTCTTTCTGCCATATAGTGATCTGCAGCCTCAAGAATTTCATCGACATTCACATACGTACGAATATACGGCTTGCTGCCCATCGTTGTTTGCAAATAACAATAATGACAATGCCCCATACATCCAGTTGCAAACGGAATGGCATATTCTGCTGACGGTTTAGATGTATCAAATTTCAACGTTTTTCGAATACCAACGACAAGCGTTGACTTTGCTATACGATACTTTTGCAAATCGTTATCACCTGGGAGATTCCGCACCTGATTATGAGATGTCGTATAACGAATTTCCACACCCAGCTTCTCAAATTTCTCTTTCAATTCCTGTCCTAGTGGATAATCGAGCGCATTAGGCTCAAAATAGACTAGCTGAGGTGTAAATGGTTTTCTCATCCTCTACCTCCTAATGAAAATACTGATTATACGCTTGCTCAGCATCCATTTCACTTCTAAAAATAACAAAGTCATTTGTTAACGGATAGTACGTTTCATATAGAAAGAGCGCTAATTCATTTGGATTTTCTGGATTATTTACGACTGCCGCCTCCTGTATATTCGCTACATCTTGAATATGCGGATTGCGATAAAAAATATATACAATATCCCCTGCATTATAAGTTTGCATGTACGTTACCCTCCTAAAGCATTTCAATTAGTTTGGCTTAAGAAGGAGGAAATTATGTTAGAGTTTTGTTAGATTGTATTCTAATCTCACCACCAAACGGAGAGAATTTTTATCAATTTGTTAACAATCCTTCTATAATAGCTACTAAATGAAGTGCAATAAATTCCATAATTAGTAATTGAAGTATTCACTCTTTGTACGGCATCCATATTGTTAAGAGAATACTAGTGGATAATATGACAAAGAGTAATGATCTAAATTGCTATCCTTTCTCTTTCCACTGCAGCAATCCTGCAAGTTCTGATAATAGTGCATATGCCCCGATTAATCCATACGTAATAATAATCATTGGATCACTCCATTCTTTTTGTCCTTTCACTTTAAAAGATGGAGTTTACTCCATGTCAACAATTATTATTTGAATTTCCATAAAAACTGACCACTATTTTTTTTGCAAAATTGATACTTTTAAATAGGCCAAGCCTTTGCTAAGGTTATCCTAGCATGCAACATTGATTTACAAAGTAAGGTTTTGCGCAACTATGCTTTGATATCTATAAAGCAAAATAAGGAAGGTTTTCAACTATGCAAAAAACAATAAGCTATTCACATTCAAGAACTTTTGATCTTATTCTATCGGCAATGTTAATTGCACTTGTCTTCGTGGCAACGCTCACATTAAATATTAAACTACCGATTAAAGCTAATGGTGGATTAGTACATCTTGGAACAGGCATGCTTTTTACAGCATCTATTCTTTTTGGTTCTAAAAAAGGAGCCATTGCAGGTGCAATTGGCATGGGTTTATTCGACGTCGTTTCCGGTTGGATGTTGTGGGCACCTATTACATTTGTTGCTCGTGGCTTACAAGGCTATATCGTAGGAAAAATTGCTTGGTCGAACGGACGTAAAGGAAACAGCATTCCCTTCAATCTTTTCGCAATGATTATTTCTGTTCCATTTATGATAGCTGTTTATTACGTTGGTGAAGCTATTTTATATGCTAACTGGATTGCACCATTGGCATCTATTCCTGGAGATTTAGTTCAAAATATTCTCGGGATGATTGTAGCCATACCAGTTTGTGTTTTATTGAAAAAAACACCTATATTTAAATAATTCTTTATCGTAATCTATCGGCGGATTGCATCGTTTTACCGGCGATTCGTGAGCTCCTATCGGCGGTTACAACATTTCTATCGGCGATTTGCAGGCTTCTATCGGCGATTACTATCGCATCACGAAAAAAACACAGTCGCTTTCGCGACTGTGTTTTTTTATTTTGATAAATCTATTTTTTTATTTAATAAGTGAATCGTCACTCCACCGACAGTCATTGATAATAACTCTCCGACGCCAACCGTAAACCAAGTCGCCCAAAACGGCAAATCATATAGAATGGTTAACTGACCTGCAACGGTAAACATCGATAGTGCAAAAATCAATGCTGTGATGACCATTTTCCGACTATCACTCTTAATATTTTTCGTTACTGATCGACAAAGAATTAATACTAGAAATGTTGCTATACCACCGATAGGTACATCGAGAATCCAAGTCGGTGACATAAAATTCGCTAATACTACGCCTAGTGTTACTGCTACAACATACCGTTTATTATACAGTGCCAAATAGTTGAACATCTCTGATAGACGTAATTGGACAGCTCCAAAACTAATAACTGACAATACTACAGTTACAGCCACATACAAGGCTGCGACCAGTGCTACCTTTGTAAGTTCCCTTACAGAAGTTCGCGATGAATCTTTAACAATAGATGTATTCAATTTACATTCTCCTTTGTAAAATAGCAATCTGCTATTTTAGTACTAACTACGACCAAAGGAAGAGAGCATGATGCCCTAACTGAAGTGCCGTAGTGTAAGCTGTTTTTTGCTTACTTGCGTATTATAGCAGAAGAATGATACATAGAACAACACTATTTCGCTATCCATCCACCATCAATCGGGATAACAGCTCCGTGCATATAATCAGCTGAATGACTTGCCAAAAAAAGCGTTAAATTCGCAACTTCACTTGGTTGTGCCCAACGACCTGCAGGTGTTTCGTCGGCAACCCATTTTGCCATTGCACCATCGCCTTCAAAATCAGCTTTGGTCATCGGAGTTTGAATAGCACCTGGCGCAATGGCATTGGCACGTATCCCCTCACGGCAATAGTCTAAATCTAATTGTTTCGTATAGCCTACAATTGCATGTTTAGATGCGGTATATGCCGCACCACCGCCACCTGCTATTAGCCCTGCAATAGACGCCATATTAACAATGATACCAGCTTTGCGTTTTAACATATGGGGTAATATCGTATTCGTGACAAAAAAAGTGCCCTTTACATTCGTATTCATAATTTTGTCCCAAAGTGCCTCATCAGTATCAAGCGTTTTTGCAAAACCATCTAATACGCCAGCAGTATTTAGTAAAATATCCACTTTTTTAAACATCACCAGTACTTTTTCAAATGATTGCTCTACATCACTTTTCCGATCTACACTACCTACCATAAAACCAAAGCGTTCTGGGTATTGCTTTTGTAAATTCAATAACCCCTGCTCATCTATATCGAAACCGAAAACATTGGCCCCATTTTCTAAAAATGCAACGGCCTGAGCTTGCCCAATACCTGAGGCAGCACCCGTTATAAAAACTGTCTTGCCAATATACTCTTCAAACTTCATAACATCTCTCCTCTATAAAAAGCAATCTACTAATAGTAAAAAATCCAGTTGCTATGATTACCCTTTGTTCTATTAGAAGGTTACTTTGACATCAAAAAAATAGCATACTAAGTAACACCTAGCATACTATTTTCATCTTAAATCACGGTCATTTAGTTTACGATTTTCCAATCTTCCGCTAATAAATCACAGACAGTTGGTGTGAACATCGTATAGCCCTCACCGCGTACATTGATTAAAAAATAGGGATTTAAATTTACTCCGTCATGCTCGCTTTGTCCAACAAGCTTCACATATAATTCAGCACCGCCCCATCCTTCACGGATTACTTTCTCGCCTGCTTTTAAACGCGGTAATACTTCTTCAAATGTCATTTATATTCATCCCTTTTCACAATCTTTTCATACTTTCCTTCCCAAAAAGTATACTGGATAATTATTTTGTTTACAACTATAGCTAGTTCATTTATACTTTTCATTCTAACTACTTTTTTTGCCTTTAATGTGAGTCTCTTGCTATATAAAACGAAAACCAAGGGTGTGCTAACCCCATTTTAGGTCACTATGCTAGACCTTTCCAACGAAAAAAGAACCTTCAATCCAACATGGATCAAAGGTTCATATTTTTTAATGATTAGTTTTTGTTTAGACGAAGTGCCTGCGCTGTTGAAGCATGGACTTCCTCAAGAAGCTCAGGGTTTTGTAGTAATGAGATACCGTAAGAAGGGATCATTTCTTTTAATTTCGGCTCCCACTCGTTTGCTTGTTGTGGGAAGCATTTTTTGATAACTTCTAGCATAACGTGAACGGCAGTAGAAGCACCTGGTGATGCACCTAATAATGCAGCGATTGAACCGTCAGCAGCACTTACTACTTCAGTACCAAATTGCAGTGTTCCTTTACCGCCTGCTTCAGTATCTTTAATAACTTGTACACGTTGACCAGCAACTACAATATCCCAATCCTCACTCTTAGCAGTTGGGATAAACTCACGTAACTCTTCCATACGTTGATCTTTTGATAATAGAAGTTGTTGGATCAGGTATTTTGTTAATGACATTTCTTTAACTCCTGCCGCTAATAAAGTAGTAATATTATGCGGTTTTACAGAAGCAAATAAATCCATGTTTGAACCTGTTTTCAAGAACTTTGGTGAGAAACCAGCGAATGGTCCAAATAATAATGATTTTTTGTTATCGATAAAGCGAGTGTCTAAATGTGGAACAGACATTGGTGGCGCACCAACCGCAGCTTTACCGTATACTTTAGCATGGTGTTGTTCAACAATTTCTTGATTTTTACATACCATAAATAATCCACTAATAGGGAATCCACCAATGTGTTTTCCTTCAGGAATGCCTGTTTTTTGTAGTAACTCTAAGCTTCCTCCGCCAGCACCAAGGAAGACGAATTTTGCTGTATGGTACTCCATTTTACAACCATCTTTGTCATGCACTTTTAATTCCCATAAACCGTCTTTCGTACGTTTAATACTTTCGACACTATGGTTGTAGTTGATATCTACATCTTTTTGTTTTAGGTGGTCAAATAAAATACGTGTTAGAGCACCGAAGTTTACGTCTGTACCAGTGTCAATTTTTGTTGCAGCAATGGCCTCATTTGCTGGACGGTCTTGCATAATAAGAGGAATCCATTCCATTAGTTTTTCTGGGTCATCAGAAAATTCCATACCTTTGAAAAGAGGATTATTTGACATTGTTTCATAACGTTTTTTCAAATACTCAACATTTTTTTCGCCTCTTACCATACTCATATGTGGTAATGGCATAATAAAGTCTTGCGGATTTTGGATAAGCTTGTTTTTTACAAGATAAGACCAAAACTGCATCGAAACCTGGAACTGTTCATTAACATTAATTGCTTTGCTAATATCGATAGTACCGTCTGGTTTTTCAGAAGTGTAGTTAAGCTCGCACAGTGCTGCGTGCCCTGTTCCTGCATTATTCCATTCATTAGAGCTTTCCTCACCGGCGTTTGAAAGTTTTTCAAACACAGTAATATTCCAGTCCGGTGCTAATTCTTTGAGCATCGTCCCCAAAGTCGCACTCATAATTCCGGCACCAATTAAGATGACGTCTGATTTAGTTACTCTGTTACTCATTTTTACCATCCTTATATTTTAAGATTTGCAGAAATGATGTCGGTGTAAACTAGTTACACACCTTTTCTGTATCAACTATAAACTTACAATAGTCTATCACAACTAATTAAAGAATAAAATATCTACTACAATATTATAGTAATAAACTAATCAAAAAGTAGTAAAAAATGCGAAGTCAGTCCATAAAGTCATTTGTCTATACTAAAACCAAGACCTTGCCCCCATTGCCAGGGTATTGCAGTGGTTTTCCATTACATATACCAACTCTGCTAAAAGCATTGCGTTTAAAATAAAATCAACTGAATAAATTTTAGTATGCTACTACTAAAATAATTTATCCATCGCTTATTTAAAATAATGGACACTTCATAAACTTCGCTTATTTAAAAAGCCCTAGAACTTTTAGTCTAATAGCCCGCAATCGACTCTATTTTACATGATTCACTAACATTCACAAGGTACCTTTAAACTAATTTTCACTTTTTCGACAGAATGTTTCATACGCTAAAGTATGTATAGTACGCAAAGGCACATAATTTTAACCAAAACAATTACGTTTAATTAATTCATAGCAAAATAGCAAAATGCTATGACTTCTATAGTTTTGCTAACTAGCCTATGTTTTACAAATCAAAAGGTTTTCAGTCACCTTCCTCCTTAGCTACTGTATACGCTTTCATCAAATCTATCAAGAGTTAAAGCTTCGATTTAATATTTTCCCTCCTTTTTTATAAGCGATTTTTTGTACATTAAAACTATTTGATTTATCTTCATGTTGTTATATAACACCATCTGTACCAAATAAATTTTACCATACAACAATTGAAATTATTAGAATATTTTATTTTTCAGAAAATAGGAGCAGTTTCTATTGCACATGTATATTCCCCAATAAATTCTACTTAAATCAATTTATCATCTTTTTTGTTACCAGATGTGCTTAAAATTACAAAAAAGGTAGCTCACCAAGATATTAGGTGACCTACCCTTTTAATTTCAGAAATAATGTTTTTAAGCGAATTTTTCAAGCCTATATAATTTAGTTAACGCAATATAATACAGAAACAAAATCCATAGCAAAAATGCAACAGCTTGTTTTACTAATTTTATTTCATTGAAATAGTAGCTAATTCCATCATTTTTTTCTCAATTGCTTTTTGCTCTGTCGCTTTCATTACTTTTTCAGGCAAATTGTTAGAAATTCGAATAGTATAACGACCATCTAAAATAACCTTCTTTAAACACTTATTGTGTAGTATTCTACGGTTGTAACATCCTACTTATTTCGCGAATGATAGCTCGGTCCGCCATCATTCCCATGGGAAATCTTCACATTGTCTACTCAGTAATAATTATTTGTGTAACGATAGACTTCATCATGTGTGTTATAGACATCAAAGAATTTGTGTATATACTTAGCGTAAAATTGAGCTATTAGATAGCACAATTGATTACACTTCTTCCTATTTAGTCTGATAGGATTTCAACATTTTCCGCAACTTGCTTTTGATCAGTAGAATGTGGCTGCTCAATTAAATCAAAGGACACTTTTTGACCTTGTTTAAGAAATCTATAGCCATCCGGAAATTTTTCATTATTCGGTAAAACTGAGCTAAAATGAACAAAAACGTGATTTTTATCCTCACCATTCAGCATAATACGGCCATAGCCCTTTTCTTCTTTATACCATTTAACAATTCCCTCTCGTTTCATATTATTAACCACCTATTCATAGATTCTTATTTTACAATAAATAATAAGCATGTAAAAACATCTTTTCAAAAATCGGAACACTCATAAGAGGGTTAGAAATAAAAGCTTATTAGGTTGAATACATTGAACTTTCACTACCTATTTATAAAGAGGATTCCCTAAAGTCGCTAAATCAGTTAATGGTAGTTGTTTTATAATTTCATAACCGTTACCTTCACCTTTAGGCTTTACAATGACCGTTCCCATATTAGGAATTTTACCTAACCCTATTCCATTTGGAAAACTATGCGCTATAATTACTTGATTTGTCCCAAAGGGAGGTGTCTTTTCTAATTGAGATTGAACATTTTTCAAAATATGCTGTTGTTCTATAGCTGATATGTCCCCTCCTAGTTTATTAATTTCAAACCAAAAAGGGTCGATTTGAATATACATTGTTGGGAATGCTAGCTGCGCTGTCTCAATTGTTCTACACAAAGGGCTTGCAATAATAGGTGAATTAATCGGGATTTGCCAATAACGAAGCATTTGTCCATAGTAAGCGGCCTCTCTTCGACCGTAGTCAGACAAATTACGTTGTGTATAGCAATATTGAAAATTAAAATATGGCTGATCCTTTCCAACTGTTGCCTCCCCATGTCTAACATATAAAATGAAGCCACCAGCTCGCAGTAAATCAAGAATTGACTGTTCCAAATCTTTCTTTGCCCCCTAACCTACCTTAAAGATTTACTGTTAATATATGACTTACTTTGTACATAAAATGATGCGCAACACACGTGAATTTACTCCAAAACCAAAAGCTCCCTACATAATATAGGGAGCTGTCTGCTTATTTTTATAGAAACCTTATCACGATTTTAAATCCTGTAAACACAAATCGAGTCGCTAAATCTAACAAATTGGATTTAGCCTATAATGTTATGGCAATACATACATGCACTTATCGCACTGCATTATTTCACTTTAGAGGAATGATTACAGTCGCTGTCGTTTCTAATTCGGCTGTCGTTTGAATAGAGATATTTCCATTATATTTTTTGACAACCTCTTTTACGATAAATAATCCTTGCCCTCTTATTTTACCGAATTCAGGTTTTTTTGTTGTAAACCCTTGTTTAAATATTTGTTCCGGCTCAGATATTGTCGGTCCTGTATTAATAATTTCAAAGACGTACTTCGTTTCATCCGCATGACAACAAATTGTCATTTTACGTTCGCTCTCCGGCAATTCAGTTGTGGCATCAATAGCGTTATCAATTAAATTTGATAATAACTTAATTAAATCTGTTGTTTTAATATTAATAAAAGCATCCTGTGAAACAGATATATCCATCTCAATATTATGGTTTTGGGCTGCAAGTTTTTTCGTTTGCAACAAGATTGAAAGCCCAGGGTGATTTATATTTAATTTTAGTGATTTAATTGCCTGCACATCTTTAG
The DNA here is from genome assembly GCF_044762185.1 of Lysinibacillus sp. NPDC097162. Taxonomy (NCBI): domain Bacteria; kingdom Bacillati; phylum Bacillota; class Bacilli; order Caryophanales; family Bacillaceae; genus Lysinibacillus; species Lysinibacillus sp. NPDC097162. The sequence continues at coordinate 789,191 of NZ_JBIWDT010000001.1, read as the reverse complement.
ATAATGAAGATAAATATTGTTTTGCTTGTTCTTGCTCCCCTAGTTGCAGTAGCCCATGCAACACTTGTATATGATTGGTGAAATCATGTCTTAATGAAGATACAGAAGTAATTAACGCTTTAATTTCAGCTTGATATGTATCTTCAGTTACCCCCACTTCTTTCGTCACTTCTTTTTGATACCATCTCTGTAAAAAGAAGAAAGAAGCAATAACGATTAAAATAAATAGTCCATTATAAATAAACATGAGTAAATTATTTTCTAGAACTTTTCCTTTAATGCCATTAACTTTGTCAGCACCAATATCAATACCAAGGTAGCCCATAATTTGTCCATTTTCATTCTTAATAGGTGCTCCTACAGAAAGATAATCGCCATGGTCTGGATCCTCAATTACATTCGTAACATATGTTAACCCTCGATAAGCTAGTTTGATTTGCTTCTCAGGCACAGTACAAATTTGTCCTATTTCAAACCCTTCTGTGTAGCTATTAGGTACACCAGCAATCAACGCTTTTGATACTTGAGGATTATCAATTTCTAATGTATACACAAATAAGGCACCCAGTTTTTCTCTTGCATCATTTAAATAGCTTCTTAATTCCCAATAATCTTCACTTTCCACAGGATTATTTAAAAATTGCTGATACTGTTTGACATCAAGTGATGATGCAATGGATATAGCCGCTTCCAGACTTTGGTTAGCGATTGACTCTTCCACCGTTTTTTTCATCTTCACATAAGAAGTGACAACATTTAAACTTGTGAACAATGACAATAATACTGTCGCTAATACTAATATTAGTTTAATTTTACGTTTTTTCATACAAACTGGTACTTCCTCATCTATTGTATTAAATATTTAATTATGTGTATTTACTACTGTAACATTTAATATTTATGATAACTGCAATAATATTATACTATAGTAATTTTCATTTTTTCATGTTTGTTTTAAAAAAATCCCTTTGAAATATAACTTATATCCAAGTTTATTTTTTATAAAAATTTCAAATTGTTATACTATATAAAATAATTTCATTTTCTTTCGAAAAGCGAAATAGCAACAAAAGGAAAGGAGAACAGCCCAACAAAAGTTATGCCATTCCCCCTAGTATCTATTAAATTATAAACTATGCATGACGAATTAGATAGCCTGAAGTATTTTTCCTTTTATGGTTGTCGGAAGAATAAGGTCACCCCTTAAAAATTGGTGCAGGGAAAACGTAAGTGGCTCACTATTCTCCCCTATTCCCACAATGACTTCTAATTGATTTGGTGAGTATAGCACTGTGTGCAATGTACCAAAGTATTCTTTATATTGCTTAAAAAATAGTGGTGAATCTCCATCATTAAAATATTGAAAAGCAGACATAGCAGTCGTACATGCGTTTGCAACAAAATGATTTATATAGCGCTTGCGTTGTATTGAATTATCAATAGATGCTTTATTTTTATCTTTCAATTCTTGTGATTCAAAATGATTAGTACACATAAATGAGTGTTGTTCAAAAACAATTTGCTCCGTTGGTGTAGCCTCTACCACGACCACTTTTCCACTTCGATCAATCATCGAGTAGTTGTAGCAATAACGATGTGGGATTTTTTTTAATTGTAAAATGGCTTCTTCAATATTTTTACAATTATCCAGTAATATTCGAACAATTGTTGACGCAAGAAAGCCATCTCCTTCCCATTCATTATTAACGAAATGAAGTCCTACAACTAATCCTTTTTCATTCATTCCATCTAGCCTACCAATGATTTGCTGGCTAAATCCAACACTTGCATACCCTTCTGACGGATTAGAAAAAACAAATCTTGCATCATATAAAGTAGGGCTAAAATCGTAATTTCTCACATAATGCCCATTATGCACAAACGACGTACATCCCATATCTGGAAATGTCATATTATAACCACTATACATTTTTATAACGGATTCATATGACTGTTCTAAACCAGAAGCTAACCCTTTTATCTCTTGTAAAAGATTCGGCGAAATATTCTGTAATGCCTCTTGAGCCTTTTGAGCATTACAAGTAGCTGATAAGGCAAGAAACAGTTCATCTTGTATTAAATGAGCTGATGATTGTATTTCCTTACTTTGTTGAAAACCCACGTCATAAGCATCTCCCATTATCGAAACTACGCTTACTACTAAATCTTCGTATTTTTCCATTTCCATACCTCCTATACTCCAATCGGATGATAATATTATCGTATTCCTTCAAGTAACTGGAAGGTCAAGAGGCACTATAAAAAATGCTAAAAAAAGAAGTCATCTTCCATATAGGAAGACGACTTTCAAAGTGACCAAATCATTAATTATAAGGTAAAGATAAATTATTTAAATATTGCCCTTAATTCTCTATTTGCAATTATTTAAACAACCTATACCTATCATCTAAAGTTTTTCTTTTTCTTTAGATCTGAATGTTTTACAACATGTATCTGATGATTGACTTGCCGCCTCTTTGGACATATGCATTTCAAAATCAGAAGCAAACTCTGCATCATGTTTCTTATCGATACGTTTATCCATATCGATTGCTATCTTTTCAGCACCACAAAAATTACCTTTGGCATGGAAAACACAATTTGATACAGCACAGCTTACTTGAACATTCGGCATAACTATCCACCCCTTGTGATTGGTCTAGAAAAATATAGATAAGTCTAATCCATACTCTTCATTAAGTATTTTGTCCAATCCAAGCGTTTTTACAAGCAAAGCATGAAAATAACTTTATTATTTATTTAAAATGGCTATCATTAATTTTTACTGGAAGACCGAGTTTTATCTTGAGGCTGTAAAAATTTTGGGCGTTTATTATATCCACTTGGAGCTGCACGTATTAAAGATTTTTTGATATCAGACCAATTCAAATCTGCACCAAGACTTACGTACGGTACACCTAGCACGCGTATATTCGCAACATAAATAAGAATAAAGAATAGGGACAAAAAGAAACCAAATAAGCCAAAAAAAGAAGCCATTAAGACGACAAATAGACGGAAAATACTCATGGCCGTTACAAACGATTGATTTACAAGTGTATATGCCGCAATACTTGAAATAGCAATTACTACTATCATTGAAGGACTCGTTATGCCTGCCTTAATCGCCGCATCTCCGACAATTAAACCTCCCACAACACTCATGGTTCCGCTCAAAAGAGATGGTAAGCGGAGACTTGCCTCTCGAAATAATTCAAACATAAATAACATGAGCAATATTTCCAGTAAGGTAGGAAAAGGCAAGCCCGTTCTTGATTGTACAACTGTTGCTAAAAGTAGAATTGGCATTTGTTCTTGATGATAGGTCGATAAGGCAAGCCAAAAACCTGGTGCAAGCATACTTATTAATATGCCTACGATTCGTAGCAGTCGTTCTATAGAACCTACAATAGCTGGATAATCATTGTCTTCACCTGATTTAAAGAGTAAAAAGATATTAGGTGGTGTAATGATGACATAGGACACTCCATCAACTAAAATAAGAATGCGTCCTCTACTTAACGTTTGTACTGCAAAATCTGGGCGACCTGTATAATCATGTAGGGGAAGAATTTTAGATGTTTTGCCCACCCCATCCATCAATATATCGCCATTAATCACGACATCTGTATCAACTTTACGTAATTGCGTTTTCACTTCATCCACCATCGTTTTATTGGCAATATCTTCCATATAAAGAACGGCTACAGTTGTTTTAGAACGCCTACCAATTTCCATTGTTTCTACACTCAATGAATTAGTTGGTAGTCGCTTGCGAATTAGAGCAATATTAATAAAGACATCTTCTATAAAATCATCTCTCGGTCCTTTAATTACCAGTTCATTTTTTGTTTCTTCAGGATTTCGATTCGGCTTATTTGAAATTTTACTTGAGAATAAAATTTTCTCCTTTTCAAAGTACAGCAAAGCATATCCTGTATATACACGTGTAGTAGCCACTTCTAAATTCGTTATTTTTTGAAGATTTGGAATGTGTAATTCATTTATTATTTGCTCTGCTAATAATGGTGTTGAAACATTTTCGCACAAAGATTGGACTCGATTTATAATCACCTTATTCAATAATAACTGATCGAACATTGATTCACATGTAATAAAATGAACATTATGCTGTTGAAAGGTATAAGATTGAAATATTACGTCAGCAGAGCGTTGAAATAGTTCTTTCAACGTTTTCAATTCGATATTTTGATTCATTGATTGAATATTCCTCATCTCCTACTGAACTCGATTCAAATAAATTATTGTACTAAAATACACATACAATATTTTTCCCAATGTCCAGCAAATTATGCAGTTATCCTTTTCACCTATACATTATGTCATTGAAATTTAGCCAATCATTTTCTGTAAATTCGCCATTTCAATAGCTGATATTGCTGCGTCATAACCTTTATTACCAGATTTTGTCCCAGCGCGTTCAATTGCCTGCTCAATATTTTCAGTTGTGACAACACCAAAAATAACTGGTATGTTAGTTGTAAGAGAAACGTTAGCTATGCCTTTTGCTGATTCGTTACAAACATAATCATAATGTGTTGTAGAGCCACGAATAACTGTGCCAAGACCAATAATGGCATCATATTTTTTTGTTTCCGCTAGCTGTTTTGCAATAAATGGAATTTCAAATGCACCTGGTACCCACGCAACATCAATTAAATCCTCGTCTACACCATGACGTTTTAGCCCATCCATTGCACCGCTTAATAATTTACTAGTAATAAATTCATTAAATCGACCAACTACTACCGCTATTTTTAAATCATTGCCAATTAATTGTGCTTCAAATGTTTTTCCCATAAATTGATTCTCCTCTTTTACACTGTAAGTGAATTTTTTCCTTGTATTTGTTGACGACGATAGGCTGCTAATGCATCAATCGAAATCATTTTTAATTTGTGTTTTTCCGCATATTTGACTAAGTCATCAAAGCGAAGCATTTCACCATCATCCCCCATGATTTCACAAATAACACCAGCTTGTATGCTTCGGCAAAGCCTTGCTAAATCGATAGTTGCCTCCGTATGCCCTCTACGTTCTAAAACACCATTTTCCTTTGCTATAAGGGGAAATACATGCCCAGGTCTACGAAAATCAGTTGCTTGCGCTTGTGACTCTAGCATTTTTCGAATTGTCAACGCACGTTCAAAGGCGCTAATGCCTGTTTTTGTATCTTTGTAATCAATACTTACGGTAAATGCCGTTTGGTAATGATCTGTATTATTTACGACCATTGGATGCAACGCTAATTGTTGTGCAAGCTGCTGTGAAATCGGCGTACAAATAAGCCCTCTTCCATATGTGGCCATAAAGTTTATCGTTTCTGGTGACATGAACTCTGCAAGGGCAAGTAAATCCCCTTCATTTTCACGATCTTCATCATCCACGACAACAATCATTTTGCCTTGTTTTAAATCTGCAATTGCTTCTTCAATTGAATGTAGCAAATTGCCACCTCCTAATAAACTTTAATTTACTGTACGTTCTTTACTTTCAAAGACAGGTTAAAACCCATGCTTCGCTAAGTAATCTTTTGTAATGGTCGGTGATTGCTGACCACGCTGTAGCTGGTGCATAATGTATTTACCAACTAAATCGGTCTCAATATTGACTGGTGATCCAACATTTTTTGTCCCTAATACGGTTTCCTTGTATGTGTGGGGAATAAGCGATACGGTGACGCTGTTTTTTGCCACATGGAAGAGCGTTAAACTCGTTCCATCAATTGTGATTGAACCTTTAGGAATACAATAGCAAGTTAACTCCTCTGAAAGTTCTATATCGATGTATACTGCATTGGCCATTGGACGTTTGCGTAATATTTTTCCCACTCCATCAACATGCCCTGAAACAAAATGACCACCAAAACGTCCATTCGCAGGCATTGCACGCTCTAAATTTACTGCATTACCAACCGTGAGTTGCTGCAAATTTGTCGCTTTCACTGTTTCAGGCATTACATCCATTGTCAGTTCCTGCTCATTATAATGTGTTACTGTCAAACACACGCCATTGACAGCTATACTATCTCCTAGCTGCACGTCCGATACTATCTTTGGCGAAATAACAGTTATTTTCATACTTTGTCTATCGTTTTGCAAGGTTTTTACTGTACCAACATCCTCAATAATACCTGTAAACATTTTTCCACCTACTTTCTACTTTTTAAATTTTGACCTGTAATTGCTTAAACGAGACAAACAAAAAACCCCATATAAAAATGGGGTTTGGGAGTTCTAATTCATAAGACGTCACTAAATAAACCTAATGGAAATAAATTTTCCAAAGGCTACCATCTCATCGTTCTTCTCCCATCCAGACTATAACTGTCGGTTTTGGATTTGCACCAAATCAGCTTGCGCTCACGGACTTTGAATTGCTTCATCACCGCCGATTGGGAATTTCACCCTACCCCGAAGAACAGATACCTATTAAATTTTTAACTAAATAAAAAAACTCCCCAACGAAGGCGATGGGAAGTAGTTTTGAATATAAGCGTAGCCAAATAGACCTTTTAAAGTCATATGAATTTAAAAAGCTTACACATATACCCTTCTCCCATCCAGACTGTAACTGTCGGTTTTGGATTTGCACCAAATCAGCTTGCGCTCACGGACTTTGAATTACTTCATCACCGCCGATTGGGAATTTCACCCTACCCTGAAGGATATGTTTATTTAGTTACTTCATACGATAACATTATTTTAATACATTATCCACTTAAAATTTTTTAATGGCTATTTTGTGCAGTTTAATTGCCTTGGCACAATCCACATGTGCAAATTAAAGCAACCAGCTAATAATTGAGCGTATGAATAAGGAGCAAGGGACTTTGGGGATAATTTAAAATAGTAACGTTTGCATGGACTTTTGAAGGGTTCATAAATAAATAAATAAATACGCTCTTTTAGTAGAAAGATGTACAGTAACCTTCATCTTAACTAAAAGAGCGTATTCTTTTTAATTTCCTATTTTTTGGTATTTTCCTAAAGTATCGTTTGTTAAATGTAATTAGAACGCTTCGGCGAGTACTTCTTTCAGAAACATCCCCGTATAGGAATCCGATACTTTTGCCACTTGCTCTGGCGTTCCTTCAGCTACAAGCTTACCACCTGCGGCTCCTCCTTCAGGTCCAATATCGATAACCCAGTCAGATTCACGGATTAATTCCAGACTATGTTCGACGACGATAACGGTATTTCCGGCACAGACAAGTCTATTTAATAAAGCATGTAACAATTTAATATCAGATGGATGAAGACCTGTCGTAGGTTCGTCCAATAAATAAAGCGTGTGGTTTTTGGATGCTTTACTTAATTCGTTTGCCAGCCTAATACGCTGTCCTTCACCGCCAGATAAAGTTTTGACCGATTGACCCCATTGAAGATAGCCCAACCCAACCTCACATAGCATTTCAATCATGCGAGAAATCTTTGTTTCCGATTTCAAAATTGGTAAGCTCTCCTCCACAGACATATTTAGCAAATCTGAAATGGAGTATCCTTCATATTTAACTTGCAACACTTCGTCAGTAAATCTTTTCCCTTTGCAGTTTGTACATGTCACTTCTATATCTGCTAGGAAATCCATATCTACTGATAATACCCCTAAACCTTGGCATGTTTCACATCGTCCACCCGCAGAGTTAAATGAGAAATGCTTTGAAGTTAATTCTCTTTCTTTTGCTTCTGGCAATCCTGCAAACAATTTGCGGAGGTGAGTAAAGACATCCGTATAAGTAGCGACATTAGAACGCTGTACTCTTCCCATTGGCGATTGGTCAAAGATAACGATATTTTCGATATGCTCTAACCCACTAATTTCCTTACATCCTATTTGGGCAAGGTTTTTCGATTTTCCTTGTGCAAGAATGTCAAAAACAAGCGTAGATTTCCCCGAACCTGAAACGCCTGTTACTGACACAAGACACCCCAATGGAATAGAAGCAGTAGGGATGTCGACATTTCGAAGTTTTGCTTGTTGAATCTTGATATGCTGTCCATTTCCCTCCCTACGAACTCGAACAGGAGAAGGGGAGCATTCTTCTACCAAATAAGCTCCAGTCACTGATTGCTCATTTGACATTAAATCATCCAGACTGCCTTCACCTACAACAGTACCACCATGTATTCCCGCACCAGGACCGATATCAATAATATGATCTGCCGCTCGCATCATCTCAACATCATGCTCGATAACTAGTACAGTATTACCTAAATCACGTAATTCCTGAAGCACTCGAATGAGACCTGCTGTATCCTTTGCATGAAGACCGGTTGTCGGTTCATCCAAAATATACAGAACGCCAGTTAAAGCTGAACCTAATATGGTAGCAAGTCGTAGACGTTGTGTTTCCCCACCAGACAATGATACCGTCTGACGGTTCAATGAAAGGTAACCAAGTCCAACATCGATAAGCCGCTGAAGTGTTGTTAACATATCCTCGATAATAGGCACCAATAAATGATGACTTGCTTCAGGTAACGCCGTCTGCAAGCTATTCGTCCATTTGAATACATCTTCAAGCGACCACTCAGATACGTCCGAAATTGTTGCATCCGCTACCTTAACTTGACGAACTTCTTTCTTTAAGCGTGCACCAAGGCAATCTGGGCAAAGTTGTTCATGAAAGAAACTTCCTTCTTTTTCTTTAGCCCCTGATTCTCCCTCTTTCTCCTTATATCGTCTCCATAAGCTCGGTATGACTCCTTCAAACTTTGTTCCTGAGACCGGTTTACTATTTGGATAGTGACGTTTAAATTCCTCGCTCTCGACGCCATAATATAATAAATCTCGCTGAACATCATCGTAATCTTTTAATGGTAGATCAAGATCAAATTCAAATCCATAATGCTTTCCTGCTGCCACTAAAATACGCATTTGAATGTCACGATGGACCCCCTTTAGTGAAGCTACGCCACCGTCGCGTAAGCTGAGCTCAGGATTAAACACCATCGCCTCATTAATACTCGCCACATGACCAAGGCCACTACAAGTTTCACAAGCACCTTCTGGCTTGTTAAAAGAAAAATGTAGCATGCCTAATTTCGCTTGCTGTTCATGGCAATTAGGACAACTAATTATTTGATTGTCTATTTCTTCATCTTCTTCTACGAACGCTTCTGTTGGTTCAAAAGAAGCAGGAATACTCATATTACATGAAGTACAAACTTGTTCCCCAAGTCTGGCAAAGATAAATCGGATATACTTATAAATTTCTGTTACTGTTCCTACCGTTGAACGTGGATTTCGATTTGTCACATGCTGCCCGACGCTAATTGACGGTGACAGCCCACGAATAAACTCAACCTTTGGCTTGCTAATCGCATTAGCCATCATTCCCATAGAATCTAAATACTGTCTCTGGCATTCCCGCTGAAGTGTATCCATAGCTAACGTTGATTTCCCTGAGCCAGAAGGTCCAGTCAGTACTACTAGCTTATATTTAGGTATGGAAAGCGACACTTTCTTCAAATTATTTTCCCAAGCACCTTTAATAAAAATGGTCTCTTTCATCATTATCCTCCTGAACATAGTACGACTTACTAGTATCATCATTAGCTTAAATTCTTACGATATTTTATTTAATTTTCCTTGTTGTCTTTTTCAGCTGTAACAATCACTCGAGAGTTACCCATCATGAAAACGAAAATGGCTGCAATAACAATAGGAATGAGTGCAAGAAGAAACACATGTGTCACAGAGTTAGACATAGCATTCACAATAATATCAAGAATGTTTGCAGGGATATTTTCGCGTACACTAGGTTCAAAAATTTCTCTCATATCGCCAACATCAAACATTGCAGAATTTGATCCTTGCCCCATATTTTTGAAACCTTCTGTTAGCTTACTAGTAAATACATTGTTTTGAATTGTGCCAAAGATTGTAATGCCCATCGTCATACCTAGCGTACGAAGAAACGAATTTGTTGAATTTGCAGTACCGCGATAACGAGCATCTAAATTATGCTGTGAAGCTGTCGGTAATAATGAGAAAGAGAAGCCCATGCCAAAGCCTACGAGAATCATATACAGCGTAAGAAGTATTCGAGCCGTATCTGGCGTAAGTGTGCTTAGTAAAAACATACCTGCAAAATAAGATATTACTGAAATAACCATTAAGTTTCGATAGCTTATTTTCGTTAAGAAAATACCGCCAAAAGCACTTCCTGCAACAGACCCCAACATCATTGGCATCAAAATTAGTCCTGCATTCGTAGCGGAAGCACCATATACAGCTTGCACATAAATTGGTATATATACTGTTAAAATAATAAAAGTACCACCATATAAGAACGCTAACATTTGCGAAGAGGCAAATAATCGACGTTTAAATAAGAAGAAAGGAAGTATTGGTTCTTCTGCTTTCAGCTCTACAAAAAAGAACACGATAAAGAACACAGCGAAACTGATAAATAATGAAATTATCGGCGCAGAACTCCAATCGAACTGTTTACCACCTAGCTCCAATGCGAACATAAGACTAATAACAGCGAATACAAGTGTAGCCGCTCCCCACCAATCGATTTTCTGTTTAGTAAGAACAGGGGATTCTTTATAATTTTTTATAATAAGCATTAATGAAACGATACCGATTGGCAAGTTAATATAAAAAACCCATTCCCAACCAAAATGATCTGTAATATAAGCGCCTAAAAGTGGACCTACAACACTTGCGATACCGAATACAGCGCCAAGTAGCCCTACCATTTTCCCTCGTTTTTCTGGTGGAAAGATGTCAAATACAATTGTAAATGCGATTGGCATTAGCGCACCTGCACCAATCCCTTGAATCGCGCGGAAAATGCTAAGTTGCTCAATTGTATGAGCGAAACCGCAAAGAGCCGAACCAAGTAAAAAAACACCTAAACCAAAAATAAAAAATCTTTTTCTTCCATACATATCGGATAACTTACCGAAAATAGGCATACCAGCCATTGTTGTTACCATATAAGCAGAAGTAACCCAAACAAATTTGTCCATGCCTCCAAGTTGCGATACGATTGTTCCCATTGCAGTCGCAACAATTGTATTGTCAATTGCTGACATAAAAATGGCAAGAAGTAAACCTGCCACTACTAATTTTGTATTACTATTACTTTTCGATGCTTCCATTTAGAAACCCCTTTACAAATTATTAATACCTTCGCTAGAATGAACACGTAAACAATTACACACTCATCAAATATCTTGACCATCTAATATCTCGACCATCAAGATATTAATAGTCTAAAAGGAGGCTTATCTTTTGTCAAGCAATCAAGAAAATCAAATGACTGATCCACGTGAACATTTCACTTCACTTATGCGCGGGCTAGGAACTCGTACAATATTACACCAGCAAAATGTGGCCGCATCTCTTGGGCTATACAATAATGATTTTATTTCTTTGGATATTTTGCGTGAAACTGGTCCAATTACTGCCGGAGAGCTTTCAAAAAAAACGGGCCTTGCTACAGGTAGCATTACGGCATTAGTTGATCGCCTTGAAAAAATCGGTTATGTGCGTAGAGAAAATGACCCTAATGATCGTCGCAGGGTCATTATAGTCCCTGAATATGAATCGAAAGAAGAAATTCGTCATACGTATGAGTCACTTCACCAAGCCATGCTTCAACTAGCTTCATCCTACAAGCAAGAAGAGCTTGCTCTCATTTCACAGTTTTTACAAAACGCAAGTACAGTACTAGAAGAGCAAATACAACTTCTCAGTTCTTCTACACAAAGCAAATCTTCAACAAAAACGATTCGTTAAAACTAAAACAGGACGATATGCCGATTGTGAAATAATTGTGGTTATCGTCCTGTTTTCTTTACTAAACCCTCCTTCGGCAACCTCACTCCTTTTAAAAGGAACAGTGGAAGAACAATTCCATGTTATTAGTATTCGCATTATGATGAATGTATAATGTACGCCATCCCTATAACACGGTCACATTTTTTGTATAGCTTGTCACTTCCCTCCCAGTTTCATGACAGACATTCAATGTAATTTTATCTGAATGTTTTTACATATTCAGTGGAATGACTAAAAATGATACGTGCAAGTCAATATAACTAAATATTCAACGGATGCCACCGTCAAACCATCATAGACGGCATGTTCCTTTATCTTAAAAGGGAAACCTTAAATGGTTAAGAGCGTTACTTCCTACGTGACTACTTTTGACCAGCCTTGACATAGAAAAATAGGAATGTTAATGTGAGTCATTGTTCAACGCAGCTTCAGTACAACGGACACTTCACTTGCTACGAACATAGTCAAATTCCCCTCATTGGAGGTTTTTTATTGTTTACTACTATTTCTCATAAAAAACGGATTTTATTCTATATCCTATTAGCGTTGTGCTTTGTGGCTTCCGTTTTATTTGTTTCTCACAATGAATCCTTTTATGAGCGGCCAATTGCGGAAGTGATAAAAACAGAGTTGGAAGATTCAACACCTATATCAGATATGTATAGTAATGATGATCAATTATTTACGCAGCAAATAACTGCATTAGTGAAAAATGGAGAAGCCAAAGGTCAACTTATTCATTTAACAAATGAGTATTCTTCCTCTGGCGCTTTTGATCACGAATACAAGGTCGGAAACAAACTTTTTGTTTCTATAAAGGCAGACAAAGCTCAAAAAGGGCAATTAACAGGTTCGATTTTAGACGTAAAGCGCGATCAATACGTATTAATCGTTGCGTGGATTTTTATTTTCGCCTTATTAATTGTTGGCAAAAGACAGGGGCTATTTTCAATAATCAGTTTGATTGTTAATGCACTTATATTATCATTTGCATTGGATTTATATGTAAAGCACGCTAACGTCAGCTTGTTATTCGTTAGCGGTGTATGTGTTCTGCTATTTACCGGTGTTTCATTGATACTCATAAATGGATTAAATGAAAAAACCTATGCGGCAATGCTGGCAACACTTTTAGGAACGTTCATTTCATTACTTATTAGCTTTTTCGTATTGTGGATTACATCTGAAAATGGCCTTCGATACGAGGAAATGCAATTTCTAACGCGTCCTTATCGCATGGTTTTTATGGCTGGTTTATTTATCGGGGCATTAGGGGCTGTAATGGATGTTTCAATTACTATGGCTTCTTCCATGTTTGCTTTGTATGAACAAGATCCATCCATTTCTGACAAAGCTTTAAAAGTTTCAGGGCTTGATATTGGGAAAGATGTGATGGGCACAATTACGAGTATTTTGTTTTTTGTGTATATATGCGGTTCCATCCCTATGCTTATTTTATATTTAAAAAATTCGTCTACGCTAGGGCTAACACTTTCCATGAATCTTTCATTAGAATTAGCTCGTGCTCTAGCCGGTGGTATTGGCGTTGTCTTAACAATCCCTATCAGTCTTTATACTTCTATTTTTTTCATTAAACGAAAGAGGGTAAATTGATATGAATGTATTAGTGTGGCTAGCAGCTATTTTATTTATATTAATGATCGTTATTGGTGGAAAAAAAGGGGTACGCTCTTTTCTTTCTCTATTTTTAAATTTTGGGGTGCTCTTTGTAACGATTTTTTTAATGACTAATCCTAAAAACAGCCCCATCGTTTTAACATTTATTGCCTGCACAATCATTAGTTGGATTAGCCTATTTTATATTAATGAAAAGAATAGCAAAACAATCACCGCATTTATTTCGACGATGATTACCATTGTTATACTTCTCTTTTTTATTGTGGTTGTCACAGAGAAGTCTATGATTCAAGGGTTTGGAGAAGAATCTACAGAGGAAATTAGTATCTTTTCACTTTATATTGGTGTTAACTTTGTTCAAATTGGCGCTTCTGTAATTATTATGAGTACAATTGGAGCCATTTTAGACGTCGCCATTTCCATCGCTTCGTCCATGCATGAAATTTTTCACCACAACCCTCTTATTAGCAGAAAAAAATTGTTCACATCAGGCTTAAGCATTGGGAAAGATATTTTAGGAACGGATACAAATACGCTATTTTTCGCTTTTTTCGGTGGTTATTTAGGACTTTTAATATGGTTTAAAGATTTAAACTACTCGATTGGCGAAATCATCAACTCTAAAGTGTTCAGCACTGAGCTCATCACAATTTTTTGTGCGGGAATCGGCATAGCTGCCATTATCCCCATCGCATCTTCTGTTAATGCCTATTATTTAGTCAAAACTCGAGAAAAAGTACGTGCACAAGAAAGTGCCAGTCACTCAAAGTGACTGGCACTTTTTTTTCTAAAATTTTCATGTCGTTGTTTTATGATACTAAGAGCAAACTAACTAATGCTTTTGGATTATTGGACTCGTAGTTTCCTCCTCCTTGTATATTAATCTTTATGATATTTCTTTTCTGAAATCCAATAGTGCGAAATCGTTACGGTTAAAGAAATCCATATGAAAGTAATTAACATATTGCCGTATAAATGCGAATCGACTGAACCCGTTATTAATACCATCATTGCATGTTGACTCATTCCTGCAGGATTTAATAAATCAATTATTGGATGTACGCCACTAATTATTTTAAAAATAAACAAGCAAACGATACTAATTAAAGCGATAACGCCCTGTCCATTAAAAATAGTGCTCACCATCGAAGTAAAAGAAATCATAAAAAGAACCCATAATTGATAAAAAACAATGGCTAGTATCATATCAAGAAATGAAATATTATTAAACAAAAAATTTACATAAACGTAAGATACAACATATCCAAATGTCACACTAATAGCTACAACTGAGAAATTAGAAAAAAGCTTTCCACCGATGTATGAACCTACTTTTACAGGTCTTGTTAGAATAAAATCAAGCATTCCATTTGCTTTATCTGACTGAATGATGCCCATCATAGAAATGACAACAATCATAATGCCCAACTGATCGAATTGCGAACCAAGAGTTGCGGCCATTACCTGCGCTCCATCCTGCTGAATCATTAAAGGGTCAATCGTAATGCCTTGATTTCCTCCAAGCGAGGCTAAAATTGATGGTAAATAGTATGTAACAACCGGTTGCGTTGCGCCTAAAAACATAAAAGCAAGAGGTAACCAAATAACTTTAAAGTCACGAAACATTTGTACATATTCTTTTTTAGTTAAAATATAAAAAGGCGTCATACACTCACCACCATTTTTAAAAAGATTTCTTCTAACGTCTCACTGCTTCCAACTTCAAATCGAACAATATCAATCTTGTTTTCCAGCGCATCACGGAGTAACATATCTTTATTTTTCTGAACATTTTCAAGGGTAACTTTCATTCTTTTTCCGATTACTTCTACATTTTTCACATATGGAAGCTTTTCAACTAATTGCACCCAAAGCATGTTTTCAGATGCTATTTCAAGATGAACAACCGATTCATTATTGTGCGTTAATAATTTATCTAATGTCGTATCTTCGATTTTCTTTCCTTGTTTCATGATAACAAATCGTTCACAGATTTCTTCTGCATCACCTAAAATGTGAGTTGATAATAAAATAGTCGTTTCATGTTTAATTTCTTGAATTAAATTTAAAACCTCTCTCCTACCTATTGGATCTAATGCCGAAACAGGCTCATCCATGACAATAAAAGATGGCTTATGTAAAAGCGTTTGGGCAATGCCTAATCTCTGCTTCATTCCCCCAGAAAATGTTTGGACTTTCTCATTTTGTTCGTTAAATAATCCAACTTTTTTTAATATTGCTGGTACTTCCTCAATAAGTTTTTCTTTTGCTATACCTGATAACTGTCCCATAAAGAAGAGTGTTTCTTTGGCTGTCATCCAATGGAAAAAGTCAGGGTATTGTGGAAGATAACCTATTTCTTTTTTCATATTTGAAATTTTTTTCCCATTTAGAAGTACTTCGCCTTTATCTGCATATAAGATGTCTGCAATGATTTTAATTAACGTAGACTTTCCAGCGCCGTTTGGCCCTATGAGTCCCACACACTGACCAGTTTCAACTTCCATAGTAAAGTTATTGACTGCTGTCTTTGTTTTAAAGTTTTTTGTGACATCTTTAATTTCTAACTTCATAAGCTTTTTCTCCTTTTCGTCCAATAGTGAAATATAAAATGGGTCCAATGGTATTAAAAAATAAGATAACTATTGCCCATAAAAGAACATTTGCCCTTGTCTTACGGTGCCGATACAAATCAAACAGTGCAATTAGAATAAGAATGAGTCCAACCACCATAAACGGTAATGCAATCTGTAGTACTGCCAACCAATCGATATCCTTCAATTCATTTAACCCATAGTGAAGTTTCATTAAAAATTCTCCTTTTCATTTATATTATCATTACTGATAATGATAACAATAACACACATTTTTTGGAATTGCATCTTTTTATTGCTTTCATTTTATGTTACCATTCATTATTATCTATAATGATAATATTATCAAAACGAATAATTTATTTACCCTAACACATGTTTAACTACATTTTTCTTCAAAAAAAAACGAAATCCAAGCAAGGGACATTATTTTTATAGGGGGTTACGATGTTACAAATGAAGATAGATACAAGTAGCCAATTGCAAATTTATAAACAAGTCGTAAATCAAATTATTGAACTTATTGCAAAAGGCCAAATTCAACACAATGATAGTCTTCCTTCTGTTCGAAATATGGCGAAAGATATAGGAATAAACATACATACAGTTTCAAAAAGCTATCATGAACTTGAGAAAAAAGGGATTATAAAGATGGAGAATCGAGTAAAAGCAAAAGTTATCGCTAGCTCAAATCAGGTAATAGAAGAATCTAAACTACACAATTTTGAACTTTCTATAAAAAACGTTATGATGGAAGCTTATGTAATGGGATTTAATAAGAAAAAAATTAGTCAAACTATCACAAAAATTTTAGATGAATTGGATTAAATAATTGTATTGCATTTCTTCTCTTACAAGTTTTTTAATATTTGCAAATATGTATGCACAAGGTCCTCTACACGAAAAACTCATTATCTGTTTCTTTTTTTCTGCATTCATGTCATTATGAACGAATGATTATATGTATTTAAAACATACATCTAAATAATAATGATAAATCCAACTACAACTTAAAGGAGAAAAAATACAATGAAACATATAATATTTGATTTTGATGGAACACTTGCAGATTCCACAGCAGTGCTCGCCTCTGTATGGAACATAATCGCGAAAAAATATGAATTTAAGGAAGTACAGTTAGAGGATATTGATTCACTAAAAAAAATATCAATTACTGAACGAAGTAAATTATTTAACTTCCCCCTACACAAGCTACCTATTATACTTCCTCAATTTTACCGATTATATCAACAGTCATTAAAAGAAGTTCATCTATTTCATGGTATGAAAGATGTTTTAAAGGAAATTGAAAGCAAAGGTTATACAATCGCGATTATCTCCTCTAATTCAAAAGACAATATTTTGGAATTTTTAAACATGAATGGCATTGACCAAGTCTCCGAAGTACTGTGCTCTAGCCGTATTTTTGGAAAGGATAAAGTAATTAAAAAATATTTAAAAGAATCGAACATCAAAAGATCAGACGTGTTATATGTTGGTGATGAGCAACGTGATATCATCGCATGCAAAAAAGTTGGTATTCCAATTATTTGGGTTGATTGGGGATATGACGCAATAGAGGTTATTCAATCCGAAGAGCCTGATTACAAAGTATTTTCTCCAGCAGAAATATTAAATATCATTTGAAGCAAGTAACAAATTTCAGATATCCTTGCACTCGCAAAAAAGACACCTCTTCAAAAGTGTCTACATACTTTTTTCATTTAATTTTGTTATTTCCGCTACGGGCTAGCGTTTTCCGCTCAGCATATGGTACGTTGCAATTTGTTTGCGTAAAGGAGTCGCCGTCCTCTACTCCAATAACTAAATAACAGGCAGCAAGATTAAATTTCTTGATGCCTGCTGTCGTCAAAGCTACCCACGTGATTAGCTTTCTATTGAGTTGTAAGCTTTTTTAAAACCGCTTGGTATTTTTCTGATGTTCGCACTTCTACTGTTAAAAAATCTTTTCCATAGGTCGCCTTTATCAAAAATGGTACATCACTCGTGTTTTGAAACCTAAAATCTAATCCACCGTACGACACCGTTGCATCTCTACCCTTTGGGACGTAGCCAACATCTAATGAATGATGATGTCGCTCGACGAATTTTATAGGTAATTGATCGACTGCATTAAACAACGTTGAGGAAGTTTGGCATATCCCCCCACCGATGCCCATGACAAGTTTTTTATTAATAATTTCAGGTGCAGGCTGATAACCGTTTTCTTCATCTCTAGGTCCAACGACAGTATTAAAAGAAAAAGTATCCCCGCTCCCAACAATAACATTATTGATGGCCTTTGCTGAAAGTTCAATATTTTTGTTTCTTCCTGCATCTGATGAATTAAAGTATGTTGAATAAGAAGCCACAACAACATCCTCTAAATACGGTATGTCTTCAAGATAATAGCCACTTTCTGTAATATACAATGGCATTTCTACCTTGCCCCCCGTTGCAGATGCAGCTAGCACCCTTTCAACCAATTCACTTTCTTTTAAAATCATCAATGGACTGCCTTTAATAATCCCACCATTATCATCCAATTTGTCGAGTACCATTCGCTTATCTAAACCAACTACTGTATCTGTTCCTCTTGCTAACTGCTGTGCAAATTGTTCAATTTTCTTTTTATACGATTCAGGGTCTGTTTCATAGCCTAGTTCCTGTGGTGATATGATGTGGATGATTTCCAAAGATTGCGGATCAACAATTTCAACCACGACAGGTCCAGCTTCCTGCTCCTTGTCCTCCGTGTACGTCACTGGCTGCTTTACATCGTCAGTTTCAATTTGTTCGTTCTCTAATTTTTCTTGACAACCAGCCAAAACAATAGTACATCCTAAACAAAGTACAGCCATCCATCTCTTCAAGTTCAAACACCTACCTCTAACTTACTTACAGCAACATCTTATTCGACTAGTAAGGATAGTGTGTTTCTTTTCATGCATTTTTATTGGTAGTTGCTTAAATAATTGTATATAAACTATGGAGAACTAGGTAACTAACCAATCTATAGTGGTGTAATTTTTATTCATTTTACATAATCTAACCGATTAGAAAACTCTCCATAAAAATTGAGTAGATGCTCGCTTTTGTAGAGTGATGAATTGTTCAAAATTAAATGTTCGTCATTTACTGTGTCGTAAAGTCGCATGTTTCTACTATTATATATAGAAAAAGTCAACGAACAAAGTTATGGTTAGGACTATTAACATTCGTAATAATGCTGAAACTTGTAGTAAAATTAATTACATCATTATCCTAAATTTTGAAAAGGAGGTAGAAAGGATGCCTACTACACTATTATCTTCTAAATTAACGATTCCTCTCAACGCACCTAATTTAATTGAGCGAAAACAATTATTTGATCTTTTACGACTTCATACTTATAAAAAAGTAACGATTTTACGTGCTCCAGCAGGCTATGGGAAAACAACTGTACTAAGCAGCTGGTTTGAAAATAGTAAGGAAGCTGTGGCTTGGGTTTCACTTGATGCTGCTGAAAATGATCCGATTCGTTATTGGACTTATGCTGTGCATGCCGTTGCCAAAGCTTATCAATGCAATATAGATCAAATACTTGCTCCACTATTACATGCTCAAGACTTAGCAACACTTGAATTTTTTATTAATTCATTTTTGGAAGAACTCAATGCTTTAGCAAAACCAATACATATTGTATTAGATGATTATCATGTAATTGATAATCCCGCAATTCATCAACTTATGACTCAGTTCATAGAGTACTTACCTTCTGAGGCACACATATATATTACGACTCGGACAGCACTTGCACTCCCTACTGCTAAGTGGCGTGTTAAACAATGGCTACAAGAATTCAATGTGGATCATTTACGCTTTACGTTGCAAGAAACTAAGCAATTTTTTTCCTGCAAACATGCAGTTCCACTAAATCAACAACATTTACAAAATGTTTTAGACAAAACAGAAGGATGGGTAGCTGGATTATTGTTAACGCGCTTGGCGAATGAACAACAGGTGGACGCGTTCGATCATATCGCGCAGCCGTTTATTTCTGAGTTTCTATGGCAAGAAATTATTCAAAACCTTCCGTCAACAACACAAAAGTTTCTCATACAGACATCTTTACTGCACGAGCTAGAACCTGCTATATGTGACCAGCTCACAAAGCAATCGAATAGCCTTGAATTGTTAGAAAATTTAGAAGTAAAAGGTCTATTTATCATTCGTCTGCAATCAAAAAAGCCTGTTTTCCGCTACCATCATTTATTTGCTGAAGCTTTACAATTAGAACTAAACAAACAATATTCAGTTCAGCAAGTACAATTGATTGTCCAAGAAGTTGCTCATTCTATTTACAAGCAGGGAAATTATAATTCTGCCATTGAGCTAGCACTTAAATATGAACAATATGAACAAGCAGCTTCATGGATAACAGAACATCTTGTACAGCTCTACGCTTCGGGACAAACAACAACATACATGCGCTGGTTACATCAACTTCGGAGTGCTCACTATATCGTTCCATATGAAATGCTTGTTATCGGCTTCCTAACCTCTATTACAACAATGGATACAAAAATAGCTACTTCCCTTATGGAGGAGCTTGAAATGCGACAACATGTAGAACATTGGATGGAGCAAGAAGAGCATGCTGCGATGGCATATATATATGAAAGTGCTAAAGCATATGCTATTGTCGCTTCTGGTGGAAATTTACAGTTAGTTGAAGAAATTATGCGCAATCTGCTTGCTAAAGGACCTGCTCCTTCACGTTGGGATAACGTTCCGATTCCTTATAATATTTTCGAATACAAACTGTCTCGCACTAGTATCGGCTCAAAAGGGAAACTTCAAATAATGGAAGATGGCGAAGCTGTTGGGAAACTTTTTCGAGAAACATCGTTACAAACTGCAAATGTTACAGCATTTAGCTATGGGGTCGCTGCTGAATCTTTATACGAACGAAGTTTAATAGAATATGCTCAAAAGGAGCTTGAAATAGCCATTGGTTTAGGCCATCATCATCAAGATGCTGGTTTATTTATTCCTATGTATTTATTAAAAGCAAAAATTTACACACATCAACAACAAGCAAATACAGCCCGTGCGATGCTAGCACAAGTATTAGAAGATGTTTCGGAAAAACATTGGCGAACTTCCATTCAAATTATGCAAGCTTATTGTTTTATAGTTGATGGAGATAGTCGAAATGCAGAGATGCTATTACAGGCAACAAAAACGAAGCAACCATTTTGGCAGCTAGTTTATGCTCGTTTACTGTTATTAAAGGGCGAGCTAAACGATGCATTATCTTTTATCATTCAAGTTAAAACGAAGGCTCAGCAAGATGAGCAAATCGCAACGATTATAGAAGCGACAGTGCTAGAGGTTATTTGCCAGCATCGTTTAGGAAATACTTCTATCGCATTAGATATTTTACATGAAATGTTACAATTAGCAGCAAAATATTATTATATTCGGACGTTATTAGATGAGAAGGAGCTACTCCCCCTTCTAGAGCAATATTTTCAATTAGAGTCGTATGCATTAAAATGGAATCCTTACCCAGATTATTATTTCAATTATCTTCAAAGTTGCACAACAAGTGTCGTTCGTAACGAAATATTGACACCACGTGAAATGGAATTGCTCGATCTTTTAGCCAATGGTGTCACCAATCGAGAAATTGCGAAGATGCTGAATTTATCAGATGGAACTGTTCGCGTTTATTTATCTACTATTTATCAAAAACTAGGTGTCAAATCCCGCACACAGGCAATCCTCCACACAAAAAAGTAAATATGAAAATGAGCATCTGACAGCTATTGATTGTTGTTAGTTGCTCTTTTTAGTTTTGTTTAAGGATCTTTGGAGAAATAATGAAAATTTCTGTTTAATTTCCTTAAAGGATGTACTTTTTTATAAAAAAGCTTCTCGCATTAATCAACTTTCTAAAAAGCGCGGACTCCATTTAACATTAGATGGAATTCATTTTAATAGTATGGGTGCTAAAATTGTAGCAGATGAATATGCAACGAAGATTGAGCAACTAGTTAATGTACAAAAAAAAGAACTGTTCCTATTACGTTGGAACAGTTCTTTTTTATTATTTTTGAATAAACATTTGAGACCAGTAGTTACCATCTTTCACAAAGCCTACACCAATATGTGTATAGCTTTTGTTTAGAATATTTGCTCGATGTCCTTCACTATTCATCCAAGCATTTACGACTTCAGTAGCTGATTTTTGACCTTTGGCAATGTTTTCTCCAGCTGATTTATACGTAATACCGAAGTTTTTCATCATTGTAAATGGTGTGCCATATGTTGGGCTTGTATGATCGAAGTAGTTTTTATCATGCATGTCTTGAGATTTATATTTTGCTACTCTTGAAAGCTCCCAATCTTCTTTTAATGCTGGAAGTCCTGCTTTTGCTCGTTCTGCATTGACAAGTTTAACTACTTCTTGTTCTACAGATGCTTGCTCATTTGTTGGAATATTAATTTTTTGTCCTACGTTAATTTGATCAGGATTTGCTAGTTGAGGATTTGCATCAATTAGCTCCTGTACGCCTGTTTGAGTGTTTATGGCAATTTTCCAAAGAGAATCACCTGCTACTACTGTATATGAATCAGCTGCCATTGCGCTGATTGGTACTAATAATGATACTGATAATACGGATGCCATCGCGGCTTTTTTTACTTTTTTAAACATGTAATTCATTCCTTCCTGTTTTGCTCTATATTCATGGTAAATAGTTTTGCAACATTATTCATCACTAAATATTTGGAAGGATTTTTACAGTTGTATTACATCTGAAATAATTGACGAATAGATTGCCAGATTAACGGTCTTTTCTCTCAACTTTTTAGTAATAAATTTGAAATATAATTGTAACAGGAATATATTACTACAAGATTTTTAGTAGAATTAATGCCTTTTCATTCATTTAATACCCAATAAATAGAAAATAAATTGTTTGAATGCCTAATTGTTTGAGTGCCTGACACTCGCATAGGTATACACCTAGTATCATATCCGCTTCTTAAAGCGTAAAAATCCACTTCGCTTTCCACGGGCACGTTGTAAGCCGCAACCCTCGCGTATGCGCGGTTTGTTGCGGCTTACATTTCGTGTGTTCCCACAGGAGTCTTCGTGGATTTTTACTTGGCTATTCAAAATTGTTTGAGTGCCTGACACTTTGCAAAGACACCATCCATATCGTTACCTTCTAATTGTTTGGGTGCCTGACACTCGCATAGGCATGCACCTAGTATCATATCCGCTTCTTAAAACGTAAAAATCCACTTCGCTTACCGCGGGCACATTATTGTAAGCCGCAACCCTCGCGTATGCGCGGTTTGTTGCGGCTTACATTTCGTGCGTTCCCCCAGGAGTCTTCGTGGATTTTTACTTGGCTATTCAAAATTGTTTGAGTGCCTGACACTTTGCAAAGACACCATCCATATCGTTACCTTCTAATTGTTTGAGTGACTGGCACTTTTTCTTGGCACTTTTTCTTATTTATTTATTTTGGAAATGGAAGTATCTTCAACGAAGGTTGTTGTATTAAACAACAGCAGAACATCTTCAATACCATTTTCATTCATATACTGCGTTATATTACCGTTATAGTAGCGCAGGTCGATGACATGTATTTCAGGGATATGATTTGTCAAAAATGGAATGACGTTATGAGCATAAGAGTCTTTGATGACTAAAAGCTTCTGTTGTTCTATCTGCTGTGGGTCAAGCTTTGTCGTAAGCTTCATAAGCGCATGTACTCCTCCTAAGAAATAAGAATATTGATCCTTTTTCTTAAGAAAGTTTGTATCGTACATTGTAGTGAAGGTTTGATTAGAATCTGCGATATACATCTCTGTCTTTACTTGCTTACGTGGAATATAAGCTTGAATTTGATCAGGCGTTACATTCGTGAATTGACTTCGAGTATGATAGCTTCCAAGAAATGAATTGCTAACGTTTTTAATTAAAAAATCGCTCTGTGAAAGAGGCTCCCACCCCATTTGCTTTGCATACGCAACATACGCTAAATAGGCTCCATATGTCGTCCAATGATGGTCCGTACGGTAGTAAATGGTTTCAGTTGCATGTGGCTCTAAAAAATCAAAACCATTGATAAACGTTAAGTCATTGTGCAATTGCCCTTCTATTAATTGATTGACTTTCTTTTGAGGATACGTTGGAGCTAACCACGGTAAGCGCTCTGGATAAAGCCCAATTGATGTCGGTGCAAGCAAAAATGTCATGTTCACTTTTGGATGCTTATAGGCGAATTGCTTTACTGCATTTATATCTTGTTGCACTTTCGTATTATCTGGTTCTGTAAACTTGTCGAATAAATAGCCGTCTTTCCCTTGGTAGATGTCATTATTCTCTTGTTGCAAGCGGCCTTTTTCTGTGGCTGATTTCAACCACAACCATTTGTCCCGAAATGGGAAATGGTCTGTGACGAAACGCTCCACTTCCTCGGCATATTTTTTCGACAATACATCATCCCAGGTTAAACGTGGTGCTCCTTGTAAATATCTATTTTCCAGTTCAGAGAAGCGCTGATGAGGCAAAATGAAAAATAGAAGAGCAAAGAACAGCATCGTACCGACAAAACCAAAAACTAATAATCGCTCTGCATTTTGCTTCAAATTTGGCTACCTCCTTAAAAACGAAAATATAAAAATGGATTAAACGTAGCGTCGACTAAATAAGCTACAGAAAGAAAATACAATAAGCCGTACCAAGCAATTTGGACTAATGATAACTCACTCGTTTTCTTCCATAATTTCATCGGTATTGAGGCAATGATTAATACGAATAGTAGCACTACATTCGTATAAAAATAGTACCCAGTGTCATTATTCCAAAGTGATTGCCCATTGAATCCGAACATCGCAGCCAAATAGGCTCCTATTAAAGATGGTTGATCGAAAGCAAACAATACCCATCCAATTAAAATTAGGAAAATAGCGTATAAATGTCTTGTCCAACGTGGTAGGCGAGAAAGTAATGATAGCCCCCACCATTTTTCAACAATAAGGATGACGCCGAAATACAGCCCCCACCAGATAAAATTCCAACTCGCTCCATGCCAAAAGCCTGTAAGTAGCCAAACGATTAAAATGTTGCGCATTTGTATAGCTAATCCTCTGCGATTGCCACCAAGTGGAATGTATACATAATCTCGGAACCAGCTGCTCAGTGAAATATGCCACCTTCTCCAAAAGTCAGTAATGCTTTGGGCAATATATGGCTTGTTAAAATTTTCATTAAATCGAAAACCAAACATTAAGCCAAGTCCAATCGCCATATCAGAATACCCGCTAAAATCAAAATAGATTTGGAAGGCAAAAGCAATAATTCCTAACCAAGCTGTCAGCATTGGCATCGTTTCTACATTCGAGCTAGAAATCGTGTCCCAAAGTAAGCCTATATTATTTGCAAGTAGCACCTTTTTCGCTAAGCCAATAACAAAGCGCTGCACACCTTCTGCAAACATACTTATACTTTCTGCACGATGCTGGAGTTGTTGGGCAATCGTATTATATGTCACGATTGGGCCAGCGACTAATTGTGGGAACAGTGCGACAAACGTACCGAAATCAATCCAGTTCCGCTGTGCTTTAGCTGTTCCCCTGTAGACGTCAATAATATAAGACATGGATTGGAACGTATAAAAGGATATGCCGATTGGCAAAGGAAGTTCAGTTAACGGAATATCCGTGCCAAATAACGCATTCACATTGTGAATAAGAAAATCTGCATATTTAAAATAAGATAACAGCATTAAATTGACAATAATAGAGCATACAACAATGCCCTTTCTTTTGACTGACGACATATTTGGCTTATCTAATAACAAACCGAAACTATAATCTGTCAGCGTAGACACTAGCATAATAACGATATAAACTGGTTCGCCCCATGCATAAAAAATTAAACTCATTAAAAATAAAATTAAATTTCGAATTTTCCGAGGCGAGCAATAATAAAGCGTTAGCACTATTGGCAAAAATACGAATAGAAAGAGCAGGCTACTAAATACCATGTGCTATTTTGTTTCGAAGAAGCTATCGTAAACTTTTATCAGCTCGTCGGCACTATCAGAAATCACTAGTAGTACATAATTTCCTTTTGTAATTAGTTTGTAGTTTTTAGCATTTTCGTATTGATCTGGTAAATATTGTTCAAATAGTTTTTGGACATTTTCTGCACGTTGTTTTACTGCCGCTTCGATGTCTGGGATATCCTTAGCGTCCTTTACTTTGAATATAGCAATTTCATTTGATTTAACATTCATCATTGGGATTCGTACTGAATAATCCTCAAGCTTTGCCGCATCAATATTGTATAGATCCTTTAATTCTTCTGCAGATAATTCCATTAAAACAGGTTGCTCTACTTTTTCTAACATTTGGTCTGCCATTTCCTTTGCAGACTGTTTTACTTCAATTGTTGACCCTTTATCTCCAGAGCAAGCCGAAATTACTATGGCAAGCATAGCCGTTAATAGTATCATTATTGTTTTTTTCATGTTAAAAACTCCTTTTTTATTGTGATTCAATGGGAGTAGACGTGGATCATCTACTTACGTTACATAAAAAATTGTTTTCTTTTATAATTTTTTGCGTTTTGCAAAATAATTATACTTTTTTTAACAGGAAATACTTATCTCTACCCAGTTATCTATGTAAAAATATCCATAAAAAAATGGTATATCGAGATGTTTCCGATGTACCATTTTCATGTTTAAATTCATTTTTTCGATAGTCGATAAACTAAAGCAATATACAGTAAATCGTACATTAAGGTTGCCATAGAGGTGATCGTAATGAATGGGGTTCTAAAATATATAAAGAAACCGACGGCAGCAAATAACGTCCCAATCATTTTACAAACAGCAATGGACATCGATTGCCCGGCTAAACTTCCCCTCCCTAGCAATAAACCGATAAATAGTCCAGACATCATTAAATTTTGCACAAATGCCGTGTATTTTCCTTCCATATCATGTAGTTCTTGCGAGAGTGAAATAATTATTAAAAAGCTTACGATAAGTGTAAATAGGAATGAAGTATAAAAAAGTTTTGATGAAATCTTTTTTTTATATTCATTGCGCCCGTATATTAAATATTGCCACATAATGACAAGATCGAGTACAAACCATATAAACGAAATAACACCTTGTAAATCATTTTGCGGATAAATAAATGTAAAGATAAATTCCCATGAAATATTGGCACATATTGCAACCATTGGCATACCATATTTCTCATCTTGAAAGCTACGTTTAATTATAAGTATGTATGTCAAAATCCAAAATAGTCCCATGCCTAATTGGCAAATAAATAGAAAATAATATTGACTCATAAACACGCTCCTTTTAAATTTACTTGATAGAATGCAACCTCTTCTTTGTTACTGTATGACTAGTAATGAATCTATTATGTCAGTTGTAAGAGGTACAATTTTATACAAGTAAAAATACAGCGCACAGTCAATTAGCCTGTAAGTTAAGATGCACGTTGCATAAGCTATACATTGGCAATTCAATTCGATATAGTTAAACGGGGTGATGATATGAAAACTAAAATTTATTACAACAATGAGCAGTTCATAGCAGGAACTACCTTAAAAGATAGTACGGAACTCGAACAAAACAATATGGCACTACACGTTTGCACAAGCCCAGATGATGTAGTAATCAATCGAAAAAATTTAGCGGCAACCTTACACTGTGATGTAAATGATTTTATTTGTACGCAACAAACACACAGTGCTAATTTTCATCGAGCGACGTTAGCCGATAAAGGGTTAGGGGCACTGCGACAAGATACAGCCATTGCGAACACTGATGCGCTCTATACTTTTGAAAAGGATTTAATGCTTTGTAGTTTTACGGCTGATTGTGTACCTGTCATTTTTTATAATAATCGTCATGGTGTTATCGGTGTTATTCATTCAGGCTGGCAAGGGACAGTCAAAGAAGTGACAGTCAAACTCTTCCAGCATTTAATAGAGACAGAGCAATGTAGCCCTCAAGATTTCCACGTGCAAATTGGCATGGCTCTTAGCCAACAGAAATTTGAAGTAGATGCCGATGTCTACGAACAATTTAATCGTCTAGGCTATGCGGATGATTTTATGTATTACAATGCTCAAACAAATAAGTATCACATCGATAACCAACAAACTGTGAAAAAGCAATGTGAGCTTGCAGGCATTCCGTCACATCAAATTACAATTGATAATACGTGCACATTTCTTAGTGACGAAGGTTTCTCCTACCGTCAAGATAAAAAGTGTGGCAGACATTTGAGCTTTATTATGCAAAAATCATAAGGACCTCATACCACTAACATGCAAAAGGCAATTTATCACAATTTTAATCATGATAAATTGCCTTTCCTTCTATATGGTATTTTCACATATCCTCATTTTTTAAACTGCACAGAAAATGGCTATCCTATATAACATGTCCCTTGGTTTTCAAGTTCATTATTGTATAGGAGGAATAATAATTCATATTTCATATATTATTTTACTTAGCTTGGTCATTTCGTTTTTAAATATATTTGATGGTATTGCGACACACTTTGGGTTACTTCACAATAAAATTGAAGAGTTAAACCCGATTATGAACTTCTTATGGGTTTCAAGCCCTGCGTTGTTTTTAACAGTGAAAATGATGCTGTCATTATCCATTTCCTATCTATCCTATTTAGTTTATAGACTGAGCGGCACTCGTTTTCAAAAACTATACACAATCTGTTTATCGGGGATTCTCATCCTTTACTTAGCTATTTTTAGCATTCATTTGTATTGGCTAATAGTGCTTTAAACTTAATTTCCTTGCTTTTTGAAAAGAAGATTATTTTAATGTTCCTGTACTAATGATTGATGTTTTCACATGAACATCGATTGCTACTTTACTAACGATTTCCCTCTTCTTTTCAATGGTCCATTTTCCGTAATAGTACATTCGGAAATATTCACTAATACCACTTGGATCTACTTGCCATTCATTAAGTTTATTTAAAAACTTTTTAATATCTTGCTCTAGCTCTTTATTTACATCTTTTTCTAATTCCGCTAAACTTTCCGTTGTAAATAAATCATTTTCTCTTTCGCCTTTGTACTCACTTAATGTTCCTTTTATCTCGATTGATATAGTGAGCTTGGGTGAAGTCATACTTTTATTGCTCTTTATGTGCACATCATTTTCAACTAAGTCAATTAATAGTTTTTCTTTGCCATGTCCCTGTTCCATAGTAATATCCAATGGGGCAAGGTTTTTTCTTCCTTGTATTGCTTGGATAATAAGTGCCTCTTTTGGATTTATTAATTCAAACATTTGGTTACCTTTAAAGACGGCAATTCCTTTTATTTCAATTTTATCGCTGTTTTTATCAACAAACGGAATAATAGGATCATACACAGGATTAGTAATTGTATACATAAAATCGTGAATGTTTGTATTAGGATTAAATGCTGTATTAATGCTTGGTTGCAATAAATCATTTAAATAAAAATTAATATTCGGTTTATCAGGATAATTATATTTCAGCATTTCTTCTCCCTTTTCCTTCACAATCGCAATAAGTACTTTATTACCGACTTCGGCATTTCGGTATAAATGTTGAATTACTTTTCGCACATTACCCTGACGTGCAAACTCCTCATTAAACAACACTACACGTAATTGATTAAAAACAATTTTTTTGTCTGAAAGCTTTTCTATTTCGACAATACCATTTGAGACGAGGTCCGTGACGACCGTAAAAGTCTGTGTACTCCGTTGTGCTTCAGGTGAATATTGGGGAATTGCGACGGTTAGTTTCATACTGTCCTTATCTATATAATCAAAGGCGATAATACCAACCATACCGACATCTTCAAGTGGTACTTTTTTTTCTCGTTCTGAACAAGCAACCAAAAATAAAAGCTGTAAAAAAAGCATAAGACAAAGAAGTTTTTTGCTCATAATTGCACCTGCTTCTTTTTTCGAAGTGCATAAACCATAATTAATAAAATGGGCCATAAAATTAACATATAGGCAACATAGTTTGCACCATAAAATAATTTTTCTTGAAAATCTCTTGAAAAAGGCATTTTAACAACAAAGAAAATAATTATTGCTAAAATATATAAATAAGCATTACTTTTTTTAGATAGTAAAGAATCTACACCTTTTTTCGCACACCATAAATAAGCAGCCACCGTAGATAATATTAAAAATACCCATAATGTAATGCCGAAAATATCAATCCTTTCAATAAAAGAAAACTCTCCAGCTTTAAATAAATTTAATACTGAGAATTCAACATTTTCCAACTGCCATTCAGAATAGTACATCACACTAATCGCTGTTGTGATAAAACAAATTAGGATACTTATCCAAATGCCTATTAACGTATGCCGGTATGCTTTTTTTTGATCGACAATGTAAGGAAAATAAAACATGATTAACTCGTAGCCTAAAATCGATAAATAACCTCTTTTTATCGCTTCATAAAAGTCGTGCACACTAAAAAAATTATATAAAGGTAGAAAATGACTAAAATCGCCCTTTTCAAATGCCCAATGTGTAAAATATACCATTCCAATCGTTAGAAAAAAGGTCAATATACAAAATCTCGCAATAGATTTAATGCCTCCACTAACAATGTAAACAAGCAATAATAAAAAACACAAAACAGGTCCAGTAATTGTTTGCTCTTGAAGCGCAGTACTTTGAATGAGATGCATATAATTACTAATAATCCCAGCAATAAAAATAATAAATTGAATAACGAAAAAAAGGTTGATAAATTTCCCTAACCATTTACCTAGTAGAATTTCATTTATACGGAAAAGGTTTTCGTTTGGATATTTTGAATTAATCCAAATCATTGGGTAAAGTGTAACACTCGCAATAACGCCAAAAAGCAGTGGCATAAATGCCTGGCTATATCCTAAAGAACTAAGTTGCTGAGGTAGTGAGAGAATGCCAGTACCGATCATTACGCTTTGTGCCAAAAAAACTACATGATATGGATTTAATAGCTTCCTCTTGCTCTTATCTGTACTCAACTTAAACCACCTCAAATTCTGTAACAGCTTTTATTTTTTTTGCGCTCTAGAAATACCTTTCTTTTCGTTTAAATATTTTATTGGAAAGCGAATAATACCATCGAATAAATCTCTCGCTTTACGAGGAACAACTGGAGTCATATATGGTGTACCTAAAGAATTTAATCGTAATAAATGAGCAAATAGCCATGCAAACGCGAGCATTAACCCGTATAATCCAAAAAGCCCTGCTGATAAAATAAAAATATAACGAATAAATCTACTTGTATTACTCAATAAAAAGATTGGAGGGAGGAATGACAGTAAGGCAGATGTTGCAACTAATACAATTAAAATATTACTAAGCAATCCAGCTTCAACCGCCGCAGTACCAATAACGATACCTCCTACGATACCAATCGTTTGCCCGACTTTAGCAGGCATTCGTGATCCAGCTTCGCGGAGCACTTCAATAATTAGCTCTATAAACAAAACTTCTATTAGTGGTGGAAATGGTACTTTACTTCTAGATTCCTGCAAGTTTAACAATAGCTCGTATGGTAAAATCTCAGGATGGAATGTCAAAGCAGATATATACATCGGTGTAATCATAATGGTCATAAAAAAACCGAAAAATCGAAGCATCCGTAGCAACGATGCCGTTGTCCAACGGTTATAATAATCTTCGACAGAAACAAACAGTTCGAAAAAGGATGTCGGACAAACAATAGCTGCTTGGCTATTATCCATAAAAATAACGATTCTTCCATCAACAAGATACTGACTGACACTGTCAGGTCGTACGCTCATATAATGCTGTGGGAAAGGAGATAACGGATTATCTTCAATCAGCTGCTTGAGCTCTGATATATCTGTAAAAAAAGGATATTGTAAATTATCAATTCGCTCTCGTAGCCTGTCTAAATTTTCTTTATTTACGATATTGTCCATGTACAAAATTGAAATTTTAATATTTGTTTCGGTTCCTACAGTGCGCGTTTCATTTTTTAACATCGGATTTTGGATTCGTCTTTTTACTAATGAAATATTGGTCTCTAATGATTCTGTAAAAGCATCTTGAGGACCTATAACTGTTGACTCCGTTTCCGTATTCGTTATCGAACGTGTAGGGGCACTATACGTATCAATTACCTGTAATAAAGCAGGTTTGTGGAAAAATAATAAAGTTTGACCAGCATTTAATTTTTGTATAATTACATCTATATCTTCTAAGTCAACTGATTCTGATACTTGAAATATTTGATTAACATGATTCACAAGCGGAATGAAAACCATCGATTGTAATGTCATTTTCTCGATAAGAGAGGAGAAATAAAAAATCGTGACAATCCCTGCATCTGTAACCATCTCTTTAATAACAACATCATCAATTTCTTGTATCTTTTCCTTTATTTTTTCAATTGCTTGCTGTTTTTTTTCTTCCATGTCATTTCTCCCCTCTTATAAGACTTATAAAATTGGCACACCCTATTTAACGCTTATATGTACCTCGCATAAACCATCACCATATTATTCATGTAGTTTGTCCTTTTTCTGAATAAATATGTATTAATTGTTTCTTTAGTAATGACAAAAAAGGATATATCTCGAGTAAGAGATATATCCTTTTCTATTATTTTGTATGCTTATTTTCAGATCGACTTTTCCCAATACCGAACACATAATAGCTAAGTGTAATAAGAATAAGGAAAATAATCCCTACAATTAATGAAACTCGTGTATCCTCATTAAACCACATACCGATGAGTACCATTATTAAAAACGCAATTGTAGCATAATTTGTTAAAGGAGCAAAAGGCGTTTTAAATGGGTGATTTTCCAATTGTGACCTTTTAATTTTTCTAAAACGAATCTGACTAATCAAAATGACAAACCACGGAATCATCCCTGGCAGTACACTAGCACTATAAACATAGACAAATAGGTTTTTTGGAGCAATGTAACTTAAAATAACGCCAACCACTAAACCAACTAGCACACCAGCTGTACCTAGAATTGGTACACCATTATTTGAAAGTTTTGCAAAAAACTTAGGTGCCTGACCATTCATAGCAAGAGTGTAAAGCATGCGCCCAGCGCTATAAATTCCGCTATTACAGCCACTCATAGCTGCTGTAATCACAACAAAGTTAATGATACCTGCCGCTGCAGTAATACCCACTTTTGCGAAAGTAGCAACAAACGGACTGCCGATAGTCCCTAACTCATCCCACGGATAAACCGTTACAATAATGAAAATTGCACCGATATAGAAAATTAAAATGCGCCAAATAATACTTTGTATCGCATTCGTAATTGTTGTTTGAGGATTTTTTGCTTCTCCCGCTGTAATCCCAATAAGTTCTACTCCTTGGTAAGCAGCAACAACTAAAGATAATGCAAAGAAGAAACCTGTCCATCCTCCAGTAAAGAAGCCTCCGTGGGCCCAAAGATTTGATAGACCAATTGCAATGCCTCCATTGCCAATACCAAAGAAGATTAGGCCAAAGCCCGCCACAATCATTAACACAATCGTGACAATTTTTATCATCGCAAACCAAAACTCAAATTCCCCAAATGATTTAACAGAAACAAAGTTGGCAACACCTAGTATTACCATGGCAATCAATCCAGGAATCCACGCAGGCAAATCAGGGAACCAATACTGCATGTACGTTCCGACTGCGATAATTTCGGACATCCCAACGATAACCCACTGAAACCAGTTACTCCATGCCGTTAAATAACCTGCTAATGGATGAATATATTTATAACCGAATGTTGCAAATGATCCCGTACTTGGCTCAACATAAAGCATCTCACCCATTGCACGCATGATAAAAAATATAAAAATGCCTGATATAGCATATGCAAGGAGCACGGATGGCCCAGTCCATTGAATAGCACTGGCAGAACCCATAAATAGGCCTACACCTATGGTACCACCAAGAGCAATCATTTGAATATGTCGTGCCTCCAAGCCTCTATTTAATTCTTTTTTTGCCACTTGTATACGCCCCTTTCCACTAATATTGCTTCGATAATTTACTTTATAAATAATAATAAATTCTTCCGATAAATACAAATGTATTTTTAGGAAAAACATATTTTTTGCTAATAGTAGAATTAAAACAGCAAGCGTATTATCTCGTAACTTTGTTGTAATGTGCTTTAATACAAAACAATTGAAGGCGCTTAAAGTCCACTTATAGCAAGGAATAAGCGAAAATACTCCATGTGAGATTTATCATTCATTGTTAAAATAAAGAAACGTACTACATTACAAATATAAAATTTAAAATAAATAATAAAAATTGTTTTATGTATACAAATAATTATTTCGGAATATTCTTAATTATTATTTCACATAAATAATTCCATTATTTTTTATTTAATTTTAATATTTCTTAAAATTCCACCAACTTAACGGAAAATTAGCAAAAACAATTGACCTGAAAGTCAAAAAAGTATAATATTTTTACATATTTCTATGAAAAAGAGGCTTACATGTGAGAAATTTATTATTTAGAAGAAAAAATATAGCTGATTTATTAAAAAAAGATGGAACAATTCAGCTCAAACAATCGTTAGGCGCTTTTGACCTTATATTGCTTGGCGTTGGCGCTATTGTTGGAACAGGGATTTTCATCTTGCCTGGCACAGTTGCTGCCACTCACGCAGGACCTGGAATTGTTTTTTCATTTATCATAGCTGCTATCGTTTGTGCATTAGCTGGCATGTGCTATTCTGAGTTTTCATCGAGTGTACCTGTCACTGGGAGTGCCTACACATATGGATATATTGTATTTGGGGAAATTGTTGCTTGGTTAGTTGGCTGGGCGCTGCTTTTAGAGTATGGCTTAGCCGTTGCAGCCGTTGCAACAGGGTGGTCATCTTATTTAAGTGCTTTACTTGCAGGCTTCCAAATTTCGATGCCAACTGCAATCTCGGGTTCATTCAATCCCTCCGCTGGTACGTATATTAACTTACCGGCAATTGTCATAATTTTCGCTACTGCATTTTTCTTAACACTTGGCATAAAAGAATCAACAAGATTAAATTCCATTATGGTGTTCTTGAAAGTTGCAGTGATTTTACTATTTATTGGCGTGGGTATATTTTACGTCGAGCCAACAAACTGGCAGCCATTTCTACCATTTGGCGTAAGCGGCGTATTGGGTGGCGCAGCACTTGTATTCTTCGCTTACCTAGGATTTGATGCTGTTTCATCAGCAGCTGAAGAAGTAAAAAATCCTCAGCGGAATATGCCCATTGGAATAATTGGTTCACTATTAATATGTACTGTTCTTTATGTCGTTGTTTCACTAGTGCTAACAGGCATGGTGCCGTACACGCAGCTAAACGTCAGTGATCCTGTAAGCTATGTCATGCAGCTCGTTCATCAAGATTGGATAGCTGGTATCATTTCTTTAGGTGCAGTTGTAGGAATGATGACAGTTATTCTTGTTATGTCCTATGGAGGGACACGCTTACTATATGCACTAGGTCGTGATGGTTTACTGCCAAAAAGCATGGCAGAGCTAAGTCCAAAATTCAAAACACCCGTGAAAAATACTTGGGTATTCGCAGTGCTCGTTGCTTTCTGTGCTGGTTTCGTTCCTTTATCAAAACTTACTGAGCTTGTTAATATGGGAACACTCGTAGCTTTCACAATCGTCTCAATTGGTGTCATTTATTTAAGAAAAAATAAAAACATTCCTTCAGGTGGTTTTAAAGTACCATTCTTCCCTATGTTACCTATTTTGTCATTCTTCATGTGTTTATTTTTAATTTCACAGCTATCCGTACATACTTGGATTGCTTGCGGACTGTGGTTTATATTAGGCTTAATTATATACTTTGTATACGGGCTGAAGCATAGCACGATGAATTAGAGTGACAGGCACTCAAACAATTCTGAATTTTGTCTATTCATTTAGACTTCTGTGGGAACGCACGAAACGTAAGACGCAACAAGATCGCAAAAGCGTGAGTTGCCGGATAAGAATGCCCATGAAAGTGACAGGCACTCAAACAATTTTTTGTCCGATTACAACAAATAAAATCCGCTGAAAGTTCAGCGGATTTTTTCAATTTATAAGTCTTATCGAATTATTGCAACAATGTTTGTTCCTGTAGCTTTGCCGCAAAATATTTGCGCGCATCTGCGGTAAGAATTTGCAAATGCACTACCTCATCCTGCCGAGCAAACTCCACAAACATACCACTTAAGTTTTCATACACATATTTGATTTTAAAGCCATTATCTAAAAAGTCGTCAACCTTTTTTATTTCTTCCGTACTTTGTAAGAAATCTGACATACCCACACCCCTCTTTTACTTTCTACTCAGCACCTTTTATTTCAAGTATTGGATCAGCTTGATCTGCTGTCTCAACGTCATCTGAACTCGCTGCCGGCTGAGACACTAATTCTTGACCAAAAAGTTCATCCAAGTTGTGACCAGCAGTTATTCCTAAATACTTTTCATCACTTGGATCCTCTATTTCAGCTTGTGGATACTTTTTGAACCACCAATACTTCGCTAACACATAGTAAACGAGCGCTCCTACACCGAATCCAACTAACGATGAATACGCAGAAAAAACATTTGCCACTGCACCACCGATAATCCAAGCGATTAAACCTGCTAAATTAAAGCCATTCAAATATTTGAATTGGCCATTTAACTCATACAAATCTTTTACGTTCACACGTCGTTTACGAATCAAATAATAATCTGCGAATAAAATACCGACTATTGCTGTTAATATACCGCCTATAATTAATAGCGCGTTCACTAAAACATCAAACAAGCTCCACGGCTGTGCAAGGATTCCGATAACCCCTGCAATGACAACGCCTACCCAGAACGGAACTTTTGGCCCGCCAATATTTGAGAATATAGTAGCTGCCGGTATTACATTAGCAGATGTATTCGTTGACCATTGTGCTAAAACGATCATTAATAAAAGTATCCCTAAAATAAAGCCGCTCGCGCTCTGCTGTAATGCGTTAATTGGATCAGCAGATGCGACAGCCATATAACAAACTGCTCCGATTGTAACGATAAACGTATTCGTAATTGGCATAACAATTAACGAGCCGACTAGCTGCGTCTTGTTACGTTTAAACCAATTGCGCTCATTTTTTGGTGCTTTAAAGAAACGAGAAAGGGACGGCATATCGGCTGCTAATGT
Organism: Lysinibacillus sp. NPDC097162; assembly: GCF_044762185.1. Taxonomy (NCBI): domain Bacteria; kingdom Bacillati; phylum Bacillota; class Bacilli; order Caryophanales; family Bacillaceae; genus Lysinibacillus; species Lysinibacillus sp. NPDC097162. Next base: position 751,885 of record NZ_JBIWDT010000001.1, on the reverse strand, counting down.
AGCCCAGAAGCCCATATTCGCCATAATAACAATCATAAATGCTGTAAAAGCTGCTACACCTGTAGTTGGCGTTTCAACCCAAGACCAAACGTCTTTTCCTTGAGTTGTGGCAGCATCAGCTAATGTTATATACATCCAACAGGAAATCAATATTATAATCGGCGCCGCTAAATCTGCAAACCGCTCAATTGATTTAATACCTAATGAAGTATTAAATAGCTGAAGGGCAGCAAAGACAAGAAAGCATAAAAACCAATTATTAAAATCAAATAGTAAATTTAAAATACCGTTAATAGCCATTGCTCCGAAATATGTGTTTATACCAAACCAACAGGCTGCTGTCACGCCTCGAACTAACGACGGTATATGTGTTCCAAACGTACCGAAAGGAGCACGCATATATACAGGAAAAGACAAGCCATGCTCTATCCCGATATCACCAATTAACGTCATAAAGACACCGATTAAACAAGAACCGATTAACGTAGCCAAAATTACCATAGGTAAAGGTAAACTAATAATAGCAGCACCGCCAATGGCAAAAGCCGCTAATACTATAGCCATTCCTATCCAAATAACTGCAAAACCGAATGTTCCAATATTTCTTTGTTGATGTGTCACTGGAAGTAAATCAGGGGATTTCAAATAATTCCCGTCATGTTCCATACATTTCGCTCCTTTTTATTAGATTATGCATCGGCATCCGTTAATCCCAATGATGCGTACAGTCGATATCGCTCATCATTTGTGACATGAGCCGCTAGCATGATTTTTCATTCAAGTAGTGAATCATTACCTGGCAAAGGATGACTGCCCTACTAAATGAAATTTTCCGTGACATCTACTTGAGGTTTCCTCCCTTTACAGGAAAGGGAGGTGGAATAACAGTTACTACTTAACAGTCGAACGTTTTATTTAGATAGACTACTCATAATTAATTGACGTTCATTCCAAGTCATTGGTGCAATAGCAGATTTTCTTTCAACCATTGTAATTGCGCCATCAACTGGACACACAATGGAGCATAAATTACAACCGACGCAATCCTCCTCACGAACCTTTAACATCGGCACTCCATTTTCTGTATATAAATCGATACATTGATGAGACGTATCTTCGCATGCAATATGGCACTTATTACAGTTAATACATACATCATTATTAATTTCAGCGACTATTTTATAATTTAAATCTAAATTGCCCCAGTCTGAATAGCGAGAAACAGAGCGGCCGACTAGGTCCATCACAGATGCAATTCCTTTATCATCTAAATAATTATTTAGTCCATCAATCATATCTTCGACAATACTAAATCCGTGGTGCATCGCTGCTGTACATACTTGCACACCTGTTGCACCCATTAAAATAAACTCGGCGGCATCTTGCCAATTAGAAATACCACCTATACCCGATATCGGAACATTAATGTGAGGATTACGGGCGCACTCTGCTACCATATTTAATGCAATTGGCTTAACAGCTGGACCACAATAGCCGCCATGTGCTCCTTTACCAGCAACATGAGGCACAGTGTTCCATGTATCTAAATCGACACCTGCCAAGCTATTAATTGTATTAATCATACTAATAGCATCTGCCCCACCTCTTGTCGCCGCTTCAGCCGTTACAGTTATATCCGTTATGTTAGGTGTTAACTTCACAATGACTGGTGTACGTGCTGCTTCTTTCACCCAATACGTTTGCTTTTCCACCAATTCAGGTACTTGACCAGAGGCGGAGCCCATTCCTCGTTCTGCCATCCCATGTGGACAACCAAAATTAAGCTCAAGTCCATCTACCCCCACATCTTCTACTCGTTTTACAATTTCATGCCACTTTTCCTGCTTCGGTTCTACCATAAGGGAAGCAATAATGGCATGGTCAGGGAACCTTTTTTTCGTTTCATAGATTTCTTTTAAGTTTACTTCTAACGGTCGATCTGTAATTAATTCAATATTATTGAAGCCTGCCACTCGTTGTCCGTTATAACTGACCGCTGCAAATCGTGAAGAAACATTTAAAATCGGTTCACCTAATGTTTTCCATACAGCACCACCCCACCCCGCTTCAAATGCACGTTGCACTTGATAGCCTGAGTTCGTTGGCGGTGCTGATGCAAGCCAAAATGGATTTGGTGATTTGATCCCCGCTAAATCAATTCGTAAATCTGCCATGTCACTTCCCCCCTTATGCAATCTCGCTTGGTTTTCTTAAACGCTCATGAATCTTATAAGCTGCATCTTTACCTTGCTGAACTGCTGTTACAACCATTGCCTCACCTTGTCCGTTTCCAAACACAACATCACCACATGCAAACACTTTTTTATTGGATGTTTGCATCGTCGTTTCATCAATATCGACAACCCCATGTGTATGCTGCAATCCAAAAGATTCAATTAATGATACGAAACGTGTTTGACCAATCGCTTTAATGACTGCATCGACGCTTATTATAAAGTTGGACCCAGCTATTTCTTCTGGTCTTTGGCGGCCATCTGCTCCTGGTGCACCTAGCTTCATTTTCGTGCATTCAATGCCAACAACTTCACCAGCTTCATTGCCGATAATTTTTTTCGGCGCAGTTAACCAGTTAAACTCCACACCATCTTGCTTGGCAAATTCAAATTCAAATTTGTAGGCAGTCATTTCTTTTTGAGTTCTTCTATAAAGAATTTTCACATTGTCTGCACCTAATCGCACAGCACAAGTAGCCCCATCAATTGCTGTATTACCAGCACCAATTACAGCTACGCGTTTCCCTACCATCTCAGTTGGAAGCGCTCCCACTTTTGTTTGCTTTACAAACTCAATTGCATCGTGGACGCCGTCAAGTTCTTCTCCCTCGATCCCAAGATTCGGCACTGCTCCCATACCAACTGCTAAAATAACACTGTCAAATTGTTCTAAAATTTCATCTGCGGAAATATCAATTCCAACCCTAGTATTTGTTTGAATATTTACACCAAGCTTCACAATTTGTTCAACTTCCCAATCAGCTACCTCATTTGGTAATCGGAATGACACGATGCCATAGCTTCCTAGCCCACCTGCTTTCGATTCAGCTTCATAGATTGTGACACTATAACCAAAACGACTAAGCTCACGTGCCGCCGAAAGACCCGCTGGACCAGCTCCAATAATAGCGACCTTTAGTCCATTACTTTCGCCTTTCTTAAATAGCTGTGCATTTGTCTCCATTGCCCAATCAGTAGCATAACGCTGTAGTTCGCCAATTTTAATTGGCTTCGTTGAGGAATTTAATACACATGCCCCCTCACAGAGCTCCTCTGTTGGACAAACTCTTGCACAACTTGCACCAATTGGGTTTGCTTCTAATATAGTAGTAGCAGAGCCCTTCATATTACCTGATGCAATTTTTTTTATGAAATTTGGTATTTGAATACTCGTTGGACAAGCTTTAATACAAGGTGCGTCATAACAATAGAGACAACGATTTGCTTCTTCAATTGCTTCATTTTTTGTCATTCTGCTAGTTAACTCAACAAAATTACGTTTAAGTTGCTTCGTCTTTTCATGTTCTTGAATCGGAACCATTTCCACATCCCCCTCATGTGTTCTTGATGTGACTCGCCATTGTTTAATAGCCGATTGTCTTGTTCTCCAGTCAAAACAATCGGCCATGCATTGCCTTTTATTCAATTATGTCTTATTTGATTTAGCCGGTGAGTGAACTTCACTAAATCGAAGAGCTATTTGCTATACTTTCTCCACTTATAAAATGGAAAATCTGCTGAAGCAAGTTATATTTTTATCGTTTCTGCAGCAGATGTTTTCAACTCTCGTTTTATAAAACGCCCACTACCTAATACACCGACAAATTCTTTTTCTTTAATAACGTATTCACCACGTACAAGGACAGAAATTGGTTCACCAGTAACTTCCCAGCCTTCATACGCGTTATAATCGACATTCATATGATGTGTTTTAGCGGAAATTTCGCGTTTTACATCCGGATCGAAAATAACAATATCAGCATCTGAGCCAATTGCAATTGTCCCTTTTTGAGGGAATAGACCGAAGATTTTTGCGGCACTCGTCGAAATCATATCGACAAATTCATTTATTGATATTTTGCCCTTTGCGACACCTTCTGAATATAAGATGCTAAAGCGGTCTTCAATAAACGGTCCACCATTCGGAATTTTTGAAAAATCATTTAATCCTAATTGTTTTTTACCGTTAAAGCTAAATGAGCATTGATCAGATCCAATTGTTTGTAATTGCTTCGCTTTTAGCGCATTCCATAGATGCTCCTGATGATATTTCGGACGAAGTGGTGGTGACCAAACGTATTTCGCCCCTTCAAAGCCTGGTTGTGCTAATGCAGACTGATCTAAAGTTAAATAAGGTGGACATGTTTCTCCATACACGTCGTAGCCTTTTTCACGCGCAGATATAATTTCGTCTACCGCCTCTTTACAAGTAACATGAACAACATACAATGTTGCGCCTGCTAAATGAGCTAGTTCAATCGCACGTTTTGTCGCTTCACCTTCTAACTCTGCTGGACGAGTAAGAGCGTGGTAAATAGGCTCTTTATGTCCCGCTTTTCTCGCCTCTTCAACAAGCTCGTCGATTACAGAGCCATTTTCACAATGCACCATAACGGTAGCGCCAACATCTTTTGCAATTTTAAAAGCTTTAAAAAGCGTGCGATCTGTCGCTTGGAATTCCTTTGCATAAGCCATAAAGACCTTTACAGATGTTATCCCTTCTTGCTCTAATAATACCGGTAACTCCGCTTCTGTCTCTGGCGTTAAATCACCAATCATTAAGTGGAATCCATAATCAATTGCTGATTTCCCTTTTGCCTTTTCATGCCACTTGTCAACAGCTGTAGAAAGCTTCTTTTCACCAGCCGTTAAGCAAAAGTCTAAAATGGTTGTTGTGCCACCAAACGCCGCCGCAATCGTACCAGATTTCCAGTCATCATCTGTCACTGTATTGTTAAAGGGCATATCTAAATGTGTATGCGGATCAATCCCTCCTGGCATAACATATTTGCCTGTAGCATCAATGATTTCTGCGCCTTCTACGGATAAATTTTTGCCAATTTGTACAATCTTTCCATTTTCTATAAGAATATCTGCCTCGTACACATCTGAAGCAGTTGCTACTCGTCCACCTTGAATGATTTTTTTCATGCTATCCCTCACCTTTCGTGTCAATTCAAGTAAATTATGTTGAATCTATTCTAGTAGCCTGATAGTTTGCAAAATCACCATAAAAATTTAACTTGCACTTAGCACAGCTGAGTCCGTCATGGTCAAATGTACTTATCTATTAATATTCTAGTAAAATTAATTTAACGTATACGATGCCCCTATACTAAATTTCGTTTGCATTGTTAGTACCGTTTCAAGTAGTACATCTGCTCCTTTTGCGCAATCTTCAAACGATGTTTCCTCCTCCTCGCAATGACTCTTACCATGAATACTCGGTACAAAAATCATTGCTGAAGGAATCATACTAGCTATATATTGCGCATCATGTCCTGCACCACTAAACATTCGATGAGCACTATAACCAAAGCGCTGGCATGACATTTCGATTTCATCACAAATTTGTGTATCAAACATTACCGTATCTCTACCCCACAGTTTAACTGGCTGTATGCGGCAACCCATATCCTCTGTCGGTAAGGCATTCAAAATCTCTACAACTCTTTGCATTACATCAGGCTTTTGATGACGCGAATCAATTGTAAATGTCACTTTATTTGGAATAACGGTATGAATATTAGGGAAAACATTCATTCGTCCAAACGTAAACACTAATTGTTCGTCAATTTCCCCAAGCTGTTCATGTAAAGACAACATTGTTTTTGCTGCAACAATCATCGGATCTTTGCGCATTGACATCGGGGTCGTGCCAGCATGATTAGATTCACCTGTGATAGTAATTTCATAACATACCATTCCAAGTACACCTTGGACAACGCCAATTTCTAATTGCTTCGCTTCTAGTACTGGCCCTTGTTCAATATGGAGTTCGATATAAGCGAGTGCTTCTTTTAAACGATGCTGCGGGTCACCCTCATAACCACTAGCTTTTAATGCCTCTTGAAAGGACATGCCATTTTTATCAACCGACTGTAGCATTTTGTCCTTCTCAAATTTTGAAGCAATTACGCCTGAGCTCATCATCGCTGGATCAAAGCGAGCACCTTCTTCATTTGTAAAATTAACAATCATTAATGGTACATCTAGCTCTACATCGTTGTCCTTCAATGTTCTAATCGCTTCTAAAGCTGTTAAAACACCTAAAACACCATCAAACTTGCCACCCTTTTCAACAGAATCTAAATGTGATCCCATGACAATTGGAGGAACTTCTTTTTTTCCTGGTAGAAGGGCATAGATATTGGCCATATCATCCACCTTGATTTCCATACCTAATTCCTCGCAACACTTGCAAAAATAATCCCTAGCTAAAACATCCTCATTCGAAAGAGACAAACGTGTTACGCCACCGTTTATAGTAGCCCCAAACTGACTAAATTGTTCAATTGAATCTTGCAATCGTCTACTATTACATTTATACATATGCAAGTCCTCTCTTTCACAGTAGTTAATAAACATTCTAAATTAGATAAAATTTACGAGATATGGATATAAAACTAAAAAAATATGTGCATCTGCACATGATATATGGTAAGTTATGTTCATATTAAGGGGGGAAACTATGGGAACGATTCGCAAAATTGTGGAGGGAGTTCAATTCCCTATGCTGACATTAGTAGCTGGACAAAGTGGAGCACATCGCAGAGTTACCGGTATAAACGTAGTAGAAAGCATTGATTTAATTATGTTTTGCCGACCAAATGAACTAGTCGTCACTACAGGTATTAACTTATCACAGCAAGAAGATTCCTTAGAACAACTCGTTAAGTTAGCTTACGCAAAAAAAGTAGCAGGCTTTATTATTAACATAGGCCCTTATATTTCTGCTATTCCACAGTCGATCATTACTTTTGCTAACGAGCATAATTTCCCTGTTTTTCAAATGCCTTGGCATTGTCGAATAGCTGATTTATTAAAAACTACTTTTCAATTTATTGCGAACCATCATCAAGAGCATTCCATCGAAGAAAAGGTCCTTTATAATTTACTTTTTCACTATAAAAAACATATGGACACGACAAAAGAACAACTAGCGCAACTCGGATTCCCACAAGGTAGAGAGCTTGCCATCATCACTTGCTCAACGATAGGCTCCCAGTCTAGCATTGACAGATATGAGGTCATGGTCCAATTTGCATTTCAACATCGCTATAAACGGTTTTTAAAACTAAAGTATAAAAATCACCTCATTTTTTTAATTGATAGGGCACAAATCAATACACCGAACATCCCCTTCTCGAAAATTGTTGAAGAAATCTATGATAAAATTAAACAAAAAAATGGCACCCTCGATATGATTATCGGTAAAGGAAACTATCAAAAAGAGCACGAAAATATACGTAAAAGCTATGAAGAATCATTAACTGTTATTCAATTAGCTCAGCTTCATAACAACCGATTCCTATACAAATATAAAGATATTGGCGCCTATCAAATTATTATGGCCGTTCAAAACCAACCATTAATGCAATCCTTTAGCCAAGATATATTAGGTCAATTACATCGCTACGATGAGCTACACAACACGGATTATGTAGCATTTTTACGCATTTTTCTTGAGGAAAATGGCAGTACGAGTAAAATTAGCGAACGACAATTTATACATCGTAATACCGTCCTTTACAAAATTAAAAAAATAGAAGTGCTTTTAGATATGGATTTAACAAATCCATTTACAAAAACAAATCTCTACTTAGCTTTTTTAATAGAGGATGTGTTAACACATCATTAATTGTAGTTTGTAGTATGGTACTCCTTTCAATATTTATATCTGAATTTTCAATCAATATATTGTCCTTCTAAAACAATTAAGCTATTCATATAAAGTAATAATGGAGTAAACGCCATCTGTTGCAAATAAGCGCAGCTTTAATAACTGGAAATAAGTTTTAGTAGTATTGCTATAAATTGAATAGTTCATCATTGCTAGAATTGAAGGAGGAATGTTTAGAATGGTAACGAATACAGGCGTAAAAGAATTAGGGCATTTTATTAATGGGGAAATTGTCGTTGGCAAAAGTGGGAACTTTTCTAATGTATATAACCCTAGTACAGGAGCAGTAATTGCACGTGTCCCTCTTGCAACAAAAGAAGAAGTGCAAGCGGCAATCGTTAGTGCTAAAAATGCATTTCCAGCTTGGCGCGGACTTTCCGTTGGGAAACGTGCTGAAATTGTGCTGAAGTTTCGGCAATTACTAACAGCACGCATGGATGAATTAATCGACTTGATTTGTACAGAAAGCGGGAAAACGATTGAAGATGCCAAAGGTGAAATTACAAGAGGCTTAGAGTCTGTTGACTTGGCAATCAATGCCCCTCATTTAGTAAAAGGCGAATATTCAGTTAATGTAGGTGGGAATATTAATGCATATTCTGCAAAAGCACCACTTGGCGTTGTTGCAGCGATTTCCCCTTTTAATTTCCCCGTGATGGTTCCACTTGCTATTACAAGTATGGCAGTTGCTGTAGGGAATGCCGTTATTTTAAAACCGTCTGAGCGTGTTCCTTGCTCTGCACTCTTTTTATCAGAGCTTTGGAAGGAAGCAGGTTTACCAGATGGGATTTGGACAGTCATTAATGGTGACAAGGATACAGTCAATGAGCTTTTAACGAATCCTTCCATTGAGGCTATTTCATTTGTCGGATCAACACCCGTTGCTGAATATATTTATGCAACAGGCTCTAAACATGGGAAACGTGTCACAGCATTAGGTGGAGGCAAAAACAATATGGTTGTTATGCCTGATGCAGATTTAGAACAAGTTGCAAATGCCTTTTTAGGTGCAGCTTATGGTGCTGCATCACAACGATGTATGGCCATTTCTACAATCATTCCAGTTGGCGAAACTACAGCTGAAAAGCTTGTAAAAATATTAGCTGATAAAATTGCAGCTTTAAAAGTAGGACCTTATACTGACCAAGAAGTTGATTTTGGTCCTGTTATTACTCAATAATCGAAAGATGCCATCATCGGCTTTATTGAACGCAGTCTTAAAGAAGGTGCTACTATCGTGTGCGATGGTCGTCAACCAGAAATTTCGAAAAAATCTAATGGTTTTTATTTAGGCCCAACATTATTGGATCACGTAAAACCAGGTATGGAGATTTATGAGCAGGAAGTATTCGGACCTGCTCGTAATGTCGTACGTGTGCAAACATTGGAGGAAGCTATTGATTTAATTAATAATCACGAGTTAGGAAACGGCGTAACTATCTTTACAAATAATGGAGCAGCCGCTCGTAAATTCACTTCTGAAATTGAAGTGGGTATGGTTGGCGTAAACGTGCCTATCCCAATACCTGTCGGCTACCATAATTTTGGGGGCTGGAAACGTTCAAAATTTGGTGAAGGTCATATGTTTGGACCAGACCAAGTCCGCTTCTTTACGAAAGCTAAAACAATTTCCGAAAAGTGGTTTGAAGATACTACAGAATCTGCATCATCCTTTGCTTTTCCTAGTAATAACGACTAGAAATACAAGCCGTCTCACTGTGCATATGAGACGGCTATTTGTTACTAAAAAACTGATGTACCAACTTGGCCATCAGTTTTTTAGTGCTTACTTTTTCTTGTTATTTATATCTTTTTTGTTCGTTTTTGGAACATCTGTGAAATCTGCTTCTTCCCCTGCCTCCATACCATAACTCGGATTGCTATTAATACGAGTATGTGGATCGAAGTCCGCATCCTCATCCAAACGCTTCATGAGAATTGGAATTGATACAAGTCCAGCTAGTCCGACAAGCGCATATACCCATCTAGACAATACCGCTGTTTGTCCACCAAATAAATAGGCGACTAAATCAAATCTAAAAAATCCTATTAGTCCCCAGTTAATTGCACCAATAATTACGAGAACTAAGGCAATCCTATATAATACACCCATTCGTAGTACCTCCTTTCTTCTATAGTGTGGCGAAGCAAATCACATGTTTGGCAAAGGTAAACCTTCACCATTGTAAAATGCAACACTTTGCTATGACTAATGGCAAACTGACCATTGGCCAATGTGTCATGTAAGTTATTTACAACACTCATAATGACGGTCTTATTTTTCGCAATAACTGTTTTTTTATACAAAGGTACGCTTTGCTAGTCCATAACTGCAAAAGAGCATACAAAAAGCAATAATAAATTTATTAGCGCTTAATATTTAGTACTCGTTATTTACCTTTATGAAATGACTTTTCATGCTGAAGTAACCATTCTTTCCGCCATAAACCGCCAGCATAACCAGTTAAAGTTCCATTTGAGCCAATAATACGATGACATGGAATAACAATGCTTAGTTTATTTTTGCCATTTGCATTGCCAACAGCTCTTATCGCTTTTTCATTGCCAATTGACATGGCAATCGTTTTATAAGTCCCTATTTCAGCGTATCCTATATTAGTCAATGCTTGCCATACTCGGTTTTGAAAGTTGGTGCCTTCAACGCTATATGGAAAAGTAAAAGTAAAACGTTGTCCTTGAAAATATTCATCCAATTGCTTTAGGCAATCAAGTAAAATTTTCGGTGTTGAATCATTTTGGATATTTATTATTTGTTGTCGCTCGGAAAACATAATTGAACAAACAGCTTCATCACTTCCTATAATTTCTATAATACCGATAGGAGAATTGTAATCCAATTTATACTTTGTCATATAATGACCTCCATAAATAAAAGGTTGCATATGCTTGCCACCCTTGCCATTGTGCTTCAAACTCTTTTAATTCATCTATTGTCGGTTTTCGATCTAATGCTAGTTGCATTTTCAAGGCATTATGAAGCCCTACATCTGCAATCGGAAACGAGGTTGGATCATGAAAACATTTCATTAGGACATAATCCGCAGTCCATGCTCCAACTCCTCTTATTGCCATAAGAAATTTCTTCATGCTCGTACGATTTTGTTCCTTCAACAATTTTTCTTTATTTAATTCACCACTTGCCATCGCTTGTGCAATTGTAATTATATATTCGGCTTTTCGAACAGTAAATTGTAATGCTTGTACATCTTCTACTTCTAAAGACGCGATTTTTTCACATGTTGGAAATACCCAATAGGTTTCCCCTTTATACGTCACACTTTCACCAAAATGTTCAACAAATCGTTTTTTTAGTGTATAGGCGAATGTTAAATTTATTTGTTGTCCGATAATCGCCCATACAAGTGCTTCAAATAAATCAGGAATACCTATTATCCGTAATCCATAATATTTTTTTACAGGTTGCTGCAAAATAGCATCTTGTTGTGCCATGTTATAAAAAGGCGCCAAGTTTCGATCTAAGTCGAACCATTCCCTTATATAAGCTATCACTTGTTCAACAGCAGCTTTGGAAGGCGTTTTGAGTGGAAAGTGAACCTGAATCTTTTGTGCGCTATAGCCAATTTTACATAGGATGAATTCATTATTAATTTTTAGTAATTTGTATAAAATTTTATCTTTTATCGTATGCAGTATTTCTTGATCGGATCTAGCTAAAAATAATAAGCATTCATCATAATTAAATAGCATTGGCGTACTTAGCTCGATGTGGCATTTTTCATCTGACTGTTTCATATTCATAGCTCCTTATATTGAAGGCTTCGATATTCAGTAGGAGAGCAATTTTTTTGGCGACGAAAAACTTTGTAAAAATTAGAAGAACTGCGAAAACCAGTTTCAAAGCAAATTTCTAAAATGGTTAAATTCGTACTCTTTAGTAAATGTGCTGCTTTATCAATTCTTATTTTTTCTAAATAAGTTCGTGGGGTTTCAGCCGTTGCTTGTTTAAATAATCGTTCAAGATGGAATGGGCTTATCCCAACATGATTGGCAATATGCTGCAATGTAAGCGATTGCTTGTATTCTTTCATTAAAAATGATGTAACCGCTTTGATAAGTTGCGCATGTGGAGAGTGCTCAACTTCAGGTTGACACCGTTTGCAAGCACGAAAGCCTGCTTGCTCAACCTTTGTTATATCATCGTAAAATGCTACATTTATTTTTTTCGGTTTTCTTGATCTGCACGAGGGACGACAATATATTTTTGTCGTTTTCACTGCCGTAAAAAATAATCCATCATAAGTTCGATCACAAGCCATTATTTTCTCCCACATTTCATCAAATGAAAGATTTATGGTACTGTCCATTAAATGCCTCCTTGCTTCAGCTATTTTTCATATAAAAATGATGTATCTCTCGTCTCGACTAACTGTGTCGCATTTTTTGTCAAATAAGCAATGATTGTATCTGATAATGCATTGCCAAAGCTAAAACGTTTAACGCCTAATTCTTGTAGCGTTTGACAATTCGTTAAACCTGGTAACGACATTAAATTAATGGGAGCATCTATAGCTGAAGTAATTTCTTTTATTTCTTCATGATCTATCAGCCCTGGTATAAAAATTCCACTAGCACCACTGTCCACATATGCCTTTGCTCTTGTCATTGTTTCCAAAAATGGCTGCTCTAATTGAAAATATGTATCTGTCCTTGCATTAATAAAAAAGTCTTTATAGCCATGCTGATCTAACATTGTTCTCATTTTTTCTAATAGGGAGCAATGTTCATTCATATTTCTTAGTCCTTTTTGTTGTTTTAGTGAATCCTCAATATTGATACCTGCTACACCAATATCGGCTGTTCTTAATACATTATCCAAAATTGTTTTCGTATCGCTGCCATACCCTGCCTCAATATCTGCTGAAACTGGGATATTTACATTATCCGTAATCGCTTTAATTATAGCTAAATGTCTATTAAAATCTATACATTCTCCATCTGCATAACCGAGCGAATTCGCAATTCCCCAGCTTGTAGTACCAATTGCTTTAAATCCTGCTTTTTCTAGTGTTAATGCAGATAGTAAATCCCAGGCATTCCCTAATAATAATAAATCTTGTGTGGCATGTAACGCATTGAATGTTTTTATTGTCGTCATATTTAATCCCCCTATACGTGATAGATATCATCTTAACAGGGGTTCAACAGTCATTTCGTCCTCATTCTTGCTGTTATGGTCTATTGCAGGCACTTTAATGACAATGAAAAAGCCACCTCTTTGCACCAATTATTAAAAATCCCTTCTAGCATAATGCTAAAAGGGACTTTTATTATTTTTGCCAATTACTTAATTCTTTTAAAAGCTCTGGTAATTGTAGTTTTCTCACATCTATCGGTGGTAATGCATCAATAAATTCTTTTCCATACGATTTTGAGCTAATACGACGATCTAACACAATAAATGCGCCCTTATCTTGCGAAGAACGGATTAATCGGCCAAAACCTTGCTTAAAACGCATAATCGCTTCAGGTAAAGACAGCTCTGTAAATGAGTTGCGCCCTTGCATTGTAAGGTGTTTGGCACGTGCCTTGAACACTGGCTCCTCTGGAGAAGAGAATGGCAGGCGTACAACGATTACGGAAGATAGTGCGTCACCTGGGACGTCTACTCCTTCCCAAAAGCTATTTGTTCCAAATAACACTGCCTGGCTAAATTTCTGAAACGATTTGAGAATACGCATCCGACTACCACCTGTAACACCTTGTGCAAAGAGCATATAGTCATCGAGTAGTTCACTATCTTGTATTAGTTCAACTGTTTTTCGCAGCATATCTTGTGCAGTAAATAAGACAAAGCAGCGGCCTTCTGTCATGCGAACTGTACGTGTAATGGCGTGCGCAACTGCCTCAATATATTCCGCCTGTGTAACTTTTTGAATGTCCGGCATATCTGTGACGATAAACGCCTTTGCACCTGCATAATACGAAGGAGGTGCCTGTAACTGTACGACATGCACACTGTCTGAAATACCAAGCTGACGTGTAATAAAACGTTCATTGCCTGGTACAGTTAATGTTCCTGAAGTCCAGACGATACTTGCTTGATTACGGAGTGGTGCAAGTACCTTTTCAATTATTGGTGTGACATTTACTGGCTTTTTATAAACATGTAGACTCCCTGGTACACTGCGCAAATCAAACTCAAACCACACTGAATTATCATCCTGTGGTAAAAGGAAAATTTCCTCCCATTCAGCAATTCTTAGCTTCATTTCACGAATCCAATAATGCCACTCGGATAATATAAATACTTCATTTTTGTCTAATTGCTCAATATTATTTTCAAAAGCTTTGCCAGCTTCTACTGCAAGGTCTAGCCATTGCTGTAATAGTTTGCTTACTTGTAAAAGTGGCTCTTTTGCAAGTAATACATCCTCTAAAAACAGTGTACACTTGCTACTTGTTTGTTTGCCTTTAATTTGCTGTTGTACTTTTTGTACTACACGCTGGATTGTTTCGTCAAATACACGCTGTAGACGTATAAATTGTTTATCTAGTTGCTGTAAGCTTTGCATCGGAATGCGCTGCTTCTTCTTGGCAGCCTGACTAAATTGCTGAAAGAGAGCTGTTTCTTCCATTGTACCAATTTGGCCAAAAACATATTTCCATTGTGTATACGAAAAGACCGTTTCATCCTGTTGCATAGCTGCTTGAATAACTTGATGGGCTTCGTCAATAATCCAACCATCGATTTGTGTAAAAATTGGCGTTTGACGAACTAAATCACTAATTACCATCGAGTGATTCGTCACGATGCAATCCGCTGTTGCACTATTTTTTAATGCTTGCTCGTAGAAATCAAAGCCTTTTGTCGATTTTTCATCAGGTATTTTGCGGATTTTTTCTAAAAATAGCTGTCCTCCACCAGAAACATTAAGTTCACTTAACACACCTGTTTGGGTTTTTGTCAGCCATACTAGCAATTGTAAAATTGTAAAGGTATCGTCATATGATTCATCTGCATATGCTATACACTGCTCAAAGCGTGCGAGGTCAATATAATGTTGCATGCCTTTAAGTACAGCAACATTTACTTTTGTGCCAAGAATTTTTTCGATTTTTGGTAGTTCCTCTTCGACAAGCTGCTCCTGTAAATGTGCTGTATACGTACTAATCGCTATCTTTTTATTGTGCGCTCGTGCATATAAAATACAAGGTAAAAGATAGCCAACCGTTTTACCGATGCCTGTAGAAGCCTCGATAATACATTCTTCTTTCGTGTTTAATGCTTGCCAAATCGTATCCATCATTGCAAATTGAGCAGGTCGTTGCTCGAAGTTAGGCATAGCCTTTGTCATCATTGCTTCTTTGTCTTTTGCCGTTTGAGGATAAGGTGCTAGTTCCGGCTTAAAAACCTGTTTTTGACGACCATCACAAATCGCAAAATTGCGATAGTAGGTAATATGTTCATCAGTCGAACTTTGATGGCGTTTTATTTGTAGTGCCTCAAAGAAAAGCTGGGATAAATTAGATTTTAAACGGAACGAGCGTTTATGCATTTGTTCAAGCGTTAGCTGCGGAAGGTTTAGAAGCTCATTCCAACTACGTTTAAAAAGCTCAGCTGTTGCAAGTGCGTCATCGTCCGCTCTATGTGCATTTTCAAGTTCAATATTTAAATCCGCTGCTAAATCACCTAGCTTAAAACTAAGTGACATAGGGAATAAAATTTTTGCTAGCTCTACCGTATCCATTTTCTTACCATGCCATTTCGGTAAACCAGCTCGTTTGAATTCTGCTTGTAAAAAGGATAAGTCAAAATCGGTATTATGCGCGACAAAAACACAATCGGCAATCAATTCATATATGTAGTCCGCATGTGCCTCAAACGGCAAGGCATCTTTGACATCCTCGTCCGTAATATGCGTTAAATCTTGAATAAAGGACGGAATAGATTTACCTGGATGAATAAATTTTGAATAAGTTCGTTCTATTTCCCAATCCTTCATAATTACAATGGCAATTTGAATCATACGGTCACCATTTGCTGGAGAATGACCTGTCGTCTCCAAATCAACAATTGCATACTTTTGACTTTCCATCATACATCTCAACTCACAGTTCACATTAGATAGATGAATTTTATCATAAATTCATCGCGCTGGTCATCCTTCCACCATCTTGGATGAAAGAAAACGCTTTTTCGCTAATGTTTTTCCATAAAACTCCTCTAAATTGTTTGAAAATTGTTTAAGTGCCTGACACTTTAACATAGACAACTAGCAAAACATAGGCTTCTAAAAGCGTAAAAATCCACTTCGCTTTCCGGCGGGCACAATGTAAGCCGCAACCGTCGCTATCGCGCCGCCTGTTGCGTCTTACATTGTGTGCTATTCCCGCAGGAGTCTTCGTGGATTTTTACTTAGTTATAATAAATTTCCTTACTTGCAGTGCTGCTTGATTTCAAAATTTTTTCAGAATTGTGTGAGTGACTGGCACTTTTAAATAGACAACTAGCAAAACATAGGCTTCTAAAAGCGTAAAAATCCACTTCGCTTTCCGCGGGCACATTGTAAGCAGCAACCGTCGCTATCGCGTCGCCTGTTGCGTCTTACATTGTGTGCTGTTCCCGCAGAAGTCTTCGTGGATTTTTACTTAGTTATAATAAATTTTCCTACTTGCAGTGCTGCTTGATTTCAGAATTGTTTCAGAATTGTGTGAGTGACTGGCACTACAATATAGTTGCTTCAGGCTCGTAGGCAATCATTTCTTTTATTGTATTACCTTCTCCCATAATCGCTACAGTTGGTTTATGTTCTTTTGCCTCTGCATTATCCACATAAACATAAGAGATAATAATGACGATGTCTCCGCGTTGTACAAGGCGCGCTGCTGCACCATTTACACAAATAACACCTGAGCCACGCTCACCTGCAATAATATAAGTTTCAAAGCGAGCACCATTATTATTATTTACGATATGCACTTTTTCGTTTGGTAGCATACCAACTGCATCTAAAATATCCTCATCGATTGTGATGGATCCTACATAATTTAAATCCGCTTCCGTTACAGTAGCACGGTGGATTTTGCTATTCATCATCATTCGTAACATGTTATTTTCCTTCTTTCACATTAAAGATACAATTATCGATTAATCGCGTTTGACCGATATAGACAGCAGCTGCTAAAAGGACTTGTTCCGTTTGAGCTGTTACTGGTAGTAGGTCTGGGTAAGCCAATAATTCAATATAATCAATTTTTCCATGTGTGCGTGCAGTGATGTGCGCCTTTGCTTTTGCCAGTGCCCCAGTTGCATCACCATTTGCTAGAAAGCTATCTCTAGCAAGCTGTAAAGCCTCATATATAGCCGGTGCTTCACTACGATCTTTAGCATTCAAATAGACATTGCGCGAAGATTTTGCTAAGCCATCCTCCTCACGTACGATAGGCACGACACGCATTTCTAACGGGAAATGATAATCACGTACCATCGTAGCGATAATAGCCGCTTGCTGTGCATCCTTTTGACCGAAATACGCACGGGTTGGCTGAGTTAAGTGAAATAAAATTGATACGACCTGTAATACGCCATCAAAATGCCCTGGTCGGCTTGCGCCACATAAAATTGTTGCCTGCTCGCCTGCATAGATGCGAATACCACCATTATGCGGATATATTTCTTCAACACTTGGTGCAAAAACAATATCTACACCTACAGATCGTGCTAAAGCCGTGTCTCGTTCTAAATCACGAGGATAACTTTCAAAGTCCTCGTTTGGACCAAATTGCGTCGGATTAACGAAAATACTCATAACAACAAGGTCATTTTCTACACGTGCTTTTGACGCTAATGTTAAATGGCCTTCATGCAAATAACCCATCGTTGGCACTAAACCAATTGTTTTTTGCGCTTTCTTAGCTGTTTGAATTTCTGCAGTTAGTGCTTCGATTGTCGTGATGACTTTCATTTATTTAACGCCTCCGTATAACTGATCCAAGGCTTCATCCTTCATCGTGAAGGAGTGGTTTAATGTAGGGAATGTCCCAGTCTTCACTGCATTTACAAAATTAGCAATACCACTACTTGCTTCACTTCCCATATCGGCATAACGTTCCACAAATTTTGGTACATGATGTGATCCATAGCTAAGCATGTCATGGAAAACTAACACTTGTCCATCTGCTTCAAGTCCAGCGCCAATGCCAATCGTAGGAATAATTAGTGCAGCGGAAACTAGCTCTGTTAGCTGGTGTGGAATACATTCTAATACAATTGCACAAGCGCCCGCAGCTTCACACTTTTTGGCATCCTCAATAAGTTGTTTTGCCTGTTCGGCTGTCTTCCCTTGTACCTTATAGCCCCCAAGCACTCCTGCTAATTGCGGTTGCAAGCCTAAGTGCGCAACGACCGGGATCCCTGCTGATGTTAATTTACTAATAACCGGCAGTACATCCCCCGCCCCCTCTAGCTTAAGAGCATCTGCACCAGTCTCCTGCATCATAGATACCGCAGTTTTTAAAGTGTCGTTAATATCACCTTGATAAGACCCAAATGGCATATCCACGATAACAAACGTATTTTTTGCCCCGCGACGGACAGCTTTTGCATGGTGAACCATATCCGCTACGGTAACTGGCATCGTTGAAGGATAACCAAGCACTACCATTCCAAGCGAATCCCCTACGAGAATCATTTCAACGCCTGCTTCTTCTGCAAATGTTGCGGAAGGGTAATCGTACGCTGTTAACATGACGATTTTCTCTCCTGCTGCTTTCATTTTTAAAAAATCTGATGTCGTCTTCATTGTGTAGTCCTCCTTTTTTTAAGGAAAAAAACAAAAAGACCTTTCTATTCCTTAAAATGGACAGAAAGGTCATGTGTTCGTTCAGAACCGTTTTACCTCATTGTTGTTAACATACCAGCAGGATTTTGTTTGCTATGCAACTAAAAATCCGTGACATGACGATGAGGTTTTAACTTCATTTAAACAAATAGAAACCAGCCATTTCAACTTTTATAGTTAGGCTATTTCTACTGAATCAAGTTAAATTTTGAACGCATCGTTTTCTTCCGTCCCTGTCTATAAAGATCAAGGCAGATATTTGTTGTAATTTGTAAATTGCTTTTGAAGGTGCCGTTCACAAAGGATACTGCCCTTCAGCACTACTATAACAGATTCCAATTAATCTTCAAATATTTTTTTCTAGCAATGGACGTCCCCTAGTATTTCGTCCGAACATTTTTTTCACAAAAATTGACAAACACATATTATACGTCATATACTATCAGCATACTATACAGCATATAATATAAAACCTTGTATAGGTAATTGAATGTGAGGTGGAAAGATGACATTTCAGCTAGGCTCCGCATTACTCGATGCTTGTGTACTTGCGATTGTTGATAAGGAAGATGCATACGGCTACTCATTAACACAGCAGGTACAATCTGTGATGGATATATCCGAATCAACGCTGTATCCGGTTTTACGCCGTTTACAAAAAGCAAACTACCTAACAACATATGACCAGCCCTACCAAGGGAGAAATAGACGGTATTATCAAATAACCGAGCAAGGGCGTATACGATTGCTAGAGCTTTTACAGGAGTGGCAAATGTATAAGCAAAAAGTTGACTGTGTACTTTTAGGAGGGAAATTAGATGGATAGAGTAAGCTATTTAAAAAAGCTACGAGGCAAATTAAGTCGGCTTCCTGCGCATGAGCTAAATGCTGCGCTTGTCTATTATGAAGAGTATTTTGATGAAGCAGGCGCAGAAAATGAGCAGCAAGTCATTTCACAACTAGGTTCTCCCTCTGTTGTTGCTTCACAAATAATGGCTGACTTTGCTTTAAAGGATTTAGATGCAACACCCGCTTCTACAAAGAAAAATATGACCGCTATTTGGCTCATTATTCTTGCAATATTGTCGGCACCATTATCTTTACCAATACTAGCAGTTGCGGTAGCACTTATGATATCGGTTGGAGCAGTCATTTTTAGCGTTGTTGTGGCGATTGTTGCAACAGTTCTAAGCATCTTTTTAGGCGGTGTTGTGGCACTCATTGCAGGCTTCTTTGTTTTAACAGAGCACTGGCCAACAGCATTGCTCTTTATGGGAATAGGACTAATTGTAACAGGATTGGGTGTTTTACTTTTCCCTGCCGTAGCACGCTTGATTAAGAAAATTGGTCTTGTTTGTGTGGAAGTATTGGCAAGTTTATTCCGTAAAATTACAAAAAAGCGTAAAGGGGGATTTTAGATGATTTCGCGATACAAGCTCATTGCGCTTAGTATGATTACTTTAGGTATTTTACTTGCCGTAATTGGTTTTTCCTCTGGAGGAAGATGGTTTATCATAAAAGAAGATAATGGCTTCACTGTCCCAGCTAAAAATGGGCTCGAAAATAATTTTTATGCACTTGAAGCATTTACAGATTTACACATAAACAATGACTACGGGGATGTTGAAATACTTCAGTCAGATAGCTATACATTAGAAACAAACGTTATGAAAAATACGGACGTAACTTATAGTATGAAAGATGGCACTTTGACAGTTGAAACGAAAAGTAAAAGAAAAAGCGGTATGACGATTGGCATCGGGACATTCAAATCACCTTCCATAAAAATTACTGTTCCAAAAGATACAAAATTAAATTCCATAGTTATTGACAGTAATTTTGGCGATACAACGCTTAAAGGATTCGATTACAAGCAATTAAGCCTTAATGAAGATTATGGAGATATTCTACTGAAGAATATTGCAGGAGAAAAAACGGAGATTACTCAGTCTTTCGGTGATTTAACACTCAAGCAATTTAAAAGTAGCGGTCTTGTTGTTGAAAGTGAACATGGGGATATTACTATTAATGGGACACTGAACGGTCAATCCAACATCACCTCTAGCTTTGGAGATACTTTGCTACACTTAGACAATAAAAAAAGTGATGTAGGTTTCGAATTGAATACAAGCTTCGGAGATATTTCAGTAAATGATAGTTCGCAAAATAGTAAGGTTTCTCAGCTCCTTGCAGGAGAAAATCAGCTAAGCGTTTCACTTTTACATGGAGATATAGCATTATCTCTAAAATGATAACAAGATGCTGGGATAAAATAGAAAAAGAGTTAGATTGATTGCAATCAATCTAACTCTTTTTTGCTATGCCGTTGATGGCATGGCCGGTACAACGGTCGCTTTTCGCTAGAGTTAACTTTTACCCCTGTTTCTAAAAGCAATGTCGAGTAATTTAATTTTTTATAAAATTTTAATATCCCCCGAATAAATTGTTCGAATTGTACCATCATTTAATGTTAGCTGTAGCACACCTTCATCTGTAATGCCGCTAGCAATGCCTTCAAAACGTTCTCGTAAAGTCGTCACTTCGATACGTTGTCCTATTGTGCATGACATTTGCTCCCATAGCTCTTTAATACTGGAGAAGCCCTCTTTTACGAATAGCTCAGTAAACTGCTCTAAATATTGTAAAATCGTTGCGACAAGTGCAGCACGATTAATTTCTTCTCCTGCAGCTATGCGTAGCGATGTGGCAATATTTGCGATGTCAGGAGAAAAATCTTTTTCTTGCTGGTTAGCATTGATACCAATCCCGACAAGTAATGCTTGTACAAGGTCTGCCTCTGCCTGCATTTCTGTTAAAATCCCCGTACATTTTTTTCCGTTTATCAGTAAATCATTTGGCCATTTTATTGCAGGCTCTACATGTTTATATAATGTTTTAATGGCCATTGTAACTGCAACGGCAACGACAAGTGTAAATGAAGAAGCTTGCTGTGGTGATACATCGGGTCGTAAAATAATGGTCATCCAAATACCTGTACCTTTTGCTGATTCCCATGGTCTAGACATGCGACCGCGCCCTGCCGTTTGTTCTTCACCAATAACAATCGTTCCATCTGGGGCACCTTCTTGTGCTAGCTTATGCGCAATTATTTGTGTAGAATCCACGACATCAAAATAGTGAATTTGTCGTCCTAACCGCTCTGTTTTTAAAAATAATTCTAATTGTGTTGGACTTAAGCTATTCGGCACACCAGTTAACACATAGCCTTTTTTCTTAACCGTTTCAAAAGTGTAGCCTTCCTCCTGTAACGTCTGCATATGCTTCCAAATAGCAGTACGTGACACCCCTAGTGAATCTGCCAAGTCTTGTCCTGAAACTGCCTCACCGCTAGCTGCTAATAATCTTTTTAAAATTTCATCCTTCATGGACATACTCATACTCAAACCAATCCTTTAGTATTTTTCTTCATTGCACCTAATCACAACAATGGCATTTCAAATATATCATCTATAACGAACTTGTCTCGTTAGCAAGAGATGCAATAAGATTTACCATTCATGCTTTAAAATACTGTATAAAAGGGAATCTCGCCAGCCATCTCTTAATAACAAATCTTGTCGTATTTTACCTTCTTGAGTCATGCCGATTTTTTCTAACACTTTTGCAGAGCCTAAATTTCTCGGGTCACAAGTTGCAAAAATACGGTGTAAATTTAATGTACTAAATCCAAATTCAATTAGTAGCTTCGATACTTCTGTAGCATACCCCTTTGCCCAATAGTCTGGGTGAATAATATAGCCAATCTCACCTTGTCTATTCGTAAAATCTGGAATATTAATTTCCCCAGCACCGATTAACCGTTCCTTTTCCATAACAGCAAAAACAAAGCGACTTCTTGGCATGTTTGTAGCTTCCAACATTACTTGCGTGACAAACTCATATGACTCTTTTTCGGAATTAGGACCCCATGGTTGATATTGGCAAACAATTGGTTGCGATGCATATTCATGTACAGCTTTCCAATCGTGTTGCTCTAACTCTCTCAGTATAACTCTCTCTCCTATTAGATGGTCAATCATCATCCACCCCACCTTGATTGAAATTTTGTTTATGTATAAATCGTTTCTAGTTTTCACTCAAAATGCTAATAAAAAGATAAAGCAAGTGACCTTGTAATGACGTAATTTAAATGGTCACTTTTTGTCACTTGCACTATTTTCATTATATAATCAACTATTTATCCTTTAAGGTCATACTCGCGCTCAAACCAATCCTTAATGTGGTTTTGCTCATTAGTAAGTTCCCCATTCACAACGGCCGTTAAAATTAATTGTAAAGCTTCTTTTAACCATGGTCCCCGTTTTTGTCCTGACCATTGCAATAAATCCATTCCATTCACTACAAGTTCTTGGCGATGTCTTATAGGTAAGCTTGCCTGAACCTCCCGTATGCTTTGCTGCGAGTGGTTCATTAGCTCTTTCAACTGTGCAAAGTATTGTGCCGCTTCGAGCTCCTCTAGCGAATACGTAAAATAGTCCATACTTGTCCAGCCCTTTTGTAACGCATGGAACGCACCTAAAACAGCCTTAACAAATGCCATTTCCTTATTCGATAAACGATAGGCACGCAACACTTCCTGCCATTGGTCACCTTGTATAAGAGCAAAATACGCCCAACCGCAAGTTGCATTTTGTACAGAAAAGCCTTGCCATTGTTCGACTTGGAAGTCACCTTGCAAATAGGACACTAAGCCACTTTCTTCAAGCTTTTTAATGCCATTATAAACATCTTTCCCTACCCACAGCTTATCAAGTTCAGCCTTAATGCGCTCTTTGGCAACCCAGGCAATATCTGAAGCCTTTTCCTGTATTGCCTGAAGTGTCTCAGCTTCGATCGTAAAGCCAAGCTGTGCTGAAAAACGCACAGCCCTTAGCATTCGTAAGGCATCCTCAGCAAAACGCACTTTTGCTTCTCCTACTGCTCGAATAACGCCAGCCTCAATATCACGCTGCCCATTATAATAATCTACAAACGTGCCATCTCGACGCATAGCTATTGCATTCATCGTAAAATCACGGCGCTGTAAATCCTCTTTCAGGGACCTTACAAAATGGACTTCCTCTGGTCTTCGATGATCAGTATACTCTCCATCTGTGCGATACGTTGTAACTTCAACTGGTGCTGTTGGCTCAAGAACTAGCACGGTGCCATGTTGAATACCAATATCAACGGTACGATTAAAAACAGTTTTAACTTCTTGTGGCAATGCATTTGTCGCTACGTCTACATCATGTGCTTGACGATTTAATAGGGCGTCTCGCACAGCTCCGCCTACGACAACTGCCTCAAAGCCTGCTTCCTCTAATTGTTCAATAACTGAGAAAGCAGCTTGCCATTCTTTATTGTTTTGCATGGTTTTTTTCAGCAACCTTTTCATACAGTTGTTCATACTGCTCGACAATTTTAGATGAGTGGAATTTTTCACTAACTGCTCGCATCGCTGCTTCGCGGAAACGAAGTAGCTTATCTTCATCGTTCAATAACTGTACAGCATAGTCAGCTACAGCATCCGTATCGCCTAATTCCACTAAATAGCCATCTACACCATGATCAATGACTTCTGGTATTCCACCAACGGTCGTACCAATACATGGCACACCACAAGCCATTGCTTCAAGCAATACAAGTCCAAAAGATTCCTGTTGTGACAGTAATAGCTTCAGATCACTAATAGCGTACAATTCATCTAAATTTTCTTGTTTACCTAAAAATAAGACGTCCTTGACATACGGGCTTTCTTTTACTTGATCCATCACGCGATGCTTTTCGGGTCCATCCCCTACTAACAATAGCTTCGCTTTTATATTTCCTCGGATTTTCATAAACGCATCAATAATATGAGGGAGGTTCTTAATTTTACGGAAGTTAGAAACATGAATGATGACTTTTTCATCTTCTTGAATGCCAAACTGCTCTTTTAAGTTACCAGCATCTTGCGGACGATAGACACGCTCATCCACGAAGTTATAAATCGTTTCAATTGGCTTTACAGTATCAATAAGTTCGTAGGTTTGTTCTTTTAGTGACTCTGAAACTGCAGTTACAATATCAGACTTATCAATACCATATTTGATAGCTTGTGACAGCGTAGAATCCTGTCCAAGTACGGAAATATCCGTGCCATGGAGTGTTGTCACAATACCAATATTTTGCCCACTCATTTCTCGGGCTAGCACCGCACATACGGCATGTGGGATTGCATAATGTACATGTAGTACGTCTAACCCTTCATCTTTAATCACGTCCGCCATTTTACTCGCTAATGCAATATCATACGGCGAATACTGAAATACTGAATAATTGTTCACTTCTACTTCATGGAAAAAGACGGTCGGATAAATTTTATTCAATCGAAATGGTACGCTTGAGGTGATGAAATGAATTTCGTGCCCTCTCTCTGCAAGCATTTTTCCTAATTCTGTTGCAATAACACCAGAGCCTCCAACTGTTGGATAACAGGTAATGCCGATTTTTAGCTTTCTCATTCGATAATCATCCTTTCTAAATTCACGTCTTTTAGTCTCGTCTTTCTTGAATCAGTCTCCAATCCACAAAGCCCTCTTGTAGGCCTTTTAGTAGTATTTCTGCAGTTCCCATATTTGTTGCCAGTGGCACTTGGTAAACATCACAAAGACGGATAAGTGCAGAAACATCCGGCTCATGTGGTTGTGCTGTTAAGGGGTCACGGAAGAAAATGACCATATCCATATCATTATTGGCAATCATTGCGCCAATTTGTTGATCCCCGCCAAGGGGACCCGAGCGAAAACGTGTAACCTCTAAGCTTGTAGCTTCCATAACACGTTGCCCTGTTGTACCTGTTGCATAAAGTGTATGTTCATTTAAAATATCACGGTAAGCGATAGCAAACTGTACTAGATTATCTTTTTTGCGATCATGTGCAATTAATGCGATTTTCATAAATTTTCCATCCGTTCTTTAGATGATGTTTTCTAAACCATAAACTAGCTGATCCATTTTCATAACTTCTTCTACACAAAATGCAACACCGGACATAAAGGAGTTACGATTTAATGAGTCATGACGGATTGTTAATAGTTGGCCGTCTCCTCCAAACAATACTTGCTGATGTGCCACTAAACCAGGTAAGCGAACAGAATGAATTCGCATACCATCAAAATCAGCCCCTCTTGCTCCTTCAATCGTTTCTTTTTCCTGTGGATGACCTTGCGTTTTTTGTGCTCGCACCTCTTGGATCAGTTGTGCTGTTTTGACACCAGTACCAGAAGGCGCATCCAACTTTTGGTCATGGTGCATTTCAATGATTTCTACATCTGGTAAGTATTTTGCTGCTTCTTTAGCAAATTTCATCATCAGGATTGCCCCAATTGCAAAGTTTGGTGCGATAATGCAGCCTAACTCCTTCTCATTAGCAAGTGCTGATAATTCTTCAAGCTGAGCATCTGTAAAACCAGTTGTGCCAATAACTGGTCGTACATTTAAATTTAAAGCCTCTTTTGTATGATTGTATACTGCATGTGGATTCGTTAAATCTACTAAAACGTCAGGGGCAGTCGCTTCTACTAGCTCGTTCATATCTGTAAATATTGGTGCTGTATAGCTTGCTGGGAACATTTCTAAATCAGCTAATGTCTGGCCAACCTCTTTATAATCTAGTACAGCTACTAACTCCATTTTGGCATGTTTCATAACTGTATGTACAGCTTCAGCTCCCATTTTTCCTCTAGGCCCTGCAATTGCTACACGAATCGACATTATTCCTCTTCCTTTCTTGTCCAGCGATCCTTATCTCTCGTTTCAAATTTATGTATGACGCGTAAAAGTGCCTCATCTAATTTTATACCTTGTGCATTAGCAAAGCATACTAAAACAAAGAAAAAGTCACCTAATTCTTCTTCAATACTATTCGTTTCTTCAGTGCTTTTTTTCTTTTTCTGTCCGTAAACGTCTTGCACTTCGCGTGACAATTCTCCAAGCTCCTCCGTTAAACGTGCGAGTAGTTCAAAAGGAGGGAAATAACCTTCCTTAAATTGCCCTATATAATCATCCACACGTTTTTGCAAGGCTTGCATCGTTATCTGTTCTGTCATCCAATATCACACTCCTATTTACCATCGTATAAAATTTACACCATTGTTGTCAAAAACAATAAAATGACAGATAATAAAATCACTACTTCATAGTTAGGAATTACAGGAGGTCTTATGTTTAAACAGATCAGAATTCGTAATATTATCGCAATAATGCTCGGAGCAGCCATTTTTAGCTTTGGTTTTGTACACTTTAACATGCAAAATCAGCTAGGTGAAGGTGGTTTTAGTGGGATTACCCTTGTTCTTTATTTTACACTAGGTTGGGATCCTGCATTACTTAATTTAATATTGAATATTCCAATGTTTATTTTAGGTTGGCGTCTACTTGGTAAAAAATCTTTTATTTACACATTAATAGGTACAATTTCAGTATCCATCTTCCTGAAAATCTTTCAGAAATATCAGTTCACAATTCACTTAGAGGATGATTTATTCCTCGTAGCATTGTTTGCGGGTGTTTTCGTTGGACTAGGGCTCGGTATTGTTTTCCGCTATGGTGGCACTACGGGCGGTGTGGATATATTAGCACGTCTAGGCCATAAATATCTAGGCTGGAGCATGGGGAAAACAATGTTCATGTTCGATGCTATTGTTATACTATTATCATGGCTAACATTTTTAGATGCGCGTTCTATGATGTATACGCTTGTCGCAGTGTTCGTAGGCGCACGCGTCATCGATTTTGTTCAAGACGGAGCCTATGCAGGGCGCGGAGCACTCATTATTTCGGAGAAGTCTAGCACAATTGCAGATTTGATTTCGTTACGTATGGAAAGAGGCGTGACGATTTTAGAAGGACATGGTCACTTTACTAAGCAGGCAAAAGAAGTGATATACTGCGTTGTTGGACGCAATGAAGTTGTACGTTTAAAATCAATTATCCATGAGGTCGATCCTCATGCCTTCGTCTCTATTTCTGAAGTTCGAGATGTTGCTGGAGAAGGCTTCACGCTCGACGATCAAAAACAACCATTACATTAAGAATAGGCAAAAGAGCAAAAGTGTTAGATTGATGGTAATTCAATCTAACACTTTTTGCTGCTAAACACGATATTGTACGCTACGGCGGTTGCTTTCAACAGGTTCATGGATTTCTATCGGCGGTCTCCCTTGTCCTACCGGCGATTCATGGACTTCTATCGGCGATTTCCCCTGTCCTACCGGCGATTCATAGACTTCTATCGGCGATTTCCCCTGCCCTACCGGCGATTTATCCCCACCTAGTTGTGGAGGTTTTCTGCTCATTATCATACAAATAAAAAAGCTTGTTATAGTGGTCATCCCACTATAACAAGTTTTTCTTAGTCGTCATTACGCATATTTGTAAAGATTAAAATTAATCGTAATAATTCTAAAACAGCTACTGCTGTAGCAGCTACATAAGTTAACGCAGCGGCACTTAACACTTTACGTGCTGGACGTTCCTCTTCATTCGTAATAATACCAAGTGAATTCATTTGCACAAGAGCACGCTTTGATGCGTCGAACTCAACTGGTAATGTTACTAATTGGAACACTACGCCTGCTGCTAATAAGACGATACCTAACAATAACATATTAGATAAACCTGAAAAAATCCCGATCATAACGAAAACCCAAGAGAAGCCAGATGAAAAATTCGCAACTGGAACTAGCTTACTACGTAAAGTAAGCATTGAATATGCCTCTTTATGCTGTATCGCATGGCCTACTTCGTGGGCAGCAACTGCTGCACCTGCTACACTTGCCTCATAAAAGTTACTTTCTGATAATGCGACTGTTTTTGTCGCAGGGTTGTAGTGATCAGATAACACACCTTGTGTTGGCACAACTCGCACATCGTACAAGCCGTTCGCATCTAAGATCGCCCTTGCTACCTCAGCACCAGTTTGTCCCTTCATGGTACGTTCCTTTGCAAACTTATTATACGTACCTTTTACCTTCATTTGAGCGTACAATGGCAGTAGCATAATAATCGCAAAATAAACAATATACATGCCTGTTGACAATTTTCTAACCCCTTTCTACCTCGATACTATAATTCTATAGAGATTTCCCTAATTGGGCAAATATTTGCGCCACCTAATTGAGAAAATAGCGATAAAAATACAAGCAATTGATAACCAAAAAGTAAAATATCCAATGGCACTTGTATATTCAGCTAAATCACGATACATTGGCATTTGCCCAAATACATAGTCTATGACATCATTATGCAATGTCCATACAGCTGCAACCACAACATGCCAATATGAAAATACATATTTACCGATGTAAAGGACGCCTTGGAATGCCATCGCAAAATGTGAGCCGATAAGCATCCAGCCTTGCCAGCCGATGTAGCCTGTTTCAACGAGAGTCCAGAGATTCATTACATCTGCCCAAATACCATATTTAACTAATGTGACAAGTGCTAACACTTCCATTAATGGCCATCTTTTTCCTAATATCCATGCCAACAGCACAAAACAAAAAAACAAACTAGCAGTCGGACTATCTGGTACAAAAATATAAAAAATCGGCTTCGTAATCGCTAATTGCCAGCCATACCAATAATAGCCGTAAATCGTTCCTAATAAGTTAATAAGTAGTAATACTATTAAAAATGTTTTATGCGTAAGGAGGTACCAAATATTTGCACGTGTCATTTGCATGATTAAAACTCCTTTACTATCCGTCCATACTAAGATGTCTTTTTCTTTAATTTTTATGTATTTTTTGGCGGCTAAGCCTGTATGGCACTTTTAAGTTACAACATGTGGCTCATTGCAAAATAAAGTTTTATCCATAGACTTTCCTAATTAATTATATCAAACCTATGTGCTAAATGTTTAATAAAAGCTAGAAAAAAAGAGTCAGTTTCCCGACTCTTTTTAACATTATTCAGCTTTTAAGCTTTCGATAAATTCAGCTAGCTTTTGTAGATCTTCATCAGATCCTGTCCATAAACCTGCTGGCATTTTACCACTTGGTGAACCATTGTGGGCAATGTCTTTAATTTCATCAGCTGTTAAGCCTGTATTCATAAGTGTTGGCGCACCAGCACCACCTTCTAAGCCTTCACCATGACATGTAATACATGCAGAGCCAGCATAGATTTGGTAACCTTCTGAGCCTTTATCGAACTCTACAGTTTCCACGATAGCACCTTGAATTTTTTGAGCTTCCCAGTCATGATTTACAACTGACTCCCAAGTTAAATAGAACATAGCAGCCAATGTTAATAACATAAACGCAGTTGGTAACGGGCGTTTAGACGGACGGCGTTCTGGACTCTTATCTAAAAATGGCATTAATAATAGCGCTCCAAATGCTAGACCTGGAATGACAATTGCTCCGATAACATTATATGGACCAGAAGCAAATGAGTATTTTAAGAGTTGGTACATGAATAAGAAGTACCAGTCCGGTAATGGCGTGTATGCTCTTGTTGGATCAGCTGGCCCTTCAAGTGGAGATGGGTGAGCGACTGTTAACAATAAATAAGCGATTAAGAAAACAGCACCTACCATCCATTCTTTTAGTAAGAAGTTCGGCCAGAAAGCTTCAGTTTTACCTGGATATTCGGAATAATCCTTTGGAACGTTCGGCATTCTGTGATTCGCTTTAATACGAGAATCGCCGACAAATTTCATTCCTTTTCCGCGATGCATAGTGTCCCCTCCTTTAAAAAATCATCGAACCGTCAAGAATTATTACAACGGCCCTGAAATTCCTTGACGTCGAATCATGATAAAGTGTGCTGCAAGTAACCCAAACAATACTGCAGGCAAGAAGAATACATGAATCGCAAAGAATCGTGTTAACGTTTGAGCACCAAGAATAGTACTGTCACCCGCTAATAATACTTTAATCATCGAACCAATAAATGGTACAGATGCCGCAATTTCGATACCTACTTTAGTAGCGAACAATGCTTTCATATCCCATGGTAATAAGTATCCTGTAAAGCCAAGACCCATCATTACACCAAAAATACCTACACCAACCATCCAGTTTAACTCACGAGGTTTCTTATAAGAACCCGTGAAGAATACACGAAGCGTATGTAAGAACATCATTACAATTACTAATGAAGCTCCCCAGTGGTGCATACCGCGTACGATTTCACCGAATGCTACTTCGTTTTGTAAATAATAAACTGATTTCCAAGCATTCACGACGTCTGGTACATAGTACATTGTTAAGAACATACCAGATAGAATTTGAATTACTGTGATGAAAAATGTTAATCCACCGAAGCAGTAAACGAATGCTGAAAAATGGTGTGCAGGGTTCACGTGCTCTGGCACTTCGTGGTCGGCAATATCACGCCAAATCGGTGTAATATCTAATCGTTCATCGACCCAATCATAAATTTTGTTTAGCACTGAATTCGTACCCCCTTACAAATTAAACTAGAGTATTTGCTCTTGCTGGACCAATCATTAAATAACCATCTTTTTCTTGTACTTCAAATTCATCCAACGGACCTAGAGGCGGTGTACCTGCAATGTTTTTCCCGTTTTTCTCGTAACGCCCTGCATGACAAGGACAGAAGAATTGATTTGGGTGTGCTGAATCGCCATTCCAGTCCACCATACATCCTAAATGCTTACAAACAGGTGATAGAGCAATTATTTGGTCGCCTTCTTTGTAAACCCAAGCTACGTTTGTAACATTAGATTTGTACCAAGCGTCAACTTGTTCAAATGTGAAGTCAACTTTAACTGGCTCTGCATTGATGTCAGCGACTTTATGTTCGGTTTTGATAAAATCCCCACCCTCATGCTTTTGTAAAACTGGGTCAATTGCAAAACGAACCATTGGCATCAACATACCTGCCGCCATAAATCCGCCAACACCAGTAAGTGTGTAGCTTAGAAATTGACGACGTGAAACTCGATTGTTACTCATCCTTTTCCCCCCTCTAACTTTAAAGGTCAGTCCAACGGACATACTTTTACAAATAGTAATACTAGGACATATCTATGATATATCAAGTCCATAGCTTGGTCAATATAGCATTCTGTGGAAACCTGGAGAATGTGAACATTTATTGAAACAAATTGCTAAATTTGTGACCATTTGGTCGAAAATGCAGGTATTACTTGACGTAACTGATCTTCGAGAATGGTATTTTTCACGCTCATATCCATGGATTCTAGTGGAATAGCCGGTAACCAAATAATATTTACAACATCTCCAATATTTGTCCAAAAATGGTCACAAGTAATGAAGAACACATGCTTAAAGCCAGCAGTATGTAATTGTGTTTCTAATTGCACTGGCATTTCTTCGCTTTTTAAAGCAGTACTATACGAAAATGGTGGCATGACTAGTAAGCGGCCTTTAAACTGTTGTTCGATAAAAGCTGTAAGCGATAACAAAAAATCTGATTCTGCACCACTTTGCTTCAATTTTTCAGCACTAAAATCGATTCCTACGAGTGGAATAATTGCCGTATCGATAAAATCCTTCTGCGCTAAAAACGATGTCACATCGTTAGCATTAAAATACATCCAATACCCCCCCTACTGTTACAAATATAAAAATGCCCTTTTCCACTCTTTTATAGGATAACCAATAAAAAGTGAAAACAATCATTCACTAGTCATGTTACCATATAGAGGTGGATAAAGGGCATTCAATTTTTACCTATTGACTTAAGACTATTGTAAATTAGCAGTTTCTTTTAAAACTTGTAACAAATTAGACAATTCATAAAATCGTTCTTCATCGCCTTTATCTAATGCTTCATCAATTTGTGCAAGTAATTTTTCTTCTTGGAATACGAGTAAACTATTGGAAAGTAACTCTTCTGCCAGTAAACGGTCTTTTTCACTAACAATTAATGTTTCTGGCATATAAGGGTTTTCTTCAAGAACTGCTAAGTATTGTGCACTTGGCGGTATATTTGGAAAGTTCAGTTGTATATACATATCTTCTTGTTCATGTAAACGTAAGTCATGGAACGATTTTTCAGCATCTGCTGTCATCACATTGCCTTTATAAAAACGAAATGGTACACCTGTTGAGTCTACTGTAGACATCACCATAGCTCTAGGACAATAGTGCGCTTCTTCTACAAACCGTATTCGTTTTAACAACTCATCATTACTTAATAAGTAATTTAAAATCCATACACACTCACGACGTTTTAATTGGTAATTTTTCAAAAACCAGCGAACAAATGCTTTTTTATCGACAACTGATACAGAAGCAGTCATACCCACTCCCTCCTTTACTCTAATTCTAAGCCTTCTAACATCTCTTGCCATTGTGGTTCACCTGGTTGAAGCTTGATTAAATGACCGAGAACTTCTTTAACTTCTGAACGCTTGCCTTCTTCTAATAAGAAATAAACATATTTTTCCAAAAATGCTGCGTCTTCCTTAAAATCAGTATATGCCAAACGGTAAAATTCGTATGCACGGTCGTACAATTCTAAATTTGCATATGCGTCTGCAGCGTAAGGATATAAAGTTATCCATTCAAAATCATTTTTTTGTAATGTCTCAAATAATTCAACGACATCTTCATAGCGTTCTTGTTGCGTAAATACGGAAATAAGCGTTAGCACGGCTTCCATATACTCAGGATCTAACGCAACTGCTTCTCGTAAATAATTTTCTGCATCTTCTGGCAAAGCGTTTTTTAATGCCATTTTACCAGCAAATAAGAATAATGATTTATCGTACTCATCGCGCTTCAAGCCTTCTTTAATAGCTGCATAAGCTTTTTTATTGTCCTCTGTCATGGCATAGCTTTCCGCTAGCAATAAATAAGCTGAGAAATAGTCAGGGTCTAATTCTTTTAAGTCTTCTAATTGCTTAATCGCCAATTCATATTTTTGCGATTGGAACGCAGCATATGCAGCACCAAATAAAGTATCTGGCTTCACTTCGTCATCTAGAGCTGCTAAATAATAGTCTAAAGCTGTTTCATAGGCAGCGCCCGCACGATATACTTCAGCTAGTCGTTCAACGAGACTGATGCCTGCAAATTCCTCTTGTTGCTCATGTAATTCTTCGTAAAGGCGCGCAGCCTCTAGAAAACGTCCTGTCTCAAATAATAACTCTGCTTTAGCAAAATGTAGTAGTGGCTCATCAGGTAAGATCGCTAACGCCTCGTTAATGCGCTTTTCTGCCACTTCAAATAAACCTTGCATTTGATAATAATCGGCTAGCACTAGTAATGCTTGCGGATATTCTGGGGCTGTATCTTCGACTGCTAACAACATGTCTAATGCCTCGTCCTCATCACCAAGCTCCATTAAGACGTTGGCACGGTCAATTTTTAGTTGTGCCTCCTCTGGGAATAAAAATTGCAGATGCTCCAGTACACGGTCCGCTTCTTTCATGTAACCATATTGCATAAAAACTTCCGCTAGTGCGTATATTTCCTCAGGTAATTCCTTCATTAAAAAAGATTCTAGAAGCTGATCTATTAAAGCTAAATCCCCTTGCTCAAGTGCTTGCATCATTTCCGTCATTGCATTATTCACAGTCATTCACCTATTCTTTCATGTATATCTTTATGCTACAAAATATTTTCTTTTGAAACAAGAAAAAACTCCCCAAACGGATTGGGGAGTCAAGTGTTGACTATTTCTTCACAGACTCAACATGCTCGAAAAACGACGGATAGGAAACAGCGATGCATTCTGCATCGTCTAATGTCACTGCCCCATCCGTTATTAACGCTGCCACAGCGCCCATCATACCGATACGGTGATCCCCGTATGTTTTCAGGCTTGCCCCATATAATGGCGTTGGTCCTTCGATAATCATACCATCCTCAGTTGCTTCAATATGAGCACCTAGTTTTTTCAGCTCATCCACCACGGCAGTAATGCGATCCGTTTCTTTGACCTTGAGCTCCTCAGCATCCTTGATAATTGTTTTACCGTGAGCCTGTGTTGCTAAAAGTGCAAGAATTGGAATTTCGTCGATTAATCTCGGAATCATATTCCCTTGAATAATAGTTCCGTTTAACGTAGACGTTTCAACAGTAATTGCTGCAGTTGGCTCAGATTGACCGTCTTCATTAGCTACTATTGTTATAGAAGCTCCCATGTTCTGAAGAACTTCTATAATACCGTCACGCGTTGGATTCACCCCAACATTTTCTAAGACAATTTTACTATCATGACAAATTGCACCTGCTACTAAGAAAAATGCTGCAGATGAAATATCGCCTGGCACTGACACATGTGTACCTGAAAGTGTTTGTCCGCCTTCAAAAGTAATTACCCCATCTGCTACAGTTATTTGCGCCCCAAATTGACGTAGCATACGCTCAGTATGGTCACGGGACACCTCTGTTTCACGTACAATTGTTGTACCTTGCGCACGTAAAGCTGCTAGTAAAATAGCTGATTTCACTTGTGCACTGGCAACAGGCATTTGATAGTCAATAGCTTGTAGCTTTGTACCTTGTATGGCAAGTGGTGTATATTGTCCATCCGCACGACCTGTAATGTGAGCACCCATTTGACGTAATGGATCAATCACACGTCGCATCGGACGTTTACCGATAGATGCATCTCCTGTCATCACGCTATGTACTTTGGAGCCAGCTAAAATCCCGAGCATTAAGCGTGTTGTTGTACCAGAGTTCCCTGTGTAAAGCACCTCGCTAGGTTCCTGCCAAGCTTCCATACCAGCGCTTTCGATTGTTACATTTGTACCGTCCACATCAATCTTCACACCAAGCTTGCGGAAACAATCAATAGTGCTTAAACAATCTTCACCAAGTAAAAAGCCGTCAACCGTTGTTTTCCCTGTTGCAATCGCCCCAAACATGACAGAACGATGTGAAACAGATTTATCACCAGGGATTGTTAATAGCCCTTGTAAAGATGGTTTATTATATTGTAATACTTTTTCACTCATAATTATCTCTCGCCTCCATATGAAGATAGAAAGCGCCGATATATCGACGCTTTCTTCATTGTATTTAGCCATTCATCGCCTCTTATGAGACGTTAATGCACTAATCTATGAAATATACGTTTCAAAGTTTGCTCGCTTTTGAATACATGCTGCGGCACGTTCACGATCACTTTCACTTTGCAGGCTAATCACAAGAATACCGAAAACATCTTCACGTGATTCTACAATTCGTAAATTTGTAATGCTAATTGCTTCATCTGCTAGTAGGCCTGTTACCTCAGAAATTACCCCTGGATAGTCAGGAACATCTACGTACAAGTCAAACGAAGTAAACATTGCTCCAGCACTAATTGGCAATTCATCACGTAGCTCTTTAGCAATAGCGAAATAACTTTCAATGTCTGCTGAGCTACCATTTAATAGCAGTTCCTTGACCCGATCCATTTCAGTTTGCCAGCCTTCAAGCTGTGCTACTAATTCATCACGATTTTGAAGTGTAATATCACGCCACAAAATCGGATTAGAGGATGCAATACGTGTCACATCTCTGAACCCCCCTGCTGCAAGTGAGCGTGTCATTGGGTATTCACCATTTTCCCCGCCTAATTGATGCACAAGGGATGCAGCAATAACATGCGGAAAGTGACTCACTACAGCCGTCATATGATCGTGCTCACGTGCGGATACACTAACAACTTTGGCATGTGTGAATTTTAAAAGGCTTTCTAGCTGAGCCATATTAATAATTTCTTCGCCTGCGAGTGGTGTCAGCATATAATACGCATTTTCGAAAAGATGCGCTTTGGCAGCTAATACACCACTTTTATGAGAGCCTGCCATCGGGTGTCCACCGATAAACGTAATACCAAGCTCACGTAGCTCCCCGGCTTTTTGCATAATCATTTTTTTCGTACTACCTGTATCTGTTACAATAACTTTATTTTTTAACGACCATGTTTTTAATTGTTCCATCCACTCGAGCGTAGCGTTGACAGGCGTTCCAAAAATAATGATATCTACCTCTGCTGCAACATCTTTTGGATCTGTCACAATATCATGAACAATGTTTAATGTTTTGGCATGTTCACGGGTTTTTTCATCCATATCATAGCCAATAATTTTAGTTTCAGGTGCCTTTTGTAAGGCAAGAGCAATCGAGCCCCCAATTAAGCCTAAACCAATAACGAGCACTTTGCGTGTCATGCAATAACCCCTTGTTCTTTTAACACTTCTTCAAGATGCTCTAATAATGCTGCATTTTGTGCTTCCGTACCAATTGTTACACGGATAAAACCTGGCGCACCTAGAGCATTACCGCTACGAATAATAAAACCACGCTTCATAAGCTCTTGGAAAACAACATCACTATCAGCATTCGTGTTAAAGAAAATAAAGTTTGTATCAGATGGGTAGTATTTCAAATTATGCTTTTCACAAAAATCAACGTATTGTTTTTTACCTATTTCATTTGCTGCACAGCAAGTTTTTAAAAAGTCTTGATCACTTAATGCAATCGCCGCTACAGCTTGACTTAAAATTGTATTATTGAACGGTGCACGTACTGGATCCAGTTTTGAAATGACTTCTGGTTGACCAATTGCATAGCCTACTCGGAATGCGGCAAGACCGTATGCTTTAGAAAATGTGCGCATTAATATCACATTTGGATACTCATCAATTAAAGGTAGCGTTTCTTTATGACCTGGATGCGTCACATATTCGATATACGCTTCATCTAAAACTACAAGCACATCGCTTGGTACTTTCGCTAAAAATGCACGTAAATCTGTATCTGCAATGACTACACCTGTTGGATTATTCGGACTACATACCCACACAATAGAAGTATGTTCATCAATAGCTGCTGCCATTGCGTCTAAGTCGTGTGCACCTTCAATACAAGGAATTTTACGAACTTCCGCACCTTCAATTTCAGCATTATGAATGTATTGTGAGAATGATGGATCTGCCATGACTGTATTCACACCTGGATACAACAGAGCACGAGTAAGAATTGCAATTATATCATCTGAACCATTTCCAAAAAGAAGCTGTGTTTCTTTGACACCAACATGTTTTGCCACAGCTGAACGTAAATTTTGTGCATAGCCGTCTGGATAGATTGCATAGTTTACTGCACTATTTTGTAAATATGCTGTTACCTTAGGTGAGCAACCAAATGGGTTTTCATTTGATGCTAACTTTACGACTTCTTGTAAGCCAAATTCACGTTGTACTTCTTCAATTGGTTTACCTGGCTTATATGCTTGCATACCGTCCAATTGTTGTTTCCATTTCATCTCAAACATCTCCTCTTATTATTTAGCTTGGGCTAAATCTGGTCTTAATTTCACAGCATCATTTAAATAAATATGCTGAACATCTTTTTGTGCCATTTCCACATTCGCATGGATTAAAACACGAATACATAATGGCAGGGCATCTGGCACATCCATTTCATGCATACACATAACAGGGACATACTGCCAGCCGTCCATTAACCTTACAGCACGTGCTGGAAACGCCGATGTAATATCTGGTGTCGTTGAAATAACGATTGATGCAATATCTTCTATCTCCACATGATTTGCTGCCACAACCTCACGCACTAATCTCGCTGTCTCATCCCATACAAGCTCTGGCTTGTCCAATTCAATTGTAATTGCACCTCTAAGTCCACGAATCATACAAGCACCTCCGCTAATAGCTGTCGGAATTCAGCATCTACCTCTTTGCATTCTGCTAACTCAATTGGTCGCACAAAAGGCTTCCCAATTTCTTCGAGTAACACAAATTGTAGGACACCGTATTCCGCTTTTTTATCTTTTAATAAATAGTCTGTTAATTGTTCAAATGTATAATCATTCACCGCACCAAAAGGATAGTCATTATTCAGCGCAAAACGTAAAAATGCTGTTGTGAATTCACGATCCAACTTACCATATCGTTCACTTAATAATAGACAATACACAAGACCAATCATCACCGCTTCAC
Source organism: Lysinibacillus sp. NPDC097162 (assembly GCF_044762185.1). Classification (NCBI taxonomy): domain Bacteria; kingdom Bacillati; phylum Bacillota; class Bacilli; order Caryophanales; family Bacillaceae; genus Lysinibacillus; species Lysinibacillus sp. NPDC097162. The sequence goes on along the minus strand of NZ_JBIWDT010000001.1, from coordinate 713,200 downwards.
CATGTGCAACTTTCCCATAACCCGCAGCTGCTTCTATTGCATGGCCATATGTATGACCCAAATTTAAATATTTGCGCACTGACTGCTCTGTTTCATCCTCAGACACAATTTTCGCCTTTACTTCAATGCCAGCTTTTAAATGTTTGGCTAATTCAGATGTACTAAAATGGATAACTGAATCTGCAGCCATTAGCTCTTGAAGCCAAATGGCATTTGATATCATCGCATGCTTAATGACCTCTGCTGTACCTGAACGCACTTCACGCTCAGGTAAGCTTTCTGTAAAGACTGTATCGTAAATTACCCCTTCTGGTTGATAGAACGCACCAATCATATTTTTGCCTAGTGGATGGTTAATAGCTGTTTTACCGCCTACTGCTGAGTCATGCGCTAAAATCGTCGTTGGTATTTGGATAAAGGGCACTCCACGCATATATGTAGCTGCAACAAAGCCTGTTAAATCTCCAACTGCGCCTCCACCAAATGCAAAAATAAATGATTTACGTGAACATTTTTGTTCAAGCAAGAAAGTTTGTGCTGCATTGTATTGTTCAAATGTTTTACAAGCCTCACCACCTGGTAGCACAAATACCTCAAACGCATATGGGAAATTCCCCTTGAAATATTCCCCTTGGGCTGCCCACACATTGGCATCTGTAAAAACAATAAGCTTATCTGCTTTTTGCAGTTTATCATCAAATGTTTTTACTGCTTCGGCTAAAAAATTATGCCCAAGCACTACCTCATATTGATGTGATTTTGTTGCTACTGGTACACGCATATATTAAAACTCCTTTGCGTAACGGCGTTGTTCTTCAATTTGTGCTTTTAATTGTGGTAGTTGGTCTCCATGAAATTGGTCCATAATTGCGTTGGCAATTTCCCAGGCAATAACATGTTCAGCTACGACTGAAGCTGCTGGTACTGCACAGCTGTCTGAACGTTCTACGCTTGCTTTAAACGGTTCTTTTGTCTCTATATCAATACTTTGCAAAGGTTTATATAATGTTGGAATTGGCTTCATAACACCTCGAACAACAATCGGCATGCCTGTAGACATTCCGCCTTCTAAGCCGCCAAGGCGATTCGTAGCACGAGTATAGCCATGCTCTTGGGACCAAATGATTTCGTCATGTACTTCTGAACCTTTACGGCGAGCCATTTCAAAACCAATACCAAATTCAACACCTTTAAAAGCATTAATAGACAACATTGCTGCTGCTAATTTTGCATCTAGTTTACGGTCGTAATGAACATAAGATCCAATACCAGCTGGCATACCTTCAACGATTACTTCAACAACACCGCCAATAGAATCGCCTGCTTTTTTCGCTTCATCGATTGCCTCAACCATTTTTGCTGAAGCAACAGGATCTACACAGTAGCAAGGATCTGCTTCGACGATTGTGCGAATTTCATCTACAGTCTTTCCTTCAATTACAGACGTGTCTGCTTTAATGCCTACGATTTCCGTTACATGTGACACAATTGAAATACCGAGCTCATTTAATAATGCTTTCGCAACAGCCCCTACTGCAACACGGACAGTCGTTTCACGTGCAGAAGAACGTTCTAAAACATTTCGTAAATCTCGATGGCCATATTTCATGCCTCCTACTAAATCAGCATGTCCTGGACGTGGACGTGAAATTTGACGTTTAATATCATCAGGATTAACATCATCTGCTAATGGTTCCGCGCCCATAATTTTCGTCCAATGCTTCCAGTCATCATTTGTGACAACTAACGCGACAGGAGAGCCAAGTGTTTGTCCGTGGCGAACACCACCTACTATTTCTACTGTATCCGTTTCGATTTGCATACGACGACCACGGCCATGACCTCCTTGGCGACGTTTTAAATCATGGTTAATTTTTTCTGCTGTTATTGGTAAAAGTGACGGTAAACCCTCAATTATTGTAGTTAATTGCGGTCCGTGTGATTCTCCTGCTGTTAAGTAACGCATAAACGCTTTCTCCCTTCAACTCGCTAAAGTATGTATTTTTCACTATAACATATATTCTCTAAAAAAACAGTCCTTTTGCAAATGTCATAGCACGTATTCATAAATCAATAAAGATAGACAGCATAGCATTATATGCGAATATTCTGAACGATTTATTTAAAAAAAGAGGTTTTTTTAACTACTTAAGTGCCACACAATAAGTCCAAGATTTTTTAACGTGAAACCGATTTACTTTAATAAAAAATACGCTTTTTGCTTATGCAAGCGAAAAGCGTACGGTCATCTATGTCTAGTGTCTTGGCAATTTATGTACGTGACAGTCATCTTATTTACTGTACGAAAGCTTTTCATCATTTAATTAATTATTTTTTTCGATAGAAGAATGTATCCTCTACTTCAAATTCGTAACGAGATGGATTAAAAATTTGCTCCGTTGATCCTACAAATAATATGCCATCTTGTCGTAATGCTTTACTGAAGTTCGCATATATTTGATCCTTTGCTTCTTCCGTAAAGTATATCATAACATTTCTACACACGATTAGATCATAATGAGAATCGTAATGATCGTTAAGCAGATTATGCTTTTTAAATGTGACACAGCGCTTAATTTCATCTTTAACTCGGTAGAAGTTTCCTTCTTGCTCAAAATACTTTGCTTGAATATCTTTTGGCACCTCTGCTAAAGAACGCTCCGGATAAACACCTAGCTTTGCCTTTTGAATTACATTTTCATCTAAATCAGTGGCGATTATTTGAATTTGCGATAATGGTACTAATTGCGATAATACCATTGCTAATGAATATGGCTCTTCTCCAGTTGAACATGCAGCACTCCAAATTTTCAAACGCTTGTTGGATTGTAGTAACTTCGGGAAAATTTTCTTTTGTAATACTTCCCAGCGCTTTCCATTTCGATAAAACTCAGACACATTAATCGTCATTCGATCTAAAAACTCATTCATCAAATCACGATCTTGCTCGAGTGCTTTTAGAAAATCAACAAAATTACGATATCCCTTTTTCTCGTAGAGTGAGGTCAATCGTCTTTTCATTTGCGCTTCTTTATATAACGCTAAATCAATTCCAGTTTTGCGCTTAATACCTTCAACAAATTGTTCATAATCAGACATACAGTCATCTTCCCCTCTAGCGTCGTATTTCCATTATAGCGGAAAAATGCCTTTACTGAAATAGTCTTTCCTTGTATTCAATGTTACTTTGTCGTATTTTTCTTTTCTTCTAGTAGTAGCACTTTCGAATGTTCTAATTCTAGTCGTAATTTTTCTGTTTCTTTTGTATATGATTCCAATCTTAGCTTTTCTAATTCAACTTCTTGTTCAATTGTTTTTAATTTTAATTTTTGCCCTTTTGTACGTGCATCGGTAAATATTCCAGCTAAAGCGACCATAATGCCGCCAATAATAGCAACAATAGCAATTTCCATTTTTTCTCTTCCCCCTATCTATATAGATTATACGATAAAACTAAAAAATAGTTTCCTTTTTTGAAAGTTCTTCAATCAATTCTCTTTTTAATGGGAGAATGCTCGCTTTTCAGTACAGAAATCGCAACCATCCGTTCCAAAAACGAAAAGAAGGCATCGAGTTTTCACTTCCTGATGCCTTCTATCGCCACTCTAAAATGAAGACGGTCAATTTACGCTTTCATTGTTAGTTAAATTTCTACACGATAGTCTTTTAAATTTTCCCTTAGCTTTGCTTTCATAAATTTTCCGACAGATGTTTTCGGTACTTCATCTAAAAAAACTACATCATCAGGAATCCATGTTTTATGGAACTGTGACCGCAAACTGTCCAACAGCTCCTCCTTTGTAATCGAGTCTTTATGCTCAGGTTTCGGAACAACACATGCCAATGGTCGTTCCAGCCACTTTTCATGTGGTATTGCCACCACTGCCGCTTCAAATACTTTCGGATGTGACATCAAAGCATTTTCAAGCTCCACTGACGAAATCCATTCGCCACCACTCTTAATTAAATCTTTTGTACGATCTGTAATTTTAATATATCCATCAGGCGTCATCACCGCAATATCTCCTGTGTATAACCAACCATCTTTAAAGGCTTCTGTTGTGCGCTCATCCTTATAATACTCATTAGCAATCCAAGGGCCTCTTAATGTAATTTCGCCCATTGTCTTGCCATCCCAAGGTACCTCACCATGTTCATTTACAATGCGCATATCAAGAAGAGGTACCGTTATCCCTTGCGTTGTTCGAACGTGCATTTTTTCGTCTGTCGTATAGTTTTGCATGTGTGATAAGTATGTTGATAAGCTAACAAGCGGTGATGTCTCTGTCATACCGTAGCCTGTATAATACGGAATGTTTTGCTCCTCCTCAAAGCCGCGCACAAGACCAATTGGAGATGCAGAACCTCCACAAATAATCGAACGTAAGGAAGATAAATCTCGTGGCTGTTGGCGTTGTTCTTGTAAAACGCCTAACCAAATAGTTGGAACCCCCGCTGTCAACGTTACTTTGTACTGCTCAAACAAATCGAGTAATAGCTGTGGCGTAAACATCGGTCCTGGTAATACTTGCGTCGCTCCAAATAACACACTAGCAAACGGTAAGCCCCAGGCATTGGCATGAAACATTGGTACGACTGGTAACACTACATCGCGCTCGCATATTGCTATACTATCAGAAAGTCCCGCTGTAATACTATGAAGGACTATACTGCGATGTGTATAGACAACCCCCTTTGGCATGCCTGTTGTTGCACTCGTATAACACATACCAGCTGGTGCATTTTCATCAATATCATCAGGGAAGACAAAATCATCATTTGCCACTGCAAGAAGTTCTTCATAGGAAAGAGCATTCGGTAATGGCGAATTTTCTAACTCAACATCATCCCCCATGATAATAAAATGCTTCACCTTTTTAAGCTGTGACACAATGGGTGCAATGACAGGCACTAAATTTTCATCAATGAGTAAAATATCATCTTCTGCATGATTAATTACATACACGATATGTTCAGGCGCTAGTCGAATATTTATCATATGCAGCACTGCCCCTGCACACGGTACAGCAAAATATGCCTCTAAATGGCGATGATGATTCCAAGCAAAAGTACCAACTTTTACACCACGATCCATACCAAGTGTCGTAAGAGCATCCGCTAATTTACGGGTACGCTTGGCAAACTCTTTATAGGTAAACTCATGAATTGTTGTAGCGCTAGTACGCGAATATATTTTCTTCGCATGAAAATATCGCTCAGCTCGATTTAAAAAACTTGTTAATAGTAAAGGTGTATCCATCATATGCATAATATCGCTCCCTTTCGTTTTCACATTTAATTTGCTTTAACACCAAAGCTGACTGCTGCTACAAAAAAGATATTTACATTTAAGAATGAATCCATTTACTTCACAAGCACTAAAAACTTTTCAAACCATTATTTTGGCTGCATTCGTATCGCACCATCAAGGCGAATAACCTCACCATTGAGCATGACATTATGAATAATACTTTCCACAAGCATCGCATACTCAGATGGTTTTCCAAGACGTTTGGGGAATGGCGTCATACTAGCTAGTGCCGTGCGAGCTGGCTCTGCTAATGACGCAAACATCGGCGTTTCGATTAACCCTGGCGCAATGGTCATTACGCGTATTCCCAAATCTGCAAGCTCACGTGCAATCGGCAATGTCATCGCAGCAACTCCGCCCTTTGAGGCGCTATAAGCTGCTTGTCCAATTTGACCATCGAAAGCGGCAACCGATGCTGTATTAATAATAACGCCTCGTTGTCCATCTTCGTCGGGCTCGTTTTGCTGCATTTTTTCGGCTGCAAGTCGAATGACATTAAATGTGCCTATTAAATTAACTGAAATTACTTTAGAAAATAGCTCAAGTGCATGTACTCCACGTTTTGAAATCACTTTACTTGCATCAGCAATCCCCGCACAGTTAACCGCCACATTAATTCGACCAAATGTAGCGATAGCATGCTCCAGCCCAGCAGCTACATCTGCTTCTTGTGTCACATCAACGCGGGCGTAGCGAACACTTTCGCCTAATTCCTGCGTGATGTTATGCCCTCTTTCATCATTAACATCGAAGATGACCGCTTTGCCGCCTTCGTTAACAATTTTTCGTACAGTCGCTTCTCCTAAGCCTGATGCACCACCTGTTACAATCGCGACAACGTCATGACATTTCATAGAACCCAACCCCTTTACATTTTTTCAATAATTGTGGCATTGGCCATCCCCATACCTTCGCAAATAGCGAGTAGGCCATAGCGTAAGTTTTCACGTTGCATCCGATATAACATCGTCGTTAACAACTTTGTACCAGTAGCACCTAGTGGGTGTCCTAAAGCAATTGCTCCGCCATCTGGATTTAGCTTTGCTTGGTCTGCACCAATTTCATGTAACCAAGCAAGAGGAACAGGGGCAAATGCTTCATTCACCTCATACGTATCAATGTCTTCAATTGACAGTCCTGCGCGTTTTAAGGCTTGTCTCGTAGCCTCGATTGGGCCCGTAAGCATAAGCGTTGGATCTGACCCTATTACAACGCGTGTCACTATTTTTGCAAGCGGTTGAATACCTAGCTCCTGTGCTTTTGCTAACGACATTAGCACGACAGCGGATGCACCGTCACTCATTTGACTTGCATTGCCAGCTGTAATAACTCCGTGCTCTTGAAAAACTGTTTTCAAGTCATGTAATCGTTCGATGGTCGTATCTGCGCGAGGTCCTTCATCGACTTCAAATGTAGTAACGGTTCCATCCTCTTGTGTTATATGGACAGGCATAATTTCCTGTTGAAAATGGCCTGTCTCTATCGCTGCTAATGCTCGTCTATGGCTTTCATAAGCAAAGTTATTCAATATGTCCTTTGAAAACTGCCATTTTGCAGCCATTTTTTCAGCTGATAGTCCTTGATGAATAATATGATAATTTTCTTGTAAGCGTTTTCCTTTATGGGCAGTTTGCATATTTGAAAACATTGGCACCCTTGTCATACTTTCAACACCACCAGCAATCACCACATCCATATCCCCTGCTAAAATAGCTTGTGCTCCAAAATGAACAGCTTGCTGGCTAGAACCGCATTGTCGATCAATCGTTACACCTGGAACCTTCTCTGGGAAACCTGCCATTAATAAAGCTGTACGTGCAATATTTGCACCTTGTTCACCTGTTTGTGTAACGCAACCAAAAATAACATCCTCTACTTGTCCTTTGTCGATACCTGCTCGCTTAATAACTTCCTGTAGTACATCTGCTGCTAAGTCATCTGCACGTACATCTTTTAAAGCGCCTTTGCTTCGTCCTACCGCTGTACGAACAGCTGCTACAATCACTACTTCTCTCATATAAATCCCCCTTTTCTAACACGATTCTGTCATACCCCTTAATTCATTTACGTTTAAGTTTATTTGCTTAGTAGAAAATATATACCGCTTTATGAAACTATTTACTAGTTACGAATTATCTGAATATTATATCATTTATTTTACATGACGAAGTCGTTATTAACAATTCTTTATGTATTTAAATAGAGTAGATTAAACTAAAGGCGAAGTCCTTCTTCAGTAACCAAGATTCGTCATTTTACACCCCCACGAATGGCAAAGTGATGGCACTTACTGCTTACTGTTTCAAGATTATTTTAAGCAATAAAAAAAGAGCGACTCCAAGTTAATGGATATCGCTCTATATTTTATAAAATTAAACTAAATCTTCACCGAAGAATAAGCCAATTTCGCGCTCTGCAGATGCAAGAGAGTCAGAACCGTGGATGATGTTGTGAGAAACAGTTGTTGCGTAGTCACCACGGATTGTACCTGGGTTAGATTCTTCTGGTTTAGTAGCACCCATCATTGTACGAGCAAGTTTAATTACGTTTTCGCCTTCCCATACCATAGCGAATACTGGACCAGAAGTGATGAAGTCTACTAATTCACCGAAGAATGGACGTTCAGCATGCTCAGCATAGTGTTTTTCTGCTAATTCTTGAGGGATTACCATTAATTTAGCGCCTTTTAATAAGAAACCGCGACGTTCAAAACGATCAACGATATCTCCTACTACTTGTCGTTCTACGCCATCAGGTTTAACCATTAAAAAAGTTTGTTCGATTGCCATGTTTAAAACACTCCTTAAATTCGTCTAACAGGTTTTACACCTACCGATAAATATTAACAAAAAATGAGCTTTAGCACAACAAAAAGCTAGAATTTACGCTTGCCCATAAACAAAGCGATGTCACGAAGCTTTTTCTTAATTGGATGTTTTGGTAAAGCATCTATTTCTTGTAAAGCTTTTTTTAAATACTTGTCGCTCATTTTATTAGCTTGTGTAATCGCATCAGATTTACGCACATATTGCAACATTTTTTGGCGCTCAGGCTCTGTTAATGTTCCCGCAAACACTTTTGCTAAATAAGGCTGCATCTGTTCATCATCTTTTAATAACAAAATCGGTAAAGTAATATTCCCTTGTAATAAGTCACTACCTGCTGGCTTCCCTAATTCTTTATCTGTCGCCATAATATCTAATACATCATCGATTATTTGAAAGCTCATGCCCACAAAGTAACCAAAGCGTTTCAAATGGCTTACAGTTTTGGCATCTACACCTGCTGCGACTGCACCAATCTCACAGCTAGAAGAAATAAGTAATGCCGTTTTACGTTTAATACGTCTGAAATAATCCTTTAAGCCCTGATCCAATCTAAACTTGTCTTCGATTTGAATAACTTCACCGTTACAAATTTCCACCATTGTTCGTGCCAAAATTTGATGAACAAGTGGGTCCTCGATTTTTGTGATGTATTCAAGTGCACGCGCAAAAATAAAATCGCCCGTGTACATTGCTACTCTGTTATTCCATTGGGATTTGACAGTTGGACGTCCTCGTCGCATATCGGAATCATCAATCACATCATCATGCACTAGCGACGCCATGTGAATGAGCTCTAAAGGCACAGCCACATTTTTCATCTTTTCGATATCATAATCGCCAAATTTTGCGCCAAGCAACACAAAAATTGGTCGGATTCGTTTGCCACCAGCTTGTAATAAATGGAGAGAAGCATCGTTAATTAAATGCGAAGACGAATTCACCGCTTTTTCTAATTCTTGTTCGATGATATCAATATCTGACTTCAAATCGGAATAGAGTAGTTTTAACTTCATCTTTTCCACGCTTGAAAACCTTCCCCCATTAACGTATCTTTTTAAAGCCCATATGCATTGCCGCAGCACCGCCACTGTATGCTTTGTACGTTACTTTTTCTAAACCTGCCTGTTCAAACATTGCCGCTAGCTTTTTCATACCTGGGAAATTATTTGCCGATTCCTGTAACCAGGAATATTCTTTATAGCTTTTCGCAAAAATTTTACCAAATATCGGCATGATAAATTTAAAATAAAAACGGAATAGTTGTCGATAACCAGGAATTTCTGATTGCGACGTTTCTAAACATACAACCATGCCACCAGGTTTTACGACGCGATGCATTTCTTTTAACACTTGCAAATAATCAGGAACATTACGTAGACCAAAACCAATCGTCACATAGTCAAATGTATCGTCTGGGAAAGGCAATTCCATTGCATTCCCTTGTATAAGCTCAATTTGCGGATAAGGCGTTATTTTTTGTTCGCCCACTTTCAGCATGTTTTTACTGAAATCCAATCCCTTTACTTCGCCACTTTTTCCAACTGCCTCAGCTAACGCAATTGTCCAGTCAGCTGTTCCACAACAAACATCCAGCGCTTTCGATCCAGGCTTGACAGCCATACGCTTCATCGTATCGTTACGCCATCCAACATGCATTTGGAAGCTAATAACGCCATTCAATTTATCATAGTTTTCCGAAATACTTTCAAATACTTCGTGAACGTGCTCTTCTTTCGATTTAGCCATTTTAGTAAAACCTCTCTTATCCGTTTGTAGAAGCAATAGATGCCTCTACACGTGCTTGTAGAGCTTGTTTCACATCACTTTGTAAAAATGATGCTTGGTCTATCACCTGCAACAGCTCTGTTTTTAAGCGGGCAATTTTATCTTGTAAGACGCCATTGAAGGTCGTGCCTGCCTGTAATGCACTTTGTTCAAGCGCTTTACACATTAAAGATTTTTGTCCACGCTGATACATAGCCCATTCTTTTTCTAATCGTAACAATAATAAACTCTTTTCCATTAATGGAATATAATGATGCAATGCATAAAGCTCAAAAAACTTTGCAATTAAACCTGATTCAATATTGCTTATTGAAGAACACCATTGTTCAAATGTACGCTGTTCTGCCTCATATACTTTGATTTGATGTTCGCAGCGTGTCACGATTCCTTGTGACAAATTCCGAATCAATGCGACATTTCCTGACATTGCTAAAATTTCATAATATCGTCCACTATAAAAATCCCCAGCTAAAACGGTTAGCTGCTGTTCTTTTGAAGTGGCATCTAGTTCTTTAATATGATCATGTGCCGCTAGAGCTGCATATACAATTCCAACAGTTATTGCAGCTTCCCTTTGCTCTTGTTGCCACTCTTCGCCATTCAAAAAGGGAACTAACAAGTAAAACAGTTGATTTTCATCGAGCACAGGGACTCCTGTGTATTTTTGCAAAGTTCTATGACGAACATCCATGAAAATCTCTGTTTTTAACTGTGCAATTGAATTTTGAATGTATGTTGCATTCATAGACCTTACTCCATTTCACTTTCAAATACGTTAATCATCTATATGACTTAACGTTTGCTCACTGAGTCATTATAGCATAAGCATCGTTTCGGAATAAAAAGTTTTTACTTTCACCAACATGAACGGGCAGTAGAAATCCACCATAGAAATGCTCAGAAAAAATTGGTAGGAAATCTACTTGCCCGTAAAAACCAGTTTCAAGAACACATACTTATTGTTCTCGTATGTGTCATGCATCCGTGCACAATATAACTAACAATCATCGGCACTGTATATGGACCTTACCGATAAAAGCTACAATACAATACCTACGTTACTTTTTTCCTTCACTTTGGATAACACCATGTGCTGTATGGATTTGCGCTTTGCCACGAATTTTCATGGCAGATGTGTGCTCAGTAAATTGAGCAATCATGACTTCCCCTGCATCTAATTTTTCAGAATGATGGAATTTCGTATCCGTACCACGTGTTAAGCCTATTACATGTACGCCATCTTCTTCTGCCTGTATTACTATATAATCTTGCGCCATTGTCTGTACACTCCTTAAATCCGACAAATTCTTAGTCCATCATAACATAATTAGACAAGCAGTTTAAGACATTTGAATAAATGACAAGACTTCTCTACGTTTTACCTCATCTTGTTCATAAATGCCTCGTGCCACAGATGTAACAGTTTTAGATCCTGGTTTTTTCAGACCACGCATTGTCATGCACATATGCTCTGCCTCGATTACAACATAAACACCTTTTGGAGACAGCATTTCCATAATCGTATCCGCTACTGATGAAGTAATACGTTCTTGTAATTGTGGACGACGTGCAATTGTTTCAACCGCGCGACCTAATTTACTTAGTCCCGCTACAATGCCATCGTTTGGTATGTAAGCCACATGTGCTTTGCCATAAAACGGCACTAAATGATGCTCACACATTGAATAAAATGGGATATCCTTTACAAGCACTAATTCTTCATGATCCTCATGGAAAACAGTTTTAAAATAATCTTTTGCATCTTCATGTAAGCCACTAAACATTTCAGCATACATTTTAGCAACACGTTTCGGCGTATCAAGCAATCCTTCACGATTAACATCCTCGCCTACAGCTTCTAAAATCATTTTTACTGCTTCTTCTATTTTCAATAAATCAACATTCGACATTCGTAAAAACCCTCCTGCGTATCAAAGCATTACACATTTCCCTATGCATCGTAGCATATCCAAAAGTTAAGCGCAAAACGACTTACCTGATTTAAAAGAAATTCAACATATCTTCTTAAAGTTTTCGTTCTTCTTGCTATGTATACAGTAAAAAACAAAGTCATCTTGTGACTAAAATTTTGTATTTTATAGAATTACTGCCATTCATTATATTTTATAAATAAGTTAAAAAGAGCAGCCTTCATGCTCGTTTACATGAAGACTGCTCTATGTAACTACTAGACGTGTATTATTTTACAGCATCTTTAAGCGCTTTACCTGGTTTGAAAGCAGGTACCTTGCTAGCAGCGATTTCGATTTCTTTACCAGTTTGTGGGTTACGACCTTTACGAGCCGCACGTTCACGTACTTCAAAGTTACCAAAACCAATTAATTGTACTTTGTCACCCTTTGCAAGAGCATCTTGAATTGTATCAAATACAGCTTCAACTGCTTTAGAAGCGTCTTTTTTAGAAAGACCTGCAGCTTCAGCAACAGAGTTTACTAATTCTGTTTTATTCACACCATTCACCTCCTCTCAAAGGGTCATGAACCAATTCTGTAAAAAGAGTAACACATAGGAAACCGCGACGCAACTGTATTCATTCATGATTATAACCAAAATATGCGTTTTTCACCCAAAAAATAAAAATAACAGGACTTTTCGCATAAAAACGAATAGCCCTGCACTATTTTTTTGCTCTCTAATTTCCATTTTATCTCTATAAAATAAAAGTAACCAATCCTCTGTCGCCTTCATTAACCATACGTTCAATTGTTTGACGCATACGTTTTTTAGCTGTAGTAGGCACTGCACTCATTTTGTAGCGAATTCCTTCTTTTAACACTTCATGCAATGGTGTACCAAAAAGTTGTGTTTGCCAAAGTGCATCACGATCATGTAAATAAGCATGATTTAAATCTTTCAAAAGTTGCTGACTGTGGAATTCAGAGCCAATAAGTGGAGCAAATTCTGATTCCATATCAACTCGAATAATATGATAGGATGGCGCTGTTGCCTTCATGCGAACTCCATAGAAATTATTTTGCTTAATAAGTTCTGGAGCAGTTGGTTCGAACTCTTGCATCATTGGTAAAGTCACACCATATCCACTATTATCCGCTTCAGTTATTGCATCTTTAAAGCGTTTTTGTGCTTCTTTTGCTTCAGCAGCCTCTTTAATAAATAGCAACCAATCACGCTTTGATTCAATTGGTTCATCTAACCATTCATTACAAACTGCCTTATACAATTCTCCTTGTAATGACACTCGAATGACGGCTGTACCGATTCCCGAATCTACATGAATCACTTCACTTTGATCAATAAAATCAATCTCTTTAAAGGCATCAGAAGCTTGTTGCACATCTCGAATCTTCATGACAGATGACAGTACTTCTTCCATCGAATCAATTAATGCCACGTTTAGAGGATGTGTAGCATCTAGTACATCAAGCCAATCTGGTTTCTCGACCTCAATCGTCCGAATTGGAAACTCAAATAACGCCTCTTGCAAAATATATTGAATATCAGTAGCACGCATTTGATCGATTGAAATCGCAATTACTGGAACGTTGTAACGTTCAAACAGCTCATTTCGAAGCTGTACTGTTTCTTCTCGTGCTGGCATTTGACAATTTAACACGATAACAAAAGGTTTTCCAATTTCCTTTAATTGTGCAACAATTTCTTCTTCCGCTTTTTCTGCGGCACGACGGCTAATACCATTTACAGTTCCATCAGTTGTTACAACAATACCGATATTAGCATGATCTCGAATCACTTTATCCGTACCAATTTTCGCCGCTTCTTGGAAAGGAATTGGCTCTGTATGCCAAGGTGTATGCACAAATTTCGGACCATTCTCATCCTCATAGCCCTTTGTACCATCAATGACATAACCAACGCAATCAGCTAAACGAATTTGGAATGTCATTTCATCTTCGCCGACAGCAATACGTGTCGCTTGAGCAGGCACAAACTTCGGCTCAGCAGTCATGATTACTGGGCCTGGCGAGCTTTGTGGCAGCTCGTCCTGTGCTCGCATTCTTTCTGTATCATCCACAATATTCGGTAACACTACAGCTTCCATTACTTTTTTTACAAATGTTGATTTACCTACACGAACTGGACCTACAACACCAATATAAACATCGCCATTTGTGCGCTCTGCAATTTCTTTAAATACTGCTTCACTCAAGGTTTCTGCCTCCTTTATCTACGCTTTTTCACTATATGCATCCACGAAGATAAATATGAAAAGCTCCTCAGTAGCAATATGAATAGAATTTATATTTCCGTTGAAAAAATTGATTCCGCGGAGCAAGGTAGTTTTTCCGCGGAATGAGGTAGTAATTCCGCGAACCAGTGTGATATTTCCGCGATGTCATGCAATTATTCTGAATTGTTTGAGTGCCTGGCACTAATTTCGAACACTAATTTCGACAGCTATTTTGGCATAAAAAAGCCTCAATCATTAGATGTTCTCTAACGATTGAGGTAATTAAAACTTTATTTCGATTCGGTAGCTTTACTTTCGCTCTCTTGAGCTGCTTCCGCTTCTTCCTTCGCCTTTTTTGCATCTGCTTTATAGGCGTCCATCATATAGGTTGGCTCGCCTTTTTCATCTACAGTGTATGGCACTGAATAGGCTGGAACAACTGGATATTTATCGACAAGTAATTGACGAATATCCTCGCCTGGCTTTACATCTGGCTTGTCCTCTTTTAATAGCTGACCTAAATCGATTGAATAATCCACATGCATTTCGCCATCGCCTGTCATAAATATCGGTAATTCTGCACCCGAATACGGACTTTTGACTGTTACTTCTGATTTGTAGCCTAATTTTTCAAAGTTAATTTGGTAGACATTATCAGCAATTGCACCCTTTGTCGGAATATACTGTGTGCCCAATTTGCGAATATTAATCTCTCGCATACGCTCCGCAGAGTTTAAATCTACTAATTTTACTTCAGCGCTGTTTTCTGGATCCCAAATAATATATTGATAAATACCGCCTTTTTCATATGCATTCCCTGGAATTTGCGTAATATATTTTGGCATAAGTTTTTCAAAATCGATTAAATATTTTATATAGATATCCGTATCCAATTCACTGTTTTTAATCGGTACTAGGCCACCTGTAGCTTCACGATATTCATTGACAGCACGTTGGACAGATGCTAATTGATCGACATCTGGCACTTGGTTTGCGGCCTTTTCCTCCTCAGGATATGCGCAACCACCTAGCAAAACGGCTATTGCCACTGTCAAAAGAAAAGCATTTAGTTTTTTCATTCACGTTTTTCCCCCTTTTTAAGCTGGCCATGTGGCAATTATAAGTACCATTAAAAATGTTCCAAGTCCAAACAGTATGTATGCTAATAAATTTACGATTGTACGTAATAAACCATTTGAAATTTTATTGCGACCTAGATAAATTAAACCAACTGAAATAATCATAAAGCCGATACAATAAAAAGATACCCACATGATATCCAGTGCTGGCATATGTGCTAACGGACCCATTTAAGTCTACCACCTTTCTTCAATGACACGAGACAATCAACGTTTATTATACTATGGGCATCCTTAAAAAAGAAGGCGCTTTCCCAAAAGTAAAAAAGGAGTGCTATAAGGTGCTTAACATGTTATTTTTTTGATATACGAAAAAATAATCCTTTCAAGCTCATATAAATTAAGGTGACCGCTACAACATATAACTCTCCGTGGAAATCATATCATATTTTTACTATAGGTGGAGAAATGTATCGTTATAAAAATAACTTTTAAGGCAAAAAAAGTATTATTACCACCTATTACTTTACAATTTGTTCAAAAAAGAGACACCTCAGATCCTTCTGAGATGCCTCTTTTGTGTCCATTTCATGACAAGTTATATATTGCTTACTAGTTCAAACCATTATGATTTAGTTCATCAATTCATCGATCTCACGCTTTTTCACTCGCATCATTAATGCATCGACGGCCACTTTCGGCTCTACATCGTTAAACAATACGCCATAAAGTTCCGTCGAAATTGGCATGGCAACATCATATTTTTCGGCCAGTTGATAGGCTGCTTTTGTTGTCCGTACGCCTTCTACTACCATCCCCATTTGATCGAGTACTTCTGGCAGCTTCATGCCTTTACCTAACATATTTCCTGCTCGCCAATTTCGAGAATGCACGCTTGTACACGTTACGATTAAATCTCCCATGCCTGTCAGCCCTGCAAATGTAAATGGATTTCCGCCCATTTTAACACCTAGACGAGTAATTTCAGCAAGTCCACGTGTAATAAGTGCAGCCTTCGCATTATCACCATAATTTAAGCCATCTGTTATGCCTGCAGCTAACGCTATAACGTTTTTTAATGCACCACCCATTTCCACGCCTATAACATCCTCATTCGTATATACGCGGAAAAACTGGTTCATAAACAAGTCCTGTACCTTCTCAGCCGCCTCTATATTTGCACAGGCTGCTGTAATCGTTGTTGGGGAATGTAATACTACTTCCTCAGCATGACTTGGCCCTGAGAGCACTACAATGTCTTCTACACATTCAGAAGGCAAGCTTTCGGCCAAAATTTCAGATATACGTTTTAATGAATCTGGCTCAATTCCCTTTGAAACATGGACAAATAATACTTTTCTGTCTAATGTAGCGATCATCTTTTCACAAGTTTCTCGGATAGCCTTAGTTGGTACAGCTACAACGATTGTATTAGAATGTGCTACTGCCTCTGCAATATCATTTGTAGCATGTAAATTCTCTGGTAGTACCGTTTCTGGTAAATACTTTTTATTCGTATGCTGTGTATTAATTTCTTCTGCCTGATCGGCTCTATGTGTCCACACAAGGGTATCATGTCCATTTTCCGCAAGTACCATTGCAAGTGCTGATCCCCATGAGCCTGCTCCTAGTACACAAACTCGTTCCATTCAAATTCCCCCTTCTATTTCCTTTAGGTAAATCTTCACGGGCAAAATGCATGTTATCAAACAAATTTTAACCAAATTGTGATTTAGCCTAGTCCTTTGAAAAAAGACGCCACCCAACAACAATTGTCGGGTTGGCGTACTGAATAAGTTATATTTTAGATTATGCACGCGCACGTGTAATTAAACGAATTGGCGTCCCTTCAAAATCAAATGTTTCACGAATTCTATTTTCTAAAAATCGCTCATAAGAGAAGTGCATTAATTCCGTTTCATTTACAAATACCACAAATGTTGGTGGTTGAATCGCCACTTGTGTTGCATAGTAGATACGTAAGCGACGACCTTTATCAGTTGGCGCTGGATTACGTGCAACCGAATCTTCAATCACTTCATTTAGAATAGATGATTGGATACGCATCGCGTGATTTTCACTTACACGCTGTACAATCGGTAAAATTTGATGCACTCGTTGTTTTGTATTTGCTGACACGAAAATAATCGGTGCATAGTCTAAGAATAAAAAGTGTTCACGGATTTGCTGTGTAAATACATTCATTGTTTTATCGTCTTTTTCAATGGTATCCCATTTGTTAACGACAATGATAATAGCTTTTCCAGCCTCATGTGCATAGCCTGCAATTTTTTTATCCTGTTCTTGAATGCCTTCTTCAGCATTAAGAACAACTAAAACAACGTCAGAACGCTCAATAGCACGTAGCGCACGTAAAACAGAATATTTCTCTGTCGTTTCGTACACTTTTCCTTTTTTACGCATACCGGCAGTATCAATAATTACATATTCATGCCCATCGTATTCGTAAGGCGTATCAATAGCATCTCGCGTTGTACCCGCAATGTTACTTACAATGACACGATCTTGACCTAGGAACGCATTCACTAATGATGATTTCCCGACATTTGGACGACCAATTAAAGAGAATTTAATAACGTCATCTCCGTATTGATTTTCATCTTCTTGTGGGAAGTGCTTTGCACACTCGTCTAATAAATCTCCTAAGCCCAATCCGTGGGAGCCTGAAATTGGCCAAGGTTCACCAAATCCAAGTGCATAGAAATCATAAATCATTTCACGCATATCTGGATTATCAATTTTATTAACTGCTAAAACGACTGGCTTTTTTGTTTTGTATAAAATTTTTGCAACTTGCTCATCTGCTGCTGTTACGCCTTCACGACCATTCGTCATAAAAATAATAACATCTGCTTCTTCAATAGCGATTTCAGCTTGTTGACGAATTTGTTCTAAAAACGGCTCGTCTCCAATTTCGATACCACCTGTATCAATAATATTAAAATCATGTGTTAACCACTCTGCCGAACTATAAATACGGTCACGTGTTACTCCCGGAATATCTTCTACAATCGAGACACGTTCTCCAACGATACGATTAAAAATCGTCGACTTACCTACGTTCGGACGACCTACGATGGCTACTACTGGTTTCGTCATCTGTACTTCATCCTTCCAACTTCTTGTCTTTCGCTATTATACACGAAAAATGCCATTATATCATAACATATCCATCAAGGAGAGTACTTTTTAGCTTTCTCTTTTACATAACCGCTATTTTTCGTTCCAAGCATTTCCTTTTTAGCAAGGTTCGCTCCAACTAGTTATCCTGTTGTGGCTTACGTTAGGCTGAGCTAAAAGCGCCGCCTGCAGCAAAAATCAATTGTAACTAAATGCAAAAATTTTAGACAAAATAAAGCGAGGATACAAATGTATCCTCGCTGTTTGTTATTATTTAAAGTTTTTCAGTTGGTCGCCAATTACATCACCGAGAGAGAAGCCTGTGTTTTCTTCTGGTAATTCATAGTCGATTACTTCTTCCGCCTCTGGATTTTCCAATAAATCTTTAATACTTAATGCAAGGCGCCCTTCGTCAACGTTGACATCTAGCACCTTCACTTGTACCTCTTGCGCTTCTTTCAACGCTTCATGAGGTGTATTAATATGCTTATGCGCAATTTGTGAAATATGCACTAAACCTTCCACTCCAGGGAACACTTCTACAAAAGCACCAAATGACGTCAGGCGTTTTACTTTACCTACAAGCACAGTGCCTTTCGCAGCACGCTCTTCAATATTCGACCAAGGTCCAGGAACTGTTTCCTTAATCGATAACGAAATACGCTCATTCTCTGGGTCTACTGAAAGAACCTTAACTTTTACTTCTTGTCCTTCTGTTAATACCTCACTGACATCACTCACATGCTCATGTGATACTTGTGAAATATGGACAAGTCCATCGATACCACCAAGATCAATAAATGCACCAAATGATGCTATACGCTGTACTTTACCATCTAATACATCGCCAGCTTTGATTTGGTTAATAACATTTTTCTTCTGAGAGGCTTTCTCAGATTCTACTACTGCTCGATGTGATAGAATCAAGCGATTTTTTTCTTTATCAAGCTCGACAATTTTAAAGCTTAATACTTTCCCTTTATAATCTTCAAAATCATCGACAAAATAATCTTCTACTAGGGATGCTGGAACGAACCCACGTACTCCTAAATCTACAACAAGACCACCTTTAACAATATCCTTTACTTCCGCTTCGAAAACTTCTCCAGCAGCAAATTGTTGTTCTAGTGTATCCCATGCTTTTAAGGCATCTACTTTACGTTTTGATAATACATAGTTTTCTTCTTCAACCTTTGTAATCATCAATTCTAACTCATCCCCAACGGAGATAGCGTCAGACGCTTTTTCAATGTGTAAGCTCGATAATTCACTTATTGGTACAATACCGTCAAACGGTGCACCCGGAATTGAAACAGTTACCGCTTTTTCATCAACCTGCTCTGCAATACCTTTGACGATATCACCTTCGTTAAACGTTTGTTCTGCATAGTTCATTTCTTCAGACATATGTAACCCTCCTTCGCATCTTCCCTTACTATTTTATTCGATATTGAAGACAAAAACAAAAATAAATCCTTTAAATTCAAAAAATGTCTGAAATTTTAGGATTTATACCATTTTTTCTTGTACTAATTTTAAAATGGCTTGCGCTGCGGCATCAATTGATAGCTCCGTTGTGTCTAAATAAATAGCATCCGCTGCTTGTATCAATGGTGAAGCTTCACGCTCACTATCCATTTTATCGCGTAAAGCAATATCTTCTTGGAGCTTTTCTATTGAAGATGCTATCCCTCGTTTTTCATTGTCAATATAACGGCGTCTTGCACGTTCTTCTACAGTAGCAGACATAAAGATTTTAAGTTCTGCATTTTTTAACACATGTGTAGCAATATCACGTCCATCCATGACAACACCACCATTTGCGGCAAGTTTTTGCTGCTGTGCTACTAACAATTCACGCACTTTTGCATGTGCTGCTACTTGCGAAACAGAAGAGGTTACTTCATTGGAGCGAATTGCATCAGATACGTTTTCGCCATCTAAAAAAACAAGTTGACCTTGAGGAGAAGGCTTTAATTCAATTGAGCTAGCTGCTAACATTTCTGCTAATTTTGCTTCATCATCTAAATGTATGTTTTGTTGCATTGCTTTATACGTAACTGCTCGATACATTGCTCCCGTATCGATATACGTGAATCCTAGTGATTCTGCAACGATTTTTGCGATTGTACTTTTGCCAGCACCTGCAGGACCATCAATCGCAATTTGAATGTTTTTGTTCATTATGCTTCCCTACTTTCTTCACACCATATTGTAACATACTAATAAAAAAAAGCCCTCTACAAGCAAGAGGGCTACTGTGAATTTAATCATCGAATGGATTTATTTCTTTACGGCGATTTAACAGCTGTCGTTCAAAGCAAAAACGTACGATATGTTGTTGATCAATATCATCCGTATCGGTTAATTGAATGGTAGCAATTGTCTTGTCATCTTTTTCAAATATTCGAACAACTGTTGCATCTGTAACGACGTAATTTACATCGCCATTAGCAAATGGCAAGACAATCGTTAACTTAATGTCATCGTCATCTTTAAAGGCTACATCACCTTTTAAGATAAGTGCGAGTCCACCTGCACTTATATCCGTTGTTACTAGCTGG
Organism: Lysinibacillus sp. NPDC097162; assembly: GCF_044762185.1. Lineage (NCBI taxonomy): Bacteria > Bacillati > Bacillota > Bacilli > Caryophanales > Bacillaceae > Lysinibacillus > Lysinibacillus sp. NPDC097162. The sequence continues at coordinate 692,321 of NZ_JBIWDT010000001.1, read as the reverse complement.
TATTTATAATCTTTAAATTGAACTGCCACATCGACAGGTGTCTCAACTCGAACGTATTCTCGGCGTTGAATTTTGATAAACTCATCCTGTTGTGGGCAATGCAACATAATCATCGGTATATTGCCAGCTTTGCGCCCAATTACTTCTGTATTGAAGGCGTAGGATTGTTTATCTTCTGTTCGAAAGGTTGCCCTAAATTCAGAACCATCTATTAAAAAAGCTGTTTTTTTAGTTATTACATTTGTTGGATAGTCAATATAAATTATATTGTCTCTTTGTTCAACCACTTTACAGCGGAATTTTTCAATACGTTCTGTATAAGTAGGTTCAAGTTGTAGTAGTGTACCAATTTTTATTTCCATGAGCATCTCCCCGAACAATATATATACCCCTATTATTGCATGGGATGTAAATTTTGGCTATATGAACTGGGAGCTTTTTCTATACTTAAGTTAAATATTCTACTTTTAACACATTGTGATTTTCCGCATCCACTACAATTCGGAATGTTTCTTGCGCTTGTTCGTCTCGAACTGCAATCACTTCATAGCAAAGTCGTTGCTCGAATTGTCCGTTATCCGTATAAATATTTCTTACTTCCTCTACACGTACATTGTCATCAAAGAAAGTTTTCCAATCAATTGGAATGGCTTTTTGTGGTTTTATCGCTTCTTCTTGTATATATTCCATTGCATTTGCCCCAAGTAACTCACCATTATCTTTTGCAATTTTTAACTGAACGCCGTCAGCATAAATTAATGCATTGTCACCAGGATTAACGCGTGCAAAAGTAACATGCCAAGCTAAATGGTTTTCACGTGACTCAACAAATGCAACATCTTTCATCTCAAGTCTCTTTAAATGTTCTTCCGCTTTTTTTATAATTTCCTCTTGTGACAGCTTGGCTTCATCAACAGGACGTTCAACTAAATAAGATAGTAAATGTCCTCCCTTTTCAGTTAAGTCAACATAGCCTAAGCGAATACCTTGGTGGAACTGTATGTGGTAAAACGGATATGGTGCTGTATCACTGCTTTTTGTGACAGTAAACGTAGCATCTTTAATAATTGGGAATAAATATTTTACTTTTTCTAAAGCTTCTTTTTCCGTAATGACTGAATCTTGTAATGCTTTTAAGTCTAATTTTTTCTGCCAGTCTGATTCACTCAATGTAAGCGGGAAATCACTTTCGCCATAATCTTTTAATGTCTTCTTAATATTATCAAATCCTGTATTAGGATTTTTATTGTCTACTTGACGCATCCAAACATCCATATTTCCATCTTGCTTATAATAATCAACAGTTGCTGTTGTCCATTCGTCAGATAAAGCTTGTAAATTCGTAGAAATTTGCGGCATCTTTTCGCGCCAAGCTTCATAATCTCCGGACTTCGCAGTTTTTTTCGCTTCATCACCAAGTCTTCCTAAATAACCTAGCCACTGATTAGAAAGCTCTTGCCCAATTGGAATATTTGAAATAGATGAACGCACTTCAGAGCTTAGTCGCCAAATAGAATCGAGCTCACTGTGTATTGCCTGTTCATCCTTAAATAACAGAGACTGCGAAACGGCTCTTTGTAAATACGATAATTTCTCTGAGGCATCCGTTAGTTTTTCTGTATACTGCGCATGCACTGTACGTTGTAAACTTTCTTTATCTCCATGTAAATCAATACTGTATGCTCCTAAACCTATAACTGCTATCGTTAAAATAACGAGCATTGTTCTCATCTATTTTCCTCCTTTCTTATGAACAGAAAATATGCTCACCTATTTGTTTTATTTGTGGACGAGACCAAATCCACTTACTTGTTGCTGTTTTAGGGTTAAAGTAATACAATGCATTCTCTGACGGATCCCAACCATTCATTGCATCGATAACTGCTTCTTTTGCACGCTGATTCGGCTCTAGCCAAATTTGTCCATCCGCTACTGCTGTAAACGCCAAAGGTTGGAAAATAATACCTGAAATCGTATTAGGAAAATCAGGGCTTTCTAATCTATTTAAAATAACAGCTGCTACGGCTACTTGGCCTTCATATGGTTCTCCCCTAGCTTCTCCGTAAACTGCATTGGCGATTAGCTGTAAATCACGTTCCGTATACTTTGGTGGAATTTGTGTATCGGTCCCATTACTATTACTACTACCAGTGCTTTCATTATTTGCTGTACCGCCACCACCAGAATTCCCACCAGTATTACCTGTATTACCAGTACTTTTCACCTGCTGATCAAGTGGAACACCACCATAATAGGTAAACTGATTGCCAGCTTTTAATTGCGCTTTCACCCATTTTTCATCATAATCTGAATATCCAGCTAACGCTTTTTTCGTCTTTGTGCCTGCTATTCCATCTACTGGTATTCCATATTTCTCTTGGAAATTTCGTAATGCCCAGTAAGTGTTGTAGCCAAATTTCCCGTCAATTTTACTTTTATAAAATCCTAAGTATTGTAGTCTAGCCTGTAGCTCAATGACGTCATCTCCATAAGCACCACGGGTAATTTGTTGATCGCTAAACGCTGTTGCGTTGTTTTGTGGTATTGAGACTATACTAATCGCAAGTAGGAAAGCAAAAAGTATACTTATTAAACGCACAATCATCACTCCTTTTTTTATAGCTTGAAACAAACAGCACTTTTTATACATTTATAAAATAGAAAAAACGTAGAAATCAGTTTTAGATTTCTACGCTTTTATATTTTTTTATGCATATGCAAATGTTGGATAAGATGATAATGCGCAAGCTTTACTTTACGTAAACCAAACCACCATAAAAATAGCATAAACGGTATCATTAAATATACCCAATGTCCTTTAAATGATAATATTGTATTGTATAAAATGTGTAATACTACGGGTGCGCAAATTGCCATCGCAATCATTTCTTTCGTCTTTGCATGCTTTGAAAACTTTGCACGACCATAATAATAGCCCATTACTACTCCAAATAGAGCGTGACTCGATACGGGTAATAACGCTCGCATGAATGCTGTATTCAAACCAAAAGAAAATAAATACAATACATTTTCAATCGTAGCAAATCCAAGAGATATACTTGCGCCGTACAATATGCCATCATAAGGATCATCAAATTCTACATGATTGTAGATAGCTATTAACAGAACAAACCATTTAAAAAACTCTTCAATGACACTTGAAAATAGGACATCTTGTAAATAAAGATATTGAAAAACCCCTTCTTCTGTTAATACATACTGTAAAAACAAGATAGGGAATGTTAAAAAAGCACCATACAAAAACGTTTGAAGTAAAGTTTTTCGTGGCTCCGTTGCCATTTGATTGCGCAAATAGAAGTAACTAAAAAGCGCTAGACCTGGAGCAATGGCAGCTGATAGAAGAATGATCATGTTGCCGGCTCCTTTCAACAGTAGACTGATATCATTATACCATGTAATGACAAATTTTTTTAAAAAGGAGATTTATTTTTTATGAGAAAAACAATTTTATTAATTCATACTGGCGGAACGATTTCCATGGCAATGAGTGAAGAGGGTGCGGTCATGCCAAACAAGGAAAATCCACTAATAAAAGAAAGCAAAAAACTAGATACACTTGCTTCTATTAAGGAAGTGGAGGCATTTAATCTTCCTTCACCACATATTACACCAAAAGAAATGCTTAGTTTACGTAATTTAATTATGGAAAAAACTTCAACTGAACAATTTGATGGTGTCGTTATTACACACGGTACGGATACATTAGAAGAAACAGCTTATTTCTTAGAGCTAACAACCAATTTATCCATTCCCATTGTCTTGACAGGTGCGATGCGTTCCTCCAATGAGTTAGGTGCAGATGGCATTTACAATTTAGTTGAAGCAGTTCGCGTAGCTGTAGATGACGAAGCACGTGACAAAGGAGTGCTCGTAGTAATGAACGATGAAGTCCATCTAGCAGTCAATACTACAAAAACGAGCACTAGTTCTGTCAATACGTTTCAATCGCCACAATATGGTCCAATCGGACTTATTACAAAATCGCGCATTTTGTTTCATCATGCCCCGATTCGCCGTCAATATGTAGACATACAGGGCTTAGGGAAACGAGTAGCCATGCTGAAAGTGTATGCAGGGATGGATGTAGATTTACTCGACGTTGTCCTTGCCTGTCAATATGACGGTGTTGTACTTGAAGGACTTGGACAAGGAAATGTTCCACCAACCGTTGTAAAGGGCATTGAAAGTTTATTGGAACGCGGTATCCCTGTTGTGCTTGTATCCCGTTGCTTCAATGGCATTGCTGAAGGCGTATATGGTTACGTTGGTGGTGGTAAAATGCTAGAAGATTTAGGCACAATTTTTGCGACAGGCATTAACGGGCAAAAAGCACGATTAAAATTGCTAATCGGTTTAAATAAAGAAGGAAATCCATTGGACTTAAAGGAATTTTTCCAGTAAGTCCTATGCATTTCTCGTGAACCGCCACTAAAACTAGGTGAATCGCCACTAAATCATGTCATAGCGCCAATAAAGCAAGCTAAGTCGCCATTAACACGAGAGAAACCGCTCATATAACACGGCAGCTCTCCGATAAAGCACTTATACATCTACTGTTTGCTCATAATAAGTTAACAGATTACGTAAGCGACCTAGTGCTAACTCAAAATCAGGTTGGATTACTGACAACTGTATAAAATTTCGGTTGCGTAAATATTCACTATCTCCATGGACATATAATCCATTTAATTTTAAATCGGTCGATAAATTAGTGAGTTCCTTTGGGCATTGTATTGTCAAAATCATTGGATACGCTGTAGTTGCTAAGCGATAGTCCATAAATGGTAGCTGCAGCAGCGCTTCATAGTGCTGTTGTAGCTGACTATAGCGAGCTGGATATGCTTGTAAAGCATTTACTACATTGCCAATAAGCACGGCTGGTAACGTAGAGGGAATCATACCTTGCTGATAATTAGCTAAGTCCAAGTAAGCAGGTATAGTAGAGGAAGGCTCCACAAGTTGTTGTGAAAATACAAATGATAAGCCACTAAGTGCCCCAATCGCTTTACCACTCACCGCTGTAGCTAAGTAGCATTCAGCTAATGAAAATGGCATTGCCCCAAATGAGCTAATACAATCTACGCAAAGCTTTAAATTATAGCGCTTAACCAATTGTAAAATGCCTTCTAATTCATTACATGTACCTGTTGAAGTTTCCCCGTGCACCATTAGTAGCCATTGATAGGAACCCGTTTGTAATAAGGCTTCCAATGACTGTAAATCAAATGCGCTTCCCCACGCTTGCGTAACGACGTCAAAATCTAATGACCAGCGCTCAGCCTGCTTGTGAAGACGTTCTCCAAATTCCCCATTCGTTAAAATAAGTCCATGCCCCACTTTTTGTGCTTTGAGTTGTCCGAGCATCACTTCATTCGCTAATGTCCCTGTTCCTACTAATGTAGCGATATGGGTGGCATTTGATAATTCGAGAAGCTTGCTGCGCATACGTTCATATAGTGATTGAAAAGCTTGAGATCGATGTGACATCTCAGAATACAAAATAGCTCCTTGCTGTTTAACAGGCCCTGGGTAAAATATATAACTTTCTTGTGCAAGTTTTTGTTGTAAGGAGTGTTCAAATTGTTGCCTCGTTAATACCATTGGTAAAAACATAGCTTCAGCTGTACCTACTGCTGGTGCGAATTGGTTAAAGCCCATTTGCTTATACAATTTTTCCTCACGCGTAGTACCCGAAATGACAGCTGCTGAGTAGCCTTTTTCATAAGCAAAAGCATTCAACGCCTGTGTTAATCTTAATAATACACGTCCTGTACGATATTGCTTTTTCACTGCAAGTAAGCGAATTTCACAAAGCTTTGTACAAATTTCCTTTGGTAAATACTGCTCCACTTCACCAATTTTTTCATCAATTGAAAACGGTCGTTGATCTCGAAAGGCTAACATGCCAATAAGCTCAGTTCCTTTATAAACAACTAAATACGTATTTTCTTGATGAAAACGGTCTACTTTTCTTTTCATCGTATTTGGTTCATGCTGTGGAATTTCTTCAACAAAGGTTTCATAATTCAACTGCGCGATCGCATCGAATTCCTTTTCTGTCTGTGCGACTTTACACCAGTACATAAAATCACTTCCCTCTTCTTAAAGACTCCTTAATATTGGATGTATGCTTAATCAACATACAAATAATTGCAACTAGCATCGGTATGTATAGCGGTAATTGACCTGTTAGTACAATTGCTCCAATGTAAAACACGAAGCCACCTAGCATGCCAAGTGTAAGGCTTCTTGTGACACTAAACACAATTGCTGTGCCGACAATCATCAAGGAAAATATAGTCGGTGATAAGGCAAGCCCAACTCCGATAAATGTTGCCACGCCCTTGCCCCCATTAAATTTCAGCCAAATGGGATACATATGACCGAGTATAACGAGACAGCCTCCTACAATAATTGTCCACTGTTCCAGATGCCAAATACTTCCTAGTAACACAACGAGAACACCTTTTAATGAATCCCCCAAAAATGTCCACATAAATGCAGCCTTACCTATTACACTCCCTGCATTTCGTGCACCTAGGTTTTTACTGCGTTCCTCCTGTAAATTGACACCATATACTTTTCCAACGAAAAAAGCAGTCAAAAAGTTTCCAATAAAATAGCTAATTATCCAATATAACCAAGTCATTTTCCCCCACCTTTTATAGCCTCTATTCTAAAAGAAGCTGTATAAGCAGTCACGCCTATACAGCTTCTTATATTATCTTCTTTCTGCAATTGTTTGTGCGATATAATCACCATGGAAGCGTCCATTTTCAATAAAAATTTCATTGGCATTATTGCCTGCTGCGATGACCCCAGCAATAAATAGCCCTGCTACATTTGTTTCCATTGTGTCAGGTTGACAAAATGGTCGACCTGTTTCCTCATCAATCGTAACACCCATCGCTCGAATAAATGAATGATCTGGGTGATAGCCAGTCATAGCAAAAACAAAGTCATTTTTTAATACTTCTTCACGACCGTCAATATTTACTACAACCTCATGCTCACGAATTTCTACTACATTTGTATTAAAGTGCATTGTGACTTCCCCACCACGTACAACCCCGTCAAATTCAGGTAAAACCCATGGCTTCACGCTTGGAGAATATTCACTGCCACGATACACAACTGTGACACGGGCTCCAGCCTTGTTCAATTCTAATGCTGCATCTACAGCTGAATTTTTCCCACCGATTACAAGGACATCCGTATCAAAAAATTCATGTCCTTCTTTAAAGTAATGGTAAACCTTTGGTAATTCCTCGCCAGGAATATCCATATAATTAGGATGGTCGTAGTAACCTGTTGCTACTACAACATATGGAGTTTCATATACATCCTTATCCGTCGTTACCGTAAAAATCTCTCCATTTTTCACAACACTTCCGACTTTTTCAAAACGGTTAACTTGAATATTTTTCAAGCGCACTACCTCACGATAATAAACAAGTGCTTGATTTCGCTTTGGCTTGCGCCCCTCAATAATGAACGGTACGTCACCAATGGCTAAACGTTCACTCGTACTAAAGAAAGTTTGATGTGTTGGATAATTGTAAATGGCATTTACAATATTTCCTTTTTCAATAACAATCGGTCGTAAACCAATTTTTTGTAAAGATATTGCTGCCGCTAAACCACAAGGGCCTCCTCCAACAATTATTGCATCAACTTGTTGCATTGTTTGACACTCCTATCAAATAGGCATCAGCGTATTAAACACAGATGCTTCGCTTTCATGCAGATTACATGCTCTCTATTGGGCATCTACATTTAAAAAAATAACTCTCGTCTCCATTATACGCCTTCTACGCATTATTGGTTGTTTATTTACCCGAAATTTCAATGTCAATTATATGGCATTCAGGTTTCGCTCCTAAACGGAATGGCAATAGTGTAGTGCCATAGCCGTTACTCACAAGTGTCATCACACCGTCACGTTCCCGATAAGAGCCTAGCGGATGAACACCATACGGTCCAACTCTGATTTGACCACCGTGCAAATGTCCACCGATCATTAAGTCCGCTCGAAATTTCGCACGCACTCTGGCAAAGACACCAGGATTATGTGAAATAAAAACGACTAAATCATCCTCGCCAACTTTTTCAAAGGCAGCATCAAAACTATATTTCATCGTAGAAGTATCTTCAATAGCACTTAGCCATAAGCGATTCTTTTTAGGTAATAAGACAGCATCATTGGCAATAATTTCGACACTGTGTTGTTGTAAAATAGCCCGAAATTGCTCCTCGCCTACTTCTCTATCATTATTCCCCCAGATAAAATAAGTAGGTCCTAACGGTGTCAATAAATCGAGATTGTCATGGATACGTTGAATAGGTGTGCGCCCATCTGCAAAATCTCCACCGATTATTACCGCATCAAATGTACCTTTTAATCGTTCTATCATTGGACGATTAATTTTTCGTAAATGCGTATCTGAAATAAAAAATAGTCGAATCTTTTCTTGTTCACCTTTGAGTGATAATTGATGATGCAACACATTATTTTCGTGCGCGACCTTCCACATATAGAGTAGGAAGGCGATAACTATTAAAAGAAATAGTCCAATATATATCATTCCCTCACTTCTCCTTATGACAGCAAAAAGGCGATTCATTATGCTGTAGAATCGCCTTTCTGCTAATCAGACGTTTGCCTCAACCATTCATTGGTGTTGACGTTTGTCCTTTATTTTATACTAGAAAAACAACATTGCCAAAGAATGACACCATTTTTCTTATGGTAGTTTAATGACTTGCCCAACAAATACAGTGTCATTAGGCATACCGTTCGCCGCTCGGATTTTCGCTAATGTAGCTTCACTACCATCACCGTAGTAATTTAATGCAATACGATATAGGTTTTCATTTGCTTTAACTGTATGTGTTTTCGCTTTTGCAGCATTTTGCTTTTCTTGTTCTGCTTTACGTGCTTGCTCAGCTTTTTTAGCTTCTTCTGCTTTTTTTGCTGCCTCAGCCTGTTGTTGTGCCAATTTAGCTTCCTCGGCTTTTTTCGCCTCTTCAGCTTTTTTCGCTTCTTCAGCAGCCTTTTGTTGTTCAGCTAACTTTTCAGCGTCTTTTTGTGCCTGTTCTTTGGCTTGATCGTTTGCTTTAGCATCTTTGTCTTTATCAGATGATGTGGATGCTTCCGCTTTACTACCAGTCTTATCAATTTCTACAACAGAATCTAGCGTATCCTTTTCGGCTTCTTCAATCGTTTTACCAGGATCATAGAATTGCACGAAATAAATTAATATAGTTAATGGAATTAAAATAAATGTAACAAAAAGTATCGTCATTAACGGTGATTTACGTTTTGTATTTTTCGGCTTTTTGTTATTGCTTCCATTTTTATTCATTCTTGAAACTCTAGATAGATTTTGCTGTTCTTGTTGTTCTTCTTCAAATGACTGACGATGTTCTTCGATTTTATCACGATAGTCTTCTTTACTCATTCGACTTTCCTCCAACCTTGCTACGCATTCTTCTATCATTCTATTATGACGAATTTTGCGAAAAAAGTAAATGACCGTCAATTATAGTCTAATCGTTTAATAAAAGCTGTTTTAATCGACTTTCCCATGCAATCATTTCTACTTTTTTCTCTTCCTTAACGCGTACTATATTGATTTCATCATAATGGATTCCACAATTTTCACAACAGTTTTCAGGTTTTTTCTGCAATTTTTGCCCAAAATACCCGACAAGCTGCTCGCGAATACAGCCTTTTGTCTGAGTAATTTTTAACATTTCATCAACCGCCTGATATTTTTCAAGTGCAAAATAATTAAGTCGCGCTTTCACTTCCTGAACAGATTCCTGATGATACCAGTAATCTAGCACACGAAAGGCCGTTTCACTCAACTCACCATTTTTCAACATTTGCGATGGCTCGATATGCTGTATTACAAGCTCTTGATAACGGTCGACATGACTTGCTGACGGCAAATCGCCTGTTACAACAAATTTCGCAAGTTCTTCGTCACCATCACTATAAAGTAAAATTGCAAGAGCTGGTTTACCATCACGACCTGCGCGTCCTATTTCTTGCATATAATTAGCGACATTAGCGGGCATTGTTTCATGGATCACCTGTCGAATATTTGCCTTATTGATGCCCATACCAAAAGCATTTGTCGCCACAATCCAATCTAGCTCTCCATCAATAAATTGCTGCTGAATAAATTGACGATCCTCTGCACTATAACCCGCATGATAAGCTGCCGCCCGAATACCTGCTTGCATGAATGTTTCACAATATTGCTCTGCACGCTTACGTGATGACATATACAAAATACCTGGTCCAGCTGTTTTTTTGACATGTTCTAAAATCCATCGTGCCTTATCAGCCCTATCCTCAAATCCAACACGCCCAAGATGAATATTAGGACGATCGACGTTATACATAAATTCAAACGGGGCGTTCAGCGAAAGTGTCGTATGAATATCCTTTACTACTTTTTGCGTCGCAGTCGCTGACAAAGCTAACACTGGCGGGCGATTGTTTCGCGAAAACCAGTCACCAATTCGCAAATAATCTGGACGAAAATCAAATCCCCACTGCGATATACAATGCGCTTCATCAACTACAATGAGACTTAATGACATTTTCGCGAGTTTTTCCTGCACCTGTTGTTGCAAAAGCATTTCTGGTGACGTAAAAATAAAGCGATATTGTTCTAAAAAATGGAGTGCATATCGTTTTTCATCTGCTGCTAAAAAAGAATTTAATGCTACTACTCTTTTTTCACCAAAGCGTTTAAGTTGCTCTACCTGGTCCTGCATTAAAGACAATAAAGGTGACACGATTAACACTGGCTTTTGCAATATATATGCTGGCAATTGATAGCACAGTGATTTACCCATGCCAGTTGGCAATAACGCAATTACATCTTTTCCATCAAGAATTGCTTCAATTACTTCCTTTTGACCTGGTCGGAATGTTGTATAACCAAAGTGCTTAGCTAATGTTTGCTCTAGTTCCATTTATACTTCCCCTTTCGCGAGGACAAGTCTCAGCTGGAAATAACTCAAATCTTTTACTACTTCATGCAATGCCTTTAATTTTTTTGTTTGGTATTGCTTGGAAGCGTGCCAAACTTTTTCCGCTTCTTCATATGAGACGAATGGGCCGATTGAAAAGTTCGGTTCATTCATCGCTAACTCCACTAAATGATCTTCAATCGTACTTTGTTTTAATTTTCTTATTTGCACAATTTGTTCAATTGAATATCCTTGTTCATATAAAACGGCAGTTTGCTGTGCAGAATCAGTCAGCAATGCTTTAACCCGAAGTTCCTCAGCCATTTGGCCAAGTAACGGGTAATTATTTGTTGCATGCACTTCATTCATTAATGTATGTAGTAATTCGATAAATGCTAATTGACTATCAAGCACAGTTTCCTTTCGTTCACTAGAAAGCTGCTGCCATGTCCAACCAGGTAAACTATGGCCACTTAATCGATAAAGGACGAGTTGTTTATTATTATCTGATACAGGTAAGGTAGCTAATACACGAAGGCACTCTTCAAGTAGTTGTTTTTGCAATTTTCCTGATTGATACTGATAGTCCTGCAAAAAATTACGTACCCATGACTGAACTTGGGCATCCTTACTAATAGGAGAAAATGAACGAATCCCCTCTTTTTGATAAGACAGACTTTGGACGACTAAAGAAAGACGAGCAAAAAATACATGCTCATTTCCTCGATAATGCCAGCCGTCAAATAAAAAAGCAGATGTTTGCTCTGCTCGCTGTAAACCGAGCTTTTTCATGGAATAATGACCAGATTCCTGCATACTTAACCAACTATATTGCAAAAAGGTTGCTACAGCCTCGTCAAATGTCGCGCGTGGTAGCTTTGGGAGTAATCCAAAAAAGTTATGTAGCTGAAACAGTCCAACATCTTGAATTGTCTGACCTGAACGCTTTCCTCTAAGGATATGATAAGCAGCAGAAACTGTTCGTTCATTATTAAGTTTTTGAAAGATTTGCAATAAAATTTGATAAAACATTGAAGCAAATTCCTCCAATTTAATAGTATTAGGTTGAAATGTAAGTTAAACATCTTTAAAATGAGTATGAAGCTTTGTAGGACCATCGTAAAAGGAGAGAAAGAAATGGCTAAATACACAATTGTTGATAAAGATACATGCATCGCTTGTGGCGCATGCGGAGCCGCAGCACCCGATATTTATGATTATGATGATGAAGGAATTGCCTTCGTTATTTTAGATGATAACATGGGAACTGCTGAAGTTCCAGAAGATCTACTAGAAGACATGCAAGACGCTTTTGAAGGTTGCCCAACAGATTCTATCAAAGTGGCTGAAGAACCTTTTGATGGCGACTCTTTAAAATTCGAATAGGTAAACATCATTACTAAATAAAGGCATCCTTCATTGGATGCCTTTTTGTTTGAGTTGTATTTGTATTTTGACATTAAGATAAAGAGTGAGTACATGTCATTTCAAATGAAGTTGTAAGCTCTTTTCATCTTGTTATTGCAACGATAAATTATGTATGATAAGATTTTAGTAGTTGGTACTAATAACAGATATTATTTCGTAAAGGGGTTCTTATAAATGATGGACAATTTATTACAATTAAAAGATAAAAACATTGTCGTAATGGGTGTTGCAAACGACCGCAGTATTGCTTGGGGTATTGCAAAACGTTTATTTGACGTAGGTGCAAATGTTATTTTCACGTATCGCCAAGAACGTTCATTAAAAAAATTACAAAAGCAACTTGAAAACTACGGCCAAGCAGATGCATTTGTCGTACAATGTGATGTTAATAGTGATGAAAGCACAAAAGCAGCATTCGATACAATCGGTGCAAAAGTTGGCGTTATCCACGGTATTGTTCACTCTGTAGCATTTGCCAATGCAGAAGACTTACACAATCGCTTTTTAGAAACAACACGCGATGGCTATGCTTTCGCTCAAGATACAAGTGCGTATTCACTTATTTCAACTGCTAAAGCAGCACACCCGTACATGACAGAAGGTGGCTCTATTGTAACGATGAGTTATTTAGGCGCTGAACGCGTACTTGATGGCTATAACGTAATGGGTGTTGCCAAAGCTGCATTAGAAGCGTCAATGCGCTACTTAGCTGCTGATATTGGGCAAGACAATATCCGTGTAAATGCAATTTCTGCTGGTGCTATTCGTACACTTGCGGCAAAAGGTGTTCCTTCATTCAATACGATTTTACACAAAATCGAAGAAACAGCGCCGTTAAAACGCAATGTTCAACAAGATGAAGTAGCTGATATGACAATTGTAATGCTATCTCATCTATCACGTGGGGTAACTGGCGAAACAATCTACATCGACGCTGGCTACAATATTATGGGTTAATAAAAGACAAAAAGTGTTAGATTGACTACAATCAATCTAACACTTTTTTGTTGCGTCGTTGATGTTCGCTACGGCGAGTGCTTTCCGCGGGCACATCGCAAGCCGCAACCGACGCTTACGCGCCGCCTGTTGCGTCTTACGTTTTGTGCGTTCCCGCAGGAGTCACTCGCCTCCGCAATCATCAACTAGTATTCTCTTTCTATTTTTATTTACTGCATAAGAGAACAGCTATGGTTTCATTTATTTTACATAGCAGAAAAATACAATTAATCTAACACTTTCTTGATACACTGTTGATGTCCACTACAGGGATGCTTTCCGCGGGCATACCGCAAGCTTCAACCCTGCTATGGCACTGTTTGTTACGTCTTACATATTGTGCATGAGTCGCCTCATCCGCTACCATCAACGAATGCTTTACTTCTATTCATTTTCCTTGATGGGAGACTCACCTTCTTTAGAAATTATATTCCGTTTTTTCGCATTTCCGCCATAATCTTTTCCATTTTGTCTTCAATATTTATGTCCGTAAATCGGCTAAATTGTATTTCATCGACTATTTTTCCATCACGCATAAACAGTATACGATCAGTCCTTGCGGCAATCTTTGGATCATGTGTTACAAGCAGCACCGCTGTCCCTTCTGCATTAATTTCTGTAATAATGTCCATGATTTCCTGTGCTGATTTTGAATTAAGTGCACCAGTCGGCTCATCACCAAAAATAATTTTAGGATTGCTTATTAGTGCGCGGCAAATGCCTGCACGTTGTAGCTGTCCTCCCGAAACTTGTGTAATATCACGTTTTTCAAGATCGCTTATACCTACCTTTTTCATAAGCGCTCTTGCCTTTTTTGTAATCTTATCAACACTTTTTCTGTTATCTCGCATTGAAGGAAGTATGATATTATCCATAATATTTAAGTTTTTAAGTAAAGTTGGCTGCTGAAAAACAAACCCCATTCTTGTTCTCCGTAAATCGGCAAGCTCCTGTTCACTAAGCATTGACAAATCCATTCCATCAAAAGACACCTTTCCAGTGTCAATGCTATCCATTCCACTTACTGCATACATAAGTGTAGATTTCCCTGAGCCTGATGGACCCATAATCGCAACGAATTCCCCCTCGTTTATTTCAACGGACACACCATTGAGAACATTGTGCTTTTTTTCTCCTGCACCGAAAGATTTTACAATATTGTCACCGATAATCATTTTCTTCATAAACTACTCCTTTATATTTTCGGATATTTTTATTTTCCCAGCCCCAGAAGTACTAATAATTGTTGCAATTAGTACCGAGCATGCCATCAGTAGCGGACAAAGTAAGTACGCCGCTAACGGATTGACCGAAAATGTAAACGACGAAGCACCAAAAGAAGAGATAACCGCGCCTGCTAGTAATCCTCCGAGCGTGTTAGCAAGAAGTGTACCAACAACAATTCCAATCATTAGTACGAATAAGGAACGGGCAGCATACTGTGACATAATATCTGAATTTGTAAAACCTAACGCTTTCATTACAGCAATAGAGTATCTATCCTTTGCGATAAGCATTTTCATAAACAATAACGTAACTAATACAGTAATAAAGAGCGCCACGGCAATTGCGACACGAGAAGCCTTTCCAACTGCCTCAATTGTTGATCCGAAAGTTTGTAAGACGTAATCATTAATGTCTGAAACTTTTGCATAGGTAAATAGATTCGTATACTCAGTCATTCTATTATCCAGCACAGCTTTATCGGAAAATTCCACGCTAATAACACTCCACATCATGTCTGTAGAATTGTCATTAAAAATAGCCTTTGCGGTTTTTCCACCGTTTGTAATATCGGAATAAATGCCGCTTATCGTGAACTTTTGCTCCTTTCCTGCAATGATAAGGGTTATATTATCGCCTATTTTTTTACTAAGCTCATCGGCGTTTAACTTTGAAAGTGCAATTTCATTTTGTGAAGCGGGTGCCCTCCCAGTCGAATATTCTATTGGGAAGATTGAATGGTCACCAAGTTCGATTTTTATATTTCGCTCTGTTCCATCTTCCATTTTTACTTTAAATGTTTTTGTCGAAAGAACAGTATGCTTTGAAATGGTACTGTCATTGTTTATAGTATATAAAATTTGTTCCGTTTTTTTAGAAATATGATCAGTCTGCTGGATGTCAATACGCATATCGTAGTTGCCAATACCCATATACTTGATGAAGTTATTTGAGGAAATCGTGTTGTAAAGGTTTAGTGGAACAATCATGATAAATGCCGATATTACAAGCACTGTTAGCATTGTGGCGTAAAGTCTTTTTCTTGACAGTACATCTTTAATGCCAAGAAATATATTTGTGTTAAAGAGACGGTTGCTGTTCAAGCAAAACTTCCTTGTAGCACTGTTTTTTTCTTGGGAAGTGCCATGGCGTATTGCTTCAGCAGCGGAAATTTTACGAAAGCGTTTCAACACTCCATTTACATAAGCAATAATTGCAAAAAATACAATAACTATACCAATTATTCCGAAAAGCGATGCAAGAGAAGAATTGTCGCTTTCCCCCATATAAAGCCTAATATTTTCAAGAAGCATGTTTTTGAACAAGAATGAACATACATAGCCGATAACACTACCTGCCAACGCAATGGCTGCATATTTTGCAAGATATATCTTCTTTATGTCTGAGACTGGTAATCCGATTGCCTTCATAACACCAATTTCGCGGTAGTCTACTTCAATTTTCGCAAGGAGGGTGAAACGAATGCACATAAATGCAATGGCAACGACTAGTACACTTATAAGTAGTATGATTGCTATCATCATCCCATCTGAAAGTGCATTAATCGTTTTAAACAGTGGATATGTTATCGTCGGTCCATTCGCTTCAAGTCCTGCGGTTGCATAGGCATTTTCAAATTCGCCGAGCGACGATAAATCCTTTAATCTGAATTCAATTAAATATTCCATACGGCCAAAGCCTTTTATGTCTGCGTAATCATTTTTACTAATAAGAAATCTCTTCGAAGAGGAGAGCATGGAATTCATCTGTGAATCTCTTAGAAATCCTGCAACAGTGAATGATTTCCCACTTATCGCTGCAATGTCCCCGACCTTTACGTTGTTTTCCTTCATATAACGTAATGGAACATAAAGCTCACCATCAGATACGTTAATAATATTACCATCAAGATCCAACAGGTAATCGAATTTCTCACTTTGAATGCTAAAACCATTATCCTGAACATTATTTGCAAACGAACTATTGCCTAAAATAATTTGCGAGCCGTCAATATTAAGAAACTCAAGCACTTGAAAATCTTGGACGTTACTATTCTGTTCAGCAAAGCCTTTAAGTCGTACTGTATTAATATCACCTACATGCATTTGCATAAAATGAGGGGTTTTCGCCTGCTTCATAAGTGTATCTAACGCCCCCGAAAGATTTACAACAAGTATTGCTGATAGCGCAACAAGCATAGCCGCGGCCGCAACAAATATCATTGTTGTTAGCGAAATTAGTTTGCTATTGGAAATATCATTGCGAATTATTCTGTAATACATACGTCACCTCTGTTCGAGATTTTTAACAGATTGAAAAACATACCCCCACCAACTAGCCTTACTGACCTAAGAAAAAAAGGAATTTCCTAAAAAATAGCCGAATTAATCAGTATTGTTCTCATCAGCTTCCTTCTTTTCCATTGTCAAACATCCTCATCATGTGCATAAGACTTCCACTTTCAACTCCTAAAAGTCGTTCGACGTTAAAAATTAATGCTTGTACTCGACCCGCGAACTCAGCATTCGTCAAATTGACCATTGCATCATCAAAAACGGTATTGGTATATGCCACTATCATTTCCATACATTCATACGGATATGGCGTATGAAATAGTCCTTGCTCAATGCCTTCACGAATAATCCCCGTTAATACTGGTGGAACCTCGTTAACTATAACTTTTTGTATTTTCTGATGCATAAGAGCATTTTGTGGCTTATGCATATGCTCTATTACTTCTTTGCCGTTACCGTCACTAATATTCAATGCCATGACAACGCCGATAATACGCTCATAGACGGATATATTCTTATCTGCAGCAATTTTCTTGGCAGATTCTAAAATTTGCACCGTATAGCGTTCAATCAACGCATCCATAATATCCTCTTTCGACTTAAAGTGATAATACAGCGTACCCCGTGCAATACCTACTTTTTCTAAAATTTCGTTTGTACTTGTGCCATCAAAACCTTTTTGACCGAAAAGCTTATCAGCTACATCCAGTATTTCGTTTCGACGCTCTTCAGCTTCTTTTCGCATTTCTTCCCCCTTACTGACCGACTGTCTGTCTATACCATTTTATGGTACAACTTTCCATTTTGTCAATAATATATGCTAACTATTGTTTTCGAGTGGATAAAAAATCACCCCCTCTCTACGAACAGTTAGAGCTGAGGTGATTGTTCAATTTTCCGTCATGTGAAAAATAAAAGGAGTTCTATCAACTTAATACTTCACTTTACTAAGCCGGTAATTAACCGTTGTTTCGCAATGACGCTTTTTAATACAAATGTTAGCATACAAGCAATGACTAAAAATACTGTTATCATTGCAATTACGCCTACCCAGCCGAAGTGCATCCAAAACACACCCCCTGCGGTTCCACCCACACTCGAGCCAAAATAATAGAAAAATAAATACAGTGATGATGCTTGTGCCTTATCATGAGTTGCACGTTTGCTTACCCAGCCACTCGCTATTGAATGGGCTGCAAAAAATCCAAATGTGAAAACTGTAATACCTAATATTTTTAACAAAAGAAGACTTTGTAATGTAATAATTGCACCTGCAAGCATAATAGCAATTGCTAACAATAACATTTTTTGACGCCCAAACCGATCGGCCAAACTGCCAAACCATGCCGAGCTAAATGTCCCTACTAAATAAATAACGAATATCCACCCGACAATTGTGGCACTTAAATTATATGGTGGTGCCATTAATTTAAAACCAATATAGTTGTAAAGCGTCACAAAGCTTCCCATTAACACAAAGCTAATACCAAATAAACAAAGCATAGATGGATCCTTTAAATGCTGAATAAGTGATTTTGTTAGCGCCTTTATTTGTAACGGCCGTGCCGTAAAATTTTTGGAATTCGGTAGCATCCATATAAATAACACACTAATCATCAAACTAATTACGCCAAGCACAATCATGCCAACTTGCCAGTTATACAAGTCTGTCAATGTACCGATAATGACACGACCACTTAGCCCCCCTACAGAATTGCCGCTTATGTAGAGCCCCATCGCAACGCCTAAACTAGTCGGAGCAATTTCCTCGCCTAAATAAGCCATAGCAATAGCTGGTAGCCCAGCAAACACAACTCCTTGAATAACACGCAATACTAATATAGTTTCAAAGTTTGGTGAAAAAGCTAGTGCTAACGTTAAAGCCGATGCTGCAAATATAGATATTGTCATTAACGACTTTCTTCCCCAAGCTTCAGATAACGAGCCGACAATTATCATACTAATCGATAGTGCCAATGTAGTTACCGATAATGACAAACTTGCAACTGCTGGTGAGACATGAAACTCTTCGGCAAACGTCGGTAGTAACGGTTGCGATACATATAAGTTCGCGAAGGTAATAAACCCTGCTAAAAATAAAGCCCAATTTGCTCTGTTAAATGCTTTTGTTCCCTTCTCTATATAGTCCATCTCTATCTCCTTCCAGTGACGCGTCCTATCTATCTATTATTCTAATACAACATTCTGTAAAAAACACTGGAAGGTTGTCAAAATTTAGACAAACTATATGCGCTTTTCTTTTTGTTTCCACTATTTTTATTTGACAATTTAATAGAAAGTATAATTCTGTGTCATTAATTTTTCGAATAATATACATGCCCAAGAAAAATATCTTTTTTCTGTTAAATGAATGTTTTTACTATTTTGAATTAGCAATTAGTGTGCTACAGTGAAGGAATAATCTAGAAATCAATGTTTTTATAAAGACTCGGAGGTATCCCATGAAAATGATTGAAGCTTTAGCTCTATCAGCGCACTATATCCATCTTGCATTAAAAGAGGAAGCGATTGTAGCTGTCATTGAGAAGGAAAGTGAAACAGTTGTAAAATATTTAGCAGGCAAACGTGTAGACACAGGTTATGTGGATGGCCAAAAAGTAAATGCGAATGATCAAAATGTGTTCATCGCCTTTGGTGGAAAAAATGCAGATGTCATCATTCCCGAGGACGTATACGGTATTGCCATCAATGCTTTTGCATTTCCGATTCGAGAAAATGGTAAAGTTATTGGGGCACTAGCCTTTGGATTACCAATTGATAATGAGCTCAAACTCGAACAGTATATGAATACAATGGATAATATCGTGAATAATCTTCAAGATAAAGTACATACCATCGCCTCCCATTCAGAGGAGTTAGCAGCAACTAGTGAGGAAATTAACAAACAGGCGCAACACGCGCTTGAGGATTCCGAAAAAACAAATGATGTTACAGATTTAATAAAAAGTATTTCTCGTCAAACGAATTTACTTGGCTTAAATGCGTCGATTGAAGCGGCTCGCGCAGGTCAGCATGGAGCAGGTTTTAATATCGTTGCACAGGAAGTCAGAAAACTTTCATTTGAAACTTCTAGTGCAACGGAAAATATTGAAGCTTCTCTTCGCAATATTAATAGAAATCTTGATAATCTAAAACAAAATATGGGACAAATCAATGATGCAACAAATGAACAGGCCCAACTTGTGCAAGATTTTAGTGAAATTATTGAAGAACTAACAACGCTAAGTCAAGAAATGAAGGGCTTTATGCATAATGCTTTGAAATAAAATATAGAATTGAGGCGGCAATAGTATGGAAATTATTATCAATCACGAATTATCGTTACGAACAATCACTTTAGATGATGCAGAGGCTGTTTTCGCGCTAACAGATAATTCGAGAGAATATTTACGTGAATGGTTACCGTGGTTGGATTTCACAAAAGAGCTTTCGGATACAAAAAGCTATATCGAAGGCTGTATTGCTGGCTATGAAGCAAAAAGTAGCATGTCGCTAGCTATTATTTTCCGCGATAAAATTGTAGGAATCGCGGGCTTTAATACTATTAATTATAGTAATAAAATTGCAGCAATCGGCTATTGGCTCGGTAAAGACGCTCAAGGCCATGGCATAATGACCAAAACAGTACAAGCATTATTACAATATGCGTTTGACGGACTACAACTAAATAAAGTTGAAATCCGTGCTGCTGTGGGCAACACAAAGAGCAGGGCTATCCCTGAACGACTTAATTTCACAACAGAAGGAACAATTCGTGCTGCAGAGTGGCTATACGACCACTACGTCGACCACGTCGTTTACGGCATGCTTGCGAGCGAGTGGAAATAAATGGCAATACCTACAATGTAATAAGATAGATTACTGATAGAGTGTTGGCAAAGATGTTAGTAAATTTCCGATAGTTGATGGCAGCGGAAGCGTTGACTCCTATGGGAACGCACGCCACGTAAGACACAACAAACCGCGCGTTAGCAAGGGTTGTGCCTTACTGTGTGCCCGTGGAAACAAAGCGCCGTAGCGAACATTAACGACAAAACAAAAAAGTGTTAGATTGACCGCAGTCAATCTAACACTTTTTCTAATGTTTATTGTTCAACTGTTTCTTTTTGTTTTTCTGTAGCAACAGGTTCTGGCTGTTTCACTAGCTCTGTCGCAATACGCTCAAGCTCTGGTCTCAATGTGTGCTTACCAGCGTAGCTTTCGATTAATTCCTTCACATCAATGCCTGACGTTTCTTTTAATGTTTCCTGTAGTGTTGACATTAAGTTCGTTGCATAAGAAGTCACCTTATTGGCACCACTTCCGCCTTCTCCGCCACCAGTATCAACAACTGTAATTTTATCGATATTGCCTAGTGGACTTGCAAGCTCTTTCGCATACTCTGGCATCATGCGTACAACCATATCAAGGACAGCTGCTTGACCGTAGTACTCGAAGGCTTCTGCAATTTTACGTTTCGCTTCAGCTTCTGCAAGACCTCGTAGGCGAATAATATCTGCTTCTGTTTCACCTTGCGCACGTTCGGCATCCGCTTTCGCGATACCATCTAAACGAATCTTCTCCGCTTCTGCCTTTGCTAACGACTCAATACGATATTTCTCAGCATCTGCTTGCGCAAGCTCACGCATTTTTTCAGCTTCTGCATTTTGCTCAACTGCATAACGATCAGCATCTGCTTTTTTCTTCACTTCTGAATCGTATTGCTTTTCACGACGTAAAATCTCTTTTTCTTCTAATTCAATTTGCTTTTGACGTTCAATAATGCGAATTTGCATTTCTTGTTCAGTTACTTCCTGTTTGGCACGTGCAGTTTCTAATTCATAAGCTTGGTCTGCACGAGCTTTCGCAATATCTTGCTCACGACGGAATTCCGCCACTTTTAATTGATTTTCTTTTTCAGCTTCCGCAATTTCTGTTGCACGTTCTATTTCAGCCTTTTGTGCTTCTTTTGATGCTTCTGCACGCTTAATACGTGTTTCTTTTTCTGCAACTGCAGTCGCAATATCTGCATCTCGTTTAACTTGTGCAATTCTTGGCTTACCAAGTGAATCAAGATAGCCATTTTTATCGCGCACATCTTTAATTGTAAAGGAAACAATAACAAGACCCATCTTCGCTAAATCTTGAGAAGCAACACGTTGTACCTCTTGCGAGAATTTATCTCGGTTTTTATAAATTTCCTCAACCGTCATCGACCCTAAAATTGAACGTAAGTGTCCTTCCAATACTTCACGTGCTTCACCTTCACGTTCTGCCTTTTGCTTTCCTAAAAACTGCTCAGCAGCTGTAGCGATTTCTGAAATAGAACCACCAATTTTAATAATTGCTGTACCATCAGCCATTACTGGAACACCCTGTTCCGTATAAACTTCAGGTGTTGTAACTTCTAATTTACTTGATAGTAAGCTTAATGGTTGAGCTTGCTGGAAAATCGGGAAGACGAATGTACCGCCCCCACGAATAATTTTAATTCGATTTCCTGACTCATCTTTATGTACATTTTTTGAGCCAAGATAGCTACCTGTTACAATCAGTGCTTCATCAGGACCCGCTGTACGATACTTTGTTACATATAGTGCTACAAGAGCGATTAAAATAAATGCTACAATTCCTAAAACAATCAAAATATCCATCGACATAATAGTATCTCTCCTTTAAATAAATTTTTTTTCATAGGCTCTCACAAAAAGAGTGCCTGCCCTCACTTCAACTACAAGGACTGTCGTATCATAATCAATTACCTCATTGTCAAAGCCTGTTGCACGCTTTGCAATCATACCGCTTGTAGTCTCAATGACAACTTCACCAAAGCCATCAGACGGTATCGGTACAATTACCTTACCTAACTGACCTTCAAGTGATTCTTCTGTATAGGCTAATGAGACATCAGCAGATTTTAGTGGAACGAGAATAAATAAATAAAATAGGGCACTTAAAATAACTCCAATTACAGCAGCTACACCTATATTCCAAACGCTAGGGAAAAAGGCTAACTTTTCTAAAATAAATCCAGCTGCTGACATTAACGTAATGAAAGAAAGAATGACACTTGGATTAAAAATCGGTAGACCCTCTCCTATGCCCTCGACAGCATCACCGAAAAACATAAACAAAACCGTTGCCAGTCCCGCGAAAATTAATACCACTAAATAAATTTGCTCCAATGTATAGCCAAATAGCGTCAAATAGATCACCCCTTTTCAACGTATTACCTACTATACGGATGCACAGAGAAAAAAGTTTCAAAATTTTTAAGATTATATTAATTTTTAAATTACGCAATTAGTTGTACAAAATTGGTCATTCATTTGCGTCTATTTATTGTTCACTTCAAACCATGTTACAATAGAAAAGAATAAAGGCATCGAAGGAGATATTGCATGAAGCTATCCACCGTTTTAAATGTTTGTATTTTCTTATTTTTCACTTTACTATTTGTCAATGATTTTTTCCCTGCCACGACGCTAGCAGAGCTATTGTCGAAGAAAATTATCCTTGTCATATTAATCGTTCTTGTATGTATACAAATGGTGACTTCAAAAGGTACATATAAAAAGATATCCAAAAAGGCGTATGCTGGATTAACGCTCTATACAATTGGCCTTTGGATTGTGCTCACATTATTAGGCGGCGAATCAGAAATCGGTTTATCTTATAATAGCCCTATTTTCTATCTTATTGTGATAGTACTTGGCTTTGATTTACTACGTGTTTATCGTCAATGGAAACGTGAAGAAGCAGAAAAAAATAACGTAAAATAAAAGCATGTCAGCCGATTGGATTTAAAAACCAATTGGCGACATGCTTTTATCTTTCAATTAGGATTCTAATACATTTAATATCGCATCTAGCTCCTGAACAGCGTGATCTAAGCGTTCCTTCGCCTCGATATTTTGTTGCTTCAACTGACTATACTCTAATAAATTTTTTTCATGCTTTAATTTAATAGAAGATAAGCGTTCAATACGTGCCTCGACCTTGTCAATTGCTTGCTCACAAACAGCAGTCCATAATTTTTCCGATTGCTGCATTTCTGTCGTGGACGGATTATGTTGACGCAAAATGCGTGCGTATACCATTTCGATTTGTTCAATTATCTCAGAGTAAAAATGACGCTCTACACGCGTAGTTTGGAACGTTGAATTCTCTACATCTTTAGCATATGGCGTAATTTGACGTAGTATCTTCCCCGCATTTTCTCCAAAACTATGCGATAAATTCAATACATTCATTAATTGCAATAGTAGGCGAATTTCTTCAAGATTAATAAGCTGCGAATCGATATTTTCTTTTACCTTTAATGATTCCACATATCGTCGACCGAAATGCTCAATTTCACCATTATGTTGTTCCACTAAATGTAAACTCGCATTTTCTTTTAAACTTTTAATATAACGAATCGCATGACTTCGTAGCTCCTCCATCGAAAGCATGTTGTCATTCCCTTGTTGTGGCTTACCTCGTTGAACATATGCAAATGCATCCACTTTACGTGGCCATGTTGCTTCTTGGTTTTTTTCTGAGACATTGTAGCGTATATAAATTCCGTGCATTTCATATCCTCCAAGTCCATTAAACAAGTATCTCTAAAGACAATAAATCGAATACCACTTTTTTTCAAGTAATATACTTTTAAGATTCTAAAGTTTTTTTAACAAACGTTTATTTTGCTGACCTTATTTCTTGAATACTTTTTCCTTCAGTAAATGCATGGATAGATGTTATTTTACCTAATGAATGGAAATTCGCTTTTGTATAAACATTAGCGACTTGCTCACTAATAGGCAAAATCCATAAATAATTTAGCCTGTTTATAACAGATTCTTTTTGAATATGTTGTAACAAATAACCAATCAAACCTTTTCCACGATAGTTTTCTAAAGTTGCTACACTTTCTATTCTTCCATGTTTACCAGAAACAAATATATTTGCCGTGCAGCAAGCTACCCCGTCCATCCTTAATAAATAATAGGTAAAATGCTGTGAACGATAAGTTTTATCGAACGCCTCTTTTATTATAGCAGGTTCACCAAATGTGGATATGCTCATTTCAACTGCTAGTGCTTCCTGTACATTAACATTTGTTACACGTTCAATTTGAATTGCTGGATTAACCGGTAATTGAACAGTTACTCCATTCCAGCATTGTACCTCATCTGTAAAAGATTCATATTGAAAGCCATGTGCTTGTAATGCCTCGATACACTGATGATTTTCCTCTAAATTGTATAAATACATTCTCGGTATAAGTCCTTTTGACGTATAAAAACGTTTTAAGTCTGTTAAAAACTTCTCCTCTTGCTCAATCTTTTTCCAAATATGCGCATGATTAGCGTCAAAGTAAGTTGGCATTTCCTTATTGTAAAAGAATACACCTTGTGCACAACGTTCCATCTCACTAAAACTATTGATATAGTCAATGTCTAGTTGTATGATGTGCTCTAGCTTAAGCATCGTCCGAACCCCCTTCCAGCCATTTTTCATATAGTGCTTCTAGTTGTTGCTCTAGTTTTTGACGTTGTTCCTTAACAAGTGTTGGTTCAGATAATTTAAACTCTAGCTTTTCAATTTGTTCATCAATTGGGAGCTCTTTATTACTTTGTACAATTGTCTTTGTAATTTTTTCTACTGCCAGTACTTGGTCTATCGGTAGGTGCTTTGTCCTCGCCCATTCATAGTCGCCTTCATATACATGAATTGTTTGATGGTCAATCCATGCAATCTTTGTAAAGATCTTTTGTAAAAAGTAACGGTCATGCGATACACCGATGATTGTACCTTCAAAAGATTCAAGCGTGTCCTCTAATACTTCTCTTGCCTCAATATCTAAATGATTAGTCGGCTCATCTAAAATGAGTAAATTAATCTCTTCATGCATCAGCTGTGCTAGACGCAGACGCATCTTTTCACCACCACTTAAGTCCTTCACTTTCTTGAATACGTCATATCCATAAAATAAAAATTGTGCAAGCATATGACGCGCCTCTGCCTCTGATACGGATACACTCTCTCGAAAAGCATCAATTAAACGAATGGTCGGATTTTCATGTTCAAATTGTTGAGACAAATAGCCAATCGTTACACTATTCCCTACTTTACATGTCCCTTGATTCGGTACAATTTCTCCTAACATCATTTTTAATAATGTAGATTTCCCACTACCGTTATTGCCCACAATCGCCAACCGTTCTCCGAAATAGATCGATAAATGACTATCCTGCAATAATGGCTTTTCAAAAGCATGACTTACCGCTTTCATTTGTACGACTTCCTTGCCACTTCGTTCCGCCATCGTTAATGCTAAATTCATTTTCTTTTTCGTGATAGGCTTTTTGACACGCGCTATCCGGTTTAATGCCTTTTCCATACTTTTAGCACGACGATACAATGCAGCATTCGGTGGATTCGCTTCATTTGCCCACTGTCTTAAACGCTTAATTACTTCTTGCATTTTTTTTATTTTCTTTTGTTGTTCTTCATATTCAGCAAACTGCTGTTCAACTTTCGCTTCTTTTTGCGCGATAAAATCGTCATAATTCCCCTTGTACGTAAACGCCTCTCCATCCTCAATTTCGATGATTTTTTGTGCCATTTGATTCATAAATTGACGATCGTGCGATACGACAATGACAATGCCAGAAAAATTACGAGTATAGTTTTCGAGCCATTCAATTGCTTGCATATCTAAATGATTTGTTGGTTCATCTAATAGTAAAATAGACGGGTTACTTAGCAAAATTTGACCAAGCATGACCTTTGTTTTTTCACCGCCACTTATACTGGCAAATGGCAATGGGAGTAATGACGTAATACCAAGTCCATTTGCAATGGTCGCTAGTTGAGCATCAATTTCATAGCCCCCTTGCAACATAAATTGTTCCTGGACATGACCATATTGTTGTAATACTTTGTCTGAAACGTTCACTTGCATTTCCTGTTCCAGCGTAGTCATTTTTGCTTTTAGCGCATAGATTTCAGCAAATGCTTGCTCCAGCACTTCTTTTACTGTAAGCAAAGGGTAGCTAGGAATTTGATGTAGATAGCCAATTGTTGTTCCTTTAGTTTTAATAATACGACCACTATCAGGTACATCTATACCTGCTAGTAATTGTAGTAAAGTCGTTTTACCACTGCCATTTACACCTACAATAGCTACATGTTCCCCTTTATTGACTTCCAGTTGAAGCCCTTCAAATAATATATTTCCACCTATTACCTTTTGAATTTGTTCAGCCTTAATTTGCATTGTTTTTCCTCCATAAAACGTGCGAAAAAACATCTTTAGACAACAAAAAAGACTGCTCGATTAACAAGCAGTCTTTTCCTTTTTTATTTGTGAAAAAGAATGGCTAATCCGCTACGTGTAGTATTTGATTTTGCTTAAAAATAGACAGACCTATCCCGTTGTTAGCAAAATCGAAAGTTAGAACACGTGCAAAATACATAGCGGTATCCACTTTTACACTTGTTCTCGTAGCGTTTTGATTCATCCTTTTTCACCTCCGTTCTTATAATTAGTGTTATCATACCATATTACATAGAAATTGGGAATGTATATTTTATATGGATTACTCGAAGTAGTAAGGCGATACTTCGAAAGGATTTCTTGCAATTCATTCAAATAGGAAAATAGAATGCAAAAAATGTCTTTCACATCAACCCTTTTAGTACAATATTCTCAAAAAACACAGCCTAAAATTCACTAATTATATTTAATTTAGAAATATACAAAAAGCTTAAGTAATTATATACTAGTAAAAATAGAAATGTTTTCCTTAAACGAATGCAAAAACAGCAAGTATTTTAGCAATAACTTGCTGTCTATTTATGTGGATTAAAATGTGGAGGGATCTATGAAAAACTTAAGTATGCAAACGAAAATGAGCTTGCTAATTGTGACGATTATTTTATTTGTTTTAATTGCTGTTGGACTTGTAAATATTAGTGAAATGAAAACGACCCTTGAATCAGAAAATAATACACGCCTTAGCCAAATCTATGATCTAAGTGTCTATAATTTGGAGCAAACATTGCCAGGTGAATGGCATTTGGAAAATGGTGAACTTTACAAAGGAGACGCAAAAATAGCGAACGAAACTGCATTAATTGATAAATTAGGAGAGTTATCCGAAGCAGCTATTACAATTTTTGCTAATGATACACGCGTTAATACAAATGTTATGGTAGATGGACAGCGTGCAATTGGCACAACTGCCGATCCGAAAGTAACAGAAGCCGTTATTACTCAAGGAAACATATATAGTGGAACAGCTGATGTAGTTGGTAAACCTTACTTCACTCAATATGGACCGATAAAAAATGCTAATGGAGAAACAATTGGTATGATTTTTGCTGGTGTTCCCTCCTCTGAAATTAGTGCGGTAGCACAAAAAATGATGTTCAAAATGGGGGTAGTAGCCTTCATAGCTGCAATTATTGCTGTAATTGCAGGTACATTACTTGTGCGTAATATTGTAAAACCTTTAAAACGTTTAAATACCCAGCTCGAAACAATTTCTGCTGGAGAAGGCGATTTAACACAACAACTCGTTGTCAACACAAAAGATGAAATTGGAGATCTTGCCAAATCGTTCAATGCCATGCTCGATACACTTCGTAAAATGATGCATCAAGTAGATGAAACAGCCAATCAAGTATCTGCTTCATCCGCTGAGCTATCTGCAACGGCAGGCTCCACAACGAGAACAACTGAACAATTAACAGCGAATATGCAAGAATTAGCAAGTGGTGCAAGTACGCAAAAACAAAGTGCTAATGAAAACGCCGAAGCCATGTATGATATTGCTGGCGGTATTCAACATGTAACGGAAACAAATATGGAAGTATCATCACATGCTACAGAAGCTTTTGATACGGCGAAACATGGTGAGAAAACAGCACAGGCCATGCAAGCGCAGATGCAGGCTATGACAGAGGCAGTTTTAGAAAGTGCCAAGTCAATCGTTGCACTTGATGCCCATGCTAATACAATTGGAAATATTGTCGAGGTCATTCATGCAATAGCTGACCAAACAAACTTACTTGCTTTAAATGCATCTATTGAAGCAGCACGTGCAGGAGAACATGGTAAGGGCTTTGCAGTCGTTGCAGAGGAAGTTCGTAAATTAGCTGAACAATCTAAAACATCTGCTGCTCAAATTACTGAGACCATTCATACGATGCAGCAGCTAGCACAAGAAGCGAGTGCGCATATGGAACAAAGTGAAAAAGAAGCCGCTTCAAGTGTAGAAATTGTTCGTACAACAAATCTTGCATTTGAAAACATTACAACAAAAGTGGCTGTTGTCACAAATAAAATTCAAGAAGTTTCAGGGATTGCTGAAGAGTTATATGCTCGTATTGAACAGGCCAATGCATCTACTCAAATTATGGCTGAAATAGCCGTCGATGCACGAGAGCAGTCAAAAGTCGTTTCACAGATTGCTGAAACAAACCTCTATTCGATGGAGGATATTAACGATGCAGCAACTACCCTTACAAAAAACGCAGAAACGCTGCAAAATTTAATTCATCAGTTTAAATATTAATAACTCAAGATTGCTCATCGATAAACCTTATGAGCAATCTTTTTTACGTGTTCGCTTTTTTCACAAATACTTTCACTAACGGTACAAGGAATATGGACACAATCAACACACGGAATAGCTGAAATGCAGTCACAATGGTCACATTTGCATGAACAGATGCAGCGATAATCCCCATTTGATCTAGCCCACCCGGTACGATACTCAAAAAACCTGTGCGAAAATCAAGCCCGTACAAGTTTTTCATAACAAATGATAAAGCATATGCAGAACCTATAAAAAGACCCGCTGAAATAAATGCGTAAAAAACATGCTTCTTTGATAAATGTAAATCCTCTTTTTTCAGTAGCAGGCCGATATAAATACCAATAACGAGCTGTGCAATATGAAGAAATGATAATGGCATTTTGGGCACTTCAAGCCCAGCTATATTCAAGCCCATTAATAAAAATACTGGACCTAACATATAGCCTGTTGGAATTCTCACCTTTTGGGCAAGCCACCCTGCCATTCCACAAATAAGGAGTAAAATGAATAATCGCAATGAAAGACTTCCATCAACAGTGACGATATTTTCGCCTATGCCTGTCACCATTAATGGTACAAAGCCAACAATTAATAGTACTCGCAACACCTGATAAAACGTAATCACAGCCATATTCATATTCCCTTGCTCCTCAGCAAAGGCAACAATTTGTGTCATTCCTCCAGGGACGCAACATGTTAGCGCAGTCGGAAAATCTAACTCAGTACGTTTTGCTACTATAAAACTAATAACAAAAAATAACAGGATAAAAATCAAGTTCAGTACAATGATACTGCCTAAAAACTGTTGAATATCTTGTACCGCTTCTTTAGTAAAAGCAAAGCCAATGGAATATCCCGCTACGATTAAACCAATATTTCGAAAATATTTATGCCATTGTAATTGTACTTTTGTAAATAACTGTACACAAAGTACAGCGGCTATTGCCCCAAGCAACCACGGCATCGGAATATGTAAAAATTGAAATAACAGCGCTCCTAACAACCCAATACATAGTGTTAAGAACATCTGCTTATAAAATGTATACATTGCTAGCAACCCCTCAAGAATGATAGTTCTATTATGACCGCAACCTAGCCAATTTGCTACTCCTCCAAACTTCTTAAAGAAAGTGCCTGCCACTAAAACAATTTTGAATTTTCAGATATTAAAAGCCCTCCATCTACACGCAGTGGAAGTTAATAGCAGTTATTGAATAAAACCTACCTGTTAATCATTAATTTTTACCACTTATTAAACAATTTATCTTATCTAAAAATTTCTATGCTACATTAATATTAACCTGATTCAGTAAATAAATGCCTTTCCTTTTATAGGAGATGAGGTAATACGTATTACCAGAGGAGGCCTCCAATGAAAATTCATTTAATGATTAATAGCGCGCTAGAAGAAACCGAGATCCACATACATGCAAAGGAGTATAACGAGCACATCGAAAAATTGATGAAGCAATTGCAAGCAGCCCAAACGACCATGCTCGATGGTTATTTGCAGCAAGAAATTCATTTAATAAAAATTACAGATATTTATTCAATTTATGCTGAAGGCGCTAAAGTCTTTTTGCAGACAGAGGAGCAAGAATTTGAATCAAAACGCAAATTATATGAGCTCGAAGCGCAATTAGCGAAAGATTTTGCACGAGTTAGTAAATCCACCCTCGTTAACATTAATAAAATTGCTTCTATTCAGATGGGCAAAATTGGCGCAACAGAATTATTGCTAGATAATGATGTGTCCATTCATGTCAGCCGGAAGTATTTAAAAGAATTAAAACGCCAATTAGGTATTGGGAGGGATTCATAATATGAGAGTATTACGCATGATGATTATTGGTCTACTCATCTCACTTAGCTCATCCTACACTTTAGTGACCTTAAGTCTCATTTCTAATCATGGATTGGCATCAGGACCGGAATTACTCGAACAAATAATCATTGCAGCCATACTCGGAGCAGCAATAGGTCCTCTGTCCATCATTTTTGACATAGAACGTTTACTATTTTCCACTCAGCTTATTCTGCATTTTATTGCCGTGACGTTGTTCGTAATGGTAGCAGGCTATTTTGGCCGTTGGTTCGAACATTCAGGAGTTTTGTATGTGCTCATTGCGGAAATCATTATTTATTTCATTGTATGGTGCATTTTATATGTACTGCAAAAGAACGATATTGAGGAAATCAATAATGAAATCAAAAAAAGAAAGGAATAGACAAATATGACGTTTGCGATTCAAGTCGAGCATTTACAAAAGCAATATGGCGAACAATTAGCAGTAAAAGGAATTTCCTTTAAAGTAGAACAAGGCTCTCTCTTCGCCTTTTTAGGTGCTAATGGTGCTGGGAAATCGACGACCATTGAAATATTATGCACATTATTACAAAAATCAAGTGGTACTGTAACGATTAACGGTTATACGCTAGATGAGAGGTCGCATAATGCAGAAATTCGAAAATCAATCGGCGTTGTATTCCAGCAAAGCCTACTCGATGAACGATTAACGGTTCGTGAAAATATTGTACACCGCGGTAAAACATATGGTTTATCGAGAACACAGCTTGCTGAAAACTATCAATTTGTCTCTACCTATTTACATTTAGATGATATTGAACAGCAAAAATATGGCACATTGTCTGGTGGTCAAAAAAGACGCGCAGATATAGCACGTGCACTCATTCATCGACCACAAATATTATTTTTAGATGAACCAACAACTGGACTCGATCCACAAACACGCCAATTCGTTTGGCAAACGATTAAACAACTCCAGGAAGAAACAAATATGACGGTATTTTTAACAACGCACTATATGGAAGAAGCTGCAGTTGCAGATCAGGTCATTGTGTTAAAACAAGGTCGCATTGTCGCTGAAGGAACACCTGATTCCTTAAAAACAAAATATGCTTACGACCAAATGGCACTTGTATTTCATGATCGTTCTTCAGGGTTAGAATGGCTGCAAGACACCACATTACATTTCACCGAAAAGCAAGGCGTTTTCTCAGTTCGAGTGGACTCTACTATGCATGCACTTACACTTTTAAAAAGTGCAGAACCCTTTTTAGCCTCGTTTGAAGTTATTAAAGGAACAATGGACGATGTCTTTATTCATATTATGGCACAAGGAGATGCTACGTAATGGAAGCAATGTTTAGCTTAATTCAACGTAATAACAAGGTTTTCAGGAGAGATAAAACCCAAGTCTTTTTCTCCCTCCTTTCCGTTATAATTGTCATCGTTCTATACGCGGTATTTCTTCAAAAAATGCAAGTCGATGCAATCGAGCAAATGACAGAGGCTACACCAGAATTGATTGCAATGGTCAATGAATGGTTAGTGGCAGGCTTATTATCAATGATTGCTGTTACAACAACACTAGCAGCATTTGCTATTGTCGTTCGTGATATTGAATCAAAGGCGACAGCAGATTTCCTAACTGCCCCTATTTCCCGTGCAACAATTCAGATGAGCTATGTCATGAATGCCTTTATTATCGGCTGTATCTTTTCCCTCATTGCCCTAGTAGGCTGTGAAATTTTCTTAGTGGCCACTGGCGGTCATTTACTTAGCTTTGGTGCCCTAATTAAAGTAATTGGTATACTATTATTATCCGTATTACTCGCGAGCGTATTTAATGTTTTTCTCGTACTATTTGTTAGCACACAAAATGCTTTTTCAACACTGAGTACAATCGTTGGCACAGTACTAGGCTTTTTATGTGGTGTCTACGTCCCTGTTGGCGTTCTACCAAACTTTGCCCAACAGCTTATTATGTATTTTCCAATCAGTCATACTACATTACTTTTGCGCAATGCTTTTATGGAAAGTTCAATAACGAATGTTTTTGACGGTGTTCCTGTTGCACAGGTGGAAAGCTATAAGCTAAACTATGGTATTGTTTATGAGCTAAATGGGCATTCTTTTAGCACCTCAATAAGCTATATTGTTATTCTTGTAACTATCATTGTGCTTGCTATTTTATCAGTCTTTATTTTTAAAAAGAAAAATCACTAATAGTCAATATGGGCACATCGCTTTCAAACGCGATGTGTCTTTTTATTGCTTTTTCACAAACGTTTTGTTATTTTAAATATAAATAAATAAACAAAATAAATAATCGTTTGTTTTTAGGGGGTTTCACAATGGATGTAAATCAATTATTTTGGCAGGCTTCGATTGAGGACATTACGCATGGCTATACAAATGAAGCCACACACTACACTTGCCTTCTTTGTGGAGAGAAAATTGAAAAAGGTATTATTTATCCACATGAAGATGTACTATATGAGGCTGAAAAATTTATGCAACACCATATTACTGCTACACACCAATCAGTTTTTCATTACTTAAATGGTTTAAATAAAAAAATGACAGGTTTAACAGAACATCAAAGTCATATTTTGCGCCTTTTTTATGAAGGCAAAACCGATCAGGAAATTAAAGAAGAGCTAGAAATTGGGAGCGCAACAACTATTCGACATCATCGTTTTGCTTTAAAGGAAAAAGAACGTCAAGCTAAAACATTCCTTGCCATGATGGAACTATTAAAACAACAAGATCAGAAGGAAGATTCTTTTGTGCCAATTCACAAAACGGCTACGATGGTCGACGATCGTTATAATATCACCCTTACTGAAGAACAACAGTTGCTTGAGAAATATTTTCCTAATGGTATCGGTCAAGAGCTCGTCCGCTTCCCAAAACGAGAAAAGCATAAAATCGTTGTGCTACGTGCTATTACAAAGCTTTTTGATGAGTCAAAAGAGTATACAGAAAAAGAGCTCAATGCAATAATTCAGCCAATATATGAGGACTATGTACAAATTCGTCGCTATTTAATTCAATACGGTTTTATGGATCGTCAAGATGATGGCAGTGCTTATTGGGTAAAAAAATAAGAAAGTAGGGTTAACAATGGATCACAAAAAAGAATTAAAAGAAATGTATAAAGAAATGAAAATTGAAGCAGGCGTTTTTACAATGACGAACAAACATAATGGTAAAGTGTTTGTTGGAAGCTTCAATAACTTAAAACGATTAAACGGATTTCAGTTTATGTTAAAAACAAATACTTATACGAATAAAACTTTACAAGCTGACTACAATACATTCGGCAAAGATGCTTTTCAGCTCGAGATAGTGGAGTATTTGAAGGAAAAAGAAGAAGGCTATTTTGATGCAAAAAAGGAACTTGAAAAGCTTGAAGAACAGTGGCTTGAAAAGCTTCAGCCTTATGGTGAGCTGGGCTATAATTCTTAATTTAGTTGTTTGAGTGACTGGCACTTCGGAATTCAGAATTGTTTCCGTGACTGGCACTTCTGGCACGACGTAAGTCGCAACCCTCGCTATCGCGTGGTCTGTTGCGACTTACATTGCGTGCGTTCCCGCAACCAACTATAAAAATTCAGAATTGTTTGAGTGACTGGCACTTAATTGGGCTTTTTTTGTTAACTTTGCGAACACGAGGTCATAGGAGTGCTGGATTAAATTTTCAAGTAAGTCTTCTGGAATATTTGCATCCATATAAATCGAATTCCAATGAGTTTTGTTCATATAGTACCCTGGAATGATTCCTTCGTAGGTTTCTCTTAATTCTTCTGCTCGACTAGGTTCACATTTTAAAGTAATAATAGGCTTTCTTGTAGCATCTCCACCCATCATCGCAAACATTTTCCCCCCAATATGATAGCGGTCTGCCTGCCATTCTTCTTTGTAATCATGAGTCGTTCCGCGTAGCTTTAAACAAAATGCATGAATCGTATCTTTTTGCATCGTTACCCCATCCTTCTATCCTAGAAAATAAAAACACACGTTCGATTATCATTATAATCTATAACGCGTGTTTTTAAAATACATTTTTTTCTAAAGTAACTATATTTAAGGTAATCATCAATGCATGTTTTTATTATTTAGAACCACGATCAAACACCCCGATTACTTCGGTCGTTTGCAGGATATTTACAAATGCTTTCGCATCTACTTCTTTTATTAAACTTTTCACTTCCGCCAGCTGGTAGCGTGTTATAACGGTAATTAGCACTTTTCGTCCTTCACCTGAATATCCGCCTTTAGCATCCATCATCGTAATGCCCCGATGCAGTCTAGTTAACAGTTGTTGTTTCACATCCTCACCATTGCTCGTAATAATCATAAGCGTTAGCTTAATATTACTCGTATGGATTGTATCGACAACCTTCCCTGTGGCGTAAATTGAAACGAGCGTCAGCAATGCCGCATCCCAACTAAAAACAAAACCTGAAATCGCCACTACTATCCCATTCATTACTGAAATAAGTGCACCAAGAGGAAAATCTCTTTTGCGACTTAAAAGCATAGCAATAATATCAAAGCCACCTGAGGAACCAGATGCACGGAAAATTAGACCGACACTCAGGCCAACAATTACCCCACCAAATAATGATGCCAATATCGGTTCCTCTGTTGCCTTATAAATCGGAATGATTAACAATGATAGGGACATTACCCCAACTGACAATATTGTATACGCAATAAAGCGTTTCCCTAGCTTCATCACACCTAAAATTAACAACGGTAAATTTAATAAAAGATTCAATACACCTGTATTTAGAGGTGTAACAATACCAAGCATAATGGCAATCCCGCTTAATCCGCCACTCAAAATCTCATGCGGTATTAATAAAAAATTATAAGCAAAGGCCATTAATATTGAAGCAAGCGTAATAATAATAATGTTGCGCATGAAATCCCCTACCATTCTACAACGAACAATTTTGATAATCTTCTCTTTAGAATACCCAACTTATTCGCCCAAAAAACCTAGACCTTCGTGTATTGTTGTGACTTTCAAGCAAGTCTATTTGCTTTTTTTCTGCTCTTCCTTTAGCGGCTTTTCATTTTTAGGTTCTTCCGTTTCCGCCACTTTCATAATTCGATCAAGCATTGTCGGATGTGTATAGCGGAACCATTTAACAAGAAGTGGTGGGTTGACTTCACTTAACCCAGATATCGTAAGCTTTTGGAATGCCGTTACCGCTGCCGTGCGATCGCCCATCAATGATATGGCATAATTATCCGCTCTCGTTTCCTGATATCGTGATACATAGTTAGATAACGGACTCGAAGCAAATAATAAAAAAGATGTAATGAGTAAAAATAGTGGCAAAGAATTGATGTCACTCATTTTCGTAATTTTCAATGCATGTCCGTACCGAGCAATCGCCCACCTCATACTTTTCGCTGTTATCCATAGCCCTATTAAGGTCAATATTAAATAACCCGCAATGCCAAAATAAATATGCTTCTCAACATAATGTCCCATCTCGTGTGCCATGATAAATAAAATTTCATTATCTGTTAAGCGATTTAATGTCGTATCCCATAGTACAATTCTTGAATTACTACCGATACCCGTAACATATGCATTTAGGGCATTTGTCTTTTGTGCCATATTGACTTCATAGACATGCTCTGCCGGAATATTAGCTTGATCAGCTATTGCTAAAATTTTCGTTTCTAGTTCTTTGTTTTTTAACGGATAAAAATCATTGTACAATGGATCAATGACAACAGGCTGAAGAAACATGACAAAAATCGTAAAGGGAATCGTTAATAGCCATGCATATAGCCACCATCTCTTCACGCTCTTTTTAATCAACCAATATATAACTGATACGACAATAAAGGTCATTCCAAAGTTGATCCAAAAATCAATAATCCCATCTCGCATCCATGAGGTAAAGGCCTGTGTACTTATTCCATAGCTTTTACTTAAATGATAGCGATAGTATTCAATTGGGAAAAGCACTACATAAAGCAAAAATGATAACAAAAATAAATAGGCAGCATTTTGTAGCAGTTTCCATTTTGTTTGGGAAGTCGCAACTTTTTCAAAATAACGAGATACACCCATTAACAAAATGACCATATAAACGAGCCATTCAAACGGTGTTACTACAAAGAATAGGAAATTTCGTATTTTTGAATATTCACCACTTAAGTTTAATTCTTTTTCAGACATAAACATGACTGGGTCCGCAGCGGTTCCTTGAAACGCCCGCGGTATTGTGCCACCGCCACTATGAAATATATACCAGTACATGCAAAGAACATAAGCACCAAATAATAGTAGCGCAACAATTCCCATTTTTTTCGCTATGTTATTTCCCCCTTACTCCACACAAAGTTCGTCCTATAGTAAGTGTAAGCTAATTTGAAAAAGTTAGAACAAACTTTATGTGTTTTTATTTCATCTCAAAAGAGATTGTCCATTTTTCACCAATAGAACAAACAGTTGTATGTCTACTATCTTTTACCGTAACACCATATTTATTACCTACTATACTGTACAAATATTTTACTGACTAAAGGCTAGAAAATGATAAATAAAAAAATTTCGTATGCTTCTAACGGTTGCTTTGTCGCTATCCGTAGAAGTATCACGAAATTTTTTTATGAAATCTTATTGAATCTTAATTGGAATATTACTTTTCCATAACAAACGCCGTTTTCCCACGCTGATCCGCACTTAGAAAACCTGCTGCTTCTAGATGTTCACGCCATACTTTTTCAATCGTTGCAGCTTTTGCAGCATTGCTTTCTTTTGTCGATAGCTCTATCATAATTTCACCTTGATAATGCCAAACTTCAATATCTGCCTCATATCCTGCATAGCTTCCTTTATATGTTGTTGCCTTGGCAGGTCCATACACGACCGCCTGTGATAACGTGTTATTAAACCAAGTAGCAGAGTCCCAATTTATAATTTTCTTTGGCACATTGTCTAAAATTAATTTTTTTGCAGCACTTGTATCTACAGCATCGTAGTTAACTTTAGCAGTTTCCTTCAAGGACTCTTTTCGACTAATTGTAAACGTACGATTACCGCCCTTAATATCCATTTCAAATTTATAGTTGGACTCGTCACCTGTAAAGCCGTGACTTTCAGTTATCGCAAGTGCTTCTTCAAGTGGTGTATTGAGAAATCTCTTTTTATACGTAATGTCAATTTTATTGCTATCTTTATAAACACGCAAACGATTGTTATAGTCCGCACTTAGAAAATCTTTACTTTGTGTATCGAAGTAATAAATTTTCACTTCATCTTTTTTAGTAGCTGTGAAAAATTTCAAAATGTCCGACTCATTGAACAGCTCTGATTTTAGATTATATTTAATCTCATGCCCTGGCTCAATGGCCGCTTTTGCCTGTATAGTATTCAACATGCCAATAGTACATAATACCAATCCCATTACGCCTAGTTTCATTGCAAGCTTTTTCAAATAATTTCTCATATATTTTCATCCTCATTTCCGATTATTTTTAAAAGTGTCGTTTCTATATTTGTTAACTGACTGTGAAAATAGATGGTTTTATGAGCATTTATGTGCTTTGACAGCACGATAGTATCCTGATAATCAGGATGTGTTTTGTAGAAAAAATGTTTTATTTGATTTGGTGCTAATTGTTGCATGTAATTGCCTTTATTAAAGTACCCTGTAAAGATTACAATTGCTGATGGTAAATTAGTTAGTAGCTTCGTAATTGTTTCTTCATCTCGCTCAGGAACAAAATAAATAGCGTTATCTTCTATTATCTTCTTTTGTAAACATTCACTTCTGAATGACGGCAATAGCTTAGTAGATACAACATTTTCGGGCGCATCGTAATACTCTTCAAAAAAAGGAAAAAAATCATTATCGATAGACACCTTTCTTGTAGTATGCTCAAAAAGGTAAAACGCAATATCAGCAGTTTTGCCAGAATAGGAAGAAGGAAAAATAATTGGTCTACTATCGTTGGCATCGATAAAATCCGCTAATTGATGCAATATTTCTTTGTTGTTAATGTGCTTTTCAAAATGGCCGCTATCTATGAACGCAACGTTATAATCATTCTTTCCCATCATCGGAAGATTCGCCTTTAATAGATAGGAATCCATCACATAATCTCCTGAAAAAAATATCACCTCCTCTAAAAATCGAA
Source organism: Lysinibacillus sp. NPDC097162 (assembly GCF_044762185.1). Classification (NCBI taxonomy): domain Bacteria; kingdom Bacillati; phylum Bacillota; class Bacilli; order Caryophanales; family Bacillaceae; genus Lysinibacillus; species Lysinibacillus sp. NPDC097162. The sequence continues at coordinate 652,797 of NZ_JBIWDT010000001.1, read as the reverse complement.
TGCTGTACCAAACGCTCCCTATTAAATGTCCGCTATAGCCCCATTGAAAAGAAAGATTATCGTTAATATTTATCCAACTGCCAATCGACTTTGGTTCAAACGTTTGAATATTTTTAAAAGATTGCTTTAATTGTTTCGCTGTTATTTCACTCATAATGAGTTGACCATCGTAGCCCAACTGTACAAGTAAAGGAAGCGCACCTACATGATCAATATGGGAATGAGAAATAAACACTGCATCTAGTTTTGCCACATGAGCTGGTGATAAATTTGGCTTTGTTTTTTCACTATTGTTCATAACACCACAATCTAGTAAAATAGCACGCCCATCTTTTTCGAGATAAAAGCAGTTACGACCATACTCCCCAACTCCTCCTAAAATTTCTATATTAAGCACCTACGTGTCCTCCCCGTTTTTGAAGCCAATCTAATAGGAACATAAAAACAACGGTCATAGCGACTGTAATAACCGCAACAGCCATTCCTAGCCCAACATTGCCTTGTTCAAATTGGCTGTAGATAAACGTTGCTCCTGTCTCAACTGACGGTGGCAAAATAAGGAGACCTGCGACTAGCTCACGCATTGAAATAATAAATGTCATCATCATGCCAGCAAGTATTCCCTGCATTAACAGTGGGATGAAAATATATCGATACATGTCCCAACTATTTCGTCCAAAAATAGCAGCTGATTGGAAAATAGATTGATCTAACTGTGAAAATGTAGATTTTGTATATTGCACAGAGTATGGTAGGAAAAGCACACAATACGTCACAACTACCATTGTCCTTGTATTGTAAATCGTCGCTGGAAGCCAAGGTGCATTCCAAAACATAATTAAACCGACGACAAAAACAATTCCAGGAATGATATTTGGCATTAAGCTAAAGAAATCTAACATTTGTTGCTTTTTCGTTTCACCCTTTTTAATGTATAGTGCAATAAAAAAACCAATGATCGCTGTAATAACGGCAGTTAAAATTGAAAAAACAACGCTATTTAAAAATGCTGCTAACCCAGCGCTTCCGCTAGTAAACACAGCCTGATAAGACGCAAAACTGAAATTGCCGGCACTTAAACCATCTCCACGAACCTTTTGTAACGAAGTCACGATAATCGAAAAGTATGGAATGCCGATTGCAAACAATAACACAAAACCTACATAAAACCATGCACCAAGCTTAATAAACCATTTATCTTTTATGTCACGAACAGCGGGTGTTTTTCCTGAAAGCACGCTATATGTAAATTTTCGTCCGATAAGATTTTGAACATACCAAACAACGAGACACACTGAAAGTAAAAATAATGAGAGCGATGTTGCCATACGAATATCTACTGGCCACCTTGAAAGATAAGAGTGAATTTCTGTCGTAAAAACTTGAAATCCGATGCGACTTCCAAACGTTGCAGGCGTCCCAAATTCCGCCAGCGTTTTAATGAAAATTAGCAATACTCCTAGAACATAGCTTGAAACGAGTAAAGGCAATATAACCCGCAGCCAATTTCTTAAAGAGCTGCGGCCAAAAATAAGTGCGGCATCTAAAAATGAACCATTAATTCGAAGCAACGTATTTTTCAGCATTAAATATAAAAAAGGAAACAGGTGCAGACTCATAACCATGACCATACCAAATAAAGAAAAAAAGGCATTTGATAACCAAGCGGTCCCCGGTACTAGCTGCCGTAAAAAACCATTATTTTGCATAAACAATATCCATCCCATAGAACCGATATAAGGAGGTGTCATAAAAGGAATCGTTAGAATAATATCTAGCCAATCATATTTATGTAAGCTTGTTTTTGTACGAATTAATGCCATAGGCAATGCTAGTATCGTCGTCCCTAAAATAACGAATATACCTAGCAATAAAGAATTGCCTAATGTCCGCCATAAACGATCATTGTCAAACATTCTACTAATTTGTGAAACGTCAAAATGACCATCATGGACAAATGTATAATAAACAATGGCTATTAATGGCGCGATAGCAAACGTTGCGACAATCGTCAATAAGAGGCCAAAAGTGCGTTTACCTTCCATGATCATCGTTGCATCATTCCTTTCTTAGAAAACATAGTATAGATAGTCCAAATAGAACATAATTGTTATTTTGAAAAAAATCCGCAATAGCCAGTGCTGTTTCTTAAAGACTGATTACTGACTAAAAGCGAATTTTTTCTCAACAAGTTAATCGCATCATCTAAAAGGAAAGATGCTTTTTGATTCCTTCACTAGCCTCTTAACGGAAAATATCATTAAACTTCGTTAATATATCAAGCTGCTTTGACTCTGAACCTTTCCAGTTCACATGTAACTGTGGAATTTCATCTAATGCAGCACGATCTTTTACAGCTATTTCGTTATTACCTGGCAGTAAATAAGCATCTGTAACTAGCTTTTGTCCTTCATCTGAAAGTAGGAAATTGACGTATGCTTTTGCACCTTCAACATTTTTAGCATCTTTCATAATACCTACTGCTCGGGGACTTACAACAGTTCCACTCTTCGGATAAACAATTTCTACTGGCTCCCCACTCGCTTTTGCTTTATAAGCCATATAGTCTACGCCTGAGATTGTTGCATTTTTATCACCTGTAATGACTGCATCTAATGCTTCCTTATTTGCACCATTCACTTGTAATCCATTGTTTTTCCATAATTGGATTGTATCCCAAGCAGTTTTTTCAGCTTCAGTATAGCCGTAAATAAAATCGACAGCAGAACCTGACAAACTTGGATCAGGAATATTCATTTTTCCTTGCCACTCTGGTTTAGCTAAATCTGTCCATTCAGTTGGAATATCTTTTGTATTTTTCGTATTGTAGGCAATACCTAATGCTGAGGCGCTATAGCCATAGTAATAGCCCTCTGCATCTGACCAATCACTATTCATTTTCGTAGCATTTTCTGCCTCTTTATAGCTATGTAGCTGATTTGATTCCTTTAGTCCGTCCATTGATGCCACAGAAGCTAATACAACGATATCTGCCACAGGATTATTTTTCTCCGCTTCTAAACGAGATAAAATTTTGCCTGTTGTCCCTTGAAACATTTCTACTTTTATGCCCGTTTTTTCTTCAAAAGCTTGTTGTATATTAGCAGCCAACCCATCTGGACCAGCTGAATAGACCGTTAATGTTTGCACTTCTTTCGGCTTTGCTCTTGCTGCCTCATTATTGACACTGTCAGCTGATTTATTATTGCCGCACCCCGCTAATGTTAATGCTACAAGAACCCCAGCAGTTGCTAGTAATTTGAAACGTTTTTTCACGTTAAACCCTCCAATTGATATATTTGTTTTGTATCTACAAAAACTTCAAGTTGCTTGCCTTGTTCCAGTGGCACGGTTTCATAAAAGCTCCATTGCTTTCCTTCTACTTGTGCCTGTACTAAATATCGATCTCCAACAAAAGTACTTTTCACAATCATCGCTTGTTTCGCAATAGTTCCAGGATATTGTTTTCTCGATACACCCTCTGGACGTACAATACAATTACCTTTATCAAACCAATTAACCTTGCCTATAAAATCCGCTACATAAGGTGTTGCTGGTGCGTGATAAATCTCCTCTGGTGAACCAACCTGTGCAATTCTACCTGACTCCATCACAATAATTTGATCTGACATAGTCATTGCTTCCGTTTGATCATGTGTTACAAAAATCGCTTGGCAATCTAGTTCATGGATAATATGCATAATTTCATCCTGCATTTTTTCTCTAAGCACTGCGTCTAGTGCTGATAACGGTTCATCAAATAAAATTAACTTTGGATTCGTTGCCAGTGCCCGCGCAAGTGCTACCCGTTGCTGTTGTCCACCCGACAATTGTCCAGGCTTGCGATTTTCATATCCCTCCATGTTCACCAAACGCATAACATCCGCTACCCGTTCTGGTATTTCCGCCTTTGTTACAATTCCTTTTAAACCAAATGCGATATTTTGGAAAATGGTCATATGCGGCCATAACGCGAAATCTTGAAAGACCATGGCGATATTGCGTTTATTTGGTTTGACATTTTTACGAAGCTTAGAAGAATAAATGATTTTGTCATCGAATGCAATTTCACCATTTGTTGGTTTCTCAAGACCAGCCAATATTTTTAATAATGTCGTTTTACCACAGCCCGATTGTCCCAATATTGTAATGAACTTACTGTTTAATTCCACATTAATGGGCCATAGCGCTTGCGCATGTCCATATTTTTTCTCTACATTTGTAATTGAGATTTTCATTGTATCCTCCTCATCTATCTCTACTATAGTTTCCAGATATTTAGAAAATATTAACCTACTATTAATATGTCGTTAAAAAAAATCTAATAAACTAAAGTTAATGCAATAGTTTATCGAATTTACTTTAGGAGGCTAAAATGAATCATCTTAAATTACAGGCATTTTGCTTACTCGTCGATTTTAAAAAATTAGCTCCCGTCGCTAAAGAGCTAGGTATTACCCCACCCACTGTCTCCTTTCATATTCGCTCGATTGAAGAAGAATACGGTGTACGCTTGTTTCGGACAAATGCAGGTGGCTATCGTTTAACTGAAGCAGGAGAAGGGCTTTTTCACTATGCACGCCAAATAGTACAATTACAAAACGATATGGATCGCTTCATTGAAAATCTATTAGCAGGTAACGTTGGTTCCATTCGTTTAGGTGCAAGTGCACTACCTGCCCATATTTTTATGCCTGAAATTATTAACCAAATCTCTACGGCTTATCCAGACATTCGAATTTCCTTAGAAGTAAAAACAGCACCTGAAATCGAAAAAATGGTAGCCTTGCAGGAGCTTGACTTTGGTTTAATAATGGAAACAAAGCAACAAAACCCAACACTTTCCTATGAAAAGATTGGTGAAGATTCGCTCGTTTTGGCTTTAAGCCCTAGTCACGAACTTGCAGCAAAAAAAGACATCTCACAATCAGATGTCCTTAAAAACAAAGTATTATTACACACTTCATCTAGTTCAACCAACCATTTTATTGAAAAATGGCTAAACCCATTTCAACCATCTTTTAATACAATTGAACTCGATTCTGTAAGTACGATTAAAAAAATGCTGATATTTGGTAAAACAATTGCATTTCTGTCTGTTTCCCTTATTGAAGAAGAATTACAATCAGGCTTATTAGTGAAGAAAGACTTACATGATATAGCACTCAAACGGAAAATTCAGCTTATATACCCTCAGTCCAGACTAGACAATAAGATTGATGGATTTGTCAAAAAAGCCATTTACGATTTAGCACGAAAAATCCAGTCATAATACCCTTCATTTTAATTAATCAACTTGACTCACAGATACAAAACATCTGTGAGCTCTCCCTCCCCTGTATGCACAAAATAGCTTCAGAAGCGGCTTATTCCACACTCTCTCCCTTTTCAACAAATTCGTTAAAAATATTCGGCAATCTGACATAATTTCATAGTATGCATTAATAACATGGATAGAAGACTTGTTGATTGCTAATGAAAGGAGGGATAACAACTTGCTTACCGAGTTACTCAATATAGATACAATTCAAATTGTTAACAAAGTAGCTAACTGGCAAGAGGCTATATACGTTGCTGCATCACCACTAATACAGCAAAACAAAATAGAAAAGCGCTATATTCAAGCCATGATACAATCCATCGAACAACACGGCCCATATGTCGTGCTTACACCTAAAGTTGCAATACCACATGCTCGTCCATCTGATGGAGTAAATGAATTATCGATGAGCTTATTAAATCTACAAAACCCTGTACTATTTGGAGCAGATAAACCTGTATCACTAATTATCGTTTTAGCGGCTACTGATCATACAACGCATTTACAAGCTCTAGTTGATTTAACACAAGTGTTACAAGAACCTAGCCAAATCGACAATATTATTGGATGCCAGCGTCCAGAATGCATTATGGAGAAAATAAAAAAATATGCTACAGAGGAGCAATGATGATGAAAATTTTGGTCGTTTGCGGAAACGGCTTAGGCAGTAGCTTCATTATGGAACTGAATGTAAAAAAAGCACTACTTGAACTCGGAAAAGAAGCAGAGGTAACGCATACAGATTTAACATCTGCAACGGCAGAGAAGGCAGATATTTATATCGGTGCAGGAGATATTGTAGATCAATTAGATAATGGTGTGAGAAAAATCGTTCGTATCGTCAATATGATGAGTATTCCAGAAATAACATTCAAGCTTGGGCCGCTGCTTTAGGAAAAATTCATTTTACGTTACTAGTCAGTGAGATTATATATTTTCAAGTTTAGTTTTTAAAATTGGATAGGATGAGGTGTTGGTATGTTAGATGTTATGATGAATGACATTTTAGGTACACCAGCAATACTAGTCGGCCTATTTGCGCTTGTCGGCTTACTAATCCAAAAAAAGTCCGCTTCAACTGTTCTTTCAGGTACTTTAAAAACCATTATGGGCTTTGTCATTTTAGGTGCAGGTGCAGCCGTTTTAATTGGCTCTTTAACTCACTTTAGTAAAATGTTCGATCATGCCTTTCAGGTTCAAGGGGTTATCCCCAACAATGAAGCCATTGTAGCCGCGGCACAAACGACTTTTGGAACATCCACTGCCATGATTATGGTGTTCGGTATGATCATGAACTTATTGCTAGCGCGATTTACGCCTTTAAAATATATTTTTTTAACTGGGCATCATACATTATTTATGGCGTGTTTAATCGCGGCTTCGCTCTCGGTTGGTGGTATGAGTGGCATACCGCTTATTATTACCGGATCAATATTATTAGGTATTTGTATGGTTATTTTTCCTGCCATTTTACAGCCTACAGTGCGCCAAATTACAGGTAGTGATGATTTCGCAGTTGGACATTTTGGAAGTATAGGTTACTATGTATCTGCTAAAATTGGGCAGCTATTTGGCAACAAAGCTAAAACAACTGAAGCGATTCAAGTACCCAAGTCACTAGGATTTTTAAGAGATACATCAGTAGCCATTTCCTTAACAATGAGCATATTTTTTATTGTAGTGGCATTATTTGCAGGTCGCTCTTATATTGAAGCACAATTATCAGGTGGATCAAATTTCATTGTTTTTGCAATTATTCAAGCGATTACCTTTGCTGCTGGAGTTTATATTATCCTTGCAGGCGTGCGCATGCTAATTGCTGAAATTATCCCGGCATTTAAAGGCATTGCCGACAAGCTCGTGCCAAATGCTAAGCCTGCATTAGATTGCCCGACGATTTTCCCATTCGCACCAAATGCAGTTATCATCGGCTTCCTCTTTAGTTTTTTAGCTGGTTTATTGTCCATGTTCGCACTCCCACTTATTGGGCTAAAAGTCATTATACCAGGTCTCGTGCCTCACTTTTTCACTGGTGCAACCGCAGGCGTTTTTGGAAATGCAACAGGTGGTCGAATCGGCTCGATGGCAGGTGCCTTTGCCAACGGTTTAATCATCAGCTTCATCCCTGCTATTCTACTTATTTTCATGGGTGACATCGGCTATGAAGGAACAACATTTGGTGATTCTGACTTTGGCATTGTAGGTATTGTCATTATCAATATTTTAAAATTATTTGGTGCAGTGTAATAGTACCTCTCTATACTAAAAGTCTCGTTCTAAATATAAGAACGAGGCTTTTTTAACTGTTTAATTGTCAGAATTATTTGCGTGCCTGGCACTTCAAAACAGAAAACATTCGAATCATCACTATGAAAAACACGATTACTGATAATTCAAGCGGGCTGTCCCACCCTGCCCATATACAGAGTGCACATACTATTGTTAGTACAGCATGAATTTCTTCTCTTAATGCAAGTGGGGTTCTCCCAGCTAACAAATCTCGAATCATGCCACCACCAACACCCGTAAACATAGACGCAATAATAATGATGCCGATGTCGTGCTGTAAGCTTTTTGCTAACAATCCGCCCTGTATAGCAAAAGAAGCTAGGCCAATTGAATCAAAGAAATAGCCCCAGCGGTTCCAGTGATGAATCCAATTCTTTTTGACAAATAAAATAGTCGTTAGCGTAGCTAAAACAACTAATAAAGAATGACGATCCCATATATCTGACACAGGTATATCCAGTACAACATTACGGATAATGGAACCACCATAAGACGTAGTAAGACCGAGCACAAATATACCAATAAAAGAATATTTGGCCTGTATCGCAACAAATGCACCACTTATGGCGTATGCAATCATGCCAATGATGTGTAAAACTGTCCAGGTCACATAATCCACCCCCCTTTTTTATATACAAAAAAGCCCGCCCATAAAATAGTTGCGCATTAACAACGCAAGCTATTTTATGGCGGGCTAATATCATAGCAGTAATACCTACTAATTTATCCATCTCACCATATATCGTGAAAATTTTATAGAGGCTGTGCAATATCCAAATGACACAACGACCATTAAATTTACTAGTTAAAATTGTAATTGATTTTTATCATAAACTCAATATGAAATTTTATGATAGCGTTTCATACATAACTTGTCCCATTTGAGAGACGTCATAATCTCCTAATGCAGCCACTTCAGATTGGATATCAGGTGCATTTAAAATCTCCTTCACCGCATCAATTAGTTGTCGGTTTTCAGGCGTTTTTAATAACACAATATCATAACGCTCTTTAACAACTGGAATAAAATCGACATCAATGAGCTTGGCGATTTTTTCAATTCCTATCCCAACATCAGCGTGTCCATTGGCGACAGCAGAAGCAACATCAAGATGGCTCATTTCTTCACGGGAATAGCCTTCAATAGTGGTCGGTAAAATATTATGAACACGCAATTGCTCATCTAACAAAGTGCGAGCACCTGAGCCTTTCTCACGGTTGATGAAGTTAAATGACTTTGTTTGAAAATCTTCAAATGTGCGGATTTGCAATGGATTCCCTTTTTGAACATAGAAACCTGCTTTACGTGATACTACATTCATGAGGACAAACGGATGGCTCACAAAGATTTTCTTTACATAAGGCGTATTATAATCTCCTGTATCCCCATCAAACATATGTAAACTCGCAATATCACAGTCTCCATTATACAACGCCATCACACCATTAAAACTACCTTCATGTGACCGCAATACTTTCGTAGACTGCCTTTTCTCAATATATTTGGCTAAAATATCTAATACTAAATCTTGTCCACTTATAATTATTTTTGAATAATTTTTAATCGGAGTTGCTACGGATGTCAATGACGCACTACCTGTTTTTCGTTTTTGTATATAGGCTTGTAAGTCAGCACGATCTACCCGCATTTGCCTTCCTACACGGAAGACTGGCAATTCTTCCTTTTTCACTAAATCATAAATCGTCAATTTCGAAACTTTTAATAATTGTGCAACCTCTTCAATCGTATAGGATTGTTCTTGTGACATAAAATTTCTCCTCCTATATACCTCTATTTACATGGTAACGTATTTATAGCTTTATGAACATCTTGAAATTTTCTACCAAATCTATCTTTCTTTTTTACTTATAACTGTTTATAATTTGTTATGTCTTGTTATAACGAGTTATAAAAGGAGTATTATCATAGTGAAAAAATTTTATAGTTTATTTGCGACACTAGCATTACTAGTTGGGCTTCTTGCAGCCTGTGGTAACCAAGAAAAAGAGGTGACAGCAAACGAACCCGTTGAATTAACGATTTCTGCGGCAGCTAGTTTACAGGATGCCTTAGAAGAACTTAAAACAACTTATGAAAAACAACACGATACGATCAAAATCCTCTATAACTTTGGTGGTTCTGGTGCATTACAGCAACAAATTTTACAGGGTGCTCCTGCAGATCTTTTCTTTTCAGCCGCGGAAGATAAATTCGATGCGCTTGTAGAAAAAGAAATGATTGATCAAAAGCAAGGAACGGATCTTTTAGCCAATGAATTAGTATTAATCGTTCCTAAAAATAATGAAAAACAAATCAAATCCTTTGAAGATTTACAACAAGCAGGAAAAATCGCGCTTGGTACACCCGAAACAGTTCCTGCTGGGCAGTATGGTGTTGACACATTAAAAAATATGCAACTTTGGGATTCACTTGAATCGAAAGTGGTGTATACAAAAGATGTGCGTCAAGTACTTACTTACACAGAAACAGAAAACGTAGATGCTGGAATGGTTTATAAGACAGATGCCCTTGTCTCCGATAAAGTTGATATCGTTGCGACTGCTGATAAAGCTATGCATGCACCGATTATTTATCCTGTAGGTGTCTTAAAAGCGAGTAAGCATGCTCAAGAAGCGGAAGATTTTTATCAATTTTTACAAAGTGACGAAGCAATGAATATTTTTAAAAAGTATGGGTTTAAAGGAGCTCACTAAAAATGAGTACCGATTTTTGGTCTCCACTTAAACTTTCAATTGAAATTGCCTTTGTTGCGGGGATTCTCGCTATTATAGCAGGAATTTTACTGGGGAAATGGATGGCAACCCATCATTTTAAAGGGAAGCTATTGCTAGAAACCGTGTTGCTCTTACCTTTAGTATTACCTCCTACTGTAGTAGGTTTCCTGCTCATCATTATTTTTGGGAAAAATAGTTTTTTTGGAAATCTAATTGTATGGCTTTTCGATCAGCCAGTCATGTTCACATGGTGGGCGGCCGTTATCGCTTCTACGATTGTTGCCTTTCCTTTAATGTATCAATCAGCTAAAACGGGCTTTGCCTCTGTTGATCGTGATATTGAAAATGCAGCACGTGTAGATGGGGCTAACGAATGGCAAGTCTTTCTTTATGTGTCCACACCCCTTGCTTTAAAAGCACTTGTATCTGGCGGGATTTTAAGCTTCACACGAGCTTTAGGCGAGTTTGGAGCGACATTAATGTTTGCGGGGAATATTCCAGGGAAAACACAAACAACACCGCTAGCTATTTATATGGCGATTGATTCGGGAAACATGACCCTTGCCTGGACATGGGTTTTGTGTATGATCGCTATTTCCTTCCTTTTACTTCTTAGTATCCATTTGCTAAAAGTATAAGAGAAAAAGTGTTAGATTGACCGCAATCAATCTAACACTTTTTTTGCTGTGCCGTTGTTGTTCGTTACGGCGGATGCTTTCCTCACTTAGCACACCGTAAGACGTGTGCTATGCGTAACTGCATGGGTTCTTTCATGTTACATAGCGAAATTTACTAACACGATTAAAATTTTTACGTTTTATCCCGCTCTTTTGTCTTCATCCCCCACTAATGGGTGGGATAAAGGCGATAGTGTCCCCCGATTTGACGATTGTAGTATCCGTTGCAAATTCCTCATTTACTGCCGTCATTATTTGTTGTAATGATAGCTGTGGATAGTGCTCTTCCATCCACTCTTTCAAATGAGCAACCGTCACATCTGACAGCTCTACAGTTAACTTTGATTCACCAACCATTTCCTGTAGGTGTGCAAATAATAAGATGTTAATCACATTTTTCCTCCTCCTCCTGAATAACTGGTTCCCCTTGCGGATAAGGGATATTTTCTAATTGATCACCAATCCATTCTGTCCCGTCTTCCCAATGTTCTTTTTTCCATATAGGAACAATTTGCTTAATACGGTCAATCGCATATTCATTTGCCAAATATGCGATTTTACGATGTGGTGATGACACCGCAATTACGACCGCAATATCAGAAATAGCTAAATGCCCTACACGATGGGAAATGGCTATTTTTACTTCTGGCCATTGCTCTTGTATTTCCTTCGCAATCTGTTCAAACATTTTTATCGCCATCGCAGGATAGGCTTGATATTCCAAATGCAATGTTTTTTTACCATTTGTCATTTCACGCACTGTGCCAATGAATAGTGTAATAGCTCCAGCATTTCGACTAAGTACTTTTTGTCTTACTTGCTCTACATCAATCGGTTTATCAATAATTTCAAACAACGGTGCCGTCATCATTTCCCCCTCATTTCTTTCAACAAAAATTCCATATATTGTGTTTCATCATGTATCGAATACGCTGGGATCGTTAGGGACGAATCGAGTGGATAGCTTGGCCAATAGATTACACAAATAATATTGGTTACTTGCTGTAGTAGCACATGATCCTGTGCTGTTCGTAGAAGCACAGCCTTTGGATAATGTTCGTATTTATACCCTTCAATCAAAATGATATCCATTGGAAAGGAAGCATACATCGCTAGTATCTCAGCCAGTTGCCAGCTGTTTTGGTGAATACTCATCCGTAAAGTACCCTCACCCTCCACTGCTGTAATCATCGCACCCGCCTGCTCATGCCGGCTACTATCTTTCGAATTTTCAACCATTGGCACACCACCATGTCCGTGATGCTTAATCGTTCCTACTCGTAGCCCTTCCTTTGTAGCTTGTTTAATCAATTGCTCCATCAGCGTCGTTTTTCCACTATCTTGATAACCAACTATCTGTAAGATTTTTCGATGTTGTCCCAAGGCCATTCACTTCCTTGCAAATCTTCTAACAATAAAACTGCTACTGACATGTCCTTTTCATAGCCTCGTGAACCACCAGGTAAGACGATGAAAGCATTGGCTGACGCCAACGAAGAAACTGCACTCGATTTGTCAAAGCCAGATGGTACTGCAACTAGCTTACCTTCTTCATAATAGGCTTGTGCGCGTACAAAACGTGTAAAGGGATTTGGCTTTGTAAAATCCGCCCCTAAAATCGCTTGCGCTCTACGTAAATGGGGTTGAGCATTACTATATGCAGTGCGAATAATCGGGCGTACAAAAAGTTCAAAGCCAACGTAGCAAGCTGAAGGATTACCAGAAAGCCCAAACAATAATTTGTCGTCGCGAACAGCCACCGTTGTCACACTACCTGGACGCATCGCCACTTTATTAAACAATACGTTTGCATGAATCGCTTCGTAAATGGCTGGTAAATAATCATAATCACCTACAGAAACGCCTCCCGTTGTAATTAGAATATCTACTTCCTGTAAGGCATTTTCAACGTTTTTAATACATAACTCAAGGTCATCGCTAAACTTGCCGTAATATTTTACTTGTGCTCCAGCCCGCTCAATTTGCGCCATCATCATATAGGCATTACTATTTCGAATTTTACCGGGCTGTAAAGATTCGCCTGGCTCTAGTAATTCGCTACCAGTTGCAATGACACCAATGACCGTTTTACGATAAACAGGTACTTGCTCATAGCCAAAAGTAGCGAGTAATGCCATTACACCTGGGTTAATATATTGACCTTTTTCAATGAGAATAGTGCCTTGCTGTACATCTTCCCCTTTATAGGAAATGTTTGTCCCTGCTTCAAAAGATCGTTTAATCGACATATACTTTTGGTGATTTTCTTCAAAAGTATGGGTTAATTCTAGCATGACCACTGCATCACATCCTTGTGGTATAGGGGCCCCTGTCATAATGCGGACAGCTTGTCGTTCGCCTACTACTTCGTCATAGACATAGCCTGCGCCAATTTCCCCAACAACCTGAAATTGAACTGGATGCTGGGAAGAAGCTTCTTTGCTATCGACGGAACGAATGGCATAGCCATCATATGGTGAACGGTCAAAAGCTGGTACATCATGATCGGCCCTAATAGCTTCTGCAATAAAGCGACCATGGGCTTGCGTTAATGACACAAGCTCTTTTTTTGCTTGAAAAGCATGGTCCATTACACGATGAACAGCTTCTGCTACTGGAATTGGTTGTCTTTTTTCTAGCATTTTACACACTCCTTTAACCTAATAAACGATAGTAAATGGTTTTAGCTTTTTGTATATCTTGTACACCATGAATTACAACTCGCCCATCTTGGAAAATGACGATTCGGTAATCGTCAGTTTGGCAAGAAAGCAAATAAGGATTCATCTGAATTTCACCATAGGCGCGAAGTTGGTTTGCCAGCTGCTCGAATTGATAGTGAATCGGCTTTGGCGGTCGAATTTGGATTGCATCCCGTCCACAAAGTATTTGTAATTTAGTTTGATTTTCATAGGATAAATAAGGATATATTGGGTGATTACCACAAGATGGACAATCGGACTGCCTTATTTTATCTACATTGATTTCATAGTGTTGATTTTGCCAAACATCAAACGTTAAGTAGCTTTTTCTTAATGCTTTCTCATCACCAACAAGCAATTTTAAAACTTCTGCCACTTGATAGGCAGCAACAATTTGGACCGTTGGGCTAATAATTCCTACCGTATCGCAAGTCATCCCAGTATGGGGCATTACTTTTAATAAGCAATGCAAACAAGGTGTTTTGCCAGGTACAATCGTATAAGTCGCACCATAACTTCCAACACAAGAGCCGTAAACCCAAGGAATATCATATTTTTGAGCAAGGTCATTCATAAAAAAACGAACATCAAAATTATCAGTCGCATCGACCAACACATCTACATCTTTTAACAATGGTAGCAGCGATTGTGTACAAGCATCCATAATGACGGCATTGATTTCTACTTCTGCATTAATTTGTTGGAGACGATTTTTAGCTGCAATGACTTTCGGCATTTTCTCTTGTGCATCTAGCTCTGTATACAATTGTTGTCTTTGTAAATTACTCCACTCTACATAATCACGGTCAATGAGTGTCAGTTTGCCAATACCCGCACGCACAAGCGCTTCAGCACTAGCACTCCCTAATGCACCCGCACCTATTATTAGGACATGTTTTTGTTGGATGGCAGCTTGCCCTGTTTGGCCGATAGGATTAAATAATTGTTGTCTAGAATATCTATTTTGCATAAGTATATGGCCTTTCTTTCTATGAATTTTCGTTTGACCTTTTCATTTATAGCATTATAATAAAGGCAATGTTTTTAAGTAAAACACGTTCGAAGGAGGTCTTTACTGTGCATCCCACACATCATCAGCAACCAATACAAGTTGCTATTTTAACGGTCAGTGACACACGCACAAAGGCAGATGATCATGCTGGACAGCGTATTCAATCATTACTTCAAGAAGCTACATTTGACGTTGTGGACTATCAACTAACAAAGGATGAGCCACTGGATATCGCTAGTCATGTAAAAAAATGGTGCAGTGATTCAACAATTAATACCATTATCGTCACGGGTGGAACAGGTTTTACACCAAGAGACCAGACTTACGACACCATTTTGCCTCTTTTTGAAAAAGAAATGATGGGGTTTGGTGAATTATTTCGAACACTCAGCTATGAAGAAATTGGACCAAGAGCGATGTTTAGTCGTGCTACTGCTGGGAGTCTTCAACAAACAGCCATTTACGTTTTACCAGGCTCTACAAATGCGGTGACACTGGCTATGACGAAGCTCATATTACCTACTGTCAAACATTTTGTTGGTGAGTTGAATCGCTTATGAAAATGAAAATTGCTGGTATTGTATTAGCTGGCGGTCAATCCTCTCGGTATGGTAAACCTAAAATGTTTGAGATGTTTGCTGGGCAACCTTTATATAAGCATAGTCTCATAGCGTTGCAAAAAAATCAGCTATCCCCTCTCATCATTGCTACAAATGCGCACTTACAATATCAGTTTGAAGAGGAAAACGTCCACTGGATCATCGAAAAGCAACTTCATCAAGGGCCCCTTTTTGCCTTGCATCATATTATGACAGCCTATCCTGATGTGGAATGGTTTTTTGTCGTAGCAAGCGATATGCCTTATATGAATGCTGATTTTATCCAAAAAATGGTCACCTTCATTAATGACGATTATGATGCGATTGTTCCTTTACAAGCGCTACGCGATCAACCATTAGCTGCATTATATCGCCGTACAGCTTTATCCAAGGCACAACAATTAACGGAACAAAACAAACGAAGTATGAAAGTGCTGTTAGCGCAACTACGGGTTTGTTATGTCCCTTTTGATGATGATAACTCAACATTTATCAATATTAATGCACAGCAAGATTGGTCAAAAACAAATAAAAAGGAGTCTAACAATGAATAATTTTACACACTGGAACGACGAAGGTCGTCCTAAAATGGTTGATATTTCAGAAAAGGAAATCACGACACGTACTGCAATTGCTCGTAGTATCATAACTTTATCTGATGTTGTCTATGAAGCCATCCAACAAGGTGACATTAAAAAAGGTGATCCAACGCAAGTTGCTCAAATTGCAGGGATTATGGGTGCAAAAAAAACCGCAGATATCATTCCCATGTGCCATCCCATCATGCTACAAGGCACAGATTTTCAATTTCATTATGAAAAGGCAGAGAATGGCTATGAGCTCCATATCCAAGCTACGGTCAAATGTAGTGGAAAAACTGGTGTTGAAATGGAAGCCCTCACTGCTGTGTCTATTGCTGCATTAACTTTTTATGATATGTGTAAAGCAGTTGATAAAACAATGGTCATTAAAGAAACCTATCTTGTTGAAAAAACTGGTGGGAAAAGTGGCACTTTTGTGCATAAATAAACAGAAAAATTCGGCATTATTTTGCCGATTTTTTCTGTTTTTTTATACGCTACCCTCCAATATGAGACATTTCAATTTTTGAATTTTTCCTTTTTGCCGTTGTTTGCTCATTACGTTCATCTGAATAACGATCATCTCTTGTTTCCCATACTTTTGTAATACATTTGATAATGGCAGCATCATCTTGCCCTGATCGTAACAGCTCTCTTAAATCCGTGCCTTCTGTTGCAAATAAACAAGTGTATAATGTTCCTTCTGCCGAGAGACGAGCACGTGAGCAGCTGGAACAGAAAGAATCCGTAACAGACGAAATTACGCCAATCTCACCTTGTGCGTCTTGATATTGATAACGGGTTGCCACTTCCCCTTTGTAATTTGGCGCTGCTGGCTGTAACGGTGAAAATTGATGAATTTGCCCAATAATGTCCTTTTTGGACACAACATCATCTAAGCGCCAACCATTTGAATTTCCTACATCCATATATTCAATAAAGCGTAAAATATGCTGTTTTTCTTTAAAAAATTGTGCCATTGTAACGATATCTTGATCATTCTTTCCTTTTTGCACAACCATATTAATTTTCACTTGTAAACCCGCTTCTGCAGCTTTTTCAATTCCTTCTAACACCGTTAATACTTTGCCACGACGACCATTCATCTCAGAAAAACGCTCATCATCCAGTGAATCGAGACTAATTGAAACGCGAGATAAGCCAGCTTGTGCCAATGGTTGTGCAAATTTTTTTAATAAAGAACCATTTGTAGTTAATGCAATATCTTCTACACCTTCTATGCGGTGAATGCGCGCAATTAATTCAGGTAAGTTACGACGAAGTAAGGGCTCGCCGCCTGTAATCCGCACCTTTTTCACATTTAAAGAAACAAAGATTTTTACTAATCGTTCAATCTCATCAAAAGTTAATATTTTATTAGACGGTAAAAATGCGTAATCTGGACCAAATACTTCAGCTGGCATACAATAACGGCAACGAAAATTACAACGATCTGTTACGGATATTCTTAAATCTCTTAAAGGTCTATTTAATTGGTCTTGTAGATCATGCATTTAATCTCCTTCTTTCAGTGAATTGTGAGCAGGTAATAGGATACGTTTTGGATGTGTATAAATATTCAGTGTATGTTGTCGGATAAATCCTACCGTCGTAATGCCAAGTTGCTCTGCTAATTGCAATGCTAATTCAGTTGGTGCTGATTTAGATAGTACAATTTCACAGCCTATTTTGGAGACTTTTAGTAAAATTTCCGACGATATCCTTCCGCTAAAGACGATGATTTTATCTTGCATACTAATATTGTTACGGAGGCAATAGCCGTAAATTTTATCTAACGCATTATGACGTCCTATATCCATGCGACTTAAGACAATGCCATTGACATTACATAGTGCGGCATTATGCACACCACCCGTTTTCTTAAAAATGTTTGCACCGTCCTGCATCTCATGCATTAAACGAAAACAATCCTCGGTCGTCATTTGCACATGAACATCTTCCATTTTTTTCGCTACTAATGCATCATTGGTAAAAACAAATCCTTGCCGACTCATGCCACAACAAGAGGTAATATAACGTTTATTTTGCGTCTGTTGGTAATAGGGATTGACATGTTTTGTTTTAATATGCACAAAGCCCTCTTTCTCTTGGTGCCAAATTTCCTCAATATCCTCAAAGCTACGTATCACTCGTTCAGAAGCTAAGTAGCCGATAACCATATCTTCCACATACTCTGGTGTACAAACCATCGTAACAAACTCTTGCTGATTAATTTTTACAGTCACAGCGTATTCTGAGACGATTAAATCATCTATTTCTTTTACTTGCTGGCCTTCTACACGCGTAATTTTCCTTGTTATTGCTCGATCCATAAGGCATCCCCTTTACACACTGATATTTTTTTCAAAAATAAAGACGGAAATCGCAAAATCCTCTTCAATTTTAATATCTGAAAATAAGTGCAGTAATTTGCTGCCTATCAATTCTTCCATCCCCTCGGGTGGTGATTGTGTATATAAATCCTGAATCATACTCGTCCTTGCAGCATGTACCATCTTTAGCCCTTCGGGTGTACTGGCAATAAATTTTTCCGTCGGTGTGATATTTCCGTATAAAGTCGATACAGCCATATTCTCAACAAAAACAGTATGAATACGCTCTGGTCCTTTTCCAAATACTTCTTTTCTTAACTTTCGAATCATATCATTAAATTCATGTATTTTTTTAGACATAGCAACGATTCTCCCATCGTAAATAAACTTTTTTTATGCAAATTGATATGAGGTCACCCTTACAGTTTGTTAATGATATAGCAACTTGAAAAAAATTAAAAGAGATAATATTTTTTGATAATCATTCTCATTTAATAAATTTTATGATTAATATTGTTCATTTTGAAGGATACGTCTATAATAATACATATCACAAATGGAATTGATTTATTTTAATCCCTATCTCACGATGTTGCATAGTGTTTTTAATATTTGAATTCTATTGTTATTTAAAATAAAAGTAGATTGAGTTTTTAGCAAGACCTGCTAAGAATTTTATCCACCATGAATGATTAGCATGTTTTGGACATGTAATTTCATGGTGGATTTTTTTATTTTTCTAAAAAACGAGACATGGATAATTTGTTATAATCTAGAAATTAAACCTATTTCGAGGTAGATTAAAGAACAATAGGGAATTACAATAATAACAAGACAATCGCTTCAAAAATAACCAACTCGATTTGTTATTCCCTTTTGTCTTTAGCCGTAACAAGTTGTCCTATAAGTCTCAAAGTGAATAGGAGGAAGTTACCTTGACTCAAATTAAAATTAATGGCGCTCCATATGATGTAAAAGAAGGAGCTACAATCCTTGATACCATTAATCAACATGCCATTCCTCATCCTCAGATTTGTCATGTGCCTGCTGTAGACCCAATTGAAACATGTGATACTTGTATTGTGGAGGTGAATGGCCAATTAGTTCGTTCCTGCTCCACAAAGGCAGTAGACGGCATGAATATTTTATTAACTTCTGACAAAGCAAAAGCTGCACAAACAGAAGCAATGGACCGTCTACTCGAAAACCATTTATTGTACTGTACAGTATGTGATAATAACAATGGAAATTGTACATTACACAACACAGCCGAGTTAATGGAAATCGAGCATCAAAAATATCCGTACACGCCCAAAGTTGAACCACATGAAGTGGACATGTCGCATCCATTTTACCGATATGATCCCAACCAATGCATTGCATGTGGGCAATGTGTAGAGGTTTGCCAAAATTTACAGGTGAACGAAACATTATCACTCGATTGGGAAGCAGAACGACCACGTGTAATTTGGGATAAAGGTGCTGCCATTAATGATTCTTCCTGTGTAAGTTGTGGTCAATGTGTAACCGTTTGCCCATGTAACGCCTTAATGGAAAAATCCATGCTTGGAGAGGCTGGATTTATGACTGGTTTGAAACAGGATATGTTAGATCCAATGATCAGTTTGATTAAGGAAGTTGAACCGGGATATAGCGGTATTTTTGCCGTTTCTGAAGTGGAAGCAGCCATGCGTAGTAAACGCACTAAAAAAACGAAAACAGTTTGTACGTTCTGTGGTGTAGGTTGTTCATTCGAAGTATGGACAAAAGACCGAAAAATTTTAAAAGTACAGCCTTCCGATGGTCCAGTAAATGCGATTTCGACTTGTGTCAAAGGGAAATTCGGCTGGGATTTCGTCAATTCAGAAGAACGAATTACAAAACCACTTATACGTAAAAATGATGAGTTTGTTGAATCATCATGGGATGAAGCACTGGATCTAATTGCAACAAAACTTGGTGGTATTCAACAACAATATGGTCCTGGTTCTGTCGGCTTTATCTCTTCATCTAAAATTACAAATGAAGAAAATTATTTAATTCAAAAAATGGCTCGTCAGTTATTTGGAACAAATGACGTCGATAATTGTTCTCGTTATTGTCAATCTCCTGCTACTGATGGTTTATTACGTACAGTAGGTTTAGGCGGTGACGCTGGTACGATCAAAGATATTGCCAAAGCTGGTCTTGTCATTATTGTTGGTGCTAACCCAGCTGAAGGTCATCCCGTTTTAGCAACACGTGTGAAACGTGCGCATAAATTACATGGTCAGAAATTAATCGTTGCCGATATACGTAAACATGAAATGGCTGAGCGTTCCGATATCTTTATGCGTCCAAAACAAGGTACTGACCAAGTTTGGTTAATGGCAGTTACCAAATATATCATAGATCAAGGATGGCATGATGAAGCCTTTATTCGAGAAAATGTCCTTCATTTTGATGATTTCAAACAAGTACTTGAAACATATACACTTGATTATGCGCAAGAAATGACTGGTATTACGAAAGAAACATTGATTGAAGTTGCTGAGATGATTCGTGATGCAGACGGTACATGCGTTCTTTGGGGCATGGGTGTAACACAAAATACTGGAGGTTCATACACATCAGCAGCTATTTCAAATTTACTATTATCAACTGGTAACTATCGCCGTCCCGGTGCTGGGGCCTACCCTCTCCGCGGTCATAACAATGTTCAAGGTGCTTGTGATATGGGAACATTACCAAATCTATTACCAGGCTATCAAAAAGTGACTGATGATGCGGCACGTGCAAAATTCGAAAAAGCTTATGGTGTTCCTATTCAGTCCCAACCAGGTCGTACTAATATGCAAATGTTAGATGCCATTATGGAAGGTAAAATGAAAGCGATGTATTTAGTGGGCGAGGATATGGCGCTTGTTGACTGTAATGCCAACCATGTAGATGAGGTCCTTTCACAAATTGAATTTTTTGTAGTACAGGATTGTTTCCTATCACGTACAGCACAATATGCAGATGTTATTTTACCAGCTGCCCCTTCCCTTGAAAAAGAAGGTACATTTACAAATACTGAACGTCGCGTTCAGCGCCTGTATCAAGTTTTACCAACACTTGGTGAATCAAAAGCAGACTGGGAAATCCTTCAAGCCGTAGCACGTCGATTAGGAGCAGATTGGCATTATGATCATCCAAGTGATATTTTTGATGAAATGGCGAGCCTGTCTCCTCTATTCTCACAAGCTAACTATGATGTCTTAGAAGGCTGGGGTAGTTTCTGTTGGGGTAGCCACGATGGTAAAGATACACCGTTATTGTATGAAGACGGCTTTAACTTCCCTGATAAAAAAGCGCGTTTTGCTTTAAATGATTGGGTACAACCAGTTGAATTTGAGGCACAATACGATTGTCATATTAACAATGGTCGTATGCTTGAACACTTCCACGAAGGAAATTTAACAAATAAATCGAAAGGTATTCAATCAAAGGTACCTGAGATTTTCGTTGAAGTCTCACCAGAATTGGCAAAAGAACGAGGCATTGAAGATGGGGCCCTACTCCGTTTAGTATCTCCATATGGCGCGTTAAAGTTAAATGCCCTTGTTACAGATCGCGTACAAGGAAATGAATTATTTTTACCAATGAACTCTGTTAGCAAAGATTCAGCTATCAACTTCTTAACTGGTCCTGCAGCAGATGTTAATACATCAACACCAGCTTATAAACAAACAAAAGTACGAGTAGAAGTGCTAAAAGCAAAAGGCAAAACACCACTTCCTCGCACTAACCCTCGCTATAAAAAGCGTCATCCTCAAAATGGTGTTGAGGTACAACGAAAATGGAATCGTCCTGGCTACGTTCACTTAACAACCATAAACGAAAGAGAGTGAGAGCATGGCTGCACCCATTACAAATATAAAAAAACAACAAGTAACAGAAGAACAGCTAAAGGAACAAAAATTAGATAATCTCAAACAACTGCTTTCTGATCAAGAAGAAGCGGTCAATCAAGTGTTGCTTATTATGGCTGAATTAAATGATATCGGTGCATTAGAAGCAGCAATGAAGCTACTAGAAGCTAAAGAAGAAGTCGCCCATGTTGCACTTGGACAATTAACACGTAAACCTGTAACTAATATCATTAATAATTTAATGGGGGTTGCGGGAGCATTGACGGAGCTAAGTCCTGAAACAACGACTAAGCTGATTGATGGCTTAAATTCAGGTGTAGAGGAAGCCAACAAAGCACTTGAATCCGATGAAAAAGTAAGTGCCTTTAAGCTTGTAAAAATGTTAAATGATCCAGATGTCAATCGTGCGCTCAATTTTGGGGTCCATTTCTTAAAAGGACTTGGCAAAGGTTTAAAAGAATAAGGTGGTTCTGTTATGTTAGTACAAGAAGATGTAATCAACGCATTACAACAAGTTCAAGATCCTGAGCTTCATCAGAGTATCGTCACATTGAATATGGTGCGCAATATTCATATACATGACACCCATCTATCACTGGATATTATTTTAACGATTCCAGGATGTCCGTTAAAAGCGAAAATCAAGCAAGATGTGGAGGAAGCATTACAAGCAATTGGTGCAACCAGTGTTGCCATTACCTTTGGCGCTATGACAGATCAGGAACGTCGTGCATTAGCCGCCTCTTTACAAGAGAAAAATGTTGATGCACAAGGCATGCCGCACATGTTGCAGCTTAATTCTGGTGTGCAATTCATTGCTATCACAAGTGGCAAAGGCGGTGTTGGGAAATCGACTGTTACGATTAATTTAGCGGTCGCTCTTGCCCGTCTTGGTAAACGTGTTGGCATACTTGATGCTGATATTTATGGCTTTAGTATTCCTGCTATGATGAACATTGACCAAAAGCCTACTATGCTTGATCAAACAGCGATTCCTATTGAAAGTCATGGGGTTAAATTGATGTCGATGGGCTTTTTCACAAATGGGAACCAGCCTGTTATGTGGCGTGGCCCTATGCTTAACAAATGGATTCGTAATTTCCTTGTCAATACGTTATGGGGCGATTTGGACTATCTCTTAATTGATTTACCTCCAGGAACTGGGGATGTGGCCATTGATATGGCAGCGATGATTCCACAAGCACAAGAAATCATCGTGACAACACCGCATCTTGCCGCCTCTCACGTCGCATCCCGTGCAGGCTTGATGGCACAACATACGAAGCATACTATACTTGGTGTAGTAGAAAACATGGCTTATTTTGCAGGGGCAGATGGTCAAAAAAACTATCTATTTGGACAAGGTGGAGCCGAACATTTGGCAGATTTACTGCAAGCCCAAGTAATAGCTCATATTCCTTTCGCCCAGCCTGAAGAAAATACAGGCTCCTCGGTATATGATGAAGAAACAATTATCGGCGAAATATTTACTCAGCTAGCAGAAGATTTACTATATTATTAAACAAAAATCCCTTGATTTGCTTTTACACAAATCAAGGGATTTTTTCTGTCACAAGTAGCCCGCCTTTTTTAATACTTGCATGAAATAAAAACGATACGTATTTTGCACAAATGTCTCTAAAGAAAGCCCTACATTCACCTGATATTTCGTAAAAATAAAATAAAACCGTTTATCCCATTTTAAACGTAATAACGCTCCTGCATCTTCACCATACTTCGCTGTAAATTCCACAATTAAAGGCTCAATCATCTCATAACAATAGTCTTTTAAATTCGCTAGTGCTTCAATATCTTTATCCCTTTGAAAGCGAATAATCCAATCCACTAATTGCTCATTCATGTCCGAACGTCATCCTTTTATATAGAGTTTCTTCCTATTTAATAATACTCTTTTTTTATGGAGCCGAAAAGTGAACAAAACTTAGCCCATCGAATTATCAGAATTGTTTGGGTGACTGGCACTATATTGGGGTTGCGAAAATTTGTTTTTCTTCTGGGTCCCATAAAACAATTCCAACATCTTGTTTTTGATCGATAATACGAATCGTAACAGGAACATAATCAAATAAAATAGAATTTAATTTTGTACTAATAAACTGCAAAAGGCCAATCAATTCCGTATCATTTATTAAAGGTGCATGTACCTCTATTTTTATATCCGCTAATTTTCCATCTTCATATCGAAGCTTTCCAAATGCTTTAGGATTTAAATGTTTGAAATTCTTTTGTATTTCTTCTTTAAAACTTAATAATTTATTATATGTATCTTGATCCAAACTATATAAGGCATCGGAAGGGAATGTGTAATCTTTCTTATCTATGTCAGTCCATTTATCTATTTTATCCTTGCTCTCTGCAATTAAGGTTTCAGCTAAAAAAATGCCTGGAAGTATATCATTTTTATTGGATTCTTGATACAACGTTAAATAGATTGGAACATTAGGCATTGCTTCATTTTTTCTGATATCTTTTACTATTGCTTCCGCTATTTTTTTACCATAATTACCTACATCATTTACATCATCGTTATTATTATCAACTTTCACTTGGTCTGTATAAATCAAGCCTTTATCATCAGATACTCGTATGTCATAATATTCATTTAACGATATGGCTATTGCTATCCCTTCTATTTTCCCACTTTTTTTGTTAATGTAATTTTGTTCTAACACATGTGATAAAATTAGCGGATTCGCTTTTTCATCCTCTAAAACATTACCAGTACTATTTTCTATTGGTGGATTTAAACCTAAGCCTTCTTCAGTTTTCCTAGCTAACCATTGCCTAATCATATTTTTATCTAAATATTGGCCTTCCTGCATATAAAAACTACTTGGCGAAAAATAATTTACTGATAAATTCATTAACCCCTTCTCAATTTCATTAATATTTAAAGTATTATTCATATTACTAACAATTAATCCTCTGGCAACATTCAATTTAGCAGGCTGTTGAATTTCGTATGTTTCCTTTTTCTGAATTGAAGATATATACATTTTCTCTTGATTATTATCTTCTTCATTATCACTACAAGCAGCTAAAAAAAATAAGGGTGATATTAATAATAGTGCACTTTTTCTTATATCCATGTCTATAATTCTCCTTTCTTATTGTGTTATTATGAAAAGCTTTCACTACTCTCGTCATACCTTATATTACCATAAGTTCTATTAATATTTATATTAAAGACTTTATATATTGCAAACGCTATTTGTTATTTAAAGAAGGTGCAAAACGTCCAGTTGCTAGCAAATAAAACAATCGATTTACTGTTATTTAAAGTGCATTTTTCATCCAAAATGGAGTTTTATCTACATACAAAAAACCCTATAAAAATACAGGGTTATTGTAAATGATTTATATCAATAATTAACTCTCACTCATAAAGGCTTTTGAATAATTTACTGTTCCTTGAACATTAGTCAAAGAATCTTTCGTCAGTTCAATTGCCATAAATACTTCATCTGGCACTTCAAAAGGTGCTTTTATATTCCATAAACTTGCCTTTTTAAATCCGAATTTCGGATAATAATCTTTGTGTCCTAAAACGATTACTGACTGAAAACCAAGCTCTTTTGCACGTTTTAAGGCTGCATTAATTAATTGACTACCTACACCTTTCTTGTGGTGTTCAGGTGCGACTGCAACAGGAGCAAGTGCTAAAGAATCTACAGTTAAATTAGAAGCGACAATTGTTATTTTAGATAAAAGAATATGACCAATAATTTCATTCGTTTCCTGAGCTATCGCTACTAATGACAAGTCAGAAACAAAAGCATCTGATTGTCTAATTTTATTCACAAGAAAATGCTCTTGTTTGTCACTTTGTTCTACATTTAAAAATGCCATTTTGACAACATCTTCAATTTTTTTGCAATCTGAAGGGTGCTCTTGCCTAATTTTAATATTCATATACTCTCCTTTTTTTAAAAAATTTTCGTTTTAAAAAATTTAGAAATTACCCAACATACCTTCTTAATAATAATTATTAAGAAAGTTTACACCCCAGTAAGAAACATAAGTTAATCAAACAAAAACCTCTAATTTAATATGAGCCTATTTTATTTCAAATTTATATGGCAAGTCAAACATGCTATTTTTTAGAATAAAATAGTAACTGTGAAATTGTTTGTAAATTGTGTGGGTGACTGGCACTCCTACAAAAAAATTAAGTTCGGTACTGTACCGAACTTAATTCTTAGGAACTTATTTTGTTCCGCTTGCTCCAAATCCAGAAGCTCCACGAACAGTTTGAGATAATTCATTTACTTCTAGCAGTTGAATAGAAGGGACAATTTGGATTACCATTTGGGCAATGCGCATTGATTTCTCAACGATAAATGTTTCTTTACCATGATTAATTAAAATAACGCCAATTTCGCCTCTGTACCCTTCATCAATTGTACCTGGACTATTGAGAACAGTTACACTATGTTTTAATGCTAGTCCACTTCTTGGACGAACTTGCGCTTCTGTCCCTTTTGGTAATTCAATTTGTAAGCCTGTTTTTATTAATCTTGCTTCTCCCGAAGGAATTTCGACTGCTTCAATTGAATAAAGATCCATTCCCGCATCACCTGGATTTGCTTGCAAAGGTAGCAATGCATCAGCATGAATTCTTTTGATTTTTACGTCTAAGTTCATTATTTTCATCCTTAACGATTAAATTTAAATGTGTCATCTGTAATTGGCGCTACTTTTGCTTTTGCGTAAGTAGAACCCTTTTGTGAAAAGAAGTCATATGTTGAACCTTCATTGCGAATACCATTCATAACGATAGGATTAACTTCTTCTTCCGGGAACATTGGGTCAAATCCAACATTCATTAACGCTTTATTAGCATTATAGCGAACGTAAGCTTTTACTTCAGGCGATAAACCTGTTTCAGCATAAATATCTTCTGTATAATTCATTTCATTTTGATATAAATCAAGTAATAATTCATAACCCCATAATGTTAGCTCTTCTTGCTTTTCCTTAGAAAATTGCTTATATAAATTTTGAGCAAAGAAGCCTACTGCCACACCGTGGATGGATTCATCGCGTAAAATAAGGGAAATAATTTCTGCACTATTGCGAAGAAAGCCTTGCCCTCCTAAGTATAATGGGTAGAAGAAGCCAGAGTAGAAAAGGAATGATTCTAGCATAACGGACGAGAACATCGCTTTCCACAAACTTTCTGAATCCCCTTCTTCAATACTATTATAAATATCTGCAATTTTATTAGCCTTATATTGTAGATATTCATTTTTCTTTACCCATTCAAATAGCGCGTCAATTTCTTCATTTGTACAAAGCGTTGTGAATATATATGAGTAAGATTTTGCATGGATCGCTTCAAATGCATCAAATACAGTAAGAACAGCCTTTTCTTGAAGATCTGTTGTAAAAGCTGCAACACGGTTCATCCCAATATTAGTTTGAACTGTATCAAGTAATGTTAAGCCTGCAAATACTTTCTTATACGTATCTTGGTGCTCGAAATTTTTCCACTGTTGGATATCCTTACTTACTGCAATTTCTTCTGGAAACCAAATTTGTTTCCATTGTTGGTCCCAAAATACTTGTGCTAGTTCACTCGTTGACTTATTCCAATTGACCGCTTCGTAAATTATATTTGACATGCGACACACTCCTCTAAGCTTTGCAAACGTTGACGGACATAATAAACAGATTTAATTCCCTTTACCCAAGCATAAATATAAATTTTAGCCAACTGTTCCGTTGTCCAGTTATCAGTTACATACAGCGTCATCGAAATACCTTGGTCTACATGTTTTTGAGATGCTGCATATAAATCGATTAAATCATATGGATTCACATCATATGCTTCAACATATAAATGACTGTTATCATTTGTTAAATGTGGCATTGGGTAAATTGTTCGACTATCCGCATAATCACGTACCTCTACGCGCTCAGTACTTGGTGCAATCGAAGCTGTACAGCTACGAATGTATGAAATACTACCAGTTGGTGCAATAGCTAGACGATAAGAATGGAATAAACCATATTGCATGACATCCTGTTTTAATGTTTCCCACATTTTTGATGTCACAATTGGAATATTTCCTAGTGCTTTTAATACAACAGGTGAGAGCTCTACTTCGATTTTGTTTACATATTGATCAAAATAAACGCCTGAAGCATAATCACTATCCTCAAAACGGTAGAACGTTTCGCCTCTTTCCTTAGCAATCTCCATAGATGATTTAAGTGAATAATAGTTCATCGCTTCCATAAAGCTGTCCATAAAATCAATCGAATCCTTTGAACCATACATGATTCCTTCTGTAACAAGATGGCCATGTAAATTCATACAACCAAGCCCTACCGAATGCATTAGTTTATTTGCTTTAGCTACAGGCGGTACATTCGTGATGTTCGTCATTTGCGACACATTCGTTAATAAATGCATTGCCGTATCAACTAATGTTCCAAAATCATTTACTTTACTTGCGGCATGAATATCAATTGAACCTAGGTTACACGATACATCCAGCCCGTATTCATTTGGTTCATTTTGGTCAGAAATTATACTTGTTTCTTGTACTTGTAGAATTTCTGTACATAGGTTTGACATTTTTACACGGCCTATATTTTTAAGTGGATGTACATCGTTGACATTATCATCAAAAATTTCGAAAGGATAGCCTGATTCAAATTGGGCTTTTTTCACTTCTGTATAAAGTCGACGAGCATTCAAGCGTTTAATTTTACGGATATTCGGGTTATCTAGTAACTCGTAATACATCTCAGTAATTGAGATTTCAGACATCCGTTTACCATATTCTTTATAAATATCATATGGGCTAAACAACACAATATCTTTATCACGTTTCATAAGTTCAAAGAAAATACTTGGAATAATAATACCTGTTGATAGTGTTGCTAGACGGATTTTATCATCCGCATTTGGCTTTTTCGATGAAATAAAATTTTCTATATCTGCGTGGAAAATATTTAGATAGACAACGCCAGAGCCGTTTCGTTGTCCAAGCTGATTCGAATAGCTAAACGAATTTTCTAGAAGTTTAGCAACTGGGATAACACCACTTGCACGATTTAAAATTTCTTTAATAGGATCACCTAATGGACGTAAATCAGTTAAGTTTACCCCCACTCCACCTCCAAGGCGTGATAGCTCCAAACAATAACCAATATTCTCAGCAATACTATTCATTGAATCGTCCATTGATAGTTTAAAGCAGCTTACTAATTCGCCACGCGCTTTTTTCCCACTGTTTAATGCAGTTGGCGTTGCTGGTTGGTACGCTTCCATCATTGCCTCAACAGAACGTTCTGCTAACACAGTGTTCCCTTGTGCTAAATATAAAGCGATGATAACAATACGATCTTCATATTTTTCTAAAATTTCTTCTCCGTCACGACTTTTCATTGCGTAGCTATCATAAAATTTACTCGCACTCATAAATGAAGGGAAGCGGAAATTGTAATCGTATGCTTTTTTGTATAGATGTTTAATAAAATCTATATCATACATGTCGATAAATTGTTTCTCATAGTAACCCTCATCGACTAAATAGCGAATTTTTTCTTCAATATCAATAAAATAACGTAGACGCACATTTACATATTCTAAAAAATAACGGCGTGTTGCTTCACGGTCCTTTTCAAGCTCTAATTGACCTGTCGTGCTATAGCGATTAAGCACCTCATTATTAAGCTTTAAATATGTTTTCATCCCTTCACCCTCGTTTCATAAAACATTTGTATTACTTCATAATCAGCCTGATATCCCCGTAAATCTAGTTTACATACTAACGGGACCTTATAGGCTTCTGCAATTTTCTCACCAGCTCCGCCAAACACATGGTGTCCAAAATTACTATTACCACTAACAGCTACTCCCTTGCAAAATTCCTTGTTTTGCTCTAAAAAGCGGGCTACTTTTGCAGGAATATCACCTAAGCCGTCTGTGTATGTTATCAAAAGATAGGGCTCAGTCAACAATAATCCATCATATATTTCAATTGACTCACCATCTAATTTAGTAACAATACTTCGCACATTACCTGTACGACTGGCATAAACGATCATATTGCAATCATCTCAATTTGAGAAACGATTTCTTTGACATCTCCTATAAATGTGTCATTTACTTCAAGAACAGGCACACTTAAAAAGCCTGCGTCCATAATTTTTTGTTTTGCTTGTTCGTCATGATCAATATTCACAATTTCTGCCTCAAGTCCTGCACGTTGTAATTCCGATTTGACCCAAAGACATTTTGGGCATATAGTTTTAGTATAAAGTTTCATTTTAAATTCCCTCTTTTCATAATATAAAAAGGCTATCTCTCGGGAGAGACAGCCTAAGTTAGAAACGTAAAAAAGCCAAAGAATAGTCACGTCCCCATTTCTTATTCCCCGAAGAAAGGTTGATTTGTTTTATGATAGGCAGGTCTCCTGGCTTTGCTTCACTCTCTGATTTCCTTCCCATACGAATGCACAGTGGATTAAATCATCGTCAGCTTTTACAGTTGCGGGGACAGCGTCGGAATATACCGAACTTCCCTATTACACTACATATTGTAGTACCTAAATAAAACGAACACAATATATTGTTATTCAATACAATTAAGTGTACCATCCTTCAAGTAAAAAGTAAATCTAGAAA
The DNA here is from genome assembly GCF_044762185.1 of Lysinibacillus sp. NPDC097162. NCBI lineage: Bacteria > Bacillati > Bacillota > Bacilli > Caryophanales > Bacillaceae > Lysinibacillus > Lysinibacillus sp. NPDC097162. The sequence continues at coordinate 621,994 of NZ_JBIWDT010000001.1, read as the reverse complement.
AGGGAATTCTTTATTGTGTAACTTTTCGTTATTTTCTGTAGAACGAATTCGTAGTACCAAAGAATTATAGATTATTTTACATGGCGATCATCCATAAAATATAAGCATAATTTTTATTTTACTCCAATAAACTGCGATAGTTTCTTATAGAAATCAGGTGTTGCTGCTGCATAGATATTGAACTGAGGATTATATTTAGACAATAGTTTAACTAATTTCATAGCACTTAAAAGATTTTGTTCACTATCATAAGCCCTATAACTCTCGTACAATTCTTTTACTTTATCATTTCCAGTAAGACAAAAGAAATCTATCACATCTGCGTTCTTTAAATAATCATTTTTCCATTCGTAACAAATTAAATTTGTCAGAAAAAACATTTCCAATCCAGGCATTTTACCTTTGTTGATAAGCATTGCCATTCCATAATCAAATGCATTTTCTTTCCATTTCAATGCCCGACGGTCATTATAAAAACGCATTAACTTTTGTAAACCATGTCCATTTTCTTTCACAAGATAAAAATGAATATTTGTATTGGCGTCAATTTTTCCCCATTGTTCAATGGTGAATTTATATTTTTTTATAAGCTTCATCCAAAGTTTCTGGAGCCGTTCTTCTGAAAAATAGTGTGTTTGTTCGTTCCACCAAAGAAAAGAGTCAAAATATACTAGCGCATCAAGCCTCTCTAATTTCTCGTTATTAAAGCTTTCTAATAATTCTATAAAAAAAGAGTCTGGTCGATTTATTAAAGAATCCCTTTCCAGATCATCATGATTTTGCATACATTTCAAACCTTCTCTTTCCCTTTAATTTTATTTCTTGTAATCTGCTCGTTCCTTATTTAGCGCCTACTATTTCACGTTTTACATTTAAATAAGCATAATTAATATTTTTATAATCATGCTCATTTTCTTGTATTAGCCTGTTCATATATGTTTGCAAAGAAATGCCATTTTGGCCCGAAAGGTTATTCATAATTTGTTGTTTTAACTGATTTTCATAAAATGAAATTGAATGTGATGTCATCTAGTTCACTCCTAAATTAGTCCATAAAAAAAACATCTTTCCTTTTACAGTAAAGATGTCAGCTATGACTGAAATACTGCATAGTTCTTCAACCAATGATAAATAAGTCGTCTATTGATAATAGACACCCTTTCTTTGGTTGTCGCACTATGAGTATGATGAAAACAAATCGCCACACTCAACACCTCCTATCCTCGTAGGTTTATTGGTTGTACTAGATAAAGGCAGGTCTCCTGGCTTATAGTCATCGCACATTTTTCCTTCCCATTACGACGTAACAGTGGTTTTTTAAAATGTGCTCCTATTTACAGTTGCGGGACAGCGTCGGATTTTAACCGTTCTTCCCTTTTAAACAAACTCACAATGAATTTGTACCTCTATCCTATTATTCCGTTTACATTATTATAACATATCCTATTTCACTCTCTAACAACTTATCAAAGAATAGACAAGCCATGATGCGAAACATCACAAAAAAATCAGGAACACTGTTTAACTGACATTCCTGATTTTGATAATATTTATTCAATTAGTAGCTTGCTCTACTGTTATAGCCTATTAATAGACGAGTTCAAGTTTGTTACCTTAATAGAAGCTTCTCGCTTGTTTTCTGCATAGTCTGCACGGTCTTCACGAATAAAACTCATAGCTATGGCACCAAAAATTGCAGCAATACCAATTGCAAAAAAGTTAAACTGTGGTTGAAGATTAAAAGTTAGTAGAATTCCCATATAAGTTGGTGCAACAATTGAACCAATACGACCAAATGCCATTGTACTTCCAAGTGCTGCCGCGCGAACCTCCACTGAGTAATATTCAGCTACATAGGCATTCGACATGTTTTGTAAACCGAGTGATGCTGCACCAATAATAATAATGAGCCCATAGGCCAAATAAATATTTTTAGAGAAACCTATAAGTGTCAGGGATACGGCACCAACTAAATAAAGCGGGATAAGGACACGTTTGAAACCAAAGTATTTAATGACATTGCCTAATGCCAGGGTGCCTGCAATTGATCCGAATTGTAGTGCGACAATAAACATCAAACTTGAGCTTAAGCCATAGCCTGCATTCATCATTAAAGTTGGGAGCCATGTATTTAATGAATACATCAAGATAAATGTACAGAAACATGACAACCAAAACATCATTGTACTTAAAGCAAGTTTGTTTTTAAATAGATCCCGCACGGGTGACTTTTGTATTTTTTCCTGTTCGACATATACAAATTGAATATCTTTAGGAAGCGTTGGTTCTATTTTTTGAAGGGCAGTAGTTAGTGCTTTTGTATCCTTTTGTTGCACTAAAGAATGAATAGATTCTGGGATGATGCATACAAAAAGAGGCAGTGTAAGAAGTGGTAAACCTGCAATCCAATAAACAGGTTGCCAACCGAATTTTTCTAAAAAAACCTGTCCACTGAATGAGGCTAGCATGGCACCTACAGAGTAACCACAAAAAATTATTGAAATAATAGCAGCACGATGTTTAGTCGGTGCGTATTCTGAAATTAAGGCTGCAATATTCGGCATCACACCACCAAATCCTAGCCCTGCAATAACACGAAAAATTACAAATAGTAGCGGTGATGTGGCAAATCCAGATAACAAAGTAAAGAAGCTGAAAATAAACGTTGTAAAAATAATCATGCGTTTTCTTCCGAAGTGATCTGCGTACAATCCGAATATGACAGCACCAATGGCCGTCCCTATCGTTGTATAACTACTAATTGACCCTGCTATAAGATTAGAGATGCCCCATTGTGCTTTTAACATAGGAATAGACGCACCATAAATAACAACATCATAACCATCGAACATCATGATAAAAAACAAACAAATAATGAAACGATAATGAAACCCTTTCAATTTACTCTGATTAACTACATCTATGGGATTAACTATATTCACGGTAGCCTCCGACATACATTTAATTTAAGGTAAATGGCTATCATTTTTAAATGAAAAAAATCATTTTAAGATGGTAGCCACGCTTATAAAAATCTACAATTTATTGTTCAGTTACGTATCTCGCAAACAATGACAAAATTACAGAAAATGTACTATTGCCAAATTTCATCTGCAACTTCTTTCACAAAGCGAAGTTTTTGCCATTGTTGTTCTTCCGTTAAAATATTGCCTTCTTCTGTCGATGAAAAACCGCATTGTGGACTTAAACAAAGCTGGTCAAGGGGTACATATGTTGCTGCCACTTGAATACGTGCTTTTATTTTTTCTTTGTCTTCTAATTCACCTGACTTAGAAGTGATTAAGCCCAATACAACTTTTAGATCTTTGCGTTTTACATATTTTAATGGTTCAAAATTCCCTGAACGTTCATCGTCAAATTCTAAGAATAAACCATCAACATCTAAACCTCCGAATATTACTTCAGAAGCATAATCATACCCGCCACTAGAGAAATAGTTAGATTTATAGTTCCCTCGACAAATATGCATTGTAATCACTAAATCCTCTGGTTTATGCGCAATGGATTCATTAATCATGCGTTGTAAGACTTTTAATTCTTCCGCTGGTTCTAATCCACGATTACGTAGCTTATTGTGCCCTTCTTCTGAGAAAAAATCTGCCCATGCCGTGTCATCTAGCTGTAAGTAGCGGCAACCAGCGTCATAAAATGCTTTGATTGCTTTTTGATAAGCTTGAATTGTATCTTGTTGGAATTTTTCTCGATCTTCATATTTTTCAAATTCGATATCAGCACGGCATAAAAGCATATTTGGGCTCGGAATCGTTTGTTTTGCTAATGCGTCACCAGCATGCTCTTTTAAAAACTTGAAATGCTTTACAAATGGATGTGTAGAAAAATCAATATCTCCAACTACACGAATACCACCTTTACGAGTCTCCATTTTATGGAACTGTAACCCCGTTTCTTTTGCATATAACTCTACACCATCAAGACCACCTAAAAAGTCAAAATGCCACCAGCTTCTGCGAAATTCGCCGTCTGTTACACCGATGACACCACTTTCTTTTTGCTTTTCAATAATGCGGATAATCTCGTCATTCTCTATATCCGTTAATTCGTCAAATGAAATTGAGCCCGATTTATATTGTTCACGCGCCTGTATTAAATTTGCAGGGCGCAATAGGCTACCTACATGATCATAACGAAATGGTGAAGTTGCAATTTTGATTGTCATAAGTTGTATCCCCTTTAATCTGTAATGTAAGGAAAGTGTAACACGATTAAATTGGTAGCCTATAACACATATAAAATATCCTTAGCTATAGCTTTAAGCTATAGCTGACCTCGCTCTTCTTCAATTGTTTCTTTTAAATACTCAATATAAATAGTTGCCAATGGGCTATTTTTGACGTTTTTATGGGTGATATATCCTACTGTAATCCGCTCCTCTACATGTAAAGGTACTGAAACAATTTCCTTACTATTTAGTTCATGACTAATCACCCCTGTAGAAATTGTATATCCATTTAAACCGATCAATAAATTAAAGAGTGTAGCCCGATCACTTACGCGTATGTTTTTAGGTCTAGAAATTGTACTTAAAATTTCCTCCGAAAAATAGAAAGAATTATAGTCCCCTTGTTCGAAGGAAAGATACGGGTACGGCTTTAAATCTGATAATGTCACAAATTCCTTTTTGGCGAGTGGATTTTGCGAACTAATAAATACATGTGGTTTTGCTTCAAATAGCTCATGGAAAATAAGATTACCTTCCCTAAGAAATTTATGAATCACTTTTTGATTGAAATCATTGACGTATAAAATGCCAATTTCACTATGTAGATTTTTCACATCTTCGATAATCTCATAGGTCTTCGTTTCTCGTAACGTGAATTCGTATTCATCTCTGTTGTATTCTTTTAACAGACGTACAAAGGCACTTACTGCAAACGCATAATGTTGCGCTGATACCGAGAAGTGTTGTTGTGATGGTTGATTACTTGAATAACGATTTTCTAATAAAGCGGCCTGTTCAACTACTTGCCTTGCATAACCTAGAAACTCTAATCCTTCCGGTGTCATTACAATTCCTCTATTGGTTCTCATAAAAATAATAATGCCGATTTCATTTTCTAACTCTTTTAGTGCGTTCGAAAGGCTTGGCTGACTAATAAATAATTTTTGTGCAGCCTTACTAATTGAACGACTCCTTGCGACCTCAATCACATATTTTAATTGTTGTAATGTCATGAATTTATACCTCTTTCTTAAAAGCACTTAAAATAAAAAAAACGAATATATAGCTCCATGTGCTGATTCAACACAAAATCATTGTACATCACTACTCCGAAATTGGCGGCAATTTTATAAAGTCTATCCTACGTTATAACTCACATAAGAATGAGCCAAGTCAGAACTTTCACTATTGTCTAAGTGCAAAAAGAAAGACCTAAGCATGGTATAATACCTTACTTAGGTCTCCCGCTATATTGCTTGTCTATAAAAGAATCTGTAGCAAATTCATTTTTCGCTATTTTAATGTAACACTGCTGTCTTGAAAAAATTTATCCATCGCTTCATCTGAAAAATCCGAAACGGTTTTGTAAAAATATTGTGGATTTCGATCCTTATCAATCACAACTGACCTTACACCCTCATAGAAGTCTTCATGCTTCAAAAAGTTTTTTGCCAAAATAAAATCCGTGGCAAAGCATTCTTCTACTGATTGATTTACCCCATCTATTAATTGCTTTAACGTAATTTTCAATGATGATGGTGATTTAGACAAAAGCAATTGCTTCGTTTCTAAAGCAAAATTGCTCGAATCATTGTCTAACGATTGGAAAATGTCCGTTATTGAATTTTGTGAAAAATGTTCATCAACAGCACATTGTATAGCAGCAAGTTTCCCATTTTCCAATGGACGACTTGTATATTCAGCTACTAGCTTGTTTAAAGTCTCAAGTACTTCTTGCCCATGCCAGTCTGTCTGTTCCACGCGTGATAGGAATTCAAGTAGTTGTTTACTTTCCATAAAATAATCTGCAGCATTTGCAAATAAGATGTCCTCTGATTGAATAACAGCGGCTGTTAACGCTAAATAACGACCTAAAAACCCTGGTGCTTTATTTAAGAAATAGGCTGCTCCAACATCAGGAAAGAAACCGATATCCGTTTCTGGCATAGCCCATTTTGTACGTTCCGTTACAACACGGTGACTGGCACCATAAGTTAAACCCACTCCGCCTCCCATAACGATACCGTCTAAACAGGCGATAATCGGTTTTGAATAGTTATAGATAGCCAGATCTACTTGATACTCTACTTCGAAAAAAGTTTCAGCCTTTTCCAACGCCTCCGGACTGGAACATGCCTGATAGAGCATTTTAATATCCCCTCCGGCACAAAAACCTTTACTTCCCTCACCCTTTAAGACGACGATATGAACTTCTTCGTTTGCTTCCCATTCTTTTAACTTTTCACCAATCGGTTTCAGCATCTCATAGGAAAGGGAATTTAAAGCTAGCGGACGGTTTAGCACAATATTTGCCACCCCTCCATCACTAACAGAAAATAATACTTCGTTTTCCATGCTAAATTCCTCCCTTAAAAATGTTTAAAATGTGGTTGTCTTTTGTCAACAAATGCCTGTACACCTTCTTTTGCGTCTTCCGTTAAAAACAGTTCTGCAAAAAGCTCTCGTTCCTTTTTAAGCCCTGCTTCAAGATTTTCTTTCGTCCCTTGCATCACACAGTCGATTGTACGTGATACACTCGTCATACTTTTTCCTTCAATAAAAGATTGAGCAACATCCTTTGCCGTTGCTAGCAGCTCTTCAGATTCCGTTATCATTTCGATAATGCCTAGCTGCATCGCTTCCTCGGCATTTAATTGTTTGCTAGTTACTATTAATTGCAAAGCCTTTGCTCTACCAGTTATGCTCGTAAGCCGTTGTGTACCACCAAACGTAGGAAGTAACCCTGCTTTAATTCAGGTAAACCTAGAATTGCCTTATTCGATGCGATTCGGAAATGACAACCTAAAGCTAGTTCTAACCCACCACCAAGGGCAGGTCCATTAATAGCTGCAATAACAGGCTTTTTCATAGCTTCAATTTCATTACATAGTGCTTGTCCTGCTTCAGCCATTTTCAATGCAGCTTCCCGCTGTCCAAAGGCATCAACAAATTCCTTAATATCTGCACCTGCTACAAAAAATCTACCGAAACCTGTCAGAATAATGGCCATCGTTTCTTTATCTTCCGATAACTCTTGAAAAATAGAACGCAAATTTTCAATACAAGCTGATGATAAAGTATTTGCCGGAGGATTATTCACATGAACTATAGTAAGGAAACCCTCTTTTCTTACATTTGCCAACGTATCAATCATATTCTTGCCCTCCTATTTGCTCGATTTTAGTAACAAACGATAGTTTATTAGTCTATTTCATGCTTTTCATAAAAAAGATTTCGGATTGTTGAGGATTATTTTCGCAATTTCTCTTTTCTTCATAAAAAGATTCTGATAAATCGGTATGGACTGAGCACGGATTTCATCTATCCATGTTTTTCTTTTTTCCTCATCTGCTTCAGCGGCTGAAATGATTTCGATTGCATATCCTTCGATTTTGCGATAACCTTCCTCACATAAGACATCTGTCATCAACCATTTTAATCGTTCACCCTCACCATTCTTTTGTCCGCTAACCTTTTCTGTTCTCAACAAAGATGTTTCTATCACATAGAACTCCTTTACCATGTCAGCCAGCAGTCGCATGTATTCCTGCTCAAGTTCCAAATTAATGGAAGCATTTGAAATTGCATGCCATGTCCTTTTCAATAAATATTCGGACCGTTGAATGTAGTGTTGATTTCTTGCAGATTGTCGCTCATTAGATGTGAAATTTTCGAAGGAATTTGCTTGTGCATACCTTTTTGCTACAATTTTAGAAATGGTTAAGCGATTAATTTCATTTGTCCCTTCAAAAATACGACTAATCCTAGCATCTCGGTATAATCGCTCCACTTGATACTCCTGCATATACCCATACCCGCCATGTATTTGCACAGCTTCATCTACAATGAACCCAAGTATTTCAGAGCAATTCACTTTATTAAGTGCGCATTCCATAGCAAAGTCTGATATTTTTTTGATTATTGTCTCCTGATTTGCTGAGTCAATAGCATTATCTATGTCTCCTGCTGTCCTATAAGCAGCGCTTTCTGCACCATATATCGCAACAGCCATGTTTGCCAGCTTCTCCTGAATCATCGTAAAATGAACGATAGACGAATCAAATTGTTTACGTTCTTTCCCGTAATTCATAGCAAGCTGAAGTGCTTGTTTTGATGTGCCAATATTTGAGAATGCTAGTTTAAGGCGTGCCAAATTTAGTACATTCATTGCAACCTTGTGACCTTTTCCAACTTCCCCAAGTACATTTTTATTAGGTACTGCAACGTTTTCTAAAATAAGGGTAGCGGTAGAAGAACCTTTTATGCCCATTTTCTCTTCTTCTTTACCTATTGATACACCTTTATAAGTCCGTTCCACAATAAATGCTGTCATTCCCCCGTCAGTTTTAGCAAAGACAACAAAGACATCAGCCAACTGAGCATTGGTAATCCATTGTTTCTCTCCATTTAGCAACCACATCGTCCCGTCCTCATTCAATACAGCGTTCGTTCTCGGACGAAGTGCATCAGAGCCAGCATCTGATTCTGTCAATGCATACGCACCAATCCATTCCCCTGATGCTAATTTTGGCAAGTATTGCTTCTTTTGCGCCTCATCACCAAAATATAAATATGGTAATGTACCAACACCTGCATGAATATTATAGGAGACACTAAATGAGCCACCAAACCCTATTTTCTCCGCAACTAGTCCTGAAATTTTCTTATTTAGCGCGAAACCTCCATACTTTTCAGGCACTTCAATAGCAAGTAAGCCGATGTCACCTGCTTTTTGAAATAATCTACGGGTCACATCATACTGGTGCTTCTCAATAAGTGCCATATTAGGTGTAACATCATTTTTTATGAACAACTCTGCCGTTTTTGCGATGAGTGCTTCATCATCGCAAAAATCTTCTGGTGTAAAAATATTAGCCATGCTTTCCTCATTCATAACCTTGTCATCTATTTTTCCCATACTAGCCCCCCTTGTGTTAAGAAAGATGTAGGAGAAAAGTAGATTACTTTTCTCCTGTGCACTATCCTTTTATCTCCTCTTTAGGCAAGATCGTTTTAGCCAGCTCATTATCCAAATCTTCAAATTTGTAATAAGAAATCGTTTCATATAATTCACTTCTCGTTTGCATATCCTCAATAGCTTCTTTTTGAGTTCCTGTATTTTTTATTAATTCAAATACTCGCTCATAAGCTTTTGCCGCTACTCTCATGGAAGTAACAGGGTAGATGACCATCGCATACCCCATTTTTTCAAACTCTTTAGCTGTATAATACGGTGTTTGACCAAATTCCGTCATATTCGCTAATAATGGTGCAGTTACTTCATTGGCAAAATGTTTAAACTCTTTTTCGTTTTGTAATGCTTCTGGAAAAATTGCATCAGCACCAGCTGCTATATACGCTTTTGCTCGTATGATAGCCTGTTCTAAACCTTCCACAGATCTTGCATCTGTCCGAGCAATAATGACTAAGGTAGGGGCTATTTGTTTAATGGTTTTAATTTTTTGTATCATGTCATCTTGAGATACAAGCATTTTTCCATTTAAATGGCCACATTTTTTCGGTAAATTTTGATCTTCCAGCTGCACCGCGGCAACTCCTGCTTCAACCATTTCACGAGCAGTTCGTGCGACATTTAATACACCACCAAAACCTGTATCAATATCCACAAGCATTGGGACATTAGTAGCTCGGATAATATTGCTTGCACAATGGGCTACTTCATTCGAATAAATCATTCCTAAATCAGGTAAGCCTCGACTCGCTGTATAAGCAGCTCCAGATAGATATAATGCCTCGAAGCCTGCTTTTTTAGCCATTAAACCTGCCATGGCATCATGCGCACCAGGTATTTGTAAAATATCTTTTCGAGCAATTAATGCTCGAAATTGCTCAGCCATTTGTTTTTGCGAAACAGTTTCATTGACAATCCACGCCATCTACCAATACCTCCCTTCTCTCGTTAAACAAATAAATTGACAAATTCGTTAACATCGCTATTTTCAACAAGCTCTTTATCAGAACAGATACGATTTATTTCGTTCAATTGTTTTTGAGAAAAATGTGTACTAATGTTTTGCTGAAATTTATCAATAATTTGAGGGAATGCTTCCTCACGACGGAAACGGTGCCCTAACGGGTATTCACATTCCACTAACTCAGACATTGAACCGTCTTTATAATAAACTTGCACAGCATTGGCTATCGAGCGTTTTTCAGGGTCTAGATAATCGATTGTATATTGTGATTTTTCTACGACGACCATTTTATTTCTCAAGTCATCAATTCGTGGATCTGCCGCTACGTTATCCTCATAATGGTCTGCCGTAATATCACCATAGATAAGTCCAATTGCTGTAATGTATTGAATGCAGTGATCACGGTCTGCTGGATTATTAAGAGGTCCCTCCTTATCAATAATTCGTATCGCGGATTCATGTGTTGTAATTTGAATGCGCTCAATGTCATGTAAACGATTTTTCACTTCATGATGTAAATGCACGGCACATTCTGCAGCAGTTTGCGCATGAAATTCAGCTGGAAAAGAAACTTTAAATAGAACATTTTCCATCACATAAGAATCCAGTGTTCTTGCAAGCTTTAAGTCTTGTTTATTGAAGAGTACATCTTGAAAGCCCCAGCCAGGCGCAGATAATGCTGTCGCATACCCCATTTCCCCTTTCACAGCCATCATCGCTAGTTGGACTGCCCTACTTGTTGCATCTCCCGCTGCCCATGATTTTCTAGAGCCTGTATTCGGTGCATGGCGGTATGTTCGTAAGCTTGAATTATCAATCCAAGCATTTGATAAAGCATTAATCATTTCTTCACGAGTTCCTCCTAATGCTTTGGTAACTACCGCTGTCGATGCAATTTTGACAAATAAAACATGATCCAATCCAACACGATTCAGACTATTCTCCAATGCGAGTATCCCTTGAATTTCATGGGCTTTTATCATCATTTCTAATACTTCTTTGATTTTAAGTGGCTCTTTCCCTTCGGCAATTCGTGTACGACTCAAATAATCTGCCACTGCTAATATGCCACCTAAATTATCAGAAGGATGTCCCCATTCTGCAGCAAGCCATGTGTCATTGTAATCTAACCAGCGAATCATACATCCTATATTGAAGGCCCCTCTTACGGGATCGAGAACATAAGAAGTTCCTGGAACACGTGTACCATTTGGAACGACAGTGCCAGCAACTACTGGTCCAAGGAGTTTTGTACATTCTGGGTACTGTAAGGCCAAAATGCCGCAACCTAAAGTATCTAATAAAACATAGCGAGCCGTTTCATAAGCTTCTTCACTTGTAATCGTAGTATTTAATACATAATCAGCAATATCCGTAAGTAATTGATCTGTCTTAGATATGTCATTTGTTTTAATCATCTATATCTTCCTTTCAAGTCATGAATTTGATATACTAGTATACTGATGGGCATTGGTCAGAATACCCATCAGTTCTATGGCGAGTTGTTAATACTTGACTATACCGACAATTCTTCAAGGTTATGACGCTCGCCAATATAATGAACACGAGGTCTAAATAATCGATTATTATCATGCTGTTCAATCACATGAGCACACAGGCCAATCGTTCGTGAACCGAAAAAGATAGGTGTATAGATTTCAATAGGCAAGCCTAGCATGTAGTATACTGGTGCTGCATAATAATCTAAATTTGGATATAATCCTTTTTCCTGTACCATCACTTTTTCGCCAGCTTCACACATGTGATATAAACGGTCATCACCTTGCTCCAAACATAATTTATACAAAGCCTCTTTCATTATTTGTGCTCTTGGGTCCATCTTTTTCATATAGACACGGTGACCAAAGCCCATAATTTTTTCTTTATTTTGTAGTTTACTTTTTAGTAAGTTTTCAAAGCCTTCTACTGTTTTAGCTTCAAGCAGCATATACATCACTGCTTCATTTGCCCCACCATGCAAATTCCCTTTCAATGAAGCGACAGCTCCCGTTAAGGCACCATACAAATCTGATTGCGTAGAGGCGATAACACGAGCCGTAAACGTTGAATTCGGCATCTCATGTTCGCTATATAACACGAGCGACTGATCAAAAATCTCCTCTTCTAACGCCGTTGGTTTTCTGCCAGTAATCATGTAATAAAAATTGGCACTATAAGAAAGTTCGCTATCTGGCTTGACCACATCTTGGCCGTTTAAGACGCGATAGCTATTCGCGACGATGTTAGGCATACCGCCTAAAAGTCTATAAGCCCGCGTCAAATTCATTTCAGTCGAACGATCATTGATGTGCTGATCATAGCCTGCTAGAACAGAGATTCCAGTTCTTAACCCATCCATTGCATGTGTTCCATTAGGCAAGAGTTTAAAAATTTGAAAGATATCTTGTGGTACCTGATAGTAGGATTTCAACCTATCCTGCAAATCAGCCTGTTGCCCGGTAGTTGGTATTTCTCCATGCAACAATAAATGGACAATGTCTAAATACGAATACCTTTGTGATAACGCAATTAAGTCATAGCCTCGTATTACAATTTGACTCCCGATAGTGTCTAAAAATGATAGCTTTGTTTCAGCAGCAATAATTCCATCAAGACCTGGTGAATACGTTAACTCCATCAATGACAGCCCCTTTGTTTAATTATTCTTGTAAGCGTTACCATTCGTGCACAAAAGAACAACAAAAAAACAACTTCTACCCCTTTAGAAGTTGTTAACCGACAAAAGCATGACAGCCCAAAAAAACTGTGAATTTACAGTTGAATTCACAAAAATCATGCAGTAGCTAACACCTCCCTATCCTCGTAGGTAAATTGATGCGTTATTCAGTGGCAGGTCTCCTGACTTATGATCAACGTTAAATAACCCCTTCCCATTTTGACAATCAAAACAGTGGTATTGTTATGTAACTCCTAAATACAGTTGCGGGACAGTGTTGGAATCTCACCAACTTCCCTTTTAATCAAATGAAAAAATTCATTTAAACCACCAAAATTTAGCATATTCAATTTGTCTTTCAACCTTAACATAGAGACTTATAAACAATCAATATAGCTAAAATTCAGAAAAAACAAATAATGGAAAGCTATTTTCCATCATTAATGAACTATTTTTCTTTTTTCAGCACTATTCCGTATAAAAAAGTTTTAAAAACACCTTTACTGATTCTATTATCTTCATAGATGCCCATTATTCTAGCACCCATTGTTTTTTTCCCGATATCTCTTCTTAAAAATGCCTCTCATACAATCTTGTCTACAGCCTTCTATATGAATTTTTCTTTTTTCTTTAAACAAATAATCATACAGCTATAGATGTCCTTAGCCGTTTTTCCTTCTATTTAATATCACCTAACCTTTAAACCGAAAAAGCCATCTGACATTAATTAAAAATTAACATCAGATGGCTTCTTATCGTCTTTGTTAGAAGTCTAGTCGATTGTGGAACAGATTGTGCACTTAAAGCAAGTAACACACTTTTAGTTGCTATTCTCTTAATATTTTGCCGCTTCAGAAGATGGATTTAAAATGTCTTTTACTTGGTCTTCTGTTACTTCATAATTGTAGAATTTAGCGTAGTAATTTTGAATTTCTTCGGTCATATTATAGTCAAATATTTCTGGATGGTTGTGCTGCGCCATCCATTTTAACATAAGGGGTGCATCTCCATTCGGTGGATACCAGCGATAAATACCAAGTGGCACTTTGTACACTTGTTTGTTTTTTACTGCTTTTATCTGACTCCAATCTTGTCCACTAATCGTGTTATTGATTAAATCTATTGGCTGTGTTTCGGTAAAGTTCGTAATGTAGATAATTTCTGGATCCCAATTATATATTTGTTCCATATTAACTGCTTTAATGCCTTGAATATCCTTTTCTGCTACATCGATACCACCCGTAGCTTTAATCCATCGATTGCCATGCATATTCGAGCCTGCTACCGATATTTCTTTATCGTTATGGTATTGAAGAATCATTACTTTAGGCATATCTTCTTTTTGTACATTTGCTAGTTTTTCATTTATTTCTTGTTGATTCTTTTTACCTTCTTGAATGATTTGGTCAGGTCGATCCGTTGTGCCTGTAATTTCACCAGTTAATGTTAACCATCGGTTCAAAATTTCTAATGGATCATCAGAATCTGTTGTTGCTTTCAGTGCTACTGTCGGAACCCCTGCTTCTTCTAATTTATTAATGGATTTTTCATCCGAAGCAATTTCAAAATAGACTTCAGGATTAACCTTCATCAATTCTTCAATATTCACTTCCCCATTTTGAATAAAAGAGGTATCTGCTTTTAATACATCAGGTGAAATATCTTTTAAGATGGAATGAGAAGCTGCATTATATGAGTTTGGATGCATCCCAACAATCTCTTTTGTTGAATTAGTGGCAATATACCAAGTAGAGAAATATGGTAAAATACCTCCTACTACAACACGATCAGGATTCAATGGGATTGTTACATCTCGATTTAGCTCGTCCTTAATAATCGTCTCTTCTGTCGTTTCCATTGTTTCATTTGATGTAGCTTTATGTGCGTTGTCTGACTGATTACATCCAACTAATAACACAGAAATTGCTAAAGCTGATAATGGGTATTTCCAATGCATTTGTTAAACACTCCTAAAATAATTTAATTGATAATGATTATCAATATCAATTAATACTTTACATGATATTAGCACGATGAGTCAACACTTTTCGACAATTATTTTAATATTCATGCCAAAACATAAATATTTATTCAGTCCATATTGCTAATGGCAAACAAGAAAAAGCCCACTTGGGTGATGGATGAGTGTCAAAGACATGTACTCATAATCACGCAGTAGGGCACTATTTAATCACGATAATTATCTTCTTAACACTACATACTCGAGGAGACTTGGTCCCCTCGAGTGAAATTGATGCATCGTTTACTTTCACTTCAATCCGTTTGCACTTATGAACGAAGTTGTGATGCTGTTGGAATAAATGACTCGACAATGGCAGCTAAAGCTTGAATGGTATCATAGCTATCACCTGGAAACTCCGATTGGGCAAATTCTACTTGAAGTTCCTCACATAATCTATGACATTCATATCCGACTTCAAAATAGGACTCAATATCCGCTGAAAGGGAAAGGAGCTCACAAGTGACGATACCTTGAGCACCCTCGCCTTGTAATGAATTAATTTTATCTTTTACATTTGGACCTAGCCAGTCACCTTTCCCATGACCGCTTCGATATGTAATATGCCAGTTATCAATTTGAACTGCTTTTGAAATGGCTTCGGCTAATTCGGCAAACTGACGTACATAGTTTTCGTTTTTTTCGGGATCAATTGGTTGACTATGGACGGTATATAAAACATGCGTCTGTGCTCGTTTTTCAACTGGAATCCATTCAAATGCACGTTGAACACGATCTTTATATACAGCAAGTAATTCATCGTTTAAATGCCAATTTTTCGCATGAATGACCTTAACGTCATGAGAAGCTAATAACGTACTAACTTCATCATGAAACGCTGCAGCACCTGTAGACATAATCGGATTTACAGGTAGCGTAATAAAGGTTGTAATACCATCTTCAAGCATTGTGTCAACAACATCTGGAATATAAGGTTCTGTATGTTTGTATGCATTATATACTTTTACAGGCTGTGTTAAGCGATTCTGTAAAGAATGTTCCAGCCCTTTAGCAATACGCCCCGTATTTGCTGCTAATGGATCAACACCGCCTAATTTTTTAAATTGTGCCGTAACGTTTTCAATCACATGAGGTGGTGGTGTTTTACCTTTCATTATATGTGTAAAATAAGGTGTTACATCGTCTAAAGATTTCGGTGCGCCATAAGCGTAATAAATTATACCAATCATATTTTAAATCTCCTTTTCTTCATTATAATAAGTTAATTTTTATGGGTGTTGTAGTCGCTTCATATTTCTTCCCGAAACATGAGCTTTCATCATTTGCAAGAACTTGAGCACAATTTTACTGGGGTAAAGATTGGATTTCCATCTTGCATATAAATTTCAGCATCAATTTCAAAAATTGTTTGAAACATTTCTTTACATAATACACAATGTGGTGAATCGTCGTAATGTATTTTTCCTTTCTTTAGTACAATCAGCCGTTCACTATTTTGTGCAGCTTGGTTAATATCATGTAACACCATAATAACGGTCATATTGTATTTATGATTTAACTCTTTTACAAGCTCCATCACTTCTAATTGATGTGCAATATCTAGATATGTTGTTGGTTCATCTAGCAGTAACACTTTAGGATGCTGTGCTACAGTCATTGCAATCCAAGCACGTTGCCGTTCACCTCCAGACATCGAAGGCAGTACACGATTTTGCAAGTCTTTCAATCCAGTTACATCAATCGCCCAATCGACAATTTCTTTATCCTCTTTTGACAGGACCGTCTTCCCTCCGCTATGCGGATGACGCCCAAACTCTACTAACTCGCGCACTGTTAAATCTAATTGATGACTATTCATTTGCGGGAGCATCGTTAGTGTTTTAGCCACTTCTTTCGACTTCATTTCATGAATGTTTCGTTCATCTAAAAATACTGTACCACTATTTGGTTTTAAAAGACGTGAAATCACACGTAATAATGTTGATTTCCCCGAGCCATTTGGACCTATTAAACTAACAACTTCTCCTTCATTGATCTTCAAGGTAATATCATCTAACTTGAACTTGGTGAACTCATGTTGATATTGAATGTGCTCAGTTCGTAGCAATGGAATTCCCCTTTCTATGAATTAAATAAAGGAAATACGGCCCACCAATAAATGCTAGTAAAATGCCAACAGGAAACTCAATAGGATCAAATACTGTTCTCGCAATTGTATCAGCGAAAACAACAAGTAAGCCACCAGCTAAAGCTGAAGTAGGTAGTAAATATTTATGATCTCCACCGATAATTAGTCGTAAAATATGCGGTACAACCAAACCGACAAACCCAATTAATCCGGCAACACTTACTGCTATTCCTGCTAATAGCGTACTTAATGCAATTAAAAAGAATCGACTTCGTTCAACATTGTGCCCTAAAAGGCTTGCCATTTCATCTCCTAGACGCATAATACGAATATGTTTAATTGCATAAAAGGATAATACAATTGCTACAAGAACATAGTAAATAATCATTTTAAATTGCACCCAACCAACACCTGTCAAACCACCAGACAACCATGGCAGGACAGATTGTACACGATCGCTATACAAAATCATAAGTGCATTTGTTCCTGCACCACAAAGTGCATTAATGGCTACCCCTACTAAAATAATTCGCATTGGGGATGTACCACCCTTTTTCACCGATAAAGAATACACTATCATTGCGGCGACAAAGGCACCTAAAAAAGCTGCAATAGGTAAATATATGATATAGCCAGGAAAAACAACCATTACTGCCACCGCCATAATTCCAGCGCCGGAAGTAATTCCAATTACCCCTGGGTCAGCTAATGGATTTTGCATGACACCTTGTAAAATCGAACCTGCAATAGCCAAACAAACGCCTATAATTATACCCGTTAGTATACGGGGCATACGGATTTCCCACACGATTCGTCGTGCCATCGTATCTTCTGAACTAAAAATTCCATTCAACACTTCACTTACCGAAAACGAAACTTGCCCGATCATAAGGCTACCAACACTCACTATAATCAACAGGATCGGTAACATAATGAGAGCCATTCTTCGTTTTTTAGCAAGAGGGTGTGCATATTTTTCCTCTTCTACTATCATTCGTCATTTCCCCGCTATAAACAATTATTTCACTGCTTCTTCTGCTGTCTTTAAAACTCCTCGCATATAGTCAATGGCTTCTACAACCTGTGTGCCAGGATTGTCAAACAATTCTGCTGGTAAAATGATAATCTGATTATTTTTTACTGCATCTAAATTTTTCCATGCCGCATTTTCTTTCAATTGTTTTTCAAATCCTTCTTTTACTGTCGCTGGATTCGCGTGCGTAATCAGCATAATTACTTTTGGGTTGCGTTCAACAATTTTCTCAACACTTAAATTTGCGTAAGTTGGAAACTTATCTGTCGCTGGTAAATCGGCTGCGATATTTTTACCACCTGCCTTATTTAAAATATCTCCGTATAACGAATTATCAAGTGCAGCTAAATATGTACCTGGTGCTCCGTAAACGATTAAAGCATCTAAAGTTGATTCTGAACTGCCTTTTGTAATCTTCTCATCTATTTGTGCAACTAACTCATCTGCTTTTGCCGTGTTATTAAATAACACGCCATACTTTGAAATCGTTTTTTTAATATCATCTACGGAATTCATGTTCAAGTAGACAATTTTCGTACCTGTAGCTTCCACCGTTGTAGCGAATTGCTGGAAGCTTGGTGGGACAATAAGTATTTCCGCATTCAATGCAGCAATCTGCTCAAATGATGGTTCATGCGGGTTACCTATCTCTTGAATAGCTTTTACATCCTCTTTCATATCGGATGTAATCGTAGGTCGACCAGTAACATTTGCACCTAACGCAAGCAAAATATCCATCATTCCTGGATTTAATGTTGCAACTGAACTCGGCGTTGCTTCAAACTCAAGCTTATTTCCAAGGTCATCTACTAATGTTACCGCCCCCCCTGTTTCAACTTGTTGTTCCATTTCTACTTTATCTGTTGAAGCATTCCCATCCGCTTGTTTACTTTCTTCTCCACATGCTGCTAATGATAATGCTAACGCACCTACTAATAGAAATTTAAACTTCTTCATGTTAACTACCAACCTTTTCTTTTTATTTGAAATGAAATTGATAATCATTCTCATACGGTTGTTTATGATTCTATTTTAAATAATAATAATTGTCAATAAACGTTTTTAATGTTGTTTTTTTAATTTTTTTATTGCATAGCCAATTAATGTATGTTTTAATTGATAATGAAAATCAATATCAATTAAAAACGTTATAAAGGGGTCATAAACATGATTACAGTTACTAACCGCTTTTTAGTAAAAAAAGGCTTTGCGAATAAAATGGCACCATTATTTATATCTGATAAAACTTTATTGAACTGGGAAGGCTTTAATAAAGTTGAAGTGAACGTTTGCTCTGAACCGGAAGATCATGATGAAATGAACGTTATGATGTTCTGGGATACAGTCGAGCAATTCAAAGCTTGGCGCGAATCTGATGACTTTAAAAATTTACACCGACGTGAAGAGATTGGTAACAAAGAAAGCAGCGAAGCATCCCCAATAATAGGTAATCGAGTTGTTATTTCTGAAATCGCCGCTACTTTAGTAAAGTAATTTCAGTATATGGATTTCTTAAAAGGCTGAAGAAGCACCAATCACAACTTTAATCTTCAAGATTACCATTACACATCAGTATAAATATAAGAATAATAACTATACGTTCTCAGACGTTTTTTCATCGAGTTTACAGGCTAGCATTCTAACTCAATTCGTTTAAGAACGCTTTTAAAATTCTCTTATAAAACTACCCACAATAGATTATTGTGGGTCCTTCTTCATAAACAACAGTTTTGACGGCCCGTTAAATTAGGCGTTTTCCTACTTTTGCAAGCTATCTTATTAGCCAAATTTTAAATTTAGAACGCTTCCCCTTCTCAGTTAAAAACAAAAAATTATCAAATTACTTATTTTTCTATAACCTATTCTGAAAAGTACTCAATTAAATTTATATGTACTTTGTGGTTGCTTTCAAACTCACAAAAATCTAAACTTTTAATCGTTTAAAAAATGCAATTCAAGTTAAAATTGAATTGCATTTTTTTATTGGATGAGGAATCCACGGCAATAGTGCGAGATGAATAGATCATAGGAGCACAAAGCATAGTCGCCTCATCCAACTTTTGAAAAAAGTTTATGGGATAGTAATAGTTCCTTACTTTAATTATTAATCAATTAAATTAACTAATTCTAATGAACGTTTTAAAATCTTCGCCATTTGAGCACGTGTTAAATTACTTTGTGGGTTTAAATAACCATTAGACCCCGTCATAATATCTAGTGCTTGCAATTCTGATACTGCTTGCTTTGAGTAGTCAAATACTTTATCAGCATCTTTGTACGATAAAGCATTTTCATCAACTGTTACTTTATAGCCTTTATATTCAAGCATACGTAATATCATTGCAGCTGCTTGCTGACGTGTAATATTTGCTGTTGGATTAAATGTTGTGGCATTTACACCTGTTACAATACCGGCCTCTACAAGTGCTTGTACTTCATTTTCATACCACTGACCTTTAACATCCTTAAACGCAGTTGCTTTTGCTGATTGAATATTTAAAGCTCGAGCAATCATCACTGCAAATTGTGCACGTGTAATATTTTTATTTGGACTAAATGTTGTTGCTGTTGTACCTGTTGTAATCCCAGCAGCATATAAAGCCAAAATTTCATCCTTACTGAATACATTATCGATATCTGTAAAAGGATTTTTGATCGTATTATTAGGGTTGTTAGAGTTATTAGGGTTATTAGAGTTATTTGTTTCTTCCTCTAAAGCTGGTACATTAAATGTAAAGAATAATGTGTACGCCCCATAACCTAAACTACCTGAATCGATAAATATTTTCGTAACGCCATTGCTATCTTGAACTAATGGTAAACGGACAACGCGTACTTGATCCATTTTCTCACCAGTAGAACTAACCACTTCGATATTTTGTTGCTTACCATTTCCATCAATATAAGCAAGTGTTTCAAAACCATAAGCTTTACCGATTAGTGTCATTTCAATGTAACGTTTACCGTCAATCGTTACTAATTCAGCTTTTGTGAAGTATGGTGCTAAGTAGTTTGTAATAAAGTCAGCCATATTGCCGTTTGGATCAGCCTCCATTTTATACGTAATTGACTGACGTGTATTCTTTTCAATTGTATTAGTCGTCGTTGCTGTTACATTTGAGGAAATTGTCTTATCCGTCGTTACAGCTTCAAAAACAAGATTATCCAGTGTATCTGCTTCAAATGAAAGTGTTGTTGTTTTTGCAATTGCAACCGGTACTAATGAAGCTACTTTATTTGACCATTTCGCAATTTCTTTACCATTCTGTTTAACAATAAAATTTTGTAAGTTATTTTCAATATTTATTGAAAGCGTAACTTTATATTTGTTATTTTCAAATACTGTTTTTGCTTTTTGTAGGAATACAGCTATCTCTTTTGCATTGTTAGCAAATTCAAATTTAACTATTCCCTCTTGACTAAAGTTCACTGTAGTACCTGTGTTTGTGTTAGTTCCGTTATTAGTAGTACTTCCATTTGTGGAATTACCATTTGACGAACCACTATTCGTTGAGCCGCCTGTATTTGGGAATGTCGTACTATCATTGATCTTAGAAAGTGACGATTCATCAAATTTCAAAAGAACATTATAGTCATGATGATAGTTAAGATCTGCAATATCTACTTTTACCCACGCATTTTGAATCGCAGTTAGACTTGATACTGTAAACTGCACTACTCGTACATCATTTGAATCGCTAATCGTACTAGGTGTTGCACCATTCACTGTAAATCCAGTAATCCATGAACTATTTTTTAATGTTAATTGAACTTGATAAGAAGAACCATTTTTCACTACATATGCTTGATTATCTACATATGTGTTCATAATAGAACTACCAGTACCTGATTCATTTAAAAACGTAAAGTTTACTGTATACAGCCCATTAGTTGATTGTTCATTGTTTTCAGTGTTAGAATTGTTATTGCCACCGGTATTTGAATTATTATTGTTCTCCCCAGAACCTGATTCACTGCCGTTGGTATTTCCTTCTGAACTATTATCCTCTTGTTTAGCAATTTCACCTGTTAATAGTACTTTTTCAACTGTCGTACTCATAGCCGAAGCGGTACCATTTCGCTCAGTTGTTAACGTGAACGTTAAATTTTCTAATGAAGCTACTGTAAATTTAATTACACTTTTCGTGCTACCTGCTGTCCATTCTGCAACTGTATTATTTCCTTGTTTTACAGAAAAGCCCTTCGTCGTATCATTTACAGCTAAATTCATTGTTACAGCTATTTTATTGTCTGCTGTTTTTGTTGCATATGCTTGTCCTAAAAGGGATGCGATTATTGTATGAGCTGGTGCACCAGAGCTGACAGGCGTCAGTCCAAACTCAATCACTTGATTGTTCGAGTTGAAATGCTCAGGTAAATAAACACTTGTTTCTTTTGCCGGTTTAAAATCAAATGTAAACGGCGTTGCTGGATATCTGTCACCAGACATAATGACCGTAGCTTTTAAATCAGCATCTAATTTTACTTTTATGACACGTACTAATGAATTTCCTTCTCCTTCAGAGCTTACAATTTGTACGTCTTCTCCGTTTTCACTGCCTACTTTGAGCGTCGTAAATGCATATGTGTGACCTGTTAGTTTAATATATGCGTATTTTTCTAAACCATTAGTAGCTAAATCAGCATAGTTAATATAGCTTTTAAAATACGTATCATATGTTTTATTATCTGTTAAAAATGTGAAAGGAACGTTCTTTGTGATAACTTCTTCTGAGTTATCTCCTGGTTGTCCTGGTTGTTCCGGTTGTCCTGGTTGTTCCGGTGCTTCTTCACACACACGATTAACTTCCGTAACATCGGCAACTTTTAAATACACAATATAGTCATGGTCATAATTTATCATCGGAATGTAAACATCAACCCATGCTTTTATTGTTTGCTCATATTGATCAACTACGAAAGTGTAAATATCGTTACCATTAGTGTCTGTAGTTTTTTCAATAGCTGCTTTTAATTCCCCACCTGATTCAACTTTAAAATCCTGATACCATGTTGTATTTGCTTGTGGCACAGTAATGTCTATTGTATATAGACCATTATTGTGTTTAACAGTAGCTTCCTTTTGAACATAGCTATTCATCATTGAATCTGCTGTTTGTTGTTCATTGAGAATTTTGATATTTGCTGAATAGTTAACTGCGCAACTAGATGCGGTATTCTCTTCCGCCTTTACTTCCATTCCAAAGCCCGGTAATATTGCACCTAACATCAGCACTACCATAGCTACATATTGCAAAAATTTCTTCAATACACTGACCTCCTGAATTTTTAAAATTATGTTGACCTATTCTGTGCGTTACTACCTCCTTTATATTAAAAGATTTTCTAGTACTATCCCTTAACTCGAATAATTCTCATTGTCAATTAAAGTTCATGAAAACATCTATTGATTCTCCGGATGTTTTAAAGTATACAATCACTTATAATTGATTATGATTCTCATTCTCACTCATTATAACTCACATACTATTATTGTCAAGAAAGCGAAGATATGTTACGAGATATTATTTTTGTTAATAAACTTAAAAAGTAAAGCTATAGGTAAATATAAGAATTAATCACAATTTAACTTAATAAATCTACGAAATTAATAATATGATATGTCTAAAAAATTCACCTAAATCTTTACTGGCATCATATACGTACCAACAATTTCATGCGTTTGAATAATCACTTCAACACCATACACTTCCTTCATACGTTCCGCTGTTACTGTTTCTTTAGGTGACCCCTCACATAAAATTTTACCTTCCTTCATCAAAATTATATGATCACTATATTTTATTGCTTGATTAATATCATGCAACACCATCACAATTGTTAAAGAATTTTCTTTGTTTAATTTCTTCACTAACTCCATTAATTCGATTTGATAAAAAATATCTAAATATGTTGTTGGCTCATCTAAACAAAGAATGGATGATTTTTGAGCAAGTGCCATGGCAATCCAAACACGCTGTCGTTCACCACCTGATAATGCATCCAAGTTACATGTACGTTTCTGTGTTAAATTCGTTGCTGCCAGTGCCCAGTTTACTGCCGCCTCATCTTCTTCAACATTTTTTTTCATCAATTGTTGATGAGGTACCCGTCCATAAGCAACTAGTTTTTCAATCGTAATATCTTGTGGCACTATGTTTTGTTGATAAACAATTGCAAGTTTTTTCGCAAATTCCTTTGCCTTGTATGCCATTATATCTTTCTGTTCTAACGTTACTGAGCCTTGTTGTGGCATATTATTACGGGAAATGACACTTAGTAATGTGGATTTCCCACAACCATTCGGGCCAATAATCGTCGTGATTTTCCCTTTTTCAATAGTTGTCGTAATTCCATCTAAATGATTTTTCCTCTGATCATAAGATAGTTTAATTTGTGAAACTTTCAATGCACTCACCTCTCTTTACTTATCTTTTCGAATTAAGAAGATTAGGAATGGCCCACCGATTATCGCCATTATTGTTGAAGCTGGAATTTCTAACGGTGCAACTAATATTCTGCCTAGCGTATCAGCAGTCAAAATCAGCAAGGCACCTGCTAATGCTGAGAATGGAATTAGCCATTTATGGTCTGAGCCTACTAACCTTCTTGAAATATGCGGAATTAATAACCCAACAAATGCAATAACTCCTGCTGTAGCAGTTGAAATAGCCGCTAGTAATACCGCTATTGCTGCAATAATTAGTCGTGCACGTGTTACATTAAAGCCTAAACTCTTGGCTGTTTTGTCTTGTAACGCCAATAAATTGCACCACGAAGCTAGTAATAGAGAAGCTAGTAATCCAATCACACCATAAAATGTAATTAAACGTACATCACTCCAAGTTCGCATTGACAAATTAGAGCTACCCGCTCCACCAACCATGATATTCATATAGCTACATAGCGTAATAAACGCTTCTGTTAGACCAGTAAACATCGCATTAATCGCAATACCTACTAAAATAATTTTCAAAGGATTTAAGCCTGATTTCCAGGACAACATGAATACTAAAAAACAAGCGAATGCTCCACCAAAAAAGGCCAATAATGGTGTGAAAAAAAACGCCATTGGAAATAATGTAATGGCTAATAATTTTACAAATGATGCTCCTGCTGAAATTCCTATTACACCTGCATCAGCTAATGGATTGCGCATAACTGCCTGCAATAATACGCCGGCAACAGACAATGCTGCCCCTGCAAATATAGCGACTATAATCCGCGGGAAACGTAAATCTTTAATAACGGAGTAATTTGCATTTTCTTCACCAAAAAAGGCTCTAATAAATTCCATCGTATCCATTTTAATAGAGCCAGTAATTTCAGAATATATAATAACAACTAAAAGCAAAATACTTACAACTATAAAACTACTTATTTTTTTATTCATCTTAGTCCTCTACATTTCTCATTATGGATACATAATGTTAATCAATTCTTCTAGTGCTTGAGGTACTGCAAGGGTTGCTGTTGTTCCAAATAACGGCTCCTCTAAATCATACACACGTCCGTTTTTCACAGCGTCAAAATGCTTCCAAATATCATTCGTAACAAATTCTTCATTAAACATTTCCACAACTTGATCAGGCAATCCATGTGCTAGACGAATAATAATATCTGGATTGCTTTGTTGTAAAAATTCCGTATTAGATGGTAAATACTCTGGTTCTTGTCCGCTCATCACATTTTGACCTCCAGCCATTCTCACTAAATCTCCAATATATGAATTTTCGGTTGCCACCAAATAGCTACCTGGAATACCAAGTAGAATTAAAACTTTAGGGGATTCTTTTGATTCTACTTTCATTCGAAGGGCTGCAATCTTTCCTTCAAGCTCTGACACTAACTTTGTTGCCTCATCAGTCCGATTATAATTTTTCCCAATTTCTAAAATAGCAGCTTTCATATTATCAATACTTTGTAAATTTACATATGAAGCATTGATACCAACTTCATCGAATGTCTTTTTTAAATCTGCCTCTAAAGTTGTCACTGAGAAAACCTCTGTTGGATTCAAAGATTTTACAATTTCCATATCGGGTGACATCGGACTACCAACTTCGGGTAAACCTTCATAGCGTTTAGGTAAATCATAAGCAGTCGTAGGAACAGCAATGACATCTAAATTTAGTGCATCTAAAATATGAGCAACTGCAACTGTCGTTGGAATAATTCGATTTTCAGCTTCAACAGTTGTATTATTTTCATCCTTTTTTTCTTCTACCGTATTTTCATTTTCCTTAATTGAACTAGTGCATGCTGAAAGAACGACAAAAATAATACTTAGCGCCACTATATGTAACTTTCTACTATTTACTTTTGTTTTTATCATGTTCATTCACTCCTTTTAAAAAGCACCCTACTCCTACCTTAGCGAAGTAGATGAGGGTGCTTCCGAAATATTTCAATTGATTTCTTCTTCCTTCATGCGTTTTTTAAAATTAAATAAGATAAATCCACTAACACAGAACAATAAAAGTATACCTATTGGAAAAGCATCACTTGTTTGAGGATTTGTTTCTTTTTCTTTAACTGATGAAGTATTTGTATCACCAGTATTAGTTTTAATAGTCGTGTTAGTGTTAGTGTTAGTGTTAGTGTTTTTTGGGTCCGTTGTAGCTACTACTGCACTACCATCTTCATTTTTCAATGACGCCGGATCCCATACAAAATCTACTGTGTATTCATGATGATAATTTAAGTCATCAATATCCACCTTCATCGTAACTGCAGTCGGCGATGAATAAGAAGGAAGTGCAAATTGGACGATACGTGTATCCTCTGCCTTATCTTCGCTAATAACTTTATTACCGCCTGTACTCGATTCAAATTTCGTTATCCACGCACTTTTTTTCATTTTTAGCTGTATTACTGAAGAGCCATTCTTAACAATAATTGTCCCAGGCTTCAAAAAGTAATCATTTGCTATTGAAGCAGATGAAGAATTTGGTTTATTCACTTGATAATTGATTTTGTATGTCCCATCTGCAAGTGCAGCAGATGCGTTTAAAATTGGCGTAACGAAAAATGTTAATAATGAGACTAACATTAAAACAGAAAATAACCTTTTGATAATAAAACCTCCTTTCAATTGATAATCATTATCAACACTATGTAAATAAAAAGGGATATTTAAAAATACCCCTTTTTATTCTGCGTGTTCGACATATTAATGATAATGATAATGATAATCATTATCATTAATTTAATAATATTATGGATAAATTAATTTGTCAATACTAATACAAAATAGATTATTTTTCCTATATATATTTATAAGTAAAGTAGGATTTCACAATGCAATAAAATAGAGAATGTAAAATTACATTCACCTCCCTATTTCCCCGCTACCCATTCTATTTATCTTTTCAAAGTACTAAACCTTACCACCTTACCATTTAATCTTGGCTTTAACCAGATCATCTCCTTCTTTAAGCTGCTTATCAAAATTTCCATAAAATGTTGACATTTTACTAACCGATGGTTATTATATAACCATTGGTTAGTAAGTAGAGAAAGTAGGTAATATAGTGAAAAGTAAACAGGCAGAACGGTCTGAAGAAACAAAAAAGCAGATAGTCGAATCAGCAGGTAGGTTATTTTCTGAAAAAGGATACGATTCAGTGACAATACGAGCCATTGCAAAGGACGCGGGGTGTTCCCATACAACCATTTATCTTTACTTTAAAGACAAGGAAGAATTATTACACCAGCTCTCTATGCCACCTTTGGAGGAGCTATACGAACAATTTCTATATCTTTCGAGCTTAAGTACTTTATCTTCAGAAGACAAATTGAAACAAATCAGTCTTGAATATATCCACTTCTGCCTACAGAATCGGAATTTGTATGATATTTTCTTCAACGCAAAGTCTACAAGGGTAGATGAAGGGGATCCACAACTTGAGATAAATAGACTGCGGATTGAAATCTTTGAAATTATGAAGGAAAGAATTCGAGAATGTCTATCTATTTCAGATGAAGAACAATTGTTAGCTTTTTCTCGAATTTATTACTTCAACCTTAATGGCATTCTTAGCACTTACTCGTACCAACATGAACCTCTTAACAGTTTAATGGAAAGATTAACACCAACATTTGATCTTGCAATAGAAATTCTTCTTATAGGCTTTAAAGAAAAATTAAAAAGGGGAAATGAAAATGAAAGCTGAACAAATCTCTGAGCATATCTGGAGCTTAAAGACGTGGATGATTGTTCCGATTCATGTATGGATAGTTATTGAGGAGGATGGGGTCACTTTAGTAGATGCGGGGATGCCGATGATGGCAAAAGGAATTATGAAATTCATAAAGCAGCTGAATGCTGGTCCTTTGCGTAGGATTCTCTTAACGCATGGTCATTCGGATCATGTTGGCGCAGTAAAGAGAATATTGACTCAAAATAAAGTACCCGTCTACGCACACGATATTGAAATACCTTATATGGAAGGTGAAGTTCTTTATCCAAAAAGAAAGAAACTTGAAAATAACTTGCCGAAACAATTAGCTCAGCCCCTCACTGAGAGTGCGCATGGAAAGTTACAAGCTATTGCTGGACTGACACCGTATTTAACACCTGGTCATTCTCCGGGACACGTTGTTTATTTTCATGAAAAAGATAGCGTACTGCTAGCTGGTGACCTTTTCAACTCAAAAAAAGGAAAGCTTCATCCACCAATGTTTACACCTTATATGGAAGAAGCATTACAAAGCAGTTTAATTGTAAAAGAATTAAAACCTGAGCGATTAGAAGTGTGTCATGGAAGTACGGTATATCGTCCAGCAGATCAACTAGATGAATATATTCAAGAAGCGACAAAAAAATTAGAGAGTTAGTATTAGAAAGAGAAGGATAATGCCTTGAATTAGAGGATAGTTGTTTCCTTCTCTTTTGTTACGTCTATGTCATTTTCAATGTATCTTTATTTCTTGTTGTTTGTTAATATCCAACTCACTTAACATTTGGTTCAGTTTTTCTATAGAATCATATTTCACACTTAAATATAGTCAAGCCACGAATGACCAGTTGGAAATTGCTTTTCCAATGTCATTTTTAGCCAATCCTTTTGTTCAGGCTGTAAATAAGGAAGCATAATTTGTAGATCTTTAAAATCTTTTACTCTAACGTTTGCGCTACCACCTTTATAAAGGAGTTGAATCTCGGGCCTCAGGTAAGGTATCTCTTCATTTGTTCTTAAAAATATATCCTCTATTTCTCTTCTAATAGATTTGTCTCGCCTGTATATCCAAGATTGTTGCTCTGTCTCTACTAACATCATTTGAAAAGCCCAGGAGGAACTACTGCTTTTACTAACCCAAATATCATTTGTAGTTTTTAAAAATTCACCTTCTTGCCAAAGAACTAGTTTCCCATTCTCTGCTTTGTATAACATCCAATCTTCTGACAAATGATTATAGATAGTTAATTGTTCCTCTCGAAGTATTATTACATCTATATCATCATGTACCCTGGACTGTTTTCCTAAATGTAAATCTAAAGCCCATCCCCCTGCAATGCCCCAATTAATTGGAATAGTTGAGAAGAGCTTATAAATTTCTGTTACCGTGATTGGTTTCCAATTATCTATATCTGTCCTCAAATAATGTCCTCCACAGAGCTTTGAAATAAAATTTGATTAAAAATAAGCTACAGCTACAAACAATTTAAAACACCACCGTTTTGAAAAAATATTGATCTAAACGGTGGATTTAATTGACGCAATAGCATTTTTCAACAAGGTTTCTTATATATTCTCTAAATGATTCGTATCATTTATAAAGTGAATTATCTTTTCCTTATCAGTAAGTTCAATTAAACTAATTCCTGTATCTCCGATTTTAAAATAATAATCCATGTTGATTGGCATTTGGTAAAAAGCACGTAATATATTATTAATTACGCCGCCATGAGCAACAATCGCAATTCGTTTATATTTATTTCCGGTTACAATTTTAGAAAATATTGTTTCAATTCTCATTCGAAATTCTATGAATGATTCTCCATTTTCGAAACGCTCATGAAAAAATTTTGGCTCTGGATACTTTTTTGCTTCTTCAAAGGATAGTCCAGCTTGAACACCATTATTAAACTCCATTAATTCTTCTTCCAATTGCACTGGGCAACCAATAATTTCTCCTAATGTTTCAGCGGTTTCACGGGCTCTTTTTAACGTACTTGCCCATATAAAATCTGGTGGGAAATCATTTTTTACCTTTTGTGATAAACTTCCCACTTGCTTTCTACCTCTTTCTGTTAATTCAAAATCAGCTCTTCCTTCATGTACGTTTAAAATATCTGCTTCTGATTCTCCGTGTCGAATTAATAGTATTTGCATGTCTTTTCCTCCTAAATCTTTTAAATCCAAATCGTATGAATCTAAGTATTGAATAATACAATGGCTTAGTTATAAAAGTATGTTTTATCTAATGTGTAGGATTTTCAAACTTTCACAGAATTCCCTACTTATTATATGTATGTATCGAACTAACCTCAACAATAGTGAGAAGCGACTGTTCTATTGAACAATAACCCCAGTCAGTTGCACAACATGATGTTTAAGTCTTCTTAATAGTAACTTTGCCCTCTTTATTTTCTGCATGATTCCATTCAACTTGTATTTCAAATGTCCCTTCTTCAAAAAATAAAGGGAATCTTCTTCGAATAGATTCCTGCATTGGAAGGTTATATGCTTCCCTTATATTTACCCAAACTGCCTTTCCTTCTGGGCCATTTTCAAGTAATTCTCCTTTGAAATCTTTTGTGATGTAGTTAAAAATCATATATCTATCCATCGCAACAGGATTTACATATTCATAGAGACCTTTAAAAATAAGGTTGCTTACCTCTAATCCAGTTTCTTCTTTTACTTCTCTAATTGCACTTTCTACTATACTTTCAGGAAATTCAACTTTGCCACCTGGTGGAATAAACCCTTTGAAATTATCGTGTTGTCTATCGAGCAGTAAAACCTTGTCTTCATTTTGAATCATGCAAACAGTCCACATTTTATAATTTACAGAATTACTCATTATTTACCCCATATTTTTTTCTTTCAATTTTACCATATTCCCTTTTTTACTTTTTACACAAAATTCCCCATTCATATTATAAGGTCAGCCAGAGAAATCTAGTTCATTGGGACATAGTAATTCCGACCGAGAGTTTAAACAATAAGCTTCACAACTCTTTGCATTCGAATTAATCCGATCACTTCTCAGTATAGGTGAAAAAATCACAGCACTTTACCTAAAAAAATAGAAAGATTGATAGGTTTAATCTTACAGTATCAAAAAAACGGTAGCCTAGAAATTTTTCCACTGGCAACCGTTTAAATTTTAATACTATTTTCTATTTAAAAATACAATAACTATTAAAACAATCAGTGCTAAAAAGTTTGTAATTGGTACACATTCATTTTGTTACTTCTAAATATCCAATTGCCAAGCATTTTAGGGCCTATAGGTTTTGTCCCTATATTTAACCATTTTTACAACGTTCACCACTAAAATGCGCACAGCAAGTAAAATCATTTTCACTTGGCATTTTCTTAATATTTTGCAGCTTCAGACGATGGATTTAAAATGTCTTTTACTTGTTCTTCTGTCACATCATAGTTGTAAAATTTAGCATAGTAATGTTGAATTTCTTCGGTCATATTATAGTCGAATATTTCGGGATGATTGTGCTGTGCCATCCATTTTAACATAAGTGGTGCATCTCCATTTGGTGGATACCAGCGATAAATACCTAGCGGCACTTTATACACTTGTTTATTTTTTACTGCTTTTAGCTGACTCCAATCTTGACCATCAATCGTATTATTGAATAAGTCTTCTGGCTGTGTTTCAGTAAAGTTAGTAATATAGATAATATCTGGATCCCGGGAGGGCCCTATTTTTAATTTGTACTATAGACGGCTTAAAAGCTCAAGATCCACTGAGAGAAAAGAAGTTCGCAAGTGACAATCCTTTGTGCACACCCCGCTATGGCCATTTGTTTTTCATTTCGTTGTAGCTGCTTGAATTTCAAAGAAAGCCCAATGTTCTCTAGGAATATCTATAAAGATTTGTTCCGTTTCTTCAGTTGGTAATGGTCGAGAAAAAATTCGATTGAGTATCTTTACTGCCTGTGCACGTGTTAATCTCTCTTCCGGTCTAAATTGGCCATCACCTGAGCCAATCATTATACCCATTGCGCTAATGCGGTCGATTTCTTTTGCTGCCCAATGCGTGGATGCGACATCACTGTACGTTTCTCCATTCGTTGGTAGTTGACAATACTGGTTATCTGTAGACGCTTCTGCACATTGCTGATCTATCCATCTTACAGCAATAACTGCCATTTGGGCTCTCGTCATCATATCATTTGGAGCAAATATACGATCTTGACGTCCTTGCATAATTTTTTGTGTACGAATATACTCAATTTCATTTTTTGCCCAAGTCGCAGCTGTATCCACATAAAATAGTTGAGATGCTACTGGTACATCATTGTTACTCAAATTTCTTGCCAGCATTGCTGCCATTTGTGCACGTGTGACATATGCATTCGGACGGAAAGTACCATCTGTGTAGCCTTGTATATATGAAGTAAATGCCCTATCTACCTCTACTGGCTGTTGTTCTTCTTCTTGCCCTTGTTCTACATATAATAAAGTAAAAGTAGAAAAATGCTCTACATCGAAGACAATACCCGTTTGTCCTTTCGAAAATTCTACAATACGCCCACGAATTAATTCGACTGTTCCATTGCTATGCTCTACGTAAATCATGATATTTTCTTGTTGAGCTGAAGTAAGGTTCGCTGGTAATGGCAATAACAATGTCACGGGACGATTTTGTAGATTTGTGTCAATAGTTACTGGTTGACCGACGAGCTTTACATTCGCACCATGACTTTGTTGTAAGACTAATTCTGCTTGTTTAGCCCTATCTTCGATGGCTTTTTGCAGTAGTGCATTTTTTATCTGTATCATTCGAAAATAAATATCGTCATTGAAATCATCCATTGAAGCAAAAGGAACATCTATCTTGACTAGTCCCATATCTATGCCAAAATTAGATTTGCCCTCTAGTAATCGTTTAGCGGCCTCTCGAGCGAGTATGACCTTTGTTTCACTTGCTGGTTGTTCCATGTCGGGAATCATAAGTCGAGGTCTTTTTTCTTCCTTGTTCGCTAATTTGCGAAGGAACTCGTTGGCATTTGCAACTGTAAAATTCACTGTATCTTGGAAATTACCGTTACGAAATTCACGTGTTAATACTGTTTGAATGAGTACCTCATCTGGCATACTAGGATCTACAACATTCACCAAAAATTGATTGATTGGTTCTACAGGGTCTGTACTTGGTGTAATGTATCCTCCATCTGCTGGTACATCGTTTTTAAACCATTCAGCATAGAATAGTAGATTCCCTTTCCCCATTTGAAACATTTGTCCAGCTTTATACGTAATACCTTTGCCATCAGCCTTCGTATTCCATCCTACAAATGTGTAGCCTGTTTTCCTTAAATTATCGGTGTTTCCGAGTACTGTAATTGTTTCGTAACCTTTATATCGCTTCGAATCTGTTGGCACTTTCCCCCCATCAGCTCCATTACTGTCATACGTAACGGTGTATGTTGGTATTGCACTAGTCGTAAAACTCCAAGTAGTATTATTAGTAACTCCGTCATACATATTTCCAGCTAAATCCATAAATGCTCCTGCATCAATTTGAATGCTGTAAACGGTGTTATAGTCCAAATCCACTGTCGGATTTATTGTCACAGTTTCATTAGTGATCGAAACGTTTGCTTGTGAAATACCGATTGTTTCAATAATTTGATTAGTTGAAGCATTTCGAATGAGAATGTTTTTACTAGCTACAGGTAAGATTTTTTCATTAAACGTTAACACGAGATTACCTGTAGGCAGCGCATTAGTTGCAAGATGCGCTGGGTAATAGGTTATTATTTCCGGAGCCTTTTTATCAAACTTCACCATTGCTCCTGTTGAAATCTCTGTAACCTGTGAGCCATCATTCCCCGCTAAATCTTGATAATCAATTGTAAAGTTAATAGGTCCATCTGTATCTACTGACTTTAGTGTATAGTTTGCTTGCCATGTTTTAGCATCGCCATCACCTTTATCACTTACATTTGCTGTTTGTCCTAATATAGCTATTTTGGGCGATTGAATGTCCTCACTTGTTTCAAAATCAATAGTGATAATATTGCCTACTTTAGCAACTGTAGGGTTCGTATTATTTGATACCATTGTCAACTTTTTTACTGTTGGCTTTTTACTATCCACTATGACGAAGCTTCCATCAGTTACGCTCGTTACCTCTGTTGCCGAATTGCCTAGTAAATCTTTAAAGTTAATCGTAAAAGGTGCTGTTCCCTCCATATCACCATTAGCTATAACATGAGTCGCTTGCCAGTTCGTTTCAGCTCCACTTACAGTAGCAGTTTTTCCTGCAATGGTAACTGTTGGTGTTTGGATATTTTTATCTGTTTTTATTGCTAATGTGATTGTGTCGCCTTCCTTAGCCTTTGTCGGATCGAAATTAGTAGATTTGATTGTCACCTCTACAGCTTGTGGCAGAGTTTTATCAATCACAAATGAAATCGTTGAGGTATTACCTACATTATCTGTTACAACCAACGTATAACTTCCAATTGACGTTACAGTGCTGCCACTTGTAAAGGAAGATCCATTCAAGGTAGCCGTTCCTTCATTAAAGCTAATAGTAATGTCAGTGTTATATATACCTCCATTTGAAACCCCTGTTATAAAAGGAGGCGTTGTATCTAACCCAATTGTATCTGAAAATACATTCGATATATTACCTGCTGAATCTTTTAGTTGCATATATACGGTTTTACTACCATCCCCGCTTGATAATGTCCAACTTTTCGAAGACACTTTTGACTCCCAACTGGACCAAGTAGATCCATCATTTGAAAAGCGCATATCTATCGCTTCTCCTTCTGTATCCGTTGCCGTCATTGTTAAAGTAACATTCGAAGAACTTGTATATGCTGCTCCATTATTAATTAGAATAGTGCCTGTAGGAGCGTGATTTTTAGTAATCAGGATAGTAAACTCCTTATCAGACGTGTTGCCAGCCTGATCCGTTACGCTTATCGTAATGCTATAACTATTTTTCGTATCATAGGTAAACAGCGCATTTGTTTTTAATACATTGCCATCAATCGTAAAGAAATTTGTATCCCCAGACTTTAATGCATACCTGAATGTTTGTGCACTACCTGAATCTGTTGCTGTCAATGTCCCAATAGGTGTACCTATAGGTGCCTTTTCTTGGACTATCGTATTAGTAAGTTGAATATTAGTAGGTGGTGTAGCATCATAGAATATTTGTAATTCATTGGATGCTTTATTAAATGTACCACTACTATTCGTAACAACCTTTTCAGGAATTTTAACTTTCACAACTCCATCCGCAATTGGTGATATTATGCCAGTAAATATAGTGCCATCCCCATGAACAGACAATACATTTCCATTTGTAACACTTACATTCCATACCTTAAAATCTACCACTGGCTCACTGAATGCGATTGATATAGTAATTGGATTACTATTTGTTAGACTACTGTGGTTTGATGATATTGTCACGGTTGGATTTGTATTGACATTTAAATTCATCGCATAGCTTGTACTAAAATTAATACCATCACTTACCTTAAATGTAAAAGATGAAGTAGATCCATTATCCATTAGATATTTTAAATGACCCGTATCTAAAATAGCTTTACTAATAGTAGTCATACCATTTGTAATCGCTTCTCCAGCATCCACTTGCTGATTATTATTGCTATCTATAAAGAGCTGTCCGCTATTTGGGATTGTAACAATTTGTATCGCTTGCAACGTATCTCCAGCATCTTCATCCAAAAACGCAAAGGAAGTACTATTAAATGTATACACTTGACCTTCATTTACATTTACGGTTCCATCACTCGATGTTGGAGGTTTATTTAACCCAACGGTTGTTACTTGTTGCATCATATAAGCACTCTTATTGCCATCAGCATCTTTGACAATGACATTGAAATAATAAATTGTATTAGCGGCGAGACCTGTAACAATAAACGAAGTAATATCTTTGGCATAACCGCTTCCTAAAGGTGTCCCATTCGATTCAATGTTACTAACCGTATCCATATTATGGCTACTAGATTGATAGACACGGTATTGTAAATCCTCTTGAGTTGTTAAATCGTCAGATGCTTTAACCCAATCCAACTGTACGCCTGAGGCCGTTATGTTTGAGGCCGTAATCGCATCATTTGTAATGGTTGGTGGGTTACTTGGGTTAGGAATATCAATTGTAAATTGTGTAAATGTTATATCCCATATGCCTGCAAAAACAGTTGGTATATATTGTACACTCGCAGTAATAACAAATGAGTTAATACCATTTATATTTATCGGAATATCATAAATAGGATTAGAATTGGCAACTGTCTTAAAGGTTACAGGATTTCCCTTTGGATTTCCGTCTATATCATACCCTTGAATCTTTAAGCTCAACGCATCGTTTTCCATATGTGGATTTATCGTATCAATTTTTAATGATTTTAAATCGAAGATACCATCAGTAAAGCCTTCCCCAGCAGAAATTTTTATTGATTTGGGTGGTGAAAATTCATTTGCATCAATATAATAACCAGCTGGATATGGTTGCCCATCACTATACTTTAATAAATCAAAACCATTATCCTCAGGAATACCACTAACTATAAAGCCATTAGTTGTATCATTTAGCCAGGATGATTGCGTTAAATCTTGTGTACACTTTGGAAAATTGGGAGTATCGCAAGTTGCGGCCTCCACTTTTAAAGGAGACATCAAGCTTATCCCAGTCAACTGGCTAAAAGTAATTAGCATTGAACATAGCGTTATAATTAAAATCTTTTTTCCCATTTTTGTACTCCTTTTTAGTTGTTTCACACCCTTCGATGAATTCATTCCTATGCCCTAGGAGGCCACTCTCCATATAAACAAATAATGAAATTTACCCCCAAATACGGTTGCATATTATTATGTGCGTGACTTCCACCCACTGGTTCAATGGTTAATGCGTTCATTGTAGTATTCCCTGAAACAGAATAGACAGGGTGAGAACCTCTCCCTTGTTGTTCCGTCCATATTGCTCCTGTTGGCTCAGTATTTGATGTTTGGTCATTGTTACATGTAGCGCTATGATTATGCCTAGGCATTTGTGTTGTTAATAATGTAACAGTTGCCAAACCTCCAGCTGCGCCAATATTCCTTGTCGTTAATCCTGCACCTGTTCCTTGATGAATCGCTGCCCGACCATTTAAATTTGGTAAAGCAAAGGTTGTCTTTCCATCTCCTCCATATATGGTTCCTAAAATGGCAAATAAGGCGCTGTTCGACTGAATATTTAATAGTTGACCATTACAAAAAGCCCAGTCTTGAGGTGCAAAAGTACCACCAAAAATTCTAATTTCTCCAATATACGCTTCTGACATTTTTTTCACTTCCTTTGTTATTAATTTCTTGGAGGGTATATGCCTATTAAAGCAATGCAATAATTTCCCACACTGTAGGGCTGCATATTCTGATGTGACTGCGAATATCCTGATGGAGATAAAGCTTGTGCATTCATATGGGTATTAAGTTGATTAGATGCATACATATTAACAGCGGTTGTTCCCCATACATTACTAGTAGCTACTTTCAACGTAGCACTTTCCGCACTAGCAGTCACAACATGTGTATGTGCAGGCATCTCATCACTTGTTAACGTATGTGTCTCCTGTCCAGCTTTTTGTCCGAGTGTCACACCGTTTCCTACATGAACCGGAACCCTTCCTCTTAAATCAGGTAAGGCAAATGTGGTAACTCCATTCCCACCATAAGTTATGCCTAACAAGGAAAACAAAGCTTGGTTTGTATTAATTGACAGTAATTGCCCGTCACATAATGCCCATCCCCTTGGAACACGTCTAAAGCTAAATAATTTAATTTCACCTACAAATGGATCACTCATTATTACATTCCTCCTATTCAAATGATGGGTAAAAACCGGAAAGCGCAATGATATAACTAATTGTTAAAAACGGCATTACATTATCATGCGGCAAATTTTCACCAACACTTGAAACGATTGTTGCATTCATTGTGCTATTTGGTGGTTGTGTTGAATACTGCATGTTTTTGGCCCATACCGCATTTTCTGGACTAGTTGTTGTGCCTTCCAGTGAAGAAGCATTTACTTGATGCGTATGAGCTGGAAGTTGTGATGCATTTAACACCACAGACTCTACCCCTCCCATTTGACCGATCGTATACTGAGTGCTCGTTACTGGGTTGTGTCCTTGGTGTACTACGACTCTACTTTGAAAATTCGGCAAGGCAAATGTCGTCTGTCCATTCCCTCCATACATAGTACCTATGAGTGAAAAGAGCACATCATTATCAGCAATAGATAATAGTTGCCCATTGCACAAACTCCATCCTTGTGGTGCATAATTACCTGCAAACATTCGAATTTCACCGATATATGGTTCCATTACTAACACCTTCCTTTAAGAATTAATATTTAAATTGTATATATAAGTAAATGAGTGCTGAAAAATGAATGATCGTAATCACCATTACAAAAAGTATAAAAAACATATTTTCTAACAAGATTGATAGAAACTACCTTCCATATTAATTATGGAAATGAATAGATAAACTTTTTACTTTAATCTAAATAAGCAACCTCCATTGTGTGATTGACAGACAATTTCTTTCAAAAAGTACACTCAATTTTAAAATACTAAAGAAAGAAACCAAATAATATTGACAAATGTTAATGATTTGAGAATTAACAATTAAAAATATCCTTAACTATCTATAAGAGTTTCTTTCTTCTTTCATTGTTCAGAGAATTACAAGCAGAAATGATGAACCACCTTTTCTAAGAAAATAAGTTGCTTTAAGAAAAGTCGATAAAAGGATGTTTACTCATCCTCTTAATCGACTTTTCTTATACTGCATCTATTTCACATTAATATGCCAACACTTAACTGGACAAAAATTATAAGGCCTATCATTTGAGTACCACTAGTGTTAAGCAAAGCGTTATTTGCATGTTATTTAATAATCAATGAACATTATCATCAAATTCAAGAACAAGCTGGTCAAGTGCTTGAATATATTCACTTTTGCCTCCAAAACGGAAATTTGTATGTTTTTAATTAGTATAAATCTCCTTATAAATCATCTCGATTTCTTGTGAAAAAGATTTTACTTGGAAGGCTTCTGAATAAAGTTTATCCTCAGAAGATGCCACTACTTGTTGCAGTTTTTCTTCATAGGTTTGTACAAAATGATCAAGTGTTGGAGTTTTTAATTTTAGTGCATTCGCAATCCCTTGGATGATTTTCACACGATAATAATCCTCTTTTGGCATTCTAGGAATATCCCATTCTCCGTCGTGATTTATAAAAATTCCTCTAAGAGGAACTGCTGAAAAATCAAAGTATCTTCCTTCTTCATTTGGTATAGAAAATGGATCAATTAATAAGGAAGCATAACGAATATAAAGCAGATATTCTTGATGGATGGGCTCAAGATGATTAAAATTTTCTATATCTTGTCTGTCTATGCTTTTTGGGTGTAATGGATAATTATCATCTACCATAAACTGTAATAGATTAAGCGGTTGAATATTGAAGTGTTTCACAATTTCCATCATTTCTTTCCAATAATTTAATAAATACCGAATCGTTGTATAAGTAATGGGACCTTCAGGATAAAGTTTATAAACATACTTCGTTACGGTATTGGCATCAAATATTGCTTTTAATGAAAAAGCATTCATAAATAAGGGAGGATGAACGTATAAAGAAATATTTCTTGTCTCTGCTTCAAGAGGAGATGCTAATTTTTTTAATTGAATCCCTAAATGACGAAATAGGTTAGTTAATTCAGCCACTCTATTCGATATTGAGTAAGTTGATCCAATATAAACTGTTTTTTTTATGCCTGTTGTCAATACTTCATTTGATGGCATACTACCTAACCATCTAGTATCCCCGTAATATGTTGAAAAGCTAATTACCTCAGCCTGAGGTGAAAGATTATTTAATAAATTTGAAATTAAATGACTAGAGCCAAATGTAGGCGAAATTAATATAAAACAGCTAGCATTCTTCAACACGGTAGAATCGATTTGCGCTAATACTGATAAATACGAATCTGTTGTAATGCTAAGCACAATAGTATCCCAATTACCAGATACTGAATGATAACCTTTAAATAAAGTATCAATTGTACATTCTCCTGCAACAGACTGATGTTGTTTATTTTGTACATATACATTAAGTGCAAGTTGATGTTGCATGACGTTTTCAAAGAAAGCCTTGGAGCGTAAAGATTCTCGACCAGCAATAGCTACTTTACTATTAAAATAATTTTTGAAATTTACAGCTAGTTGAATTGCTGTTGGCCCAGTTCCTAGCAATAAAACGTTATTAAAATCAGTCATTGCCATCTCCTCGTCCATATATGTCATTGTACTTTTTGATACAAAATAACATCAAATACACTTTGAGGATGTATAATTTCCTCAACTATATGCCATTTCGTTTCGTCTACTTTTTGCATGGGATAATTAAAAAGAGACTTTAACCCATTACCATAACGCATCGCAATTAGCACATCTTTATTAGTTAAATCATACAATTGATCTAATATGGCATATTTATTGCTGACAGTTGAACTAAATATAATATGACTAATCTGTTTTATAACTGTTAGTTCCCCTACTGTCTTCTTATCAATTTGAATTGATAAATGTCTTCCTAATATATTTACTACATGTCTTCCCAACCGAACCGCTTCATCATCAATATCAATTCCAAAAACTTCTGCGCCAGTTCGTTCCGCAACCATTAATAATGTTAAAGGGAAAGCCCCAGAACCTACCATGAGTATTTTCGACTGACTGTTAATGTGAAAATCCCCAAATTCCTTTTCAATGCAGTCCTCTATATTACGAAAATAATCAGTTATCTCCTCGTTTTCTAATCCCAATACTAAAGCTCGATATTTTTCTACGATTTGGATACAAACAGAAGAATTATTTCTGAGATTTTCAATTAATGCTATGATTTCAATCGATAGCTTTAGATGATTCCAATATTTTTCATTGTCACGATTTGTAATAAAAGAAGAATAATTATCGATTAGCTCACACAACTCTAAATACTCAACTTTGAGATGGTTATTGTGTTGATTGATTATTAACTTAAATTTTTTATCAAAGTAATGTAATTTCTTTAAAAACAAATCTACATCCTTCACTTGCCCCACTCCTATGTTTGAGGATTAAAGTTCAATATATGCCGTTTCTTTTAATACTATTTCATCGCTTCCTTGGATATGTTTCCTTTCACAATAAAAACGAGCCATAAATATTGCCGCTTCGGTAGTAAAACTAGCGATTTATATAAATTAGTAAAATTAAATTAAGTTTTACTTATAATGAAAGATGTAGTATTTTTTCAATATTAATTCACTTACATTT
Organism: Lysinibacillus sp. NPDC097162; assembly: GCF_044762185.1. Taxonomy (NCBI): domain Bacteria; kingdom Bacillati; phylum Bacillota; class Bacilli; order Caryophanales; family Bacillaceae; genus Lysinibacillus; species Lysinibacillus sp. NPDC097162. The sequence continues at coordinate 580,476 of NZ_JBIWDT010000001.1, read as the reverse complement.
CAAGTGGAGGTTGCTAAAACACAGTCTATTTTGAAAGCATCCATGAAATTAGGAGCTATATCAAAAATGGCAAAAGCATTTGCATTTACTTTTTCACGCGGAATATAGAGGGTAGTTGAAGTGGCTAGAGATGTGCTACAAAAAGAAGATAACTAGAAAGTTTAAAAAAGATAAAAAATGCAATTCAAGTTCAACTTGAATTGCATTTTCTCACGATTGGATGAGGCAATGTACTAAGACTACAAAATGCTCATAGCTTCACAAGTAAGCCTAATTACCTCACCCAACTTTACGAAAGAGTTTTTGGGATAGTAATAGTACCTAACTTTAAATTATTAAGCGTTTAAATTAAATTTACTAACTCTAGTGAACGTTTTAATATTTTCGCCATTTGTGCACGTGTTAAATTACTTTGTGGGTTTAAATAGCCATTAGACCCTGTCATAATGTCTAATGCTTGTAATTCGGATACTGCTTGCTTCGCGTAGTCAAATACTTTATTAGCATCTTTGTACGTTAAAGCATTTTTATCAACTGTTACTTTATAGCCTTTGTATTCAAGCATACGCAATATAATTGCTGCTGCTTGCTGACGTGTAATATTTGCATTTGGATTAAATGTTGTGGCATTGACACCTTTTACAATACCAATCTCTACAAGTGCTTGTACCTCTTTTTCATACCATTTGCCTTTCACATCCGTAAACGCAGTTGCTTTATTGGATGAAATATTTAAAGCACGAGCTATCATCACTGCAAATTGCGCACGCGTGATGTTTCTATTTGGACTAAATGTTGTTGCTGATGTACCAGTTGTAATGCCAGCTGCATATAAAGCTAAAATTTCATCCTTACTGAATACATTGTCGATATCTGTAAATGGATTTTCAACAATAGCATCATTTACAATATTTGTATCTTCTTCTACGATCGTTGCTTCTCCCTCTAAAGCAGGGACATTAAACGTAAAGAATAATGTGTACGCCCCATAGCCTAAGCTTCCTGAATCGACAAATATTTTCGTTACGCCATTTTGATCTTGCACTAATGGTAAACGAACTACGCGTACTTGATCCAATTTTTCACCTGTAGAACTAATTATCTCGATATCTTGTTGCTTACCATCTGCATCAATATAAGCAAGTGTTTCGAAGCCATACGCCTTACCGATTAGCGTCATTTCGATATAACGTTTATCATCAATCGTCACTAATTCTGCTTTCGTGAAGTAAGGTGCTAGGTAGTTCGTAATAAAATCAGGTATTTTACCATTTGGATCAGCTTCCATTTTATATGTGATTGGCTGGCGAGTAATCTTTTCATTTGTTATTGTATTCGTTGCAGCTACATTTGAGGTAATTGTCTTATTAGCAGTTACCGCTTCAAATACAAGGTTATCAAGTGTCTCCATTTCAAATGAAAGTGTAGCCGTTTTTTCATTTGCTATAGGGACTAATGATGCTGCTTTATTTGACCATTTTGCAACTTTTTTACCATTCTGTTTCACAATAAATTGTTGCAAATTGTTACCTGTATTCAATGTAAGCGTCACTTTAAATTTGTTATCTTCAAATACAGTGTTTGCTTTTTGTAAGAATGCTATTAGTTCTTTTGCATTCTGTTGAATCTCAAATTTCACTGCGCCCTCTTGAATAAAGTTACCTACCGTTTGGTCTAGCTTTGTTTCATCTTTAGGTAAATCTTTTTTCATCTGAGGAATTGGAATAATTGGGCCACTTGTAATTGGGAAGGTTGTACTATCACTTATTTTCGAAAGTGAAGATTCATGAAATTCTAAATAGATATGATAGTCATGATGATAGTTCAAATCCTCAATATCTACTTTTACCCATGCATTATAACGCCCAGATATGCTTGGTAATGCAAATTGAACTATTCGGATATCATTTGTATCAGTAATTGTAGTAGGTGTTACGCCATTCACTGTAAAGTCAGTAATCCAAGAACTATTTTTTAATGTTAATTGAACTTGGTATGAAGAACCATTTCTCACGACATACGCTGGTTTAATAACATACTGGTCCATCATTGAAGTACCCGAACCTGACCCCTTGATGAATGTATAGTCCACTGTATACAGCCCATTAGTTGATTGCATTGCACTGCCACTAGGGAATGCTCCTGCATTCGGAACATTTGCATTATCATTAACTTTTGGAAGTGATACTTCATCAATCTTAGTAGCTATTACGCTTGCTGAGATCGTTTTATTATTCGTTACTGCTTCAAAAACAAGGTTCTCTAATGTTTCTATTTCAAATGAAAGTGTAGAAGATTTTGTATTTGCAAAAAATACTAATGAAGCTACTTTTGGATTGGACCATTTTGCAATTTCTTTACCATTTTGTTTCACAACAAATTCTCGCAAGTTATTTCCAGTATTTAAAGCAAGCGTCACTTTATATTTGTTATCTTGAAATACGGTACTTGCTTTTTCTATAAATGTTGTGATCTGTTTTGCATTTTGTGGAATTTCAAATCGAACTTGTCCTTCTTGAGTAAAATTCCCTGTATCCCCTTTTATAGTTGTCTCGTTACTAATCGGTTGTTCAGAGTTTCCAGTGTTAGAGTTGGAATTGCCATCGGTAGTTGAATTATTATCGTTCTCCCCAGAACCTGATTCGCTGCTGTTGGTATTTCCTTCTGAACCACCCTTCGTTTGCTCTGTTTGTTGAGACTGTTCTTTTACCTCAGTTTGATCTGTTTGCTGAGATTGTTCTTTTTGCTCAGTTTGGCCTGTTTGCTGAGATTGTTCTTTTTGCTCAGTTTGGCCTGTTTGCTGAGATTGTTCTTTTTGCTCAGTTTGTCCTGTTTGCTGAGATTGTTCTTTTTGCTCAGGTTGTTTTGTTTGTTGAGACTGTTCTTTTACCTCAGTTTGATCTGTTTGCTGAGATTGTTCTTTTTCCTCAGTTTGGCCTGTTTGCTGAGATTGTTCTTTTTGCTCAGGTTGTTTTGTTTGCTGAGACTGTTCTTTTTGCTCAGGTTGTTTTGTTTGCTGAGACTGTTCTTTTTGCTCAGGTTGTTTTGTTTCCTGAGATTGTTCTTTTTGCTCAGTTTGGTCTGTTTGCTGAGACTGTTCTTTTTGCTCAGTTTGGTCTGTTTGCTGAGATTGTTCTTTTTGCTCAGGTTGTTTTGTTTGCTGAGACTGTTCTTTTTGCTCAGTTTGGCCATTTTGCTGAGACTGTTCTTTTTGCTCAGGTTGTTTTGTTTCCTGAGATTGGTCTTTTTGCTCAGTTTGTTTTGTTTCCTGAGACTGTTCTTTTACCTCAGGTTGTTTTGTTTGCTGAGACTGTTCTTTTTGCTCAGGTTGTTTTGTTTGTTGAGATTGTTCTTTTTGCTCAGTTTGGCCTGTTTGCTGAGATTGTTCTTTTTGCTCAGTTTGGCCTGTTTGCTGAGACTGTTCTTTTACCTCAGTTTGTTTTGTTTGCTGAGACTGTTCTTTTTGCTCAGTTTGGCCTGTTTGCTGAGACTGTTCTTTTTGCTTAGGTTGTTTTGTTTCCTGAGATTGGTCTTTTTGCTCAGTTTGTTTTGTTTGCTGAGACTGTTCTTTTACCTCAGTTTGTTTTGTTTGCTGAGACTGTTCTTTTACCTCAGTTTGTTTTGTTTGCTGAGACTGTTCTTTTACCTCAGTTTGTTTTGTTTGCTGAGACTGTTCTTTTTGCTCAGTTTGGCCTGTTTGCTGAGACTGTTCTTTTTGCTTAGGTTGTGGTGTTTCTTCACAAACCCGTTTGCTCTCCGTAACATTTGAAAGTACTAGGTAAACAGTGTACCTATTGTCATATGTGAAAGGTATAGGTTTTTCCAATTTAACGTATATGTCAACCCAAGCTCGGATGGGGTTATTATATTGGTCGATTGCGAATGTATATACTTCGTTTTCTTCTTTATCTTTTTGCCTTTTAATAGCTTCTTTTAACTCACCACCCGACTCAACTTTAAAACCTCTGTACCATGTTGTAAACGCTTTTGGCACCGTAATATCTACCGTATAGCGACCATCTTGTTTTTTAATAGTAGCCTCTTTCTTTACATAGCCACTCTTAACCATTACTGAATCTTCTTCCGTTACTGAATTATCTTGCGGATTAGCTTTTAAAACATTAAAATTTGCTGAGTAGTCAATTGTGCAACTAGCTTCGGTATTCTCTTTCGCCTTTACTTCCATGCCAAGGTAAGGTAATACTGCACCAAAAATGAGCAATACCATTGCTACATATTGTATAAATTTCTTCATACCTACTCTGCCCTCCTGAATATTAAAATTATTTTCAATCACTAGGAATCCAGAATTTTTGATTAGTTAAACCTATCTTGAGCGTTTCTACCTCCTTTTAAAGCTTTTACTAGTACTACCCCTAAATGATTACCATTCTCAATTAAGAACAAAAGAAAACATCTATGGTTAATTTCATAAATGTTTAAAAGTATACAACTCCCTCTAATTGATAATGATTCTCATTATAATTTTATTATATATTTCTCATTATTCTTGTCAAGAAAGTTAAAATATTTGGTTAGATATATTTTTGTGTCATTAAACTGTCACTTTAACTAGTTTAAATTTATTTCTATTATGCCCTCAATCATTACCTTAAATCTTCAGTAGAATTATGTAGGTACTAATACTTTCATGCATTCGAATAATCACTGTTACTCCATATATTTACTCCATTTTTTTGTAGGAGAGCCTTCGCAAGCTATTTTGACATATTCCATTAATACTTAAAATTGTAGTGCTGTATTAAAGAATAAAAGCGCAATAACGTACTATATGTATTTTAGTATATATGATTATATGAGGATATCTTGAAAGGAGTGGTCCTCTTGAACATTACATCTTTTGTCTTTTACTGTTTCATTGTTACATTTACACCAGGGCCAACTAATATTGTTATATTATCTACTGTGCATAATTCTGGGACAAAAAAAGCAATGGAATATACTTATGGAGCAACGATTGCATTCGGTTTCTTACTTGCTATTTCTGCAATGTTAAATACGATATTGGCAACGATTATTCCAAAAATTTTAATTGTTATGCAGATCATTGGAAGCTTTTATATGTTGTATCTTGCTTATCAAGTTTATAAAATGGATTCATCAAAAACTAATGTAAACAAAACGGGTACCTTTATGTCAGGGTTCCTTACGCAGTTTTTAAATCCTAAAGTAGTGCTATTTACAATGACTGTCATTCCTACCTACATTATGCCCTATTATGTTTCAATACCTGCTGTTACAGTAGGTGTTCTCACTGTAACTGTTATTGGATTTTTAGCATTTATTACATGGGTACTTTTCGGCACAATCTTTAAGGAGTTTTTACAGAAGCATAAGAAAATAGTGAATTTATTGATGGCATTATTTTTACTTTATGCTGCAATCATGATATGGATATAGCTAAGCTATTTGAGAGGTGAATTACATGGATAAATTTATCTATAAAAAATCGGCAGGTATTACCGCTTTATCAGCAAGTATGACTGACTTTTCATATAAAAAGCACTCTCACAAAGAGTATGCAATCGGTGTTACATTACGTGGTATTCAACACTATAACTTAGAGGGCAGTTTACAATTGTCCTATCAAAACGGCATTATGATTTTTAATCCTGAACAGGTTCATGATGGAATGGCACATGACAAAACAGGTCTTGATTATATAATGCTATATATTGAGCCGGAATTGCTTTTAGAGGTTATTGAGAAAAAAGATTTCGTTCGTTTTTCAAACCCTATTGTTTATGATTATAGACTTCAATATAGAATAGTAAGTCTTGCTAATGCAATATTAAACGATAAAGATGAGGCATTGTGTAGTGAATTACTATTATCTCTCACAGATAACCTTGTTGAGACTGATTTTTCTACAGAATGGAAGAAAGATGACACTTTAATAAATAAAGCAAAGGATATGCTTCATACCGACTCAGAAAAAATACCTAAACTTGATGAAATTTGTAGAGAACTTGAATTATCGAAATTTAAGTTTATTCGATCTTTCAAGGCTCACACTGGCATTTCACCATACCAATATTTTCTTAACTGTAAGATAGAACGTGCAAAGCAGCTAATAGAAAAAAATAGAGATATTTATTCAGTTGTCGCTGAATGTGGTTTTGTTGATTTAACCCATCTAAATAAACATTTTAAAGGTGTTTATGGAACGACAGCGTTTGAGTATTTTTCATATGTAAATTGAACGTATTATCTTTCCTATTAAGTATTTCGGATATCTCCGGTTTTAATTACTCGATGCATTAGGTGGGAGATAATTTTCAGCATAAAAAAGAAAGGTGTTGAGTTCATGGAATTAAATACAAAAATTAAAATTGTTTTAAAAGATGACCTTGAAATGTGGCAAAAATTGAACGTAACAGCATTCCTAATGAGTGGAATTGCGGGAACTCAAAACATTATTGGACAACCCTATTTAGATAAGGATACTGCTCAATATTTACCTATGTCACAGCAACCAGTTATGATCCATTCTTCTAGTGGTGAACGTTTGAATGAGCTTTTACAAAAGGCTCTAACAAAAGATGTCGTTATTACAATTTACACTGAAGAATTGTTTAATACATATAATGACGAGGATAATCGTGCAATGGTCGCAAAATTCAAGACGAATGAACTAAATCTTGTTGGAGTCGGAATACGAGGCAAAAAAAATCATGTAGATAAATTACTAAAAGGCTATGATTTGCATAAATAAAAGAAACTAGATCTCAGTGACTCGGAAGATAAAGTTTTTAATTTCGATATGATTAGAGGCGCATGATGAAATAAAACGATAGCCAATGCATTTTTCCACTGGCAACCGTTTATATTTTAATTAGCTATTTTCTATTTAAATATATAGCAACTATTAAAACAATCGTTGATAAGAAGTTTAAAATCGGAATCTACTCATTCTGTTTCTTCCAAATACTTAAAAATTCAAAATATAAGGTCAATGCAATTATAGGAAAGAAAAAATATAAAAAGATTATGTTTTTTGATTTATTATAACACCTAGAACAATAGAACCTGTAGTCATTTTAGGTATTTACGGTATAGTTACCCATACTTTGTATCTACTTTCCCAGATTTCTGTATGAACTCTAAACTCTTTTATTTCTGCCAATCTAAATGCTAAAGAATATGCTATTTTATAATCTGGTGTATCATATCCATTATAAATTCTCCCATAAATCTCATTTGCTATTGAATCAGCCCACGTATCAGCCTCGTACATCGTATCAAAAATAACTTCTTCAACATTCCACTTAATTGTCATTTTCCCCACCCTTATCTTAAAGATTTAGTCCAGTGTACACGAAATCACAAGTTTATCGGAAGCTTTTGTGTTCATTGAGACAATTCCAAATTCTAATAGAATCCTATCACCTTTTTTAAGAATTCCACCACCTGGTTGACCTATAAACTGATAGTTTTTTAAATGGCCATGAAAATTATAGTCTGGAGCTTGAATAGGTGTTTTATATGGAGGATTTATAGCGTAGAAATTAACCCTTGATCTATTTAAGGTTACTCTTACCTTTGGACCATATTTTATTCTAGCTTCTTCATTTATGACTAATCCCCATGCTATAGAGCGCTCATTAGTATTGGGATATTTAGTTGTTTGAACTGTTGCATATGTATCTCCTTTGTTTCCGTAATAATACTTTGTGCAACTTTCGTCTGCTGAAATTAGTGAAGCGAAGCAGAAAAACAAAAGAAAAGATAACAATAATGTATAGTTAATTACTCTCTTACTAATCATTATATATACCTCCTTTTTTTCACAAAAATTTATGATTTTTTTCTTGCCTTCTGAAGAAAAATACTGTGAATTTTCAAATGCTTCAGTAATTAAAATGCAGGCTGTACAATAAAAGACTAAATAAATTTCTCACTCATTTACCTCATAGTTGATTTCATATATTAATTCACATGAGCACACATCCTTTCAAATAAAAATAAATTATTTTATAAAAGGTAGTATAAAATGATATAACCAAAGAGAAAAGTATGAATTTTTTTAATACTTTGTGAACAAGTGGTGTTCCACCTATTTATTGATTTCTTACTAATGATTTGATTTTCTTTCTAATAGGGCACTTTCCATTGTTGCGGCATTAAAGAAAACAATAATCTTTCTTAACTTTGAAAGAAAATAGCTTTAAAGCGTCCAACTAGTAGCTGTATTGACTACGTAAAAAATATATTAAATTAAAAACGGTCGATAAAAAGGTATTAGCACAACCTTTTTATCGACTTTTCTTATGCTTCATCTAATTCAGATACAACTTTTTCATCGTCCGTGTTGTGCTCTCCCTGTATGGGGTGTTTGAATAGCTGTACATAAAATTGCCTCTCTGCCCTATGTCTAATTCAACGTTTCTACTTTTTTAATTCATTCCTCAGTTAGTCTATTTTAAAGACAATTTTGACTTAACTGTTTCTCTTAGTATTAATTTAACGGAATTGCTAATACATCTTGATTTGCGTTAGGAATTGGTTGAGGATAGAATTCAACGCTTTCTCCAGTAAATTGATTTATATACTTTTCTGCTGCTTTGTATTGTTGTCTTAATCGTTTTTCAAATTCTTGTAGTGTCATATCTTGGACGCTATTTAAAAATTTATCTTTGTTTTTTTCTGGAATATACATTCTTACCCCATATTCATTACTTAAGTTTTCTAATATTTTTTTGTAAGGTATGAGTAATAGGTCAGGATCGTTGTCATATGTTGACTCAGCACGATAATGAGAAGTTGAACAAAAAACAGAAACCATTAGACAAATCAGTGTTATATTTATACCTTTCCTCATTCGTTTCCTCTCCCTTATTTTATCTGTCAAAATTCACAACTTAAAATTAAATAATAGATTTGTTTTAACTAAATGCTTCAATCAATTTGCATAAAAAGTATGTGATGCAGTTAAAGAAAGTGCAAGTGCAACTCCGTAAGCATTTTCAGGATGACCTCTTAGATAGACTGTACAACTTTTTGAATCACTGCTTAATTTATGTGAAGCATAATCAACTTTCCAATGATAGTCTGTATAATCAGATGGCCAAGTTGTACCATATGAATTTATACTTTGGTATATATAGGTGCCTGGATTACCTGTTGCACTAAAAATTTTGGAGTTCAAGTACATTGAAGAATTATAACGTAAGGCTACTTGTTGTGTAATATCTTCACTTATAGATAATGTCGAAATTAGATAGTTGCTATTTGAGTTCACATCCTTATAAGAATCTTCTAAAAACTTTTTATACTGTTCTCTTAATATATTTTCTAATTCCTCTGGACTCATATCTCTTACATTGTTATAAAACTGGTCCATCTTTTCAGGATTAATATAAAATTCTACTCCAAATTCATCAGTCAGTTTATCCATTACCTCCTGATATGGAGTAATAAACTTTTCAATTTTTCCATCTTCACTGGCAGAAACACAGGTGATTAATGATAAGGAAATGCTTATACATAAAAAAGACGTAAACAATAACTTTACAATTTTTATCATAGTATTCCCCCTATTTTTAGTTTCACCTATATTAAAACATTAATAATGTAGTTTTCAACTTTAATATTTTACTTAAATTCTTGAAATATTTACGATTTAAAAATGGTAATTAATTCTTTTTTTATCGATTCTGATGCTATTCTACTTCAATCAAAATTTTTCAAATTCATCACCAACTTTTATTCCCTTCATATCCTAGAGCATCAGGACGAATTTTGAGGGGGAACTATATGGGGATTGAACTTACTGCTCTCCATTGGATTTATGTTGTTTTTATTGTCTTAATCATTGGCTTTATGGTTAAACGTCGGGATACTACCCTCATTTGCATTTTGGGCATATTCCTACTTGCGATTGTCGCTACTGGTGATCTCACTTCTTCTATAAGTGGTGTTTTTAACAGCTTTATTTACGCTATTACCGAGCTGTTATCTACCATTCTAATTATTTCCATTATTGTTGCGATGAGTCGTGTATTAATGACATCAGGTATTAATGAGGTCATGGTTGCACCATTTACAAAAATTATTAAAACACCGACACTTGCCTATTGGACGATTGGTATTTTAATGATGATTATTTCTTGGTTTTTCTGGCCATCTCCTGCTGTTGCACTATTAGGTGCTGTGCTTTTACCTGTAGCCATTCGTGCAGGATTACCAGCGTTAGGTGTAGCAATGGCAATGAATTTATTTGGTCACGGAATTGCACTTTCTAGTGATTTTGTTATTCAAGGGGCTCCGAAGCTAACTGCTGATGCTGCGGGTATTCCAGTTGGAGACGTTATATCAGCCAGCATTCCACTCGTAATTACGATGGGGCTTGTTACAACAATTGTGGCTTTTTACTTATTAAAACGTGATATGAAACGTGGGACACTTCATTTTAAGACAGCACACGAAACAACAGATGGTATAGAGCTAGTGAAAGATGAACATTTATTAACATCCGGACAAAAACGATTTTTTGCCATCCTTATTCCAATCACTTTTTTACTCGATGTTATCGCCATGTCTGTATTGAAATTACAAGGCGGTGATGCCACTGCCCTTATTGGTGGAACAGCTGTCTTTATTTTATTAGTGCTCTGTCTTGTGGCACACAAAAAACAAGGATTTGAGAAATCGACAAGTTATTTAATTCAAGGATTCCAATTTGGATTTAGAGTATTTGGACCCGTTATCCCAATAGCAGCCTTCTTTTATCTTGGTGACTCAGGATTTACCAAAATTATCGGTGACTTTCTCCCTGCCGCTTCACATGGCATTGTGAATGATCTAGGCGTCGGCTTAGCCGCTGTTGTACCATTAACGAAGGAAATTGCAGTCATTACCCTTGCAGTTGTAGGTGCCATTACAGGTTTAGATGGCTCTGGCTTCTCTGGCATTTCGTTAGCTGGTTCTGTAGGTAGTTTATTCGGCAATGCTATTGGCGGAGGTACAGCAACCCTTACCGCACTCGGACAAATCACTGGTATTTGGGTGGGTGGCGGTACACCCTCACCAATGGAAGACATATGATAATGAGGCTTCTTATACAAGGCGTCAATTTAAGGCAAAACGCAAAGAGTTCGAATAAAATAAAAAAACGGCTTGAAATTATCAAGCCGAAAATAAAAAGAGAGAGGTTAAATTATTAGTTAATTTATTATGTTACTTTGTATATTTATTATACTAATTTATCTTTTAAAGCATCCGTTAAAGTTTGGGAAAAGTTTATACCTTGTTTCATACCTAAATCATTTAAATAGCTAGGAATAGTTAAAGTTTTTTTAACTGGTGTTAAATCTAAAGCTTTCTTATGTGCCTCTATATCAACATCTACAAGTGTTACAATATCTTCTTCTTTTGGAGTAAAAGAAACAGTATACGGTTTATTTATTGGTTCATCGGCGAAAGCTATGGCATTACCTATATAATCCCTTGCATATTCAATTGCTCCAGCGATAGTTTCCCCTTGTGTAATCCCTTCAATATCAGGAATTGTCACTAAGTGAAAGCCGTCTGCTGATAGGGGGGAAATAACCACAGGATATACTACAACATTTTTCATTTTCTACCTTCTTTCGTATCTATATTTAATGGGCTTGAAAGCCACCCCTTTTACAGTTTGTGCTTTCTGATTAGCCCTTTTGCTAAATCTTCATTAACTTCTCTATGCCTTGGGATTTGTTCTTTTTTTGCCTGTTGGTGATACCCAAATATCATGTTTACCGCCATGGGTTAAGAATTTCCACCCTTTAGCCGTGAAGCGTTTCTCTAACTCTCTCTTTTTCATTTTTTAACCCCTTTCCGCTATACGTATATTATACGTATCAAAAAGAAAAGAATCAATGAATTTATACGTATTGTTTACGTATAACTAAAATATTATGCAGCACATGATTTATATATGAAATTGACAATTTCCCTTTATGTAACCTTTATTATCACAACCCAACGGATTCAACAATAAAGCCCAGGCTCAAATTCCAAGTCCCTGGGCTTTAAACTATATAAGCATCTATTTTCTACTATTTTAGCACGTTAATAAATCGGTTTTAATATACCGATAGGAAGCCAAGTACATTGGTCGTCATTAGCTTCCAGGTCTTCTTTTACACATAGAAATGCATTAATGGAATCACTTACTGAATAAACTATGCTGCCTTTTGGCATCGCTTTTTCCGTTTTGGAACCTTCTAATGGATAGGTTTTCGCTTCAGATTCTTCCGTTACTTCATAACGAACACCGGCTTTTTTAAATTTTGTATCAAGAACTTTCATATCTGAACCAGGATAATGCTTTTCGCACTTCAAGCCATTTCCAGTGTCCTTACAATATCTCAACATTTGATCACCATTCATATCTGTGATGGATGTATCACGCCATTCCGTAAAGAGCTTGCCGTATTCTCCGCTATTACGATTGATATTGATATACGTTACATTTGCATAGAAAGATGCGCGAATTTTCATCGGTATCTCTTTAAAAACTACTAGATTTGTTGCTTGTACACGATATGGCCCCATTTGATAAAATGTTTTGCCATCATATTTTTCAATTTCATACGTTTTAAAATAATTATTACGCTTCACCACTAACGAATCAAATGTACCATCTTCATTTTTCTTATATATCTTAATATCTTTTGTAAAAGTCATTTTCCCCGTTTGGTCTTTATGCACCTCGGCTCCATCAAACCTAATAGCCTCTGATTTTGTTGGATTCACGATTACAAATACAAATGCTGCTAATAACACAATAAATAATTTTTTCATTATGCTCCTCCTACTCATTTTTGTAGCTCATTTCTTTGCCTACTAATATCGTATTATTTTATCAATAGAATACAATAACGTCAAAAATATAACAAAATTAACTCGTTTTTCCACAACTTTTCGTTACCCATTCTTTAGCAAATATTTTAAAACCAATATCAATAATAGGCTTTAATAATATAAAATCGTTTATTTTTATATATACTTTTTCCAATTTTACCAATAAAATAGTTAATAAGGAGCGTGGATATATTCATGGATAATTTATTATTAATTGTAGCAATGTTAAGTTTTTTAGCTGTTATAGTTTTTGCAATTATGGCTATTGTTCAATTTATTAAAAAGGATGTTTCAAAAGCTAAAAAGCAAATTAAGTTTACTGGAATATCAGTAGCAGTAATGATTGTATCCTTTATTGGTTTTGGCATGACAGCAGATCCAGTAGAAATAACAGAAAAAGAAGATACACAAAAACAAGTAGAAACTGTAGCGAAAGTGGAAGAAACGCCAGAAGAAAAAGCTGCCCGTGAGGCGAAGGAAGTAGAAGAAAAAGCGTTAGCAGAACAAAAAGCTAAAGAGAAAGCAGAAGCACAAGCTAAAGCAGATGCAGAGGCTAAAGCTAAGGCAGATGCAGAAGCTAAAGCTAAAGCAGAGGCCAAAGCTAAAGCAGAAGCTAAGGCAAAAGAGGCAAGTGTCCCACGTGAGCATAAGTCGGCGTTAAAAAAAGCAGAGCAATATGCTAAAACGATGCATATGTCAAAGGCAGGGATTTACGATCAATTAACATCGGAATATGGGGAGAATTTCCCGGCGGATGCTGCTCAATACGCTATAAATAATATTGTATTTGATTGGAAAGAAAATGCATTGAAAAAAGCAAAATCGTACGCAGATATGATGAATATGTCAAATTCGGCTATTTACGATCAATTAATATCTGAATACGGAGAAAAATTCACCAAAGAAGAAGCTCAATATGCTATTGATAATTTAGAATAAGCACAACCGCATGTAACTGTGTAAGACACAATACAAGTCACTCACCCGAGTGGCTTTTTGTAATAAGGAGATGAATCATTGAGATATATTACTGGATTAATTGGACTTATTTTAGTCTTCTTCGGCAATTTATTAATGAGCATAACCGATAGTGACATAACCACGAATATAACTTTAAAGACATTTGGGTTTATTTATTTTTTATAATCGGATTAAAAATTTTATTTTCTAACATAAACTTTTTAAAGCAACTCCTTAAGTTATTTAAAAGAAAGCTTTATTTATCTCCGACTAACTTTAATACATTATCAGGTAGCCAAACATAATAGTCTTTTTCCGTTACAAAGACTAATACATACCCGTTAATAATTAACCCACCTGTGACAAAAATGCTTCCCTTTTCATACATGACCTCTGGTTGCGATTCTTTTAATGGATCGCGTTTTCCTATTGTATTTTCTATTAGCTCATAACGCTTTTCTTCTCCTAGTATCGTGTCAGCAATTTTAAGATCTGTACCAAGATAACGTCTACAAGAATCGTAAGTCCCATCATTAATGTCATCGCAATATTCCACTATTTGTCCATTTGGGGTATCCTTAAAATAAATAGACAAGGAGTCCTCTTTTCTGAAGTACCTTCCATAATTTCCATTCTCACGATTTATATTAATATACGATGGATTTTGATAGAAGGAAGCACGAATTTTTAATGGGACTTCTTTGAACACTACTAAATCTGTTGCTTGTACCCGATATTGCCCCATCTGATAAAAAGTTTTACCATCATATTTTTCAATATCATATGTTCTAAAGAAGTTATTTCGCTTTATTACTAACGAATCAAATGTGCCGTTTGGATTTTTCTTATATACCTTGATATCCTTTGTAAAAGTCATTTTCCCTGTTTGACCTTTGACAACTTCTGCTCCATCATGCATTACTTTTGCTTCTGTTATTGTCGGATGAATTACTGCTACTACTAATGCAGCTAACAACACCATAATTAATTTTTTCATTATTCTCCTCCTTCACAGCTTTATGTTAATCTCTATATATACTAATATTGTAGTATTTTATAATAGCAATGCAGAATATCAAAAAAATAACAAAATTAACGCTTTTTTCACAAAATATTTTCATCCATCTACCCTTCTCGTCAATTTTCTAAACGCTATTTCACGTTGTACTATTTGTAGAAGACTACAGAAGAAATAGTATTAACCTATACCTTTCATTGACACAATAATTATTTTAAGTTACTATTTCCTCATTAAATGTGAGAGGTTGAGGACGATGATCCGTCGTTTAAGAAAACTTAAAAACGTCGCTGTGCGATTAAGCTTCTAGGTAGATAAATTAAAACTAATTACTTAGAAGCGAGGTACGCATAATGAACAATCAAAAATATAATCATTGGTCAGAAATTAAATATATTAAAGATTTAGTGACAAATCCGCTCATTGAAGTTGGAGACTATTCATACTACTCGGGTTATTATGGAAATCAAAATTTTGAGGACGGATGTGTCAGATACCTTTGGGGTGACAATAAATCTCGTGAGTTATTTAATCCTATTAATGATTTTGGTTGGCATTTAGATAAACTGATTATCGGAAACTACGTTTGTATTGCAAGTGGTGTCATCATTTTAATGGGTGGTAATCATAATCACCATTCAGAATGGATAACAGTGTATCCTTTTACGGAACAAATAGAACGTTCTTATGAGCCAAAAGGAGATACGGTTATTAAAAGTGATGCCTGGATTGGAATGAACGCAATGATAATGCCTGGGGTTACTATCGGTGAGGGTGCGATTATTGCTGCAGGATCTGTTGTATTAAAAGATGTTCCGCCTTATACGATTGTCGGAGGAAATCCAGCTAAAGAAATACGAAAACGTTTTTCAGATTTAGAAATAAATAAATTATTAGAAATGCGTTGGTTTGATTGGAAACGAGAGAAAATTGAAAAGGCTATTCCTTTGTTATCAAATGGTTCCATCGATCAATTGTATGATTTCTATTTAAATGAAGTAAAAATATAATAACTACTGAAACTACATCTAATTTGGATGTAGTTTTTTTATTAATATGTATTTTTTCTATTTCGTATTGTAGAACATCATTTTCCAGTGCTTTATATTCCATGTTGTCTCACATGTTAGTTTGATTATTTCACCTGACTTAAAGCTTGTACCAAATCTTATTAGACTGCGCTATTTCGCGCAATCGTCTTTATAAACCGTAATGCCACCCACTGTTAAGTCTTTTAGCGTTACCTGTCTGCCATATTCCCGTGACAGAATACTTTCAATGATTGGCAACAACTTTCGTACCTTTTCTTCTGTCATTTTTACAGCCTTCATTCCCCACACTCCTTTTTATCAGAATATGTCGAATAGGCTTGTCACTTTCGTTAAGACAAATTTCAAATTAGATACTTGGCAAGCGCTCCTTCTTTCTTAATCATTTCAGGGCAGTTTCTCCTCAACATACAATTTCCCCGATGTAGTTACTGCCAGACAATATTGAATACCAACTAAATCCAATGTACTATCTCCATTCGATTCACTTTCTGTTAAAATGATTTTAGAAAGGGAGTGATTGAAAATAACGACAGTGGAAAAGGAGAAATTGTCTGTCGGTTTGACACAATTTATTGATTTCACAGTTAGGCAAACAATGTTAGCAAAGATGAATAAAATTACTGAAATTAAAAATCAAGGGGATTATCATCCAGTAAAAGATCATTGGAAACAATTAAGAGAACGAATTAAATTATGCTATGAGAAAAATCAATCTCTAGAAAATTTAGATTCGTTGCTGACTGAAGTTCATGAGAGAAAAATTAATTCCTATACCCAAGCAATAAAGGCATTTAAAAAATTTACTCGTAAAAAGGAAATTGAATGGTTTGATCCACCTAAATCAATGTGGACATCTACTAATGGTTTAGTTGTTCGTTCGTCTCCCGAATTAGGTTTAATTATTGATGGCATACCTCACTTAATAAAATTGTTTTTTAAAGGGAACACTGAAAAAATTAATGAACGGAACATTCAACCAATTCTCACTTTAATGTTAGAAGCACAATGTAATGACCCTACCCCATCAAATATTGTATATGCTGTGTTAAACGTTAAAACAGCTAAATTACATGTAGCTACTCAAACAGACCCGAAAATTCTTCAAGCACTCCAGCTAGAAGCACAAACATACGAAAATATTTGGAGAAATTAAGCGTCTAATCCATTTCATTTTTTAAAACATATATAATTTGTGCGCATTGCTTACGCTTCCCTCACTACACCCATTACCCAATTTAACAAATGCAATAATCCAACCTTTTTTCATGCTTGCTGAAGCTGGTGCCATTACCATACGACTGTTGTTTAATTGACTAAAGGCTAGAGCCTGAACATATAACAGGCTCTTTCTGTCATCAAAATTTATATCCGCTACTTGAAATGATAAAAATTTTTAATCCAAATCCAAACATCCATATACATATAAAAGTATTATTTCTATAGCTAGCAAAATATATAAAAGAAAGGAAGCTTAGAAGGAGTGAAATACTTATGAAATGCGTCATCTATGTTCGAGTCAGCACGGAAGAACAGGCTAAACATGGGTTTTCAATTGCTGCGCAAATTGAAAAATTGGAAGCTTATTGTGTTTCACAAGGATGGGAAATTGTTGAGGAGCCCTACATCGATGATGGGTATTCTGCTAAAGATTTAAATAGGCCACATTTTCAGGCTATGATTGAGCGCATTCAGCAAGGCGGTATTGATGTCCTTCTTGTATATAAGCTTGATCGCTTAACTCGCTCTGTCCCTGATCTTCATACAATTTTAGCTGAATTAGAGCAATACGAATGTAAATTTAAATCCGCTACAGAAGTTTACGATACGACAAATGCAATGGGACGTTTATTTATTACACTTGTTGCTGCAATTGCGCAGTGGGAGCGAGAAAATACAGCAGAACGTGTGCGTTTTGGAATGGAGAAGAAAGTGAAATTAGGTCATTGGAAAGGTGGCACGCCCCCCCTCGGCTACCAAGTAGTAGATGGTGAATTAGTTATCGATGAAGCAGAGGCTCAAATTGTGAAGGATATATTTAAGTTAGCAAGATCATTAGGGTTTTACTCCCTTGCCCGTCAATTAACGAATAAAGGAATCCCCACTCGAAAAGGCGGACAATGGCATGTCGATAGTGTGCGAGATATTGCCAATAATCCGACGTACGCTGGTTATTTAATGTTTAGCTCTAATCCGAAAGACATAAAAAAGCCTCCTCGTGAACGGGTACTATTTGAAGGCAATCATAAACGCATTATAGATCGCGATGAATTTTGGGAGCTACAAGATTTGTTAGAAAAGCGCAAAATCTTAGGAGGGAAACGAGAATCGAGCAATTACTATTTTTCCTCGCTATTAAAATGTGCACGTTGTGGGCATGCGATGTCGGGGCACAAAGCCGGTAAGAAAAAAACGTATCGATGTTCCGGAAAGAAAGCTGGAAAAGCTTGTACCAGTCATATGATTTTAGAAAGCAATTTAGTGCAAACCCTCTTAGCAAAATGGGATGACTTAGTAGGTGGACATTTTCAAAGTAATGAAGGAGACGCCACATTTCCTATGGCACAACTCACCGCATTACAACAAGAATTATCCATTGTTCAAAAACTTTCTCACAAGAAGAAGACAATGTTTGAGCATGATGTTATCGGGATTGATGAGTTAATTCATGAAAGTGAAAAGCTTCGTAACAAAGAAAAAGAGATTCAAGAAAAGCTAAAAAAATTACAGCAGCAGGATCAGCGTCAACATATAGAAATCCAGACTGTTATCCGCAATATTGATACACTATGGTTGAATGCCGATGATAACGAACGTAAACAATTAATGACCACCATCTTTGAGCAAATTATCGTTGATACAAAGGATGATTATACGAGCAGTAAACAAGCAAGAGAAATTATAATTGTTGCAGCTAAATAATATGTCTTTTATTGGTGGCAGTACACTTATACCATGGGCGCTCATTCCCGCAGCTGCTATTTGTAACGTCAGTCCATTTGAGCTTGCACGGCGTAATTTATTGCCTGTAGCGATAGGACTTCTTGTCACAACCATTGTTGCGTTATTTTTAATTTAATTTCGAGAATAAAATCAAAACTGATTATATGTTTTTCGGCACAAGGCATCGAGAAGTTTAACTTGATGCCTTTTATTCTGTTTATTTGAGTGTAGGCTACGTTACTGTCTAAAGTTGCCTGCACAGTAAATCCCCTCACGGAAATCAACAGCAATTCACCTTACATAATTCTTCGTAGTGAAAAATATTGATTTCATCTAAATCGCCTTTTTACTTAACAAACGAATAATATTATCATATTCATATAATAATTTCATTAGCTTTTTACTGTACATCTGTTTAAAAATATATTATATTTTTTGATAATGTTCTCACATTGATAACATTTGATTTTTTCCATTGATACCATCTCTTTTCTTCAGATAGGGGGCTCGATTATGCTTAATAAAGCGGAGGTTTTAATGCATCCTGTAAGAATGAAAATTTTACAGGCACTGATGCATAATACAGAAGAAGGTTTAAGTACGTTAGAGATGATTTCTTTAATTAAAGATGTACCGCAAGCTACTTTATATCGCCATATTCAAATATTAATGGATGAAAACATTATTCAAATTGTAAAAGAACGCAAAGTACGTTCTGTTACGGAAAAATTTTATGCTTTAAATGAGGGAGCAGCAAAAATAGATGCGGAGGAGTGGTCCAAGCTAACGAAAAAGCAAAAACTCAACTATATTTCCTACTATCAACTAGCATTACTGTCTCAATATCAAAATTATTTAAACTTATTTGAAGAAGATTGCGTCGAGGATACAGCTACTTTTTCATTACTTGACTTATCTTTAACAAAGGAACAGTTTAACAACTTTCAAAATGATTTAAATGATTTATTAACGAGATACTATAATATGTCCGATTCAAGCAATAAGACTGAAACAAAAACAATTGCATTAAATATTATTCCAAAATCTTAAGTAACAATTTATAGGCAAGATAACTGGATTTAAATTGTAAAGAAATGGAGAAGATTTATGAAAAAAGGCAAGTCAGTTGAAAATATAAGAAAATTTATCATGATTATTATAGGCGCAATCATCGCAGCATATGGACTGGAAGCGGTATTAATACCGAACAATGTTATTGATGGCGGCGTAACAGGTATTAGTATTATGGGTGCCCACTTATTCGGCATTCCGTTAGGGTTGCTACTCTTTGTACTTAATATCCCATTTATTTATATTGGCTACAAACAAGTAGGAAAAACATTTGCATTAATGAGTAGTACAGGGATAGCTGCTTTATCGATTTCCACAGTTCTTTTACATGATGTTAAAACAATTTTAGGTCCAGAAGATCCTTTATTAATTGTCTTATCAGGTGGTATGTTACTCGGAATTGGAATAGGTATTGTCTTACGTAACGGTGGTGCATTAGATGGCTCTGAAGTGTTAGCCGTACTATTATCACGAAAAATTCCGTTTTCAGTCGGAGATATTATATTATTTATTAATGCCTTTATCTTCTTAGGTGCAAGCTTTATTTTCGGATTAGAAAGTGCATTATATTCAGCCTTAACGTACTATATTGCGAAAAACGTTATTGATATTATTCAAGTTGGTTTAGAAAAATCAAAAGATGTCCGCGTTGTCAGTGCCAAATCTGAGGAGATTGGTGATGCCATTCAAGCTCGTCTAGGTCGTGGTGTAACTTATACACAAGGGCGCGGCGGCTTTTCAAACGAACCAACCGAAATTTTAAACTGTGTCATTAACCGTATGGAAGAAAATAAGCTTGTGACAATTATTAAAGATATTGATAGCAGTGCTTTTGTCGTTATTTCTGATGTTTCAGAAGTTCGCGGTGGGAATTTCAAAAAACGAGATATTCACTAATACTAGAAGTAAGCAAGTGTTTTACTTGCTTACTTCTTTTTATTAATTGCATTAAAGTGAGTTCGCTATTACTTTTTCATATTTTATACCTTTTGTTAGGCATAACGCACCTACTAATACAACAGCTGATGCACTGATTAACGCATATTGATAACTGTCTGTATAGTTGGCCAATGTTCCTGCGAGTGAAGGTCCAAGCAATTGCCCTAGCGCATAGCCTGCTGTTAAAAAACCTAATATTTTATGACTATTCATAGGGACAATTTGCTTTGCTAAAGTAGTTGCTACTGTTGTAATCCCCATAAATGTAGCACCGAACACAAAAGCACTTGTATAAAGTGTAACAGTATTTGTTGTAAATGCTGGTAGGACAATGCCAAATGTCTGCAACAACATAGCTATGAATAATGTTTTTACATAACCCCAACGTTGTGCGAGTTTTGACCAAATAAAGCAAGATGGAATTGCTGCAATCCCAACGACAAACCACACAAAGACTGCATCGCCCTGAAAGCTTGTTGATTCTTTTGCAATGGATACAATGAAAGTTCCAGTAATAATATAGCCGAGTCCTTCTAGACTATAGGCAAGTACTAGCCATTTTATCCAACTTGTCGGTATGGATGTTCGTATTACAGTAGCTTCACTAGGTTCCTGTTGTGTGTTAGGTATAATTGGCTTTATAAAAGCTACAATGAAGATTAGCAAGATACTACTGAATAAGGCTAAGGCAATCCAAGTACCATACCAGTTAAATAAAGCATGTATTGGTGATACAATTAAAGCACTTAAGGCAATCCCTATTCCAACACCGCTATAAAAAATACCTGATAAGTGTGATTTCTTGCTATTAGCTAATTGATCAAGCACTAGACTTGCAGCAACGACAAAAATAAAGGCACTCATTACACCAGAAATAAACCGAAGCACATACCAAACAAAAATTGCATCAGTGCACCCCATTAAACCAGTTGTTATAATACTCATAACTAATGCTAGTTGTAAGAAGGGAATCCGTTTCTCTTGTATTTGTAGACGGCCAACAATAATTGCACCTACAAAATAGCCTAAATAGTTGCTCGTAGCTAAAAAACCTGCAGTTGCTCGACTAAATGCAAATGCTTCCTGCATGTACGGTAAAATGACCGTATACGAAAAACGACTAATGCCCATTGCAACAATGAATGCAAATACTCCTCCTATTAAATAATGAATTGTTTGCTTCTTCATATTTCCCCTCCCTCTCACATTTACTATAACTAATATTTTGGTATCACAAATAGAGCGGATTATTTATAATAGATATCAAATAAATTGATACCTGGAGGAAATATCTTGAATTTTAATGATTTATTTATTTTTCGGACAGTCGTACAAGCGGGAAGTTTTTCTAAGGCAGCCGCAGAACTCAATTACTCACAATCTAATATTTCAATGAAAATACAAAATCTTGAAGAATTATATAATGTAACATTTTTTTATCGTGGGCATCGTGGGACTCGTTTAACACCTAAAGGAGAACACTTTTATGAAATCGTCTTAAAAATGTTACATCTGTATGATAAATCCTTTGAAATGCTCCATGATACGGGAGAACAAAAAGGATTTCTGCGTATTGGTTCAATGGAAACTACTGCTGCACTACATTTACCAACACTTTTAACTAAATTTCATAAGTCATATGCACAGATAGAGTTAACAATTTTAACGAGTACATCGATGGAGAATATTAAACGATTAGAAAATTATGAGTTAGACGGTGCATTTGTTACAGGGCCTGTTTATAAAGAGCATATTTTAGCAAAGGAATTTATTAATGAGGAGCTTGTAATCATTTCGTCAAACGTGCATAAACGAATTGAAAAATTGCGTGATATAGAAAATTGCACACTTATTACTTTCCGTCACGGCTGCTCTTATCGGGCTATTTTAGAACATTGGTTACATGAAGATGGTGTGCAACCACAGAAAAGAATGGAGTTTGGAACACTTGATGGAATTATAGGCTGTGTAGCTGCCGGACTTGGGGTAACGCTCCTGCCACGTGCGATTGCAGAAAAATATCTGGCTACACAACCACTCGCCATTCATGTACTGGCAACAAAGCAAACACAAATCCCTACTTGGTTCATTTATCGTCAAGATGATTTTCAACCACCTGCGCTAACACATTTCATTGAATCGATTGGAGCGTACCAACAGCTTAGACAGCTGTAAAAATTGCGGATAATGACAGCCTTCAAAGACTGAGAAATTATAGATGAAGATACTATTTTTAACAGGCTGAACTATACCAAACATCATGCGATCGCTAGCTATGCTATCAATGTCCAAGGCTACTTCACGACAATTTAAGCGGAAAAAGCTATACTTAATATAGTTATGAAACATTTTGAATTTACGTTATGAAGGAGAACTAAATGGACTTATTTATCGCTAGTGATCGCCAATTGCCAATCCGTTATTATGTAAATGAAGCTATTTGGATTCGCCGTGGTTGTTTTTCACCACCGCAATTAACATTGCCCTTTTTTGTGGAAGTTGAAATTAAGAACAGCTACAATTTACCAATTATCACTCAATATATTCGAGAATTCCAATGTCAATATAAGTACACTGAAATGCAAATTTTAATTAAGGACCAAACTATATTGGCTGAAATGCATGATATGCTCACTGACCAGTTACTGAGCAATCACATGGTTTCCATACACCCACTTTTACCTAAGTAATTATTGAAAAGGTAACATATCGAGATTCGTTCAACATGAACCTATAGCTACTGCATCGATTAAAATTAATTTAGAAAGTGCATGGTCATTAATTACAAATGGTACTTCAGATGGTTCAACCCAAATTCTAGTACACGATTCATGTTCTCGGAGAAAAGGCAAGCATTCAAGAACATCCATTCTAAAAAATGCCTGATAACCAATTACGGGATATTTACCTTTTGAATTAAACAATGGATTTTCTTTATGACTCACTTCGATTGCACCTATGTATTGGATTGTTCCCTTTACATATCCCTCTTCATAGGACTCACGAAGTATAGCTTCTTCTATATTCTCTCCAGTTTCTACGTGACCACCTGGATAATTAAAACCACGATGTTTAATATGGGATAATAATACCTTCCCATCTTTCATACACACGGCATGAACACTTGTCACAATTAATGAATTAGTTAATTTCATTCGAGGCATCCAAGTTAGTTTTACTTTGCCTCCATCCCAGTCAACAATAATAGTCTGCATGTATTTCCCCCGCTTTGTATAGTTACTTTTTAATAAATATCCTTATATTTCCTTTCTATAACCTTTCACAAATCCCTCTTAATCAACAATCTTTTTTTCGTTAGCTACATTAAATTTGAAATAGTGATTTGGATTTCATTAAATTACAATGATTTTGAGAAACATTAAAAACATAAAATTATCCTTCTCTAAATATGCATACAATTGGGTTAAGAAGAATAGAAACCTAATAGAGAGATAATGCAAAATTTAGCAAATGAAAAATAAAGTGGGGTGTAGAAGAAATGCTTGAAATAAGTGATGCAAAAGAATTAGTACTCGGAATTGTGCAGCATGATCCATTGTTTATCGTTCTACAACATACACCATTAGAAGAAACACTTTATGGTGATGCCTATTTAACACACATCCATGAAAAAAAATATTATAGTATTTCAGAAGTTGCAGGTTGGTTTGAAATAACGGATGCTATGCTTCGTTACTACATTAAACCTTTTGACCAGTATATTTTTGATAGCGCCTCTAATCATCAAATCACGAATATTCGGTTGGACCTCCCTGCCATTTTACGACTTCGGATGATACTACTTTTAAAGGACGAACACCGTGTAAAGGGCTTAAAACTTCTTCTAGGAATTGACGATAGCGGTCAGCAAATTAAACATCAAATTACGGCTACCACTCTTGCTTCATCAGATGATTTAGCCCATAAAGTCGATGTTTTAGGAAGTGTCCTACAGCAAATGATACAAACCGGTTTATTTCATATGGAACCTAATGAAAAGCAAGGAACATTGCACATTACGATTAACGAAGATTTTTTAGCTCAAAATGTTCTTTCTTCCGAATCGAACCGCAAAATCGAAGACATCCAAAATGAAACAAATGAACTGAAACATATAAATGAACATCTCCAAAAACAAATGCTAGAATTACAAGAAGGTAGCGTAAAGGATATCGTAAAAAAAATCCGTGAACGCCATATTGAAAATGAAATCGTTTCAACATTACGCACAGAAGCACTGCAACAATTTTCACTAGAGAATAAGTCAGGATTTTTCGCAAAAATTTTTAGATCCTCACAAATTGAGATGGAAAAAGAGCAGTTTGTTTTTAGCTATATTTCACAACATTTAGAAGAACGCTTGGAAGCAGCACTCAATACGTATTACGGTGCCTGACACACAAACAATTCTGAATCGTTTGTGTGTCAGGCACCTCAAAGGAGTTGGTTTTTTGAAAGAACATGCAATTACATTAAATGCTGTCGAAAAACGTTTTCATCATAAACAAGTCATAGCACCATTATCTTTCGACATTCCAACAGGTCAGTTAATTGGCTTACTTGGTCCTTCTGGCTGTGGGAAAACGACATTGATAAAATTAATAATGGGAATGTTACAGCCTGATAATGGTACTATTCATGTATTTGAGTACACCGTTCCCCATAAGCAGTTGTTAATGGATATAGGGTACATGGCGCAATCTGATGCTCTTTATTCAGATTTAACAGGTGCCGAAAATCTGCATTTTTTTGCAAAACTTTATCGATTATCAAAAAAAGAACGGCTTGAGCGTGTGACGTACGCTGCAAATCTTGTTCGTTTAACTGACGAATTAAATAGTAAAGTAATGCATTATTCAGGGGGGATGAAAAGGAGGTTGTCACTGGCAATTGCCCTTATTCAAAATCCGAAGTTATTAATTTTGGATGAACCTACAGTTGGGATTGATCCTGTATTAAAACATGAAATTTGGCAGGAGCTGACTCGTCTAAAAGAGCAAGAACATAAAACTATTTTAGTAACTACACATGCAATGGACGAGGCTGAACGCTGTGATCAATTAGCTATACTACGTAACGGCCACATTCTAGCACAAGGTACACCGTTAGAATTGAAAACAAAATATAAAGCAAAAGATTTTGATGAAGTGTTTATAAAAGCTGGGGGTACAATACAATGAGAATTGCTGCATTAGTTACAAGAATTATTCAGCAAATGCGACGTGATAAACGTACACTTGCATTGCTATTTCTTGCCCCCCTCCTCGTGCTTTCATTAATGTATTTTATTTTTAATAGTAATGAGCCAGTTGTCACACTTGTTGTCTCACATGTTCCTACAGAGCTTATTGAAAAACTGGATGCTGCTGATTTTGAAGTTACAGAAAATAATGATGTTACTATAGCCAAACTAAAAGAACAAAAATATGATGGTTGGTTAGCACTTCACAACAATCAAATAAAGCTCACCTTATTAAATGATGATCCTACTACTGCTAAAGCCGTTATGATGAAGTTGTCACAAGTATTACAACCTGAGCAAGCTTCTAACATGACGATCACAACCGACTATGTATATGGTAACAAAGATACGGCTATTTTTGATATTTTCAGCCCAATGCTTATCGGCTTCTTTGTTTTCTTTTTTGTTTTTTTAATTACAGGTATAGCCTTATTAAAGGAACGTACTTCAGGAACACTAGAGCGATTACTAGCAACACCAATTAAACGTTCAGAAATTGTCGCAGGTTATCTGATTGGTTACGGATTGTTTGCCTTTATGCAGACAATTATTATTGTCCTATTTGGAATTTATATCCTCGATATTGTCCATGTTGGTTCTATTTGGCTCGTGTTCCTTATTAATATTTTAATTGCACTAGTATCGTTATCATTAGGCGCACTTTTATCTAGCTTTGCTGCCTCAGAGTTTCAAATGATGCAATTTATACCGATTGTTATTGTGCCACAAGTATTTTTTTCTGGTATTTTCCCTCTTGACAATATGGCGGAATGGTTACAAAGCATTGGTCACATCATGCCATTGTATTATGCAGCCGATGCATTAAATGGCGTTATGTATAAAGGATATTCCTTTAATGAAATTGTAGTAAATTTAGTGATTCTAGCTTGCTTTGCTATTGTCTTTATTATGCTAAATATTATTAGCTTAAAAAAATATCGTTCATTATGACATTCTCTGCCTGCGATTATTGGCAGAGTTTTTTTGCTTACGTACACAAACAAAAATAGGAAATAAAACCATTTTAAAGGAGTATTTTTCGGTAAATTAATTTATAATGGATTCAATAGAATTATCACTAACAAAAAGGTGTGACCTTATGAGTGCAATTATGGAAGTACAAAACATTTCTAAACAATATAAAGCCAAGAAAGTTTTAGACAATATTTCTTTCTCCATTTATTCCGAGGAAATTGTAGCGCTTGTAGGGAAAAATGGCTCAGGTAAGAGCACGCTACTAAAAATTATTGGGGGCATAGTGGACTGTGATTTTGGAGAGGTGAACAAACATGTACCATCTTTAAAAATTGGGTACGTACCAGAAGTTACTCCTTCTCAGCTATTCTTTACGCCAGAAGAGTATCTTTTTCATATGGGCAAAATTAGCGCCATACCTAAAAAAACATTACAACAAAAAATAGACGACTTACTCAAAATGTTTAAAATGCAAGAAGCTCGTTCGACAAGAATGATTAATTTTTCAAAAGGGATGAAGCAAAAAATTATGATCATGCAGGCGATGCTTGAAGAAACACATCTTCTCATCTTGGATGAGCCCCTATCTGGACTTGATCCTCGCGCCCAAAATGATTTAGAAAACATCCTTTTATCCTTAAAAGAAAACGGCTACAGTATTGTTTTAACTTGTCATGAAACAAAATTACTAGAAAATCTTGTGGATCGTGTCTTATTAATTCAAGATGGCCAAGTGATGCAAATAGAGGCATTAACGGAAGCCACTATTCCAAGCAATCAATTAGTTTTTGAGTTTCCCAGTCAAAGTTCGCTGGAGGATTTCCTACCTCTTATTCAAATCAAACAAATGCGCACATTAACTAATGGCTATCAAGAGGTAATGGTAACGGTTAGTCAGGCGAATACAGATAAGATTTTATTGGCATTACTCCAGCGTAATGCTGCCATTAGACAGCTTATCCCTATAAATCATAAGAAGAACCAATTTTATAACCATTTTTAGGAGGTTTACTAGGTAAATGATGAGTTTATTGCACTATCAATTGATAAATTATCTAAGGACTTATAAATATATCCCCCCTTTTTTTATTTTCATTTTATGTACGGTAGTCAATTATGCATTTGTGCCAAACCCAATTTTAGATAGTTACTCATTTACTTCAACTCTGCTCTTCTTGTTAATGGGATGGTTTACAGTAACAATATTTCATGCGGAGGATGAAGGGCAAAAAGTCATAACTATACTACATTCTAAAGGGGAAAAAGCGTATTTTGGAGCGCTTTATTTGATTTGTATGGCGATTGGATTTTGTCTCAGCTGGGTGTCAGTAATGTACCCTATTATGATAGATGCATTTGGTGAGAAGCCAAGAACTTTACATATAGTATTGGGCTTCTTAGCTCACTTTAGCCTATCAATTCTTGCTATTGGACTCTCTGCTCTTTTTACAAGGGAACTGGTGAAAAATAAGCAAAATTCTTGGTGGGGTGTTCTTAGTATTCTAATCATTTCAATAGCAATTGTCTCCTTGAAACATGAAGTAAAGGGTTTTATATGGCTATTCCCCCCTGTACATCTTTCTTTAGAAATGATGAGTTCAGATGATAGCCTTCAAGCAATTCCAGCCATCTTTTATTGGCAATTTATTTGGATTTTTATTTATAGCTTGCTACTAATACGTCTATTCTTCTTTATGTTGAATCGTAAAAAGAAAATATAATAAGTGCCAGGCACCCAAACAATTCTGAAAATTGCGAGTGCCTGGCACCTAAAATATTAATCGTATAATCCTTTTAACTGCTCAATTTCAGTAACAGTTAGCTCTGTTAATTCTGCGATTGTTTCAAGATCGGTGTTTCTTTTTAATAATTTCAATGCAATTTCCGTCTGCATCTTTTTTTCTCCGTGTTTGATACCTTGTTCAATGCCCTGCTCTATACCTTGTTCTATTCCTTGCTCTATTCCTTTTTCTATTCCTTTTTCTATTCCTTTTTCTATTCCTTTTTCTATTCCTTGTTTTAATCCTTGTTCTATTCCCCGTTCTAATCCTTTTAATAGCCCTTCTTGCTCCGCTATATGTTTTGTATCTTCTAGCTTCGCCGCTTCATCAAGGATGTATTTCAAACGAGATTGGTAAGCATAATAATCTTCAGGTGACTGACTTAAATCTTGCCAAACATTAAAAGCATTGAATAACTCCTCATCTTTCATGGCGAGCGCCTCCAATTCCAAATTTTCTTCATAGACTTTCTCTTTGCGTACATCGACCATTCCTAGTAGCATTAACCATTTCGCAAGTGCATTTTCCCACGAATTTAATTGCTTTGCATACCATTGCTTTATAAATTTATTCATGTCGATAAAATGTATTTCCAGCACATCATCCATTTTAAACTTCCCCTGATTGTCGTAAAGTTGGAAAATAGAATGATAATCTTCTGTTTGTTCAAATAAACTAAAATTACAAATATTGATAGTAATTGTTGGTCGTAGTTTGTGATACCCCATCCCCTTACGAAGCTGTGAAGTATAAATTCTTGACCAATAATACAGTGTTCTTTTCATCATATCGTATTGATTTGTTAGTTGAATTTCTACATTAATAAATAGATCTTCTTGTGTTTTAACTAAAATATCCAAGCGTGATTGCTTATCATCTACATGCTCGCTACCAAATTCTTGCCTCATAAAAGAAATCTCATTAATAGCGTTACGACCAGTGCGATCTAAAATAGCATTTAGGAAAGCCACAGTAATGTTTTTATTCTGCTCAGTGCAAAAAAATTGTTTAAATGCATAATCTACCTTTAAATCTACAAATCTCTCAAGTGGGATTTTACGTAAAGTCTTTACACTCATTCGCATCACTCCAATTGATTTACCTCAATTATAACATTTTGTCGATTTAGGAAAAAATGATAAGAGTGCCAGGCACACAAACAATTCTGAATATTCCAGGTGCCTGGCACCGTAATTAGGCACCGTAATTAAGGTGTAGATTGTACGTTTAAATTTGCTATTTTTTCTTGTTGTTTCATGACGATCCATTTACCGCATAACATCACTAACAATGCTAAGAATACAATAACTCCAGCAAATATGAGTGCTGCTTTATAGCTGTTGTATATTACTACAAGCTGTCCAGCAATTATTGGCCCGATTATTTGTCCGAATGCATAAAATGTTGTTAATACTGACACGACTGGACCACTCTGGGTTGGAAAAAGCTGTCTAGCATATGCGGTTGTTAATGTTACAATACCAACGAATGTTAAGCCAAATAAAAATGAAGACAATAAAACACTCCACACTGTTTGTGAAAATACCGGCAACAAAATCCCTAGCACTTGTAATATGTATGCCACAAACAATATTTTAGTTGCGGAAAACTTTTCTAATAAAACTGTCCAAACTGGGGCAGATGGAATTGCCGCTACACCAACAATGACCCAGCTATAAGAAGAATACGCTTGGAGCGATGGAATATTATGAATAATATCTACTAAAAATGTCCCTGTAATAATATAGCCAAGCCCCTCAAGTCCATATGCAGCAATAAGCCAAGGCATAAAACCTCGCGACATTTTTGTATCAGACGATTTAGTAACTTTCACGCTATCGTGAACTTGTAAATTTCTCCATAAGATCAATGTAATAATTAATAAAAGTGCTGATAAAATTCCTAAGCCAATCCAAGTACCTTGCCACGCAAAACGTACTTCAATGAAAGGTACTAACAAGCCAGATATGGCAATGCCAAGCCCTATACCGCTAAATAAATAACCTGACCACTTTGTCAGTGACTGTTTAGCTAAATAATCCATAATAATACTAGATGTTAAAACAAATATAAGGCCTCCTGTAATCCCCGCAATTAAGCGCAGGACAAGCCAAACACTATAAATTTCAATTAGCCCCATAAGGACAACAGAAATGACGTTTAACACAACACTCAACAGTAAAAAATTTTTCTTTTGTCGATAGATAAATCCAGCCCACAATGCACCAATAAAATAACCAATATAATTACTGGATGCTAAAAAGCCGGCAACATTAAATGAAAAACCGACATCCTCCCGCATAAATGGCAAAATAGGCGTAAAAGCAAAACGGCTAATGCCCATTGCTACTACGAGCAACAATACTCCTCCAAATAATACCCCTATATGTTGACGATTCATTGCATCCCCTCCCCTTTTTATTGTTAATAAAAGGATACTTAATGAATATTAATAAAGCAAACATATAATTTATAAAATTTTTCCAGTAATCAATTTATAAAACAATATTTTATATATGTTGCACCGATTTTTTTCACAAAAAAGACTCAAGTATTTACACTTGAGTCTTTTGGTAAATCTATTTAATTAATAATTGGCTCTTAAACTAATTATGGTAAATAGAATGATCAAAAAAACGAGAAGACATAATCCCACTATAATAATAACCTTTTTACCATACATACTTAATCACATTCCCTCTAAAAAAATTAATTGAATGTTAATAGTGATTGGTATTTTACAACTTTACTAGTTGATTTAATTACCTTTTTCTAGGAAACTTCTACTTTATTTAATACAGCAACATTAATTTCCAAGCGTCTTCGATAGTCTACACCACCTTTAATTGATAATAATTCTCACTTATATTTTATTTAAAAATCCCTAGGATGCCAACCCCTCATTTCTCTTCCATATCACTATATATTTCCATTCCATAAAATTGTTGTAAAACTCTTTTCATTTTATGTTAATTCCCCTTAAATCTCTATTAAATCAAAAAGCTTTTATTCGTTTTTTTATAGACTTTACACTTTAATTGTCCTATAATATTCCCTGCTGATACTAAAATACGAACATTGAGGTGTAAACCATGAGTGAATATACGCAAATTTTTAAAGGGACTGCTTTTTCAAGTAAGTCTTCAAAAGAAGTACAAATATTAAAAGATTATCTTTTTTGCATTAACGCAGACGGCATGATAGAAAAAACTATTGCACCGGAACATCCTGAATATCAAACCTTACTAAATACATACGAAGGGAAAGACAATTTCCATCAATTAACTGACGGACAGTATTTCTTCCCAGGCTTTGTTGACTTGCATGTACATGCACCCCAATGGGCTCAAGCTGGAACTGCTTTAGACATTCCTCTAAATGACTGGCTAAACACATATACCTTTCCAATCGAATCTAAGTTCTCTGATTTAGCATTTGCCAAAGAGGTCTATGAAGATTTAGTTAGTACCCTACTTGCCAATGGCACAACTACATCGTTATACTTTGCAACTGTCCATAAAGAGGCGAGCTTATTGTTAGCTGAAATATGTGCTACAAAAGGACAACGTGGTCTAGTTGGGAAAGTTGTCATGGATGACCCTGAACAAAACCCAGAATTTTATCGTGATGCAAACACAGATACAGCATTAGCAGACACAGAAGAATTTATTTTAGCTGTTAAAGAATTAGCAAAAACTACAAAACAAGGTGTATATCCCGTTGTAACGCCTCGCTTTATTCCAAGTTGTACAGATAGTGCATTAAAAGGTTTAGGTGAATTGGCTGCTAAATATGATACTCATATCCAATCTCACTGTAGTGAGAGCGATTGGGAGCATGGTTATGTACAGGACCGCTTCAACAAAAATGACGCCTATGCGTTACATGACTTCGGTTTATTAGGTGATAAGTCTGTTATGGCACATTGCAATTTTTTAAACGATGAAGATGCAGAATTATTTGCTGAAACAGGTACAG
The DNA here is from genome assembly GCF_044762185.1 of Lysinibacillus sp. NPDC097162. Classification (NCBI taxonomy): domain Bacteria; kingdom Bacillati; phylum Bacillota; class Bacilli; order Caryophanales; family Bacillaceae; genus Lysinibacillus; species Lysinibacillus sp. NPDC097162. Next base: position 547,653 of record NZ_JBIWDT010000001.1, on the reverse strand, counting down.
CGATCGGTCATTGTCCAATCTCAAATGCTTATTTTGCAAACAGTGTCATTCCAATTGCCCGTTTCCATTCAAAAGGGGTGGATATTGGTTTAGGATCAGATATTTCGGGTGGCTTCTCTCCGAGTCTTTTCGATAATGCAAAACAAGCTGTTATGTCATCTAGAATGTTGGAAGATGGTGTTGATACAGCGCTACCTGCAGACAAACGTGGCGTGCCAGATTCACGCATTACAATTAATGAAGCATTTTATTTAGCAACAGCTGGCGGTGGTGAAAGTTTAAGCCTACCAGTTGGTCGCTTACAAGAAAACTTTACGTGGGATGTTCAAGTAATCGATACAAAAATAGCATCTGCCAAACTTCCAATCTACGATAAAAATGAAGAATTGATCGATATCTTCCAAAAAATCATGTATCTTGTTCGTCCTGAAAATATTCGTGAAGTGTGGGTGCAAGGAACGAAAGTTCATGAAAGAAGCAAATAATTTAACACAAACAATACTCTCCCCTTTGCTGTAGCAGCAGGTGGAGGTCACGAACAAAGATAAAAATACTAATCATTATAATAAAAACTTAAACTTTGAGGTGTACATCTTAGTGGAAACGCAAAAAAACAATCTAGCAAACGATAAAAGTAATACCACGCATTTAACCGTTTTACCCGATGAAAAAGTGCCATTTAGCCAATCAGTTCTTCTAGGTTTACAGCATGTTATGGCAATGGACGTCTATGTAGTTCCCTTCCTTATTGCGATGTTAATTGGTTTGCAATCAGGTCAATCAAGTGCATTGATACAATCGACTTTTATTGCAGCAGGGATTGCGACAATTGTTCAAACTCATTTCTGCATGAAGCTTCCGATCGCACAAGGGCCGTCTTATGTACCACTAGGTGCGATTGTAGGTATTTATGCCGCTAGTGGCAGTGGCGAACTTGGTTGGAGCTCTGTGTTAGGAGCAAGCTTAATTGGTGCAATTTTTGTCATTATTTTAGGCTATACAGGTATTTTCAATAAAATTGTTAAAACTTTTATTCCTCCAATTGTAGGAGGTACAATTATTTTCGTTGTTGGATTATCGCTAATGCCAGTTGGTTTAAGTAGTAATATTTTTGAAGGTGCTGGTGCTACGATTAACCAAAATATTTATTTAGCTCTTATTTCAGCTATCGTATTAATTGTTTGTGTAATGCTAGGCTCTGTGTTCCGTCAAAAAGGTCGTGCATTTCGTATCGCATCTGTCATTATAGCGTTACTTATAGGTTGTATCGCTGCTAATATAATGGGTGTATTAGATTTATCAGCAGTTGGAAAAGCAAAGTGGTTTAGCTTACCACAAATTCCTTTCGCAGATTTTGGCTTTACATTTAACTTTTCAGCTATTTTGACAATGATCATTATTTATATTGTATTATTGGCTGAAACAACTGGTACATGGTTTGCGGTTAGTAATGTCATTGAAAAACCATTGACAGATAAACAAATAAATCGTGGGGTAATCGGAGAAGGTATCGGCTGTTTCATCGCCTCATTATTAGGTTCGACACCAGTAACAGGCTATTCAACGAATGCAGGTGTTATTTCCATTACAGGTATTGCAAGTCGTCGTGTCTTTATTGCTGCAGGTGCTTGGTTTATTTTGTTCGGTTTTTCTGGTAAATTAGCGGCATTAATTTCTGCTATTCCATCGGCAGTTATCGGTGGTGTCTTCGTTATCGTTTGTGGCATCATTGCGATTAGTGGGTTACAAGTAATGAAAAATGAACGCATCGGCGAAAAAGAAATGTACGTCATCGCTGTACCAGTCATTTTAACATTAGCGTTAACATTACTACCGAAAGATTTCTTATATTCTTTACCAACAACGGTTCAATATTTATTTGGCTCACCAGTAGCAACCGCTGCTCTAGCTGCCATTCTTTTAAATAAAATATTACCGAACGTTAAATAGATTACTAAAGTATGAGACTGTAGATAAACTTACAATGTGAGTTTGCCTACAGTCTCTTTTGTTTGTTCAACGTAGTCCATTGAAAATAGTAAAATTCAACAAAACGATGCTATGATGGATTTACTGCATTCATCAGGATTGGTGAACAGATGCAATGTATTTCCAAATGATGTTCATAAACAACCAGAATGCCACGCATGTGAAATTGAAGAGGAAAAAATAACGATGCCATCTAACGACGGATATTATATGAAATCAATGCTTTATGGAACAACGGAAAGGAATTATTTGTATTGTATATGAATGTAGAATAATTAGGATCATCTAAATTACAAAGCAACCTACCTTGGACTTCAATTGCTTTAAGTAAGATGTATAGGAAAACTAAATAATTTCTATAAAAGAAGACAAAATACCTTAAGAGTGCCACCCCCTTAAGGTATTTTGTCTTTTTTATGTTGACTCTTTCGTAGTTTGTTCAAAATCACATAAATCAATCCATTTTTGAATAGACAGAATGACTTCCTGAAACGCTAAGCCGTTCGGTGTTAACGCATATTCTACTTTTTTTATCGATGAATCAATATATTTTTTCTCGATTAGTCCTGCTTGAACAAGCTCATTTAGACGTTCTGTTAGCAAACGATCAGAAATGCCAGGGATAGTGGCATGTATTTCATGATACCTTTTTGGACCAGGCAATAACGTATAGATGATCATGCCCATCCAACGTTTTCCTATAAATTCAATTGCCTGATGGTAGCTACTACATATATGTGAACAATTAGATTTAGTCATATAATAACCTCCCATTTTTAAATTCCGTATTTCTATTGTAACACACAAAATTTTTTATTTGACGTATAAACTTACTAATGGTAAGATTCTAATTATCAACTTACCATTAGTAAGTTTTAAGGAGGACATTATGTCAATAACAAATAACAAAGCGAATCTATATACAATTATGGAGGATCGAAAATCAGTGCGTGTTTATGATCCTACTTTTAAAATACCTCAAGCAGAGCTTGAAGAAATCATTCAAGAAGCAACAAGTGCACCGTCATCTAGCAATCTACAAGCATGGAGATTTCTTGTTATTCAAGATGAAGCAGTGAAAACAGAGCTTCGTGCTATTGCCAATAACCAAGAACAAGTTGAAACATCATCAGCAGTTATTGCGGTGTTAGGAAATGCCGAAATGTATCAACAAGTTGAACAAATTTATACACAAAATGTCGCAGAAGGTCATATGGGTGATGCACAGAAGGATTTAATGATTGCGAATACCCTACGCACTTACCCATCTGCCCCATTAGAAGTACGAAAAAATATTGCTACATTTGATGCAGGTCTTATTTCAATGCAACTTATGCTTATCGCCAAAGAAAAAGGCTATGATACTGTGACAATGGGCGGTTTTGATAAAGCGAAATTTGCTGAAAGATTTGAATTACCAGAGCATATTTTCCCTGTAGTCCTTATTGCTATCGGTAAAGGTGCTGCACCTGCTTATGGCTCGTCTCGTTTACCGTTAAAAGATATTGCTCGTTTTATTTAAACAAACGAAGAGGCTGAGATATAACTAGCTTATATTAAGAAAAAGAGAAATCGATGACATCCGATTTCTCTTTTTTTCTTTGGTATCCTATATCCTTGTAAACGTCCAAGTATCTCCAAAAATTTGCTGGTAGTAATGCAAAACCTATTTCGTTTCAACCTTTGATTCTCCACAAACAGGAAAATAGAAACGCAAATTAGCCCTTAAAAAACTAAAAACTGGTTCCTTATTTTATTGAGGCTTATTTCCAGCCTCCCTATAATTGAGAACGAAGAAGTTCGAATTTATGCATTGCAGCGCTTTGTCTGACATCCACTTGCTCGTTTAATTTCGCGAGATTATTAAATTGATGAAATTTGCTTGTAGAATTGGCTTTAAACATACCTTCTGCTGAGTAGTTATATGGATTCGCTGGCTCATTTACACCGTAAAATGGATTATAAGGATTAGCCGTAAGTGAAGAAAGCGAGGCAGCTTTTGTATAAGTTTCTGATTTTTGCGGGTCGTGCTTTTTTACGATTGCCTCCACATCTGACTTTTGTTGTTCAGATAATTGGAGTTTTGGATTGGATAATATGGATTGTGCATATTTAGCAACAGTTGCGCCATGGTTTGATGTAATATACATAGAATACATTCCTTTCGTAAATAATGAATTTAAAATTTGTTACTAATTTCATTTAATTTACTATAAATATTATAGAAGTTAGCATTGTTACTTGACTTATTTTTTGGGTAATAAAAGTTACTTAGATAATTTGATGAATTAAATGTACTTAGATTAAACCCATTTGTTAAATTATCTAAAGGATTAGAGGAAGTTCCTAAAAAACTATTATTGATACCTGACATTAATAAATCACTAAAGCCTGCACTATTCATACTAGCAGCCCCAATTAATTTCCACATTTGACTGTTTTGCATAGTCAGAGCATCTGTTTTAGCCGCTTCTTTAGTAAAATGTTGCGTCGTCTCATTTAAAACTTCTTGGAAAGTCTTTTTTTGTTGCGCAGACAAATTTAATTTTGGATTACTTACGACTTTCGCTAAATAATTTTGGATAGGTAAATAACTATTAGTATAGATGGACATACAATCACCTCGAATTAAAATCTTACTTTTTATTTCGACGCAACTAGTCTGAAATGTTTAAATGTGTCATGAAAAACGTTTTACATGTCATGAATGAAAATACTCCCTATGCTTAGCATAGAGAGTAAAAGGATTATAATTGTGCATGAAAATGTAGCAAAACATGTAATTCAAACACTTGATGGTCTGTATTGATTTGAATGTCCCCATTATATTTTTTGGCGATATCTTGTATAATTTGAAGACCAAGTCCACCCTGATAGTTGTTTTCATTCACAAAAGCGGGTATTGGGTTTTTAATTGTTAAAATATACGTACATTTATGTTGTATCGAATGAATACTAATCGAAGCACTAGGGCGATCTTTTGTAGCAGTCAGTGCGTTGTCTAGTGCGTTATGAAGAATAATACACAAATCATATACATCGCAATGTACATAGCTTGGATACGTGAACGTAGACTCAATCACAACAGATTGTGCCTGCGCTTTTTTTATTTTTTCTTGAATTAATAAGTCAACAATCGCATGACCAGTAACAGATTGCGTCACTTTTGAATCCATCTGCTGTTGCATACTGTTTAAATAAATACTAGCTTCTGTTAATTGTTTCGTTTCAATAAGCCTCTCTACTGTGGCCGAATGGTTTTTTACATCATGTTTTAACAGTTGCATGTCTTTGTATAGGGCATCGATACTTTGAAGATGGGCTTGTAGCTGCTGGGATTGATTTACAAGTACTAGCTGCTTTTGCTGTTGTACACGTTGTAAGTCCAGTTTTTGCACTAAAATAAGCACACCAAACATTGCTGCTATTATGATGCAATTATGGACTCCCCAATATTTTAAAAACTGATCAATAACGTCTGGGTCGATTGGGTCGCCTATGACCTGATGATACTTGTTCATCATAAAATAGCTCGACATTCCAATAAGTGGTGGAAGAATAAGTAGTAAAATTTCCCGATTTTCAAACATACGTGGATGCATATGTATACATTTTTCGTAAAAATGAATGACACACCATAAACCAATGATGTATAAAGCAAGTAGCACAAGCATCATCCAAATTGTATAGCTAAAGTACCCTATTGTTACATCGAACAGGTGGGGAATAATCCATTTTTCTACTAAGTAAAGCGATAGATCACTAATTGGGCGGTACAAAATAATGACAATCGTTGGTGCCATCCACCGTATTGAAAAATAAGTAATGACAATGAAGAACTTTAAATAGACAGAGTTATTTTTTAGTGGTAGTAATAATAAAAAAGCAGTTAATGATGCAAATAAATAGACGCCAAAATTTGAAATATCACCTATAAACCATTCTAGTACTATAACCGTGATAAAATAGCCGATTGAAATAATTAGTAAATACGAATGCTGAATAAAAATTCGACAAAAACGGTAGAAAAAATAGGCGGTACAAAATTGCATAGACCAATTAAATATATTGTTTACCATTTCAAAGTAACTATAACTAATCATGTATGTATATATCCTTTTTGCTGTATGTAATCCATATAAGTTTGAATGAACTGTGTATATTTCTTTTGCGAAAGTGTTAATATAGTTCCATTATCTAGTATAATTTGTTGCTTAGTATAGCTTGTAATATAGTCGAGGTTGACTAAATAAGAGCGATTGATTCGGAAAAAGCTGTTGCCGAGATTTTCTTCATACTGTTTGAGTCGCCCTATAAATGTGTATGAGCTATTTTCTTTATGCACTGTAAGTTTACGACCGAATACTTCAATGTAGTAGATTTCGTGGTAAAAAACTTTTTTTAAGTCAAAGCCAGATTTAATAACAAGATATGGGGAATCTATAGATTGACTAGAACGGTTTTCAAGTGCTGTATGTAATACCTCGTAAAATTTTTTCGTGTCAAATGGTTTCAATAAATAATGAAATGCTTGAACATCAAATGCTTGGAAAACATATTGTTCAAAGGCAGTTACAAAAATAATTGGGTTTAGCTGCTGGCGAGCTCTTAATTTTTCAGCTACGGTTATACCTTTGATATCAGGCATTTCGATATCTAAAAATAATACATCAAAAGAACCGACTTGATTTAATAATTCAAGCCCATTTTGGAATTGTTTAATTTGGGCGTTAGGGTAACGTAGTTTAATTTTAGATGCAATCGCATTCGTTATTGCTTTTTCGTCATCGCATATCCAAATATTCAAAGAAATCACCTCTCTTGTTCGAAAGTCTATCATTAAAATGTGGAAAGTCAAACGGGCCCAGGCTACATCCAAAGAAAACATCCGCTGAGACGAACATTAACGTGAACAGCAAAAAAGTGTTAGATTGATCGTAGTCAATCTAACACTTTTCTTCGTTTGTCCATGCACATTTCAGTCATTGATTATGCTTAAAAACTCATGCCAATGATGCAATCGCGGCAATACTACAAGCTGATTATACGATTGATTTTTTAATATTACTTTCGTCTTAATACCTTGTAACGTTTCTAACACTGCCGGTTTATCATCAACGTAAACATCTAAATCAAGCTCTTTAATAATAGCTACTTTCTCCACATCCTGCATACCACAATAGAAATGACCCTCTTCTACAGGGAAACCTTGCGCTTTCATCCATTGTTGCGTTTGTTGACAATATTGTTTTGGACGTGACGTAATATAATAAATTTCATGTCCTTGCTGATGTAATGCTTGCAATGTTTCAAGGGCCGCTTCGAAAATTGGACAATCTGTAAAATAGATTTCATCCAATGAACTGTTCCACATTGCTGAGCCCTCTGCATCTGTTAATCCAAAGGGCTCATGAATCTCTACTCTTTGCAAAGCTTGAAAGGTTTCGTCTGCTATATTTTTGCCTAGCTTTTTATTATAAAGCAAAAAGGCATGTGCACGTAAATCGATCAACGTATCATCTATATCAAAGCCAAATTTCATCTATATTTTCTTCCTTTCAAGATGCCTGGTCTATAAAGTGAAAGGCAAAAGTTTGTTCTTTTTCAATTTGCTGCGCCAATACTTCTTCAATGGCCTGTTCTCGCAGTTGCTGAAAATCTCTCACATTAAATTGTTGAATAGTGTCCTTATTGAGTAATGAAGCAAGACAATCAGCGTCCTTTAGCGCGCTATTTAAGCCGAATGCGCCAGTAGGTGTCATCGTATGAACGGCATCGCCTAAAAGGACAAGTCCTTGTGTCCCCCAACAGTCACAATGACTACTAAACACATCAAGTAAGACAAAATCTTGCCATGAACGAATATGGTGAGGAACGGTTTCCTCTAATTCAGGAAAAGCTTTTATAAGCTGGCTAATAAACGGCGTAATTGCCTGTTTTCTAAGCTGCGGAAAATCACCCTGTTTAATATTCCAACCAATTTGAATATTGCCCCCTGTCTGTGAGAAAAGCGACAATTGCATATCATCAATGAGCGCCATTTTAATTGCCGGCTCCCAACCTTGTGGTGCAGGAATTTTTGCCCATAGTAAATCAAAACCATGCTTGTGCTTTTGAATAGCAATATGTGCTCGCTTGCGAATTGTAGAATATCGGCCATCTGCTCCTATTATAAGCTGGCTCTTAATTTCAATCGTTTCTTCGTCCTTTGTCGCGATAACGCCGACATATCGTCCTGAAGAATCTGTCTTTAGTGTTGTCACCTTTGTATTTAGGAAACACTTAAAATTTTGGAAGTGAACTGTATGTTGGAGTATGCCTTTAAGCAAATGTGCTTGAGGAACGTGAATACCTAAATGTCCTACAGAAGCATCTGGAAAAATTGTTTTAAACGCTTCGCCCTTCGCATAATATTCTAGTTTTTCCATTCGTAATAAACCGAGCGCTTCTATCGCTTCAAAAAGATGATGATTTTTGAGAACCGTCTCGCCCTCTTCATTTAAATGTTCACCGCGAAAAGCCTGCCCAAGTGCGGAGCTTTGCTCTAGCAGTATCACGGACAGACCCTTTTTCGCTAGCAAATGCGCAAGAAGTGCACCACTTGGTCCAGCCCCTACTATACATACATCTGCATGAAATTTCACTTACCTTCACCTTTTTTCGGATAAGCAATAATGCGTAAATCTTGCCCCACCTTATCGAAAGAAGCAAATTCTACATCCCACGCTTCATCCATTGTGGCTGCATTATAGCCCGCAATTGGCGTTAAAGATAAACTTCCACCTAAAACCTTAGGTGCTACGTAAATAACGTATTTATCGATGGCAGCATTTTGTAAAAATGAAGCATTAATTGCACTTCCACCCTCGACTAAAATATCAGTAATTCCAAGTACATAAAGCTTTTCTAACATATCATCAATATGAAGACCTTCATTACTTTTTCGAACAGGTAGAACAGTGACACCTTTAGCCTCTAAAATGTCGATTTGCTCTTGCATAACATCCTCACTGCATACAATAATCGTTTTCGCTTCTTCTACATTTAGAACATTGGCATGTGCAGGTGTGCGAAGAGAGCTATCCATAATGATGCGTATTGGATTTTTGCCGTGGCGATCGTTTAGTCTCGTTGTTAAAGATGGATTATCAGCAATCACTGTTCCAACGCCGACTAATATTGCATCTACTTCGTGACGAATATGGTGGACATCCTCTCGAGCTTCTGCACCAGTTACCCATTTAGAATGCCCCGTATGTGCTGCGATTTTCCCATCTAATGTCATAGCGTATTTTGAGATAATAAAAGGTCGTTTTGTTATCATATTGTGTATGAAGCGTTCGTTTAAACGTCGTGATTTTTCTTCTAACACACCTACTTCAACCTCAATACCTGCATCACGCAATAATTGAATACCATTACCTGCTACAGCTGGATTAGGATCTTGCATCGCTACTACAACGCGGCTCACTTCTGATTCCTTGACTAAATTAGCACAAGGGGGCGTTTTACCGTAATGTGAACATGGCTCTAGCGTTACATAAAGAGTAGCACCTTTTGCATGCTCTCCTGCCATACGAAAGGCATGCACTTCCGCATGCGGTTCGCCCGCTTTTCGATGTAAGCCCGTGCCTACGATAACACCATCTTTTACAATAACAGCTCCTACAAGAGGATTGGGGTTCGTATTCCCTCTTGCACTCGCTGCCAAATCTAATGCTAACTGCATGTATTTTTCATCTGTCGTCATCTTTGTACCCTCCACTTACTTCACTTCCGAATATGACCAGATTTTTCTACCTTAGTATCTAAATAAAAGCGATTTGTCTCAGTCAAACCTCCCCATAACGGGATATGTCCATCTGCTGCTAAACCGTGCATCTGTAAAGCAGATAGCTTCTTCGGATTGTTTGTAATCAATGTAACAGGCTTCGAACGAAGAGCCGTTAATACCGTAACCGCTTCTTCATACGACCGCGTATCATCTTGGAAGCCAAGTGCAAGGTTTGCTTCTACAGTATCTAAACCTTCTTCCTGTAATAAATAAGCAAGAGATTTAGAAAATAGACCGATGCCACGTCCTTCATGATCGGCTAAATAGAAAATCGCTCCGCATCCATGATCGACAATCATTTTCATAGATTCATGTAATTGAAAACCACAGTCACAGCGTTGGCTACCAAATATATCGCCAGTATGGCAAATACTATGCATGCGGATTAAAGCATTTTCTTCATGGGCGAAATCACCGTAAACTAGTACGGATGATTGCTGAGAAAATGCTAAATTTGCCGTTGCTAGCCCATCCATAATTTCTTCTTTTGACAAATTGCCATCAACCTTTAACCAGTTATACCATTGAAAAGTCGCTGAAAATTCACCTTGCTTAATAGGTAACTTTACTGGACCTACTAGACAAATATTTTCTGTCTCAGAATGCTTTACAATTGTCATTTTGTCTTTCACTATATCCACTACTTTAGTAGTAATTGTCATATTTATCGCCAACTTTCTATTCTAAACATTTAGTTAATTTGCTAATTAAACGCTTCTACTTACATAACTTACTTAACGTAACTTAGTTTATAATAATAACTGAAAACTGTCAATCAACAGCCCTTTTTTATTAAAATATCATATCTTATTAAAAAGCTGTTAAATGATGCTTAAATCATATACTAATAGCTTATGGAGGTGCTATTTTTTCTGTGCAGGCTAGTCTATAATAAGCGGAGGTAGGTTTGTTATGACGAAAGGAAGTTTAAGCATGAACTTAGAAAAAAATGTTCAAGTAAGGCAGCCAAAATACCAGCAAATTGCGGTGGACCTTGCCTCAAAAATTGTAGAAAAAAAATATCAAATTGGTGATAAAATTTATGCAAGATCTTCATTAGCTAGCCAATACAATGTATCGGCTGAAACAGCAAGAAGAGCGATAGCAGTTTTGCAAGATTTAGAAATTGTGGAAGCTTCCAAAGGTAGTGGTGTCATCATTAAATCGTATGAAATGGCGGCACGCTTTGTCCGACAATTCCAAGATGTCCAATCCGTTCATGAGCTACAAAATGAGCTTTTAATAAGTATTCAAAAGCAACAACATGAATTGTTGCATTTACAAGAAAAAACGAAACAACTTATTAGTCGAACGGAACATTTCCGCTCGGTCAATCCCTTTATTCCATATCAAATTGAAATGACTGCTGAAAGTCCTTGTATTCATCAAACTTTGCAAGCATTAAATTTTTGGCAAAATACGTCTAGCACAATAGTCGGTATTCGCCGTGGAAATGAATTATTACTTTCACCTGGACCGTATGCTTCATTTGAAGAAGGAGATATTATTTATTTTATTGGCAATGACGAAAGTTTAGGCCGCGTACAGAGTTTTTTATATCCAAATTAAAATCCGCATAAGCGCTGATATAACAGCGTTTATGCGGTTTTTTTCTTATTTAGCGATTTGACAAAAGTAACAACCTTTTGTTAGTGTTAAGTTGTTACTTGTTTATTTTTGGTTATCATTATCCTCAAATAGTGTAATGAAAACGAAACAATTGTCATATGGATTTTCATTATCCGCTTGATAGTTCGTTTTATAAAAGTAACATCTTCCCTACTATTTGAGATTGATATCTCACAGCTTATACAAGTGGGATTAGCGCACGAAAGGAGTGGTTCTATGGAAAAAATAAAAGTAGAACATGTTTCTAAAGTATTTGGTAAACATATTCCCCAAGCTTTAGAACTCGTCAAACAACAAAAAAGCAAGACAGATATTTTAAAAGAAACAGGTGCAACAGTTGGTGTATATGATGCCAGCTTTACTGTAAATGAAGGGGAAATTTTCGTTATCATGGGCTTATCAGGTAGCGGTAAATCAACGCTGATTAGACTGTTAAATCGACTTATCGAACCTACAAGCGGCAATATTTTTATCGATGGAGAAAATATTTCTAAAATGGGGAAAGAAAGCTTACGAACCGCACGACGAAGCAAAATGAGTATGGTTTTTCAAAACTTCGGTTTATTCCCTCACCGTACACTTCTACAAAATACCGAATACGGCCTTGAAGTTAGAGGCATTTCAAAAGAAGAGCGCAAAGCAAAAGCCGAACAAGCTCTTGCAAATGCAGGCTTACTTGCCTATAAAGATCAATATCCAAACCAACTATCAGGCGGGATGCAGCAACGTGTAGGCTTAGCACGTGCACTCGCAAACGACCCAGAGATTTTATTAATGGATGAAGCATTTTCCGCTCTCGATCCTTTGATTCGTAAAGAAATGCAAGATGAATTACTAGATTTACAACGAACATTGAAAAAAACAATTTTATTTATCACGCATGATTTAAATGAGGCGCTTCGCATAGGTGATCGTATTGCCATAATGAAAGATGGTTCCATTATTCAAATCGGGACTGGTGAAGAAATTTTAACGAATCCAGCAAATGATTACGTAAAAACGTTCGTTGAAGATGTCGATCGCTCTAAAGTATTAACAGCTGAAAACGTGATGGTTCGACCTGTCTACGTCAATGTCGATCTTGATGGACCTACAGTAGCGCTGAAAAGAATGCGCCAAGAAACTGTTAGTTTACTGATAGCAGTTGATAAAAATCGACACTTGAAAGGCTTTATTACCGCAGATGACGCACTAGCGGCTGCTAAAAAACAGGAACAAACGGTACATTCGATTGTTCAATCCGAGATGATAACCGTTCCACCAGATATGCTTTTACAGGATATTTTAGGTTTGATTCATAATTCCCCTACTCCTATTGCAGTTGTTAAAGATGAACGCTTACTTGGTGTTCTTATCCGAGGTGTTGTTATCGAAGCACTTTCAACATTCACTGAGGAGGAAGTAACACATGAATAATTTTTTAGACAAAATTCCAACCTTACCACTTGCCCCATGGGTAGAGTCAGCTATGGACTGGTTGACGAGTAATTTTTCAGCATTCTTTGATGTGATTCAAAAATACGGAAAACTACTCATGAACCAGGTCACTGATTTATTAATTGGCATTCCCGCTATTATTCTCATTTTACTTGTCGTTATTTTAGCGTTTTTCGCTGTAGGCAAAAAATTTGGGCTCGCAAGCTTTACACTAATAGGCCTTTTATTTATTTATAACCAAGGCTTATGGGAACATCTCATGGAAACCACAACTCTTGTTTTATTTTCTAGTATCATTTCTATCATCATTGGTATACCACTTGGTATTTTAATGTCCAAGTCAAGCGTTGCCGAAAATATTATTAAACCGATTCTTGATTTCATGCAAACGATGCCTGGCTTCGTTTACTTAATTCCCGCAGTTGCCTTTTTCGGAATTGGCATTGTGCCAGGTGTATTTGCATCCGTTATTTTTGCCTTACCTCCTACTGTACGTATGACAAATCTAGGGATTCGACAAGTACCAAAAGAATTAGTGGAAGCTGCGGATTCATACGGCAGTACTGCAGGGCAAAAGTTGTTTAAGGTGGAAATTCCGCTTGCTAAATCAACAATTATGGCCGGCATTAACCAAACCGTTATGCTATCACTTTCAATGGTAGTTATCGCTTCTATGATTGGAGCACCAGGACTTGGTCGTGAAGTATTAACAGCATTGCAACGTACACAAGTAGGGAATGGTTTCGTTGCAGGTTTAGGACTCGTGATTTTCGCGATTATTATCGATCGCTTAACTCAAAGCTTTAATAGAAAGAAAGAGCTGTAAAAGAGCATATAGGCAAATACACATAGCGCACTACAGACGTTTTGTGTTTTGCTAGAATGCTAAATATTGAGGAAAGAAAGGAAGATTCGATGAAACTGAAAACATTATCAAAATTAGGGATGGCTTTAGGGCTTGGCTTTATGCTAGCTGCATGTAGTGAGAGCGATTCGACTAAGAATGAGGATTCGAAAGATGTAAATTTAGCCTACGTTGAGTGGGATACAGAAATCGCTTCGACTAACGTTGTCGGTCAAGTTTTAGAAGACTTAGGGTATGACGTTACATTAACACCACTAGATAACGCAATTATGTGGGAAGCTGTTTCAAAAGGTGAAGCTGATGGCATGGTCGCTGCTTGGCTTCCACATACACATGGAACACAATACGAAAAATATAAAAAAGATTTAGACGAGCTAGGTGAAAACCTTGCTGGTGCAAAAATTGGCTTAGTTGTCCCAAGCTATATGGATGTAAATTCAATTGAAGATTTAACAAATGAAGCAGATCATACAATTACAGGAATTGAGCCTGGTGCCGGTATTACGGCGGCAACTGAAAAAGCACAAGAGGAATATGATAACCTTGCAGATTGGAATCTATTAACTTCATCTTCAGGTGCTATGACAACTGCGCTTTCAAAAGCAATTAAAAATAAAGAAGAAATTATCGTTACTGGCTGGTCTCCACACTGGAAATTCGCAAAATATGATTTGAAATATTTAGATGATCCAAAAGGTGTTTATGGTGGCGAAGAAACGATTAATACATTTGTTCGTAAAGGATTAAAAGAAGATCAACCAGACGTATATTCAATTTTAGATAATTTCCACTGGACATCAGAAGATTTAGAAGCTGTTATGCTAGACATTTTAAATGGTGATGATCCTAAAGATGCAGCAAAAGAATGGATTAAAAATAATCCAGATAAAGTTGCTGAATGGACGAAAGATGTAAAAGAACAATAAGCAAAATTGTTTTTGTGCCTGGCACTTAGTATGGGCACCTAGCTAAATATAAGTTTTCTATTTAGTAAAAATCCACTTTGCTTTCTGCGGACACGATGTAAGCTGCAACCTTCGCTAGCGCGCGGTTTGTTGCGACTTACATTTCGTGTATTCCCGCAGGAGGCTTCGTGGATTTTTACTTAGTTATACATAAAATAATTTTCAGAATTGTTTGGGTGACTGGCACTAAGATAATAATTTTAAGAAAATGGCGGCTCCTAAAACTAGGGCAATACAAACGATTCGTCGCCAATCTTTAGATTCGTTGAAAAAGAACATACCTAACAACGCTCCCCCTGCTGCCCCAATACCTGTCCAAATGGCATAAGCTGTCCCCATCGGTAATGTTTCCATTGCAAAGGCAAGCCCTAAAAAACTAACCGTAAAAGCCACAATCATTAATACTAAATTTTTTACCGATTTTACATCATTGTATTTACTAATCATAAAAACACCCATCATTTCACAGATTCCAGCGATAACTAATGCTACCCATGCCATTATGCTTTCACCTCTTTATCCTTTGGTTCACCTGTTACAAGCTTCAAACCTACAACACCAGCGAGCAACACGACAATACATAATATTTTAGCTAGCTTCCATGGTTCTCCAAACAGCAAGCTGTCTGCGCATACCGTACCGGCAGTTCCTAGTCCTACGAATACTGCATAGACCGTCCCTACAGGTAAATGCTCTCCAGCCTTAATTAATAAATAAAAGCTAATAAAAATGGCAATAGCTGTTCCAAGCCATTCTAGTATGCTTGTTGCATGCTTTAAGCCAATTACCCAGCCTACCTCAAAAAAAGCTGCAACAAGGACACTGATCCATTGTTTGTTCATTTGTATTCCTCCATTTCGTTATAGATATGAGACACAAAACAGCTTCAATGCTTCAAAGTATTGAAGGCAAATTAAAAAAGCCTAAAGAAACACTGTTATTCAACAGTATCTCCCAGGCTTTTATCCTTCCGTGTCACAAAATACATTTTGTGGTTTTCTCTCGGACCAGACTAGCTATCGCTACGGAACCCTAGAAAACTATCATATCTAATTGTCATTTTAGTATAGCAAATAATTTAAAAACTTTCCACTGGTACATAGCCAACCTTTTCAACTAATGCCTGCCCTTCTGGTGACACAATCCATTCAATAAACTGCTTAACATTTTGGTTTTTTGCCCCAGTAGTCACGGCATAAAATTCCGACGTTAGTGGATATGTACCATTTCGAATATTTTCCTTCGTCGGCGCTATACCATCAATGGACAGTAATTGAATTTCTTTATTGCCGACCATTTCTGTCGAGTAATACCTAAACGTAAAACCAATTGCATTTTTATAATTGCGATATTGAGATACCTCATGGATAATACCGCCCATTCCAGATGCTACATCTTCTGCTGGAGCCTCCATTATAGTTTTATCACCCATCATTTTTTCTAATGTCGTCTGACTCCCACTATCAGCTGGTCGTTGGAATGCACGAATAGAATCATTGGCACCTCCAACTTCACGCCAGTTTGTTATTTCTCCAGCGTAAATTTGTTTGATTTGTTCAAGGGATATATTTTCAACAATATTTTTATGATGGACAAAAAAGACAAATGCTTCTCGCCCTATCGGTGTCATATCAAATGTCAGCCCATTGATCTCCGCTGATTTAATTTGTGACTCAGATGGCGCCGCAGCAAATATGACATCAACATCACCTGAAATTAAATTTTGATAAGCCTCAGGCGTTCGACTTACCTTAACCTCACTATCATAATACGGGTAGTCCTTTTTTGGATATGTCGCTTCCACAAAAGCTGCATATAATGGATACATTGCCGTTGCGCCATCTAAGCGTGGAAGTGGTTCCGCCAATTGTAATGTTGCTTTTTTATCGTTCTTCACGACCTTATTCTGCTCTACGAATGGTTCATAGTTATACTCATTGATTTCTGCATCGACAGTAGCCATACTCATTTTATAGTGATACTTAATCGGTGCAACGGAAGCGAAAATAACAGCAACACCAATAATCGTCGAAAACAATACTTTCCGCTGCCTCGTCTTAAACCATTCAAAAATTAGACATGTAAAGAGTAAAAAGAAGCTAATCGATAGTACGAAAAGAAGATTCAAATAATGAATAGCACCATTTAATAAAAAAGTAAAAGCAATTATTCCAGTAAAAAATAACACACCCATAAACACGAATATGGTTTGCAAAACTCTCATTGCCTTGTCCTCCTCCTTCCTCAAAAGTGTAAAATTACACTATTTATATTTACCATATAAGATTTCAGAGAAAAAGGCAACAAAATTTTGGTAATTAATGTTGTACTCTTCAACGATGAAATAGCAAAAATGCACGAGCGTAATTTACAACAAAAAAAGGAGCTTGCAAAAGCTCCTCAATCCGAAATTATTATCTATCCAGTGTAAACCCCTTCACATGTATCCGGTGCAGGTTCATAGAAACAATGATTTTTAAATTGACCAGTGAATGGTTGGCCATACCACGTTGGAGGGCACGGAGCATATGGATTAAAGTACCAGAGGGCAAATTTCGCTGGGTGCTGCCTCCAATAATCCAAATTCTGTTTCGCTAATCTTTTCTCAGTTTCCCTAGCTCGTTGATAAAACATATTCCCTTTTTGAACCGCTTCAAAAGAATAGTTTCCGCCCTGTACCTGATAAATAACATCGTCAATTGATCTTAAATCTTTAAAATCTAAACAATTTGATACTAGGCGATTAACAATGACATTTCCAACATACAACATCCCTTGTTTTCCTTCACCTTCAGCTTCTGCTCTCATCATCCTCGCCATTAAAGCGACATCTGCATCACGGTATTTTGCTCTTGGCAATTTAATCACCCCACGATTATTGTATGACAAGAAGGCGAAAATTGTGTCACTGTTAATTAAGAAGAATGCTTTTTAGCTTACCGTTGGACATTTTGGCTATTTTTAAAATAGATGCTATATTTCCTCGCATTTGTAAAACCTAATTTACTACCTAAATTAATGGAAGCACTATTATCAACATCACAATCCCAGCGTGGTTGAATTGTTTCAGCTAGGCAATAATCTATAAACTGTTCAGCTACAATACCCGCTAACCCTTTTCCCCTATAATTCAAGTCGGTCACGATATCTATTTCTGCATATTTTGAAGATTTAAAAATTGAAACGCATTCACTAATTATCTTCCCTCTATCCTTCACACAAAATCCAATTCCATTTTGAATAAAATTATCCGTAGAATCCCAATATTCATCGTAGTATTTTTTATCAAACTCCAAACAATGCTGAATATCCAATGGGTCTATTTTTGCTACATCATACTCGCAATTATCGATTCTTCTTCTACTTTTATATTTCATTGCATCAAAAGAATAAGCATACCTTTGAATTTTCCCTACATGCTTATTAAGGCATTTTTCAATTGCCTGATCCCAAGAAGAATTACCAGAAAATAATGTAAAACGTTTCGCTTGATTTACAGATGCCTCAAAAAATTTAATAAGGTTCTTTATTAATAGCTCATCTATTGTATGCCCTGTAATATAGTACAATCCTAAATCGGTTTGAATAAGCAATGATTCGTAATCGGCACAATCTGCATAAACAGTTCCTTCTATAGTAGAATCCAACACACTAAATACAAACGTTGGTGCGTCTTCAAGTTTGTTCTTTATTAAACTATAATGTTCTTTTGGTACTAGAATCATTTTGCTATAACTCCTTAATGTATATTTCAAAATACGCAAATACATTTTTTTATAAGATATTTTATTGAATTAATAAACACGATTAAATTCGAAGGTAAATTGTCCATTAATATAGCGTTAATACGAATAAAAGAATCGATAATGTAAAGCAAATACTCCATAACGAACCAAGTATTTTTTGATTTTTAATATTTCTATTTTGTTTTAGTTTTTCTAATAACTGAACTAAATTCATAAACCATAAAAAAGAAAATAACAGCGGTAAAAAAATAAAAAATAAAAAATCCATTGCCTTTCCTCCATCAAACTATTAAAAGTTTCTTTAATTAATAGTTTTCTTTTTTATTCTTTTCCATACAAAGAATAAAATAATCACTACAACTAAAACTCCGATAATACCACACATAAACGGATCAATAACGAAAAAATAGCTATCATGTAACTGATATTGCTCACTCGCTAAATGCATTAAACCATTCCTTTGCTCTTTGTTATAGCAAATCCTCAATCAAACGTTATTAATTAAAATGCCTTGAATGGCAACGAATAAGATGAATAATGCCGTACATAGAAAGAAGCCACCCCATAATAAATTCTTCGTTCTTTTATATTCTCGTAACCCTATTATTAGGAACATGACACCCATCAATGCGAACATCAATGGGAATAAGTGATAATTTTCCGTAACCTTGACGTAAATACTAATTACCATAACAAGGATTGCAAAAAATAGTTGCATGAACATCAAAATATCAAACTTTTTTTCTTTCATTTTTTACCTCCCACTTTACTTCCTTCCTCAATATCATTTAATTTTTCACTTTAGTTGGTATTATATTTAGCGAACTTAAAAATTTCGTCCACAAAGGTGAAAAACTCAATTTATCCATTAGCAATATTGCTGACGTCTCAGAGGAATCCGATGCTAGTATAGAAGAGACGACTGCTTCAACAGAAGAAACAGCTAGTCAATTGACGTTGAGATGTGTACTGAAATCCATTTCCAGTACACATCTTTTTTTGTTCATTAAGAGGTATCGGCGATTCCGGCTGTTTTATCGGCGATTTCTCATGACTTACCGGCGATTCACACGGTTTTACCGGCTATTTCTCGTGACTTACCAGCGATTCACACGGTTTTATCGGCGATTTCTCGTGACTTACCGGCGATTCACACGGTTTTATCGGCGATTTCTCGTGACTTACCGGCGATTCACACGGTTTTACCGGCGATTCCCCGTTCCGTTATTGACCCCAAGGCTGTTCGCCATATCTTTTAAGTGCTACAACTTCACCATCATTATTTTTCAATCGATTATAAACATACTTAATTTTGTATTCGTTGTATTTTTCTAATTCGAGTTTATCGTAATACTTCTTCGATAAAGACAACTCGCGATTATCAATTAACAAATAATGTTCGCCATTTCTTTCTATAATGCTTTGCTCATCAAGTTGATAGGTGCTTTCGATTTGTACATCATTCATAGTGTAAAAACCCACTACAATCAGTCCTACAAAGATGACTAAGAAAAAGATTGTGAATATTTTACTTCTACTCATGTGCATCCACCTCCCATTAACTTTTGTAGTTAATACTTTTACGATTCAACACATGATTAAGTTTCATAAAATAACCAACTATTTACAATTAAAATTGACCTATAGAGTTCGTTTTTTCTCTCCGTCAATTAAATTAACATGAACATTAAATGATGTTCCACTGTCAATATGTTTAGGAACGCCTGATAAATCAAGTAATTCCTTTAAATGAATTGATTTTTCTTGATTTGCTTCGATTGTTATACTATATGGGCCAGCTTCATTCATAAGTGACTCCATTCGTACTCCATCTTCCATGAAATAGGAATCTAAAAATTCTAATTCAAATGACACTGCTTTATTGCTTTTATTATGTAATACAAGGTTACATTCCCCTGTTATTATGTCTTCACTCACATTTTCAAAATGACACTTGCCATTCCCATCGTATGAAATTGCCATAATGCCACTCGCTAATGTTTCTTGGTAAGTCATAATAAGAAACTTTGGTAAAATTGTATATATTATTACGACTATTACTATAGTTCGGAAATGATATTTCTTCATGCCTATAACAAGTAAAATAATAGCAATTAGAAACATAGCAGAACCTATAATTCCAAGCACAATATATCCATCTTGATTGCGAGTAGGAAACGACATGAATGTAGAATAAGCATCTAACATTACATTGTTAGGAAACGGAAAATATAAGTACATGCATATACCTAAAATAACAATTGAACAAATAAGTGCGACTTTATTTCTTATCATTTTTTCCCCTCCTTTTAAGACATCTTATCACGAGAAACAATTGCTCTCTTTTACTTTTATTTATTTCTAATTCTCCCCTGCACTATCAGCGATTTCCTTTAGACTGAAACAGTTTAATAAAAGAATATAAGGGCTCTTCTCTAAATCAGAGTAAAGCCCTCATCGAATTATTCATGATTTTTGTTACTTTTAAAGGAAACTTGATCTGCACATATAATAAAGTCAATTAACCCCATTTCGCTATTTTGAAGCAGGACGTGGAACTCGTATTTGTCATTTACTTTATATACTTCGTTATACAACCACCATGAATCTTCCAATAAACCATCTTGTTTTGTGATTTGATAATTTTCAAAGGTGACTTCCTCTATATCTGTAAAACCACCTGTATTATCAAGGTGTAATGTTAATGACCTGTCATGCTGCACAGATTTTATAATCGTACAATCATGAAATCCAAAGTTTTCAACTATATCTTTTTCAAATGAACTTGAAGCTTCTTTGAAATATTTTCTATATTCGGCACTTGTGGCGGTAACTGACCTTTCATTTTCCTCAGAAAATTTAGTTACCGCGTTTATAACTGTACGAGTTGCTTTATATAAAGCAAAAACTCGTATATCAGCTATCTGATTTAAAATTGTTTCTGGTAATTCGTTTTTTAAACGATGTTGATTATAGATGAAACCATCATGAAATTGTTCTATTGCCTGATGTCTATTAAAAGGTTCATATTCGTTATTATCATCGCTAGTTTCCAATATAGAAGAAATTTCTTCTTGTAAATCAAGCCAGCTGTTTAACTCATTATTGTAGAGTTGTTGAAAATATTCTTCCGAAAACGTTTCAGCTTGTTTGTCTTCCTCTATATTCAAATGAAAACTTGTTTTTTGACACAGTTCATACCATTCTTTAGTAAAATATTTCATAGAATCTCGCCTCTCTATCTAATGAAATACGGGCAGCGATTTACAATTTTCTAATGTACTTATAATTCTTTCTCACATTTTATCATTATAAAATTTATAGGAGGTTTATTTTCCGCATGTTTGCTTGGCTCGTCAATTTCTGAAAACTCTACTAGCCCATATTGTTCAAATTCTTGTTTTATGGAGTCTGCATCATAAAAAAACATGTTGACGCCTTCCATTACTTCAAAATAGTCTTTATCTAATTGTTTGCCCTTTCCAAACATAGGGGCATTTTGTGAAACTGTTGTAAAAATCATATACCCATTTGGCTTTAGTTGATTATAGCAATCTTTAATAAACTTCTCTCGCTCATGTTTATTCAATAGATGAATAAGCGCATAGCAAAATATACCGTCATAAAGTTTATTTTCGAAGGGCATATCGGTTACTGAACCGTGGAAAATATTAATATCAAGCCCATTTTGTCTTGCCAAGTCAATCGCTGTTTGTGAAATCTCGATGCCTGTTACATTGATTCCATTGTCAGTAAAAACCTTTGCATTTCTACCGTATCCAATACCTGGTATCAATATATCTTTAACCTTTCTCTCAAGGAAAAAATCCTTTACTACAATTGCTGAGTCTGTCGGTTCAAATCCCCACATTGTTTGTTTTTCTATAAAGCTTGTTTCCCAAAATTCCGTCATATCGTATCTCCTAGCTAGTTTAATTTAGTAAAATTAAGTTTCTCTCAGCAATCACATTAATTCAACTAATTAGCTTTGCTTTACCGTAATCGCTATTGTTCCCCATTCTTTTTCTTGTTCAGGAGAGTAAATTTTATATGTATTCAATAAGATACATTCTTCTTTTTATTTTTGATTAGATAAACAGCCCACCAAACAAATAAATAAAAGAATCCTACAATTACATAAATAGGCCAGATGAAGCCTTGTTGTAACTGCGTAATAAAATGTTCGAACTCATCCACCCCTTTTTCTCTCCCAATGCTATTGATTATACTAATTATCGGAATAGTCATATCAAAAATTATCGTAATAATCGATACAATCACTAATTTCTTTTTTACTATACTCAATATTGCAACACCCAATGTTGCTAGTATAAATGTGTAATAAATAATCCAAACCCAATTAGGAAGAGTCTCCCAATACATTTTCCCACCTCATCAATCAGTTATGTTTAAGTCTGAATTTAAAACGTTTTGTCTTGTAAATATACTTAAGTTGACATACAGTCCAAAGTACAAATAACGCTGCACTTACAGTGAAAAATACAATTGGGAATGCATAAAACCAATCTGGAAAATAGCGATTTACAATATAATATTCCCCTGCTTTAAATCCTTCAGTTACATAAAAGAATGTAGTGAGCAAATTCTCTTTATTATCCGCATTGAACGGAAACACATATTTAGCCTCTTTAAAATCCAAATTTAAATATTGGACATCACGGATGCCGCCTTTTTTGTCAAAAATCGCAATGCTTTCTGATGTATGAAATTGTTCATTAATGGCTTCCAGCGTATGTTCGATGTTTTTAATATCATTGTCGCTAAGGTTTTTTCCATTAAACTCACTAATAAAGCTATTACGAGCATCTCTATAGTTCAATTTAGTAGAATCGGCCAAATTAATACTTATTAATCCCAAAACTAAAAACAACATGAACCACAAAAATAAACGCTTCGTTTTCTTGTTTAAGCCAATAAATTTCATATTCATCCCTCCGCTTCACTATTCAAACAACGAAACATTTAAATCGATTCCATAGCAATGTACAAGCATAGCGTGTAATTGTCCTCGGTGATGGTAAATGTGCGCAACGATCTCTAACAACCATTCATAGCGTGAGTATGTTACATTCCAATAAGAGGTCACTTCCTCCTGAAGTTCATCTTCTGTAAAATGCATATATTTATCTTCTAAAAAAAGATAATTTTTTATTAACCCCTCTTTCATGTCAGCTAAATTGTTATAGGAGACACTAGCATAATATTCATCCATCTTTTCTTTAGAAGACCCGTCTGCAATAAGGGCATCTGCTTCACAAATCATTGCAATATGCTCTACTAACTCGCCAATGGAATGTTTATTCGGTGTAGGCCTTTTATGCAATTCTTGTTCTGCTAACTTTTCTATCATTTGAACAATTGACGTTACAGCGACTTTGATTTGATGTAGTGCGCTCTTACAATAAATATTCATCTAATCTTCCTTAACTCTAAACACCATTGTCATAGATGTTCCGGATACTTCATATTCTTCAAAACCTAATTTTTTATAAATGTGAATTGCATGGCTATTTTCAAGATCTACACTTAAAGAAATAGATTTATATCCTTCATTAATTGTTTGATCAATTATTGCCTTCATCAACAACGTTCCTATTCCTTTTTCCCTAACCTCTTCAGCTACAGCTATTCCTAATTCAGGCGTATGCCTATCTACAAAGCCATATCCTTTATTACTTTCATTAAACAAGCGATACCAAACAGCACCCACAGGCTGGTTATCCGTATTGAATGCAATTAATGCTGTATCTCCATTTCGCCCCCAGCCTTCATGATATTTTTTAATATGACTTGAGTTAATTAAATCCTCTTTTTTAGGTTTGTTCTCAAAAATATGGATCGATTCATAAAGCATATCGGTCAAAAAATCCAATTCATTTTTTTCAAAAGTTCTAATTGTGACCATGAATATTTCACCCCTGATATTTTTTATATTTTATTTACTTCTATTTATAATGGCTGTTTCCCTTTTATAAATAGAAGAAGGGGTTACTAAGATCATTTATAAATATGCATCAGCATATATATTGTAATATGTATTTAAAAAATTTTAATTATATCGGGAGGGATTTTTTTATGTCATTATCGAAAACAAATATTTGCATTTGGAAGCCATTTTCAACATCACCACCACCGTTTACTCCAGCTGCTCAAGCAGCATTGAACAAGCTTATATACAAAATAGAATAAGAATCTGCGAGATATAAGCTGTTTCGCAGATTCGAAGGAGTAAACGATGAAATCTAAATTTCAGTTTATTTTATCAATGATCATTTTCGGTACAATCGGTTTAATTGTTCGAAAAATTGATCTTGCTTCGAGCGAAAGAGCTTTACTAAGCAGTTTTATAGGTTGCTTATTTTTAACGGTACTCTTCTTTATGATGAAGAAAAAAATATCATGGCATTTAGTGAAGGCGAATGCTTCCATATTGCTTTTCTCCAGTATTGCATTAGGTGGAAATTGGATTTTTCTTTACCAATCCTATGACCATACGACAATTGCCAACGCAACACTCGGCTATTACTTTGCACCGGTGTTTGTAATGCTCCTATCCCCAATTATCCTTAAAGAACAATTGTCATTAAAAAAAGTAGTTTGTATTATTGTCGCTATTATGGGATTACTTTTGATTGTAGGTGAAGGTCTGAGTGCATCTAAAACGGATGATCTCCTCGGACTTTTTTATGGATTAATTGCCGCTGCATTTTATGCTACATTATTGTTATTAAATAAATTTATTAAAGTGATGGAAAAACTGGAGCTGACAATTATTCAGCTCGGCACAACTGCTATTTTCCTTATGCCATATGTTTTCTTAACTTCTGGCTTTAGAATGTTTAGTGTAGCGAGTTCTTCCATTCCTTTTATTTTAATTTTAGGGATCTTTAATACGGGGATTGGGTTTTGGTTATTCTTTGCTGGCATGGAGAAACTTAAAGGGCAAAGTATTGCCATGTTAAGCTATGTTGATCCATTTGTAGCTATATTAGTTTCGGCTTTAATACTGCAAGAGCAAATGACAGTGCTTCAAATGCTCGGTGGTACGTTACTGTTAGCCTCAACATTTGTTAGCGAAATAAAATCACTTAAATTTTCAAAACATTAAATATCGTCATACACAGTGGGAAGTATTTATTCCCACTGTTTTTTATTATGAATTACCAAAGTAAATCATTTAAAAATGTAAGAATATCTTTGTTCACTTCATTTTTGTCTATGCCCAATGTCATTAAATGCTTAGAGTTCGGATACCCTTTCATTGTTTTATGCTGTGTCGCTACGTTGTGAGAAATTACATCTGCACTGTCTTTATATAACGGATCATCTAATCCACCATATAAAATACTGATTGGTGACGTTATAAGTGCTAATTTATCCATCGTTTTTTGAATGAGGTGTTGAAACTCCACTAATGAATCGATAGACATATTTTGCAAACGTGTTATTTCTACGTTTATTTGGTCTTCATTTTTTCCTTCAAGTTGTTTATAACCTTTTGCATAATGAAAGACACGCTTTTGGAGAAAAGCTGCTTCCCTACGTATTGGCACTGACATTGTCACAACACCAGTTACCTCCAGCTCTTGCGCAACTTTTAATGCAAGTACACCACCAAGAGAAAGGCCAACAACGGCTATTTTTTCATAGCCTTCATCCTTCAACAACTGGTAACCGTCTAGTACATCTTGCCACCAATTTGTCGGTCTAAATGTGAGTAGCTCTTCTGCTGCTAAACCATGTCCTCTGTATAAGGGTGCATAGCAAGTATAATTGTGCTGTTGCAAATACTTCCCTAACTTTTTCATATCAATTGTATTGCTTGTAAAAGAGTGTAATAGTAAAACAGCCTTATCGCCACCTTTATAGAAAAATGGCTTAGGGGGTACTATTTTCATCATTATTTTGAATACCTCACTAACGTATGCTTAGACTTTCATTAATTAAATTAGAGTATAACATCTATTGTTGATTTAACGACAAGATGAGATAAAAATGAAAAAGGAGAATTCCCTCTTTAGTAGGAAATCCCCCTTTCGTATTGGTGTTATTTCTTCGGCTGTAAATCCTCAATGGAGTCTATATCCATATATTCAGGAACGACAAATCCATTTTTTGTTCCTTTTAAGTTCTCACCTAAATCATCGAAATCATCTTTATATTTTTCATAAAAAGAGCTATGTGTTGTTGGTAACCAAGCGGCTACGGTTGCATCAGCTACGCCTGTAGCTATAGCTTGAAACATAATGGCAGGATCTACTGGTGTAATTGTGACAGTGTATCCGAGTTCTTCAAATACTGCCTGTAGTACACTACTTGAAGCTCTTTCTGAATCCCACGGAGTAGAAGCTAATTCAATTTCTTTTCCACTTACTTTTTTCGCATCTTTTGTCCATTCATTTACCTTTTCTTGGTTTTCTTCTATCCATTTGTCTGCTGCTTCTTCAAATGAACTTGTTTGTGCTTCAAACATTACAGCTTCCATATCTTCTGGTTCCCAGTAAAATCTATCCAGTATTGTATACGCATCAGGTAAGTCTTTTTCCAAGCCTTTACGCGCAAGTGTATTAATATTTTCCGATCCACCTAATGTCCCTTGAGGATCTTCCAAAAATTTTAAATCATAAGATGAAAACATCCAATGTGGTGTCCATCCAGTAATAATAATTGGCTCTTCATTTCGAATAGCCTGCTCTAAAGAACCTAACATCCCAGGTGTTGAACTTTGTTCAAGTTCCCAACCTTTTAAATTATCATATTTCTCTATAGTTTTTTCCGCAAGCTCAGTCAACCCAGCTCCTGGTTCAATTCCAATAATCTTATAATCTACTTGTTCACCTATGCTTGGCGTATTTTCTGATGAATTTCCATTTTCTTGTTTGCTATCTCCATCACCACATCCTGTTAAAAGTAGCATAGTGGCTAGCCCTAAAGTGAGTCCTACCGATTTCAATTTCATCTTTTTCCATCCCCCTAGTTTAAAAACTTAGCGTTTCATCGTCTTCCTAAGAAACCCTTTATTTAATTTTTTTTACTCGGCTACCAAAAGTAACAACTTGATTTTATCAACAGGTTGTTACTTTTGTCAAACGACTCCCTTACTAGACATACCCATTTTTGCACATTCACTAACATAATCATTGACAACAAAAGCCTATTGAATGCCTTTCAGTTCTTTATTCTAAAAAAATAATAATAGTACATTTATAAGAATCGTTTTTCATAGTATATTTCCATAATTTATTTAATAAATGAAATGAATGAATTAAAATAAAGGGAAAAGTTGGCGAAAAGATTATTGGTTAGGAGAAGTGAGATGTGGAAAGATTTGAATAGAAATTTAATAGCAAATATATTTTTATTTGTGGGAAGCATTTTATTATTATTAAAATTAATATTTGTAATGGGGTATTTTCACGAGGTTCGAGTAAACTATGGTACTTATATTGATGTATATATAATTTTCTTTTTCATTGGTGTCATCTTGAAGTCAATAGGAAAGAAGAAAGTGAAATCACGATAGAATTATCCTTTAAATTTTACAGTAATCTCACCCACTAGTAATCGTTTAAACTAGAAAGAATATGATCATTAGTATTAATTATCTTTCCAAATGATATTGTTGATAGATAGAAGTCATCCACTTCGTGAGCAGAAAGAATTTTTTTAAATACTTTAAAGCACTGTTAAGAAGTTGATGTAGTTGATTGAATATTATTGCCAACGTAAGCAACGGAAAAACACTACTCCTTTTGTTCTTTTAACCACTTCTATTGGCACAATAAGAAAGGACCAATAAATGGTCCTTTCTTATTGCAATATTTAATTAACCTGTCACTCGGTAAGATATTTTATTACTGCCATTTCCTTACCGAACCGGTGACCTTCATCAATAAATCCTAGACTCGTATATAAATTATGTGCACCCAAATTTTCAGGATGATAACCTACAATAACTTTTTTTGAATTCGGTAATTTAGCCATCTCTGAAATCATTAACTTAGTTGCAGCTTTCCCTATACCCTTGCCTTGGAATTTCTTATCCACCATTATTCTATACACCCAATAACCATCAAGTTCTTCTTGAACAGCATTATACATTAAAAAGCCGACTACTTTTTCATTTAAATAAATAGCACATGGCTTTAAAGTAGGCTCAAACTTTGACTGAGCTATTGATATGGCATTGGATTCGATGTATTTTTTTTGTTCTGTTGCTATCTCTAATTCACAGCAGTCGTACCAGTTTTCTGCATTTAATTCTACGATTTTCACATTTTCTTTAATCATAATTTTCCCCTTTCAAAATGCGGGGAAACGCCAATGTTAATAAGTCGTTATCCCCTTATAGCCATTAATTTTATAAAATCTCGTATTTGTCATAATGAACGCCTCCTCTAACTACGACTACCTAAAATTATAACTATAAATTTTTAGGCTTTTTTATTTTACCATTTTTTTCATAAAAATCCTTTTTAGAATTGTAGAAAAAAATTACGTTACACATTAAAATAGAGCCAGCTAATTTGCTCAACAGTTTTTAAGTAAGAACCCTGTTAATTCAAAATGGATATGTTGGAGAAAATATTTTGAGGACTTTAGTTTTTCCATTCTTCCCTAACAAATGCCATTGCGCTTTCAATCGTTGAGACATTCTTCTTGAGCCAACTTTTACCCATTTCTCTTACTAACGAGTGAATAAACCCTATTTTACTAACAATTTTTACATAATCCAGTAATACATTTATAACACCATCATTTAACCCCAACTCTTGTAAATCCTTAACCAGTTCTATATCATCCTGAGAAACAAAACCATTGAGATTTTTAAGATAATCAATTGGTGTCGAAGAAAGAATCTTTTTAATATACCATTCTTCGTAACTCATTCCTGTTTTAGCTTTAAATCTTTCTTCGCCTTTTGCATTCCATTCCTCAATTGTTATCCCATGTACTTCTTTAAATCGTTCTTCAGTAGTCGTGCCGTATATTTCTTTGCCAATTATTTTCTTATATCGTTTTTTATCATTACTCATCTATTTCACCCCATTTCGACCGTATTTTCTTCTTAAGCTAGCCCACTCGTTAGTTCAAGCAAGAAAAAAGAGCTGCCGTAGCAACCCAATAAACTATCATTAACGCCCCTTGATTGAAAAGCTTATTTTCCTTTTAATTGTTTGGCATTGATAAAAAAGGTAGATCCAATTAAAAATAGACCTAAACAAACGAACATCGATATCCCCGAATATTTATCATTAAATATTGTAGTGTTTACCAAAATAACTACCATCATTAGTACAAATGTTACATATAAGCCTTTAATGTATTTCACAAGTAAAACCTCCTCATAGTTAAAGAGAGCTCGCATATTGTTAAAGATTTTTTCTAGATTGCGTAAAGATAATAAAACCTACAATTAAAATCGCAAAAATCCCTAAACCTTTATAAACATATTGGATGTAACTTTTACGGTAAGTATACTCGCCTTCTCTAATTGCTTTTAAATATTGACCATTCCCTATGTGGATTGCAATTGCAGTATCTGTATCTATTCCATCAATTGAATAATATTTCGTTCCTTTTGGATATGCATTTGAAAAGTTGCCTTCATATTGTTCCATATCTGAATACTTTGTAACTTCACCAATTTCTTTATTAATCTTTTCTACATATTCATCACTAATTACATAAATATAATCATCCCAAACAACGAAAGGATATGCCCAGCTTGTTGCCTTTGCTTTACACGGAAAAATGAAAAGACCACAATCGCAGTAAATAATATAAGTTTTGTATATCTCAAGCTTTACACTCCCTCAATATATTTACTGATTTGACGATTAAAACTTAATTTAGTTACAAATAATTCCATAAATATAAATAATACTCACGAACCTTCTATTAGTAAAAAAGAGCTGCCGTAGCAACTCATTGGGCGTTAAATACACAATTATTATAAGTATTTTCTCCACTCTTGCCATGCTTCTAAGTAAACATCTAGGTCGTGTGGATGTACTTGAATACATACGCCAATACGTGTGTATAACTGAAAAAGCACCTCGTCCACAAGTCGTTCCTTCGAAAATGAAGAATCGCTATTCCACAACGCAAACGATGACAAAAGTGTATTCATAGTTAAGCTATCAGGAGAAGAGCAAAAAGCATAGGTAAAATCATAAATTTTTGGCCCAATTAGCGGTGACGGATCTATAACACCGTTGATTTTATTATTCAAAAATACAAAATTGTGAACACCCGTATCTCCATGTAAATAATACTTCTCTTCTTGGGTATGATGAGCACTTAATTTTTTTACCAACATCCCTACTCTTATATGGTCATTTATTGGTAGTTTGTCTTCTATGCTCTTTAGAGCAAATGCTAAACTACTCTCATTAAATTCTGACCAACCATTTCTATGTATGCCATTGACCCTTCCCCATGGCATATCTTTGTCCACTCGTTGGTATTTATTAAATAACTCTTTTATTAAAACTTCCATCCATGCCAATTTAGACCCTCGATTAACATGTGTTTCTCCAGAAATATAAGAGTAGACAATAAATTCTTTGTTTACGTCTGTATAAAGAACATCAGGCAATAGCTTTACATCACGATATGCGGATAGAAAATCATTAGTTGCAGTAATAAAGGCTGGGTTATCTATTTTTATTACAAAGGTCGGCTTATTGTTAATGCTGAGCGTAAATAATACCCCATTCGTCGTTCCGCTTTTTAACGTTTGTAATGTTAGACGATCATTACTTATCAAACCTTTATTTATTAGTATTTCAATGACTTCATTTATTTTTTCCATCTTCCATCCCTCATTGATAATGTTCGAGGTAATTTCCCTTTTCAAATATTTCCTTTGCGCTTAGGGCAGTCCATTCCGCAGGTGTTACATCTGGGTGTAATTTAAGATAGGATTTAACCATTTTATAGCCCTCACTGTAACCATATGAAGATGGTAGGTCATCCCCTCCAAAAATAATTTTTTGTGACCGATTAAAGTTAGTACTATCTAAATCTCCTACAACTTTTGACCAATTTTCACTGTCGTATGCAGAGTACAATATATTATCATAATAATCATTAGGATAAACTAATTTACTAAACATAACTGCCTTTCCTTCAAATATTAGGTTATCCAAAATAGTAAAACGTGCATCTTTAGGTAGGTACTTCTCAGTCCAAATACTATGATGATATTCGTGAGATATGCTAATTCTCATATCTTCTTCGGTATAATTTTTATTGTATAGCACTATAATTTTCCCCGCCCCCACCGTTACCATATATGCGTATACATTAGTGGCAGGAAAAACACATACATTCGTTTCTTTTTCGGACGGAATAAGGTCTGAAGATTTGAAAAGAGCTTCTTTTATAAGCTTTTCTGTTTCTTCCCTATTAATTTTTTTACTTAATAATTGATTTTCTGTTAATTGGTCGGGAGCTACGTTTAGTGCATAATGTGCCATATGAAGATATTCGCCATTGTCAAAACAATCACTATAGATTGGTTCAATAACCTCTTCTTTATAAATTTCTTGTTTTGATTGTTTTGGGTTACTTTCAACCTTATCTTGATAGTTGTCATAAAGTTTATAGGCATTGATTATTTTATACTTTTGCTTTGTTTGAGGGTGTTCAAAAGATGTAACGATACTTTCAATTTCTTGTTTTTTATGCGATTTTTCTGTTTGTGTACAGGAAGCAAGCGTTAGAATTGTGCATATTAGTATAAATGCTGTAATTATTTTTGGTAATTTTATCAATAAAACACAACCTTCCTAAAAACTTATATTTTAAATAAAGTTTACTATATTTTTCATACTTAAGAAAATCTTGTGTGGAAATTAAAATATGTTCCGAATATCTGCCCACCCGTAAACAAGTTCATCTAGTTTTTTGCCAGCAATCTGAATTTCAACAGTATCTATTTTGTTCCCACCAAGCGCTTCATAAAATCGATGAAAACTATTATCTTTCAAGACAAGCACAAGCATAGAACGCAATCCCATTGCTTTAATTTCTTCTACGATCGCTGTAACAAGTGCTCTCCCAATTCCTTGCCCTTGGCATTCTTTCTAAAGATAAATGGCATATAGCTCCCCTTCAAACTCAATATATTTACCGCTTCTTTCTTTACCGCCAGAAGAAAAACCAATAATTTGTCCTTCATTATTTTCCGCTACAAATACAGCGTCATTTGAAATATTCTTTATCCATAGCTGTTCTCGATTTTCATACGATAAATTTATTAAGTATTCGTCAGGAACGATGTTAGCATATGTTGTTCTCCAACTGTCGACATGTACTTTTGCTATTGCTTTCGCATCTGGTTCGATTGCTTTTCTAATCTTAAAATTTTTATCCATACGATTACGTTCACTCCGATGGAGGTTGATATGTTCTCATAGTAGTGATTTGCACAGGTTTTGTGGCGAATCGCTCTGATATTGTGGCGATTTCACCACGGTTAATGGCGATTCTCATGGTTTTGCTGGCGATTTGCTCCGAGCTATCGGCGATTCCCCGGGTTTTATCGGCGATTTGCTCCCCGCTATCGGCGTTTCCCTGGGTTTTATCGGCGATTTGCTCCTGGCTATCGGCGATTCTCAGGGTTTTATCGGCGATTTCCTCCCGGCTATCGGCGATTCTCAGGGTTTTATCAGCGATTTCCTCCCGGCTGGGCGATTCCCGGTTTTTATCGGCGATTTCCTCCCGGCTATCGGCGATTCCCTGGGTTTTATCGGCGATTTCCTCCCGGCTGGGCGATTCCCCGGTTTTTATCAGCGATTTCCTCCCGGCTATCGGCGATTCTCAGGGTTTTATCGGCGATTTCCTCCGAGCTATCGGCGATTCCCAGGGTTTTATCGGCGATTTGCTCCGAGCTATCACTTTAAATCCACACATCGTTTTCTGCGGTCATTTCGCTATTTGTTTCACCTGTATTAACAACGCCTCTAGGTTCCACTAGCATTATTTGGCATTCCTGTTCAGCATAAGGCTTATGCTCCACGCCCTTTGGAATTACATACATTTCTCCTTTAGATAGTTTGACCTCTCCATCACGAAATGCGATCACCATTTCCCCATCCAGTACGATAAATACCTCATCTGTCTCACGATGTTGATGCCATACAAAATCGCCTTGAATCTTAACTAATTTAAACTGGTAGTCATTCATTTCACCAATAACTTTAGGGGACCACTGCTCAGTAAACTTTGATAACTTTTCACTTAAATTAATAGGTTGATAGTCCATGTAATTACCTCCTTTTTTTCCTTATATTATATTTTAGCAGATATTCCCGAATTTTAATTTCGAATTTTCAATCTTTTTCACATTAGCAATTCATGTCCTTAAATTCTGAAAATTATGTTAAAATAAATATAAACTGCAAGGAGGTTTTTACATATGGCAATTGAAAAAGTACGCGAGCATTTCGCACAATGGAATTTACAGCATAAAATACAGGAACTGAATGAAAGCTCTGCAACTGTTGAAATGGCAGCACAGGCACTTGGCTGTGAACCAGAACGAATCGCTAAAACACTATCGTTTCTAGTGAATGATGGAGCCATTTTGATTGTAGCTGCGGGTGATGCCAAAATTGACAATGCGAAATATAAAGCTATGTTTGAAACGAAAGCGAAAATGCTTGCAAAGGAAGAAGTCAACGAACGAATTGGGCATGATATCGGAGGGGTTTGCCCGTTCGGTATTAATGAAGGGGTTGCTGTTTATTTAGATGAATCACTCAAACGTTTTGCAACGGTATTCCCAGCTTGCGGCAGCAGCAATTCTGCAATTGAACTTACCATTCAGGAGCTAGAAGCGTATACACCTTATCAGCAATGGATTGATGTTTGTAAAGGCTGGAACGATTAATAAACTAAATACTGAAACTAAAAATCCACAAAGTCTCCTGCATGAAAGGAAACTATGTGGATTTTTTAATTTTAAACTGCTTAAGGGACATTTTTATAGCCTACAGCTAGCCAATGTGAATCCCATTCTGTAATTTGATTGCCCACTCTACAAGACAAGCCACATGCACGATTATCTGCAATGAAAGAACCGATTAGCCATTTCTTAGAATGAAGGCCATTAGCCTGTTGAATGTTGATTGAAGGCATTTCTACGTATTGCTGGTAAATAAACAAATTGTCATCATAATGATTGTACGCAGAACCTGTTGTTTTAGAGCCATCTCCCGCATAAATTTCTACCGTATTGCCTTCTCGAGAATAGACAGGCTTTTTCACATAAGGTACTCCATCTACTAATAATGGCTCTGCTGATAAATACGTTGGTAACATATATTTATTAATTGCAGCTCGCTCCTCAGCATTAAATAGCAATTGATCATTTTTTCGTTCCCAAATTAGCCATAACAAAATTTTCGATTGTAAGGTTATGGGTACGGCGAAATTCTTTTATTATGAATAAAAGTAGTGCTATCAATAGATATTATAATTTCGCTTATATGTAAAAGGCGAAAAAATAACGTGGAAATCCCCAATTTTTTTAACTTAATAATGTTCATAAAATTGCTACCATCTTATCAATAATTTTTAAACCATATCTAAATAAATAATGAATCTATAAATAACACATGTTTATAGAAATTCATTGTACAGAGGCGACAAATACTATCCTATCTGTCGCTCTTGTTTAAAATAAGTGTTTTGGAGAGATGATAGAAATTTTTAGGAGTATTATGTGTTCTTTATTAAAATGAAGTAACCACCTACAAGGTAGTGACCCCTTAAAGTTAGAGTTTTATTATACAGCTAATTTGCTGGCTTGAGTTCGGTATTTTACTGAACTCATGCCAGCCGCTTAACTATTAGCTTGATTTATAGATCACATTAGAATCATTTTATAATTAAGTTTCATGTTCATTTTAAAGTATAGTAATAAGTTCCGTCTTTCTTAGTATGAAAAAGAGCATTGCCTTTACTTTATACAGTAAATAGCATGCTCTTTAAATAATTATTCAAATAAACGTCTTACTTACGTTTATTATTAAATTTAATCATATTGGATTCAGTCATATTCATAGAAGCTATCACTCCTTTTCCTTCTAGATATTTAAGAAGAGCAAAGGTATCTGCATCATTCTCTACTTCTTTATTATCGCCTTTTCTTATTCCAATCTCTGAAAAAGGTTGTTTTAACTCAGAAAGAAGTTTATATACATCAGATTTTGCAAGGTTTTTTGCTTTAATATACCACAGTAAAATCTTAGAAATATTCTTCTGTTGGCTATAGTTGTTTAGGATCTCAATTTTATTATAAAGTTTATCTAGGTGTTTCATATTGTTCTCATTTAACAACCAGGCTAATAAATCTGCCGATGGTTCAAGTCTGTTGAAATTATATAAGTTAATAATTACCTCATCATCAAAACTTTCTGCAACGAAAACATCAAATACTTCTTGTGTTATATTATTATTTTTCAGTTCTATTTCGAATTTTTTTGCATAATTAATTGCATAATTATTATGTTTCTTTCTAAGAACATCAAATATCTTAATATCCCATATATTAATTTTACTAATTTGATTCCTTAAAAAATCTTCATTTACGCCATGTTCAACTAATTTAATAAAATACGTAACATTCATATCTTTAGTTAACCAGCTAAAAATTAAGTCAGGAATTAAAGGAATAAGCGAATTAATTTTTGAATAGAAATATTCTTGAGAAACTTCTTTTGAAAATTGCTTAAAATATGATTCTAAATGGGCTTGTTCTATAGATAGTAATTCTGCAACATCTTCAGCCCATATTAATTTTTGTTCTTCATTTAATTCTATTAAATCTGAGATTAACTCCTCTGGAGAACACTGTATTGAGGTATCTAAATATCGCAATAAAATATCTTGATTTATATCTGAATCATAGAGTAGTTCATAAAGTTCCTTGAACCAATATATTTTCCCAAATTTTATTTGTTCTATTATATTTTTTAAAGAGTTTTCGTTTATATTATCTAGAGCATCAGAAGTTAAAATTAAATAACCATTTGAATACTTTAATATTTCAGTTAACTGACCTGTATTAATATATTCAGATTTTATTATTTCATTACATAGATATTCGTGAATTGTAACGTCAATATTACCAAGACTTAATAAAAATTCCTCTATGTTTTCTTGCTTTTTAAATAACAGATCAAGGTTTAAATCTTCCATATATTCTTCATGATCGATAATTAATAATACGTTATTTAGACTGCATACTACTTTATCTAAAAACATAATATCTTTAACTGAATTTAAATTTTTTACATTTTCAATACGTATAGAACATTTTTCAATTATTTTTATTTTTAAATTTTCTTCAATTTCATCATCATTTAAAATTTGTATAAAAGTTTCTTCATCTTCTTCATAGCTTTCCAAATTCAATATTACATTTTCAAAAAATTTGATTTTATTATAAACAATAAACTGTCCAAATTTATTATTATTTAAAACTTCCGCATAGTTTACTCTTTCTAATAAATATCCCATGTTTTGATTATTTATATCAAAATGGTGTTCTTCTATAAGAATTTTCTTGTATGCTTTTTTTTCAACACTTGTTATATCAGCAAATTGAATATTTAAATCGTTTAAAAGGTAGCTATTTTCTTCTAATTTACTATATTTAAAAAGTTGATTCGGATTTATCGAATCAATTATCTCTTTCATTGCTTCATCTTGTTCCTCGCTAAGAAGTTCATTTATAAATTCCCAACTATTAATTAGAGCATAAAGATAATTTTCTTTAATTTCCGAACCTTCGAAAATATCACTAATAACATCAAAATTAGAATACCTATCTATTGCACCAAATAAATTACGGATTGTATTATATCTAACATTTTGATTTAAATATTCTACGTAATCCAAATAGAATTCAATACTTTGACTATCATATTTCTCTATACTTAAAAATTCTATTCTAAACATAAAGTGAATATACTTTTGGAGCTTTTCGCTATACAAATCCGGTTTAAACAATAGCTGCCCAAATAAATCATAGTTAAAAATTGCAGGAGTTTGTATATCCTCTATACGAATTTTTTCCCACACTTTACGTGTATTTCTTAGTGTTAGACTATAGTCTGATGGTAAATCATTTCTAATAGATTTCAGTATTTTTACATCATTATTTGAAAGGCTTCCTTCATAAAAATAAGATAAATAATCTTCATATGATTCATTTATCCATCCATGTCGAACTAAAAAATATAATAATTCATCATTAACCTTTACTTCTGATAAAAATGAACAATCTAATAAATTCATTTCTAATAAACTGGATATTGATTTAGTTTTTACTTTCTGTAATTGATTAGTTAATAGATTTAACTTTTCTTTTAAACTAGTTTCCATTTCTTTAGATTTTACTAATTTATATCTTTCTAAAAAATTCATTCTACCAGAGTCATCAAAAAATTCTTTACCATATTCTCTAGGAATATCATTATATTGGAATGCTCTTAATTTGAACCCTTCTTCATAATAGTTTAGACATATTTCAAATAGCCCACGGTATTTTATACTTGAATTATAATCACTTGTGTTAGATATTTTTTCTACCACTTCATTTTTTGCATTTAATACCTCAATGGATTTGAAATCTCTATCCCTATCTTTATCTTTTCTTTGATAAAATAGCCACTCAATGTCCTGAGGATAATATTCTTCAGAGATTATTCCTAATCTTAATTTATATTTAAGACCATCTATTTCATTATTTAAAATAATTACTATCTCATCCTTAATGTTTAAAAAATCATATAGTTTTCCTTGATTAGTTAATAGATTAGAATAATCACTTGGATAGATATTTTTGTATACAATAAAAGCTAATAAATTATTTGATGTAATTCCACCTTTTAATAAAGCAGATTTATATATTTTGTATTCATTACAAATGTTAATTAAAGTTCTCATATCGTTTACGAATAAAGATATGTCCTCTATAAATTCTTTATTTATGCCTGTTTTGTTAGTTTCAGATACTAATTCTGTTTCTAATCTTTCTAGAAGCAAGTTCTCCGCATTAGAATTGTGGACTACTTTAATTGTTGGAATAATAAAATCGAAAAATTTAGTTCGATTATATATCTCGTCTTTACCATCACTACTAATAAATAAATCATCTTTTAAAGCGTAAATAAATATAATATTACGTCCTGAAAGTTGCTTAGTGCCATTTAAAATAATATTTAAACCTTTTAGTCTTTCATAAATCCCTATGTTATCAAATCGGTCTAGATCTTCGAAGATAACATACTTATATTCAGATTGTTTAAAGAAATATATAATTTCATCTAAATATCTATTGAAAACAGTATTATTTTCCTTTGTTACAACTTCTATAGAAGTATTTCCTAAACCAAATTTACTTAATCCCATTTTTTGAAAAATCAAAATGCACATATATATAAAGTAACTATAAATGACTATTAAAAATATGCCTAATAATGCTATCAAAACTGTTTTATTTAAATCACCCGAAATAAGACCATTGTAAGCCTTTGTAAGCCAGTCAAATTTAAATATTATATATGTAAGTATACTCATTAACAAAAGGAATAGAATTCTTGAAATTGTTTTGAATCTATCTAAATCATAAAAACGAGTAAATTGCGATAAAGGAATTTTGTTAGGCTCTATTTTATAAAAAAGTTGTTGTAATATTTGTTGTTCTAAGATATTTTCTATAGGTACTTCCGAATCTACAGGTTTAGGAGCATCGTTAATAGTTTCTTGATTAAAAGTTGCAATAGAGATTTTTACTGTTTCATTTTCTAATTTTTCTTCTTTAATAAATGTCTCAATCAAACTACTTTTTCCGGCTCCATACGTTCCCGTAATTGCTATATTTTTATTGTCTGGATTGGATGTTGCCCATTTAAGAGCTTCAATAAATGTTTTTTTATTTTCATCCATTGAATTGGTAGGCACTAAGCTTTCAAACTCTATTTTCCCCATCGAATATTTTCACCTCCATATTTATAATAACATTTAGAAAAAATATTAACATATTTAGTAAATAATATAGGCATAAATCTTGCTACTTACCTCGGCTTCCGTAGCCAGCACCTGCCAAAACGTAACTGCTCAAATTAAATGAGTCGACTCCTTTTGATTGTATGCTTGAGAAGCGAATGCTTTTATAATAGGAAGTCAATATTTTTCTCGAAAATTCTAATTAACCTTATGTTATACTATTTTGAGCATGACAAATAGCCCTCCAAAACCTTTTGGAAGGTTTCCTCTTTATTACTTGTAACCGTTAATTACGCTTTATCCAGGAAAGCTTCTTTTCTATTTAATAAAGCATAAATCCAATGAAGCAGTTTGTTAATGCAGGCCACTATCGCTACTTTGGCTGGTTTTCCTTCTGATTTCTTCTTATCATAGAATTCTCTCAGCTTTTTGTTTCTTGAACTTCTAATACCCCACAATACGGCAAGATACAAAGCATGGCGTAATCTACTTAAGCCTCGCTATGTAAAACGATTGGTTGTGGAAGTAAACTATCCTAATGAGTGAACACTGGGATCTATTTCTGCAAAGGCAACCAGTTTTTTCGGATGACTAAACCGATCAATTTCACCAATCTCAGAGATTTTCGTGGCAGCGATTTTTTCTCCGATTACTGGAATCGATTGGACAATCTTGTAATCTTCCAATTCATTTGCCAAGGTCACTATACGAATCACTAACTCTAAAAGGTGTCCTTGGGACTGAAAAAGCATCTCAATATACATTTGAAGATTGATTAAGTGACTGTGATATACCACTTTTTGAAATGGATTTCGAGATGAGGAATCCTTTAATTTTTTTGCCTTATCCAAGCCCATAGACTAAATCGTCTTGGACAAAACTCCATCACACACTCCGCTAGCTTACTTCTCCGAACCGCTATTACATCTTCTGAAGTAGGATATTTCTTTAACATCAATAAAGTAACCCACGTGGAGGAACCCCTGGTGACGGCTCCGTTATTCCAAGGTTCGATTGACAGTGATTCTCCGCCCCTCACTCTATTCACGCTCGATTTCCACTTTGAAAAAATAGTCAAAATCTGCATCAAACTTGATCGGATTGAGGGAATAAGTTTACCGAAGGGAGCACACTTATACATGGACCAATGTTCATGCCACGACCTCCGGTCGTGGGTCTTGTTTCGCGGAATTTTATGTTTCCTCCAACTGCAAAATTAAGAGGTAAATTTTTAAAAAACGCAGAAAGGTTGTAACCACAACAGATTTCTGCGTTTTGTATTTTTTTATAAAAAAGATTGATTATTTACACTGGCATGACAATTTTTAAATTTTCTATTTGACCCACAAAAGCATAGTTTGTTAAGGTAAAGAGGTTTTCTTTCAATAGATAATAGTTCTTCTAACTTTGAGAGTTCATCTGATGCAGGAATCTTATGTTTTTTTATAAATTCTAAAAGGTTATCTCTAGCTATGGGATACCATTCATATTGGCAAGCATATACACCTAATTCATATGCATCATAAGCTTTATCAAATTCCCCTAGTCCTACGTATGCCAAACCTTTTGTCATGTGCGCAACACTTGAAATATCTTCTTTAATTATTGAGTTAGCTAATTCAATAGCTTCATTGTATTGCTCATTTAGAACGTAACCGTAAGCCAAATTTGTATCGTCATTTCCGAATTTTTTTAGAATTGGTGCCAAACTTTTATAATCACTTATTTTGTATAAGTTCTCCATTTTATTCCAATCTTCGTCAACTTGTTTTATCTTAAGGTTAATCAATTGCATATTTCCTATAGGTTCGCAAAAATCAATTTCTATTGCAGACTTAAATAACAAATCTATATTTTTGTTTATATTTAGTGATTTGAGAAGTGATATAAAAAATTCATTAATCTTGCAATTTTCAGCGAATAAATTGAAGAAGTCTAAAGGAGAGTATTGTCTTACATTAGTTGTAAGTTTAATTGCTCCTTGTATTTTTACTATTTGGTCCCATTCATATGTTTTGCTTGCATCCCTTATATCAAAACCAAATTTTGAATATTTTATCCAACCAGATTGATGAAGAACTAAATTTTTTACATTACCATTCTCAGTCGCTACTTCTACGGTTATAAATGTTGTTTTAGGATTTAATTTTATATTCTCATATTCCTTAATATAGCTATTAATCTTTTTGTCACTAAGATTTGTTTCACTGTTTAATTTTTCCCTCAAAGCGATAACTGAGTTAAATGTTTTTTCATCATAGTCTAAAGGAACAGTAAGCTGTGTTGATAACTTTGATTCCAGTTCAGCAATAACTTCAATTAATTCTTTTTTATCACTGTTAACATTGCTTTTTATATCTGGACAAGCAGCCGCAATTAATTTTGTAGAATCGTTACTTTCAATGTATACCCTTCTATAATACAACTCTCGAATTTTATGAAGTACATGCTGAAGTTTAAGATGATCTTTAGCACTTGCAAATGGTGAACATTCTATATTAAAGTTAGTTAAATTTTGCGAGAATATCGACAATCTCATGATGTAAGGAAAGTCATTTTTTTCAGTTTTTTTAACTTTTATTTTAAAATGCAAAGCTCTATTTGGGAGATCTTCTTGTATTTATCTCCCTCAATAGAAGGAAGAGAAGGGAGATTTGGACGAAATTCTAAGCTAACAAAATCTCCTGTCTTTTTTCTTTTCCATCAATCAAAAAATCCTTAATACTAATATTTTTGTGTACTTTAAACGGCTCACCAGAAGAAGCAGAAGCTAGATATAATGAGAGAAAATTAGTGTGAGGAAGATCTTCTTTATTTACTGTACTGGTAAGTGTAAATTTGTTTTCTTATACTTCATGGTTTTCTAGTTTTTTTTCAATTTGTTCAAATAACGCTTCTTGTATAATTTGTTGTTGCTCAGGGTTAAGATGTTGTACAAACCTTAAAAAACTACCTAAATTTTTATGAATGTTGTTTTGAACGTTTTGCATTGCAAGAACTATTTCATCTTCTTTTGACAGAGCAGGGTTCTTCGCCACATCCTGCATATAGCCATTTAATATCAATAAGTCAAGAATAACGGACCTATCCATCTGGCCAAATGTATTGTTCATTTCTTTTTTATTTAATAAATTATTTAAAACTGTTGGTGAGTTTTTAATTAATTGTAGCCTATCGTCTTTATCCCCACCAGTAACACTATGAGAATAAATTTCTAAAGCGATCTTATCAAAAATTGCAGCAATATTGTCTTTAACATAACTGGATTGCATAAATTCTATTAATTTATCAGTATCTTTTAGTTGGTTAAAAACAAATTTAAAAGTAACGGAATCGGTTTTAATTTGATATTGGTCTGGTGACACAGATGAGGGTTCTATAACACTAGTATCCACCAAAGAACCAATTACACGCGTTACAGTGAAACCTTCTCTGTAATCAAGCAAATCCATAAAATCGTATGTTGATAAATTAGATTTTAAAAGTGCTAGCAATACTTCTTTGGTTACTAGCATTTCATCCCTATATTGCTTAGAAATGCCTGTAATAACAATTTTATTTGTACTTAAAATTTGTTCCACTTGTTCATGTTTTTTTGTGATCTCTTGAATTAGCTCATCCATTAACTTTTCAGCTTCCCAATCGTGAACAATTGCAGAAACCATTATTTTTTGCTTATCATTCGGATTTCTACTTACACCAATTATGGATAAGTGTCTTTCATGATGTTGTAAGCTATTTGCATCTGTTTGTACGATGTTTACGACTAATTCG
Organism: Lysinibacillus sp. NPDC097162; assembly: GCF_044762185.1. Taxonomy (NCBI): domain Bacteria; kingdom Bacillati; phylum Bacillota; class Bacilli; order Caryophanales; family Bacillaceae; genus Lysinibacillus; species Lysinibacillus sp. NPDC097162. The sequence goes on along the minus strand of NZ_JBIWDT010000001.1, from coordinate 504,366 downwards.
GAAGAGCGATCCTTTGTGATGTGAAGTTCGTCAGTAAAACGTAATAATGCACCCAGTAATCTAAGTCTTACATGTCCTCCAATCCCTGAAGCAACAGATTCTTCTAATGATTCTAAAGGAGTCTTCCTGTGCGCTGCAGCAATATCAGCAATAAGAGAAGCTTCTGTACGATCAAACCCAAGTAATGAAGCTTCCCTTAAAATAACATCCTTTGAAAAGCTATGATGACCATTTCTCCTGTAAGCTTCATAGCCTATTTTAGATAGGTCTTCTTTATTCCCAACCATTCCTATATCATGGAGCAAGGTAGCTGCAATAAGGAGATATTTTTCTTCGTCTGTTAAAATTGTATAATCGTTATCTAGTAAAACATCGTATACACTTTCAACACCAAGAGAGTGCCTTAACGTATGTTCCGTGTAATTAGTCAATACATTAGTAGTCCTAGCTAAAATAGGTTCTACCTTTGTGTTTAGTTCATTGATAAACGATTAATCTTTTTCAGAGTTACAATTGTATCGGTTAATTACAATTGTTCAATAAAGGAACGCTTTATTTGTTCTATTTTTCTTAAGGAAGTTCTCTTTAAATAGGGAAATTCAGTGGTAAAAAATTCAATAGCATCTTCGATTGCTTTCCCGTTCCAAATTGGATTACCCTTGATTAAGCCGACGTTAGTGTTGCCACAGACATACCCTGCAGATATAGCGTGTATATAACTATTAGTCAGATTTGGATAATAGTTCAAAAAGTAATCCTCAAGAATTGAATCATTACATCCTAATACTTGATATGCTATTGTATTTGCTCTTATTTCTCTCAATAAATACAACAATACTATGGATGGAAAGACTATTGGCGTTCCTAGAAAAGGGTTTTTCACTTCGTTAAATTTTGCGTGTATAAGTTCATGAATTAGTACAAATTTAGTTCGTTGTGGGTAATTTATCCATTGCGTCATAACCCCATCTTTTATTTGTACTCCGCGTTTAGAATATTCCCCTACATCTCCTTCTCCATCTAATAAAAGGGGAACTTCTCTTTGTATTCCTAACTCTTGTTTATAAATATTAAACTGTTCTGTAATTTCATCTTTAATTTGACTTGTAACCATTGATTCATCTCTCTTTCTATTATTATTTTTTATAATTATACTATCTAAAATTGGCTATTATAATACTTTAGAGGTGCTATAAAGTTTTAGTAGTTCTTACTTCTATGGACGTTGGCGAAAGGAGGTTAGAAGATACTGCGAAAGTGAACTATTGGAGAAAAAAATGTATTGGATGCTGGGTAATTGATGGACGTTCTTTAATCGAGAATATGGATGAGGAATAAGATTAAAAAGAGGCAGGTGAACCGTACCTCTTTTTGAAGTGTAATAAGAGAAAGCAAAGGTTATTATGATTGTGTACTAGATGAAATCTGTTGAGTACTATTTTTCGTTTTAGATACAGTTGATTGGCTTTTACCAACAAATGAGGCAAGCATTTTCTGAGTAGTTTTAGGGTAATTAGTCTCTAAAACTTCATCAATTGAAGAACCATCTTTGGAAATTCTAATAAATAGGTCCGTTTTAGTTTCTTTAAGCATAATATTTTTATCCACAATAACTCGGTAATCCTCGGTAACTTTTAAGTAAGCTCCATTTTTAAATATTGCCTCACTAATATCTTCACTCTGTAACTTATCCATTACTTTGATCCCTCTAAAAACTGTTGTATCTAAACCGCCTTTAATGTCCAATTTCGACTTAGAAATTTCATTATTTCTCTTCATGTCAACATCCTCCAAACGAATTCTTACTGATTGCTTGGTACTATTATTTGCACAAAGGTAATAATTATTAATAAAAAATTATTGTGATGCAACAATTTGTTTCTCATATAATTTGTAAATAGGATAATCTTTAATTTTCTCTTGATAAAATAATAGCACAATAATATCCCTATTAAAAAAACGCCAGAGCAATAATACTCTGACGTTGAAATCATTATTTTGTCGTTACTTTTCTTCCATATGTCATCCATCTCCACACTTTTTCCAATGGCCCAATTTTGAAAAATTTAAAATACATGATACTAAAGATGATTTGAATTACAAAAATCATAATGGCAATGATGACAATATAGGAAGTCGAAAGTACTTCGAGTCCCATGAGAGATATAATTGCTAATCCTATAAAACTCTGAGCTAAGTAATTTGTAAATGCCATCTGATCGACCCGTCCAATTGGCTGTAGCATTTTTACAACATTTTTGTGTTCTAGAATCAGGAATAAACTCGCTAAATAAAAATATGTAGTCGGGATTACACCTAAACCTAGTACTAATTGAAGCTTTTGATCATCATTTTGAGATGCAAACCAAATCCAACTAGATATAGCTACAAATATTGGAGCTGTTACATATAAGACCAACTTTATTTGTTTGGTAAGTTGTCTCACATTTCTTATCCAGTCAGCTTTTGCTACTAGAAAACCTGTTAAAAACATAATAAAAATAGTTATTGTATCATTCCCTAGTACATTGAAAACTGTTGAAAGGATAGCTAAGTTTGGCAAAAACATTTGCCCAAGTATGCTTACAATGTGAACAGTAATTATGCCAAAAAGCCAGTTACGAATTGTATCAATCTGCGCTCGATAAAATGGTAGTAAGAACAAACCTATTACTGCATATGCAGAAAGGATGGAACCCCAGAAAAAAAATATGTGCACAATCCCAATAACAAATAATGCTAGTAAACGTCTTGCAAAACGCCATCGAGGCTTATCACCTCTTGCTTCAGCGCGTGAAGCAAAAATATAAAAACCGACACCGAAAAGAAATGAAAAAATGGAAAAGAATTTTTTCTCAATGAATATATCAATTAGTGTATCAATCACACTATTGAATTTACTATAGGCTGGCACCGGTCCTCCTTCAACTACTATTTGATAAGCACCTACATTAATAAATAAAATACCAAATAACGCTAATCCCCGAATAATATCTAAGGACACAATTCTTTCTTTTTGTGTAACGGATGGATTCATGCTTTCAACTCCTTATCTTCAATACTGCAATTCATGCTCCTTGGCTATTATATCTAGGCAACCTTACAGCAGTTTGTTGATTAGCTTACAAAAACCTTAACTGAAGGATTTCATTTATCTTAACGATTTATTTAAGATTGCAGTTTCTTAGTCAAACAATAAAAAAAGGTCTGGATTAATTTCCAAGACCCTTCTTTTATTCATATTATTATCAAGCGTAGTCTAATGCATTAGTGGCTAATGAAATGTGAAATTTCGTCTCAATATTTTTCATGTTTTCCTTAGTTTTTCATCCCTTTTCAAAAGTTAAGACAACATATTTTATAGTATGTAGACTATTTTGAAAAGAGGTGACCAAGGTGAATAGGAATAGAAGATTAAGATTTTGTTATCCTGGCTATAAATATTGCGGACCTGGATGTTCAGGACCTGGTTCACCAACAAATGCTGTTGACTCTTGTTGTAAGAAGCATGATGCTTGTTATTCAAAATATGGTAGAACAAAAAATTGCGATGAATTATTTCAGCAATGTTTATTAGCACAAATGAATACCAATAGCAAAATGGGCAGAGATGCTAGACTGTTCTTCAAAGTTTTTGATTTGCGTAATAATTTCTTTTAAACGTCAAAAGCCAAGAATGAACAACAAGTTTCATTCTTGGCTTCAAAGAAATATAAATGTCTATTGCCGTTGATTTGTGCTACGGGCGGCACTTTTCACAAAATTGTTTGAGTGCCTGGCACTTTTATGGGCACTTTTACTTAATTGGAATCCAAATTTCCGAATAGAGATTTTCGCTTGTAGGATCTTCCTCTGTATAAACCTCTAATTCAGGTGTTCCAGCAGGCTCATATGGATTCGACGGGAACCATTCGGAGAAAATTTGCTTCCATGCATTTTGCATCGCATCCGGCATTGGGCCATGTACTTCAAACACAACCCATTTTGATGCTGGCACTTCCATCGCTAATAAATTTTCCGGCACATCCGCCCCTACGTGATCTGTTCCAATCCAATAATCGATTAAATTATTTTCTTTATAGTTTTCGTCTGGTACACAAACACCCAGTACCCCTTTAATTTGTCCATCATTTAATGCAAATAGTTGCTCGTCCATTCCTTGACGATTTACTTCATCCCAAAATACAGGAATACCTTGCAAATTCTCGCCTTTTTGGCAATTATACGTTCTTTTTACTCCTACAACTTGGAACTTTTCTTTTTCTACAATGTTATACTTCATTGGTTCTGCTCCCTTCAGACTCACCTGGATTACAAGGCGGTTATATGATTGTAATGGTCCTTGCTGTTTTCGTGCTTCACTCGGCGTTACGTTATGTTGCTTTCGGAATGCTTTTGTAAAAGCTTCGGGAGAGTCGTAGCCATATTTGAAGGCGAGATCGATTACTTTTATATCTGTATTGATTAATTCCTGTGCTGCTAAAGTCAATCTTCTTCGTCTTATATAATCCGCAATTGACATATCCGTTAAAATAGAAAATGTTCGTTGAAAATGAAATACAGATGCATTCACTTCGTTTGCGATTTGCTCCATTGTAATCGTTTCTTGCAAATGCTCTTCTATATAATTTATTGCTTTTTGAATCGACTCAATCCAACTCAAACTCAAATGCCCTCACTCCTTGCTTAAAGATTAACGTATTCTAGTTTTTTCTTCCTGTCTTTTTATGCTATCTTTGGACTGGTCCACTCAGTTGTATGCATAGTCTACTACATATCGACAATTTTCCAATCCTTTACTTAAAAGTACTACTACTTCAATAATAATCATTTATACAAAGCAATAACATAAAAATTTCAAGATGTATCATGAACATTTAAGTGAGCGAAAAGCATCAAGCGGTAGCGTTACGCTACGAATAAAATCTTTGCAATAAGTGTTATTTGTTGCTGAAAGTAAATAAATCAGCAATTTTATTAATTATTAGTAGATTCTTAGTATTTAATTAATTTAAAATAAACAGTATTATTAAGTATTATAGATATTTCATCTAATGACACAATACGCGGAGGATATGACATGTTAGAGATAACAAAAGAGATAACAACAAACCCAAAAGAAAAACCTGCAGCAGACCAATTAGGTTTTGGTCAATTTTTTACAGATCATATGTTTATAGTCGATTACACAGAAGGCATGGGTTGGCATGATCCACGTATTATGCCGTATCAGCCGCTTTCACTAGATCCTTCGGCAGCAGTTTTCCATTATGGACAAGCTGTATTTGAAGGATTAAAAGCTTATGCAACAGTGGATAATAGGGTCCTTTTATTCCGTCCTGACCGTAATTTTAACCGCTTAAATCATTCGAATGAGCGTATTGTTATTCCAGCAATTGATGAAGAATTGGCGTTAGAGGCGTTAAAGCAGTTAGTAACATTGGATCGCGAATGGGTTCCAAAGGCACCTGGAACATCTCTTTATATCCGTCCATTTATTATTGCTACTGAGCCACACTTAGGTGTACACCCTTCTAAAAACTATAAATTTATCATCATTATGTCTCCATCTGGCTCGTACTACAAAGAGGGCATTAATCCAGTAAAAATCATGGTGGAACAACATTTTGTAAGAGCTGTAGTTGGTGGCACCGGCGAAGCAAAAACTGCTGGTAACTATGCGAGCGCCTTAAAAGGACAAGAAATTGCGAATAAGGAAGGCTACTCTCAAACTTTATGGCTAGACGGTAAAGAACACCGTTACATCGAAGAAGTAGGTAGCATGAATATATTCTTCAAAATAAACGGAACAGTCATCACACCAGCATTAAATGGTAGCATCTTACCTGGAATTACACGTAATTCAATGCTTCAAGTATTAAAGGAGAAAAACATTCCAGTCGAAGAACGTCGTATTTCAATTGATGAAGTGGTAGAGGCTTATCATAATGGCACTTTGGAAGAAGCATTTGGTACAGGAACAGCTGCGGTTATTTCACCTGTCGGAGAATTAAAATGGCAAGATGAAAAAATAGTGATTAATAACGGTGAGATTGGTGAAGTTTCACAAATGCTTTACGAAACATTAACAGGCATTCAAAATGGCACGCTTGAAGATACATTTGGTTGGACGATTAAATTATAAAAATATACAAAAAAGTGTTAGATTGATCGAAATCAATCTAACACTTTTTTACTGTGATCGTTTTTGTAGCACAACATAAGCCACTAATATAATCGTCTCCGTTTTTTGTCGTTTAATGATATTGGAATAACACCAAAATAGTTGGACCTTTTTCGCTTTCCCAAAGCTCAACAAAAAAACAATATCCATTTGGGAAATCATTTAAATATGCCTCATCATCAAGGCAAATGTTATTTTTATACTTAGTATCCCATTCTGACTTAACATCATGTATTAATAAACACTCTAATGTACTTTTTCGTTCCGTTTGATAGTTACAGATAAATACTTCTTCTACTTCGCCATTAAAAATCATTTGTCCAAGTTCCTGCAACGTAAAATTATTAGAGTAGATTTTACTTGCCACTACTACTTCATTGTTATAAATCTGATTTTTTTCCTTGTCTATGAAGTAGCCTTTTTTTATCACAGTAGTTCACCTCCTCTAGTTTATTAATCGTCTAAAAAAGCTCAAACATTTACTTTATAATTCAATGCTAACTCATCCCCAGGTAGTCCTCGTATCCCCCAGTTATGCTTAGGTGTTTCAAAAATAGTAATTTCTATATCCTGAGGAGCTATACTCAATTGACTGTTAATTTTTTCAATTTCGCAATATTATTTAATTACCGGCAGGCTCACCTTGTTTACCCAATCATAAATAAATCTTTCTTGATGCACATTTAGCTGCGGGAGGTTGTTACGGGGAAAGAATCGATGTTCGTGACTTTCTTCCGAACGTTGAATTAATTGTCCCGTAAAACAGCTTGAGTAAAAAATAATTTGGACACTGAAAACTTTATCGCCATTCGCATATGTTGCAAATCCCTCTTCACCAGAATAAATACCGAACAACGCTAATTGTTCAACTTTTAAACCTGTTTCCTCAAAAGTTTCTCTTATGGCCGCTTCAAGAAACGACTCTCCAGGCTCCATAATGCCACCTGGAATGCCCCATACATCTCGATCCGTTCGATGTTGTAGTAAAATTTGATTGTCATGTTCAATAATAATGCCACACCCTACAGTCATTAGTATTTCATTGCCAATGAGCTGCCGCATTGTTTGTATGTAATTCATTTTTCCTCCTCGAATGTATGACCTTTTTTATCCGCATCATTATCTTAACATATATATCCATTTTGGTTAAAAATACCACTGAGAAGAAGTATTTTTAAATTGGGCAAACTTTAATAAATGAACGATGTATGAAGTCCAAAATAAGGGCAAGAATAAAAGTATAAAATTCCATTATGAGGTGAAGTATGAAAAAATTAATTATCGGTACTTTTACAGCAATCCTAACAACAGGATTATTATTTGGGTGTGGTAATGCGAAAGAAAAAACGGAGCCTAACGATACTGAATCACCTTCAACACACAAAGAACATATGGATGATCAAAACAAAACTGATGACAAATCTAAGGAGTAAGTCTTCCTTAAATTCATCAGACATAAAAAAACCAGCTCTAATCTAATAGAGCTGGTTTTATCATTAAATTTATTATCGGAATGTGTGAATTTTATCTTTAAAATTAATTGATATTATCCTTAAGCCTCTAATAACCCGCAACAATCTGAGTTATTTTCTGAAACTGTAGTTGTTCAAGCGTTGACCATTTAACAAATTTTTTAAATTCGCTTCCAATAAAAACACATACCGAGCGACTTCTAATCGCCATCCATTACCTTAAAATCATACAATGTAGTTTTGGTTCAAAAAAAGTTGTTGAATTATTTGGAAGTGGAGTCTTATCTCTTCTATCAAAGGTGTTATAATTTTAATAGGAGACTAATGAATACTAGTAACATTCTCTTTTTTTACTAAACGAACTAATAATTTCTTTTGTATTACGCATTCTTTAAAACGTCTATTAATAATATTTTGCATAGATGTATTATCTACATCAGTAAAAAATGTCACGAACATATTCTCTTCTATTGCCCTTTTGACAACGGGGGCATACACTAACATCCCCCCTCCTCCCAATCTGGTAGCGGGCAAACGCTTCACATAAGAATGGGGTAAAAGTATCATGTTCTGCGCAACTCTCTCAGCAATGCACCACCCCACTAAATCTCCTTCAAGAAATAAAGCAAAGCTAAATTCTTCATCGACAACGCCTAAATTCTGAACAAAAGGATAGACATGATCATCAAACTTATTCTTATTAGAAATTGCTTCTCTAAATATCTCACTCACATGCTGACTCCAAGGTACTACTGTTACACTAGTAGGTATTTTTAAATTCCATAACCATTCATTTTGTTGTATTCGATTAAAATCCAGCACATATTTTTCTATGCCCTGTACATTCCCACTCCAACCTTGATTGGTTAATATATTTATGAAGTCATCAGATTTACTGTTCATAGTAAGCGTTATTTCTGTTATTAAAAAGCCGATCTTTTCAAAATAATTTTCCGCTTCATTATATAGTTGCATAACAAAATGATGGGCATTCTCCTCATCATTTACAACTAAATGTGTAATCGCTGCTGACTTATTATCAAAATTGATGTCTGCAATAAGGATACCTATTGGACGTGTATGATCAACTAAACCTATTCCCCATAAACTTGCGTCCATTAATTGCAACCTTTTAAAATGATTAGGATTCAAAAAAGTTAAAAACATACTATAATTACTTGAAGTAAGATTTAAAATTTCCATTAATTTCACCTCTTAAAAATAAGTAGCCTAAGTTATTAGGCTACTTGGAAATACTACACTTCGTCAAATGACTCTGTTACCGGATTAAATACAAGGTTGGCAAAGTGGGTATTTTTGTAATTTTTAGTTAAAGCATACTTATTCTCAGTAGTTCTTAATTCATAACCTGCAGTTACAGCCGTTTCTACACCATTAGTTGCTTCAATGAAATAATAATATGTCGTAAATGGTGTTGCTGTATCATCATTCCAGCGTTGTGTACCACTCGCAATGCTTGATTGTAAAACAATTGCCCCTACTAAACTATTGCTTGTGTTGCGTTTTATCGTATAAGTAACCGTTCCTACAGATGATTGATTATCTGTCCAAGTAATTGTATTTCTAACGCCACCCGGTGATAAATCTATTGAACTTCCACTCACATTTGTTACAGGTAAAAATACGCTATTCTCGTTTTATCCATCTCTATATCTCGGTTTTATAACGAGCCTTCACCGTGCAGGCAACTTTCATCGCACACGGCGATCCGTCAGCGATAGATCTTTAAGTTTTATTTCCCCGTAGTTAATTATAGTAATGACAATACTGACGAATGTTAATATTAATGTTAATTCTTGAAAATTTATTCACTTCTAAAACTTATAATATTATGCCGTTTGCTGAAGATTAACTCTGTAATTTTTGTCTTAACAGTATTAGTCTCTAGAAAAAAACTTAAATTAATACTGTTTCTTTCTTCTTACTCTTACTTGCAACACCCAACACTTCTTTTCTAATACATTGTCAAATATTCATCACGTTCCCAGTCATGGACGCGTGTGCGGTATTTGTTCCATTCAATTTCCTTCGCTTCTGTGAACTTCTCAAAAATATGATTGCCAAGTGCGTCACGTACAATATGATCCATCTCTAGCTCGATTAGTGCGTATTCTAAAGAAGATGGTAAACTATCAATGCCATTTAATTCACGATCCGCGCGGTTCATTTTATAAATATTTCGATCTACAGCATCTGGTGGTGTTAAACCTTTACGTATCCCATCAAGGCCAGATGCTAAAATAACAGCCATCGCTAAGTATGGGTTAGCCGCCGGATCAACAGAACGTAACTCAATACGAGTTGAAAGACCTCTTGCTGCCGGGATGCGAATAAGTGGTGAGCGGTTTTGGGCTGACCAAGCTACATAGCACGGTGCTTCATAGCCTGGAACTAAGCGTTTATAAGAATTTACTAAAGGGTTTGTCACTGCTGTAAAGCCGTGAACATGCTTCATAACCCCTGCCATAAAGCTGCGAGCAGTTTCGCTCAATTGTATTTCTGCATGTTCATCATAGAAGGCATTTTTATCACCTTCAAACAATGAAAGATTGAAATGCATCCCTGAGCCATTAACGCCAAATAACGGTTTTGGCATAAAGGTTGCATGTAAACCGTGCTGTGCTGCGACTGTCTTAACGACGAGTTTGAACGTTTGTATATTATCACACGCTTCAATAGCACTTGCATATTTAAAATCAATTTCATGCTGACCAGGTGCAACTTCGTGATGCGACGCTTCAATTTCAAAACCCATGCCCTCTAGCTCAAGCACAATATCACGTCGACAGTTCTCGCCTAAATCAGTGGGCGCTAAATCGAAATACCCACCACTATCATTTAATTCAAGTGTTGGATGCCCTTTATCATCTAGTTTAAATAAGAAAAATTCTGGCTCTGGACCAAGGTTAAACGAGCTAAAACCTAAATCTTCCATTTCCTTTAATACCCGCTTAAGGTTGGAACGTGGATCACCTTCAAATGCTGTACCATCTGGTCGTGCAATATCACAGATAAAACGTGCTACCTTACCTCTTTCCGCTGTCCATGGAAAGATAACGAATGTATCTAAGTCGGGACGTAAATACATATCAGACTCCTCAATACGAACAAACCCCTCAATCGATGAACCATCAAACATGACCTTATTGTCTAATGCCTTCGCTAATTGACTAACTGGTATTTCCACATTTTTTATTGAGCCCAATATATCAGTAAATTGTAGGCGAATAAATTTCACATTTTCTTCTTTCACCATGCGGATAATATCATCTCTTGTATGATGTTTCATTCTTCACCACTCCAATTTGTCATTTTTCTTAACGTGTTTTTTTGTAACTGCTTTTAAATTACACTAAAACAACAAACAAGCGCAATGGGCATGTCATGTTTTCTTACATATGTTTTTTCGAATAAATTTATCTTTATTTTAGATGTATACTTATATTAGGTTGGACCTATATATTGACATCACCTAAAATAAAACTTAATGATTACTCAAAACTTCCTTTCGTAGAACATTAGTCTTGCATTCTTTATATTTTACTGGTACATTATAAACTAAATATAAATTCAATAGTACTTAATAGGATATTTTTACTATTCTATATACCAATCACTATTAAAGTAATTGAATAATTCGAAAGTAGCTTTTATAATAATGACGTCGGTGGATAAAGGCCTTTTGATTCCATCCAGTACCAAACAAAACTCCCTTTCAAATGGTCTAAACTACCAAATTGAAGAAAACTTCGCAAACTCCAGGCAAATGATTTAGCATCGCCTTAAAATTCTTATTTAACACTTTGTCACCAATATTAAGTATCCATATTCAAAAGATACATAGACTTACAAACTTTTTACTGCTATAGGGGTGACAAAAACCATAGGGTGAAAACAGTATTAGTCAACAATATTCATTCCTTTATCACACATAACTATATTTATAGAAATGACATTCATTCTCTGCGTTTAAATGTTAGTAATCTTAAAATACATGAATTTCTTAAACACCGCTAAAGTATAGAAAACACAATACCTATTATACTGGATGGGTTTAGACATGCGTTTTCATTCCTATTCTTCCTCAATATAATGGCGATGACCTATTTAACTTTACTTACATTTTACTGGATATCACTAGCGAAAATGTAAATGTAATTTCACGTACAAGATAGGTGATTGGTAATGAAATTTACACTGCGAGTTCAAGCAAATCGACAAGCAGTTCATTTTATAGATAATGTGATGGAAAACTATACAAATATTTATAGTATACCCTTCAGTAAAGAATTGAGATTTGTTTTACACGAATTAGTAATTAATGCTATTGAAGCAATGGAAAAAATCGATACACCCTCTTCCTACGGCAAAATTCAAATACAAGTTTTGCAAAACGATGAGGAGATTACGTTAACAGTCATCGATGAAGCACAAGGCATTACTGAAAATGATTTAAAGAAGGCATTACAATTCGATCCTAACGAACACTATTATAATTATACAGATCGAGGTCGAGGATTATTTTTTGTCAAAAATATGGTTGATTCTATTTGGTTTAAACATATTTCAAGAACCAAATTTTTAGTCGGTGTTTCCAAGAAAATTCATGGATAAAGTACATCTGTAATTAGGAGGGACTTTTTGTGAAATGGACAATCCGTAAAAAAATGAACTTACTTATTCTTACCTGTATTTTGTTAATGGTTTCTCTTATAGCGATAATTGATTTTTTTGAAGCTAAAAAGAATTTTTTAGAAAGTGCAAATGCCAAACTTTTATCGGATTTACAATTAAGTTATCAATATTTTGATGTTAAAATTCCTGGAGATTGGGACATTAAAAATAATGAATTGTATAAAGGCGATGTAAAAATAGCTGGCAATTTCGATATTGTAGATGAGATTGGCAATCTAGCAGACGGTAATTTTGTGACAATCTTTCAGCACGATACACGCATTAACACAACTATTGTGGAAAACGGTATACGACAAGTGAACACGAAGGCTCCTAAAGAGCTTACTACTGCTGTGTTAGAGCAAAAAGAACGTTTTATCGGTACAGCAAATGTATTAGGTAGTATGTATCAAGTTGCGACAGAGCCAATTTTCAATAGCAAAGGCGACATCATCGGTATGTGGTCGACAGGCACACCATCAGCGCCCTATATTAATATTGCTACAAAATATGTCCTTGAGAATGTTGCCATTTCATTAGGAATAGCGATTTTGATGTTTGTTAGCATTAGTTGGTTTTTACAGCGCCAAATTATTGGACCAATTAATCAATTAAGTTTGAATGCTAAAGAACTTGCTAATTTAAATTTAAACGTAAAAATATTAAATCCTAAAGGAAAAGATGAAATCGCCAATTTAGCACAAGCATTTAATAGTATGAAGCAGCGTTTAACAGAAACAATGACCATTGTCTCGAATAGCGCAAATCAAATAGCTAGATCCTCGCAGACATTAGCCGAATCATCACACCAAACAAGTGAAGCCTCAAACCAAATTGCCTTAACAATGAACGACATTTCAAATGGTACCACCATTCAATCAGACCAGGCTGAACGTATTGTTATGATGATGAAAACAACGATTGAGGAAGTAACCAATAGTTTAGAAAAAGCAGAAGCAACTTTAAATAGAGCAATTCAATCTACCTATATCGCCCGCAAAGGAGAAGATGCTATTAGTGAAGCAATTAAACATTTAAACACAGTCACTCATACGGTTTCTTATGCAACCGATTCGATTCAAAAACTAGGCAAACGTTCCGAAGAAATAGGTGGAATTATAACTGTCATAACGGGTATTGCGGAGCAAACAAATCTATTAGCTTTAAACGCGGCCATCGAAGCTGCTCGAGCCGGAGATCAAGGAAAGGGCTTTGCTGTAGTCGCATCAGAAGTTCGTCAGCTTGCTGAGCAGTCAAGTTTGGCTTCTGGTCAAATTACAGATTTAATTAAAAACATACAAGCCGAAACTGCTGTGACCGTCCGAACTATGGAAAGTAATTTACTAGCAGTAGAAGAACAGGTGAACATCATTAGTAAAGGCGGACATGCCTTACAAGAAATCGTTGAACATGTTGTTGAAACAGAACAAGGTGTGAAACAAATGAAATCTGCATTCACGCATGTCAATGACAATTCATTAGGTGTTCAACAGGCAATACATGATATCTCACGCATTTTAGAAGATTCTGCGGCAGCTTCCGAAGAAATGGCAGCTACGTCTGAAGAACAACATGCAACTGTAGCTGAGATTTCACATAAATCAGAGGAGTTAGCGGAAATTTCTACTAAACTACAAAACGAAGTAAATAAATTTAAATTTTAATCTTTTAACTAAATGACACGGAGGAGCACTGAAATGAGTAAGAATAACATGATAAATATTGATTCAAAGACTGATTATATTTCAATCGCCTTTACAGGGAATTTAGAATATGGATTAATCGATGAGTTAAAAGAGGAGCTACATGCTATTAGTTTAGATACAAAGCATGGCTATGTAATTGATATGCAAAGGGTAACGAATATTGATAGTACTGGTTTTGGTATGATTATTAATTTCGCAAAGAAAGTAACGATTGCCGAAAAGAAAATCGCCATCATTGTGACAGATGATTTTATTCGTAAACTGTTCGCAATCTCACAATGTGACAAAGTATTCCCAATTGCAAAAAGTGAACTGCAAGCGCAGCAAATGATTAAAGAAAAAAACTGGTTAGGTGAGCTTGCCCTAAGTGAATATTAAGTGCCAGGCACTCAAACAATTCTGAATTCTCCCAGAAGTAAAAAACTACCTAGCCTGCTGTGAGAACGTATAAACGAAGCCGCAACAATCGCGCGATAGCGAGTGTTGCGGCTTATATTGTGTCTGCAAGTGCCAGGCACTCAAACAATTTCATTCAATATTATTTTTGTAAAAGCATATTTAATAAAACAACGATAATAACAATCGGAACGACTACTAACATTAGCACGCGATAAGTCTTATAAAATCCCTGCCCCATTTGACTTCCCATGAGCAATTCCTTTTTCACAAAGCTTTTATCTACTACATAGGCAATAAAGATTGCAATCAATAAGTTGCCCAATGGTAGCATTAAATTGGACACTAAATAATCAGTAGCATCAAAAATCGACTTTCCGAAAATGGATACATTCGCTAACAAGCTAGATGATAATGCCGATGGAATGGCAGCAATAAAAACAACAACTCCTAGCAACATCGTTAAGGCTGAACGTGACATATGCCACTTCTCCATAAATGCTGCAACAATGATTTCATATAAACTAAATGATGACGTTAACGTCGCAAATAAAAATAGTAATAAAAACAGCGCTAAAAATAGTTCACCAAAAGGCATTTGACTAAATGCTGTCGGTAGCACCATAAATAATAAGCCAGGCCCAGCTTGTGGCTCTAAATCAAAGGCAAACACTACAGGGAAAATAGCTAGTCCTGCTAAAAATGACACGAGCACAGTCAGTAAAACTACTGAGCCAGCAGAATTTGGTAAACTAACATCCTTTTTCAAATACGAACTATATGTAACCAAACAAGAGAACCCTACTGCCAAACCGAAGAATGACTGCCCTAACGCCTCTAATAACGCTTTACCCGTTATATTTGAAAAGTCTGGCCATAAGAAGAATTTCACACCTTCCATTGCCCCATCTAATGTTAACGCACGAACAACAAGAACGATAAACATAACAAATAATAATGGCATCATCCACTTATTTGCTTTTTCAATGCCGTTTTGTACACCTAGTGAAATGACAAGTACATTTGCCAGTGTAAATAACGCTAAACCTAGTAACGTAATCCACGGAGTACTAATAATTTTTCCAAATAACTCACTTGGATTAACCGTTGAATCAATAACAGCCCCAGATACACCTAGGCCACTATAAATAAATATCCAGCCTCCTACAACACTGTAAAAGGTTAATAATAGAAAACAGCCAAGTACACCCATGCGTCCAACCCAAGCCCAAGCAGGTTTCGTTGGAACAACCTTTTTATAGGCTGTGATCGCCTCTGATTGCGTACCACGCCCTAAAATATACTCGGATAATAACATCGGTAGGCCAATTAACAAAGTGAACACCACAAATATAAGGAAAAATGCGCCGCCACCACTTTGCCCTGTGACATATGGTAGCTTCCATATTGCCCCTAGTCCAATCGCAGCACCCGCCGATGCTAAAATAAACCCTAACTTACCGGACCATTGTCCATTGTTTTCACTCATCTCTTCAATCTCCTCAAATCTAACTAATCTCACATTAATTGTACATTAAAATAGTAATTTAGACTAGTCAATTCCTGAAGATTCCAGTATGCTATTAGATCTATACACAAAAAACCCCGAGTAAGAATAAACTCGAGGCTTAATTTATTATTTTGATAAATACATTGTACGCTGTTGTTCAATCCATCTACGCATCGTTGTGAACAGTAACACCATGATAGCTGTTAATAGAACACCTTTTACGATATTAAACGGCAAAATACCTGCAATAATCATTTTATATAATGAATCGCCAACTACTGGCTCCATACCTAAGAAATAAGTGTACATCGGTAAAAATACTGCGTAATTTAAAAAGCTCATCCCTACTGCCATAACGATCGTTCCTGTCGCCAAACCTCCAACAAGACCCGCAATTGTTTTAAAACGGTTAAAAACAAATGATACTGGTAAAATAAATAATATACCTGTCACAAAGTTTGCAATATGTCCAACCGGAACCCCTGTAGGCGTACCCGAGAAAATCCAATCCAGTATATTTTTAAATAGTTCTACTAAAATACCCGCAACTGGACCCATTGTGATAGCTGCAAGTAAAGCTGGCATATCACTGAAATCCACCTCTAAAAATGCTGGGAACGGCGGAATCGGGAAATTAAAAAGCATTAATAAAAACGAAATACTACTTAGCATACCAATCGTAATAAACGATTGCAGTTTGATATTTTTCTTCATTGAAAACTCTCTCCTCTTTGCTGATTCAATCTTGCAAGAAGAAAGGTTACGACGTAATCGATTGTTTTTTCACGAAAAAACCCTTATGCACATCAGCATAAGGGAGAAAAGGCATGATTAAATAACGCCATTACTAGCTATTTTTTGTGCATACAGTGTAATTAGTAGACACACTGAAAAAAACGCTCGCACATAGCTTAATTCGTAACAACGAATGACGATCGTACCTTCATCTTCTCCCATCCAGACTATACTGTCGGCCTTGGAATCGCACCAAGTCAGCCATGCAAAAAAATCTTTGCACAGGTCGCGGGCTGAAGAGCCATTTAGTAAATCATGCGAGCTAATGTAGTTTAGTACAACACTAGCGATTTACAACTCTATTACCGCCGGTCGGGATTTTCACCCTGCCCCGAAGATGAATCAATATTATTTTATAAATTAACTATAATGTTTTATCACATAAAAGTAA
Organism: Lysinibacillus sp. NPDC097162; assembly: GCF_044762185.1. Lineage (NCBI taxonomy): Bacteria > Bacillati > Bacillota > Bacilli > Caryophanales > Bacillaceae > Lysinibacillus > Lysinibacillus sp. NPDC097162. The sequence continues at coordinate 487,217 of NZ_JBIWDT010000001.1, read as the reverse complement.
ATACTTCTGCTTAAAAAATTCCGATTAAATTTGTATGTTTTAATGAATGCTTCTATAAAAGGGCCATTTGATTTTCGAGTTCAGGTAATTCGAATTCAGCCATGAACGACGAATTCCGCGTTTTAGCACTGGGATTCCGCGTTTCAGAGCCTGAATTCCGCGCTTCAACAGCCGGATTCCGCGCTTCAGCACCCGATTTCCGCGTTTTCCCCATCAGACAACTCATACAAAAAAACAGCTATCTCATAAAAGATAGCTGTTTTTCTTTGTTACTGCATTGTTTGTTTATTTGCACCTACAGGTATCGGTAAAAAATTTGTTAAATCAAAGCCTTCCCAACTATCCTGTACGACGTTATCTAAGCGTAGCTTTTTATCAAAGCTTGAAGCTGTCAGCATCATGGCCTCGATTAATTGCGTTGCCCGCACAGCATCCATTGTCATCAAATCTAACGGTGCGTCAAAGGTGATGACAACACCACCCTCTTCTTCTTTCACTGTGTACGTTACATTTTCAGGGATGACAGGTACATAAATATCATCTTTTTTATCACGCATGGCGATAAGTGCCTCTGTAACAGTAGGATATGTTTGGTGGAAGTCTGGCGATAAATATTCAGTACCATTTTCTTCTGTATATAAATAATAGTTGTAATGATTATCTTTCGTTAACTGTATAGGCTCACTTGGCTCACCAACCTGCGAAAATTCATAAGGAGTACCATCTGCATTTTTTAACGCAATCGCTTTATATTCAGAGTCGGAAAAAGTATCTTTTAACGAGCTTAAATATTTTGTTACGGAAGCTGAAGCTACATCGTAATCATTTTTTTTAGGTAAGACGTGAACTAGCGTCTCACCCTCTTCCTTCAACTCACCTTTGTATGGATGATAATTAGCAAAACCAAGTGCTTCCTCATCAATTTGTGGTGCGTATTTTTCATACATTTGTAGAGTTGTCGGCTTTTTCTTTCCAAAATCAGCCGTTAATTTTTCGTTCGGGATTACATAGGTCATTGGTATGCTATCAGCATTGCCACCTGGTAAGCCGATTCTAAATACTACTGCATTTGCTAAATCGTCTTCGTAAACTGATGTCCGAAGCGATAGCATTCGTGCATGTTCGGCACCGATATTCGCTTTCATCACACCATCTGCATTTTCATTTTCTTGTATAGCTCGATCCTCTTGCATCGTAGAAAAATTTTCAGGAGGGGCATTTGCCTCATCCTTAACTGGATTATTATTTGTTAAAAACACGTACCCTGCTATTGATAGTACAAAAACAGCTGCAATACTACTAAAAATAGGTAACTTACTCTTTTTACGCTTTTGCATCGGCTTGATGCTTTCATTCTCATAAGCAGCAATAGACTGCTCTTGCTCTTCAAGCACTTTTGAATCTGTTGGTTGTTGCATTGCTTCTTGAAGATGTATATTATCTTGCAGACGTGAATCTGCTAGCAATCGTTTCAACACTTCTTCTTTCGAACGGTTATCAGTCAGCTTCGGGGCATTCTTCAACATTTGTTCTAGTTGTTCATCGTCGTCAAATTGTTTATGAGTCATTGCCTTTTCGCCTCCTGTTCCCTAACCTGTTGTAGCTGTTGCCTAAAAATTTAATGGCTCGATGTTGCGTCGTCTTAACCTTTGCTTCTGTCCAATCAAGTATTTGCGCTGTTTCAGCAATCGATAAATCTTGGAAAAAGCGCATAATAATCACCATTTTTTGATCCCCTGTACAATTTTCAAGTGCAGACTCTATTTGCATTAATTCATCACTGGCCTGTAGCATATCTTCCGGTGATGGTGTGGTTGAATGTAGTTGTTCCGTTTCCCAGTCAAAAAAATCGAGCGAATGTTTTTTCCGCACTGCCTGCTTTCTAAAATGATCTATTGCGACATTTTTAGCAATAGCAAAAAGCCATGTTTTTTCACTGCTATTTCCTGCGAATTGTTCATACGATCGCAGAACACGAACGTACACCTCATGTGATAGATCCTCAGCAAGTGTACGATTTTTCACTAGATAAATAAGAAACTGGAACACGTCTTGATGGTATGAATCGTATAATCGATGGAACACGGAGTCATTCAAAGCACTCCACCCCCGTTCTCATAGTATTTGTCGTCTAACGCTCGCACAAGTTACATCTTAATTAATGATTTTTTGCTCAAAATTTCGCTATGTGCCATTTCCTGCACTAAAACTACATACAATCAGCTAACAGACATTGGCATTGGCATTAAGTTTTCGAATCAATGGCAATGGGCTTCTAACGGACAAAGTTAGTTAGTCAAAGGGTAAATAGAAAGTAAAGGTTGTTCCTTCTTTTAATACACTATCGACCATAATATTTCCAGAATGTGCCTTTACAATGTTTCGAGCAATAGCAAGCCCTAAACCTGTACCACCTTTAGAACGTGTACGCGCTTTATCAGCCTTGTAAAAACGCTCAAAAACATATGGTAAATCTTCCTGTGGAATACCATGTCCTGTATCCTGAACAGAGATTTTAGCAAATGTCGGTTCCTTCTCTACTTTCACAAAGACAGAACCTTCATCTGTATGACGCAGTGCATTATCAACTAAGTTCGTTAACACTTGTTCAATACGATCCTCATCCATGCTTATGACCGCATCTTCCTCAAACTCACTATTAAATAGGAGCTGTACATGCTTCTCTTTTGCTACTTGTGCAAATTTTTGCGTAATGCGCTCAAATGTCGCATTAATCGGTACTTCATCTTTGTATAATGTCATATGTCCAGATTCCATCCGTGCTAAATCCAATAAATCTGTAACTAAACGTCCCATACGCTTTGATTCATCATAAATAATTTTAGTAATCTCATTGCGCTCTTCTTGATCTTGTATAAAATCATCATCCATTAGCGCTTCTGAGTAGCCCTGAAGCATTGAAATAGGTGTCCGTAGCTCATGTGATACATTGGCAATAAAGTCTGAGCGAAGCTTTTCTAGACGATGCTGTTCTGTCATATCACGGATAACAGCAACAGCTCCTCGTATCAATTCCCCACTATAGAGCGGGCTAATCGTAAATGTATAATAATTTCCATCCATCTCAATTTCTTCTTCCAGCTTATCTTCAAACATTAATACATGATCAAGCATATGATATAGTTCAGGTGGAATAGGCTTTGCACTTTGCGAGCCTTTATTGACAAACCATTTTTGCATTAAGCGTTCCGCAGGTGGATTGCTGAGTAAAATAGTACGATCACGATTAAACGTTATAACAGCATCAGTCATAGAAGTTAAAATATTGGATAATTGCTCATTTTCTTGATTGATTACCTCTAGATTGTGCTTTAACTGGCGCCCCATTTGGTTGAATGCAACCGCAAGCTGTCCAATTTCATCGTTTTGCGTTGTCGGCATTTTTGCCTCGAAATTACCTTTTGCAATTTCAAATGCTAGCTCGCGCATTTTTCGTAGCGGTGAAGTAATACGTGATGAAAGGAAAAATGCAAAGAATGTCGTTAACACAAAGGCAATGAATGCCGCTAAAAAGACAATTTTCGTAGTCTCTTTGGACGTTTTATGTAACGCATCTGGACTTTGGTAAATAAATACAGCACCATGCACTTCATTTTCTACGTTTAGTGGGAAACCTAACACGACATACGATTCCATTTTTTCTTTATCAGTCGACGATGGCATCATCATTTCCTTAATGATCGGATCATCTGATTTGAAAACTTCATGGAATGCTTTATTCGCTAAAATTGCGCCTTGAATTTCTTTTTTGTTAACGCCTTCCTGCATCGCAAATGTTACTTCTAGATGATTAATGGCGATAAGCGCATTTGTACCATCAGGTAAAATATCTGTTAATAGTTGCGAAGTCGATTCGGCTGTTTCATTGTCATCCACTATACTCGCTATTGTTGCAGCCGTTTGACGCAACGAAATCTCGGCTTGCTGCATATGATAGTTTTGAAGGAATTCGAGCATTAAAACCGTGAAAACAAATAATACAAATGAAACGAGAAGCAATATGGTTACCCATAGCTTCCCGACAACACTGTTCCATATTCTATTCATTGACAACCTCAAATTTGTAACCAACGCCCCAAACAGTGACAATCATTTTTGCAGCGTTTTCTGATACACGATTGAGCTTCTCACGTAATCGCTTAACATGTGTATCTACTGTACGTAGATCCCCAAAGAAATCGTAATGCCAAACCTCTTTTAGTAATTGTTCACGGTCAAATACTTTGTCTGGAGATTTTGCAAGGAAATACAATAATTCATACTCTTTCGGTGTTAAATTTACTTCGATTCCCTCTGCAGTTACACGGTGTGCATCATGATCAATCATCAAGTGTTGGAATACCACTAAATCTTTTGATGAAGATGCATTTGTTGTAGGAGAAAATGCTTGTGAGCGACGCAAAATAGCTTTTACACGTAGCACTACTTCACGCGGACTAAATGGTTTTACAATATAATCATCTGCCCCAAGCTCGAAGCCTTGTACACGGTTCGCTTCCTCACCTTTTGCAGTTAATAAAATAATTGGAGTTGCAGCACGTTCTCTAATTTCTGCACAAACTTCTAGCCCATCTTTTTCAGGCATCATAATATCTAGTAAAATACAGTGATACTCTTTTTCTAAAGATTTCTCGATCGCTTCTTCACCATTCTCTGCTTCGTCGACTTGGTACCCTTCGCGCTCCAAATACATTTTTAATAAGCGGCGAATGCGATCCTCATCGTCTACTACTAATACTGAAATATTCTCTGACACTTTCACGATCCCTCTCTTCCAAACTTTCTCTATCCTCTATTGTACATGGTACACAACGTCTTGAAAAGAAAAGAAAGCCCTTTCGCCGCAGCGAAAAGGCTTTTCGTTTCCCATTGTTACGCGTAGGAGTGTAAACCTGCAAGAATTAAGTTAACAGCTATTAGGTTAAATAAAATAATACCAAAACCAATTAGTGCTAACCAAGCAGATTTTTCACCTTCCCAGCCCTTAGATAGACGTAGATGTAGGAATGCTGCATAGAATAACCATGTAATAAGGGCCCATACTTCTTTCGGGTCCCATCCCCAGAAACGACTCCACGCAAGTTGTGCCCAAATCATCGCAAAGATGAGTGCACCTAACGTGAAAACAGGGAAACCAATAATAACAGATCGATAACCAATTTCATCTAATAATTGCAGATTTACACGTTTAACAAGCGGCTGGAACAATGCGCTAATTCGACGACGTGCAATAAGACGAATTAATAAGTATAGTAATGACCCTACTAGTAAAGACCAAACAACTGTTGTTAATTTTTTCGCATTAATGAGTGCAGGCATTTCTACTAATGGAGACATGCCATGCTCCTCAACTGCCTCATAATCGTGCATGCCAAAAATTGGTGGCAAATTATAAGTAATTTGACGAGATACACCTTCTTTATCAAGATACGTGTATTTTGATTCGTAATCCATAACACTAAATGTAGATGAAACAGCAACAAAGCCAATTACAACAACTAAACAGTACATAACGGCTTCAAGCCAAAAACGTTGCTTTGAAGGCTTCTTTAAATCCACAACTTTTAATAAGTAAATTAAACCTGCAACTGCACTAATTGCTAAAATGGATTGACCCATGGCAGCTGTAATAACGTGAATTGTTAACCAATAACTTTGTAATGAAGGTACTAATGGACTTACTTCGCTCGGGAACATCGACGCATATGCAATAATTAAAAGCGCTACAGGTAACGCTACAAATCCTAATGCTGTCAGACGATAAATAAAGTAGATTAAAATGAATGCTGCAACGATAAACATCCCGAAAGCAGTTGTAAATTCAAACATATTACTTACAGGAGCGTGCCCTGTATGAATCCAACGTGTAATAAAATAACCAAGTTGTGCAAGGAAACCAACAATCGTCACTGTAATTGCAAGTTTACCCCATTTATCAGTATTTTTACCGGAAGCATTGGATTGTTTAATTGCACCGCCAAATAATAAGGTTGCTACTAGATAGGCTACAAATGCTACAAATAATAGATTCCCACTTAAGTCAATCAAACTCATAAGGTGTTGTCACCTTCCTTTTTATTATTGCCATGGCTTGTGGACTTTTCATCCTCTTCTGCTATATCTAACTGGTCATTATATTGTGGTAGACCAGCAAATGCAGTCACGGCATCTAAATCTTTTTTCATGCTAAACATATTTTTGTTTACGTGGGCAGCCATCAGTAATTTACCATCTGGCTCTACTTGTAACCAAAGACGACGGTGATTCCAATATGAACCAATCGCAACGCCAATCATGAAAATAATACCACCAACAAATAAAATAGGGATTGTGCGGTCTTTACGTATCGTAAAGCCTGACATATCTCGTGTTTCCACACTTGCAAATTTCATTTTGTATTGATTTTCGCCTAGTGGCTCTAGTGTTTGTTTAATAGCAACAAAGCTTGTTTCACCCTCTGGTGTTTCTGGTGTTGTCATTTTAAATAGAAATGCTGGATTATTAGGAACGGACGTCGCAGTTTGCGGTACACCATTTTCAAACCCAGAGAAGTCTGGCGTGTAGACAAGTAGTTTAACAGATGTACCATTTCCTAAATCATAGTCCTTTTTAGGGTTTGTTAAATCGATTTCTACTTTACCAAGTGATTGCTCAGTTGTTTTATTTACTAGTTCAAAATTCATTTGCTTTAATTCATTTAAACGATAATCCATTTGATATAATGCGTAGCCATCTTCTTTTAACGGATGGTTAACTCGAATTGAATAATCTCTAACCTTTTCTAGATTATCCGTATCACCAGCAATTGCATCTTCAGGCTGTTTGTATAACGTAACATTAGTTTGGAAGTTTTTTGCAACGACGTTCACGCCTTGTTTCAGCTGTTCGCCTTGTGGTGTATTATCATGTGTTTCTAAAATAAATTCATGATTTTCAATAAAATAACCTTCCATACCTGTTATTGCACGTGTTTCACCTTCACGTACCCATATCGATTCATCGACATAAAAACCAGGAACTAAACGCAACATAACCCCTGCTAAAAAGATAATGAGGCCTACATGATTTATGTACGGACCGTATCGAGCGAAACGCCCTTTTTCTGCTAACAAAGCACTTCCATCTCGACGAACATTATATTTCATCTCAGTCATTTTCTTTTCAACTTTATTAAGCGTCTCTTCAGGACTTCCAGTTACTTGTCCTTCCGCAACAATACGTTGGCGCTTCATAAAGCTTTCATGGCGCTTTACTCGTTGATTTTTCAATGATTTATAAAGTGGTATACCACGGTCAAGACTTGCAACAATAATCGATACCGCAAGCATCCCAACTAAAATTTGGAACCACCAAGAGCTATATAAATCTGAAAGACCTAATGTATAATAGATTTTCCCCACGAAACCATAAACATCCTCGTAATATGCTCCCTTTTCAATGTCAGAAGCTTTTACGTAAAACTCTTGCGGTAATAAGGTTCCAATTGAAGCTGCTATTAATGTGATAATAATTAAAGCGATTCCAACTTTAACACTAGAGAAAAAATTCCAAATTTTATCGACAATTGTTTTGTTGTACGTTTTTGAGCGAATAGCCGTACCATCATAGCGCATATCGACAACTTTATTCTGTTTTTCTTCTTCGGTTAAAGGACGACCACATTTCTCACAGAGCTTCGTGCCAAACGGATTACTATGTCCACAAGCACAAATGATATTCTCCATCGTCAATTACCCCTCATTTTGGCTTTATTAATTCCATGTAAGAAGCGATATTCGCCTCTGTCATTTCTCCAGTCGTAATTTTAACTACCTTACCATCTGGATCAATTAAAACAGTTGCAGGTAAATTCCCAACATTATAGGCAGTCATAACACTTTTTGTTTTGTCAATTACTACAGGAAATGTAAGATCGTACTTATCGACAAAATTTTGTACTTCAAAATCTGTTTGTGCAATGTTGACAGCCAATGTTTGAACACCTAGGTCTTTAAAGACTTGATACTGGTTGTTCATAGCTGGCATTTCCTTCTCACATGGCTTACACCAAGTTCCCCAGAAATTCAAAAATACCCCCTGCCCTCTATAATCAGACAGTTTGTGTTTCTCTCCATTTAAATCTACTAACGTGAAGTTCGGTGCTTCAGAGCCAACTGCTACTAACTCTACCTTATCCTTTGTCGCTGTCCCGTAAACAGTGTACCCTATGGCAAGCGCCAAAATAACTAAAATAATGGTACGGGTTACAAGACGTTTTTTCTTTTTCTCCAAGTTAATAAACCCCCTACTCAAATACGCCTCGAGGTAATTATGTCGATATTTCGCATTTGAACAAGAAACATCTGTTAGATCTCCCCGAGACTTACTTTGTTCAGCGTCTGCTGGATAAATTTAAAACTGGTGTACTATTCTCACCTATTATAGCAAAATGATACAAATTAACTTAGTTATTAATTATGAATGATTTATGAACGTTTTCACACGAGGAAAGTGAAAAACTCACTATACGTATAACGGTATGTTCACCTTCCATCGCTAATGTCCGTTTAGCCGAGTTGTCCCGTTTCAGCTAACACGCGTAATTGCTTGACTTCATGCTTCGACAATTCACGGTATTCTCCTGGTGTTAAACCATATAAATCTAAAAACGCAAAACGTTCACGTTTCAGTTTAACTACTGGTGTACCGATTGCCTCAAACATACGACGCACTTGACGATTTCGCCCTTCGTGAATAGTAATTTCACAAATCGCCTTGCCCGCTTGCTCATCAAAAGAAGTCATACTCACTTTTGCTGGTGCTGTTTTGCCATCTTCTAGTTTAATACCACGTTGTAGCTTTTTTAGACCCTCAATTGTAGGTATACCTTTTACTCGCGCAATGTACGTTTTATCAATTTTAAATTTCGGATGCGTCAACATAAAAGAAAACTCTCCATCATTTGTCAGTAATAATAATCCAGATGTATCATAATCTAGACGACCAACAGGGAAAATACGTTGCGGAATATGCTTAAATAAATCTGTGACAGTTTTGCGTCCTTTATCGTCCGTTACAGCAGAAATTGTTCCACGTGGTTTATATAGTAAGTAGTAGACTTTATCTTCTTTCTCAAGTTTGACACCCTCTACTTCAATTGTATCCGAGTTGGAAACTTTTGTTCCTAGCTCACGTACAACAACACCGTTTACCTTTACTTTACCTTCTACAATCAATTGCTCTGCTTTACGCCTTGAAGCGACACCCGCATAAGCAATAACTTTTTGTAATCTTTCCATTCTTTCACCTCTAGTTAAAAATGTAACCTTTTTAAGGTTATTTTTCCCGTCAATCTGTGAAAATTATGTCATACTTTTGTGTAATATAAAAGAGAAACTAATTTTGTACTAGTAATACGATAATTCTAAATAGTGTATTATTTGCTAGTTTATCGATTATTTGTCTTAGCGTAACATAAAGATTCACCGATGTTTGCTATTTATTTCTAATATGGACGAATCAACAAAATGCAAATCGCATTTAGAAAAGATATTTTATAAAGTGTCAGGCACTCAAACAATTCTGAATATTCACAACCCTATTCAAGTAAAAATCCACTTACACTTCTGTGGGAACGCACACAAAGGTCCGTCTTAGTGCCAGGCACTCAAACAATAAAAAAAGCTGCCCTCTTTAGGCAGCTTTTTTATTATTCATTTTCACTATATACATTTTCGATTGTAATGCCACTTTTACTTAATTCATAATTGATAAATGCCTTCGCTTTTGCTAACTTCGCCGTTAAAGATTGTTCGATTGTCGAACCATCGTTTAATGTGAATATAAGCTTATCTGGTTTAGTTACGCCATCTTTCTGCACATTTGTTTGTTCGACTTTAACAATCTCTTCCCAGCTTGTCGAGTCTTCTTGCAAGCTAAAAAAATTATTCGTATGTAACCCTTTTTCATCAATAATTTGATAATGATTGATACATAAAAATAAAATCGCTAGAACGAGCAGCCATGATGTACCAACGATTGTTCGTTGGACATTTCTCCCCTTTTTTGTAGTGGGAGTAATCAATAAATTTATTAATAAAATTATTGCCATCGCAATTAAGACAAACATCAAAATAATATATGCTTTAAAAATGGTCTCAAAAAGATAATATTCGTGCGGTCGGTAAAGAAGCTCTTGAATGGGAAATAGCAAAATAAATGGTGCTGTAAAGCTTGAAAGAAATAAAATAATGATAATAGCGATTTGAGTTTGCTTACGGGTATTTTCACTAGTAGCCATAATAGTATACCTCCTAATGCTTCCATATTATAACTCTCATTATTTTACACCATTTACAATAAATATAAAATAGTTTCTAGTAAACAATATACCATATTATTCATTATAAAAAAATCAGCGCATCGCTTTTAACGATCCGCTGATTCTACTTTAACAGGCGTTGCATAAATACGCTCTTCCCCAATAAATATCGAAAGTACTGCTTCCTTTCTTTTTCTGGACACTTGAAGTACTTGCCTAACTGTCTTTTTTTCCTCTTTGTTTAATTGCAATTGAATTGGTTGCTCTAAACGGATAGCCAGTTTATCGTTGACATTGTATTTCCCCTTTTTCACAACCGTCTCCATATTATAATTTTTCCAAACCTCATTTGCTAAACCTCGATGCATATTCCAGTCATCAGATTCATTTAAAGTGACAACAATACATGTTTGCCCATCTTTATGAAAAGCAGTTGCCAATGTTCTTCCAGCGACCTTTGTAAAACCAGTCTTTCCAGCAAAAGCAGTACCTGTTGCTGATTTCAATGAACTTACAGGTTGCTCCGTCTCATCATCTACATCAGCTGCGACTCCTGAGCCTTCTCGTAATAAGCGGTGTTTATTTTCCCACAGCATGCCGTTTTCTGTATTGGCACGATAAAGGACAGTAGATGCAATTTTTTCAAAGGTTTTATTTTGGAGCGCTAACCTCAACATCTCCGCTGTATCTCTTGCAGAAGATAAATGCTCGTCATGATGCAAGCCAGACGGGTTCATAAAAACTGTATTTGTGAGGCCAGCAATCACCGCTCGTTCATTCATTAATTTGACAAAACCTTCAACTGAACCACCTGCATGCTCAGCTAATGCAGTTGCAGCATCATTGCCAGATCGGAGCATTAAGCCATAAAGCAAGGTTTCAACTGTTACCGTCTCACCAGCTTGCAAATAAATAGACGAACCTTCAGCCATTGCAGCCCTTGGAGAAATGACTACTTCATCTTGTAGATCACTGTTTTCAATGGCGACGAGAGCTGTCCAAATTTTTGTTAAACTTGCGATTGGGAGCCTTGCATCACTATTAGTACCTGATAATACGCGACCTGTGTCGCCGTCTAACACAACATATCCGCTTCCGCCTCTTGCCAAACCATTTTGTGGAAAAACTAAAATTCCAACTACTACCATGAACAACATTACTCGTAGTAACCGTAGCAACAAGCCACTCCTTATTATAAGTGATAGATAAGTAAAAACTATTAAACTAAAAAGGAAAGCGACGAGCACATTTCCTCTATTACTTAACGCCGTTAAAAGTTTCTTGGAATTTGGTCATAAATAAATCCGTTTCTTGCTCTGTATCTCCATTTTCCTCCTCAGGTAATGGAGGCATTTCTTCAATACTATTTAAACCAAAGTAATTTAAGAACTCTTTTGTTGTGCCATATAAAATAGCACGTCCAGTTCCCTCTGAACGGCCAACCTCTTTCACTAGCCCTCTGGAAGCCAGTGTTTGTAGTGGCCGTTCACATTTTACGCCTCGTAAATCTTCAATCGCTACCCTTGTAATAGGTTGTTTATACGCCACTATAGCCAATACTTCTAAGGATGCCTGAGATAATGATTGTGCTGTCGGATTCTCTACTAATTTTTGTATCGTATCTGCAAGCTCATGCTTTGTAATTAATTGGTAAACACCAGCCATTTCTTTAATTGTAATTCCTCTATTTTCATCTTCGTCAAATGCTGTACGTAATGCATCCATAGCTTGTGCAACAACTTCTTCTGCATCACCAAGCAAGTGTGCCAATTGCTTAATCGTTAAGCCATCATCTCCCACAACAAATAATAAAGCTTCAATTCTACTTTGTAGGATCATTGTTTTCGTCATCATCCCATTCCTCCTTCTGTAATGTGACCGTTAGTTCTTCAAAATTACCGTCTTGCTCTACAATGACAATCTGACGTTTCATCAGTTCCAGCAGTGATAGAAACGTTAAAATCAGTGTTGGTTTATCTTCATAGGGAAAAAGCTCGAAAAATGATGCACGTCCACCTGTGGAACGTAAAGAATTCACAACCGAACGCATTTGATCTTTAACCGAGCGTTCCTGTCTCGTGACAGTTGTTTTTAATGGCTTTTTTAATTTTTTTCTGCGCATCAGCTTTTGGAAGGCACCAAGCATATCATATATATTGACATTCATATCGAACAACGCCATTTGCTCATCTGATGCCAATCCCGATAAATCTGTTGGTGGTCTCGTAAACACCTGCGCTCTATCTGATTCAAGCTCCTGTAGGTTGCCTGCCGCTTCTTTATATTTTTTATACTCTATTAAACGTTGAACCAGTTCCTCACGAGGGTCAGGTCCATCGACTTCAATTTCCGCATCCTCTAGCTCTCCTTCATGTATCGGTAAGAGCATACGACTTTTTATGGCTAAGAGTGTAGCAGCCATCACTAAATACTCACTCGCCTCATTTAATTCCAGTACCTGCATCGCATGGATATGATCTATATATTGTTGCGTAATTTCAGCCATTGGAATATCATAGATATCAATTTCCAATCTGTGAATTAAGTGCAATAATAAATCAAGAGGTCCTGAAAAGGCTTCTAATTTTACTTCATAAGACATTATTTTACCACCCTGATCTTCAATGTTCTTTTAGTATAGTGGAAAGGAGTCCAAAATGCATCCACAGCACCATACTTTATTTATTGATTACTGTGCCTATTTCAATGGCAATGGGGATTTTTTTGAATGCCATGAAGTACTCGAGGAATATTGGAAGGACATCGCGCCTGGCAATAAAAATCATCCTCTTGTAGGTTATGTTCAATTAGCGACAGGATTATATCATTGGCGTCGCGGCAACGCAACTGGTGCTTTCAAAATCCTACATAAAGCACTCAATAATTTTCAACTCAATAAAGGAAATGTGTTTTTTCATGAAATAGACTACACAATTCTTATCACAAAATTAACCGAAACGCTCAACAACATTCGAATGGGCAAGTCCTTTCAAGCGTTTCAATTACCGCTAATGCCCGCTTTACATGATTTAGTGATGGCGCGCATACTACTTTTACCGGAAAGTAGCGCTGATTATCTTCTTCATAAACATATGCTCCGTGATCGCTCACATATTCTTGCTGAACGACAAGAAAGCAAACAAAGAAAAAGCAGACGTTAATTTTCGTCTGCTTTTTCTTCATTACATTGTATACATTTTTGAACAAATTCACGCGTTTCATCCGTTGCACGCACATGTTCGTATTGGCCAAGTTCTGCTACTTCTTGTAGCATTTCTTTTGCCACACCTTCACCTCTATAAGATGGAACTACAGAAACGTGCTGAATAGTTGCTGTGTTATTGTCTACTACAAGCCCGACGATACCAACATACTCATCGTTCTTTTTCCATAAATATAATACCCAATTCTCATCATTTTCATAAGATTGGATTGTCTCTGTGAGCTTTTTAATGTCTTTTTCGTTAGGCATAAACGAGAGTAGCCCCATCGCTATTTTCTCGAAAGCTTTTTTATATCGAATTAACATATTTGTCTATTCCCTCTTTTTCTAGCTGTACATAATCTTTGACTATCCTACACGATTTGTACTATTACCGCAAGCCAATTTCTGTCTTACGAACCAGGGCCGAGAATACCTTTTGATGCTAACACCCAATAGACAACGCCCCACAATAAAATAAAAGTCGTCATGGACGCTAATAATACCCATTTATTTTTTCTCAAATTCATTCACCCTTTTTTAACGTTAACGGGAGATCATTTTGTACAATATCTTCATAACTTTCACGTTTAATGGCTAATTGGTGCTGTCCATTTTCTACAAATACCACCGCTGGACGTGGTACACGATTGTAGTTGCTCGCCATCGAATAGCCATATGCCCCTGTACAGAAGATTGCTAGTACATCACCTGAAGCTGCTTCTTGTAATTTTGCATCGATAATCAATTTATCGCCCGATTCACAAAGTTTTCCAGCTACAGTGTACGTTTCTTCTTTAGGTGCATTGGCTTTACTCGCAATGACCGCCTCGTATTTCGCATCGTAAAGTGCAGGACGAATATTATCACTCATTCCACCATCAACTGCAATGTAGTTCCGTACATCTGGTACTGTTTTTTGAGAACCTATTGTATAAAGTGATGTTCCTGCATCGCCAACCAGTGAACGACCTGGTTCAATCCAGATTTCTGGCATCGTTAGCCCAAGTACCGTTGCTTTATTTTTCACAACTGTAATCATATCCTCAACATATACTTGCGGCTCAAGCGGTGCGTCTTCTTCTGTATAGCGAATACCAAAGCCCCCACCTAAGTTTAACACAGTGCACGTAAAACCGTGAGTCTTGTTCCAGTTAGAAATCTTGTCGATTAATTTTTCTCCCGCTAAACCAAAGCCAGCTGTATCAAAAATTTGAGAGCCTATATGGCAATGTAAGCCCAAAAGCTGTAAGTATTCATGTTTAAATGTTTGCTCGAATGCTTCATCTGCTTGGCCGTTGTTTAAGTCAAAGCCAAATTTAGAATCAGCTTGCCCTGTCGTAATGAAATCATGTGTATGTGCCTCAACACCTGGTGTGACACGTAACAAAATACGCATGTTTTGCTGACGGCGCTCTGAAATTTCTTTTAAAAGCTTAATTTCATAGAAGTTATCTACTACAATACAACCAATTTTTGAGTCAAAGGCTAGCTCTAATTCGGCAATACTTTTATTATTGCCATGGAAGTGAATGCGCTCTGCAGGGAATCCAGCTTTTAATGCTGTAAATAGCTCCCCTCCAGAGACAACATCCAATGATAGATTTTCCTCTGCTGCTAATTGATACACCGCTACACATGCAAATGCTTTTGAAGCATAAGCTACTTCTGCTTTTACACCTAGTTTTTTAAATGTATCGATAAAGCTGCGTGCACGCTTCCGAATAAGCGCCGTATCGTACACAAAAAGTGGTGTACCGTATACTTTTGCAAGCTCTAATGTGTCTACTTGTCCTATTGTTAAATGTCCATCTTCAGAAATCGCTTGTGTTCCATATAAATGCATTTGCATCTCTCCCTTTTCACGTCTCCATTTTGTAACAATTGCACCTCATGGTGTACCCAAAAACTTAGTTTTGAAAACATCCAATCGAGGCATTATCTTTTACGAGCATGTAAATGGCTCATTGCTCATACCATTTGGGCATGCTAACAAAAATAATTTTTGCAAAAATCACAAAATACTATAGGTGAACTTTATCACATGAAAAAAGTGAGTGCAACGGCTCCTATGATCTTTTTCGCTGTTTGGAATCGACAACAAAAGGTCTTAATGCATCCGATGTCATTGGGAAACGGATAATTACCCGAAGCATTGCTGTTGGGAAAAATGGTACGAGCGGCCACAAATACGGCGCTTGTAACGGACGTAATGAACATAAATACGTAAATAATATAAATACCCCAATGAATAATCCATCCGCCCCCCAAATGCCTGTCATAAGGAGCAAGAAAATTCTAAAGAGCTTAATGGAAATACTTAGCTCATAAGATGGAATAATAAATGTAAATATCGCTCCTACTGCTGTATATAACACAACTTCTGATGAGAAAACGCCAACATCAATCGCGATTTGTCCAATAATTACCCCTGCTACTAATCCCATTGCAGTGGACAATGGCGTAGGGGTATGAATGGCGGCCATCCTTAAAAATTCAATCCCTATATCAGCTATTAGAATTTGCAGTAATATTGGAATATGTGATTTTTCCTGACTACCTAAAAAGGACAAGGTGTCAGGTAATAACGATTCGTTCGTTACAAATAAGTACCATAATGGTAGTAATAGTAACCCCATAATCGTTCCGAAATAACGCATAAAACGAACAAATGTCCCAACAATTGGCGCTTGTCTGTATTCTTCAGCGTGCTGCAATAAATGGAAAATTGTAATAGGTACTAAAATAACTGAAGGTGAAGTATCCACCATAATGGCCACATGGCCCTCTAATAAATGAGCAGCGACAATATCGGGTCGTTCTGTATAACGTACAAATGGTATTGGGTGAAACTTTTGCTTAAATAGCCACTCCTCTAGAGATTTATCGGCCATTGTCAAACCATCATGGTTAATTTGACCAAGACGCTGTCGCAATTTATCGAGCATTTCCTCATTTGCAATATCCTTCATAAACGCAATTGCGACATCGGTTTGACCGATTTTGGATATTTTATGTAGCTCGAAACGTAAATTACTGTTGCGAATGCGTCGACGCACTAAAGCTGTATTTTGTGAAATTCCTTCCGTAAAGCCATCCCTTGAACCACGTATTACCTTTTCATTATCAGGCTCTTCTGGTGATCGCCCTGGATAATTTCGCAGCTCAGCAACATAACAGTAACCACCTTTAGTGATAAATGTTACTTGTCCACTTAAAATGGCGAGCAAATAGGCTTTACGCTCTGTTTCTTCAGAACGACCATGAAAATTGAAAATTGTTTCAAAATATTCTTTCTCATCGTCAATATCGATGTCTTCTTCAGGTAACATACTAGATAGTAGCTGCGTTAGGGCTTCCCCATCTACAAGCCCACTAATATATGCACAAAGAACCGGCAAATCTTTGACAAATAAATGCTTAATTCCAACGTCAAATGATTCGCCGTCCCCAAATTGCTCTTTAAGAAAATCTTCGGCTTCTTCTAAGCTGTTAAATAGTTTATTTGTCATGGTGTCACCATTTTCTTAGATGTCTTTTTCTACTCCATGTTCGACTGTGGCACTCGTGGCCATCCAGCTTTTTAACTGCGCTAAAATCTTTTTCTCTAAACGAGATACTTGTACTTGTGAAATACCAAGCCTGTTGGCAATTTCAGTTTGTGTACAGTCTGAAAAATATCGTAAATAAATAATGGATTGCTCTCTGGGGTCTAATCTTGTTAGCACTTCTTTAAGCGGAATATACTCAAATGGTTGCTCAGATTTTTCATCCTTCATTTGGTCCATTAACGTAATAGAATCCCCTTCACTTTCATACAATTGCTCATGTAAAGAAGCAGGATCCCTTAAAGCATCCGATGCCGTTACGATTTCCTCTGTCGTAACACCAAGTACTTGTGCTAAATCTTGAATGGTCGGTGGATGCTCATTGTTCTTAATAAATTCGTCAGTTGCATGGCGTATTTTAAAGTTAAGCTCACGAATCGAGCGGCTCACCTTCACCATGCCATCATCCCTTAAGAAGCGCTGTATTTCGCCGATAATCATCGGCACCGCATATGTGGAAAACTTCACATCGTATGCTAGATCAAACTTATCTACAGATTTCATAAGCCCTATACAGCCAATTTGAAATAAATCTTCGAGCTCCACGCCCCTTGTAGTAAAGCGTTGGACGATGGACCATACAAGTCTCGTATTCCCCTCAATCATTCGTTTACGAGCTTCATGGTCGCCCTGTTGTGAACGCGCAATTAAATCACGCATTTCCTCCTGTGACAAAAGCTTATCGGACGACTGTTCTATCGGCTTCACGATAGCAACCTCACATTACCGCCGTGCGAACCGAGTAAAATTTTTTCGTAAACGTTACTGTTGTACCTTGTTGCCATTTAGACATTACTGTCAGTTGATCTGAAAAGCTATCCATAATTGTAAAGCCCATTCCGGAACGTTCCATTGCACTTTTCGTTGTAAACAAAGGTTCCATTGCTTGACTCACATCTGCAATACCAACCCCGTTATCCATTACAGATACGGTTACAATATCATCTTCGCGCTTTGCATGAACTGTAACAACACCTTTGCCATCCTCTTCGTAACCGTGGATAATGGCATTGGAAACAGCTTCCGAGACAACTGTTTTAAATTCTGATAGTTCATCAATTGTTGGGTCTAATTGTGCGATAAAGCCCGTAATAGCCACACGTGCCAAAGCTTCATTTTCGCTAATTGCTAAAAAAGTTAATGTCATTTCGTTATCCATTTACAATCCCCCTAACTCGATCAATCGCTTCTTCCTCTGTTGCATCCATCATCCACGGACCTAAACCTGAAAATTGAAATACTTTTCGCATTGTCGGCGATGGATTCAATAAAATTGTTCTTCCAGCCACTGCCTCTAATTCACGCATTCGACCAAGCACAAGGCCTACACCCGAACTATCCATAAACGATAGTCGCTCGAAATTCCAAATGATGGTCGTTACAGCGCCTTGAAAAATTGCTGTAGAAATTTTAGCCCGAATTTGCTCAACTGCATGATGATCGAGCTCACCAAATAAACGTATAACCACTGTCTCTCTCGTTACCATTTCTAATTGAAAATGCATGAACATCGCCTCCTCCTCGTGCAATTCCACATTCCATATGACAAATCCTTGCTGTTGACATAACTAGTGCCAAGTCCCTCGAAATAGTGTAAAATCGACATTCTTATTGCTTTTAGGTTAAGTGCAGTATGGGATAATTAAGTAAGTTTTAAACGTGGTCTACATTTTTTGTAAGTGTAACTACGTAGGAGGCTTTTATATGTAGGTAATTGGTAAAATAGTTGCCGAACAACAAAAGAAAAAAGTGTTAGATTGACTGCAGTCAATCTAACACTTTTTTGCAATGTCGTTGATGTTTACTAAGGAGGACGCTTTCCACGGGCACACTGTAAGCCACAACCGTCGCTATCGCGTCACAAGTTGCATCTTGCATGCCTCCCGCAGAAGTATACGCCTCCGCTACCATCAACTAGCGTATTCTATTTTTTATTTATGCAATTGTATAAGCTTGCTGTACTTTATCGACTGTTTCCTCATTGATTTCACTGTTTGAATACAGATAAGCAATCGTTTCACCAGCCGTTACACGGTCACCTTTTTTTGCGACTAGTTGAATACCCGCATCATAATCTAGTGCGGATTCCTTCGTTAAGCGACCTGCACCAAGACTAACGCTTGCCTCACCAATCATTAATGCATTGATAGACTCTACAACGCCTTCTGACGCTGCTGTTACCGCAATCTTATGAGCCGTATCATTTTGCACAATATCCGCTAAATCTCCGCCTTGTGCCACTATAAATTCCTCAAACTTAGCCGCTGCAGATCCGTCCTCTAACACTTTCTTAACTGCCGCTACTGCTGTTGCTTCATCCACTCCAGCTGCAATCTGATACATAAGTGAAGAAATAATGATGCACTCCTCAAATAAATCAGCGTGTGTCTCCTCTAAACGACCACTTAGTAAGGCATATGCCTCCACTACTTCAAGCTTATTACCAATCATTTTTCCGAGTGGATTATCCATATCACTAATATGTGCGACTACTTTACGTCCTAGTTTTTCACCAATCGCTGTCATCGCCTCAGCTAATTTTTTAGCTTCTTCTTCAGTTTTCATAAATGCGCCAGAACCACATTTGACATCTAACACAATGCCATCTGCGCCACTTGCAATTTTTTTACTCATAATAGACGCAGCAATTAACGGGATAGAATCGACAGTACCCGTTACATCACGCAATGCATAAAGTTTTTTGTCTGCTGGCACGAGATTACCCGTTTGACCAGCAACAGCAATTTTATGTTTATTGACATTATCAATAAATTCTTGTGAAGACAGCTCTGTTTTTAAGCCTCGAATCGATTCTAGTTTGTCAATTGTACCACCTGTAATACCAAGGCCTTTACCACTAAACTTCGCCACTGGAATGCCTAGTGAAGCAATAATCGGTGTTACGATTAACGTTACTTTGTCACCGACACCACCTGTTGAATGTTTATCAATTTTAAAGCCTTCGATCGAAGTTAAATCAATGACATCTCCTGATTCAATCATTGCCTTCGTTAAATAAAAAGTTTCTTCATCTGTCATGCCAATTAAGCGAATGGCCATTAGCAAAGAGCTTGCCTGATAATCTGGAATAGAACCTGTTGTATAGCCTTCAACAAAGTATTGAATTTCTGCCTGTGAAAGCTCCTTACCTTGTTTTTTCTTTTCAAATAGTTGCACCATATTCATGGAAAATTCCTCCTTATTTTAAATCATTTAAGAAACTTTTACCGAATGGTGGTGCTTCTACATTGAAGTTTTCAGCGACAGTTGCGGCAATATCTGCAAAAGTCTCACGTAGAGCTAGCTCGCTACCACCTTTAAAACGTGGTGAATAGATAATTAGTGGTACGTATTCACGTGTATGATCTGTGCCAGGGAATGTCGGATCATTTCCGTGGTCAGCTGTAATCATAAGTAAGTCATCTTCTGTCATTGCCTCTAAAATTTCAGGAAGGCGTGCATCAAATTCTTGTAGGGCATTGCCATAGCCAAGTGGATCACGACGATGTCCAAAATTCGCATCAAAATCTACTAAATTTAAGAAGCTTATCCCGTGGAAATCACGTCGTGCAACCTCTGCAAATTGGTCCATGCCGTCCATATTATTTTTTGTACGAACTGCATCAGTAACCCCTTCACCATTGAAAATATCTGAAATTTTACCGATAGCGATTACATCTAATCCTGCATCCATTAATGCATTCATCGTTGTGCGACCAAATGGCTTTAACGCATAATCATGACGATTTGGCGTACGCGTAAAGTTACCTGGTGTACCGATAAATGGTCGTGCTATAACGCGTCCTACTAAGTACTCTGGCTGCAATGTTAATTCACGTGCAATTTCGCAAATTTTATAAAGTTCTTCAAGTGGAATGATTTCTTCATGTGCAGCAATTTGTAATACAGGATCAGCAGATGTGTAGACAATGATTGCCCCTGTGTCCATATGTTCTTGCCCAAAATCATCAATCACTTGTGTGCCACTTGCTGGCTTATTACATAGCACTTTTCGGCCTGTACGTTGTTCAAGCTCCGCAATAAGTTCAGCAGGGAATCCTTCTGGGTACACTTTAAATGGTTTATCAATATTAAGTCCCATAATCTCCCAGTGACCTGTCATTGTGTCTTTCCCAACAGATGCTTCCTGCATTTTACCGTAGTATGCTTTTGGCGCATCCACTGCTTGCATTCCTTGAAGCGGCTCAATATTTGCTAAGCCAAACGATTCCATAACGGGCATTGTAAGCCCATTCATTTTTTCAGCGATATGGCCTAATGTATGTGCGCCTACATCTCCGAATTTAGCTGCGTCTGGTGCCTCACCAATCCCAACTGAATCCATTACAACGACATGGATTTTTTTAAATGGTTTATTCATAATTGTTGCCTCCTAATCTCACGACTCCATTTTACCAAAAACAAGCTAAAGGATAAAGGTCAGACATCCGACTAAGGTAAATATTTATTCTTTTATACGAAAAGAGACTCGATCCATCGCTTATTTTTCTATGTTAAGCACGTGGATGGTACTGCTTATATACCTCAGAAAGTCTCGTTTTACTAATATGCGTATAAATTTGGGTTGTAGAAATATCTGCATGACCTAGCATCTCCTGCACTGCACGTAAATCAGCTCCATTCTCTACTAAATGGGTAGCAAACGAATGGCGTAAAGTATGCGGTGTAAGCTCATGCTGGATGCCTGCCTTTAATGCGTGCTCCTTCATTAATTTCCAACAACCTTGTCTAGTTAAACGTTTTCCACGTTGATTTATAAAAAATGCATCTGTTTTTGGATATTTCCCTTGTAATGTTCCTCTTGCGCCATCTAAATAAACACTCAAAGCAGAAAGGGCGCTTTTTCCTAGTGGAATGATGCGTTCTTTGCCGCCCTTTCCAAATACACGTACAAAGCCCATTGTCAGATGAATATCAGCTAAATCAAGTGCAATCAGCTCACTAATACGCATACCAGAGCCATATAGCAGCTCTAGCATCGCCACATCACGAATACCTTGCGGCTTACTGCGGTTCGGCGCTGTCAGTAAAGCTTCTATTTCTTCTATGGAAAGGATATTCGGAAGTTTTTGTTCAATCGTTGGCATTTCTAAATGGACTGTTGGATCTGATTCTGTTCGCTTTTCTCGAAGTAAAAATTGGTGGAAACTACGAATCGATGAAATATGGCGCGCAACAGTACGGCTTGTCTTCCCTTGCATACGCAGTTGTTCTAAATGACGTAATATAGTTGTCCGTTCAACATGCCGAAAATCAGTCATCCCTTCAGCTTCTTGCAAAAAATGTACATAGTTTTCTAAGTCTCGGCGATAGGATGCTAATGTATTAACGGATAATTGCCGCTCTACCTGGATAAAATGGATATAATCCTCTATTGCATATTGAAATTCATTCATCACAACGCCCCCTCACTGTCAATTATTCTCTATTTTAGCACGCCTATAAAAAAAGTGCGAAAGGGCTCACTTCAATCGAATTGACTAGTTTAATAGAAAGTCCAAGCATACAAGTGAAAAAACAAAAAACTGCCTAATGCAATCTATACGTAAGATTTCATCAGACAGTTTTTCGTTATTGTTCTTCATTCGTTTCGTCGGTTTTATCATGACAACGCCAGCAAATACCGTGGAAAGTTAGTCGGTGATCTTTTATAATAAAGTTCCAACGTTTCTCAACAACGGCTTCCACATCCTCAAGTAAATCTTCTTGAATTTCATCTACAGCACCGCACTCGATACAAACTAGATGATGGTGGAAATGTGCAGCTCCTTCTTGGCGCAAATCATAGCGTGATACGCCATCGCCAAAGTTGATTTTGTCGACGATTTTAAGCTCTGTTAGTAATTCTAATGTTCTATAAACAGTAGCCAGACCTATTTCAGGTGCCTTATCTTTTACTAAAAGATAGACATCCTCTGCACTTAAGTGGTCCTCTTCGTGCTCTAGCAAAACAGCAACTGTTGCTTCTCGCTGCGGCGTCAGCTTATAACTAGCACTATGCAACTGTTTTTTAATACGATCAATACGGCTTTCCATGTGACGCCCCCCTAAACTCATTTCATTATACCAAAGGAGTAAATCCTATTACAAGATAGTGAGTAGATTTCAAATGCATTTATGCTTTTAGCTGTTTCTTCACTTGAGTACATACGATATTACAATAAACTCAGCAACTATTATGATGAAAAAAGCGATAAAATTCAACAAAATTGTCCGTCCATTCATCTTTTTCCCGATTTTTCGCTTCGACCAGGCGGGTACAAGTAAATTACATAATACTAGCAACAATATACAATAGATAAGCTGAAATGGAAACCACCAAATCGTATATAGCCAAAACGCCTCAAGTTTTTGCAGTAAAAATACGGAGCTAAATCCAAAAAAAGTTGCGCGCATCGCGACTGTAACACGTACTAAAACTTTCAAGACACTATGTGTAGCAAGTAACAATACAATTCCGACTGAAGCGGCGACAGGTAGCACTAAACGAAAAATAGATTGCCTGTCCACATCTGCTAAACGAGGTTCTATAAATAAAATAAAAGGCTCTGCATTCGCCCCTCCAATAATATGAAAGCAGATGACGCCACAAACGAAGCTCACTGCAACAATTGATGCGTGATAAAATAGAGAAACCGTACGAGACATTAGCATGCTCCTTTTCTATCAAGGTTTGTACAGCTTATGCTCGTCCGCTTCTATTATGCTAAACTTTATTTATCTTGTTGCAATGCAAACCAAAGTACGGCAAACGCTGTCTTAGCGTCATATATACGCCCATCAGCGACCATCGCTTGTGCCTCTTCCAACGAAACTTCTAGTAATTCGACAAATTCATCTTCATCTAGTTCTGCGCTATTTTCAATCTGATATAAATCTGTTCCTACAAATAGATGAATCACTTCATCTGCAAAGCCTGGTGAAGTGGCAAACGCTTGTAAATACTCTAATTGATGTGCACCATAGCCTGTCTCTTCTTCTAGTTCTCGACGAGCAGTATAGATCGGTTCTTCACCTATTTCAAGTTTACCAGCAGGAATTTCTACAATAGAACGCTCAAGCGCTTTACGATATTGCTCAACCATAACGAGCTTGCCTTCGTTGGTAATGGCAATGATTGCTACCGCACCTGGATGCTTAATAATTTCACGCTTTGCCGACTTGCCATTTGGTAATGTGACATCATCGACCTGTAACTTAACGATTTTTCCATCATAAATTGATGTCGTTTGTGTCGTTTTTTCTTCAAACTTTTTCATTGCCCATAACCTCGCTTGTTCTTCAGATATGTTCATTGTACCATTACAAGTAGAGAAATCGAAGGAGGGCATTCGTATGAAAAAAAGACAGCTCGGCTCAAGTAATTTATTTATTTCAGAAATCAGCTTAGGAGGTATGTCTCTTTCGACAAACAAAAATAATGCAGCAGCCATTATCGATATGGCACTAGATGCTGGCATTAATTACATTGACACAGCAGATTTATATGATTTTGGTGCCAACGAACAAATTATTGGTACCGTTTTGGGCAAACGTCGACAAGATATGATCGTCGCAACTAAAGTAGGCAATCGTTGGTCACAAGGTGTGGACGGCTGGCATTGGGATGCCTCCCCTACATATATTAAAGAGGCCGTGCATCAAAGCCTGAAAAGACTAGGTACAGATTACATTGATGTCTATCAACTTCATGGTGGTACGATAGAGGACGATTGGGATGGCATTATTGATACATTTGAAAACTTGAAAAAAGACGGTGTAATTCGAGAATATGGCATTTCCTCGATTCGACCTAATGTACTAAAACGTTTTTTACCAGCTAGCTCTGCAAAAAGTGTCATGATGCAATATAGTGCGTTAGATCGTCGCCCCGAAGAATGGCTAGATTTTATTGCCAGTGAAGGTGCTTCGGTAGTAACACGCGGCACCGTTGCAAAGGGCTTATTAACAAATACTTGGAAAGAGCGCTTGCAACGTGTTAACGGTTATCAAACCTATACACTAGATGAATTAACCATGACATTAACAGACTTAGCAAAACACTATGAAGATTTACATGCATTAGGGCTTGCCTTTAATTTGAAGGAACCTATTATTGCTTCAACTGTGATTGGTGCTAGTTCACAGGAACAACTTGCCCAAACACTTACAGCCTACGAAAAAGTCAATTCCATTACTAACTTTGACGTAGCTAACACACTAACAAAAGCAGAACAATACGCAGACCACCGATGAAAAAATGGCTAATTTTACTGCTCCTTTTAGTTATTCTCGCCATTTCCTCTAGCATGAGCTACGAACAACAGTCTATTATTCCTGAGCTTGAGGAACTTTTGGTCAATAAACCTTTTGAAGCACAACTGTCAGTATTAAAAATTCCATATTGGGATACAGTCGTGTCTGTTGAGGAGCGGGGCTACTTTGAATTTGTAGAATTTCTAATTCGAAAGTTTACGCATTTTATAGGTTTTGGATGTATTGCACTCGGAGTCTACTTTGCATGGGGAAAACGGCGTTTTGGCGCGGGCGTCGCCATTGCCCTTACGGCAGTGATTGCGATGCTAGATGAATTCCGCCAAAGCTTTACACCTGGACGAACAATGAACGGGCAAGATGTTTTAGTAGATACAGCTGGTGCTATTGTTTTTATTAGCATCGCCTTAGCCGTGAAGAAAATACGGATGTTTAGAAAATAAATATTTATCGTATATAAGCAAGGGATTTCTATCGGCGATTCTCACGAGTCTACCGGCGATTCCAGGCACTCTATCGGCGATTAACAAAAAAAACAGTGAATCTCTCATACGAGATTCACTGTTTTTACTAATCTAAGACTAAAACTTAGAGCCTTTATCACCGTACTCGTTTAATAATTCTTCAAACGATTTGTTTTTCTCACGCTGCTTGCGCTCAAAGGCTAGCTGTGCTTGACGCTCTTCCTCTGCCGCCTGCTCTTTCGCTGATAAATCTTGTTTTGCAGCTTTTAACTTCGCTAACACATCGCCACCAAGCTGGTCGGCTAATGTCACAGCTTCTTGCTTTGGTAAACTAGCTGTGAAACTATCATCTACACGCTGCTGTTGTTGTTTTCGTTTTTTTCCCATTACTTTCACCTTCTTACTAACATTAAGGGCGTTGAACAACTGTTGCTACACCTTGTCCACCACCGATACATAATGTGGCAAGGCCCGTTTTTGCATCACGCTTCTCCATCTCATGTAGAAGTGTGACTAAAATTCGCGCCCCGCTTGCACCAATTGGGTGACCAAGAGCAATTGCTCCCCCGTTTACATTTAGTTTATCATGATTGAAGCTTAGTTCGCGATCTACAGCAATTGATTGTGCCGCAAACGCTTCATTCGCTTCAATTAAATCTACATCTACTAAAGATACATTCGCCTTTGCTAACGCTTTTTTCACCGCAGTTACTGGACCAGTCCCCATAATTGACGGATCTACGCCAGAGCTCGCATTTGCTGAAATTTGTGCCATTGGCTTAATCCCTAACTCTAACGCCTTCGCTTTTGACATCACGACAACTGCTGCTGCACCATCGTTAATACCAGAAGCGTTCGCTGCAGTTACTGAGCCGTCCTTTTTAAATGCAGGGCGCAGCTTTGATAAGGATTCCGCTGTAACACCTGCACGTGGAAACTCATCTTGATTAAAAATAATTGCATCGCCTTTTCGTTGAGGAATTTCCACAGCAACGATTTCATCATTAAATTTACCAGCAGCAATAGCCGCTTCTGCACGTTGTTGTGAACGTGCTGCGAAAGTATCTTGCTCCTCACGTGTAATTTCATACGCATCACATAAATTTTCTGCAGTAATGCCCATATGATAATCATTAAATGCACACCATAAACCATCATGAATCATCGTATCCACGACTTTTTGATCTCCCATGCGGAAGCCTTCACGTGCATTTTTTAATACATACGGTGCTTGGCTCATATTTTCAAAGCCACCAGCTACAATGATGTCAGCATCGCCTGCTACAATTGCCTGTGCTGCTAAATGCACTGCTTTTAAGCCTGAGCCACATACTTTATTAATTGTTAAAGCAGGCACTGTATTTGGTAATCCCGCTGCAATCGATGCTTGACGAGCCGGATTTTGTCCTAGTCCAGCCGATAAAACATTCCCCATGATGACTTCATCGACTTGCTCACCTGCTACGCCTGCGCGCGCTAATGCTTCTTTAATAACGATACTTCCAAGAGTTGTTGCCGGCACATCCTTTAATGTTCCTTGGAATGAACCGATTGCAGTACGCACGGCACTAACAATCACTACCTCGTTTGTCATAATCATTCTCCCCTTTTCCCCGTTCAAAAATCAACACTGCATGCATATGCTACTAGCAGATAACTATATTTTAACAAATATTTTGACGATTTTCGATAACGGAAATAATCGCAGTATTTCAAAGGTTGTTGTAAAATGTTGTCGTGTTTTAAACAAATATAGTTGGGAACATTACAATTAAGAAACATGCATTTACCTTATGATAACTTAGGGACGAATGCCTAGACATACAAAGAAACAAGTCGTGGAGGTATTGAAGATGAAAAAGAAAATGCTTTTATTTTCAGGTATTACAACGACGCTCGCCGCTGCTGCAACGGGGCTGTTCGGCTTTGCGCTTTCTAATAAATTAATGTACATTCAGCAAAAAGACCCCGATTTTATTCGTGAACGCGAAACAACTGCCAAACGTTTTGACGAAGCTTGGTACAATAAAAATTTTAAATGCGAATTAAATATTGACTCTCCTAATGGCTACTCCATTCGCGGCATTATGTTCCAACCACTACAAACAAATAATACGATGATTATTTGCCATGGGGTTACAGAAAATAAAATCAACTCGGTCAAATATGCACGTCTTTTCGAACGACTAGGGTACAATGCCGTTATTTTTGACCATCGAAGACATGGGGAGTCAGGCGGCAAAACAACAAGCTATGGCTATTATGAAAAAAATGACTTAGATGCTGTTGTAAAAACCGTGAAAGCGATGATTGGTGACAATGCCATCCTCGGTATTCATGGAGAATCAATGGGTGCAGCTACAATGCTGTTGTATGCGGGAACGGTTGAAGATGGTGCCGATTTTTATATTGCTGATTGTGCCTTTTCAGATTTTTCAATGCTGCTTAAACAAATTGCAAAGACTGAATTTAAATATGGTTCTATCATTCCAATCCGTTTCGCTGATTTCTTTATACGACTACGTGATGGTTATTCATTTAAAAGTGTAACGCCCTCTGAAGCTGTCACACACATTGAAAAGCCAGTTCTCTTTATCCATAGTATTCCCGATACATTTATTCCAGCTTCCATGTCACTCGATTTATATAATAAAAAGACTGGACCGAAAAAGTTAAAACTTTTTGATAAAGGTGCACACGCTCAGTCCTTTAATGAAAATATGGCTGAATATGAAGATCTGATACATGACTTTTTAGAAAGTTTTATTTATCAAAAAATAAATCACGATTCTTCCTCATCCAATGTCATTCCTTTTCATCGTTAAATGAAAAACCTTGCAAGCAAAATGTCCATCTGACTTAAAGGACATTTTACAATTGCAAGGTTTTTTATTATTCTGCAAAAACGATATGCCATTCATCACGTTTTGCTAAAAATTCTTTTGCAAGTGCCTGTGCACCTTCAAGACTATGACTTGCTGCCCAGCCACATTGCACTTCATTACAAGCTGGTACTGCTGTTGCATTCGTGACATCTGTAAATGTTTTTTCTAGTATCGTTAGCAATTCATCATAATCATTATGATTAATCAACGATACATAAAAGCCTGTTTGACAACCCATTGGACTGAAATCGACAATATGGTCGGAATAATTGCGAATAATATCAGCCGATAAATGCTCTAAAGAATGGAGTGCTGGCATTTCCATATGCTCCTTATTAGGCTGTTTTAAGCGAATATCGTATTTATAGACTTCATCGCCACTTTTTCCTACTTTTACACCTGCTAAACGAACATAAGGTGCTTTAACTTTCGTATGGTCTAAATCAAAACTTTCCACATTTGTTTTTTCACGTTCCATTGCTAACAGCTCCTTTTCTTACAATACTAACTATTATAACCGGTTTTCTATGAAATGTGTAAATTTTTAAAATAGAATGATAATTTAACTGTATCCTACACAAATTTTTAAAATAATAACAGTCTAAATCTTTCCCCTTTTGAAAAAATATTTTCGCACTTTTTATTCCTGTTATGCTGATACCCTAATTAATAAAGGTTTTATCAAGTAAAAAAATTTTTCTTCTCATTTGTCAAAAAAATTTTCTGTATTTACTAACTTTTCTTGAAATAGTAGTATCATAGCAGTTTCAACTTTCTAGATCGCTGAAACCAATGGATGCGGGGGAACCAAATTTTTTGGATGAACATTCAATCCAAGGGGTGAATCCTTGTTAAGGTAGGGCTACTCAAAGGCCCGAATCCGTCAGCTAACCTCGTAAGCGTTAAATGAGAAGGAAGATGGAGCTTGTACTATTTGAAAATGATGTATCTACAAGTCTTAGGGCTTTAAACATACTTATGATCAATACAACCTCCAAAACTCCCCATCATTACTTTTTATTGAATTAGAAAGCGTGATGAAACGATCGTGGGTAACACCATTTATTATGTTAGAGATATTTGAAAACGGATTCAACACCACTTATCTCCATCGTATTGCCCTGATTATTAAGTGAAAACGGAGGAAACCAATATGACTACTCAACAAGGAAAAAAAGGCATCTTTTATGGATGGTGGATTGTAGTGGCATGCGTCATGATTATGACATTTTTGTATGCACCAATTATTAATTTAGTGTCACTTTATACTGTCCCTGTAACAGAAGATTTGGGAATTGGAAGAACTGAATTTATGACGTATTATACGATTATGGCTTTAGTATCAATGATTTTCTGTCCAATTGCAGGAAAAGTGATGAGGAAAATGGACATTCGTCTTTACTTGACGATATTTACAACACTAGGCACCATTTCATATGTAGGATTTTCATTTGCAACGACTGCGATGCACTTTTATTTATTCGCAGTGCTAATGGGGGCTTCATTAGCAGGAGCTGCTCTTATTCCTGCACCAGTATTAATAACAAATTGGTTTAACGAAAAGCGTGGATTATGTTTAGGGATCGCACTAGCAGGTAGTGGTCTTGGCGGTGTCATCCTTAGCCCTGTCCTAAACTGGCTTATTACAGATTATGGTTGGAGAAGTGCTTACCTCATTACGGGCATTTCAATGTTTGTGTTAATCGTACCTATGGCATTATTTGTTATTCGACTTAAACCTGCAGATAAAGGTCTTGTTCCGCTAGGTGAAATAAAAAATATAACGACTTCTTCACAAACAGTAGAAGGGCTTTCACAAAGGGAGGCATTTAGATCCGTATCATTTTGGGCACTTTGTGCGGCAATTGTTGTCGGTGGTATTGTCGTGAATGGTATGATCATTAACCTAGCACCTTATTTAAAGGATATTGGTGGCACACCTCAACACGCTGCAATATTGCTTTCTTTAGGTTCAGCAATGGTCATCGTCGGAAAGTTATTAGTCGGTCGCTTATACGATAAATTAGGTACCATCACAACATTACTTATTATTTGTGGCTCTGGTTTAGTAAGCTTTTTATTTTTGATGAGAGGCGACCTATTAATACCTGGTATCCTGTATACGATATTTACTGGATTTGGTGCGACGGCCGTTACAGTTACACCTGCTTACTTAACTTCATCACTATTTGGGGAAAAAGAATATAGCGCAAAATTCGGGATTGTCTCATTATTTTCATCACTAGGCGCTGCACTAACACCAATTGTTTCTGGCGCAATTTATAATATAAATCATTCCTATGGATTACTGTTAAATGTCTTAATTGTACTTTCAATCGTGTTATTTGGATTGTTTGTCATTGCCATTAAAACAAAACCTAAATTTAATACAACTTCAGATATGGAATATTCATTAGACTAGAGAGGTGTATTCATATGACTAAACATGAAACATTAATATTGGCGGAAAATTTTCAAGAAGAATTCATTCATCATCGCAGACATTTACACCAACATCCTGAAATTGGATTTGAACTACCGAATACAGTCGCATACGTTGAAAAAACATTACTTTCCATGGGCCTAACACCTCAAAAAGTAGGACAAGCAGGGCTAGTTGTAACGATTGGTAATGGCAATGGGAAAACAATTTTACTAAGAGGCGATATGGACGCATTACCAATGGAAGAAAACACGGATTTACCGTTTAAATCAACAAATGGATTTGCACATACTTGCGGCCATGACATCCATACGACGTTCATGCTCGGCGCAGCAAAGCTTTTAAAAGAGAAAGAAAAAGATATTCATGGTACTGTCAAAATTATGTTCCAGCCCGCCGAGGAAATGGGTCTTGGCGCAAAGGATATGATAGAAAATGGCTTACTCGAAAATCCAAAAGTTGATGCTGCCCTTGCCCTCCATGTCACTCCAGATTTAGAAGTAGGGAAATTTGGTTACAAACCTGGCATCGCCGCTTCATCATTAGATGGCTTCTTCCTAAAAGTGCAAGGCAAAGGCGGGCACAGTTCTGAGTCTCAAAATGCCATTGATCCTTTAATGATTGTCAATGCGATATACAATCAAATGAATACATTAGTCAGCAAAGAAATTGATCCTAAAGAAAGAGCCGTTCTCGTTATTGGTAAAATGGGTGGCGGCACAGTAGCAAATATAATTCCAGATACAGCACATTTAGAGGCTACACTACGCTCTTTCAAACCAGAAGTTAGGGATCATCTATTTAATAGAGTTCAAGAAATTATAAATGCGACAGTGAAAATGATACGTGGAACATATGAATTAAAGACTATCTCTACCCCATCACTTTATAATAATGAAACACTGTGCAAACAAGTCGTACCTTTTGTGAAAGAAATTTTAGGGGAAGACAATTTACAAATTGACGCTGAACCATTAGCAGGCACCGAAGATTTCTCTTACATTAGCCAACAAGTGCCAACAATGTTTATGTGGGCTGGCTCCAACGGATTAGGTGACAACAACTACCCACTACACAACCCAAATATTATGTTAGACGAAGGT
The DNA here is from genome assembly GCF_044762185.1 of Lysinibacillus sp. NPDC097162. Classification (NCBI taxonomy): domain Bacteria; kingdom Bacillati; phylum Bacillota; class Bacilli; order Caryophanales; family Bacillaceae; genus Lysinibacillus; species Lysinibacillus sp. NPDC097162. Next base: position 454,917 of record NZ_JBIWDT010000001.1, on the reverse strand, counting down.
GTTATTCCATTAGGGGTAGCGGTCGTTGTGCATAGTGCTATTAGTTGGTTAAATCAGGCTTAGCCTTTCTAAAGTCCAGAAGGTAGAAGAACTCTAAAATTTGAGTTCTTCTACCTTCTTTTTTCTTGTTCCTATTAAAGCTTATATCATCTACTGACATTTAGCCTCTACAACAAATTTACCGGTATCAATATCCTCTTAGCAAAGCATGCGCTCTATTGTTTCATCTTTCATAATAACGAACGCTACCTTTTCTTCAGCTCTATACAGGAATTTTCCAATCTCGGTTCACAGAAGTTCCTAAATATTCATCTGAGTAATTTGAAACTACTTCTTTTTGCGGGAATTTATTCAAATACCATCGTTTCATTAGTATATAGTAAATGAAAACAGATATAGGGAAACCTACGAAATACATGTAATCTATGAACACTATAGCAAGTACACTACTAATGAGCCACGCTAGCATACCTGCCAAGTTTACCCCACGATTGTATGTAAATTGCCCCTCCTGCCTATATAAATCTGTCACATGTAAACGACGCTTACGAATTATGTAGTAATCACAAATGATTACACCCGCTAATGCTGACATTGTTGCACCATAATATCCTAAGAAAACAAATAATTTATCTAAAACTAACCATGGTTGAAAAACTGTACCAATAATTCCTGCCAAAATAATGCCCCATGCATAAGATAAATTAAATTTAGCTCCTGCATTTACAAATGTTAAAGATGCGGGTATTAGATTTGCGGCAGAATTGGTTGACCATTGTGCTAAGACAACTAGTAATAAAATGATTACCATAATCCAACCAGTTGCAAGCTGTTGCACTACTTCAATAGGATTCCAGTTGCCAGTAGCTAAAAAACTTACTGCTCCAATTATACCGATAAATGTTTGGACGGTTGGCAAGGCTAACAAATGAGGGATGTAACTATTTGTATTTCTCCGGAACCAATTGCGCTCATTTCTTGGTGCTTTCACATAACGCGTTAGATTTGGTATATCCACTGCAAGTAAAGACCAGAAGCCCATATTAGCAGCCATAATAAGCAACCATGTTGTTTCAGCTGAACTGCCCTCATACGTAAAAATATTTATCCCTTCTACTGTAGCTATACTTGAAATCTTCACAAAAATCCAAATTGAAATCAAAATAATGGAAGGTGCTGCAATAACGGCAAATCGATCGATTGCCTTAATACCAAAGGCGGTATTTGCTATTTGAACACCCGCAAACACAACATACCATACAAACCAAAAATCAAATCCCGTTAAATTTGCCACAATATAGTTAATGGCCGTTGCGCCAAGATATGTTTGAATACCGAACCAAATACAAGCGACTATACCTCTTATTAACGATGGAATATGCACACCTACAGTGCCAAAAGGTGCTCTTAAATAAGCTGCAAACGATAAACCATGCTCAATACCAATATCTCCGGTTAAACTCGCGACAATCGCTATTAGTACATTGGCAACAAAAATTGCGCCCGCTAATTGCCAAAGCGTCATCGACTCAATACCATTTGCTCCAATTTGGAATGTTGCAATAATGACCGCCATTCCGACCCAAATATTAAAAAAACCTAGACCTGTAATAATGCGATGCCTTCTTAAAGTGGGCACGATATCCTTGGTAATTAATGTGTTGCGTTTCATAATTCTCCCCCCTGATTAAAACTTTATTCGCTTGGATGAAAAACGGCTTTATTTAAATCTCTTAAATAAGGTACTTCTCTTCGTTGTTGAATGACTCGTTGTAAATTGATTGTTGCTACAATGCATTCATCCTCCTGTACAGCTTCGGCTAGGACATTGCCTTGTGGATCAATAATTCTACTTTTCCCACCAAAATGTGTCGACTGTTTTTCACTTCCTGAACGATTGGCCGCAATAACAAAACAACCATTTTCGATAGCCCTTGCTCTACTCGCTATGTCCCACACGTAGTAACGCTTTTCGCCAAATGCTGAAGGGTATACGAGAATATTAGCTCCTTGTAATGTTAAAATTCTGGCTCCCTCTGGAAATCCAATTTCATAGCAAATTTGTAAACCTATTTTCAAATCATCTTTATGGATAACTGACAGTGCATCTCCTCTATTAAATCTAATATTTTCTTGATCCCAAAGATGTGTTTTTCGATATTTGCCCAATATGCCATTTTTCGCTATGACGAAAGCGGTATCAAAAATTGTACCTTCGATTTCCCCTCGTTCTAAAATACAGCCGATCATTGTAACATCGTGTTGAGTCGCAATACGCTGTAAATAGTCGGTCGTTTCCCCTGGAATCGTCTCAGCATATTGCCAATCTTGTTCTTCAACCCGATAACCCGTATTAAATAATTCAGGTAATACAATGAGTGTTGCCTGTTGTTCAAGCGCTTGTTCAATTAACATTTGCGCCTTTTGTAAATTGCCAGCTTTATTGCATAATTCACAATTCATTTGTACAGCTGCTACTACATGTTTCAAAGTCATCACTCCCCATGCTTTAGTAAATTAATGACTGCCTATATCCACTACATACAATAGTCCTCCTTTCCTTTACAATTTTTCTTAGCAAAAATCGTGCCAACTTTTCAAGGTTTAAAATATTGTTAGAAACCCACTTATATTGCCAATTTTTTAAAGGGAAAAATGAAAACTTTGTAGCAAAGTTATGCGTTTCGGCATAGTAGCAATGCAATTTAGTGTTTATACTAGTAGAATTTCTTGAATCGCCGGTATAACTCGTGTTATCGCCGATAAAATCATATAAATAGCTGGTAAAACTCGTGTTATCGCCGATAGAATAACGTGTATCCTGCACTGTGCGGAAAGTGACTGACATAAGAGAGACCATCAGAACAACAAAAAAGTGTTAGATTGGTTGCAGTCAATCTAACACTTTTCCCCTAACTATAAAATTCATTCTATAAATTTCAAAAATCTATTACTCCATATATTTTCATAAAAATCAATTGTCTCTTGCGCTGACATAAATGGGTTATGGATGGTAGAAGTCGCTTTACGTACCATAAAGTTTTCATATCCCAAGCCATGGGCGAATTTAATCGTTGCATCCATACAGTATTCTGTTTGAGCGCCGCAAAATTCAATTCGCTGCACAGCTAATTCGTCTAAAATTGTTTTTAAGCTTGTTTCGTAAAAAGAATTTGCATGTTCTTTTCTAACCAAGTAATCTTGCTTTTGCACATCTAGATCGACATGAATCGCCCAAAGCTCCTCTTCTGGTACGAGTTCTTCATCACAATGTTGAACAAAAATAATTGGTTTTTGGTGTTCTCGATATAAAGCGATTCGATTATTTACTTTTGTGAGTAAATTTTGTAGATCAAATAAATGTTCGTTACTGAAACACACGCCATTTTGTAAATCGATAACGATTAAAACATCTGCACTAGTCTTCATTATCTTGCCTCCTCTATTTATACAAAAATTCTATCATTTGAAAACGGTATAAAGATATAGCATGACATTCAATTAGTTATGCTACATTATAATATACATCAGTTAATTTTAATCAGAGGAGGTATTTACTTGAAATTCATTAAAATTAGCCTTACATGTCTTATCGTTTTCATATTTGTGTATAGCCTCATTAAAAATGATTTTTTATATAGTCCAATATCCTCGCTATTACTCGGCTGCTTATTAGCAATTGTAGGATTAGAACAATTTAAAAAAAGACGCAATTGGGGTTATTTATTTTCAGCAGTATCTTTGCTAGTAATCGTAGTAAGTATTTACTCATTTTAACCCCAAATACTAGTCATTTATTATTTCATAAAAAAAGAGAAAATACCTTGCTCGACGTAACGCAAGAGGTATTTTCTCTATATTTTTTACTCGAAGCTTTGTATCTGCATATTAGGACAGCGTTTTCTTAATTCTGCAATGAACTCCGTTTTATTGTCTGGTGAAATCTTTATACTACTAAAGCTTGTAGATTCCACACATAATTCGAGTCCTTGATCTGTTGGTGAAATTTTATATCCAGTGAATTCATCTGTTGTCGGAGAAACCTTTGTTATATTTTGATAAGGGATTCGACGTTTGAATGGTCCACCTTTAATACATAAATACTCTTTATAGAAAACATATTGTATCGAAGTGCCATACCACCAAACAAAACCTCCAGCAACAAGAAAGAGAACAGCAATCAGCAGTAAAATTGCAAACGGTAATTGTTTATACAAAGGAAGCAATGGGATTGAACCCATAATGACAACGACTAAAAATATACCGGTTAACAAAAACATGTTTACCTTCGTGCGAAAAACCATTCGTCCATCACCCTTTCTTATATACTTACATTATAAGCAACAATCCATAAAATTGTAATTATTTTCAAAGATGCACTTTGTAATCGAGTTTGAATTACGCTTTTTTATCGAATATTATATTTAGCAATTTTTCTACTAATTGTTGATTGATTCACTTCTAATAATTTTGCCATTTCCACAGTTGTTTTACATGTTTCAAATGCCATCTGCAATAATTCTTTTTCTGCAAATTCTACACACTCTTTTAAGGGCATAATTTCTTTTACGAGTACAGACTTGCTCTTCTTAGTTTCATTCAGTGCAATTGCGAGTGTTTCGCTTGTCAAATCATCTGAGTCGCTCATAACATAACTTCGTTCAACTACATTTTGTAATTCTCTAATATTACCAGGCCACTCATACTCGGTTAACTTTTCGGTAAAGGTTGAATTGAATGTTTTGGATGTATGGTATTTGTTATTTAATGTAGTTAAAAAATGCGTCGCTAAAGAAAGTATATCTTCCTTGCGTTCACGTAACGGGGGTAAATGAATTGGAATAACATTTAAACGGTAATATAAATCTTGTCTAAACTTTCCTATATCAACCGCTTCAGCAAGATCTCGATGTGTCGCTGCTATAAACCGCACATTGATATGGATTGCTTTAGTACTACCAATACGTTGTAGCGTTCTTTCTTGTATTACTCTAAGTAATTTTATTTGAAGTGAAAGAGGCATATCCCCAATTTCATCTAATAACAAAGTGCCGTGATTAGCAAGCTCTAGTAACCCTTTTTTCCCCTCTCTATTTGCTCCAGTAAATGCACCTTTTTCATAGCCAAATAACTCAGATTCTAATAAGTTTTCGGGTATAGCACTACAATTGATTTTAATAAAAGGCTTATTTTTCCGATAGCTCATTTCATGAATAAAATTGGCAAAAACCTCTTTGCCAACACCGGTTTCTCCTAAAATTAAGACGGTCGAATCTACTGCTGCTACACGTTTTGCAAGTTTAACTGCTGCCTCTAGTTTTTTACTTTTATAAACGAGCGAACTCGAAGGTGCCTTCCTATCGTTTTGTAATTTTGACAATTCACGTTGATATTCATTTATTAAACATTTCAACTGTTGTATTTCTTGTTGTAGGTTACTAATATCTGTAATATCCCTCGAAGCATTTACAACCCTTATTATTTCTCCCTGCTTATTTTTTATAGGGGTCCCTACTACTAATAACCTTTTGTTGTTTTTAGTTGATTGGACCGTTGATATTTTCTTTTTATTTTCTAAAACTAGTCTTGTTATTGAAGGTTGGTATACCCCTTCCTTTTCCAAATCTAAAACATTTTTCCCAACAAGCTGTTCTTCACTTACACCCCATATATGCTTGCATGCTGCACTAACTCTTAATGTATTTCCTTTGTGATCGGATACATACAGAACGTCATAAGAAGATTCAAATATCGCTTTTAAATCTTCACTTTCTTCCTTATACCGTTCATAATCTTGTTGCAATGGCCATGACGAATTAATAGAAACTAATATGTAGTTTTTGTCTTTCTCACTTATTCTAGAGAAGAAAAATTGATATGCTTTGTCACCGCAACAAAAACTTTTCATTAATGGAATGTCAGTGGCAAAAGCTTTTTTCAATAGCGGTGCTAATTTTCGATGATTAATAATTTCACGGTTAAGTTGAATGGCTTTTTGTGCTTTGGTATTTAGCATTTTAATAGAAAAATTTTCATCGTAAATAATTGATGCTAATGGTAGCTTTTCGATTGTTTCAGAAGAAATTTTAGTATTTCCAAGCATAGTACCTCTCCATTCTTTAATTTTTTCAGCATTATAACATAAGCTTTATGCAATTGTGCATATTTTCTAAATTATTTAAAAAATTTATTACAAGAATCGTTTTTTTCGCTAGACTAATGATAAAAAATCATTAAAGGGATGGATGATAGATGCAACGAGAGATTTTAGTAGCATATGGTATTGACGTTGATGCAGTAGCAGGTTGGCTTGGGTCTTACGGAGGCGAAGATTCACCTGATGATATTTCACGTGGTTTATTTGCAGGTGAAGTTGGAACTCCTAGACTTTTAGATTTATTCGACAAACATAATATTAAAACAACTTGGTTTATTCCTGGTCATTCGATTGAAACGTTCCCAATTGAAATGAAAGATGTTTTTAAACGAGGTCATGAAATTGGCGCACACGGATATTCTCATGAAAATCCTATTGCGATGACACCGAAACAAGAAGAACAGGTTTTGCTCAAATCGATTCAATTGATTGAAGATTTAACGGGCAAAAAACCGACTGGCTATGTTGCACCTTGGTGGGAGTTTTCCAATGTAACGAATGAATTATTAATTAAACATGGTATTAAATACGATCACAGTTTAATGCATAATGATTTTACACCTTACTATGTACGTGTCGGGGATAAATGGACAAAAATTGATTATAGCAAGCAAGCTGAAGAATGGATGAAGCCTTTAGAAAGGGGCGAAGAAACCGATTTAATTGAAATTCCAGCAAACTGGTATTTAGATGATTTACCTCCAATGATGTTTATTAAAAAATCTCCAAATAGTCATGGTTTTGTTAATCCTCGCGATATCGAACAAATGTGGAAAGATCAATTCGATTGGGTTTACGAAAATATGGATTATGCTGTATTTACGATGACAATCCATCCAGATGTCAGTGGTCGTCCTCAAGTATTACAAATGCATCATCGCCTTATAAAGTATATTAACTCCCATGAACATATTCGGTGGGTAACATTTAATGAAATTGCCAACGATTTCGCAAAACGTTATCCACGCACATAAGGGGGCATCCTATGTGTATTTTTTGTGGTGATTTCATTGCGAACGTACATTGGACAGAGTTTAAAGAAGATGCTACATCTGAAATTATTGTTGGTGACTTACAACGTTCTAGACAGCAATCGAGAATTGAGCGCGTTCAATTCATCAACAAAATTTTAGTTTTATATCAATTAAAACTTACTGAATGGAATGGCAGTAAATTTATTCTTAGCGATTTAAAAGGGAATACATCAATCATCCATGATTTAGGGACTTTATGGGCTGAAGTAGAAAAGCTTAACGGCTACGCTATTGATCCACTGAGCGCGGACGTAATGGAAAAAATAACGATAGCGAATTGAGTGAAAAAGTATATGCCATCTAGAAAAAAAGCGATTACGATTTTAACTGGTAGCTTAGGTAGCGGTAAAACAACACTGCTTCAAAGCTTATTAACGCATCATCAACTAACTGAAAACATTGCGATTATAGTCAATGAGTTTGGCAAAATCGGCTTAGATCATCATTTACTAAGACAAGCAGAAGAAAAAACGACCTTACTACAAGGCGGTTGTATTTGTTGCCATGCGCGTGAAGATTTAGAGGAAGAACTAAAAAACTTGTTATTTAGTTCTGAACAGGGTGAAATTGATTTTGATCGTATTATTATCGAAACAACTGGCTTAGCTGACCCCGCTCCGATTTTATTTACCATCATGACAAATCCCCTTTTACAACATCGTTTTGTTGTTGATGGGATAATAACAACCGTCGATGCTAAAAATGGCGCTATGCAAATAAAAAATCATGAAGAAACAGTCAAGCAAATCTCGGCAGCTGATATCGTTGCGCTAACGAAAGTAGATATAGTAACGACAGAAGAACTTGATTTGATTTGTGCAGAAATAATACGAATTAACCCAACATGTAAAATTTTTCATGTTGAAAATGGCAATGTGGACCCATCTATTTTAAATGTTGAAAGGAAACTTTATAACAATCGTCTACCTAGCAACTATCAGCTACCTCCTCACAACAATACATCGCATATTCATTCAATTTCTTTTGCATTTTTGCAACCGTTAAATTGGAATAGTTTCGGTGTATGGCTTAGCTTATTACTATATGCAAAAGGAGAAAACATACTGCGCGTCAAAGGAATGCTCGATGTCGGTGAAGCAGGGCCGATCATCTTAAATGGTGTACAGCATATTATTCACCCTCCTATCCATTTAAGTGAATGGCCAGAAAATACAAAGGTTTCACATATTGTCTTTATTATGAAAGATATCCCACCTACGTTATTACACCAATCATTATTCTCCTTTCAAACATTTCTTGGTACGGAAATCAATTTACTGCATGTTCATTGCATTTAGGAAACATTGTCGAAAGCTTAATATGAATACGTGCTTAGATGAATCCATTCTTTCCTCGCATCTAAGCACGTTTTTTTATGCATTACTTTAAAAGACCTTCCCTCTATATTCAATTGTTTCATCCATAAACTATCATTTAACATCCATATTTGCCCTCTATTTCCTATCTCTAATTTCTTCTAAAATTTCGATTACTCGATTGTTTTGTTTTTCAATATTTATCAAACTTCGGTAAACCGCTACTGCTTATGAATGCACATGTGCAGAGTAATTTTAACAACGAAAAAAGCAACCGGTTTACAAAACCAGCTGCTCCTTAAAAACTCCAATTATTTCTGGAATTTATTCATTTGAGTCATCATTTGGCGTACTTGCTTTTCAGACGGCGTACGACCCATTTGTGCCATCATCATTCGAATCATTTGTTCGTTAATTGGTGGGTTTTCTTTTAAATATTTCATCATAGCTTGACGTGCAAAATAGAAACCAAGTGCTGCGCCAGCTGCTAATGCGATAATTACAATAATAATCCAGCCCCATGTAGGCATACAACCAACCTCCTCCACTACAATATACCGAGAAAAAAACTCTCCACGCTCCATTATACACCAAATACTAGCGTGTTACTATATATTATAGTGAAAATTCCTAGTGCATTGTATACTTCATCGGCTTTAACCAACCACACTCATTATCTTGTTTATTAAAGGCAATAAAACGCTCACTCATTTTTGCTAGCATTTGAAATAAATCCAAATCAAGCATTCGCGATCCTTCACAATAGACACAGATTTTACGATCTACTAAATAAATCGCCATCTTTCCTTTTATCGGATGTTCTAAAAATAAAGCATTCCGCGCTCTTTCTAAATGAGCATATTTGGAATCTAGCTGTGCTTCTAGCATTGCAGCAATTTCATCGAAGCGGACAGTTTCACATATATACGCGAGTTCTTTTAAGGATTTCTCATTGGCATCTTCACAGCCCTGCATCATTTCTAATAACTTACGCTCTCTACCGAAAATAAACGTTAAATGCTCTTCTTTTATTTTATATATGGAATAGGTTCTCACCAGAAATCCCCCTTCGCTCAGTTTCTTTAACGTAAGTATAGCTGATTGGAACATGTTAATTTGTCAAACGAAGGAGGGAACCATCTTCTATTTTTGTCGAAAAGCTTCTAGTTTCAGCTTATAAAATAATGCTCAGCCTCAAGACCTAGATGAAAATCCATTTCCAGTCCGTTTTAGATGATCTTTCAAACAGGTAACATAAAGGTACAAACGAAAGGAGCTAAAACAAATGAAAAAATTTCTTTTATTAACTGGAGGTATTATTGCAGCATGTGTCGCACTTGCATTAATTGGCCCAATTACAGGTTTATTATTTTCAGGTGTACTCGTTGCACTAGGCATGCACTTCTACATTGGCAGTAAATCGACATTTGCAAAAATCATTTGGTTTACAGTTGGTCTAATTGGTGTGCTTTCAGCTGTTTCTAATATTCCAGCAATGATTGGTCTTGCAGCAATCGCCATTATTTATGTTATCTACAAAAAATGGAATGGCATAGACGTTAAAATCCCAACAGTGGAAGCGAAAGAAGAAGATCCATTTACAAACTTTGAAAAAGAATGGTCAAATTTAACAAAATAAAAGGAGCGAATTAAAAATGAACTTATTCCAACGTTTTAGATACACAATTGAGGCTGATTTACATCAAGTATTTGATAAAAAGGAACAAAAAAATCCTATCGCCATGTTAAATCAATATATTCGTGAAGCAGAGAAGCAAACAGAACAAACAGGCAAATTATTAGAACGTCAAGGCAAGCTAAAAGAAAAAATGGAACTTGAGCTAAAACAAAATGCCGAATTACTAGCTAAACGTGAAGCGCAACTTCAATTAGCATTAGGTAGTGGCGAACAAGACTTAATCGATTTCGCTTCTGACGAAGTAGCAGCTTATACAACTCGCAATCATACGTTGCAATCAAGTATTGAAGCGAGCACGCAAGAATACTTTGAGCTAGAGCGTAAATTTGAAACAATGAAGCACAAAATTAAAGATATGAAAGTTCGTCAATTACAGTTAATGGGGAAAGAAAATGTCACACGTGCACACCATCAAATGGACGGCATGCTTGCCAACAACAACAAGGCGAATTTCGAGGATTTAGAATCTTATATCGATAAGCTTGCTTACCGTATCGACAAAGATCACGAAGTAACAACTTTTGAGGCACGCCTTGCAGCGCTTGAAAAAAATACAGCCGAAGCTACTTCACCTCTACTCATTGAAAAGAAATAACATGTTATAATGGAAAGAAATAAGGGATGCCTCAATTATTGAAGCATCCCATTTCTTTGAGTATAGGGGGAATAAAAAGAGATAAAGGATAATGATCAATGAAAAATAATAAAAGAAGGAAACGGTTTAATCTATTGATTACTATATGTATTTTTGCTTTTCTTATACTTATGTTTCTAACAATCCTATTATTTAGTTATCGTTTTATCGCACAACAACACATTCAACAAAAAAGTAGTGATCTAATCGCCAATGGTGGCATTAGTGAGCTTAAAGAATTAAATGTAAATGGAGACAAACAGTTTCTATTAATAGAAGGTAAAGATAAGAACAAACCATTTTGTTTATTTTTACATGGTGGACCAGGCTCGCCGTTCCCATATGGCGTAAGCGCTCGAACATTGTTTCCGGAAATAACCGATCATTGTGTTGCTGTGTATTATGATCAAAGGGGTTCAGGTAAAAGTTATACTAAAGATTTATCTATTTCTACAATGAACCTTAGTCAATTCACAGATGATGCGAATGTTATCGTTGATTATATTAGAGAAACTTATCATCAAGAAAAAATATTTGTCATTGGTCAATCTTTTGGTACAGTGATTGGAACTCAATTAGTAGCCAACTATCCAGAGAAAATTCATGCCTATATGGGCATAGCTCAATTAACGAGTAGTAGTAAAGGGCAAGAACTTGGTTATAATTGGTTAAAGGGTGAAGCTATTGCTAATGATGATAAGAAGACACTCCAAGTATTAGAGACTTTAGGAGAAGGACCGTATTTTGCAGAAGATGAAGATCGATTTAGCGATCTTATCAATCAATATAAAGGCATGAATTATTATGATAATACAATAAAAAAAGTGAATGTCGTTGATTTAATAAAAGGGGCGATTACTTCCCCTGATTACTCACTACAGGATTTATATAAATCATTTATTTCAGGTCCACAATTTAGCCTTATCAAAAGCACCGAACTAAAAAAAGAAATCATTAAGACAGATTTTTTTGAGTCTGTAAAGCGTATCGATGTCCCTGTATATTTTATTCAAGGTAAATACGATAAACAGACTAATTATGAATTAGCACAACAATACTATGAATTTATAGATGCACCAAACGGTAAACAATTTATCACATTAGAGCACTCTGCCCATTATCCGAATGCACTTGATGCTGCTATAATACCAAACGCCATCAAAACGATGGTAGAAGCTCATTACTAGGAATCTGACATTCCTCAGAAATAAATTTAGTAGAAAGAAGGGTGACCCTCTTGCAAAACTTTACAACAAATAAACTTACATTTTGGGTACTATGCTTCTTTTTACTCGTTTTTGTAGAGCTCACAATTTTCAATAATGGTGGCGCTTTTTGTTTAATAATTGGAGCTGTAATACTCTATTTAAGCTTTTCGAAAAACATACGATTTTTAAAATGGACTGGAATTTTCTTTATCGCCATCTCCCTCTTTACAATGTGGAGTTTGCGCCTATTTATCGTTATTTTGCTCTTATACATGCTCTATCAATACTTACAACGAGAAAATGAACCGAAAATCGTTACATTAGAATTCGAAAAGCTTCCAGCAAATAAAAATGAACTATTTGGGACAATACCTGCACCTGTAGATGCCTATAAATGGCAAGATGTACAAATCCAACGTCTTGCTGGTGACATTACGATCGATACAACCCAAACGATTTTACCTGCTGGCCCAAGTCTAGTTACAATACGACAAGGAATTGGCAAAGTGCAAATATATGTTCCTTATGAAATTCCATTTCGATTACACTACACGACGTTATTTGGTGAATTCACATGTCTACAAGGCGGTCCACAGCGGCTCCTGAATGAAAGTATTGTGTTCTCAGATGGTAACCATGAAGATGCAAAGCGTACCCTCGTTATACACGTTGCTACATGGCTAGGAGATTTGGAGGTGCTACGTAAATGATTGCATTTCTTTCAAGAGTATTTACTTTATTTTTCATATTAATTGGTGCAGCATTCGGCCTTCTCTTTGCTGTCTGGGGCGAACCAAATGAAAAAGTTTGGCAACCTTTATGGCAACAAAATTATGATAATATGCCGCTAGGTGGCGTAATTTTAATAAGTCTGTTTGCTCTTAGTTTCATCATTTCATGCTGGATTAGTATGACAGCTCGAGCGCGAGAGGCACAAGCTACTCGCTTTGTGAAGGAATTAATCGAGCCAGATTTCGTTCTTCCAAAAAAACAGGCATTACCGAAACCGTTGAAAAAAGCACTTGTTCAAACGAGCGAGCTAATCGATACACAGCGAAAAAGTTTACAGCGACTTTCCAATGAACGCGCGGAAGCGAATGATAAAGTCATTCAAGAGCGCATTATTGCTGAACGTCAACGTCTTGCACGTGAACTGCATGACTCCGTTTCACAGCAATTATTTGCCGCTTCCATGTTACTTTCTGCTCTAACAGAAAGCGATGAAAATGCTAAAAGCTTAAAGCAAGTAGAAAAAATTGTACAGCAGGCACAGCTTGAAATGCGGGCATTATTATTACATTTACGTCCTGTTGCTCTGCACAATAAAACACTCGCCCAAGGCTTAGAGGAATTAATTATCGAGCTTCAACAAAAAGTATATTTTCATATTGAATATGAGCTAGAGGAAATGTCTTTATCGAAGGCAGAGGAAGATCATTTGTTCCGCATTGCGCAAGAAGCTTTATCAAATACGTTGCGTCATTCTAAAGCAACTGAGGTTGAACTACTTCTTGTTGCTCGAGATGGTTTAGCGATATTACGTATTCAGGATAATGGCCTCGGCTTTGATGTGGAAGCTGATAAATCAACTTCCTATGGACTACAAAATATAGCCGAGCGAGCGGTTGAAATTGGCTGTACGTATAAAATTGTTTCTGTTCCTGGAGAAGGTACGATTGTAGAGGTCAAAGTTCCCCTACAGAAGGAGGTTGTTGAAGTTGATACAAGTATTAATAGTGGATGACCACGAGATGGTCAGAATTGGCGTATCTGCCTACTTGTCAGCACAGCCTGATATTACCGTTGTTGGTGAAGCGGAAAATGGTGCAGAGGCTGTAGAACGTGCCCTCGCCCTTCGCCCCCATATTATTTTAATGGACAATGTCATGCCTGTAATGACAGGAGCGGAAGCGACTGCCAAAATATTAGAAGCCTGGCCAGAAGCGAAAATCATGATGGTCACAAGCTTTTTAGATGATGACAAAGTATATCCGGCTTTGGAGGCTGGCGCGGTCAGCTATATTTTAAAAACATCCAACGCTAAGCAAATTGCTGACGCCATCCGTAAAACAATCGGTGGGGAAACCGTTTTGGAGCCAGAAGTCACAACTAAAATGATGCACCGTATGCGCTACGGTTCGAACACACCACTGTATGAACAATTAACTGACCGTGAAATGGAAGTTCTTCTACTAATGGCAAAGGGCAAGGCTAACCAAGAAATTGCTGATGACTTATACATCGCATTAAAAACCGTGAAAACCCATGTCAGCAATATTTTAGCCAAATTAGATGTTCAAGATCGTACACAAGCCGTCGTCTACGCCTTCCAAAATGGTTTGGCCAAGTAATATTATGAGTGTCACGAGATTACCGGCGATTTGTGCTGTTTTAGTGGCGATTCTCTAATTTTTATCGGCGATTCGCCATGTTTTATCGGCGATTCGCCATGTTTTATCGGCGATTCGCCACGTTCTATCGGCGATTTCCCTCGTGCTATCGGCGATTCATGCACTTATATCGGCGATTCCTCATAAATTACTCAAAAAAATACCGCAGCGCTCAATTAGAGCGTTGCGGTATTTTGTATTATAGCCAAATTTTATAGCGCTTTTACTTTCGCTACAACATTTTCTACTGTGAAACCGTATTTTTCCATTACTAATTCACCTGGTGCAGAAGCGCCGAACTTGTCGATAGCAAGAACGTCTCCTTCAAAGCCAGTGTATTTATGCCAACCGAATGATGCACCCATTTCGATTGCAAGACGTTTAGTCACAGCTTTTGGAAGAACTGATTCTTTATATGCTGCATCTTGTTTTTCGAAGCGATCCATTGACGGCATTGACACAACTGCTACATCCATACCATCAGCTTTTAATGCTTTTTGTGCTTCGATAGCAAGTGAAACTTCAGAACCTGTTGCAATTATAATTGCATCTGCTACTTCTTTAGAAGCAGGTGATACAGTGTAAGCACCTTTTGTAACACCTTCGCGAACTGTTTCAATTGACGCGTCAAGCACTGGTAAGTTTTGACGAGATAATACTAATACAGTTGGTGTGTTTTCAGAAGATACAGCAAGCTCCCAAGCAACTGCAGATTCATTTGCATCTGCTGGACGTACAACAGAAAGATTTGGCATTGCACGTAATGAAGCTAAATGTTCGATAGGTTCATGTGTTGGGCCATCTTCCCCTACAGCGATTGAGTCATGTGTGAATACATATGTTACAGGAAGACCCATTAATGCAGAAAGACGAACAGCTGGACGTACGTAATCTGAGAATACGAAGAATGTACCACCAAAGACGTTTAGACCACCGTGAAGAGCCATACCGTTCATTGCTGCGCCCATTGCAAATTCACGCACACCGAACCAAATATTGCGACCAGCATAATCGTCTGCTGAGAAATCGCCTGCGCCTTTCATCGTCGTTTTGTTCGAGCCTGCAAGGTCAGCTGAACCACCAAAGAATGATGGAGTTTTCTTCGCAATCGCATTAATAGCATCACCTGAAGAAGAACGTGTTGCTACAGATTTACCTGCTTCATATACTGGCAATTCTGCTGCAAAATCTTCTGGTAACTTACCATTCATAGCATTTTCGAATTGAGTTGCTAATTCAGGGAACTCAGCTTTGTATGCTTCAAATTTCGTATTCCAAGCCGCTTCTGATTGTGCACCTTGCACTTCAGCAGCTGCATTGAACGTATCATATACTTCAGCAGGAATTTGGAATGGTTCATGCGCCCATTCGTATGCTGCTTTTGTTAATACAACTTCATCAGTACCTAGTGGAGCACCGTGAGAATCAGATTTACCTGACTTGTTTGGAGAACCGAAACCAATTACTGTTTTCACTTCAATAAGTGTTGGCTTGCCAGTAGATTTTTTCGCTTCCTCGATTGCTTTGTTAACAGCTTCTACTTCTGTGCCATCAGCAACTTTTAAATAGTTCCAGCCATATGACTCAAAGCGTTTTTGTACGTTTTCAGAGAATGATTTTTCTAAATCACCATCTAATGAAATATCGTTTGAATCGTATAATACGATTAATTTTTCAAGTTTTAAGTGACCAGCTAATGAAATCGCTTCAGCTGCAACACCTTCCATTAAATCGCCATCGCCGCAAAGTGCAAATGTATAGTGATCGACAATATCATGTCCTGGTTTATTATAAGTAGCAGCTAAATGACTCTCTGCCATTGCCATACCAACTGACATGGCAATACCTTGTCCAAGAGGACCTGTAGTTGCCTCTACTCCAACAGTATGACCGTATTCTGGATGTCCTGGAGTTAATGAATCCCATTGACGGAAGTTTTGAATTTCTTCCATTGGAAGGCCGTAACCTCCAAGGTGAAGTAGGCTATATAAAAGCATAGAGCCGTGACCTGCTGAAAGTACGAAACGATCGCGGTTATACCACTTTGGATTAGCCGGATTGTGGCGAAGTTGTTTTGTCCAAAGCGTATAAGCCATTGGCGCTGCCCCCATCGGTAAGCCTGGGTGACCTGAATTTGCTTTTTCAATTGCATCAATTGACAATGTTCGGATAGCATTAATCGCTAGTTGATCCGCATGTTGAGTCATTATGTTGTGACATCCTTTCTCGTCCTATATATTGTTCTACTACAGTTTAGTCAACATTGTCCTAGAAAACAATGCTTTTGTTATACTATTTGAGATTTATGTCATACTTTATCATCATTTTGTAACTTGCCATTTAAAATGTAAGAATTGAATGATGAATATTATCCAGATATAACAATAGAATATCCAAATGTTCTAGTACTGGATTAAATGTGACATATTAATTTAAAAATTTATTTTTTTTCGCTTGTTTTACCTTCTCAGGTGTAACGTCATTACCTTCTTCATCGACAACTTTAACATTTTCAATCGTATCGCGCATTGACGCTCTAAATGTATCTAAATATTCTTTGCGAAGAGAAGTACGCTCTTTCGCTTCTTCCTCTGTTAAGTTGCCCGCTTTTGCTTTTGCTGCTAATTCATTAATTCGATTAATTTTTTCTTTTGATAACATTGTTACACACCTTTCAATACCTTTATCACTTCAGTATGCAAAGTATAGCATGGTTTCCCTTAAAATGCAGTTATACCAACCCTTAAAAACACTTCTTAGCCATAATTTACATGACTTCCAGATGTTAGTCGTGTATAACTAATTATACAAGGAAAAAATTTATACTTTATTGGAGGAAATAAGGTGAACATCACAACACAACGATTACATATCCGAAAATTTGAAGAACAAGATTTGCAAGCTGTTTATAGTTATATGTCTGATAAATCGGTGATGCACTATATGCCAGAAGGTGTTTTAACTGTAGAACAGGTACAAAAATTTATAACAGATAATAGCGGTGAGCAAGCACAACATTTTGCTATTGTTTTACATGATCAGCAACAAGTCATTGGTCATCTAGTTTTCCATCCCTACTTTGGCGAACATACATATGAAATTGGATGGGTGTTGAATCCTGCATATTATCGTCAAGGTTATGCTTCAGAAGCAGCGCACGCCCTATTGGATTACGGGTTTACGAAAATGAAGCTTCATAGAATTATCGCTACATGCCAGCCTGAAAATATTGCCTCCTACCGAGTGATGGAAAAAATCGGTATGCAACGTGAAGGATTTTTTAAAAAATGCATACCATATGGTGACGGTTGGTGGGATGAATACTATTACGCTATTTTGCAAGAGGAATGGGTAGCTTTAACATGAAATTAATCTTGCCCTCCTACCTAGTTGGACAGTTTACATCAGGAGTGTTTTTAAACATGAAAAAAGATTAGCAGGGCAAATTAATTGCCCGCTAACCTTTCTTGATGTTCTTGATAACGCCTATGTACGGTTGCCTTACTTACATCGAAGCCAAGACCTCTTAGTGTCGTAGCAATTTCCTCATAGGTAAAGCCCCGATTTCGTAGCTTCACAATTTCTTCTATAGGCACTTCCTTACGCTCCTGACCATTTGGATTGCCACGATTGGAAAGGTTATGTTCAGGACGATAGCCATTTTCTACTGCACGGCGCATACCACGACGAATTTTCGCATTATGGATTTTACGTTGATATTCCTCAACAATAGCTAAAATTTCGAGCAACATCGTATCCATCTCATTCAATTGTACAGGCCCTGCATCACGCATAGAAAAAACATCTGTTTCCGTTTTTTGCAATAAATGAAGTACAGCCATTCGTGCATTACCACGCCCTAAACGCGTTTCATCTTGCACAAATAATGCGTGTATCTCTTTTTCTTTAATATAATCGAGCATTTCAAGTAATCCTTCGCGTTCAACATCATACCCACTATGCTTATCCAAAAAAACATTTTTCACATCGTAGTTTTGTTCCTTAGCATAACGAAGTAATTCTTCTTGTTGACGCTCCAATGAAGAACTTTGTGTCTCTTTTTCGGTGCTCACACGGCAGTAAATTACAGCCGTTCTTTGTTTATTCATCATCTTTCACTTCTCGCAATTTCAATTGAATTGGTGGGTGTCTGATTGTCACCCACTACTGGTATAACGAGTGATTTTCCAGCAACTATTTTTACGCTATGTAATTCGTTCTCGGCTTTCACAAGTTTTATCCAGTCGTCCATACCCATTTTACCACGGTATTGCTCAGCTAACGACCATAAGCTATCGCCATGTTCGATATAAATTTCAGTGTAAGTAATGTCTCCAGGATCAGTTATAACAAGATAACCTGCAAATAGTAAAAATGCGCCTAATAAAATTGAAATATGTGTATTTTTTTTAAACCAATTCATTCATCATATCCCCTTTTAAGAATGTTTGTTCGGAATGTATGTTCTTATGATAAAGCGAACAGACGTTTTTGTCAAACACTTTTTCGAACCTATGTTTGCATAAGTGTTCGCATTCTGCTATACTATCTAGTAAGAAGATAGTAAGAAGAATGATATAAAAAAAGAGGTGAGCAATCATGAAAAAAGTTTCGAAAAGACAAGAGGATATACTAGCGTTTATCAAAGAAGAAGTACGTGCAAAAGGGTATCCGCCATCTGTACGTGAGATTGGGGAAGCAGTTGGACTTGCTTCAAGCTCAACGGTTCATGGACATTTAGCTCGTTTAGAGCAAAAAGGCTTTATTCGACGAGACCCTACTAAGCCACGTGCCATTGAAATTTTAGAGCCAGAAGATTCAATTCAAAAGCAAAGCGTCATCCATGTACCGCTTGTTGGTAAGGTAACAGCTGGATCACCGATTACTGCCATCGAAAATATCGACGAATATTTCCCATTACCTGATATTTACGGTACAAGTGAAGATCAACTATTTATGTTAGAAATCATGGGTGAATCGATGATCGAGGCGGGTATTTTTGATGGCGATTTAGTCATCGTGAAGCAAAAAGCAACAGCAGATAACGGTGATATTGTCGTTGCAATGACAGAAGAAGATGAAGCAACAGTTAAACGCTTCTTCAAAGAAAAAAATCATTTCCGCTTACAGCCAGAAAACGCTACAATGGAACCGATTATTGTAGACCAAGTTTCAATTTTAGGACAAGTAGTCGGCTTATATCGCCGTGTACACTAATGCATTCTCATACTTAGCAAACAAAAAAGAGAAGCACTCATGCTTCTCTTTTATATTTTAAGCTCTCCTCAGTAAAGGCTGTAAAAAGCTTCTGTGCAGCTAAATCCCCTACAACTGCTTGTTCTTCTGGGTGCCACTGCACTGCTAAACAAAACGGATAGTCTTCGTGCACGAACGCTTCAACTAGACCATCACTCGATTTCGCTGCAACGATTAGCTTCTCTGCTAATACATTTACAGCTTGATGGTGAAATGAATTCACAGCAATTTTTTCTTCCTCGATAATTGATTTTAACAACGTATCTGGCGTAATTTGTACATAATGTGTAGCAACACCCCGAGCCGCTTGTTGTGTATGCTTTAACAGCTTACTACTATGATATTCGCTATCAATATCTTGGTATAAAGTTCCACCTAACGCAACATTAAGTATTTGCATGCCACGGCAAATCCCCAAAATTGGCATTTTTCTTGTAAAAGCCGCATGAATTAAGGCAAGTTCCACCTTATCTCGTTCTGGATGTATTTGTCCTAGCTTCGGTAGAGGCTCCGCTCCAAATTCAAATGGATGCACATCATGACCACCAGATAATAATAAACCGTCCGTCAACGATAAAATTTGTGCTACATCTTCCTCTACCCCTAGTGGAATAATAAGTGGAATGCCACCAGCCTCAATGACACTTTTACTATAGGCTACATTCAATCTTGACGATAAATCGTCCTCTGCAAATGCTGTAATACCAATAATCGGTTTCATCCATATACCCCCTTACCATAATCCTACATACCAATCAATTATGACATCCCCATAGAAATACACGATAATTGCAGCTAAAGCAATGGAAGGTCCAAAAGGAATCGGCGTTTTTCGACCTTGTTGCCGTACTTTGAGCACGATTATCCCGACAATCATACCAATTACCGCCGCTACAAATAATGTCAATAATGTATTTATTGTACCAAGTACAAGTCCAAGTAAAAAGAATAATTTAATATCGCCACCGCCCATACCGCCACGTGATACAACAGCAATACCATATAATATGCCAAAGCCAACGACGGCACCTACGATACTATCCCACCAAGGCGTTAATGGCGAAAACACTCGCCCAATTGCTAATAAAGGTAAAAAAAACAAAAGCACTTTATCAGGAATAAGCATATACGCAAAATCCGATACGACAAGGATTACTAATAATGAAATCAATAGTATCGCTACGATAAACTCTTCACTAAAGCCCAATTGCCAATATGAAAAGGCGAATAATACGCCTGTTAACAACTCCATTAGTGGATAAATCCACGAAATTTTTTGTCCACAGCTACGACATTTACCTGCTAAAAAAACATAGGACAAAACGGGCACTAAATCAATTGCCGTTAATTGTCTTTGACAGCTCGTACAGTGAGAGGGTGGCTTAACAATCGACTCCTTTAACGGCACACGTAAGCCTACAACATTAAAAAACGATCCAAAAACTAGCCCAAATACAAATACTAGTATTGTATAAGCCATTTCCATTTTTATTGCCTCCTAAACTAACATAGCGCCCATACTTTGGAGTATGCGCGCCTTTACATCATTGTTCTCCCTCATAATAGAAGGTTGTTACCTGAACAGTAGCTTTAATGGATGAATCTGCATCCTCCTCGAATACGGCCTCTTCCCCAGTTAATGTAATATCTAATGTGTCGATTTTCATCACACGTTCAATTTTTTCAATTTCCTTTAAAAATTCAAGCATTGCCTTCGTATCTATAGCAACAACATCAATACTAAACGTCACTAATTTCAATTCTGCTGGTAATGATTCTTTAGCAATAGTAGACGTTGGTAATGCATTATCCCCTTCTTCACTATCTGCTTGCTCGCTATTTTCAGTAGGTTGTTGTGCTGTGACCGCTTGCTCCTCATTTGCTGGTGAGTTTGGGTCAATAATCGAAGAGTCCATCACGAGTGAATCATAATTATTAAATTCTACAGCTTCAACCCGAGTTCCTGTGACTGCTTCTATTTCTTCGATATTTCGAATAACACCTTCAATGGCACGTGTTTGAGGCACTTTTTTTCGCAAAGAAAGCACACTTACACCATGTGATTGCTGTATCGTATCTAATGCAGCAATTTGCTCCTGTATTGTTGCAATTTCTTGTTGAAGTGCACTAACGTCTCGTTCCTTCGCTTCTACCTCTTCCAATTTAGGGGTTAATAAGTAGTAATAGAGTGCAAATAACAGTGCTGCGACTAATGCGGTAAGCAGAAGAATCGCTGAGTTTTTGCTGCTTGTCATGATTCTCTACCTCCAGCCAAATAAATAAAATCAATTGCCAACGTAATGGTTACCGAATAACGTGGTAATTCTTGATATTTATCCTTCAAATTTACTTCGCTCTGCTCCCCAATCGATAACTCAAAATTTTCAATTGTTCCAACTTGAATATCAGTGAAATAAGGGCTTACGTTTAATTGATCAAGATAGTTTGAAATAGCTGACATCGTTTCAAAATCAGCGGTAATTTCTATAGTTGTTTCACCAAATTTATAATTCCGTAAATACGTCTGCTCTGGCAATAATGCTTGCGTCTCATCTATTAATGGTGTCACAGGGTAAGCTACATGATTGACAAATTGAACCGATTGCTCAAGTGACCCTGCATTCATATTTCGTATACCATCTAATTCTATTTGTAGCTGATCTTGCTGGGACGTCAACTCTATTTCCTGTGCATTTAATTTCGTAATCTCGCCTCTCGCCTGGAAGTATTGAATTATCATGAATGCTAAAACGATACCAACGAGTACAATAATTAATATATATAAGAGTATTGGTGCTGATTTCTGTTTTTCTAAATTAGGTAAGAGGTTAATTTCAGGTACCATCAGTGTACCTCCTTCAAAGCCAGCCCTATTAGACTCGCAAACTTCTCAGAAAGTTGAGGAAATGATTTTTGTACCATGGCATCATTTAACACCGTAATGGGCGTCGTGAAATTATTACTTAGAAACTCTGTAATCGTTGGCAATAAAGGATTATCACCAAGAAGGAAAATATCATCTACACTTTTCTCACCTTTATGTAACGAGAATTTAAAAAAGTTCATAATACGATCAATTTCAAGAATTTGATCCGTTAGTATCAATTGATAATTATCTTGATCATCTATTAAATGGAATGAGTAATTAAACTCTTCCTGCTCTTTTGGTTGCCATTTTGCTAAGTTTGTTTCAAACGATTGATAGCGTAAAAACTCTAGTTGACCGTACGAATAAATACTAATCGACAATTCGTTTATAGACCAATCTGCTATTAAATATGTTCTGTCTATTTCTAGTAATTGCATATGCTCTAATAGACGAATATTACATAACGCTCGAATATCGGCAGCTTGCGGTTCTAGCGAAGCATCGAGCAACATCCCGATTGTTTTATTTACTTCTTCTGATGGAGCCGCAAATAACATCGCTTGTCCATCATTCGGTGTTGGATCATAAACATCTATAAGTGGCTCGTGAAATGGTAAATGAATCGTTTGCCCAAGCTCCATTTCAGCGTAGCTTTTTAACTCTTTTGACTCCACATCATGCGGATGCTCAAAACTCTTTAGCAACACGGAAGTATCCGGTACAAAAATACGTGCATTTTGCTTCTTGCCAGCCCATTTGGCAACATGATTTTTCATCATATCAAACAATACGATTTCATCATTGATTATTGAACCTTCGACTATTCCTTGCGCCAATGGCAACTCATAGCCCTTCCACTGCGATGGATCAGCACCTTTTGCCACAAGCGCACGCAAAACATAATCCTTTATTTCAATCGACACATGCGAATTCTTTTTCTTTTTAAACATGCGAAAAGATGCCTCCTTTTAACTGAATGAAGTGTCTAAACATTAACCATCCATTTCCCAACCAGAAGCGTAGTATTGGCTACGCTTCTGAGTGAGTTGGGAGGGTTAATTCTATTTATCTAAACTATTTTTTAATGCTGTTTCTGTAAATGTACCTGTTTTGTTAAAAGGATATTTTGTAGTATCTTTAATCTCTAATTCACTCCAAGTTATTTCCCAATCATTACCATTTAATTGAATTGTAAATGTACCTTCTATTCCCTCTATATACTTATTAATATCTGTTGTCTTGTCTGTACATGCTTTATCTGATTCTCCACAAACATCATCTATTTTCGCTAATTTAGCACCAGAAATATAATTTAATGCTTCAGACACTGTCGCTTTATCACGTGAATTGTTAATAATATTCCCTATAGCAGGAATCGCAATGGCTGCTACGATCGCTAAAATCACGATTACAGCTAGTAACTCAATAAGTGTTAAACCTTTTTGGTTTTTTAATAGTTTTTTGTTCAGTAATTTTTTGAACATGGTGTGTTCCTCCTTTAATAATGTTTTTATAATTAGTGCGAAAACACGTACACCCGTAACGACGCTAGTTATTTTCTACATCACCTCCTTTAAATCATCAATTGTTTACATACTTTCATAGAGTGCGAACATCGGTAGGAAGATTGCTGCTACGATTACACCAACTACTCCTGCTAAAACGAGTATCATTAATGGTTCGATTAACGATTTTAATGTATCGACCGAGCGATCGACTTCATCCTCATAGAAATCGGCTATCTTTTCTAACATATAATCGAGCGAACCTGTTGTTTCGCCGATCGATGTCATTTGCGTTACTAAAGGTGGAAATAGCCAGCTTTTTTCTAATGGCTCTGATAATGTGCCACCCTTTTCAAGATTTTCGCGTGCCTCTAAAACAACCTTTCCTACAACTGGATTGCCTACAACTTTTTCAACAATTGTTAATGCATGTAATATCGGCACTGCACTACTAAACAAGGAGGATAATGTTCTCGTCATCCGAGCAATGACATTTTTTTGCATTAAAACGCCAAATACAGGGATTCGTAATAACACATAATTTACATTGTAATGAAAGAGCTTATTATGGTTATAAAAATACCTAAACAGGATGACCGCTAACAAGAACATGCCAATCACTATATACCAAAATTTAACTAACCAATCTGACACGCTGACAACAATAACCGTTAGTAGTGGCATTTCTAAATCCATGTCCTCAAAAGTTGCCATAAATGTGGGGACGATAAAAATCATTAAAAACATCCCTACCGCTATTGTCAGCACCGATAAAATAGCTGGATAGGTTAATGCTGATTGCACTTTTTTCTTTATTTTAAATTGCTTTTCTAACGTACCTGCTAGTCGCTCTAAAGTGTCATCCACATTACCTGTCGCCTCTCCAGAACGCATCATATTAACGAACATCACTGGAAAAACTTTTGGATGCTTTGCCGCAGCATCTGAAAATGAAGTACCGCTACGGATGTCCTCTTCTACTTGCTCCAAAGCCTTTTTTAGTGGCTTACTTTTCGTTTGCACACCTAAAATATGTGTTGCTTCAACGATTGACACCCCAGCGCGAATGAGTGTTGCATATTGACGGCAGTAAATAACGAAATCTTGATGCTTCACTTTACCGCCGAGATTTAATTCTTTATGCAAAAGACTTTTCGACTCTTCCAGTTCTCGCGCATTAATGCCTTGCGTGCGTAATTTTTCGAGTGCTGCCTTTTTATTGACTGCATCAATAATTCCTTTTTTGTGTGTACCAGTTTTAGTACGTCCGCTGTAGCGAAAAACGGTCACTGATACTCACCCGCATTCATATATGGTCTTGCATCCTCCAACGAAATTTTCCCCATTGCAATTAGCTGCTGCATGGATGACTCCAATGTGTGCATACCAAGCGCACGGCTTGTCTGCATTACACTTGGGATTTGGTGTACCTTTTCATTGCGGATTAAGTTAGCAATAGACGGTGCCTGTACTAATATTTCCGTTGCTGCAATTCGCCCCTTTGCATCTTTTCGAATAAATAAACGCTGTGAAATAATCCCTACTAATACATTCGCTAACTGCACACGAATTTGACCTTGCTGATGTGGTGGAAAGACATCAATAATACGATCAATCGTCGTTGGTGCACTACTTGTATGCAATGTCGCCATCACTAAGTGACCTGTTTCAGCGGCTGTAATAGCTGTTGAAATCGTTTCATAGTCACGCATCTCACCGACTAATATCATGTCAGGGTCCTGACGTAGCGCAGCACGTAAACCATTGGCAAAGCTTTGTGTATCCACACCTACTTCTCGTTGATTGATGACCGACTTTTTATGTGTATGTAAATACTCAATTGGGTCTTCAAGTGTAATAATATGCTTTGCTTTCGTTTCATTAATATAGTCAATCATCGCAGCTAGTGTCGTCGATTTCCCAGAACCTGTTGGACCTGTTACTAAAATAAGTCCTTGTGGTTTTTCAGCTAGCTGATACAACACCTGAGGCATATTTAACGATTCAATGGACGGAATTTTTGCTTCAATTAAACGTGCCGCAATTGTCATTTCATTTCGCTGATGATAGGCGTTTACACGAAAGCGACATTTCCCGGGCAATGAATAGTTAAAATCCGTTTCACCTTTATCATGAAATTCTTGGAGTTTATGGTCAGGTAAAATAGCTTTCACCATCGTTTGTAATTCTTCTGAAATAAGCGGTTCAGTCCCGTAATGCTCCAACTGACCATGGATGCGATATACAGGTGGAATCCCCTTTGTTAAATGTAAGTCTGACGCCTTTTCCTCAAATGAACGTGTTAAAAGCTCTTCTATATTTCTCGATGTTGTCATCATACGGTTCACATCCTAGTCTACATTTGCTACACGTAATACTTCTGAAGTAGTCGTTTGTCCTTCAACAACTTTTAACAATCCATCTACTAGTAACGTGTAATAGCCTTCTTGTTTCATATAGTCGCGAATAGCACTATCTCCACTACGATTTAAAATCAAATCTTTAATCGTCCGATCGATTGGTAAAATTTCATGGATGGCCATACGCCCACGATACCCCGTTTGATTGCATGAAGGACAGCCCCTTCCACGTCTGCCATGTGTTACCCCTTCAATGCCGTTTTTCTGCATGATTTCTAGTTCGTGATTCGTAAAAGCATAGGTTTCTCCACAATCTCGACATACTTTACGCACTAAGCGTTGTGCCATAATACCTACTAATGAAGAAGATAGTAAAAACGGCTCTACCCCCATGTCCTGCAAACGAGAAATAGATTCCACCGCACTATTTGTATGCAATGTACTTAACACTAGATGCCCTGTTAAGGAGGCACGCACAGCAATTTGCGCAGTTTCCAAATCTCTTATTTCCCCAATCATTACTATATCTGGGTCTTGTCGCAAAATAGAACGTAATCCAGTTGCAAATGTTAACCCAACTTCTTCTTTCACTTGAATTTGGTTAATGCCATCGAGCTGATATTCCACAGGATCTTCTACTGTAATAATATTGACGCCCTCTTCGTTCAAGTTACTTAAAGCCGCGTACAATGTAGAGGACTTACCTGAACCAGTAGGGCCAGTAATGAGCATAATGCCATTCGGGTGCGCAATCATTTTACGGAAAAATGCTTCATTGCGCTCTGTAAAGCCAAGCTGATCTATCGCATTCGCTACATTGCTTAAATCCAAAATACGCATGACAACTTTTTCTCCATAAACAGTTGGTAGCGTAGAAAGTCGAATATCCACTGGCTTGAAATTGACATTTGTTTTAATACGCCCATCTTGTGGAATACGATTTTCTGTAATATTTAAGTTGCCCATAATTTTAATACGAGCGAGTACAATACTTTGCATGTGCTTAGGCAAAGACCGTTCAGTTTTCAGCACACCGTCTACACGATATCGAACCCGTAAATCCGTTTCTTGTGGGTCAAAGTGAATATCACTCGCACGTTGCGCAACACCGTTCGCAATAATTTGATTGACGAGTCGCACAATCGGTGAATCTTCACGTTCGATTTCTACTTGTGTTTCTCCAGCAGTTGCCCCAATATCTTGCAATGCCGCTTCCATTGATTCCTGTAAATCATAATATTTCGTAAGTGTTCGATATAAATCATCTTTTGCGGCTATACTCGTTTCGATTTGACAGCCTGTCGCCATGCGGACTTCTTCGATTGCGAAATAATCCATCGGGTCTGCCATCGCGATAAATAGCTTGTTTTTCTCACGTCGAATCGGAATAATATTTGCACGTTTTGCTAGCTCCGCAGGAACGAGTTGAAGTAAATCCGGGCTTATTGAGTATTGATTTAAATGAATATGTGGGATGCCTAATTGAAACTCCAGCACCTCAATTAATTGTTGCTCTGTTAAGATATTTTCTTTAATTAGAAAATCGCCTAACTTTTCTTCTTTTGTTTTAGTCGTAAGAGCATACTCTAGCTGCTCATTCGTAATAACTCCCGATTCAACAAGTAAATCCCCTAAACGCTTACGCCCAGTTCTTACAGCCATTTGCATATGCTCCTCTCATTACGGACTTGTTTGTACAAAATTACCGCCTTTATCGTAGTAACCATAAACAATTTCCGGATCATTCGACGATGTTGTATTTGAAGATCCACTTGTATTCGAAGTGTTATTATTGGTAGATGGATTTTTAGAAGGTTGTTCTGGCGAATCCGCTAATCCGTCCCCATCTAAATCAAGCTGTAAATCTGCATCATTTGAAGTATTTCCTGTACCATCACTTACTGCAGGCTGTCTTGAAGATTGAACGACAATTCTATTGATTGGTGCGTAGTAATCACGGCTCACCAATTCTTCTCTAGAACTACCGTTTTCCATTATCGATCGATACACTTCTACTCGCACACCTTCTTGTCCATTTTGTATAATCTCTTCTTGTCCAATGGCTAAATCTTTTGAATAGCGAGTAATGATTCGCGGCTGTACGATTTTATCTTTACTTACACGAACGGTAATTTCTTTTTCTTTGTTTTGAGCTAATAATTCTACTTTTAATGAGTCGTTTTCAATCATTAGTTTTAACTTACTCGGTTGATTGGCATCATTGATAAATTGCAAATCTTTATTTAATGCACGATTGACTGCTGCATCCAAACCTTGTTGTAAATACTCAATCTTTTTGTCTTGTGCATGTCGCTCTAAAATCTCAAATTCTGTTTGCAGTACCGTATGATAAATTAAAGAAGCTACAAAATTTAACCCTTCACTATTGGCTTCCTCTGCCTTTTCTCCTATAACGCTTATCAAGGAGAACGGCTCATTCGGAGCGATAATGTAGTCATTTAACGTATTTACTAGTGCTAAAACACCTTTTGCATTTGTCGGTATTTGCTCGATTGATAATGCTAATCGCTCTGCTTCCATAGAAGTCGTATCTGCAACGGTTGCTTCAATGCTATGTTTATTTAAATAAGATGCTTGCGCTATAACTTCATTTAAAGTTGTTTCTGCCTCCCATACCCCCATAGATTCAAGCTGTTTTGTCAGCTGCTCGTCCCCTATGACTTGTAAAGGAATATGAACTGTTCGTTTTCCCTCCCAAAAGGCAAACCAAGGCTTATCCGTTAAATTGCGATATTCAGCCACCGAACTTGCGACGTCAAATACTAACAATTTTGGATCGAGTGATGTTGTTACACCTGCACCTTCAACAGTAATTGGCGTATCTTGCCAAACACGAATAGCTTCTTGCAAAGCTACCTCTATTGCATCCTCTTCTAAATTTTTTACTAAAACGCCTCCAATTGTGGAGCCATCACCTTTTGCTAGCGCACGATCTATGATTAGATTCGGAAGCCATAAAGCTAACAGCACAACTAAACCTACTATAATCGCACCCAACTTCAAATATAATTTCATAGCCTCACAACCTTTACTAATTTATTGAAAAAATGAATGTCTATTATATTATTTAAAATCATTACTATATATCTATATTTTTATAATACTACAAAGGTATCTCGTTTGAATATACCTTTTTACCCAAACTTTGGCATGTTTCAGAATTCCGACATCATTTTTTATGCTATATTATTCAATTAATTAATAATTAATAGGAGAATAATAGGTTAGCCAAAACGAAAAAAAGGCCAAAACCCGTATAATCTCGAGTTCAGACCTTAATTGTTTAATGAAATTAATAACAGAGTACCTCACTTTTAGCAATTATTTTCACCTATTACTCTACTTCAAGCATACTATTAGAAATGGTTAAATTATCATTTTCTTCATACTTTATCTCTTCTCCAGAAGTGATGTCAGAACTTGAATTCTTTTGATAAGTAACAGTAGGATTACCACTACTTTTCACATTATAGGCCATTATCCCCCCAATCACTGTACCTGACCCACTTAATTTCACTTCAGCATTCGGTGCATAAATATACGTATTATGATTAAAGGATCCCCCACCTATAGAAATACTTGGCCCACCTGAATAAATACTTCCTTGTATGCTACCTGAACCATCAATCTTAATTGATGCAGTTTTAACGTAAATAGACGCCTTCGTTCTAGAATCACCAGCAAACTCCATATTGGATGACCCGTTATAATATAAATTTAAATTTTCAAAACTCCCACTGTTATTCATAGTTGAACTACCCATAAATTTAAAACTATCTTTTATATAAATGTTCAGTTTGCCTGAACCTATTATGTTAAAATTCCCCTGTTCATTAAATGCAAAATTATCGATGTATAAATTCTTATCTGAATCCCCTACATCTATGGTCAATACTCTATTAGATGCAACTGTGAAATTTTTCAAATACATATCTTGAGTAAGAGGAAGAACTCCACTGAATTTTGCAACTCCGTTTATATTTCCATTACCACCACCATCAATTTTAATTGAATTATTATCTAAATTTAGTTGCGTTTTTTTCCCATCAATCGTTACTTGTATGGACTTAGTATGCGGTTTTGAACTTAAATTAGAAAACAGACTTTCCGGAAAAGACGGTAATATGTTTTCAGGAAATGCAATATTCCCAATAAACTCATTTGAAATATTCATCCAACTTGGCTTTGAAAAATTTTCTGGTGTCACTCCAATTTTGCCTTTAATATTTGTTCCACCTTGGGTAATACTGATTTTTCCGCTATCGGAGACTACATCCCCATTAAATGTACCCCCACCAAGTTCTATATTTTTTATAGCATGGATTGCAGAGGTATTGGTAAACGTCGATCCAGTCGAAGTTCCATTGCCCAAATCAATTGTTATCGTTTGTGCAACAATTCTATTTTTGTTTCCTAATGTCCCTACGGAATTTATCTTATATTGCAATGGCTCCAAATTCACTTGGTCGACTGTAATCTCAGCAATAGGATTTTGTTTAAATTGTTCCTCATAAGTTACTGAACTAGGGAGCGTATTTAAACTACTATCAAATGCATTAACAAAATGCGCTTTGAATTTTTCAGGTGTTCTCTCTTTAGCTGGTAATTTGTTGAATATTAAACGAGTTTCATCATATGTAGTTAATACAAGTTGCTCAAAATTCTTTTTCGTTTTGTTTAAGCCACCCTCTGCAATATAAAACACCGATTGATCGTCGCGTTCACTGGTAGAAATTTTTAACGAATTCGATGTTAATGTCAAAAGGGAGATACCAAGAATGGATATTAAAGCAACTAATAAAACGACTAAAATTAGAGAATAGCCCTTTTCTTGTTTAATATATTTAAGCATTAAATCCCTCCTCTAAAATAAATAGTTGATAAAAAGGGTTTATTACCTGGTTGCGTAATTTCAATCGTAATATAGTTCCCCATGTTATCAATCTTAAAATTTAAAACATTCGAAGCTATAACTTCCGTATTTCTTGTTAGTATTTGATCCTCACGATTAAATTTATAAATATATTCTTCCGAGTTTTGATTGTTTTTTAATGTATATTCATCACCACTGGATTTTAATTGTGTAGATTTACGTGCATCTTTAGTAATGACTTTTAAAGCATAGCTTGCATCAGTTAATTGCATGCTCGATTTCATTTGTTTATTACTAGTATTATTACTATTTATTAAAATGCTTAGTAGAAATACCGAAATGATTGTTACTATTATGGTCGCAGCTAGCACTTCTAGTAGGGTCATACCTTTTTCATTTTGAAGTTTCGACATAAGATTCTACCTCTTTTCCACAAAACTAAAAATGTTCTCTACTTTAGCCTTTAAGACCTTACCACTAGAATCATACACCTCAATAATAATTCTCACTGTATTATCTGGTGATAAGTCTTTTGCTTTCACTATTATTTGTTCTTTGTTTTTAGCATACGAGGGTATCGTTGGATTGTATAAAGTAAGATTGTTTGTTGAATTTGCTTCATCCTTTGTGTAAGGAAATGCTGTTTCCCATGTATCTTTAGTAGCATATTTGAAATAGCTATACATTTTCTCCATTTCTTGCTGCGCTAAATAAGTTGCGTCTATAATTTGTTCAGAGCTTTTTCCCGTTTTATTTGATTGAATAAGCAGACCGAAAAATGATAATAAAATTAAAGTTATGATGACGATTGAAGCAACGACTTCAACTAATGAAAAACCCAGGTTATTATTGTATAATCCCCTTTTTTTAAGCTGCATTTTCCTCTCTCCCTATTTTTCAAATTAATTATGTAAACCACAAAAATTAATGGCATTTATTAGTATGAAACATCCTGATAGCATTCAATAAATTTCCTTTACAGTATGCTATTTATACTATTTCATATATACTCAATAATTACAATACTCCTTATCAATATGATATTTTATTTATTTAATTTATTCTTCAATTTTAAAATGAATACAAAGAACCAAATCCAAATATTTTCCTATAACGTAAAAGACCGTTTACTAGTAAAAATTAGTAAACGGTCTTTATAAAAAATATAGATTTTCACATAACATTTTATTTCCTCAACAACCGCCCCGACAGCAGCATGCCAATTCCACCAATTGCAATGAAAAGTACTGCTCTTATTAATAAATCGAGTGCCGATAAATCGAAGAATATAAGCTTTACAAATGCGATGGCTAGTATGGCAAAGCCAGAAAGCCGAAGTATTCGTAAATGTCGTACTGAGCCGAGCCATAGTGATAAACTTGCCGACAAGAATAGTGTTATTGTCGTGAATGCAATACTGAGTTTCCAATCCAGTAGATTATTGTAAGCTAGCTGTGACACGAGACCGCATAGTGCAATCATCGTGAATACTACGCTTGCGCTGACAATTGGATCTAAAAATTTCGTCATATGTTGTTGATAAATTTGATAAATACGCCCCTTCATCAGTAAATCGAAGATGATAGCTACAAATACTGCAATATAAACTAATCTAGTACCAATATTCAACCATACAATTCCTTGTACATTATATGGAATCACACTGAGCATGAGCGTAACAAGAAGGAAAAACAGACCGACAACTGGCGTTAATGCACGGCCTTTATATTTTTCAGGTAGCAACAGCGAGCCCACAAACAGTATCACTATACCGATACTCATCAAATGCGGGAAATTGCTAGCACTTGTAACATAAACACTATCAAGCTTAGCAATATAAGCAAGGAAGTATCCAGCTGTAATAACAGCTAAAATATCTGTCACATATAAATCCTTCATTATTTTCTCAAAAGCATTCAATGTTTCCTTCTGACGTATTGTATACATATAAATAATTAACAAGTATACGCCAGGCAGTATTAAGCTAATATGTCCTATGCTAAAAAATGGGGTCGGCTCATGTACGATATAGCTTAAAATAAGTGCAATTGAAAACCCGAATGAACTAACAACCTTCATTAAACTTGCTCGTAGTCGTAAGCTCATCATAACACCTGCAAATGTCATGAATGGTAAAAGTAAATCATCAACCTTTTCTGGTATATTCATAATCAATACTGTATTACAAAGTGTAATAAATGCGAGTGTTACAGCACTATCAAATGCCTCCTGCCATTTTTGCTTATAGCTATAACCCGCTACAGTTACAAACAAAATACATAGTCCAAGCAATAGTACCTCATTATATTCAAGCCGACTACTTACGAGGTTCATAAGGAGTAAACTAAAGATCCCTAAACTAAATTGTAGTCCAGCATGAATATGCTTCGATTTAGATTCAGCATTATATAAGCGACACCAACTTGTGTAAAAGATTGCAAGTGTAATGAGCAATCCTATTGCAAAAACAACTCGATTGTCACTATTCATAAACGCTACAATACTTACTGCCATAATAGAGAAAAAGGTTGTGACATAGAGCGCAATTTTTTGTTTATGTTGAAGTATAACGAATTGCAGCATTGTAAACAGGACGATCACAAAAATTAATATAATGAACGCGCTAAAATCCATATACTCTAGTAAATAAGGTAGTAGCAACGAGGTAAAAGCAACAAATAAAGTAAGCACTTCGTTTTTCTTTAAATAGCTAATGGCTATACCATAGACAATAAACCCAAAGGCAATGAACAATGCTAAAGTTAAGCCTAATACCTCGTATAAAATAGCACCAGCCGCAGTTGTTAAAATTCCTACGATAAATGCCCCACCGTATAAGGAAATGGTTACAGCTGGAGATGCCATCTTTTTCTGCTCTAAAACATAAGCTATAGCCCCTAATGCGATTGATAATAAATAAGCGAGGATGATTTTCACCTCGTTCGATAAGTAGCCATAATCACTAACTAGCTTTAGCCCCCATAACACTCCCAGCACTAAAATAACCATAAAGACTTTCGGGAGCGCCCACATAATTTGCTCCTCAAATGAACGCTGTGGCTGAGCATTAGTTTTCGGTGTTGATTTTTGTATTGGTGTTGGTGTTGGCTTTGGTAATGCAGGTTGTACAGTAATGGATCGGTTAACATTTTTTACAGTTGTCTTTTGTTGTGACTGTTGTTGCTTTAACACATCCATTTCCTGCCGTAACTCTTCCATCTCCTTTTCAAGCTTAGCGATTCGCTGCTCCATTTCAAGCGACAATCAATCATCCCCCTAGCTATTAGAATTTTCTTACATTATATCATATTCATTCTATTGTAAAATTACACTTTTTTAAATGTAATGAAATGTTTATCTTGGTCTGCGATACATTAAAGCACGTTCACTATCACTGGTGCCACTTGTAGTCGGATCAACAACAACCCCCATTAATACAAGAATCGATAACACTGTATTCAAAATGGACGTTAGTTGCTCACTCATTCCGCTTGTTAAATCAAAGCCAAACAAAGCTCCCACTTGCTGAGCGAGTAGTAGCAGCATGGAAAACAACGCTAATACAAACGGCTTATGCATGAATCGAACTTTCCAGTTAATTCTCATATTTGCTCACCTCCCCCCTTCCTCACTACAGTATATGCGCCTTACAACTTGGCACATATGCAAAAATATAGCTTTACAAAGAGGAATTTATAATTTCTTCCCAATAAAATTGTCGTTTCAATTTCTATTAACGATAGTTACAGTTTTATCGGCGATTTGCCCTAGCTTATCGGCGATTCACATTGTTTTATCGGCGATTGGAACTAGTTAATCGGCGATTCACACCGACTTACCGGCGATGACAACCTTTTCTATGAACTAAAATTTACAACATTACATAATATAGAAATGAACTAATGAATAAAGGATGATGTAGAAAATGTCTTACAGAGAAAGACCCGATGTGTGGGACGAAGATGGAAGGGATATTGATCGTTGGGAAAATGACGGTGGTAGAAGTCATTTAATAAGACAGGGAATTTCCGCTTAGCCACTTGTCTGCTTTGCAGAAGTACTGTAAATACAAATGGGCTGTCTATTACTTAAGATAGCTTATTTGTATTTGTCTTGAATAAGTCCGCTATGTAATAAAAAAAGGAGATGAACTATTGATACATAGCTTCATCCCCTCTAATTCTAAGCTTATCATTTACGTCAATAATTTGTAAAATCCTCCCTATTTGTGCTTAAACAAGTACTCCTAATGACAGGACTATTAACCACAATGGAAAGTCTACAAATGACCTTAGTGGTAATAATTACGCGCGCCAGTAAGCAGAAAGATTATTTTTTAATACTTTCTTTTCGCCTTGTTCAAAAGACTCTAAAATTAAATTTTTTTCAAATTCATTGATATTTAAAAGCGATACTTTATTCTCTTTTAAAAGGTCTAAAATGTTTTTGTTTTTTTGAAGATATTGAGTAATTTCTAACATGTCCTTCACCTCATCTAAATATATTGTTTGAATATTTCAACATTTTGTGTTGGATATACTTCTTTTAATAAGTCTAGTGCAAGATTAAGATATTTAGATTGTATTAGATGCACGTAAACGTGTAATCCAGAATCTACAATCTGCTGTTTAGTAATACAAATCTTCGTAGTTGCATTCCCTTGCTGTCTATAATACAATCGCAATTCGTCAAATGCCGAATCCTCGAATTGTAATAAATATAGTAAAGGCAAGGTTCTTTTTTTAACTTGTAAATCTCTTTGTAAATTTAATAAGTCGTTATAATCATTTTTAAGTTGAGCGACAATTGCGATATAGTGCGCACTCATTTCAAGCTTTGTTGTATACTTTCCAGTCGCTAACACTGCGCCAAGCGTGGATGAAAGTGCTATTAATGAACCTGATTTCTTTTTAACAACATCTATATACATTTCTTCAGATGTAATCTTGTTCATTAAGTCATGATGCTGTCCGTCAACCGCTTGTAGTAAGTAATGGCAAAATAAACGGGTAACCTCACTTTTATAAGGTATCTCTAGCTTTTCTAGCTCCAACAATACGATACTAACTAAAGCTGTAGAAGCATTCAACAATATGTTCCCATCTATTCCCCACTTTGATTCATCACCGTCTTCAATATCATCAACGATATCCGTAAAAAGAATCCATAATTCTAGAAGATTAAAAACTTCTTCTATAGATTTCGTTAATGTGCCACCATTCATTTGAAAATGCAATTTACTTAAACCACTAAAATCACCACCTTCATGTTGATCTAATAAGTCGTTTAAACAGCGATTAAACTCATCTGATAGTTGATAATTACCTGCAATTATCTTTAATGATTGCTTAATTCCCTCCATCATTCACCCTACCAATTATTTATTTTATTGAGATTTCACCTTACAGCTTTCTAACGATTAAAATGGACTGTTAACAATGCGCAATATTTTGGATGTTCGACTCTGGTATATCAAATACAATTTAACCTCACATCAATGAAAGCGCTTACTGAAATGACTTAAAAAGTTCTAACCATTTATTACATTGGACTTACATATGTATCATACTCTCTAAACAAACTAGAGGTAAAAAAATAAAAATGTCTGCTGGTTCTACAACTATTTTTCCTATTACTTACTAGTATATCATCTATCCTTAAAATGTAAATATATACATATTTTAAACTATTAACACTTTTAAACCAATTAATAATAAAAATTATGTATTATTATTACAATTATCTTTCTAAAATCTATATTAGTGATATTAAATTTTTTAGAGCCGTAGAATATGAGTAAAAAGTCATTAATAAAGCGTTTCAACAAAATTGTTGAAACGCTTTATATTTGTACTTCGTCGTAAATTAGTAAGCTCGTGCAAACCAAACTGTATGTTTTGCTTCATGCCCACAATGAATGCAAGTATCCTTTGTAACTGGTGGGTTAAATGGAATGTTACGTGTTGTGAATTTTGTCTCTTCTTTTACCTTTTCTTCACATGCATCGTCTCCACACCAACCTGCTAAAATCCAACCTGGTATTGTTTCATTCTGTTCAGCTTGAGTTAAATGTTGTTGTAACTGCTCCATTGAATCAATATGTGTATGCGAGTTATTCGCACGGAAAGCTTTTGCTTTTTCGAAAAGACGTGTTTGCATTGTTTCAAGTTCTGTTTCAATGCTTTCAACAATTGTTTCTAAAGATACAGAAACTTTTTCTTCTTCATCACGGGCTTTCATTAAACCTTGTTGATTCTCTAAATCACGTGGTCCCAACTCAATACGTACCGGTACACCTTTTAACTCCCACTCATTAAATTTATAGCCTGGCGATTGATCCGAGTCATCAAGGCGAACACGAATTCCTTTTGCTTTTAACGCTGCAAAAATTTCATCTAATTTCTCGATAATAGCAGGGTTCTTTTTCCATGGTCCAACAGGGATTAACACAACTTGAGTCGGTGCAATCTTTGGTGGTAAAACAAGACCTTGCTCATCGCCATGCACCATGATGACAGACCCGATTAATCGTGTCGATGTACCCCAAGAAGTTGTATGCACATAAACATGTTTATTTTCTTTATTTAAATATTTTATATCAAATGCTTCAGCAAATTTTGTACCTAAGTAATGGGATGTACCCGCTTGCACAGCTTTTCCATCCTTCATCATCGCTTCAATAGAGAATGTATCAACCGCTCCAGCAAAACGTTCAGATGGTGTCTTTTGTCCATCATATACTGGAATCGCTAGCAAACCTTCTACTACTTCTTTGTAAATTGCTAACATTTGCATTGTCTCTTTACGTGCATCTTCTTCATCGACATGGGCAGTATGACCTTCTTGCCATAAAAATTCAGAAGTACGGATAAACGGTAGCGTTTTCTTCTCCCAACGGAATACATTTGCCCATTGATTAATTAAAACTGGAAGATCACGATAACTTTTAATCCAATTTGAATATAAATGTCCAATCATTGTTTCAGAAGTTGGACGTAATGCTAAGCGCTCCTCTAACTTCTCACCCGCCGCTTCTGTAACCCATGGAAGCTCTGGTGAAAATCCTTCAATATGATCTTTTTCCTTTTGAAAAAATGATTCTGGTATTAACATCGGGAAGTAAGCATTGCGGTGACCTGTTTCCTTAAACCGCTTATCCATCTCTGCTTGAATGTGCTCCCATAATTCATAGCCGTCTGGTTTAAAAGCAATACAGCCACGAACTGGCGTATAATCCATTAAATCCGCTTTTTGAATCGTATCCACATACCATTTTGAAAAATCGTTTATTTTTTGAGCCATCTTCTTTTCCTCCTATGTTTTAAATAATAAAAAAAGCATAAAGCATCCTAATAAAGGACGTCTTTACGCTAATTGACGTGGTACCACCTTAGTTCGACTTAATAACTATATTAAGTCCTCTAAACGTTTGTAACGAAACGACTCGGTTAGTTGTTAACTGACATCTCCGTGGTAGGGTTCAATAAGAAGAGGTGATATAGCTTTCAGCCTAGGCTATACTTTCTGTTTCACAATACTTATTTACTTGATCACATCATCGATTTATTATTTATACATTAATATACCAATTTGCTAAATGTAATTCAATCATTACTGTCATACATCCCCACATATTACCCTACCCAACGGAGGAAATCCCGCTCGGCGTTTTAAAAATAGGGCAAGACCTTCTCATCTCTCCCAACTTACAGTGTTTTATTTGTTTGTTTAGCTAAAATATCATAGAAATGTCGTTAATCAACATGTATGATGTTTATACTGTAATAAATTTAAACAATTGTTATGAGAAGGTGATTGTATGAAACGTCAACGAACTGAAAAATTATGGCGAGAAGAAAAGTATCGTGTCATGTTTCATAGCCAAAAGCATTACAATCAGCTTCGGCTGGCAATGCGCGATATACTGCCCCATGAACAAATTGAACAATTGATCGAAGATGCATTACAACAAATACCTACTGACGGCAGCATGCGCAATGCGTGCCAGCATATGTGGGGGTATTTCCGTAAAGTTGCTACATCCGAGGAAAAGCAAAAATATGAGAAATTGCTCATCACTGGTCAAATACCGGCGCTTCTTTGCTTTTTACAGCAATTATCCATACAATATAACATTACATATTTACGACAAAGTACTATTTTAAAAATACCGGAAGAGTAAGTCTAATTTTAAAGCAAGATATTACACTCCTTTAAAATCAACCTCTTAGGAGACCAACATGAACAAAAATCAGGACAATACAGAAGTTATCTACCTATCCAATCCATCCGAACGTTTCATGCATCCATTTTATAATAAACAAATCGTCTTTACAGGAGCCCTCTCCACAATGACACGCTCTGAAGCTGCAAAAAAGGCCCGAGCTTGTGGAGCTTTCATGCAAGGGGCTGTGACAAAAGAGACAGATTTCCTTATTCTTGGCAAAAACCGACGAGAAAAAAGCACAAAACATTTAAAGGCTGAGCAGTTAATTCAACTCGGTCACGACATTCAAATTATAGCTGAAGATGATTTTATTTGGCTTATTTCAATGCAAAAAGAGTATGTACCATCGTCTTTATAATCACGATTCCTGCAAAACATCATTTTCTGATTCCTTTTAATGAAAATGTTTTAGAATTACTGAAATAAAAAAATGAGGAGCAAAATGATCTTTGTTTCTCCAAAGAAAAGCACGTTGACCAGCCGCAACACTGCGGTCAATCAACGTGCTTTTAAATTTTAGTAGTATGTCTAATGCTATTTTTGCACTACTGGTGCAGGATAGTCAAAGCCCTTTGTATCCACTTCGACTTTTTTCATGATTTGATCTTCTAACGGCTTATCTGTAGCGTCTCGATCAACTGCAACAATCTCATCTACCGTTTCCATACCTTCGATGACTTTTCCAAATGCAGCATAATCACCATCAAGATGGGACGCTTCTTCAGTCATAATAAAAAATTGTGAGCCCGCAGAATTTGGATTGTCATTCGTCCGTGCCATTGAAATAACACCGCGCTCATGTTTTAAATTATTTTCAAAGCCATTATTCGTAAACTCACCGTTAATCGAATACTCTGGTCCACCAGATCCATTTCCAGCAGGATCTCCACCTTGAACCATAAAGCCAGGAATTACACGATGAAAAATAAGCCCATCATAAAAACCATCTTTTACTAAAGATATAAAATTAGCAACTGTATTCGGTGCTACTTTAGGCTCTAGTTCAATAACAATTTTTTTATCGTCATTCATCGTAATTGTCACAATTGGATTTTCTTTCACTGCAGATGCATAATCTACTTTTTCTTCCACTGTCTTATCCTCTTTTGATGTTCCACAACCTGTCAGAACAAAAGCTAGTGCCATCAGACTAAAGACAAAATACAATACTTTAGATCGTGCCAACATTCTTTCAACTCCCTATATAATCAGTTTATTAAAGTATATAACTATAAGATTATTTAAGACAACTTATATATAATCTTACAAATGAATATTAAAAACGGAGATTTCAGGTGGGACCATAAAACGAGCTGGAATTCTAGATGTCCCTATTCCGGTATTTACATAAAGTTGCATCCCATTGCTTTTATTAATAGTATAAAATCCATCACTATATTTTTCAGCTAAGGAAGTAGTCATTGTTTTCATAAATGGGATTTTTATTTGTCCTCCATGACTATGCCCAGCTAACATCAAATTAATAGAAGAATCTTTTAATAAGTCTGCCATATCTGGTTCATGCATAAGTACAATTTTATAATCAAAACTATCATCCAATTGCGATAACAATTGGTCTATATCTGGATTTCCAAGCAAACCATCATCCAATCCTCCGATAAATAGCTTCTTATCATTTAATACAGTAACATTTACTCCACTATTTTTTAATAAAGTAAAACCTGAATTCGTTAATAAATCTTCATATATTTTAAAAGCACCACCACCGTAATCGCGGTTTCCCCAAACTGCATATTTCCCCATGGTAGCTTTAAGCTTTGATAAATTTTCAGTTACTTGTTGTTTCTGTTGAAATGTAGAAAAATTTTCGAATAAATCCCCTGTAAAAACAATAATATCAGGTGATAATTGATTAATCTTTTCTACTAAACGGTTTAATTGTTTTATTGTGTAAGTTTCACTAACTTGAATATCAGATATTTGAACTACTTTGACTGATTCACCTTTGTCTTCATTTAAATCATACGAATGAATGACAAGCCTCGTTGGTTCAACTTTAAAAGCGTATCCTACAAATAAACCTATTAATACCATCAGTAATAAAACTATTTTTACAATCCTTTTAAAACTCTTCATTCCAATATAAATGCCCCTTTCAAATCTATAACCATTATTATAAAGGTGCTATGTTACAGTAATATGTACTTTTTATGATTGTTAGAAAAAGGCACTCAATAAATGAAAAAAACGTGCACCAAATAGATGCCCGTTCTTTGTTTTATTTTGATTCAACTAAATCAAACCATATCGTAAAACGAATATACGAGTCTACTAACACCACTTCATACTGTAAATCATTTTTAGCTAAGATGCTAGCAACAATCGACAATCCTAAGCCTGTCCCGCTAATTTCTTTGTTCCTCGATTCTTCTGCTACATAAAATGCATCCCAAATAAAAGGAAGA
Organism: Lysinibacillus sp. NPDC097162; assembly: GCF_044762185.1. Lineage (NCBI taxonomy): Bacteria > Bacillati > Bacillota > Bacilli > Caryophanales > Bacillaceae > Lysinibacillus > Lysinibacillus sp. NPDC097162. The sequence continues at coordinate 412,942 of NZ_JBIWDT010000001.1, read as the reverse complement.
TGCTCTTGTTGCAAACTTGTCGTTTTATTTCGTATTGAGAACTTTATTTTGTTTTTATCTTCATTTGTTAAGTTGATTTCGAAATACTGCTCTTCACCATATTTAATGGCGTTGCTTATTAAATTATTCATTACAATCTCTATTTGATTACTATCTTCATAAATAAAGGAATGTTGTATTGAATCTAAATTTTGCACTACATGCACATTGTTATTTCTTAATGAAATATTATATTGTGTAATAATTTTTTGAATAAGATGCTTTAATTCGAATGGCTCTTTTTTCACTTCTAATTCGTGGATTTTAGATAATTTGATTAAATAATCCACCATTTCTGAAGTGTAATTTACTTGTTCTAAAATAATATCCGTATAGGAGCCATCATCAAAACCATCTTTAATACCAATTGTATATGCTTGTATTAATGACAAGGGTGTTTTTACTTCATGAGAGATACTTGAAATTAACGTATTTAAACTTTGATTTTTCTTTTCTAATTGTGAATGAACATTTTTCAAAGAATTACTCATTTCATTAATACTGTGTGACAACTCCTCAATTTCATCGCCTGAGGTTATCTCCACTTGTTTAAAGTTTAAATTTGTAATATCTTTTGCTATGTTTTTTAATTTCTCTAAAGGAGTAATAATTTTCTTAGAGAATAGTGCTACCAATAATATACTAATTATAATTCCTAGCAATAAGGAATATAAATATAATTGGTTTACTATTTTTAAAGCATCTGTATTATGAGCAACTACTGTTCCTACTAACACTAAATGTTGATCTTTCTCATACAGCACAGTTAGAAGGCTCGACTTTAGTTTTCCTTGATTAAATAGTAGTCTTACTGTTTTTCCTTCCTTTATTTTTTCTAGAGAATTCTCCGTAATCCAAAATTTATTTAAAACAATTTTATCTTTAAACAATGCAAATTCGATATTTTCATTAATTTCATCGGTACTACCGCTATTTTGAATAATAACAATTGTAACGTTATTATCATTTTCAATTTTTTCTTGTGTTTCTATTAGTTGTGGAATTGTTAAATCCTTTAGCTCTTCATATACGGCGTTAACATTATTTTTCATTTTAAATAAATAATAATTAGCGGAAAAATAATTGTTTAACAAAAAGGAAACACCGAAAACGATGAGCATAATTACACTCACCATCAATAACAATTTCTTTCCAATTTTATTCAACTTTATCATTAAAGCTATACCCCATTCCTCTATGGGTTAAAATATGGTCATCTCCAATCTTGTCACGCAGCCTATTAATGTGCGTATCGACTGTACGTTCCTCACCAAGATAGTCCAAGCCCCAAACCATTGATAACAAAGAATTTCTAGATAATACTTGCCCTTTATTTTCATATAAAATCTTCAATAAGTCATATTCTTTTTTAGAGAGTACTATGTCTTCTTCGTCCTTAAATACTTTCTTACTTTGTAAATTGATTTTCAAATTCCTTATTTCAGCCAACTTTTCTGTTCCAAGCATTTTTTTCACTCTTAAAATTAATATTCGCGGATCAAATGGCTTACGAATATATTCATCTGCCCCAATATCTAATGCCATAAATTCATCATCATTGGACGACTTTGCTGTTAACATGACCACTTTCGTTAAGCTTACTTTCTTTATTTCTCTGCATACTTCAATGCCACTTAACTTAGGCATCATCCAATCCAAAACTGCAAGATCGATTTTTTTTGAATAAAAAATTTCAAGTGCTTCTTCTCCTTCAAAAGCAATACTGACATTAAAACCTTCCTTTTCAAAATAGGTTTTCAAGATAGCAGTCATGTGTTTCTCATCATCAGCTATTAGTATGTTCACTTTGTATAAACTCCTTATCTGTCTTACCAGTAACTCTTCTCATAATAAAAGGCAAAAGGTGAAAACCTTAAAAGAAGACTTCACCTTTTTTCTAACATTTATACGATAGCGTAGCATACGTATTTTTACTTTTCTAATCCATTTTTCAGGGCACCCCATAATGGATTACTTACTTCTACTTGTTCTCGATTTGATAGCTCTCCTTTTTCAAATGCCTCCCAATATTTCCAATTTGGCGGTTGCTCTCCTAATTGATAATCCATGCCTTCCCATGTGTCTTCACGGAATGCATAGAAAGCCCAATGCCAGCCATATTCATCAAAAATTGAAATAAGATCTGATAAATATTGATCAGCACCTTTGACCATTCGGTTAATGCCGAATTCTTCCGCAATGATTCGATTAGCAGGCATATTATTATCTTTTGCCCACTTATCTACAGGTTGTAAAAAGTCTTGTAAAGTATCTTTATTAAACATTTTTTCCGTTTTCCGCTCTCCTACTTTCACCTTGCCAGGATAAGCATACTCGAATCCTCGTTTACGATTTTGACTTGTCATTTCATATGGCTCATACATATGAAATGCGTACAGTACATTATCATCTTGGATTGGTTTCAGATACTCAAATGCCCAAGGAGTTGCATATAATCCAGAATTAAGAATAATCGGTGTATCTTTATCCACCAAGCGAATCGCTTCTACAATCGTTTCATACAATTTATTTAAATCGGCAGCTGTATTTTCCACTTGACTATACCAGTCACTATAATCCTGCGTCCAAAAATCATTAAATCCTGTAGCTGTTTCAGGGTGTGGCTCATTCACTAAATTATATCCAACAACAGCGGGATGACCCTTCAATCTAGTAGCAAGATCTTGCCAAAACTGCGCTGATTGTTGATGATAACTTAAATCCTGCCATAATCGATCATCGTTTTGACGATTATTAAATTGTCTCCAACGATTTCCTGGCAAACTTAAAACTGTTAACACTACTTTTGAACCTCGTTCATAAGCTGCATCCAAGTCTGCTTTTAATGCTTCAAAATCTTCTTCTACAATACCTTCATAATGATCTACATTACCAATTAAAAAATCTTTTTTGGGATTTGAATCTGGCTGATCATTAAATAAAAAATCTCTGTCCTTTGACCATTTATCTGGAGCTAAGCGTATAAATTCGATGTTTTCTTTATTAGCTTCTGTATAGTTTTCTGGTATGGATTTTGAATTCATGAAATTGGTACCTTTTTTCTGTTCATCCCAAAATGATAACTTGCTTGCTAGTGTACCTGCCTCTATATTTATTTGTTTTTCTTCTTCCTGTTTACTTGCACATCCTCCTACGAGTAATAGGACAAAAACTATAATTAACGAAAGAATACTCCTTTTCGAACGATTTTGATTGACTCTCATCTCTTCACCTCACAAGCATTGTAAAATACTAATGTCACAAGCATGTCACATAAAAAATTCATTAATTACTACGTTATCTCTTATGTATTTAAAATAGTCATATTAAACACTTGGTACAATGCTTTTTGAACGAGGCAATATTCTAGATACAAGGTGATAGAATTCTACAAAAAATTTAGCAATGATAGCCTAAAAAGCCAATTTCCCAGCATTTTAGGAAATCGGCTATCAGCTTTTTTAATATGAAAATAATCCACATTATTCTTTGCATACCTTACTGTTGTTAACTCAAAAATAATTAAGAAAGTTCATATCGAGGTGTAATACAGAATTCGCCAGCAGCTGGTAGTGCTACTGTTGCACCCGTTGCAAATACACGAATCGTATCGAATCGTGAAATTGTAAAAGTAAAGGCTCCTCCAATTGGCACTACAGTTTGTCTAACGACAGTACCACCCGTTCCTGCAACAGGGTCAGCTCCCTTTACAAATTGAACAGTAAGAGGGAAGTTACCAGTATTTTTTATAAATCCGGACGCAAAAATAACCTCGTTTGCATTTGTAGCGTAAATGATTTCAGCACCAACTACATCGTCACCTGCAACTGTGAAACTATTACATACTTTATCTTGTACATATTTTTTAGGCTCGCAACAACTAAAGTTACCGACAATATTTCCAGAACTTTGACACATAAATTATATTCAACTCCTTCTAAAGTAATTTAATCGTTCTATATAGTAAATGCTTTGTGTCAAAAAGAATTTAGACTACTGTAACGCTATATTTAAAAGCCCATAATATTTTTAGTTGCCTATCCTTTCCATAAAAATTTAAATGTTTGAAGTTTCTTTTCAAATTAATAACCAAATTCTACTTAATGCTTTATAATCCTTATTAAAGCTAGGAATTTAGCTGATTAATGCTCAAACATCGCCGTGACCACATTAATTTTAAGAACATAGTCTAGATAAAACTATTACTTTGAAGGGAGGAACAAGGAGAATCATGAAAAATGAGAAACCATCCGTTCATTGTGTAAAAGTATCTAAACTATATGATTGGGTTAATAAATCAACGGTTATAAAGTTAAAAGAAATTATTCAGCTAGATCAAAAAAAGTTTGATGATGTGATTTGTTGTAATTTTTCGGTTCCAAGTGGCGAATTGGAACGCACCATTTTATGGACAACGTACGGCATTAACCAAATTGGTGGCTCAATTTGCATTAATTTTAAAAGTGGCCATGGTAATATTTTATCTGTATTTGTTAATGGTGAAAAACAAGCAGAAATTAACGAAGGTAGTTCATTTTCAGCAACCTTTACACATCTCGAATCTATTGAAGTCCAATGTAATGGCGAAAATACGCCAAGCTGCCACGGGGAATTTAAAATAATGTTTCATTATCACCCAAGCGATGATTACAAAATAAATTCAACGAGAGATATTAAGAAAACAATTTGTTATGTATGTGATTGTCATGGGAATCCTATTTCTTGTGATAGTAGTTGCTTAATTACATGCAAAGAATTGACATGTTCAGAAAATAGAGAATACGTTCAAGTTAAGGATGAGCGAGGAGAAACTATTTTACTTCATACAGTTGATTTTTTAGTAGAAGGTTTTATTTGCGTTCAATTTATAAATAATAAAGGTGAAATTTGTTCTAAATATATTTTTCCATTTTCTGAAGTTGAAACTGTCCTTTTATGTGCCCCTCCCGATACAGAAATTAATTCTAGAATAATCGATGTTAATTGCAGAACTCATATTATTCCGTCATCTTCGTTTTATAACAACACAAATTGCATAGAGTTGGTTATAATGCTTTCGATTTGTCAAAGCATCTATTCCTATAATAAGGTCATCATTGAACTTATGGCCACTCTTTGTCAACCACGTAAAATTACTGATTTGCATTCAGAAGTTCAGGAAAATGTTCCACTACAATCTTTAATTTCCCCACCAATTATATAGGTAAAAGTTCTCCCAAAGGATTTCGAAGATATTTTCCGAAAACCTTTGGTTATTTGATGCTAATAACATATTTTCATAAAGTACTTTCCTCTAATTCCTCTTTGCTTCTAGTTTTGTGTTTGTGCGCATTCATCACGTCATACCTTTAATAGTTTTATCGAAATACATTATGTATGCTAACGTAAAAAACTTTATACGGACGAGATTATCTTTGAAATAGAAAATCCCTCTTGTTCAAACTAGTTGAGAAGAAGGATGAGTAATTGCTTAACAAATATTACGTTTTAAGAGGACTAATCCAATAGCTACGAAAGCCACAATGGAACATACAATAAACATAAAGGCATACGATGAATACTGTACGACCACTCCCATTGCCAAACTCCCAAATGAAAATCCTAAATCATAAGTTGCAAGATAAACCCCTAGTAAAATATGTTTTTTCTTTTCTGGAATGGCAAACGATATGTAGGTCACAATTGTAGGATATAACATGGCAGATGCTAAACCATTAAACATAGCAGAGAGATAAATGAAGTAGCCAAGCTGTTCCCCGAAAGCTAGCATTGTTGTTCCAATGGTGGATGACAAAAGTACAAGTATAATGAAATTGGGATGCCAATGTCCGTCAGAGGGGATTCGTTTTCGCAAAATAAAACGACTTCCTACTACAACAAGCGCTTGGATAAATAAATATATTGCTAGATTCCCAAGATTGAACTTTAACATATATAGAGGTAAAAACGTCGATATTGCACCAATTATTGTAGAACCTAATATCATTGTAATAGCTGCAATAACGAGTCCTTTACTACTTGTCGTTTTTTTGACTGCACCAAGCAATTCTCGAAATGAGAAAGCAAGAACTGTCTTTTGATCTTGTGGTAAAGGAGCACGAATAAATAAAAGTAACGGCAAAATTGCCAATACGATAATACAACCAATTAAGTATTTTGCATCTAATTGTTGCCAAAGTATTATAGCCAATAAAGGACCATAGAGAGAAGGCATAACTGTTGAAAGAGTATACATTGACATGCCTTGTCCACGATCTTTATTTCTTAGCAAGTCACTTATGCCTAGTTGCATCGACATTGAAAAAAAGGCGAGTACGATTCCCTGCAACACTCGCACAACGTAAAGGCTATGAATACCAAATAATATATAAAGCGTAAGTGTGACAGCATGCCCTATTAAAAGCCATTTCATCATTTTTTTCACACTATACTTCGCAATCATCTGGCCTGCCCACGGTCTTAAGATCATACATACAAACATAGTGATGCCCATTATAAAGCCTATTTCACCTTCAGAAATACCACTTTTCTCAGCTTGCAGTGGGAAAATAATTGTTAAAATTGAAGACGCTGTGAAAAATAACATAGACAATAAGTAGAGTTGAAGCATTGCTAAAGAAAGTGGTGTAAAAGTACTTTCCATTAAACTACTATTTTTACCTGTCATGATGTTACGCCTACCTTTTACTTTATAACCTCACATTACATTCTCTATCATTCGAATGAGAATCATTTTCATTTAACGATATAGTAGTCTATTCTCTTTTTTTCGTCAATAACTTTTAATAATTTTTCAGAAGAGAAAAATACACCTAACCCAAGGTCTTTAGAGGAAAATATTTTCTTTAGTTTCCTCCAGGATTTCTTTCTTATTTACTATTTTATAAGAAAAACAAAACAGATTTGCCTCGTTTCTTTTCAATTTACAAACAAAGATATATGTATATAAAATAGATAAAAAAGTAGTTATGGGGGTGGAGTAATGCATAAAAGCAATAGTTCATTCATTGTAGCGTCTACAAATATTATCATTATATCTTTAGCCCAAATTCTTTATTGGACATTCCTAGAAGACTCAATAAATATGATGATTTATCAATTTTTACTTTTCCCATTTACCTTAGTGTTGATTAATATAATTTTTTGGTTTAGCAAATTTAAACTACAGTTTTATCAACACGCACTTTTTGCCTACGCTGCGTTCTTTAGTTCGATTATTATGACGTTTATTGCAGTTCTATCAACTCCTGCTCAAGAATTGCCACCAGGCGAAATTGTATTATTTGCAGATGTGTTATTTGTTGTCATTACAATAACAATACAGATGATTATCTTGTTGTTATTAAATTCCATAATTTATGTGATTTATAGACTCTATCATTCTCGAAATAAAATTTTTAATTAAGGTTGATAATATGTCAATAATGTCCCTTTAGTATTAAAAGCATTAATACATAAAAAAAGCACCAAATGAAGCATGATATGCTCCCAGGTGTAGGCAAATAAAATTTTGAGAGCATATCAATTGTGATAGTGAGGTGCTTTCAAATTAGCTCCTCTTTACTTCCAAAAGGTATTTACTTTGTATTACATAGCAGTTGTATTTTTAATGGAGGACATCAGTATTATTTGTAATTACAATGTTTTCTTTACTAATATTTGCTTCCTCCGAATCTTGTTTGAAAACATTGATGATCCCATCTACTACGTTTTGAATAATTTGGTCATCAAATGTTGACTCCGTGCGTAGCACAACTGAACATGTTATTTCTTGATTCTTTGTATCGCCTATATTTGATTCAGAGGTTGCCGAAACTAGCACATCTTCACCTTTTAAACCTGTTTGTTCTGCTATGAGTGATTGTATATCTGCTTTTTTTTCGTCAAACCACTTCATTGTTTCTTCATCGACTTTTTCCATAATTGATACCTTCATTTCACCATTTGGCAATATCTCAGTCAATTCACTTGTAACCTCGGGTTTCGGTTTTGGTTGTCCAATAAGATAGTACGATACAGCAAAAGTCACAGGAAGCATAGAAAATAGTATTGTTTTTTTAGATTTGCTATTCATCGATATCACACCTTTTTAATTTACTTGATATGAATAGTTAACTACTAAAGTTCCACCGACAAGGCTTCCTAATGAAACATCATTGAAATTTATAGTTTTATCCGCTAGAAGAACACGTTTATATGAGATATATCCTCCCGTACTTACAATAATATTATTGTTATTTCTTATGTAGGTGTTATTATTTCCTACGCTATAGCCAGAAGGAGGTGTACCAATTATAGAAACATTATTTACCGTTATTCTATATACATCTTTTCCAGGAGCAATTGGACTACCGGTAGTATAATTCACAGTATATATAGTTACATCTCCAGAGCCTACTATGTTCGTAAGTCTTAAACTATAATTATAATTTGTATTTGCTTTAATAGAATCTCTACTACTACCAATTGCTCTTGTTCTTAAAACCTCTTGATTAGAAATTTCAGCATTTACAATAACCCCTTCTCCAACTGGAATATCATAAACTAATGAAGGTTGATTATTAAAATCTTGATTTGCATGTTCATTTAAGTAGTCAAATACAATTCCTATTCTTCTATCAATTTCTTCTTGATCAATATCAATATCATTTTCATTCCCATAATTGACTTCCGAGGAAATTGATTCTGCTAAAGCTTTATTTTCTCCTATACCTATTGAAACTAATAATAAAAGTAATACAAACATGAATTTTTTCATAAATTTTTCACTCCTATATTTTTACTTTAAGGATGTTTACGTTATTTCTTTACTTTTTATAGATTCTAGTAGAGAAATAGTATCACTAGGCAAATTTGTATTTTTCTAATGTACTCCGCTACACATCATTTGTGTAAAAGCGATAGAAGACAAACAACTAAAAAAATTCATTTACTTAAGTTTAACTACTATTAAATTTCAAATGAATCATCATACCTATTCAAACTCCTTTCAATTTTTTTAATAATTTATCAGAAATTTTTTGTTTTTTCAATTAATAATAGAGGGAAATTATTAAATTTTTTTCACTTTGATAAACTTAAGTTAAGTGCAACTCAGGAGCTGCATATACAATCGAAGATGATAATAACCGATTTTTCGATATTCTAATACAAACTAAAGATCTTACTTATACTACTGATTCAAACATGTAGTCCTCCACCTCCTCAAGATAAAATAGCAATACACACCACACCAACTCCTGGTCTATCAACATATAAAATCCATGTCATTATTACTCGGGGTATGCTATGGTAAATTATCGAAACAATTATATTAAAGGTGGATAATTATGTTAGAAGTAAGTGAAAGTAAGTTAGCACAATATGTTGTACATTATGTAAGCGAAACCCTTGTTTTAGGAGAGGAAGGATTTTCTCAACCTGAGGTCATGCTAGAAGCAGCGTTTACACAATTAGCATTTAACAAACTAGACTTTGAGCAGCAATATGAATTTTTTCATGAATCAAATATTGGATTAAATGAAGTGTATACGTACGTGAAAGCCATTTTTGATGAGGAAGCTAGTTTCCTTGAACAGTCCAAACATATTGCCACGCACTTACATAGTGCATCTGGTCATCCAAATATTAAAAGCGGCGAGTTATTTATTGGACTATTTGACAATTGTTTTATGTCGACAGAAGTAAAGAAAGTTATTGCCATTGTCAAAATTGAAGAAAAAGAAATGTTTTTAGATGTAAAAAATGAACAAAATAAAGTGACTGTCAATGGCATCGACGGCATTAATGTAAAGAAAATCAATAATATGGCCGTCATTGTAGATATGGGGGCAGACGAAGCGCCAGTTGTCTTTATGAAAACGAAAAAGAAAGAAGATGTCGTTTACTGGCAAGAACGTTTTTTGAAAGTTAAAGTAGCTGATGAACATTATCATAAAACAAACTTAGCATTAACTGAATGTAAAAAATATATTTTAAAAGAAGAGAGTTTTACCAATCCCGAAAAGTTAGGCCTTTTAAACAAAACGCTCGATTATTTCCGTAGTGAAGAAGAATTTCAAGTAAACGACTATATTGAAACTGTATTTGAATCAGCAGATTCAACGCAAAAAGATATTATTGTGAATTCAGTCAAGCCCTACGAAACTGTAATTTCCGAAAGTGCCATTGCAAAAGCTGAGAAAAGCTATAAACGTAAAATCAAACTGGATTCCGCGATTGAAATTCAAGTGAACGTCCGTGATATTGAGCAAATGGATGAGCTAATTGAAGTTGGCTTTGATGAGGAAACAAATCGCAAATTTTATAAAATCTATTTTAATGAAGAAGTATAATCCGAAATAAGAGTCTGAGACAAAAGAGAAAAAGTGTAAGATTGACTGCAATCAATCCTACACTTTTTGTATTGCTGTTGATTTCCGCTACAGCGGGTCTACTGGCGATTCACTGGCTTTTAGTGGCGATTTCTCCTGCCTTACCGGCGATTCACCAGCTTCTATCGGCGGTTTCTCCTGCTTTACCGGCGGTTCATGAACTTCTATCGGCGGGTTTCTCCTGCTTTACCGGCGTTTCATGAACTTCTATCGGCGGGTTTCTCCTGCCTTACCGGCGTTTCTTGAACTTCTATCGGCGGTTTCTCCTGCTTTACCGGCGTTTCATGAACTTCTATCGGCGGTTTCTCCTGCCTTACCGGCGATTCACGGACTTCTATCGGCGATTTCCCCTGCTTTACCGGCGTTTCATGAACTTCTATCGACGGTTTCTCCTGCTTTATCGGCGATTTACTTATCGCTGCCAGCTCTTTTGCATCTTCCGTATATACACAATTTGACCGATATGGTAGGCATTATGCGTTGTCACATTCCCCAATACTTGCCACCAATTTGCATTAAAATACCCTTTTACTTCGCTTTCAAGCTGTTGTTCTGATAATAATTCTTGCCAATATAAAAGGACTGTTAATAGCTGTTGCTGAAGTTCAACGAATGTTTTATTTTCTGAAATGGTAAATGTACTGTCATTACTCCCTACCGCCTGAACTGCATGTATACTATTTTCTTTATATCTCGTTTGCCACGTTTCATTCCAATAAAGTAAATGCTGTACAATTTCAGCAATACTATTACTTTCCTCACTTACCTTCCAAGAAGCTTCTTCCTCTGTCAGATTTTTAACAGCCTCTGTCAAAGGGACGTACCAGCTTGGATCGTTTGCATTCGCTAACAACTGATCGGATAAAACATCTTTTAGGTGAAACATTTACCCAACTCCTTCTTTTCCTTAATGTTAATCATTCGCTTTGAGATGGGAATCCCCTCTTTCTTAAGATGAACCTAAGTCAAAAAGATGCTCAAAAAGGATTTCCTCCCTTTTGAACATCTGTAATTTATTTTAATGGAATCTTCAATTCAATATTTTGACCAATAGGATTGAAGAAATAGTCTATTAATATTTTCGCTTTACCATCGTAATTTTTAAAGGTCTCCGTTGCGTATAGGTACTCATCATCATCTGAGTATGAGCCTCCTGCAAATTCTAACACCGTGCCATCTGCTTTTAGAGCACTCTCAAAGAACATATGGCGCTCGCGATTATCCCATTTCTTTGCTGCAGTTTTTAGGCTTTGTTGCTCTACAGATATATCCCAATCTAAATAATCTGGTTTTGAAATTATTTTCTGTGTAGCAAAATCAACTTCGATAAAATCCTCACCCTTTGGCACTGCTTGTACAGCACCAATTATAAGCTTCAATGACTCTGGATCATCGAAATAATTACTTTGCAAATATACCGTGAATTTTCCATTGGAATTATTTCTGTATATTGATGAGCGATTTCTATCTGTTTCTCTACGCTCACCACTTTCCGTCACGACTGCAATATCTTCCAGTGCTATTATTTGCATTGTATTTTCCTCGTCAACTTCAATATCGAGTGCCAATTTTAGTGGACTACGGCGAATTTGTTTAATCGTAAGTTTCTGACCTTGGACATCTACAGTACGATTCGCATTAAAAACTTTTTCCTGTGCGATTTCGTTTTGTAGTGAAAACGGTATTGTTATTTCAATGTTCCCTTTATCTTTATCATTAAAATGAAAAACAGCTTTAAAATCCTTTGAAGTATAGGCGATTGGCTCTGAAAAACTATATTCAACTGAAGAAGAGATCTTTGTTTGGTTACTTGCATTCTGCGTAAAGGAACAACCACATTCAATTTCATCATCTCCTTGGAACAATTGGACTTTCTCCAAAAATAATTCAAATGGAGCATCAGCGTCATAGTAAAGAACAAGACCCGAATGATCTGCAATTACGCCTTGCAATGTAAGCGATAGGTCATTTTTTGTCTGGGTCTCATTGATTTCTTCATAGTAATTATTATCCACTATATCCTTTATCCCTTTATCTCTTGCAACCGCAGATACAATCGCTTGAAAGCCAGGTATTTTTGCAATTTGACTTGCAATTGTTGGCGATACGCGAATTGAAAATAAAAGACTTAGACAACACAAAAATACGATTGCAACCGAAACGATGCGCTTCTTTTTTCTTTTTTCTCTCTTCACTTTACGAAATGTATCCATTCGGATTTGATGAAGTTTATCTTTTGGAACGTCAATCGGTAGTTTACTCATAGCCAGTCCTCCTTTTCTCTTGCGAAGGTTCTAAGTTTTTTTAGAATGTGATGAAGCTTAGACTTTACAGTACCCTCAGGAATATGATTGAGTTCGGCAATTTCTTTATTTTTTAGTTGCTGAAAATATTTCATATAGACGAGTTGCTGCTCTGATAAGGTTAATTGCTCTAACAATTTCTCAATATCTGAGTAAATGGCCCATTCAAATAAGTGATATTCTTCAATTTGAACGGTTTGTTGGCGTTTACGTAAATGATCTTTACAACAATTGATTAAGACACGCACGAGCCATGTTCTGGCATATTCGTGCTGTTGAACGGTATGCATTTTTTTAAGTGCCTTATAAACTAGCTCCTGCATTACGTCTAAAGCGTCTTGCTCATTTTTCATATATGTAAAAGCCATGCGATATAAAATATCTTCATCCATTTCAATAAGAGAAAGTATCGCTTGATGATCCCCACATATAGCACGCTGTGTGATTTCAAATTCCATCCTTTTCGCCTCCTTCCTTCATTAGACTGTAAAATACTTCACTTCGTTCAAATATTTTAAAATATTTATTATGTAAGAAGACATAAACTATTTGGTAAATAAAAAAATCCATTTCAAAAAGTCTTTAAAATGGATTCCTCTATAACTTAGCTATATTTTAATTTCCTAATATCCTCAATTAGTATTTCTACATCTTCCTTTTTAGTTGCCCAGCTAGTACAAAATCTTACAACACTTTGCGTAGCATCGAACTGTTCCCAAAAGGAAAATGAATAGTTCTTACCTAATTTAGTTAACACATCATTCGGTAAAATAGGAAACTGTTGATTTGTTTTCGAATCATATCTTAATGAATAACCTTCTTCAACAAATGCCTCTCGGATCATCATCGCCAGTTCCACAGCATGATTAGAAATCTCATAGTATAAGCCATCTTCAAACAATGTTTCAAACTGGATTCCTAACAGTCTCCCCTTAGCGAGCATTCCTCCATTTTGTTTGATAAAATAGCGAAAATCCTTTTTAAGACTATCATTTACGATGACAACTGCTTCCCCAAACATTGCACCTACTTTCGTTCCACCGATATAGAATACATCGCAAAGTTGAGCAATATCTTCTAAGGATAAATCGCTATCTTTGGACACAAGACCATATCCTAATCGAGCTCCATCCATAACCAATGGCAAACTACATTGTCGGCAAACTTTGCTTAACTCCTCTAATTCGGATTTACTGTAAGTCGTCCCATTCTCGCTAGGATGAGATATGTAAACTAAGCCTGGCTGAACCATATGTTCATGCGTGACATCATTCCAATGCGCATCATATAATTCTTTTACTTGTTGTGCTGTAATTTTGCCATCATCACTCGGTAAAGTAAGTACTTTATGACCTGTGGCTTCAATTGCGCCTGTTTCATGTACAGCAATATGACCTGTAATAGCAGCAACTGCACCTTGATGTGGACGCAAAATGGACGCGATAATTGTCGTATTCGTTTGAGTTCCTCCAACTAAGAAGTGCACATCTGCCTTGTCTGCACCACACGCTTTTCGAATGTAAGATCTGGCTTTATCACAATGTTCATCCATTCCATAACCAGGTGTCTGCTCTTCATTCGTTTCGATTAGTCGGTTCAGAATTTGCTTATGAGCACCTTCTGCATAATCACTTTCAAAACGTATCATTTTATATTTCCTCCAACATATTTAATTTCTTTAGAATCATTAACATAGAGGCATGTATTTCGTTAATCTCCATTGGTGACAAACCTTGCAGTAATTTCACGATTTGTTCATCAGATTTCTCATTGAGTTGATCAAATAAAGCAAGCCCTTTAGGTGTCAATCGAATCAATTTTGTTCTGTTATCCAGTATCGATGATTCTTTACTAATTAGTCCATCATTACTAAGCTTAGTAATGATTCTGCTCATGTAACTGCGATCAATATTTAGATTTTCAACTAAATTGTTTGAAATACACTGTTCCAACAAACCAATCTCAACAATTACTCGTGCCTCTGTAAAAGAATAACCTGTATCCAAAACATGTTTATCTAATAACCCAAGTAAATTCGTATAAAACCGATTGAATTGCCGTATATCAGCGATAATATTTTCATTTACGTTCATATTCGCATTCCTTTATTTGTGGACTATGTCAACAAATATTAATGAATTTAGTGGACTATGTCAACATTTTTTGAAGTAATAAGGTATCATTTGTTCAATAAAAAAAGAGCTGCTTATGCAACTCAATGATTTGCGTTTATAAAGTAGACTAGGTGATCAGTCCATTTGTCGTTCTCGTAGATGAAACCTTTCCTTGTACATTCATAGACCATTCCAACACTTTCTGCCAATTTTATAGACGGTATATTATCAATATTTATGTGAGCTTCTATTCGATGATAATTTAATTTTTCAAACGCTAAATCAATCGCTGCTTTTACAGCCTCTTTACCATAACCTTGTCTCCAAAATTGGTTATGGATTGTATAACCGAATCTAGCCCATTGAAATTCTCTCCTCATAATTGTCGAAAAGTCTATAAAGCCAATATGAGTATTATCGACTTTTCTAAACACACCAAATATATATACTTTGTCATCAACAGCCAGTTGAAAATGTTCTGTAACTAAATCATGAAACCATTCTTTCGTACAAATACTCATATCTATTTTACCTTCATCGTATTTATGCTGAGAAGGTAAACGATTTTAATATTGGGAAAGCCAAGTAGAATAATCTTCCTCTTCTATTAATCGAATAACTAATCTTTCTGTTTCGGTTTTTATCTTATTCAATCAAACACCTCACTCCTTATTTATAAAATTCTCCACTTTCCATAAATACCCTTCCTCCCAAACCTTCACCTGTTGTCGCCAAAAAATGGACCTCACGATAGTGAAGTCCATTAATATACTATTTAAAAACCGAATTTCATATAATAGTTATTTCTACGTTACTCCTTCTTTCGGCCAATTCTAGAAATAAGATCCACTGCCCCTAACAACGATGGTATTAAAATCGGCAACATTATAAAGCTTAGTAAGAAAAGACCGAGTATAACAGTCATGGCTACTTCTATTAGCGTAATGACCCCTGAAGGAATCAATGCCGCAAACGTACCGCCTAGAATAATAGCTGCTGAAATCACAACACCACCGATATGCCGTGCTGCATTGACAATCGCTTCTGTAGAATGACCTCCCGACTCTTTATAACGCATCATTAAGAAGATACTGTAGTCAACGCCTAACGCTACAATCATGATGAAACTAAAGAACGGTACATTCCATCCTAGCTCACTTACATTTAATAATTGGCCACTTATTAACTCACTCATTCCAAGTGAAGTAAAATATGCTAATACTAATGATGCTATAATAAAAATTGGTTTCAAAACTGAACGAGTAATGATGATTAGAATAATCCCAATCCCAATTAGCATAATAGTTGCTGTTCGGGTGAAATCCCCACTCGCAATCTCTTCAAGATCTACATTTTGAGATGTTTTTCCTCCGATTGCTACCTTCACATTACTTAGCTCACCGTTTTTGATAAAAGCCTGCACTTCGTTGTCTACTCGCTTAATAATTGTCATTGCTTCTTTTGAATATGGATTAACGTCTAATATGATACTGATTTTAGCAATTTTTCGATTATCAGACATATACATATTCAACGATTTTTGAAACTCATCACTTTCTAAAACTTCTTGCGGAATATAGAATTTCTCAGAAGCATTTGATTCACTAAGACCCGATAAATAATCTCGGGCATCGGTTAAACCTGTGCTAATTTCATTTAAGCCTTCCGTACTTTCTGTTAATCCCGACTGTAAAGATTGCATTTTATCTGCTAAATCAGTTAGTCCTGTAAGTAGTTGTTCTTGCCCCTCATTAATAGTCGTCAAACCTGACTCAAGGGCAGGTGTTTGACTTCCAATTTGTCTGGAACCGTCAGCAGCTGATTGCAATCCTTGCTTTAAGCTCGATGAACCTTCATATAGTTGATTCACACCAGTTTGTAATTGTGAGAAACCAGTGCTTACTTTGGCGAGTGAAGCATTTGCTTCTCCAAATGATTTCATTACCTCATTATGCTGTGCTCTCAATGCTTGTAGTTCCTCTGATAATTGTCCTAGCTGCCACTTTCCAGCTGAAGCAATCTCAAGTGTCGTTTGTACATTCACATCATTAGACAACTCTGGTTTTGATTGTACTAAAGCGTTCATTAACGCTTCAATTTGTTCATAGCCATTTTGTGCATTTTCAATGGTTTGACTAATATTTGAAAAATAGGTATTATATGAGGTTAAACCCTTTTCGATTTCCGTATAACCATTCAATACTTGTGACATCGACACCGATAAAATATTCATATTTTCTTTTACAGATGCTAAACCATTTTCTAAATCTTGAGCACCACTTGCGCCAGCACCTACACCGTTCGATAATTGATTTACGGCATTCCCTAAACTAGAAACACCTTTTTTCACTTCATTTGTTCCATTAATTAATTTTTGGATATTTTGTACACTACTTGTGTCTGTTTGGTTGAAATGTTGCTCGGCTGAGGCCAACCCAGTATTTATTTTATCAACACCGTCATTCGCATCGCCTAGACCATTATTTAATGCTTTTGTTTGCTCTGAAATATATAAGTCATCTATTTTTTCTCCTGTTGGACGAGTTACAGTCATTACTTCAGATACACCGTCGACCCGTGATATTTGTTCAGCCAGTTCATCTAATGCTTGTAATGATTTTGCATTATCCAATGCATCCTCGGACTGAATAACAAGGCTAGCTGGTGAAGAAAATCCAGAAGGATAGTGCGCTTCAATAACATTGATTCCTTGCTTAGAAGCAAAACTATCATCTACTTCCAACAAATCATTGTAATTTAGCGCATTACTATAATTAATGACAAATGGAACACACAGAATAGCTATAAAGACTAGAACTAGTAAAGGTCTTAAAACAGACGTCTTAGCTAAATATCCCCAGATTTTACTATCACTATGTCCATTAAACGTTTTAACCGGCCAAAACATCTTCTTCCCTAGTAATGCCATAAAAAATGGATTTAAGGTCATTAAAACTAGTACAAGTACAGCTACCCCTATCGCTACAGCTGAACTTGCTTGGTATAAACTAAATTCCGCTAAAAGAAGGGTCATAAAACCTATAAACACTGCAAGTGCACTATACAGGACAGTTTTTCCAGCAGTTTTATATGTTACTCGAACTGCTGTCCAAGTATCTTCTTGCTTCACCAGCTCTTCTTTGAATCGTGTGAATAGTAATATATTATAATCCGTTCCGATACCGAATAAGATTACGACTAAAAACACTTGCGTGAAATTAGAGAAAGGGTAATTAAACTGATTTACTAAGTGCGCAATGATTCCTAGCGATACTAAATAAGAGACTCCTACAGATATAAGGGAGATGAGCGGCACTATTGGAGATCGGAATACAAGAATGAGCACAGCAATAATAAAAATAATCGCGATTACTTCTGTTTTCTTAATGCCTTCTTGCGTTGATTGCACAAAATCTTCCATTACAAGACTGTTTCCCGTCAAATATGTGTCTACTTTCTTATTATCTACAATTTTATAAAGTTCCTTTGTTACCTCAGATATTTCCCTATCAATTTTCTCTACTGAAAGCTGTGCTAAGATAGTAGTTTTATCTTGAGAAATGAGTTGATTAGCTGTTTGTTCATTATCTAAATGCGTTACAATATCATTAATACCAAGCTGTAATCGTTTATTTTTTAATTCATCAATTATATTTCCTACATCTTCTTTTTGTTCCTCTGTAAATGCTTTATCATTACCACTATTAAAGACAACGATAATTTGATAACTTTCTCCATTACCTTCATCCATTTGATTAAGCATATCCTCCGCTAGATTACTTTGGGCACTTTCAGGAATCGTAATTTGTCCTTTTTCTCTTACCAATTGATCTAAATTCGGCATCGTCGCAACAATAATAACTGTAACTGCTATCCATATAACGAACGAAGCTAATCGCCAATTCACTACTTTCTTCATGATTATCTCTCTCACTTTCAGTTCACTAAATAAAGGTTTATTTTGTTTTTTTTAAGTCATCACAAAATCGTACAAGTGTATACTTTTGATTATAGATACAGTATACTTAGCCTCATAAATGGGAGCAATGTTCAATTTTCGCCTATATGTACAACTTTGAACATTTCCTTATAATAATGTTCAACTTTTAAAAAAATTTTAGGAGAGAAAATAAATGAGTGGGAAAGCAGAATACAAAAGCGCTATTCGATCAAGAAAAATGATTAGGCACGCATTTATTGAATTAGTGTTGGAAAAGGATTTTGAAAAGATAACTGTTAAAAATATTGTAGAAAAAGCTGAAATAAGTAGAGGGACATTTTATGCCCATTACGCGGATATCTTAGCTGTCATCGAAGAAATTGAAAATGAAATCATGGGGAAAATGTTGGAGTATCTCAATGATTTTAGAGCCATCGAATTAATTCAAAATCCTATGCCATTTTTACTTAAAATGAACGACTTTTTACAGCAAGATATTGAATTTTATCGAAAGTTAGTTTTTGTACAACAGGCACCTTGCTTTGTAGTGAAACTAAAAGACGTTCTTGTAGAGAAAATAATGAGTTATAAAGAAACAATTCAATCCGAACAAGAACGTCAAGAATTTATGTTACGTGTTCATTTTTTAGTAGGTGGGCAAATGTCGGTGTATCAGGACTGGTTAGCAGGAAAAATCGTCTGTTCTTTAAAAGAGCTAACAGAGTCTGTTAGCGAAATTATGATTCAGGGCTTTCAAACTTATACTTTGAAATAAAATGCTATACATATCAGGAAAGAAGCTGTGAGTGCAGCTTCTTTTAAGTTGTATTAGCAACTTGAGATTTATTTGGATTAAGTCCATTAAAGTCGTCGAATTTCCAATTTATGTTTATCTTTTGTAGTGGTAAGTCTCATTGGGTCATTTTTTCAAAGCGTTGCTAAAATTTCCTTTGCAATTTCATCAAGTTCTTCTGCAAGTTCATTTTCTGTAGGGTTTTGGGCTACCCTTATTAAGTACCCTTTAAACTTACCTCTTGACTCTAATGGCAATTCAATAACTAAAAAGTGAAGAATAAACCACTTCCAGTTATCATCATCTGAAGATAAAACAGCATGCACATGGGGGACAATTTCCTTAGGAAACGTTAATAGAATCTCCAATACGCCTGGTGCAACTGGCCAGTTCATATCCTGCGTAAATACGAGTAGCTCAGGCAATAAAGACACTAGTATATTGCTATCCAGTTTTTTAATTTCTTCAACCTTATCGATATCATGTTTATTTCTTGGGAGGAAAACTTCAAACTCTTCCAAATTCAGCACTCCTTCGGTTCTTGTACATAGCAATTATTATTGTACTCGGCTGCTCCGTTAACTGGGCGCTATAAACGCAGTTAATTAATCAACCATTTCCCAAAATTGAGATGCCGATTTGGAAACTTGTTGGCCCTTTAATTTAACTAATACAGGCTCTAGATGAAAATCAAATTGTTTCAATTCAAAAAGCGTTGTATGTTCTAAAAATGGTGATGTGTAATCCATTCTTGGAATAACGGATAATCCTAATCCTCTACTAACAAGTGCCTCAACCATCCTCAAATCTTTACACTCAATAATGATATTTGGCTTAACCTGATGTTCATCAAACACTTTGAAGAGGTCTTCATGAAAGGAGAGGCCTTCCATTGATCCTAGCATTATGAATGGAAACTGGGCAATCTGTTCAATCGTCACATGCTGTGCTGAAAAAGATGTTGCCCAACTTTTAGGGATAATCACAGCGGTTGGATGTTCTTTTAATTTTTTCATCTCATACTGTTCGTTATTGCCCAAGCGTAAAAGTAAGGCAACATCAATCTCTCTTTGCTCGAGTCTTTTTAATAATTCTTCTGAATTCCCTGTTACTATATTCATCTTAACATTCGGATAGTGTGTTCTAAACATACTGACATAGTCAATAAGCATGTTCGAACATGAAGATGATACACCAATGCTTACTGTTCCTCCTATACCTTGTTCAATTTCTTGAATTCTCTGCTTTACATCTTGCATTTGCATTAACATTTGATTGGCATATTGATATAGTATTTCACCTGTTTCTGTCAGCTCCCATTTTTGACGATACCGATGAATTAATGTTGTGCCTAAATCATTTTCAAGCTTTTTTAACAACTGACTAAGCGGGGGTTGCGATATGTAGCACTTCTGCTGCTTTCGAAATACTTCCTTGTTTCACAATTTCTTTGAAGTAATATAGTTGTCGAAAATCCATTTCATCTCTCCGTTATATGTTTTTTAATATGATTAGTTTATCATATATATATTTTTCATATCTTGAATTTGGCATTATAATTCTATATATAGTGCTTATATTAAATAGGAAGTGAGAGATATGATGAATCATCAGATTAAAACCTTGAAGCGTATCATTTTGTACGTGCTCGGGTTATTTTTTATGTCGATTGGTATTAGCCTGTCTATTCAAGCAGGATTTGGCGTATCGCCTGTATCATCTTTAGCATATGCAAGTACACTAACGACTGGTTTATCGGTTGGTGTGACAATGGCACTTGCAAATGTTTTGTACATTATTATTCAAGTAATAATAAGCAAACGAATGGCGTTAACTGAATTTGCAGGTCAATTCATAATTTCGTTTTTATTTGGGTTCTTAATGGATGCAGCGCTCTCTGTTGTACAACTTTTCCCTACACCTGAAACAATCTTTACTCGAATTGTATTTTTAATTATTAGCTTATTTGTTATAGCAGTCGGGTTAATGGGTTATACAACTGTCAAACTTCCATTAATGCCGTACGATGCGTTAACTTACGCAATTAGTGAAAAATTTAAAATAAAATTTGGTAGAGCAAAAATTTCTATCGATTTAATAAATATTTGTGTGGCTGGTGGAATCTGTGTAATTTTCATTCATTCATTAGGCTCAATTGGAATCGGTACACTTATTGCCGCCTATTTTATCGGTAAAATTTTAGGTTGGATACTACCAAAATATCAACTACCTCTTCAACAGTGGATATTTAAAGCAGAGAGGACTTCCCATGGATTTATACAGGAAAAGGAGAATGTGTAATTGTAGATGTACATTTAGTAAATAGGCATATTTTATTTCAATGCCAAGCCATTATGTAGCACAAAATCTACATTATAGAGGTTGAAAGGATGGATGCGGGAGGAAGGTCGATAAACTATGATGCCTTGAGCCCTTGTAATGTTCAGGCACCTATAGTTTGCATCTTCACCATTTGTTTCTTATTAATTTTGAACGGTTTGATTTGCGACTATATCTTTGGTCGTATCACTCTTTTTTGTATAGTATGAAAACAAAAAACATCCCCCTATTGCTATGAAACTCCCTATTCCTTGTATCCAGCTCATTTTTTCACCTAATAGTAGAAAAGCTAAAATGGCAGTAAATATTGGATTAAAATTTAGGAAAACGCCTGATGTTGTTGAACCTATATTGTAAACACACATATTCCAAAATAGCATACATACGACTGTTGCTAATACGCCTGTGTAAAGAATTCCACCAATGAAAGAAGTATCTATATGGGAAACAGTAAATCTAGGTATGCTTATTGGTAAAAGCATTATTAGTCCAAAAATAGCTGAGTATAAAGTAGACATTAAAGCCGAAGTTTTGGCCATAGCCCACTTACTACAAATTGTATAAATTCCCCATATACATACTGCAGCAAGCATCCACAAATCTCCTGTATTAAACTTCAATGATAACAAGTAGTCTATTTTCCCTTTTGATAGTACAAGAATGACACCACAAAAGGAAACACTCATTGCAACAATTTGTAGCATATTCAATTTCTCTTTCAAAAATATAGCGGAACAAGCAGCGATGGAAATCATATTTAAAGTAGATATTAAGCCAACATTTGTTGCAGTTGTCTGCTCTAATGCTAAAAACTGTAGAAGGTTAAATAGAACAACACCTGTTAACCCCATTAAAACTAAAGGAAGTATTGCATTTTTTGGAGGCAAAATCTTTTTTTCTTTCCACCATACAATAGGCACAAGACAAATGACGGCGATCATCCATCTCAAAGTCGTCAGGGTGATAGGTGAAGCATGTTCAACAAGCGTTTTACTAACAACAAAACTTCCTGCCCAAAATAAACAAGTTGAAAGCAACAAGACATAATACTTCTTCACCTTTTATTCCCCCTTCTTCCAAACAGATTTATTCTTCTACAGGTTCTTTAGGACCTTGCAACTCTAATTGATAAAAATCTAAATCTAGCCAACTATTAAATTTAAAACCTGCTTTTTTAATAGTACCTGAATAGACAAAGCCAAAGTTTTTATGCATATCAATGCTTTTCTCATTTTGAGCATCAATTCCAGCAATTAATGTCATGTATTCTCTTTCCGTTGCAATAGCTATTAATTCTTTAAGCAATGCCGTTCCAATTCCATTTTTTCTATAGTTTTTATCTACATAAATAGAATGCTCAATCGAATATTTATAAGCTGGCCACGCTCTAAAAGGACCAAATGTCGCAAAGCCTACCACTTTTTTATCTAGCTCATATACGAGTATGGGATTTCCCTCCTGCATCTTTTGGTCATACCAACTTTGTCGATTTTCCAGAGTTTGGGGTTTATATGTGTATACAGCAGTCGTATGGAGAATTGCATCATTATAAATGTTTAAAATGTCCATTAAGTCCTTTGGCGTTGCTTCTCTTATCATGTTTTTTCTCCCTTTCTTTTTCGCTTTATTTGTAATCCTCCTTTTATATTAAATCTCTTCATTCATAAGGTAAAATTGAACTTTTTATCCCCTTGCTATAGACTAAAGTTATAGCAAAAAAAAGAAGAGTGGGTGAGGAAATGACATTTCAGCAATTTCGTTATCTTGTAGAGATTGCCAAACATAATTCAATTAGTAAAGCCGCTTCAGCACTTTTCGTAACACAACCTAGTATTAGTAAATCAGTGCGTGATTTGGAAGCTGAGCTAGGGATTACAATTTTAGATCGAACGAACAAAGGGGTAGTGTTTACAAAGGAAGGAACTGAATTATTGTTTTATGCGAAAATGCTACTGGAACAAACGGAGGCTGTTAAACATCATTTTGATAAAGACAAGAAAATGGGCCTAACGAAGTTTTCTATTTCATCACAACATTATGGCTTTGCAATTGAAGCTGTTGCGAATTTAATGGAACATTTTAAAGAACGAAAATATGAGCTGGCAGTTCGTGAAGGTAAATCTACAGACGTTATTGATGACATCTATTCAAGCAGAAGTATTATTGGTATTTTATCTGTAAGCGAATTAAATAAACACTTTTTTGACCGTCATTTCATCTCCAAAGCTTTACTATTTACTCCACTGACTTCATTGAAGCAGCACGTCTTTTTACGCAAAGAACATCCTTTAGCTCATTTTCAAACGATTACATTTGAACAATTACGAGACTATCCTTATTTAAGCTACCAGCAGGATGATATGCTTTTACATTTTGCAGAAGAAACACTCCATGTCAATAATATTGAAAAGCTAGTCTATGTAACAGATCGTGGCACGATGAATAACCTATTGTCTAATACGAATGGATATAACCTTGGAACAGGTTGCATCGTGAATAATTATATGAATCCCAACGTCATCTCGATTCCATTAGAAGAAAGTCATCTAATTCAAGTAGGATATGTGAAGCGAAATGATGTATTTTTGCCAGAAGAGCTTCTAATATATCTCGACTTTGTAAAATTAGCATTGGAAAAATCGATGCCTAAAGAAAATTAAAACGCTCTTTCTTTTACTGAAAGAGCGCTATGATGCGTAGTAAAGCCCCAGTCAAACATTCATTAATCTAAAAAAAGAGCTGCACATGCAACTCAGTTTTTTTATAAGATAGTGCCCAGCTGATTGTATAAAAATATCAGTAGCTTGTTAAAAATACTTTTCCATTCGTTTTTTTAGTCGATTCAACAGCGTCAATCGCCTTGTTAAAATCCGACAAGTCATACTTCGAATCGACCATTTTTAAACGTAATTTTTTTCCTTCTATTAGCTTTATCAAATGATTAAAAGTTTCTTGCCATTTACTTGTTGAGACATTTTTATTCCAATGCCGTAAATGAAATATATTCGCATTCACTTTTGCTTGATTGACAATAGCTGCCCAATTTACTTGTATCCCAGATAAAAGACCAATAGTTAAAAATTGACCATTAGGGTGGACACTGAAAGCTAATTCATTGCCATCTGTACCTCCAATAGAATCGATTGCAGCATCTACACCCATTCCGTTTGTTAATTCCATAACGGTTTCAATTAGAGCACTTTTTGAGGTATCAATTACAGCAGAAGCTCCAAGTTGAAGTAATTCCTCTGTATAGTCATTATTTCTTGTCACTGCAATCAATTGAAAACCCAAAATATTAGCAAATTGCGCAATAACATGTCCAATAGCAGAACCACATGCATTCACTAATAAAACATCATTTGGTTTTAACTTTAAAACTTCCGAACAAACCACCCACGCAGTAACTGGATTGATATACATTTGGGCAGCTGTAAAATCATCAATAGAATCAGGTATAGGAACGACAAATTCTGCCGAAGTCTTTACAACCTCTTGCCATGTACCTTCCCCTCGTAAAGGTAATACTCGTTTACCAATAAGATTTTTCGAAACAAAAGGACCTACATCTTCTACAATCCCAACTCCTTCATAACCAGGTATGTTTGGTAATGAAATACGATGCGCATACGATCCTCTAATTGGAATTAAATCAGAAGGATTAATAGGTCGAACCAACATTCTTACAAGCACTTCATTATCTTTAGGTGGTTCAATCGTTTTATATTCAATTGTTAACACTTCTTTAGGACAGCCAAATTCGTTGAATTCAATATACTTTGCATCCATATTATTAAGGCTCCTTACATTTTGAAAAAGTTTGAGTACAATAGATTCTTTTACGACCAGTCTATTTTAGCAAGTTAAGCTTGTTTCGTAGACATCACTTTAAATCTCTGTAGTTTCATAAAGACGGGTTAGCCTCTTTTCTTTTCGTACTTCTAACACTTGTGGTATAAAAATACCTAATAAAATACAAACAATTCCAAGCCATTGCAAAGGAGAAACGACTTCATGAACAAGAGTAATAGACGCGATAACCGCTGTTGGTAGTTCGACAGCTCCTAAAATTGTTCCAAGGCCTGTCCCGACTTTTGGTATACCAGTGGAAAAACAAATGACTGGTATTACGACACCAAAGAAACCTAGGATTAATGCATATTTCCATAATCCAGCCTGCAGTGTACCATCAATCAAGTAAGTCGGGGGGAAAACTAAGCAAACAAATAGTGTTGCACTCGTTGTCATTAGAAAGCTTTTTGAATAGATTGGTACTTCGGTGGAAACACGTCCACTTGCAAATATATAGAGAGAAAAGGTTATAGCTGCTAGTAACCCAAATATTATTCCTTTAATAGATAATTGCTGCCCTAATCCTTCAAATACCCCTCCAGCAAACAACGTTCCTACAAATAAGATAATAATCGAAATGACCTTTTCACGACTTGGAACAGTTTTATTAGCAATTGCTTCAATTAGAACACCCATCCATGTGAATTGAAATAACAACACAATAGCAATAGATGCAGGTAGTTCTTTTACAGATAGCCCGTAAAAAATACTTGTTAAACTCATTGTTATCCCAACTGCTAACAGTGATAATATATTTTTAAAAGATACTTTATGACGTGAAAAACAAATAACGAGTAATAATAGTCCAAACCAGCCAAATACATACTGTCCACCTAAAAGTTCAGGAAAGGTAAATCCGTTTGAAAATCCAACTTTTAGAATGGAAGATAGGACCCCATAGCTACAGGCACCTAATAAAACCACTAAAGAAAACTTCAATTTTTCCAAAAAAAATCCCTCCAAAAAATAAAAAATCTCGTCGTCTATAAATAGACGACGAGCGAATGAAACAGAGTTAAAACTCTACAAAATTCCGCCACTCACGAACTCGTGAATGTTTGCTTATAAAATTAGGACAATTATATTCAAATATTTTCTAAGTGTCAACACTATTTGAGTTATTTTGCACAATAGCTTTAGAATAATAATTGATTAATAAGTTTCATTAAACTTTTATGATTAGTTAAAGGAACCACGTTTAACTAATCCACTTAAGTACATCCTTAGTACTAAAGAGACCAATAAAATGCGCCTTATGGCTTTGGGACCCCATTGGTGGAATAAGAAAAATTAGTCTTGATAGCAAGTCTCATAATCATCTTTCATTAACAAGCTTTTACAAGCCAACCCATTTTCATGATAAATTTCTTTTTCAACTTTTAATTCGATACTTCTATTTGAATTCGGAAAATTAGGTTCATCATTAAGAATGTACAGGGTATCTGTATCGAGCCACTTCATAGCAAAATTACTTTTTGCATCACTATAATAAATAATTTGTACTTTATCATTCTCAATATTATTTGTAATTTCCACCCATACATTAACACCACCTGCTGCACCACCAAATGGCTCGTAATAAGCATTAGCAGTATACTTTTCTGTAGGGGATATGACAGGTCCGGGTCCCTTTTGGACGAATTCTCTGTCTATTTCACTAAATGTAAAAAAATATGTTTCATATAGATAAATGGACGAAACTAAAGCAATCCCAGATAGCGTTGCCAACAGCATTTTTTTAGGAAAAGGTTTCTTTTTAATGAAGGCAATTATTATGTTAGTACATAAAATTAAAAATAAAATAATAGTTATAAATGCAATTAAGAGACCGAATAAAATTAAAATAATAATCCTCCTTTCTTAAGCTCAAACACAATCATTTCATATAATAATTCCTTCAATATCCCACCTTTTAACAACTCTTCTATTTACATTTCTCCATTTTCCCTTTTCAGCTAACTTGCCTCGTTAACACAAGAAGCGATTGCTCTAATTGAACAATCGCACTCCTTTAAATGAAATGTTACTTAAGTATTCAGTAACGTATTCCTGAGAGATCCTTACTAATTTATCTTATAAAATAGTTTTCAAAATCGTTAAGATAATGCCTATGAAAAATCCGCATACAGCTCCATTCACTCGTATCCATTGTAGATCCTTACCAATGTTATTTTCCATCATATTAATAAGTGTTTCGTTATCCAATTTTTCCAGATTTTCTTTCACAAGAACGCCTATTTTTGAATGGTTCTTATCAAGATAATATATAATTTGATTTTGAATCCAATTTTCAATACTTTCCATTTTCTTAGGTGTTTCTAGTATGTTATTTATAAAGCTTCGAATAAATGAAATGATATACCTTTCAATAAATTCTTCATCTTCAGCTAGAACTATCAACTTTTTCTGTAGTTGCTTTAAAATCTCAGTAATTTGATCTATCGAGCTCCAATTGTTTACTTGTGTATCCTTCCAATTATTAATTTCAACCATTAATTCTTCCTTATCAGGTAAGCCTTCTAACTCTTCGCGAATTCGGGAAAGAATCAAATGCCTATATGGGTTATCCTCTCTTTGTAAAAGAGTGATTCTTTTAAGAATAAATGGTTGAAGCATATTCCCTAACTTTTCCTCATTTACTAAATTGCGAAAAGAACTAATAGCCAACTTTAAAAAACCCTCTGCTTCGATATTATCAAGTAATTGTTTGGCTATTACTCCTATTTTTTGCTTTGTCTCTTCTTTTGACATCCACTTTTCGATTTCTGTCAAGCTATAGTTCAAAGCTTTTTCATCTAATTTTTCGTTTAGTGCTAGGGTAATCGTAGATTGAAGAATTTTTTCTACTTTTAAAGCGTGAAGATATTCCTTTACCTCTTTTTCAATAGACGGAGCTATTTTTTCTAAATTTGCAAAGCTGATTATCTCCTTAAGAATCGAACTAATTCTTCTTTTCAAAGTTGCTGCTGACAATTCTTTCTCAGCAATTTGTAGGAGTTTATCTGCAAATTGAATTTGTTTGATTTTCGCTATAATACTTTCTTTAGTCAGCCAATCTTTTTCAAGCATAGATATAAGAGCTGTAATCATTCTATCTCGGTTTTTTGGAAGCAATGCCGTATGTGGAATCGGGATACCCAGAGGATGTCGAAAAAGAGCTGTAACAGCAAACCAATCTGCCAGTCCACCAACTAATCCTGCCTCAAATCCACCTTGCAATAATCGACCCATAAAGGTCTCTTGAAAAGGAATCGTTATAAGAAAACCTGCACCCATAACGCCTAAAGAAATTTTCGCTAAATAATTTGATTTTTTTCCGTTTTTCATCAATGTAATCAACCTTTTAAATTATTCTTGATACAAATTTGTTTTAATTAAATTTTGAATTTTAGTATTTACATTTGTCGTTTTTCCTCTGTTTTTAAAAACCGCACTTACTTATGATATTGTTCACCGAAACTAATATTAAATTCTTTATAAAAATAAAATTTTATAACGTCAACTATTCAAAAGAGTATCTCTAGCCGAGTTCAAAAAAGCCTCGATGGCAGGCGAAATCCATTTCTCTTCATGCCAAAACATTTGGGTTGCAAATGATGTGGCTGTCAAATCCCACGGCAACGGGACCAATTCTCCCCTACTTACTTCTGCTGTCACGGCCATTTCAGGCAATATGGCAATGCCCATTCCTATTATCGCACATTGTTTAATCGCCTCGGCGCTGTTAAATTCTAATTCGGTAATTCCACCCATGCCTTTTTGCGAAAGACTTCGTTCAAAAAACGTGCGATAGGAGCATCCCTTCTCCGTCAACAAAAAGGTCTCACCATTAAAATCACCAATAACTAACTCAGTACGTGCAGCCAAAGGATGATCAGGTGATGCCAATAAATAAAAGGGCTCATCCAGCATTTTTTCTCCGCAAAATCCTATTTCACCCTTGTCCTCATCAAGCATAAAAATAATATCCGCGTCCCCTTCCCGCAAGCTCTGTTTAAGGTTCGAATGAGCAAGCGGCCGAAACATAAGTCGAATTCCTGGATAGCGTAAGCGAAAGCGGCGTAGTACTGCTGGAAGCCGATACGCGCACAATGTTTCATCCGCACTGATGATCACCGTACCCGTCACCTCGCCAGATTGCTTAACGGCATGCTGCGCTTCTTCAAGTTCACTCAATATGTCTGCTACATAGCCGAGAAAACGTCTCCCTGCATCTGTCAGAATCACTTTTTTACCTAGTCTGTCCACTAGCTTGACACCTAGTTCTTCCTCCAATGCCTTCATCTGCATCGTAACCGTTGAGGGGACATAGTTTTGCACTTCTGCAGCGCGGCTAAAATTGAGTGTGGAAGCAAGCGTATAAAAGGTCTTTAGTTGGCGTAATTCCATCTTACCTACCACCCCTTAGTTCAAAAATAATGAACGTTCTATTCAAAAACGTTTCTTTGACTTAACAATAGCACCATCGTACAGTTATCACAAGAAAGGCAATCCATCTTTAACTATGAAAAGGAGTTTTTTACATGAAAGATTATGAACTTTACGAACTAGGTGATATTTTGTTGCAATCTGGTGACACTCTGCCAAATGCCATTCTCGCCTACAAAACATACGGAACACTAAATGCAGAAAAAAATAATGTAATTGTTTATCCTACCTGGTTTGCAGGTCTACATACCGATAATGAATGGCTAATTGGAACTGGCAAGGCACTGGATCCAGAAAAGTATTTCATCATCATACCGAATATGCTTGGCAATGGATTATCCTCTTCACCAAGCAATACGCCACCACCTTATCATCAAGCGAATTTTCCACTAATTTCGATTTATGATAACGTGCGACTACAGCATCAATTGGTTACTCAAAAGTTTGGTATTACAAAAATTGCACTCGTTGTTGGCTGGTCACTAGGTGCTGTGCAGACCTTTCAATGGGGAGCAAGTTATCCCGATATGATCGAACGAATCGCTCCATTCGGTGGTACTGCCATGACCCGACCACATGCAAAGGTTGTATTTGAAGGAATGATTGCTGCCCTTCAGGCTGATTCTAACTGGAAGAATGGCTTTTACACACAGCAACCTACAGCAGGATTGGCAGCCATGGGGCGAGTCTATGCAGCTTGGGGCTTCTCGCAGGCTTATTATTTGGAACAGCTTTATCAGCAAGAAGGCTACCAAACACTCGAGAAATACCTTGTAGACTACTGGGATCAAGTGTTTTTGACCTTTGATGCCAATGACCTGATCACCATGTTACGTACCGGAATGACTGGCAATATTTGCGCAAATCCAGCATATGACGGCGATTTTGAACTTGCTTTAAGTAAGATTACAGCACGGGCGTTGGTCATGCCAGGAAGTACAGATCTTTTCTTTCCCCCCCAGGACAACAAATATGAGGTACAACAAATGCCAAATGCCCACTTTCTCCCGATTGAATCGAAGTGGGGGCATTGCGCAGGAATTGGACAGCATGATCCAGATTCCGTATTTAT
This sequence comes from Lysinibacillus sp. NPDC097162, assembly GCF_044762185.1. Lineage (NCBI taxonomy): Bacteria > Bacillati > Bacillota > Bacilli > Caryophanales > Bacillaceae > Lysinibacillus > Lysinibacillus sp. NPDC097162. The sequence continues at coordinate 381,688 of NZ_JBIWDT010000001.1, read as the reverse complement.
AGATAAAAACCTAAAAATGTTACTACTTGAATAAAATCTTCAAACACTTGATTTCCCTTGCATGGGAAGCTGTCTACTTCCATTATGTTATAGATTGAGAGTGATATTTTTTAAAAACCAGTAAGTTTACTAGGCTAAGTAAAGTATTCTTAAAAACATTCACTATTATGATCAGATTGGAACTTTGCTTGTACAGCCTGTGTTGCTTTAGCAAAATAGATTGTGAAAAATAACTATCAGATTTAGGAACGAACTTGGTAGAGAAATATATTTACCATTATCTACAACAGAAGAAGCACTATTACTGGAAATACAAATTCCAATTGCAAATAGATAACTAGAGGAGGGGTGGTTGAGCTGAAAAAAAATCTGATCATCTATGTGCTAGCACTTGCTGTTTTTCTCATCGGAACTGTTGAATACATTATTACAGGAGTAATTGAAATGACCGCCGTAGACTTTGGAGTATCTATTTCTGAAGCTGGGTTATTGGTGACTGTATTTGCTCTCGCAGCAGCCATTGTCGCTCCAATTTTAATCGCTCTTACGATAAATGTTGACCGCAAAAAGTTGCTTTTGGTTACTCTAAGTGTGTTCATTGCTAGCAATGGACTAATGTTTATAAGCCCTTCTTATGAAACAGCATTATTGATACGAATAATTCAAGGGGTTAGCGGAGGAATCGCTACAGTGGTAGCCATGGCAGTAGCTACTCGACTAGTGGAAAAAGAAAAAAGAGGCCGTACTATTGGTATTATTTTGATGGGCCTAAGCAGCTCACTCGTGCTAGGTGTTCCAATCGGCACATTTTTTAGCGAGATTTTTGGTTGGAGAGTTTTATTTGTTTTGATTGGTTTATTAACCATTCTTCCATTGCTTTTCATCTATAAAAAGGTTCCGGTAATCAAAGAGGAAGAAGCTGTTACCCTAAGGATGCAGCTTTCCATTTTAAAAGATTCAAAAATTTTAACTGCCTTGGCTATTACTTTATTTTATATTGGTGGATACGCTACACTATTTACTTATATTACGCCTTTCCTGCAAGCCACATCTACTCTTTCCATAACTGAAATTAGTGGCATTCTATTCCTGGCAGGAATCTGCAGCTTCATCGGATCAAGAGTGGGCGGGCAATTGGCAGATGCAAAAGGATCGAGATTCACAATTTGTCTCGGATTGCTTTTACAGGGACTAACGCTTATTGTATTCGCTATAGCTGGAGTCAATCTCTTTGTCTTGATCTTCGTTTTAATGATTTTTATGTTAGCAACATGGAGTATTTCCCCTGCCCAACAGCTTTTTCTATTCACTCTAGTGCCTCGAAATCCGGACATTGCCCTAAGCGTAAATACGTCCTTTATTCAATTTGGCTTTGCGCTTGGATCTGGATTAGGTGGGCTTGTCATCAGTCGTACCTCTATTCTAACTTTGAATTGGGTTGGTTTGGGTGCTGTAAGCATCGCTTTACTTCTTGCCATCTTGCTTTTTAAAAAAATGAATAGTGGAATTAAAACTACTATTCATCTCTAAAGAAAATGAAATAGCCCCAATATGCCTACACCCTTCCTTTATATTGAAATACCAGGTTAATCATCGGCATATTCAAATATAGGTAGGGTGTTTTTATAATAGCAGAAATTTTAATATTTCAATCTTCTGGCGGTCAATTTTTACACCACGCATTTCAATGTAAATGCAACTATGTACTTTTTCAATTAACACCCCCATTTTTGCACGAGCAATTATTGTTGCAACGATTGAATCTTAAAGATTTTTTGTGTAATAATATCTTTTACCCGTTAGCGGATAATCATGAAGTACAAATTCTTCTTTATAGCCTAGCTTGACGTAAAAATCAGGTGCTTGAAAACTAAACGTATTGAGGAAGGCGTATTTGCATCCTCTATTAATAGCAATCTTCTCAACTTTCCTCATCAATTCAGTACCAATATGCTGACCTCGCAGTTCTTCACTTACCCATAAATACTCTACTTCTAACCAATTTCCATGTGTCTCACCAATTAAACCTGCAACTCTATTTCCTTCTTCATCCTCTACAAATAGGCCAATATCTTTTACTAATTTATCTTCAATGTTCTCAAGATTGTATTTTAATAACTGTTGAAAAATATGTTCTTTTTCCTCTTTCGTAACCTTTTCTGATTCAATGTATTTCATTTTTTTCGCCTCCTATTTGTGATTCGTTAACTGTTTAAAGAAGAAACTTCTTTTTTAAAATACTCCTGCCGTTTTGCTGCTGTTACAGCCTTCAATGCTATTAACCCTAATAAGAAAAAGGCGATCGAGCCTATTAACCCTATAGGACGGATTGACGTTAATTCAGCAGCTAAACCTATTAAAACTGTTAAAGCAACAATGAAACCTGCTTCTATAACACTAAATATACTTCCGAATCTTCCCATCATCCCTACAGGAACATGATTTTGGTAGAACGTCAAATATCCTGTATTAGCAAACGTTACAGCAAATCCTATTAAAAATACACTAGGTGCTGCACTAAAAAAGCCGTTCGAACTATAAAGTACGAGATAACCTATTGATGTAAAAATGGTACCAATACCTATTAATAGATTAACTGCCAGTTGTTTCGAAAATACTGAATTAATAATTGATCCAATTATTATGCCAGCTCCAAAAATACTTAATAAAAACCCATAATTGGTGTCTGATATTAAAAGTACACCTTTAGCAAAGGCTGCCTCGAGAGAATCTATTGCAGTCATGAATATCGTAGTACCACTAAATAATAAATATATCTTTGTGATAAAGGTATTGCCCTTACTGAAATTAATAACAACCCGAAAATCATTTTTTATTAAATCCCACGTAAATCTTTGCACTTCTGTTTCTTTGAGTTTTGTTTCAACATTAGGTAGCATCATTATAATTAGTGCTGAAAAAAATAAAGCGACTGCATTGATATGGATGGCGGTATATGGGGTACCCATCCAAAATAAAATCCCAGCAATGGCAGGGCCTATTAGTGAACCACAAGAGTTGATAAAACTACGTAGTGCATTAAAACGTTGCCGATCTTTTTCTGGTATTAGTTTCGTCATGTAAACCATAGAGGTAGGTTGAAAAATAGCACTTCCCATATTAATGATAAACGCTAGTACATACACGTAAATAAATGAAGGTAAAAAAGGTATTAACGCAATACAGATTGCTCTGAAAATATCTAAACCCATCATTAGAAGCCGTGTATTAACCCGATCAATTAAGCTTCCTGCCCAAGCATTCGAACAAATCGTTGCAATGGGGCCGAGTATATATAAAAAAGCAATTGCAAGTGGGGAACCTGTTTCATTCAATAGAATTAAATTCAGTGCGATTAGGTAAACCCAAGCACCGACATTTGAAATACCTATTCCCCCTAATAGTATTAAAGGATATTTCCATCTGGACATCATCACCACTCCTATTTTATTTGTTGTTAAACAAAATAAAAAAACTCACCCCCAAGATTTTTATCTTGGGGGCGAGTCATATCGCGGTGCCACCCCAGTTCATTTCTACATTGCTGCAGAAGCCTTATCAAGTACAGCTGTGTGAATAAGTCACCAGCGATACTCTATCTCGTTAACGTGAGAAGACGTTGCATCATCATTGTTCCTACAAATCCAATGCACAGCTCCAAGGCTTGTTTCAACACATTTCCTATCCCTCTTTTTCAGCTTCCAGAGGTCTCTGTAGATAGTACGCATGTTTACTCTTCTTTTCATAGCTTTTTATATGTAATTTTGTAAATCTTATACTATTTTAAATCGAAATTCAATACAAAAACGGCTATTTATTATTAAAACCCAACTTATTTTTATTGAACTAATATGCTTCTTCCGTGTTAGTTCAATAAGAAACTATCCCATATTTTTTCATCAACCCTAAAAAAACCTTCGTGCGAACATGCTGCTAGTAGACATTGATCATCTTGATAAAACATTAAATCCTCTGGTAATTCCGGTGTAATCCACCCAAAAAGTGAGTCGCTACGTTGCTTTAGAAATTGTGTGGTAACGTTATTTAAATGAAAATAATAAATATATGCTGTACCTTCACCCAGCACTGTTGTCTCCCACTTTCGTTGAATTTTTCTTTCGATAATCTGGTCTTTAATTTCTGCTATTAATTCATCAACAAAGGCTAGTCTCAATTGTTCATCATCCATTAATTGTCTATTCTCTACGAACGCAAAACGGTTACATCTTGTTGCTAAAAACTCGATAAGATGTTGATATCGTTTTCCTTCAACTTTTTCTGTAATCATTATCAATTTTAAATCCCCCTCATTTTTTGATTGGCTATCACAATACCTTCTTTGCCATCAATAACCAAATTATAGCATTCACTCTAAAATACCATATTTTATAGTAGACTGTGAGCATTACATATTAAGTTGATTGGAGCGGAGGACGGGCGACTCCTGCTGGAACGCACAGTACGTAAGACGCAACAGACCGCGCGTTAGCGAGGGTTGGGCTTACGGTGTGCCCGCGGAAAGCCCCCGTTCGTAGCGAAAATCAACGGCAGGAGACATCACTTCAATATTAATTTTAAATAAAAAAGGACTGTAGACAAACTCGAAAATCTTCGAGTTTGTCTACAGTCTGAGCTTGGTAGTAAAACATACCAAGTTGTTTTCTTTATTGCGCATTTAGTGAACATAACAGTCGGCTATGAACAGCACCTTCAACGTGTGCGTTGCTCAAAATTTATTAGTACATTACTTTTGTGTACGTCTTCAGCACATTTTAAATACCTTTTCTCCTCACTTTAAGTGAATGTTCAATGATTAAGTCAAGTAGCTTATGATAAGGAATACCCGCTCCTTGTGCACTTTTTGGTAGCAAACTATTTTTCGTCATCCCTGGTAATGTATTAACTTCCATCACATAAGGGATACCATTTTGAATCATCATGTCGATTCGGGCGTAAACACTACATTTCAATGAATTATAGCAAGTCATAGCAGCTAAAGAGACACGTGCCTGTGTTTCGGGAGGGAGTTGAACTACCTCTTCAATCGTAGCCACATCATTATATTTGGAGGTATAATCAAAAAACTCTCCCTGATGACGAATCGAAATCACCGGTAAAAGCTTTCCATCCAAAATGGAACATGTAATTTCCTCTCCCATAATTAGCTTTTCAATTATCACTTCGGAATCCCATTTGAATACTTCTGCAATTGCTGGCTTTAGTGTTTCTTTATCATAAACAATTTTTACTCCCACACTTGAACCGCCTGAATTAGGTTTTACAACTAGCGGGAAACCCATATTGTCTAGTTCATCCTTAAGTTCTTCCATGTTCGTAAGGTGAATCCAATCCGGTGTTTGCACGCCTTCAAAGCGGATGATTTTTTTTGAGATATTTTTATCCATACATAAGCTGCTGGATAGGATGCTACTCCCTGTATATGGAACTCCCATAGTTTCAAGAGTACCTTGAATAGTGCCATCCTCACCGAATTTGCCATGCAGCGCCAGTAGTGCAATGTCAAGATTGTTTACCTTTTCCACTAATTCTTCTTTGTTCTCTATGTGAATCGGTACAATTTCATATTTATGTTTATCTAAATGTGCGATCATTTCTTCACCTGTCATAATCGAAACTTGTTTCTCAGAAGAAATTCCTCCCATAATTACGCCAACTCTCATTTTTCTAGCCCCCCATAATTATTTTTTAACGTTTCCCCAATGATTTTTAAGCCCTGAATAATCTCTCTTTCATTCAACCGAGAAAATCCTAATCGTAAAGTATGGTTTCCACTGCTGTCCGTATGAAAAACATTTCCTGGTATGAAAACAACGCCTCTTTGATAACATTTTTCTAAAAGCTTTCGTGAATCAATGTGGTCTTCAAGTTCTATAAAAATGTGAAGTCCTCCGTCACCCGTTATTCGTTTGAAAGGAATAAATTGCTTACAATAATGAACGGTTAATTCATACTTTTTCTTATAGACAGATTTAGCTTTTTTTATATACTTCTCAAAGTATCCATCAATCAAATATTGATATAACACAGCTTGATCTAATGTGGACGTATGAATTGTTCGAGCTCTTTTCATACTTTCTAAGTAATTAATTAAATCTTTATCTGCCAATATCCAGCCAATCCGTAAACCAGGAAAAAGAATTTTAGAGAAGCTGCTAATATAAATAACATTATTACCTTGTCCGGCAAAGGACGCCAATGATGCGAGATGTGACCCTGAATAACGTAATTCTTCATTAAATCCATTTTCAATGATAGGAAGCTGATATGCAGAAAACAAATCCATGATTTCTTTCCTTTTTTTTGAAGACGTTACGATTCCAGTGGGATTATGGTAGGACGGAATTAAGTACGCAAAATCATATTCTTTTTTTGATAGCATTGTTTCCAGTTGACTAATATTGACACCATCATTATCCATTTCGATTCCATCAATTTCGAAGCCATGTAATCGAAAGAGCTTAAGAGCAGAGTCATTGGTTGGATTTTCACAAATAACACGACCGCTCTTTTTATTTAAAGACGATAAAATGAGATCCAGACCTTCCGTGAACCCATTGGTAATTAAAATATCTTTATTTCGAGTGTCTACTCCTTTAATTTCCATGTAGCGAAGCAAGTATTCGATAAGTGGTTTATAGCCCTTTGCATATCCATAGTTAAGAACAATATCTCCTTCAATGGACATTCGATTTAAAAAAGCCCGTTTGAAATTTTCTATATCAAAAAGCTTTTCATCGGGTGCGATGCTATTAAACGAAATAATTTCCTTATTCCAGCGTACACCTTGCTTTTTTAGGTCCAATTCATCCGCCAAAAAGGTTTGCTCGTTAACTTTTTCAGTCCAATTTAACTGGATGGATGGGGATTTGATTATCTCAACATGACTGACAAAGTTTCCCTTTCCCTTTACCGCATAGATAAGCCCTTCTTGTTCCAGATCCGCATAAGCTGTTAGAACAGTATTTCGGCTAATTGATAATAAAGAACAGAGTTCACGAGTGGATGGAAGCTTTTGGTGCTCAAGTAAATGCCCGTTGGTTATCATTCTTTTTAAATATTCCTTAAGTTGTATATATACAGGACGGCCTTCCGTAATCTTAAAATCGTTAAACACTCCATTCATCTCCTTGCTAACATTTTTACATTCCTGCACTGATTTCAAAAGGTCCACCCAATATGTATTTTTACTGTCTTGTGGTAGCTGAGTGGAACTAACATGTTTTTAAATAGGCAATTATTCATTTCATTTTAATACAATATATAGAAACTTGAAATTTAAGTAATTATTATTACAGTGTTTCTAGTGAAATTGGAAAAACTTTAATATGCTATTCAGGTTGAACATGATAATAATTATGGAATTATATCTGACCTTATTCATGAAGAAAGAGCCTTTCCTTATCCAAGGAAAGCGCCCAATTGTGGAAGATTCAGATTAGTTTTTCCATAAACCGTTTGTGTCTAGGAAAGAATATCTTTTTCAATTCTCATTCTAAAATGGGTCAATAACTTCTTTTAGTTTTATAAATAAGAAAAGCTTTTCTAACAAATCCTTTGGGAGATCGTTTTCAACTTGGTATCCCTCGATGATTGCTTTTGTAATACAGCTTCCATATTCAATGATGTTCCCACCATCGACAAATGCATACTCTATCGCACTATATATTGGAACAGTTCTTAAAAATCAATCATTGACAGTTTTAAATGACACTAACTCCAACCACTCGATAGCCTCCCTATGTGTGTAGTGTATGAATCAACATACTGGTGCTGGTCTGTTAAATATGAAATAGGCTCGATTCCCATTTAGTGGAATCGAGCCCCTTTTTTTATATCATTTTTCAACTGTTGCTTTATTAAACTAAAGCACCTGAATGTTTATTACCTGAAGATAACGATATACCGTCCTCACATTTGGAAATCAGTGTATTGAAGATTGAATATTTCGTTCCTCACACTCGAAAGGTTCTTCGCATGAGAAAACTTCATGGAAAAATCCCTTATATGGTATATCTTCTTCGAGGCATTTTATGCTATATGACAACTCTTCATCACACGCCAGCTCTTCACCGCTGTTCCGCATAACCTCGAAAGCATCTATAATATTTTCCATAACAGTAACTTGAATAAATAAGGACAGATTATTCAACATCGAATCTTCGATTTTGGTTTCAGATGTGTATCCCTCGAGTACTGTTTTAAAATAATCATCCATAAAGTCTTTTCGTTTATCCGCATCTGGTTCGAATTGTATCCAGCCCAATCCAAGCATCCAGGCATTTGCCAAATCATACATATACCAACAGAAACAAGAGTTATCGAAATCAAATACAGTGATTTGCCCAGTATCAAAGTCAATCATATAATTACCATCATTGTAATCAAAATGTACCATACCGTATGACTCAGAGTTCTTGTCCAACCCTTCTAATGCTGTAAGGAGCTCAACCATCTTCTCCTTAAGCAGTGGTAACGTATCCGGTATCAGATTGTCAATATACTCGGCATTGTATTTATCAAAGAAACTATATCGGCGATGAACAGGAGCATAGCCTTTCGACAATTGGTGCAGCTTCCCGAGAACTTTGCCGCAGTTATAATAGTATTCCGTAATTGGAACTCCTTCGCGATACTGATAATGATTTTCGACAAGCATTTTTCCCCTAGCCTTTTCAAACAGGCAGACAAAAAAGGTGTGATTATTATGAGTAATCTCTTCCAGCAGATTCCCCTTCCGAGAGCTAATCACTTTCGAGACATTACCGCCATGCTCGAATAAATATTGAATATATTCAACTTCTCCCAGCAAATCCTCTCGGCTCCTGTCATTTAAAAAGGCGATTCTGAGTATTTTTGCACTAGCGCCTTCTTTCTCACAGTTATAAACGACATTCCGCCCTCCGTCATGAGCATTAATTAAACTTATTTCATAGCCTTCCAACTCGTACAACTCTGAAACTAGTGGACTTAAATAAGCTTCGTATATTTTAGCAACTTCATTATAGGTCATATATCTTCTCCCTTAGCTCTATATTAGTTAAAAACACTGTTAGTAATAATCTGAAGGATCTGCAACCTTTGTGCATCAGTTCAAAATTAACTAAATTCTGATTACAAAATTTTATAAGTTGATCTTTAAATATTCCAACATCCCCTTTTTCTATTAAAATAATTGACTAATTTAACTTTACTTACATTTCTCTACAATCCATCTTTAACATTAACACAAATACCATTTTTAGAAAAATATGTTTTTTAATAACCTGACCTTTTTACCGAAAAAGGCTCAATTCATCTTCAACAATCGCGCCTGATTGTGGGAAATTATAAGCATTTTCCTTGTTTAACTATAGCCCTCAGTTACTTCAATAAGTACATACTTTATTCAATAAAGGTAATAATACAATTTATTATGTAAAGACCTTAAAGAGGTGTATTTAGGAACATGAAAAAGATAATACTCGTTTTACTCCTATCCCTTGCACTAATTACATCTTTTCAAACAACAACTGTTTCATTGTCTGAACCGATGCAGGATTCTAACGAGCTAAGATTAGAGGATATGCTCATGCTCATGCTTACTCCTTATATTGAAAAAGATTTGAATAGCTATTATTATCCGAAGATTTTTAAGGATGTTTCACCACATGTTACTCCATGGAAAATTGAAGTTATTGAAACTAGAAGAGTAAATGATTTTCGTGGCTTTATATTGCAAATTACATTTGAAATTGAACCTACAGATGGTGGTCAGTATATCCCTCTGGGGAAGGACTGAATGACCTATGAAATATCTTATGGGCCTGATGTTAAACTGATAGATCACACTCACCTTAAGACGTATAAATATCCACCAGAATAATCTGGGGCATTGGAATAAAGTTTGATTAGAAAAACTTCACAAACCTATATTCAAAAATAAAAGACTCTCCTCTACACAAATGTCAGCAAAGGAAAGTCTTATTAAGTAATATCTATGTTGTTCAACCATCGCGCCCGATTGTGGAATATTAAGTCATTGATACTGCTCTTAACTAGTGTAAATACTTTTGTCTTTTAGTTAAGCAGATGTACCTCTTATTTTCCAGTAAAAACAAAGTCTCCGAACTAGAAGAACAAAGACTTTGTTTTAATTTTATTTTTTTAGTGTATCAATTAGTAACTTCAATGCTTCAATGATTGGTGTTACGGGACGTTGGAGTAAAGCCTCCAAATCATTACTTTCTATTTCTAAAACACCATCGCGAACCGAAGCTTTTGTTGCTGTTAACATAGGAATCATTACTTCTGGCATTCCCGCATTCTTTAAGAAAGCTGCGAATCCTGCATCATCAACGTGCTTTACTGCTACATCTTTCTCTATTACTTTGCCAATTTCTGTGGCTAAATCATCATAAGTCATTGGTTTCCCAGACAATTCGTATACTCTGTTCTCATGACCTTCTCCAGCTAATACGGCTGCAGCAGCATCAGCATAGTCGTTACGAAGAGCAAACCCCATTTTACCTTCACCTGCGTTAGTTACAATTGGAGCGCCTGCTAAACATGCTTTGATTGTACTTAATTCCGTTTCTAAGTATAAATTGTTGCGTAAAATACAATATGGTATGCCACTCTCCATAATTGCTTCTTCTGTTGCTTTATGCGCCAATCCCATAGCAAGTTTTGTCTCATCAGCTTTTGTTCCACTTGTATATGCTAAAAGTTTCACGTTTGCACGTTTTGCTGCGTTAATTGCATTTACATGTTGCGCAATTCGTTTTTCATTTACTGGCTCTGTTGTAGAAATAATTAATACGCGATCAATGCCCTCAAACGCTTTATTTAAAGAACCCGGTTCATTGAAATCTGCCTGTCTTACCTCAACGCCACAAGCACGCAAGTGTTCTGCCTTAGCTGTATCCCGAACACTCGCCACTATTTGATCTGCTGGTACATATTTTAATAATGTTTCAACAACTCTGTTACCCAATGCTCCTGTTGCACCTGTTACTAAAATCTTCATCTATTTATCCTCCTATTTATTGATCTTTGATATTTTCCCAACAAGTGTTGTAAAAATAGTGTACAACCTATTTTTAACAACGTACACCAACAAAATACACACTGTGTTGAAAAATCCAACAGAATGTAATTATTGATGGAAAAGTAGCACAAAAAAAGTAGATACGGTTAAATCGTATCTACTTTAAATTAATATTTATATGAGAATTAGGTTTTATAATGTTCATTAACTTAGGAACAGCCGAATGAAGGGATTCTTCCCCCTGAATACATGCTGTTGCAACTCCGTATATCCCCCAACTCCAAAAGGTAGCAGTGACAAAGTGATTAGGATGTTCTCCATATTGTTTAGTTAATAAAAGGTGAAGTGATTGAGTTAAATGTTTTTTTATTTCTGATTCAACTTTTGGTTTGAAAGCATCGTAGGCTCGTTGACAACTTAATGATAGTCCTGTTTGAGAATGGATTATTGCTTCAAGTATTATTATAATCGTTTTTTCATTAATACTTTCTTGTTCTTCAATTTCCTTAAAAACTTTATTGGTGATTACTTCTTTTTGTATAGCATCAATCAAATCAAATTTATCCGTAAAATGATAATAAAAAGTAGATCGATTAATTTTTGCTTCCTCTGCTATATCTCCAATGGAGATTTGTTCAAAGCTTTTTTGCTTTGCAAGTGCATAAAACGCATCAATAATGGACTGTCTAGTGTGCTGTAAACGGGGATCTTGTTTTTTCATAATTTCTCCTATTGCAATGTTTAAAAGTGAATTTTTATATTCATTCTATTATATACTTTTTCAACAATTGTTGTAATAATACGACGGCTGTAATGTTCAATATTAAATACTCGTTGCAGGCTAGACCTTATAACCATATAATCCTACCCAATTTATTCAACAATATGGCCCTTTAATGAAAACGAACACTGATCCTTATTACAGAATCGCGCTAGATAATTGAATAAGAATCATCTTCTATTTAGTTGGTTTTTAGTTCAACAGCAAACCTTTACTCCCGTCGTTCGCTCATCTTCTATTTTCGTATATATAACCCATTTTCTTCTATTATCTCATTGCACTTATCGAAACCTAATGTTGTTTTACAATAAATAGGAAAAGATAAATCCCAATTACCGATTATGACTGTATCAAGAAGAGGAAAGAAAAAATTTGTAAAATATAGCTCATTCGCGGAAAGTTTCGTTAAAAAGATTAGGGCTTCAACATCATCTATTTTGTAAATCCCCTTGTTGTTAGAAAATAACTTTCGAAAAAATTTTGCCTCTTCTCGATTTAAACAGCTTAATAAATACTTGAAATCTTCTTTTCTCATCCCTTTATTAATGATTACATACACCTGATTCTCTTGTAGATGAAAAAGATCAGTAAAGGCACTAACAAACTTTGGGCAGTACTTTACATTATGGCTTCTCCCTAATAACTCACTTGCCTCTTCTTCAGTAAGAACACGATTGAATACATCCATAATCCCAATATGACGGTAAAACTTACTTGGCTCTTCAAGATGATGAGTATTAAATTTTTTAAACTTCGAATGTAGCATATTGATTTCTTCATTTGTTGCCAATGTTAACTTCATAATCTTACCTCTATTTAATTTTCTTCCATTTTAACACCTTATTGCACTAACCTGCACCGTTAGTTGAACAAGCACTATATTAACTCACAGTACATTTCATATCTCCCTAAAAACTCCTGTATTTCTTTTATTATAGTTTGCATATCTCCATCCCCATCCACAGCCATTTCATAATCAGCGTCTAATCCATTTATTTTTGAAAATATATCATCTTCAATATTTCGTTGCCAAGCTAATCTATACATCAAAGTAACCACTTGCTGAATATCAATTTCTTTTTTCTCAAATGATTTGTATAGAAGACCTAAAATAACTTTCAATGCAGTTTCTACGCGATTTCCTCTTGTGATTTCACTTAAAAGAACTATAACGTCATCGATTTTTTTATTACTCGATAACGAAACTTCGTAAAATTGATAAGGTATTTCAGAAGAGTCCAATTGTAAAATCATTAAATCAACCCATTCAACTACTTTAGGAAGTTTAAATTACCCTATTCCCAAGCCAAGTTCATATACAGCCACTTTTTCCGATAGGTTCAACATATTTCACTTCACCACTCACAAAATAATTTGTTTTAATTTTAGCATATTTTACTTCAACTAAACTGCCCCGTTAGCTTAAGTACATTGTTTCACAAACTTACATCAAGATTAACATAAAATCTTATTTTTAATTTAGAAGTGTTATTTAATTAAATGGCCCTTTAATGCAAACGAGCGCTGATCCTTATTACAGAATCGCACCCGATTGCGGTATATTTCAGTTTACTTTTTAGCCAATTTTATAATCTCATTTGCAACTACTACTTCAGTGCCGGACAACCCTACAGAACAAAACAGTGTCATATCCCTGTTTGAGGTCCTACCGACTTTTTCCCTGTCACGACATCTGAAAGCTGTACAATATTATTTTCATACGGCGTATCAACTAAAAAATGAGGTGTTGAATAGGCATTTAACTGTTCAAGGGAATCAGTCGTAATCACGGAACTTTGGCTCGCTATCTCGATAGGAATCTCACTTCCGTTTATCGACTTCGGTCCAACGGTATTGATATGTACACCTTGCTTTAACCACTCTACTTCAAGTACTGGAGAAAGGCTATTTGTAGCACAAATAACAATATCAGCATTTTCAACACATTTTTTTGGTGAATCCACTGGAAAAACCTCAATGCCAAGTTTTTCAGTCATCTCCCCGGCAAATTTCATTCGACTTTGCTCATTTCGGCTATATACCTGAATCTGCTTAATATCGCGAATTGCTACGGCTGCTTCTAATTGGGTACGAGCTTGTGCGCCTGTTCCGATAACAGCCAACTGTGTCGCATCTGGACGAGACATGGCTTTAATAGCAACACCGCCAATTGCCCCTGTTCGAATAGCGCCAAGTGAATTACCTATAATTATTCCCTTGAATACTCCCGTTTCGGAATCGAATACGGAAACTAATTGTTCATGTCCTGGGTCATCATTTGAGTAGGTATCGTAAACTCGAAATCCTGTTACTTTTGAAATACCTGTAGCAGCTCCCGCAGTGAAAACCAAGTTTCCATTCTCTGTTTCTAAACTAAAATGTGGAGGGGAAACAAGGCTGCCATTTGCCTTCTCATAAAAAACACGTTCAATTGCGTAATAGACTCCATTTGTGTGAACTTTAAAACGTCTGAATCTGTTAAAACTTGATATGACATATCTCTCATCCCTTCACCTTCAAATAATATTATGTGAAATCGTTATGCGGCAAAATGGCCCGATTATGGTGCATTGCTATGCGACAAAAGCGCCCGATTGTTGAAGATCGTTTTTCTTATTGAACTAACGCTCTATTCGTTAAGTGTAACTCTTCACAATTACTTGATATTATATAGGTGAATAGAAAGATAAATTAAAATTAGTTTAGTAGTTGTAAAAGTAGGTTATTTATATTATTCTCTTATAATTTTTCGAAAAGGAGAGTTTATGAAAAAGATTATTGTTTTTGTATTAACGATATTTATATTATTCTCAGGATTCGCAACACAAAGTTATGCGTTGTCAGATTCGAAATCTGCGGCAATACAAGCGTTGCTAGATGATGCCTCTCGTATATCAGGTGTGCCGGGAATGTCAATCTCAATACTTGCTGATGATGAAGTGTTCTACTTTTCTTCAGGGTATGCAGACCGTGAAAAGGGGTTGTCTGCAAGTGAAAATACACTCTATGAGTTAGCTTCGGTCAGTAAAGCTTTTACCGGTATGGGTATTATGCTGTTGGAAGAACAAGGGCTGCTCTCAATGACTGACCCTGTCCAAAAATATTTACCTTGGTTTACGTTAAAGTATCAAGGGAAACCTGTTGATATGCAAAGCCTTACACTAAATAACTTTCTTCACCATACCAGTGGTCTAACAAATATTAGGCATACTCAAAATATTCCACAAGGCAATACACCGGATATGTTGCAAAAGACTGTGGAAATGCTCGTAGATGCTGAATTGGCGTTCCCTCCCGGTGAACAGTATAACTATGGAACCGTTAATTATGACGTATTGGGTTTGGTTATTGAGATTGTGTCGCGACAAAGCTATGAAGACTTTATGAGGGAACAGGTATTTCAGCCGTTAGGTCTTCACCAGACGTATGCTTATAAAGAAGATGCTCAAGCCACTGGACAGTTGGCACAGGGCTACCGTACTTCCTTTTTTATGACAACTCCATTTAAAGCTCCGGATTATGCGGGGAATAAACCCGCAGGCTACATCATTTCTAATACAAAAGATATGGCGCGTTGGATGGGTATACAGATGGGTATTGTGCAGGACATACCCGAAATATTTCACACGGTTATCGAAAAATCACATAGGGGTGATATGTCTGTTTCGGCTGTCAACGATATGCATTATGCGGCAGGCTGGTCGGTAAACGCCGACCAAACGATTATAGAACACACTGGGGGCAATCCAAATTTCAGAACCGAAGTAGCCATACTGCTAAATGAACGAACAGCCGTCTGCTTGCTGAGCAACGGTGCAAATACAAATATAAACCTGGTACTAAAAGTTAAAGATATATTAGACGGCAATCTAACTCAGTCATATGAAATAAGCGGCACACAGCTTTTGGATATCACTTTGTCGTCTATCACAATTATTCTTTGCCTATTGGCCGTTTTGTTATTTCTCTTAGGATTACGCAGAAGGAAAACGAATGAGCGGCAGCCAATGACAAAAAAGAGAATAATCGTAACAATTATTTTCCTGATCGCTACGATTGCCCTGGGTATACTGTGCTGTGCTTTAGATTGGTCAACGATACTTATTTGGCGAACATATAGTGTTCTTACAGCTTTGATTTCGTCAGCATTATTAACAGCAAGCATTACATGGTTTGTATACACTCACCGATAAAATACCTTGCTCCCAAGATAAGCAAAATGTTAAGTAATTAAATTTCAATTCAATTTATCGGTATGCTTAATTTGAAAAACATAAGACACTTCGGTGTCTTTTTTAATATCATCGACAATTTTCCCAGCCAAACCTAATTACTATTACTTCCACTAACTTGTTCGTTCGGAATAAGGATTTTTAAACAACTATATTATTTTTTAAATGACTTTATTGTAAATTAAACAACAATATTATTTTTGCACAAGCGTCGTTAGGTAACATTTCTTAAAAAGACTGTTATTCAACAATCTGGCCCGATTGTTGAATAAACTACTTTATTATTAATAGTACACCGTTTTATTGGATTACCTAAGATGAGAATATTCAACTATAAAATTTCTTAAAATAAAATAAAGCATAAACTTTCCATTTGGAAATTTATGCTTTACGGTACAATTTAACATAACCCCTTTGTTATAATTAATCCATTTTTCCATAACCCTTTCTACAGCACGATTTTGCCACTAAAACCAGATACAAAAACACTCACTTCAGTTACTATATATCCCAATTTTGTTGTTCATGTCCTTACATGTAAACAAGATCTTTTTACGACGACTGTAACAGAAGATAACTTTATTTTTATAGAATTCCATACCTATTCATTTCATGTAATTTTATTTTAATTATTTCCTTTTAAAATACAAAAAATCATTAAGGACTTTCTATCCTTAATGACTTTTCTAATTATCTAACTTCCAAATCCGCTTCTAAAATTTTATCTAATACGGTCCATATTTTAATATTTGTGCAATAATAACGGAAATAATCCCGATTCCATACTGTACTAAAATTAATGGCCATACCCACTTTGCCCAACGACTCCAAGGAATTTTAGCTAATGAAAGCGCTGCCATGAAATATCCCGATGTAGGGAAAATTATATTACCAATTCCATCTGCCATGGAAAAGGAAAGAACTGCTGTTTGTCGGGTTACTCCTAGTAAATCTGCAAGAGGTGCCATAATAGGCATAGTTAATGCAGCCTGGCCACTTCCTGATGGAACAACAAAGTGAATGAAGGATTGGAGAATAAACATTCCTGCTGAACTAAATACAGGTGGAACATGTTGAAGAGCAGATGATGTATGATATAAAATTGTATCAATAATATGCCCCTGCTCTAAGACAATTAGAGTAGCTCTTGATACCCCAATTACCAATGCTCCAGTAATTAAACCTGCTGCCCCATTCATAAAGGATTGAACTATTTGATCACTTGAAAGTTTCCCTAAAATCCCCATAATAATTCCTGACAAAATAAATAAACTAGCAATTTCAGTGATATACCATTGAAATTTAATAACACCAATAACTAAAACTACAAAGTTAAACAAAAAATATCCAAGAACCAATTTATGTTTTTTTTCAAGAACTATATTTGAGTCAATTATTTTTTCTAATCCTATAGTTTGATAGTCAGCAAAATATCCTAATGAACGTTCTCTTTTGACTTTCATTGCATGTCTATAGACAAACCCTACAGCAATAACATACATAAGAATAAACAGTATGATTCTATACATCATTCCTGAGAAAATTGGGAGTCCTGCAATTCCTTGAGCAATCCCCACAGTAAAAGGATTCATTATGGCAGTTGTAAAGCCAATTGAAGCTCCAATCAACACTATTGCTGCACCGGTAAGTACATCAAAACCTAGAGCAATTGCAAGAGGAATAAGGATTGGAATATAAACAAGCGTTTCTTCCGACATACCCATAAGAGATCCACCTAAAGCGAAAAATAACATCATTACTGGGATTAGCCATTTTTCTTTATTAGCCAACTTTCTTGATACAACTACCATTAAGGTTTCAATTGTACCTGTAGCTGTGAGTACACCAAATGCTCCTCCAATTATTAAAACAAAAAAGATAATATCTGCGGCACTAACCATCCCAGAATGTATTGCCTTGAAAAAATCGAAGAATGATGCTGGTGATTTATCAACATATTTAAATGAATCTGAATCTACTATCTCTCGACCATTAAAATCTATCCTTGCATACTCTCCTGCTGGAATAATATGCGTAAATACAGTAGCAACCAGCAAAACAATTAATAGAAGAACATATACATTAATTGTTCTTGATTTTTTTATTTCTTTTTTTGAAGTTTTTTGCTGAACGTGACTCATGATGATTCCTCCCCCTATACCATTAAAACTAAATTCTATTTACTGACTATTATTTATTTTCAGTAAATTATTTTTAAAAAAACACTGAACTCATACACTCCTAATGTTTTTTTATCAAATGAAGACGATATAGTTTTTGCTTTTAAGAAAATTTTAAAAAACTCCCTTAGTTATAATCACATTTAATAGATGTATATATAGAAAAAATATTAAATGAGAATTAGATTTTATTAAAATAAATCACCCCCTTACAGCCAATCTATAAACTAGATATTTCAACAAGAAATTCTAAAAAACTATTGAAGTGCAAATAATATTTCGAGGTACCCCCCCTTGTTTATGACCTGGTAAAATATATTTATCGATAGTTCTTTACAATATCAATTAACAATTGAATTGCAGTTGGAAAAACACCTTCATCAATATCGAAACGTGGATGGTGATGAGGATAATTACTCTTTTCACTACCCATCCCTACAAAAATAAAAGCCCCTGGTTTTTCTAATAAATAATGTGAGAAATCTTCACCAGCCATTACTGGATCGATAAGTTTGATGACTTCTTTACCAAATGAATCTTGAATAACTTTTTCAACAAACTTAGAATCATTTAGGTCATTCACCAGTGGTGGTGTCCCTAAGAAATAATTAACTTCTCCAGAAGCTCCAAAGGATTCACAGATCCCTGCCGTTAATTGAATAATTTGTTCCCTCATTATTTTTACTGTTTCAGGCGTTAAGGCTCGTACTGTGCCAAAAACTTTCGCAGAATCAGGTATAATATTAAACGTTGTTCCAGCTTCTATTTTTCCAATTGAAATTACACCAGGATGTACTGGATTTAAAGTTCTACTGATAATTGATTGCAATGCCTGAATTAAATATGTGGAAATATATATAGGATCAATAGTTTCATGAGGTGCAGCTCCATGTCCTCCTTTTCCTTTAATAATAATTTCAAATTCATCAGCAGAGGCCATCATTGAGCCATATGTAAAACCCATTTTCCCTCTTTCTTCTCCTTGCCATAAATGCAGACCAAATATTGAATCAACATTATTTAGAACACCTTGATCTATTAATGCTTTTGCTCCACTTGGAGTCATTTCTTCAGAAGACTGAAAGATAAAAATAACATTATGTTCAATTTTTTCTCTATTTGTTGAAAGCCATTCTGCTACCGCTAATAGAACAGCAACATGACCATCATGTCCACATGCATGCGCCACTCCAGGTACTTTTGAAATATAGGGCTTGTCCCCTTCTTCCATTATTGGTAGTGCATCAATATCAGCTCTTAATGCAATAGTTTTATCACCTTTTGAACCTTTTAAAAAACCTACAACACTAGGTTCATCAAAATCCAATAACTCAATATTAAATGTTAGTAGCTTTTCTTGAATAAATTTAGAAGTTTTATATTCTTGTCCTGATAATTCTGGGTATTGATGTAAATATCTCCTAGTTTCAATAGTCCGGGATATTAAATCATCACTTAAAACCGTGTTGTTCATGTAACATTCCTCCAAATTGAATAAGATTTACGAAAGTACTAATAATAGTTTTAAGAATCACTATGTTTAATTTTTATAAATAGTTATAATTAAAGAAGTATATTTTGTTATCTATAACTATTTTTCTATAGACTAGTAACCTAAAAACTATAAAAAGTATTTAGTTTAGTTGTATTTACAACTAAATTCTTTTTAAAAAAATATACTCCATACAAAAAAACCTATTTTAGTTGTATTTACAACGAAATCCTAATAAAAAAAATAATAATATCTTTAATAAAACCTGTGAAAATTTCTATTTAGTTGCATTTACAACTAAATAGTGATGAAAAAAAGAACTTTCTGAATTAATGAAAATTTCTTGAACACATTCATGAGTATAAGGGATTTTTTTTTAGTTGTAAATACAACATAACATTTTTTTTGAATTACATCAGGGGGAAAAAAATGATAGAGATACTTCGCGAAATTGGAATGATTGCTAGATGCTTGGATTCTATTAGTAATATAGAATTTAAAGAATTGCATTTATCTAAAGGACAATATTTATATCTTGTAAGAATTTGTGAGAATCCTGGTATTATTCAAGAGAAACTATCAGAAATGATTAAAGTTGATAAAACCACTGTTGCTCATGCAGTAAAAAAATTAGAAGCACAAGGATTTGTAGAAAAAAAGGACGATTTTGAAAATAAAAAAATTAAAAGGTTATACCCTACTAAGAAAGGTGAAGACATTTATCTTTTATTAAAACGAGAAGAAGAACATTCCGACATAGTTGCACATAGAGGGATTGATAAAGAAGAAGCACAAGCTGTTTTAAAAACATTAAAAAAAATAAGAAGAAATATAGAGATTGATTGGGAGTTACTAAAAAAAGGTGAAGAGAGAAAATATTAAAAAATTCACCAAGAGAAAACACATAGTAAAAAGCTAACTGATATTAATAATATATATTCATAAGAAAAATATTATTAATTTTATTTAACTTAGTACTTTGTACAATCCCCTTCTACCGTTTCATTTATTAATATTATTTAAAATATTATTGCTAAACTAAAAAATCTATGTTATTTTAATTTTTAAGTTATAAAACAAATAATATGATGCTTGTATTTTCCCCCGGGTTAATACATTTAAAGCACTGGATTTCACTCCGTTAGGGCCTTTTTAGGAGGAGTGAGATTCAGTGCTTTATTGTCTTTTTTAGGGTAAAAGCCACTTTGAATCTAAAAAAGAGGGATTTATAACTTATAAATTTTTAAAAAATAAAATTTCATGTACCTAGAAAGGGGCTAATTTAATGTTTGAAATTCGTATACTTAGTAAGGAAGATGTAAAAAAATTAATTTCAATCCAACAAGTTATAGAAGTTGTTGAAAGTGTCTATAAAGCAAAGAGTGATGGCTTAACAGATGTATGGCCAACAGTATTTTATGAATTCAACCGAGGTAAAGCAGATTTAGATATTAAATCAGGTTACTTAAAAAGTAAGCAACTTTTCGGGCATAAAACTGTCACATGGTTTGGAGATAATACCGAAAAAGGAATTCCAACACTAATTGGTATGATTGCTGTATTTGATGCAGAAACTGGTATGCCAATAGGTATGACAGATGCTGCTTATATTACTGGTATGAGAACTGGAGCAGCTGGTGCATTAGGTGCTAAATATTTGGCTAGAGAAGACGCAGAAAACTTATTAATTGTGGGTGCTGGAAATCAAGCTATCTTCCAAATTGCGGCTACATTGACAACAATACCTACGATTAAAAAAGTACGAGTAGCTTCACAGCAACTAGCCAATGCAAATAGTTTTGTTGAAGGAATTTCTCAACAACTTAAACATCAATTCGGAATTAACGTTGATAATATTGAATTCGAAGCTGTAGATGATTTAGAACAAGCTGTAAATAATAGTCATATTATCATTACAGTTACCCCTTCAAGAAACCCAATCATCAGAAAAGAATGGTTGCAAAAAGGAACTCACATTTCTTGTATTGGAGCTGATATGGAAGGAAAGCAAGAAATAGATCCTGAAATACTGCCTTCTTCCTTAATTTTTGTAGACGATATGACGCATTGCAAAGAGGTTGGTGAAATAGAAATTCCTCTTAAGCAAGGCATTATAAATGAAACAAAAATCATCGGAGAATTAGGCGATTTAATAGTTGGTAAAGTTAAGGGAAGAACAAGTAACGATCAAATAACAATTTTTGATGCTACCGGCATGGCACTTTTAGATATTGCTACAGCTGATTTGGCACTAAAGGAAGCAGAAAAAAATAAACTTGGTTCAAAAACTAATATTTAAAAGGAGATAAAATTATGAGTTTACAATTTAAAGAAATCCAAGAAGCTTACACACGTATTAAGAAGTATGTACCCACTACACCCTTAGAAGAATCTTATTATTTAGGGAATCAAAATCAACGCTATTTCTTTAAACTTGAATCATTTCAAAGAGCAAAAAGTTTTAAAATTCGTGGTGCATTAAATAAAATGATGACTCTAACCACAGAAGAAAAAGAACGTGGTATTGGAACTATTTCTTCTGGAAATCACGGAAGCTCTGTTAGTTATGCAGCTTCAATCCTTGGTATCAAAAATGCAAAAGTTATTGTTCCTAAAAATACACCTCAAAGTAAAATAGATAAAATTAAATATTTTGGTGCTGATGTTATGCTGAT
Source organism: Lysinibacillus sp. NPDC097162 (assembly GCF_044762185.1). Lineage (NCBI taxonomy): Bacteria > Bacillati > Bacillota > Bacilli > Caryophanales > Bacillaceae > Lysinibacillus > Lysinibacillus sp. NPDC097162. Next base: position 359,281 of record NZ_JBIWDT010000001.1, on the reverse strand, counting down.
GGGAAATAGTTATGATGAGGCACATGCTCTCGGAATGACTTATATAGAAGAAAATGGTCTTACATTTATAGATGCATATTATAGCGATCCCAAAATATATGCTGGTCAAGGAACAGTTGCTATAGAAATTTTAGAACAAAAGCCTGATATAGATACGATTGTTGTACCAATTGGTGGTGGTGGCTTGATAACAGGCATTGCAGTTGCCGCTAAATCAATTAAGCCAGATATACGTATTATTGGTGTGCAAACAGAAGCATGCCCAGCAATGATAAATTCTTATAGAGATAAAACCTTTTACGAAGAATACCCAAGTGAAGAGTCAATCTGTGATGCTTTAATTGGAGGTATAGGAAAGTTAAGTTATGAAATAGCTAAAGATTATGTTGATGAATTTCTTATGGTTTCAGAAGAGTCAATTGCCAAAGCTGTTAGTTTTATGGCAAAGGAAGAAAAGTATATTGCAGAAGCTGCAAGTTCTACGACTGTAGCTGCAATAATGGAACACAGAGAAAAAATTGGTGGTCAAAATATAGCACTTGTTATATCAGGTGGAAATATTGATGGAAAACTCTTAACGTCTATTATGGCGAAGTATTAATAAATATAAAGAAACCTCTCCAGACAGGATATAAATTTTCACTGATTTAACTCGTTTGATTTTACTTTAAAAAAAGGAAAATATTAGATATTTTCTTTTGATTCAAGCTAGAAGGATACCAAGTATTATCATATTTTTATTAAATAAAAATATAACGGATTTGGAAACATTCTATTTTCTAAATCTATAATATTAAAATGACACTAAACCAAATAAACTTTTGTGTTTAGTGTCGTTTGATCGTATAATTTTTCAGAAAATTCTATTAAGTTTAATCTTAATTTAAATACTAATTAACGACCATTACGGTTAATGGTCCCTACTTTGCAGCTGGCTTAAAAAAATAATCTTAAAAGAATAAAGGGCATTCCCTTAGTAAAAACAGGTACTGTCCCTTTATATCAATTTATTCTTTTTGTGCGATTTTGACATAAAACATCGATAAAAACACTAGAGTTACTTGAAGAATAAAATTATTTGTAAATTCGCTTTTTTCTGACGGTGCCCTACTTTTGTCTTTCTAGATAATTTAAACTAATTCGTTAGTTCATTAACTTCAACACACTAATATGTGTTTTACTTTCCTCAACAATCTGGCCCTATAACAGAAAAGACAACCACTTTTACATGGGTGTCTTGAATTACTAAGGGTTTGATTTCAAAAGTATTTACTGTAATAGTCTTGTCTTATTTTTCCGCTTAACTGAGCATATATCTTTGTAGTCTCACTCTTTTCATGCCCAAGTAAACTTTGGATAACATCTATTGGCGCACCGTTATTAATCATATGAGTTGCAAAGCTGTGTCGTAATTGATGCGGGTGTATACTCTTTTTTATTCCAGCCCGATTTGATACGCGCTTAATAATATATCTTAAATTATCAATGCTCATACGCCTTTTAGGCTTTCTGTCCGTAATAAACAAACAAGGAACTTCATCCTCCCGTTCATCTAAATACCTTTTTAACCAAATGGAGCAGCGAGTATTAAAGTATACTTCTCTTTCTTTATCACCTTTCCCTTGTACAATGACGGAATTTGTTCGAAAATCAATATCATCACTCACGATCTAATTTTACTACCTCCCCAATACGGCAGCCGGTTGAATACATAAACTCAAATAGCGCATTTTCCATCGTTGATTGACAAGCTTCCCTTAGATGTTCGATCTCTAATTCCGAGAGAAACTTAGGAATTCTTTTACCTAATTTCGGCTCTTTCAATTTAGCAGCAGGATTTTTTAGAATATATCCCTCTTCATGTGACCATCTAAATAGTGATTTAACACAACGAATCCTATGCCCTAAACTGGATGGCTTTAAGTGTTCTCCTGACTGTATTAAGTAATCTTTTAATTTTTCTGTACTAAATCCGTTCATATCAATATCACCAAAAAATCGCAATAAAAGATTGTATTGAAAATAATATGTTTTTAATGTAAGTGTTGAATACCCCTCTATTTTTTTATCTTGTTGGTATTATTTCCACGCTTCGGATAATAACATTTATCTTTCACTCCACTCTCCTACTAAGTTAAATCTAGTATTCTATATTCTATTATGTTCAGAGAGAGGCTGTTTCATACAGTGATTATTCAATAAGCTAATATATTGATAATTTCCAAAGCATTTTTAACCAGAAAATAGAAAATGGGGCCTTCCCCTATTTCTAGGAAAGCGCAAGACACGCTACTGGCCTTGGACTCTCCATTGTAAAAATCCTTGTGGAGCAAATGAATGGGCATGTATCTGCCGCCTATGTTAACAATAAGTTAACGATCGAATTGACGTTTCCTCTTAAGGATGTACATCCACAATAAACAGCTTAATATGTACGGCAAAGGCACGGCTCGATTTGAGTCGTGTTTTTATTATCTTCTGTTACTATAGACAAACCAAAAATGCACAAACCCGTTAAGGCTTGTGCGTTTTCATTTCATCAATAAATGTTCATGCAACACTGACTAAATACGTACCAGGAGGGGCATATGATTGCCTCTCAAAGCATTGATACCACTGTTTTTTAATTTAGGTTGTGTAGGAACTTTCATAAAAGATTGTTATTAAATAATATGGCCCTTTAATAAAAACGAGCGCTGATTCTTGTTACAGAATCGCGCCCGATTGTTGAACAACGAATATAAAGCCTTTTTACCACATAGCCTCGATATTTAACTTTGATACGGTTCGCCGAGATGTGGCTAAGTGAGGTTTTTTACTTTAAATCTATAATTGTGCATTTGCGAATTTCATATAGCCGCAACTTCACTTTGACTCAACAAAACGAATACTATTGTGGTAGCTATCTACTACAAGAAGGGATCCTTCAGGTAATACTAAAATGTCCGTTGGGTAGTATAGTGGACTTTTACTGCCGCTAGTTCCTCCGACAACGGTTGTTACTTTGCCATTCGACAAGTAGCGAATGGCATGATTTAAAGTATCTGTAATTAAAAGTCCACCGTCATTTGTAATCGCTAAACCTTTTGGAAAATTAAATTGAGCGGATAACGCTAAGCCATTTTTGTAATCTCCATCAGCATACAAATTAGTAGATTTGGAAATTGTGCTACTTTTAGTAACGTTCCCAGCAACAGTTGAAACTGTATTAGAAGCAAAATCAATATACCGAATAAGCTGATTCCCACTATCGCTTACATACAAGTTCCCTTTTTTGTCTATCACAAGGGCAGAGGGTTCATTAAATTTTGCGTCCACTAGTTTTCCATCTGCAAAATCTCCAGCTAATTCTATTTCTCCTTCTTCTATTTGTGCCACTCTATCGGAATAAGCATTTAACGTGCTAACTTTTCCATTTGTATCAATCTTTCGGATAACGTGGTTTAATGTATCCGCCACATACAACGTTCCATCCTTTGCAACTGCAACATCTTGAGGATTATTAAACCTCGCTTGCATGCCATCTTGATTGCCGATAAAACCATCCCCTGCAACTGTTGCCACGTTACCATCTTTCGTAATCTTACGAATAACATTGTTGTTGGCATCAGCAATGAAAATCGTATCATTTTTATCTACTGCCATTCCCATAGGATTGTTAAATACCGACATTTCTTTCTTGTCATCATGCCAGCCACCTAGAGGGTTACCATGCGTATCGGTATCAAATGTTATGCCCGCATAAGTAGAGACAACGTTACTTTTGATCATTCGTATTGTTTGATTTTTACTATCTGCAACTAAAATAGAACCGTCTGATAGTGAAACAATACTATTTGGCTTACGGAATGAAGTAGCTTCTGCTTTGCCATTTGCACTACTATATTCCCCATTACCTGCAAAATTAGAGACAGAAACGCCATCCTTCAAATAAGCCGGCAAAACTAATTCATCCTGCCTCGAACTACTTGCAAATACAGTAATTGATGAGAATAATAAAGCCGCCGTTATTGCGGGGGAAACAAATAATTTCATACACTTATTCTTCACTAGATATCCCTTTCTTTCATCATGGAGTAGGAACTAAATCTTCTATAGGATTCTCTGTTTGAAAGTTGATCGTTTTATTGGCTAGAACATTCGAACTTTCATCTAATGCTAAAATTTCTAGTATATAAGACTTTCCTGACTGTAACTCATCGTCAGTAAAATTATAGACATCCATTATTTCATCGTACGTTTTTACTAATTCTCCATTTAAGTAAACTTCATATATAGTAGCATTAACATAATGAGCCCAGTGTACTTTTATATAATTAGTACCAACACTTAATTCCTCTATAACTAGTTCTGAAACGATAGGTATTTCAACTAGTCGCTCAACAGCATTTTTTATCGCTTCTGTTTTTTCTACTTTTTCACTATCATTTGTTTCATTCATAGCTAGTGCCGCTACTAATCTTTCCCAAGTATCCGGGGTATAGCGTATTGAATTTGTTGGGATGCTAGACTTGGCAATCATTAAATTATGGTCAATAACCGTTATTAATCCAGCTACAGCTAATTTAATAGCTTCTGTTTTCTCTATTTTTTCACTGTTACTTGTCTCTCTCAGTCCTAATGCAAATACTATTCGGCTCCAACTTTCCTCGGTATAACGCTCCGAAGATATGGGAACTGTTGCTTTTACTTTTGCAAGATTAGTATCTATATCTGATGTAACTGGACCAGGGTTTTCACTTGGTTGTGATGGTGATGTAGGAACAGGAGCTTCTGCTTCTGCTTTTGATTTAGAATCTGATGCCGCTTCTTCTTGTTTCTTCTTTTCTAATTCCAATGCTTTTAATCTTTCTTCTAATGCCTTTCTTTTTTCTTCATCCAGCTTTAGTTGTAGATTTTCTAGTGCTTTTTTTCGCGCAGCTTCTTCCACTGCTTTCTTCTGCTCTTCTTGCTTCCTAAGCTGTTCTTGTAGCTTATTTAAAATATCTTGGTTCTGTTGCTTTAATTGTTCTTGCTTTTGTTTTTCTTCCTCTTGTTTTTTCTTTCTTTCCTCTTCAAGCTTTTGAAGGAGTGCCATTTTTTCTTTTTCTGCATCCGTTAACTGTAGTGGTAGTGTTTTATCCAAATCGAGGTCAAAGTTTATATTGTATTGTTCCTTTAGTTTTTTTATTAATTTTTCAATTTCCTGTTGGCTTATTTTTTTCTGTTGAATAGCTTCATTTACTATATTACCGACAAGGTTTTGTAAGTTTTGGTTAAGTCGATTTATTTCTTCTTTATTTAATTGTTGCCCCTGTTGAAGTTCTGCTATATATTGTTCATTCTCTTTATCTATGGCCGCTTTACTCCGAAGTATCGCTTCTATTAAAGTCGGGTCCATATTTCTTATAAGACTATATAAATCAACGATATTCACATCTCCGCTATTATTTAATAATTGTTGACTTGGAAACACAAAAGTACTATCTCCACTTCCCTGATTATTTGGGCTCACATTAACAATTCCTGATCCAACAAAAACTGAAGAATTACCTGTATTTGGATCAACGCCTACAAAAAAGTTTGTCCCTTTCACATTCATTGTAGAAGAGGGCGTTCCTATTTCAAATTTATCTTTTGAATGTTTTAAAGGTGTTACTTTTGCCCAAATGGAACCGTTCCACATTGTTAGCTTAGTGCGTTTATTTTCTTTAGCTTCATCTAAATTAACTATAGAAAATTCCGTATTTTCACTAACAGTAATTTCATCATTCGTATCTGGAATAATTAATCTCAAACTAGCATACGGATTTGTTGAAATTCGATCTCCTTGTTGCAATGTCATGCCCTCATATGCCCGTATTAACTTAACACCAGCACTTTTTTGAATCATAACAGTTCCGCGGACTTCCTCAATTTTAATACTTCTATTGGTTGCCGCTTCCGCATCAATAACGCAATATTTAGAAAAAATAACACACAACATGATGATAGGAATAAACAGAATAAATAGTTTTTTACTATACGATTTTATTTGCATACTTTCCTCCTTAGAAATAATTTTTACTAAATAAAATAGTTTTCCATTAATTTTAACTAATTTCCCCTAACTACAATACTAACAAATGTTAATGTTTGTTAAATAAATTTGATTAACATAAAAGCATTTATATTAAAGTTTATATTTTAACTAAATTAAATAGCCCTACTAAAGACAAATTTCTATACTCATTCAATGCCCTAAATCGCTCTAGTGGATTTACGAAGTATGCTGTAACTTCTGACAATGATATTAAAATATTTTATTCATATTGCTGAAGAAAACTTTACAATGGAATCTAAAAAAAGTCTTAGTTAAAATGATTATCGTATTCCGCTCAAGATGCGTTTCCGAAACTTATGTAATTTCAATGGGCTTAACAGAACCACCTAGAACACTAACGTTCTAGGTGGTCATATTAACTTAAATATTGAGTCCATTTATGTTCCGGTTCGTGCAGTTTTATATAGTAGAAACCCTCTCGTTTAGCACAAATACTGATCAAAACAAGTGGGTTTCGTTTTGTTTGAGCAAAATTTTTATAAAAGAGATTGATTAACACGCTTCGTTTTTGTAAAACTGCTTCTACAGGTAGGAATGTTCCCAATTAAAAACTACACATGTTGCGGCGTTATCCTTGCAAGCCATACATGTGTAGTTTCTATTTATTTATTGACTATTCTTTCGGTTGCAGCCGACTCGATTTCTCCAATAGCCCAATGGGTAGAAGGGACATCACTAAATGTAGACATTGGGATGTCTTCTAAAACTGGACGTTCGAATAATTGGTTAAGTACTTTCACAGCTTGTGCACGTGTTAAGGAACCGTTTGGATTAAATGTCGTTTCACTATTACCCGTCATAATTCCCGATTCACTCACTTGTTCGATTGCACTTGCGGCCCAGTGGGTTGATGAAACGTCTGTATAGGATTTGGCTTTTCCAGAGACATGGCAGATTATTTTTGATGGCTCCTTTACACATCCAGTTTCGAGCCAATGAGTTACTACAGTGGCCATTTGTGCACGTGTAATTGTGCCGTTTGGATTAAATGTCGTTTCCGTTGTGCCATTAAATAAACCTGTTTGCTTCACTACTTCAATCGCATCTTTTGAATGGTGGTAGATTGTATCTTTAAAAGAACTATTCATAGTTGTTGGGATGTCTCCGTTGGTTAAAAAACGCGCTAACATCGTTGCCATTTGTGCACGTGTCACAGGGGCATTTGGTTTGAATGAGCCATCAGGGTACCCCTGGATGTAGGGTGCTAATCGGTTCACTTCTTCATCTTGCGCTTCTGAAGTATAAAGTAGACTAAATGTTGAGAAGTGATCTACTTCAAACTGGAACCCTTTCACACCTGGTTCAAATTCAACAATACGTCCTCGTTTTACTTCTGCTGTTCCGTTACTATGCTCAATATAAACGACTAATGATGCTATTTGCTCCTCTGTCGCATCAGCTGGGATTGGTAAAGTGACTATTACTGGTCTACTTTGCAGATTCGTTTTTATTGCGACTGTATCCCCTAATAGGTTAACGGACATTTTATTTGTTATAAAATCTTGTACTTTCTGATTTTGAGCAGCGTTTTCTTCGATTACTTTCCGTTCTGTTTGCTCAATAGGAGCGATTCGGAAAAATAGATTGTCTGTAAAATCATTTAATGATGTATGTGGAACACGTATTGTGGCGTTTGCTAATTGAATGAACAAGTCTACTTTCTGTTTTGCCAAATATTCAACGGCAGCACGTTGCACTGTCAGTGTTGTATCGACATTAGCTGCTTCTGCTGGGAAAATAACACCGACAACTCGCTCTTTCTCGCTCGTCAATTGCTGAATAATCGCCTGTACATTTTCTAAGGTTACGTTACCCAGATAGCTTATTTCGCCATTTTCCACAACACGCTGTATCAAAATTTGATGCGATGGCGATGGCGATGGCGGTGACGGGTTCAGGCCTGATGTACCTGCTGGCAATAGTGTGTAACTCTCACTCATAATAGGACTGTTGGGAATACCTACTTTTATCGCAATCGCTTTAATTGTCATATCACTTGTTACACTGATAGGCGATGTATAAGGAGTAGAAGTATTACTTGGCGTACTACCATCTGTTGTGTAATAGATTGTTGCTCCCACTGTAGCGGTTGATAACGTTATAGTTGTACCGGACGTTACAGTTCCGCCACGTATATTCGCAGTAGGTGTTTCTGCTGGCATTATCGTGTAGCTCTCGCTCATAACTTGGCTGTCTGGAGTGCCTGCCTTGACTGCGATTGCCTTGATTGTTATATTGCTCGTTACGCTAATTGGCGATGTGTAAGGTATAGAAGCATTACTTGGCGTACTACCATCTGTTGTGTAATAGATTGTTGCCCCCACTGTAGCGGTTGATAACGTTATAGTTGTACCGGACGTTACAGTTCCGCCACGTATATTCGCAGTAGGTGTTTCCGCTGGTATTATCGTGTAGCTCTCGCTCATAACTTGGCTATCTGGAGTGCCTGCCTTGACTGCGATTGCCTTGATTGTTATATTGCTCGTTACGCTAATTGGTGATGTGTAAGGTATAGAAGCATTACTTGGCGTACTACCATCTGTTGTGTAATAGATTGTTGCTCCCACTGTAGAGGTCGATAACTCTACAGTTGTGCCGGACGTTACAGTTCCGCCACGTATATTCGCAGTAGGTGTTTCCGCTGGTATTATCGTGTAGCTCTCGCTCATAACTTGGCTATCTGGAGTGCCT
>NZ_JBIWDT010000001.1:0-350411 GCF_044762185.1 Lysinibacillus sp. NPDC097162 | reverse complement strand
CCTGCCTTGACTGCGATTGCCTTGATTGTCATATTGTTCGTTACGCTAATTGGCGATGTGTAAGGTATAGAAGCATTAGTTGGCGTACTACCATCTGTTGTGTAATAGATTGTTGCCCCCACTGTAGAAGTCGATAACTCTACAGTTGTGCCGGACGTTACGACTCCACTAGGTGGATTCGCCGTAGGCATACTGGCCGGTGATACAACCGTATGGGCTGTCGTCAGGGAAGAACCGTCTATTGCGTTTCCATCCCTTGTGTACTCGATTCGCAATTGATGATCACCTAGTGCTAAATTCGTAATTGCGAAAGAGGTCGACGAATAAGCATAGTTATCAAGGTTTAAATTATAGGGTTGGTAGTTATTAGGTGAAGTTCCTTGACCCTTGAGAGTTATCGTCCCGTTCGCTTCCAGTATCATTTCTCCCACGTAACGAACTGGCGCTACATTTTCCCACACCTTAACAATACGATTCATTGAATCTACCGCTACAAGCTTTGTGTATTCAGTATTGGCTGAATACGAAAAGGTCCAATAAGTAAGGCCGTTCCATTCAATCGTGTCCACAGTAGTGTAACCGCTGGAGCAGGTGGCACAGATCAAGTTTGCGCCCGCCACAGCAGGTGCATCATATTGAGACCTGTTCTTAATAATCGGTTCGCTGCTTAAGATCTCCGTAGAATCTAATAAAGTATTACCATCATATAACTTAATGACAGCTCCTGGAACAAACTCATTAACAGAAGCATTAATCTGAACACTACTGCCATAAACCGATGTGGAGGGAACTTCTAATCTCACATCCAACGAGGTTGAAGCTCCAACTGCCAGCCTTTGGAATGACCCCACGTCCTTTGGTATCATCACTGCTTGATTATTAATTTTATCAGGTATGGTAATATCTTTAGCTGTTCCTTTGTATTTTGTAATGGTTACGCCTGTACTATTGGTCTGCGTTTCAAAATCTACTTCACTATTTACTGCACTAGCGCCATATACTGTTATATTTCCCCATTGTAAATGAATGAGTAACACTATTAGGAATAGGCTAGGTATTTTTTTCATGTAGTCTTCTCCCATTCTCTTTTTTTCCTCTGTAGTAGCAATCTCCACTCAATTTGCTTACATATAACTTCATAATAAGCTAAGTTAAAAGATAGTAATACTGACAAATGTTAATGGTTTGACAATTAACATTTCAAATTAGGAACCAGCATGCTAGTTTGCGGTAAAAAATAGGTTATAGTGTTGTACCCTTACGAACCTAATCTTCTAAGAAGTTCATAGTTCATACTCCTCCTATTTTGTTTGAATGCTCCTATTTTATTGACATAAAAACACCCCTTTAGACCAAATTACCTACAGGGGTGTTTCAGTGTGACTTTATACAAATGTCGCAACTATATTTTATTCAGAACATCAAGAAATGCACCTATAAGTTAGCTACAATAAAATATCTAAGCCTATTACTACAAATCAGAGGATAACATTCCATAAACCATACTATCTGTCCATTCATTTTTATTCCAAAAATCTTGTATGAAATGGGCTTCCTTTCTCATGCCTATCCGTTCACATAATTTTTGTGAAGCTGTATTCCGTGCATCAAGATTAGCTTGTATACGATGGACATTAAACTCACTAAATAATTTAATGACCAAATTACTTACTGCTTCAGTAGCCAAACCTTTCCCAGCTACTTCATTTGAAAAACTATAACCAATCTCAACCGTATCTTTCATATCTGTATACCATACAGATAGATCACCAACTACTTTAGTCTTGTATATAACTGCCAAACTTAACATTGATTCTTTCGTCAGTGCACTGTTCACTAGCTTCTTATTAAATCTTGTCTGCATATCTTCATGAGTCCACTTATTATGTAATAGGAACTTACATGTATCATCATTATTATAAATAGTAAATACATCCTGTAAATCAGTAATCTTAAATGGTCTAATTAGTAATCTTTCTGTAGTGATTTCCAAGTTAGCTCTCCTCCCTTGCATTCATTCAACAAAACCTTTTTCTCATAGTATCCTTCTTCGACTTTTCTTCACAATCTCCACGTCCAATTTTATTATCGTATTATCTGGCCTGTTTGTTGAATAAATTAACTCAAATTTACAAATACATTTATTATTTTTCAACGACTAATCAAACTTTAATACAAATGATCAAACTATTTTATAATCATACATTTTAAATATTCATCCCCGCTAAGCCAAAGTATCGACAAACATCCTGTCTGTATGTCCAAACCAAAAAAATAGCCCCCTTAGTAAATAAATAAGAGGGCATAATGTAATTTCTAATCTATCACTTATCTTCAACTGGCTTTAGTGAATTCATTGGAAGGTAAACAGCATTATCGAGTCTTTCTTCTAAGTCATCGGATACATATATATAACCATTAATTTCTTGATCATACCTTGAAAAAACAGTACTCCCCTTTTTCATAATTCTTTCAGTTTTAGATTCTTTTAATGGAACGCCTTTCCCCTCTTCATCTCTTGTTAGTTCATAACGCACACCTCTTTCTCTTGATATTGTCTCAGCGATTTTAAGGTCTGTACCAGAATACTCGTAACAAAATTCCTCACTACCATCACCACTTTCGCAATACTTTAGTAGTTGTCCATTATTTGTATCCTTGAAATAAATACCCCATGGTCCTTCTAGTTTAAAGTGAGATCCGTAATATAAGCCGTCATTAATCCCATCGCGCGTAATAACAATATAAGTTGGTTTGTTATAAAAAGATGAACGAATTTCTATTGGTACTTCTTTGAAAACTACTAAATCCGTTGCTTGTACGCGGTATTGGCCCATTTGATAGAATATTTTTTTATCATATTTTTCAATATCATACGTTCTAAAGAAGTTATTTCGCTTAACCACTAAAGATTCAAACGTACCATCTGAATTTTTCTTGTATACCTTAATGTCTTTTTTAAAGGTCATTTTCCCTGTTTGCCCTTTTACAACTTCTGCTCCATCATACATCACTTTCGCTTCTGATTTTGTTGGATTTACTACTGAAAATACAAATGCTGCTAGTATCACGATAAATAATTTTTTCATTATTCTCCTCCTTCTCAGTTTTACAAACATAATTTCTTAGTATTATATACCAGTAACTTAATATGATGAATAAACAAAAAGACCAAGTACTCACCTAATAAGGAGCGCTTTGTTATTAGTTTATTGAATCAGGAGTCTAACATAAAGGACATAACATATTTTATATGACTATTATGTTATGTCCTTTAAATACAACTAATCGGCAGTTAAGTGAATAAAAAGAGACACCTATGCAACAATCGCGCCCGATTGTTGAAGATCGTTATTGAACTAAAGACCCGTTAGTTGCACAATTAAAAATGTAAAAACTTTAGTTTAAGGGTCCGTATATATCAATAAAACTCCCAGTATAGGCATCCATCACAATCGTTGGCTCAATGCCATTATATTTTATTGTTACTTCCCACTGCATTCTATTTGTTAATTGATTCCAAAACCCACTCTTTTGATTGAGCGTTGCTCTAATATTTTCTATCGGGATTTCATTTAAATCAACATAAGAAATTGACTTACTCCACTCCTCTGGTGGTTTTTGCAAGTATCGTTCTGCACTAGATATCGCTTCTACTGTACTCATAATATGCGACTGATATATGTATAAAAAAATCATTGCCATAACAACAAAGCCTAACAATATCTTTTTCAAGTGAACACCTCCATCTATAAATATATACCTGCTAAGAGTTAATCAACTCCTTATTGAACAAAACCGCTTCGTTAGTTGAGGAAAAAACACCCAAATCATCGTTTGGTACCATTGCTTAAAAGCTTGTTTGCTCAATAAATTAGCCCTTTAGTGAAAAACTTATCCTTGTTACAGAAACGCGCCCTATTCTTGAATAAAGTACAATCCCTAAATAGAATAGTGCCCAATTATAGAAGAACAACTTACAATGTTTTCGAGTTCCATTAATTGTTAATGCCACTTTAGCATAATTAAAAACTAAAAAAATGTTTTATTTATTCAATTTAGTGGAATAGATTGAATGTAAACATATATTGGAGGGATAAATAATGACAGTCAAATTGACAGTAGAAAACGTAGTACAAGCGAAACAAGAAGTGGAGAAATTAGAAGCACAAGGATATCTTCGAGATAACATTTACATCTTTGCGCACTATGAAGAACGTGAAGATGATATTAACGAAGCACTGGGGACAGAAGAAGCTGGTATTAGTGAGCAAGGGTTCCTGACTTCTATGAAGAACCTGGTGAATTCCCGTGGAGATGAACTCCGCAATAAGTTAGCTTCTGTCGGATTAAGTAAATCGGAAGCTGCTCAATTCGAAGAGGTACTTGATACAGGTAAATTGGTCTTAGTTGCCAATAAGTAAAAACAAACCCGGGAATCCAATCCCGGGTTTGTTTTTCATTTTACAAGTCTCCTCGTATTGCTTGGACTCTGTATTCCAGATGGCCTTTCAACCAAGTCAGTATAAAAACCGAAAACCCATCCTTCTTTATTGTCAATGATCTGCTCGAGGAAATCTTCATCTTCTTAAACATTATGGCCCTTTAATGAAAACGAGCGTTGATCCTTGTTACAGTATCGAGCCCTTATATAGAAGACTTGATTTCAAGATAATACATTACAATTTCCATTGTTCCCCTGTTACTTAAAAATAAGAAAAAGGGGTCGGTGTCCGTTTAAAAAATAAAGTTTGTCGATCACCCGACAAACTGAATTAAACTGACTCGTAAAAAAAGCAGTGACGGACTAGGAATACGAAAGACCTAGACTGCCGCTGCTATTATTGTGCTAACGTATTCCGGTTAGCGTAATCTATTTTAGGTGACAAGGTCATCTACCCGTCTGGTAAACGAGACCTATGGCTCCAGAATCAAATGTCTTGTTTTCGATAAGTTTAAGATTGATTTTCTCCTTGAGACCTTGGAATAACGGCAACCCGCTGCCGACCAGGACGGGAGAAACCGTAATCTTATACTCATCAATTAAATCAAGCTGCATAAGGTAGTGTGCTAATCTAGGACTTCCTAAGATGACCATATCCTTGCCTGGCTGCTGTTTGAGGTTCTTGATCTCTTCCTCGACATCTTCTTTCACCAGTCTGGAATTGTTCCATTCGACCTTCTCCAGCGTCGTGGAAAAAACGATTTTGGCTGTCTTTTCGATCCACTCGGCATGATTCCGTTCGTACTGCGAAGCTGATGGGTTCGAAGGCACAGATGGCCAGTAACTATGCATCATTTGATAAGTCCCACGTCCCCAAATGACAGTGTCGGCAGTACTCAAAATTTCTTTCGCGTGTTTCTCCAAATCAGAATCGTAGGAAACCCAGCCAATGTCCATTTCACCGTTTGGCCCTTCTACAAAACCGTCAAGCGATGCGTGCAGAAATAGAACAAGTTTTCTCATTTTCAGTTCTCCTTTGTTCATGAAGGATGTCACATTATACTTTGCAGTTTTCATTAATGTTATGTGCAGAATCAAGTATAGCACACATAACAAGCAATAATTTCTTCTAGATTGCAAAATTTCTTTATTTAACAATTTGACCCTATAATAAAAAAACACTCGGCTAATTGTATGCAAATAGTTACACTTAACCTTTTTGCAGTTTAGTTCAATAACAGTCACGAAACGATTAATTAATACCTTTTTTGTGTAGAAAATGTGTAGAAACTTTTCATTTTCTATCCTTTTCTAACGGTTTCTCAAAAAAGAAAAACGCCTCAAACCCTTGTTGTAAAAGTATTTGAAGCACTTTTCAGTTGGTTCAAACTTGTTCTATCTGAACCTTTAGACGTCCCAGGATATCAAGCAATCTGAGTCAATGAATTTAGTTATGAAAGGTTCGAGGAGTGTCAAGAAAGGATTTTTTAAACATAAAAAAAGAAAAGATGACTTTTATAGTCACCTTTTCACTTATATTAGCAATTTAGTTATTGAATGTTTGTTCGTAACGGTGGAAGAATGCCACTGTGTGCGCTCTTGCTAGAGAATCATTTGGTTTAAACTCTTCATTTGTTTTAGTGGTTGTTAAACCATTATCACGAAGAAATTGAATAGCTTCTGACTGAGATACAGTCTTACCATAATGCATTGAAGCTAAGATACGAGCGAAGTTACCCCGTGTGATATCCTTACCTGCAATAGCTTGTTTGGATGCTGTGTTTGCACCTAAAACTGGTAGAGCGTATTTTGTAGCCAGTTGGTAGTTTACGTCTCCATACCATGAAGTAATTGCTATCGTTGAAGCTAGTTCTGATGGTTTGAAGTAACGTAATAGGATAGATAACATTTGATTTTCCGTTAAGTTAGTGTACGGTTTAAGTAAGTTTTCGTACTTACCTGTTGATGGGTTTTTCACGTTTGGGTATCCACTAATGATACCGATGTTGACTGCCCACTTAAAATCCTCAGCCCAGTATTGGTTTGCATTGTAATCAGCAAACTTTGATACATCAACATTTCCCGTTGTTGGCGGTGTTACTGGAGGTGTTGGCGTTGGTGTTGAAGCTGAGTAGTTTAAATAACTTGATGCAACATACCCCTCTGTCCCGTCACTTCTTTTCACAGGATACCAAACAAAATGGTTTTTCTTCGTTGATACTTTTTCATATTCAAAAGGACCCGTAATGGTAACAATTTCACCTTCACGTAAAGTACCCAAAGAAGGACTATCCGTAGTAGGTCTTGTCCTAAATGTTACATTCGTTATTGCACTAACTTTTTGATTTGTTTCAAAAAGATACTTAGATTTTGTTAATGGTAAATCAAAATCATAGTTCATTGTTGAAAATTTAATATTTTCCCTACTGTTAGAGTCATATTGAAATTGTTCACGTGAAAAAGGTAGCTCTGTTAAGTCTATTAATTCCAATTTATTTATGATTCGGAGAATTCTTTCTTGATAGGCATTGGTATTTCTTTCACCAGTTGCTTGAACAATTGGACTATTTAATGGCTTAGTACCGTTATAAGCCATGATAGCGAAGTACCAATGTTCCAGTACATCTCTTTCCCCACCGTTGATGCTAGGTAAATCCTTTCGCTTAAACATATCATCTAGAGTCTCTACACCAGCTTGTATATTATAGACAATATCGCTTTTTAGTCTATCTTGATTGTAGCCGACTTGATTTGTAATTTGCATAATGCCAATTCCATTATCAGCTGTCACAATCGCTTCACCATTCATATCAAAATGACGCCAATTTCCACTTTCACCTTCCGCTATTGCCTTCACAATTTCAGGAGGAACATCATAAATCAGTGCTGTTTCGGTTAACAAACAGTTCATTGTGGAATAATCAGGGTTTACTTTCGATGCCGAATCATACTTACATGTATTTGCAATATTATTAGCTAATACATTATTATCTATGTTTATAGATAGCGAGATGGCACCAATAGCAATAACACTAATCAATGGTTTCAATATTTTTTTCATATGTGATTATTACACTTCCTTTCATATTTTTATAGTTAAAAGATTCAGATATATGTTATCATAAACCCAATATTTAGGATATGGGTATTAATCAATGTTTCTTTCATTTAACAGGATTGAGTGATAAATGATAGCTCTAACATATATTGTTTAATTTTAATTCGGTGAAAAGGTGATAAATAGTAATTGTTGGATTTTTACTTTTTTGTAAAATAGGTAAGCTTCCTAAAATATTGACCAAAACGCCAAGCGATTTTGTTCTGCAACGTGTTCCTTAAAATAGTCAACAAGAGGGAGTGCTTTATAAGTTTTTTACTTCCATAAACATATTTAAATTATATACAAAAACCATACTTTGACATTGTCTAAAGCATGATTTTTATTTGAACTAATATGAAACTGCTTAGGTAATTTTTTAGCTCAGCTATTTATTGAATTCATTAACTGAAAGAAGTACTCCGGTTTATGAGTCTTATTTAGGTTATACCATGAATGTAATGTGTCGGGTGCAAAGACGTCTAATTTTTTTAGTACTTCCATCGTAAATTCTAGAGGTGCTACTCCTGATGCAGTAATCAAATTCTCACCAGATACCGCAGGTCTCATCTCATAATATTTTTCTCCTTTATAATTAGGACAGACCATTTTAATATACTCTAAGTCACTGCTTGTGTGTTTTCTAGAATCTAAGTATCCCATATTTGCAAGGGCCTCAGTTGCACCACAAATTGCAGCAACAATAGTGCCAAACTTTAAAGCTTGGCCAACTCTCTCCAAGATAGGTTGATGAATTTCTTCACTCCAAGTAATCCCTCCTGGTAAAATTAAAAGATCTTTACTCTCAATAATACATTCATCAAGTGAAATATCTGGTTTTATGCTCAGTCCTCCCATAGTAGTAATAATTTCTTTATTAGCTCCTACTGTAATTACTTTTAAAGGTGGTAAGTCTTTTTTGAAATATCTTCCTGAGTTTAGTTCAGCAATTAAATATCCATATTCCCAGTCCGACATTGTATTAAAGACATATAGAAAAACTTTTTTTGTTTGCATCCAAACACTCCAATCACATTTGATATAGCTATTATAAAATAACTTCCCTGACAGTTACCGTCAGGGAAGTTATCATACTTGATGAAAATTTATTAATTCCGTCAGAACTTCAATAATTCTTTTCTTAAGACTTATTGGCTCGATAACTTTAATAGATTTATTGTACGGTAAAAGTAAATAAGGTACATATGTATGTATTATATCTTTTTCAAGAAGAAAAACTGCTTGATTTGAAGTCCGTGTTTGTAAATAATGTCCTAAAAACCAATGTTGGCAAATATCATCCAATGTTAGTGAATTCCCATTAATAACCAAATGAATAATTACTTCCGTATCTTCTATAGTTGGAAGGAGGTTTTTCATAAAAAAGTCACGTGCTGAAAAATTTTCTGGCCGGTTAAACTTATTTTCGGTTAGCGTTAGACTTTCAATTCGATCTACTCTAAAACTACGGATTTCATTCCTAAGATGACAAAACCCAATCACATACCACTTATTATTCCAATAAATAATTCTGTAAGGATCAATACATCTATACTTTGATTGATTCTCGCCACTTTTATGGTAAAGAATTTTTAAAGAGTTTCCGTCAGCTACAGCCTGCTCCAACTCCTTCAAGAAAGGATCCATAGGCTGAGAACTTAATCGACTTATTACTTCAAGACTGGTCAAATGTTGGTTTATCTTTATTTTCTGCTCTTGATTTGAATATTTGCTTAGCTTTGAAATAGCACTATTTAGTGCTTCGCCACCATAATATCCAGCTTCATCTGCAAAAACAGCAGCATGATAAAGTGAAGTTTGCTCCTCAAAATCAAAAAATAGAGGAGCCTCAATAAAATTGTTCAATAGAGTGTATCCACCGTTATGTCCTGGTTCTGAAATTATAGGTACGCCACTTGTTGAAAGTGTATCAATATAACGATACACAGTCCTTATATTCATCTCTAACTTTTCTGAAATTTGTTGTGCAGTAATTTTTTCACCTGAACGAAGCATCCATAGAATTGCTAACATATTGTCAATTTTAGGCATGAAATTCCACCTCTATATAGAATTTATTATCTATCATATAGTAATAAGTAAACTTTAGTTTATCATTTAAATTTAACTTATTTCCTTGAATTAGATTATTCTGTCCTTTTCGTTTAAGTATAAATTTAACAATCTATTTCTGATTTTTAGTATAACCCATCAACTGCGTTATTCCACAATCTGGCCTTTTAATGAAATCGAGCGCTGATCCCTGTTACAGAATCGCGCCCTTTAATGGAATAACTGAAATATGATCTTAGCCATAAAAATACGTAATACTTCTTGAACTAATGTAATGTACCCCGTTAGTTTAAGTACATAACTTCACAATTTGCTGGTCAAACGATGCCTAAATTATGTATTAAAAAGCAATCAACGTTGTTCGTGTATCATTTTCATCTGTAATGTACTCAATATTTTCGTAACCAGCAGTTATTGCCTTAGAGAATAAATGCTTAACGGTTACTTGGTCCTTGGAATAGATTGTTACATAGGAGGAATCGACCAATAGGAGTACAAATGTACATTCACTTTCAACAAATTCTTGATAGGTTTCAATTTCTCTCACATCTGACTTTTTCGGAAATCCTTTTAAATCAACAAATATAAGATAATAATCTTCTCTTGAAATTTGCTTATATAGTCCTTCCTCATTTAACACGCTGATATTTGGAAATAGTGGGTCCCCTAATGTATTATTTTCAATAAAATATGATTCTCCACCACCAATTTTCAAAGTTAATCCTTTTAAATTGATGCCATCTAATATCTCTAACAAATATTTCCCGTAAGCGTTGGGAATTTCAAAAGATATACCTCTCACTCGTAACCCCCATTTCTCTTTTTTTAATTAACCTGCCCCTATAGTTTAAGTATAATCTTTCACAAAAACCAATCTAGCATTACCATAAGTAATCAATTTTTCTTAGGATTCTTCCTCCACTAAATGGCCCTTTAATGAAAACGAGCACTGATCCATGTTAAACTCGCCTGATTGTTGAAGATAGATTAAGTTTTATGAGCTGATTTACATTATTAAAAACAATAATAAAAGCGTTAATCCATACTAGATTAACGCCATGTTCGTTTAAGTACTTTTTCCACTGATTTAATCATCCCACCAAATTATTTTACGGCTTTCCAAATGGTCCATCTATCTCTTTCTACAATATTATTTTCAGTCGAAATTGCTTTATCTATATAATTAATTAATAAGTTTAATTCTTTATCGTCCAATTCGTGTAAAATACTTCTTCCTGTTCTCTCACTCAAGTCTTTTAGTAATTGCTCTTTATTTTTATACACTTTTCTTGTTTCCCACAACTGTACTTCTTGAATTTCTCTAAACCCAACCTCTGAAAGTGTTTTTATTACAAATTGGCTATTGTATCTGCGTTTAGTCTCTTTCTCAATTAATTGTGGAAATAGTTCAAAGAAATATCCCCTAATGTGACTATCATTACCTTTTAATAAGCAATCTTCAGGTGTACGGTCTTGAACAATATAAATTCCTTTGTCCTTTAATAGTCGATATGCCTCTTCAAAACATTTTTGCAAATCATTTATATGATGTATCAATGCTCTTTCAAGAAGTAAATTGTAATCGTTGCTTTCTAAGCTTGTATGAAGAGCATCACCTTGCTTAAATGATATGTTTTGAAATTCTCTACAGTTATCTCTTGCACCTTTTAGTATTTCTTCGGAAAAATCGACTCCGGTAACAGAGGCTACTCCCATTTCAGATATCGCCTTTGAATAAATACCTCCACCACACCCTATATCCAACGCCTTAGAGATATTGTCGAACTGTACCAGATCCTTTATAACCTTAACCCACGAATCATCTGCTTTTCGAGTTGAATAAGTATTACGGTTTTTCTCATTATGAAAATCAATACCCATTTAAACTCCCCCATGACAACTTTAGATTATTTCAACAGGAATGTTTAGTTACATTCGGCTTTAACGCATGTTTTTACCTTCTATTACCAATAGTATATCAATAATTTCATAAGTAAATTTTTAAATAATTATTAATATACATAAGTTTATCTAATAGAACTATTCTTTAATAAAATAAATCTGTTCTTCCAATATAATCCTTCAATCTCAATTAAGAATGTAAGAACATTTCTTAACAATCTGGACCTTTAATGAAAACGTGCGCTAATCCTTGTTACAGAATCGCGCCCGATTGTTGAAAATCGTTATTCAACTAAAGCTCTCGTTAGTTGAATAATAGACAAGAAAGGTAATTACTTTATTAATTGTTCTCCTGTTAAAATCTCATATAGATTCGCTTGATCTTGCTCTGTTAATTTCACATATCTACCGCTGTCCGTAACAATTTCTAAATTTTCACCGCTTATACTAATAAAGAATAGTACATACTTATAATACGGTTCACCTTAATGTAGTTAGTTTCCATTTTATATATTTATTTATCCTTACCAGCGATTCATCGCTATTTTCACCAAGACAACGTATAATAAGAGAAGCAGAAGAAGAATTTATTTTTCCTCTAGTGAAAAAAAGAGGTGCTATTACTTGAAACAGTTTGAAACAGCATTACCTGAGCAGTATGAAGTATTAAAAAAACAGGCCAATTATACGTCTAGCTGGCGAGAGCGTTTAGACGCAGTCGAAATGTTATCGGCTTATCAACATGACAAAATCATAGATTTATTAAAAAATCGTATGGAGCATGATACTGTCAACAAGGTGCAATTAGCAGCCTATGAAGCACTCGTGGCTTTTGGTGAGGACGTAGAGAAGCCATCACCTGCACGTTTTGATATTATTAAAGGAACAGATAAAATTTTCCTACGGGTGAAAAAGAGCTTGCCGAAGGACCATACAGTGGCAGAATTTGCGGATAAACTAAAACGTATGCGTTTAGATGTCTTTGATGCGTATGAAGGCGACAAAGGTGTAGAATTTATGAACTGGTTAGAGGAACGTTGGGCAAAGCTATAATCAGTAGTTTTGCGATTTATGAAGGAAAGTCATTTTCTCCGCTTGTGGAGTGAATGGCTTTTTCTTATCTTATGCTGCTATTCATCGAAACTAATTAAATTGTATTAGTTCATTTCTTTGATCATCTATTTTATTGTTTAATGATAAATGCTTATATTCATTCCTATCATCACAAACGTATGTAAGCTAAATTAAAAAATCTGAGTCCAATACAATACCGGACTCAGATATTAGCAGTTGCTTAAATTATTTGTCTAACTTTTTTGGTCAGATCACATCATGTTTTAAGTGATCCCTATGGCAACCGCAACAATTAACGCCAGACAAGCAATAACTACCCAACCAAGTATCATCTTCCAAATAAATTTAATCCACTTTTCATATGGGATACCTGCTACAGCTAAATATGCCATTAATGCCGATGAAGTTGGGATGATAGAGTTTGTTAGAGAATCGCCATATTGAAAGGCTAAAACAGCTACTTGTCGTTCTAATCCTAATAAATCAGTAATTGGAATCATAATTGGCATTGTTGCTGCTGCCTGTCCACTGCCTGATGAAATAAATAAATTTAAAATTGCTTGGATAATTAACATGCCGATTGCGCTTATAGCATGTGGTAAATGTCCAATTGTTTCAGATGCTGCATACACAATCGTATCAATAATTTTCCCTTGCTCTAAAACAACCGTAATGGCACGGGCAAAGCCTACAATTAAAGCACCAAACGTTACAGCCTTAGCTCCCTCAATAAAGGAATCAAAGATAGTGGCAGGTTTTAAACCACCAATTAATCCTGCAACTAACCCCATAATTAAAAAGGATGCAGTTAGCTGTGTTAAGAACCAACCCCAATTAAAGACACCATAAATATTAAAGCCAATTCCACAAGCCATGACAATAAATACAAATTTATGCTTTCCAGTTAATGTAGGAATGTCAATCACTGATACATTGGATTTAGCTTTTTGCTCAATATCATAAATAACGCTTGCCTGAGGGTTCTTTTTCACCTTAAAAGCATAGCGAGATACATAGAAAATAGCAAAGCCTAATACAAAAACATAGACTACTGCACGGAAGCCAATCCCTGAGAATAATGGTACATCTGCTAATGATTGCGCAACACCTACTGTAAAGGGATTTAGCATTCCTCCAAAAAATCCACTGGCAGCACCAAGTGTGATCATGGCAGTTCCTGTTATAGCATCAAAGCCCATCGCGCGTGCAATGGCCACACCAATTGGTACGAAAATTATTGTTTCTTCCGCCATTCCCATTGTAAAACCACCAACAGAGAATAAAATCATCGATAAAGGAATAAGCAATTTTTCTCTGCCTTCTAAAGCTTTTACCCCTTTATAGACACCAGCTTCAATGGCACCTGTTTTATGAATAATTCCAAATACACCACTAACTAAAAAAATGTAGAAAATAATTTGAGCTCCTTTTTCAAGCCCCATTGGAATCGCTGTAAACATTTCAAAAAATGAAACTGGATCACTCTCAATATGATGATAGCTTCCATCTACAACGAGCATTCGCCCTTCCTCATCTTCTACACGATCAAACTCACCTGCTGGAACAATATAGCTTAAAATACCCGCTAAAAAAATAATAGCAAAAATAATGGTATATGTATGAGGGACTTTGAGCCAACTCCTCTTCTTTACGCTCTGTTCATTTTCCATTACATCATGCTCCTTTTATAAATTTAGACATATAACAACTTTGTCGTTAATATGTCGTTAATAAAAAATAAATATACAGGAGTTAAAATTCTTTGTAAAGTCTTAATTTTCCCTCATTTCAAAAATAAATTGGTAGTTGCCTAATAAAGCTTTCTTCAACGACCTTGATGAGAGATAGGATACTTCTACCTGCTAACAAAAAAATGTCATGCTCGTTTAAACAAATTAATAATGCGTTCATTAGATACTCATAAAGAGCTAATTCCTCTCCAGAAAACCTTTCAATATTTGAATGGTTAATGTGTCTATGTCATCGCGATGTTGATATATTTACATAAAAGTTGTGTAGACAATATTTAAAGAAAAATCCAAGAAATGATGATTTAACAGCATTTCTTGGATCTCGGTTTCATTCCAATCTTTCATTTGGGAATGTTATTAATGTTTACTATTATATAAAAATAACTTTCTTGAGATATGTGTAACCATTTGAGTTAACCATAGGGACTTTTTAACATATGTCTTCGTTGAAGAAGTATCAGTTAAATGAAATGATTTAACTACTTTTTAACATGTATTACTTTGTATCCAACGAATAAGATTAAAAACCAAACTGGCGCGACATATAGGGCAACACGCATATCTGGAATAAATGCCATTAACACAATAACCATTAGTAAGAATGCAATGGCAATATACGTAGAAAGTGGATACAGCGGAATTTTAAATTTCAGTTCGGCTACTTCCTCTTTCGTTTTTGACTTTCTAAATTTCAATTGTGCTAATAAAATAATCATCCAACTTGTAATGACTGCAACAGTCGCAACGGCAGAAATATAGATGAACACTTTTTCAGGTACTACGTAATTTAAAACAACCGCAATTAATAACACCGCTGAAGAAAATAAAATCCCTCTACGTGGACTACCGTTTTTACTTACTGTTTTAAAATATTTTGGAGCATTTTTTTGTACCGATAAGTTGTGTAGCATACGTCCTGAACCGTATAAACCACTATTAAATGCAGACATTGCTGCTGTGATTACAACAAAGTTAATAATGTGAGCCGCAGCAGGGATACCGACGTAATCGAAAATTTGAACGAACGGGCTTCCTTCTGAACCAACTTCGTTCCAAGGATAAATAACCATCATAATGCCTAATGCACCAATGTAAAAAATTAAAATACGCCAAACGATGTTGTTAATAGCTGAAGGAATTGACTTGCTAGGATTTTTTGCTTCTCCTGCAGAAATACCAACTAATTCAACCCCACCGAATGAGAACATAACTAATACTAGTGACATTAAAATACCATGGAAACCATTTGGCATGAAGCCACCGTGTGCCCATAAATTATCGAAGCCAATTGCTTCACCTTGGTTGCCGACACCGAAGAAAATAATGGCCAATCCTAGAACAATCATACCGATAATCGCAACAACTTTAATCATCGCAAACCAGAATTCGAATTCTCCGTAAGCTTTTACATTTGCTAAGTTTACAAGCATCATAATAAAAAGTACTACAAGGGCAGTTACCCATTGTGGAATATCAGGGAACCAGTAGTTAATGTATACACCGACTACTGTTAATTCAGCCATGCCAACGACAATCCACATGAACCAATACGTCCAACCAGATAAAAACCCAGCAAAGCGTCCTAAATATTTATCCGCGTACGTACTGAAAGAGCCTGATACAGGTTCCTCTACTGCCATTTCGCCTAATGCACGCATAATTGTGAAAATTACTAATCCGCCAATTAAATAAGCTAGTAAAATAGACGGCCCAGCCATTTGAATTGTTGAACTAGAGCCATAAAATAAACCGACCCCAATGGATCCGCCCAATGCAATTAGTTGCATGTGACGAGTACTTAATCCGCGCTTTAGCTGTGAATCTTGATGATTGTCTTTCATAATGTCATACTCCTAATACGTTTAGATTTTCAAATACTTTGCTCAAAAAAGGAATAAAAAAAAAAACGCCCTTTTGGATTAACCAAAAGGACGATTCAACTCGTGTTACCACCTTTAATTTATAAGCAATTCACATTACTTACCTTAAGAAGTACGGTCATTTGACGATACTCTCGCACATGATTACGGGTGCTTACCGGCGTAGCCTACTTAGAATAATCTGTTCGGTACACGGCTCCAAGATGAATTCTCAATCGTTTTACATGCACCTCTCATCAACCGGTAACTTTCTGTTCGTAAAAATAATTGATACTATTTCTTTTCATAGCCTTTGTTCTATACAAATATTTTTGAATTGTTTTTCATTTTACAGAAAAAAAATATTTTGTCAATATAATTTTCAAAATTTCTTCATAACCCACTTAAATTATATATGACAAATTGCTATGTAAATATAAAATCTAAAAGAAATATTACAACAAATGTTAGTAAAGTTCTTTTAAAAATGTTATTTAACAATCTGGTCTTTTAATGAAAATGAGCGCTGACCTTGTTACAGAATCGTGCCAGATTGTGGAAGATCACACAACTCAATGATTATTTTGTTTACCCTTCAACAATTGCAAGATATTTTTTGATTTCTCCTTTTGATTCAACGATTAAAATATCTCCACGCTCTTTGGTGGAAAAAATCTTTGTACCAACAGGAAGTTTATTCGACATCTCATCTTTAAAATCTGTATTAGCTTCATTTTTTATTTTTATTTCACCGATTTGAATATCTTTTGTTAAAGACAATTCTTCAACCCAATCAATATTAGTTTTGTAGATAACGCCATCATACTGAAAAATATCGGCATCAGAATCTAATGTTAAAACTTCTTCAGCATCTATACTTTCTATTGATACTGTCGTAGTTCCCCCTTGAATATTGCATCCTGTAATCATGAACAAAGCTAATGCAATCAAACCATAGAATAACTTTTTTATATTCAATCCACCCACCTCTTTTATATAGACATAAATTGACTACCAAAAGTTACATATAACTAAACCGCGTCGTTAGTTGAAGAAAAAAAGCCGCCTATGCAAGTCAATATTCTTCAAGTAAAACCCCCCTTTGTTCAATAATGGCTGTGCTACATTACCCTCTTGATGCCAAGTTCTGCAAATGATTTTCTGCTTTCGTTAAGACCTTCCTTATCGTCTAATTGAATCATTTTTATTTCGCTATCCCTCAAAATAATTTCACCCGTGGGATTACTTATTTTTCTCTCAAATATGGAGCGAAACAAATTTATTTGAGCATCGGACATATCGCTATTTGTTCTGTACAAATACACTAATTATAAAAATTTACCAACAATAATTTGACAATTTAACCACTACGTTGTATGGTTAGTTACAAAAGTAATGAACCAATTAACTAGGAGGTGGATTGTGATTTATTCTTTAAGCAATGAAAAACCAATCTTCCAACAAATTCGGGAACGGATTGAAGATGCAATTCTTGATGGGCATCTTCAATCTGAAGATCGCATTCCATCGACAAATGAATTTGCCAAGGAGTATCAAATAAATCCTGCAACAGCAGGAAAGGGTGTGAACGAATTAGTGGAAAAAGGTGTCATCTATAAAAAACGAGGCGTAGGCATGTTTGTTAGTATTGACGCACGAAAGATTTTAATCGCAGAACGTAAGGAAATCTTCTTTGCACAACATATTGAACCGTTGAAAAAAGAGGCAATTCGTTTAGGTATCTCAGATGAAGAATTACAAAATATGTTACAGAGGGGATAACTTATGAAAATCGATGTGAGAAATGTAAGCAAATTATATAAGCAGAAGCATGCTTTAAAAAATATATCGTTTACTATTGAAGGGCCAAAAATCATAGGTTTTTTAGGCCATAATGGCGCTGGTAAAACAACATTCTTAAACCTTTTAGCAGGACTTATTTCTACAAATGAAGGGCAAATTTGTGTCAATGGCGAGAATGTATTTAATGCCCCTGTTATATTACGAGACATTTGTTTTGTTGCAGAGAGTGGGAATTTTCAAGAAGATATGACAGTTGCACAAAGTTTAAAGACTAATAGTTTTTTCTATCCAAAGTGGGATGGACAGCTTGCAAATGAACTACTTCAAGTGTTTGCTCTTAATCCAAAAGATAAGGTGCGCAATCTCTCCAAAGGGATGGTATCTGCACTCGGTATCATTACAGGGTTTGCCAGTAATGCTTCAATCACGATTTTCGATGAGCCTTACATTGGATTAGACGCAGCTGCAAGAAATACTTTTTATGATTTATTAATCGAACAACAAATAGAAAATCCAAGGCTATTTCTTTTATCAACGCATTTAATAGATGAAGCTAGTAAATTGTTTGAGGAAATTCTTATCCTCCATGAAGGTGAATTATTACTTCAAAAAACAGCGGAGGAATGGGAAAAGTATATTGTTGCAGTAAAAGGAAGTCCACAGGATGTCGAGCTCGCAATCAAAAACTTAGAAGTAATTTATAAGCATAGTTTTATGCAGGAGATGACAGCCGTTGTGTTTGCTAGTGGTCAGGCTATTGAAGATGAGAACATCACACTAGAAAATGTATCTTTACAAGACCTATTGGTTTATTTAAGTAAACAGCAGAAAGCGAGGTTAGTGAAATGAAGACAGTTCAGGGGAGCTTATACGTCCTTTTTCAAAGCTATAAAAAAAGTAATATTATTTTTTGGTGCATTCTGTTTTCAATCGTCATACTGTTATTTTTTATTGACACTTTTTTTGGGCAGTATGTATCCTTTGCCGTGACTATTTCAATACCTGTCTATGTTTTTTATAGTATAAAGGGAGCGAAAATTTTAAATAAAACATTGCCCTATTTTTTAAAGCTTGGCTTAAGTCGTATGCAATATGTGTGTAACGTTGGCTTATTTTTCATCGTTTGGAGCCTTGCTGGAGCATTCGTGATCGCTTGCACGCATAAAATTATTACCCTCGTTTCTAACCTATTTGATTATGAAAATATGGTTATTATCCACCCTATTTTATTTTTCAGCAATTCTGATTCCTTTTTATTAACAATGTCTATGGATACTGTGTTACTTCTACTCTGTCTAATTTCAAGCTTGCTTTTAAATGTCGTCTTTTACCGCTTCGGAACATTAGGTGGCTACAGCTTTATTGGTGTACTTGCGTTGATTCCGATTACAATGGTGATTTTCGAATGGTATACACCGCTGTTTGAATTAGTATCTAAGGTTTCTGCTTTTACTATTATCGCTAGCTTACTAGTTATTAGTATTTTCATCTATATCGTAATATCAGGTGCATTACGAAAAGCTTCTGCAATTCCATCATAAAACGGTGCTTGAAAACATTAAATAAAGAAAAGTAAAAACATTAACCATGAAGGGATTCAACAAAATGAAAAAAATCATTTTTAAAATTATTGGATTAGAACTGCTTCTTATATTTTTCTATGTTGCAAATGGCGCCTACGTATCCATTCAACAACCATCTAGTCCGTTTCTACAATTTGCCTTTTTGATTCCTTTAGCAGTTGGCCTCCTCCTTTATATTGCTGTCAAAAAGAAATGGAGCCATTACTTCTTTATTGCAATCAATAAAGAAAATATTATAGTATTCTCACCGCTTCTTATCGTGTTATGTATTATTTTAATTGGCACAAAAGGCTTAAATTTCGAATCGATTAGCGATTTATTTCTTATGTTTATGATGCAAATGTTTATCGTTGCGTTTATTGAAGAAACAATTTTCAGAGGAATCCTACTTCGCATGTTGCAACCTAAAGGAACCTTTGTTGCCATATGGATTTCAAGCATACTGTTTGGCGTCACACATGCATTGCAACTAGTTGGCGGGCAATCGGTTGAAGATACTATCATTCAAATTATTTATGCCCTTCTTGTAGGTCTTGTTCTTTCATTACTGATTATCGATGGCCAATCCATTATTTTGACAATTCTCTTCCATGGTTTTAATAATTTCTTCAACTTTATGGGGAATGCTGAAAGTTCTATGCTAACAGCGTATATTATCATTATTGTCCTATTTGTTTATACGTTATTTTTATGGAGACGTGTTAAGAAAAAAGACAAGGGGCTACTCCTAACAGCATAAATCAAATTAAAAGCATCTTCGATTGAATTCGGGTATAAATACCTTACTTTCAATTAGGAGGTGTTTTTTCTGTCTTATACAGTTTCTCATATTTTTCTATAAGTATGTACGTTGCATAGTTACATCTTTTATTACTATTCTACATGCAGTTAAAAAGGGCATTACCATGAGCTTTGTCCTTTATAGGATGCCCACTGATAATGCCCCATTCGCATTCGTTATGCTACATTCAATCTTACTTTTGAAAAACGCCTTTAGAAACTATCTCTTCAACACTTACTTTTCGATCTTCATTTAGAGACAATGTAAGGGCATCTGCAGTAGCAATTGATGCTCTCGCAGCAGTACCGTCCAGTAAAGGAATAAATTCTTCTTCAACCTCTGCCCCCTGCATAATACTATGGAAATACTTCATCTCTTTTTCCATAATCGAATGCAGCCACATTGGTGGTGTTTGATTTGGTTTACCATAGGCAATCGCTTGGTCAGACTTTAGCCCACTATAAATTCTTGTACGATCCTCATCTTCTTCTTTTGATTCATGCAATAAATATCTTTCTTCTTTCTCCGGTGTTTTTAAAACTACTTTTACATCTTGCAAATCGATTAAAATTGCACCTTTCGTTCCTTGGATTTTTACATAATGATCGCTCCATCTAAAAGCAGACCCATATTGTAATGTGGCAAATCGTTTATTTTCAAATTCAAGCGTAATTAATAACATATCATCTTCATCACCAAATTGTTCTCCTTGATGAGCAACATTTCCCCCAACCATTGACACACGTTTAGCTGGACCCATTAAAAACTGAATAAAATCAAGTTCATGAATATGATGATATAAATGACCACCTGAAAGTTCCCTTTGCTTTTTCCAACTTACTTCTTTTTGTGCTTCTTCCCAGCCATTACGTTCTGCGTGACAGAAAAGAATTTCACCAATTTCACCTTCGTTAATCAATTTTTTAGCTGTACGTACCCCGTTCATAAAATTCATGACATGACCTGCCATAAATGTAACGCCATTTTGTTTCGTAGCTTCAATCATCTCATTACAATCTTCATAGGATAAGGCAATTGGTTTTTCACAAAATACATGTTTGTTATTTTGTGCAGCGCTTAAGACGGGATGCTTATGAAATCCATTTGGGGAAGCTATAATTACCGCATCAATATCTGCTCGTTGACACAATGCTTCAATATCAGGTTCAACCTCACAATCTAATTCTTTGGCAACCACTTCTGCATTATTTGGATCATATACCGCTACAATCTTCGCATCTTCTAAACTGTTAAGTATTCTTGCAAGACCTGCTCCAAAATAGCCTGTCCCTACTACTCCATAGTTGATTTGACTCATATTTATTCTCCTCTCAATTTAAACAATTGTTATTTTCCTGCTCCATCCGATAAACCGCCTGCAATCTTATTTTGGATAATCATAAAGAATATAATAGAAGGTAAAATGACAATTACAGATGCGGCCATCATTTCTCCCCAATCCAATACTTCTGAACCTGTTAAGGAATACAATGCCACTGATATTGGCATCTTTTCAGAACTATTTATAAGCAGCAAAGCAAATAAAAACTCATTCCACGTATTGATAAAGGTATAAATAGCAGTTGCCACTACACCTGGCGCTACGATTGGTAGCACGACTTGCAGAAAGGTACGCACTATCCCTGCTCCATCCACCTTTGCAGCTTCCTCTATTTCTAATGGAACGGTTTGAAAGAATCCAATAAGCATCCAAATCGCATAAGGAATTGAAAAGGAAAGATACGTTATGACTAGTCCCGTCCATGTATTTACTAAACCTACAGATACGATAATAATCGAATATGGGACTGCCAAAAGAATAGGCGGGAACATATAAGTCGTGATTAAGATTTTAGTCATTTTCTTTCCTGCCTTCGGAAAGAAACGAACAATGCCATATGCCCCTAACGCGGACACTACGATGGTAATGAATGTAGCTGAAAAAGATACTAATAAGCTGTTTTTTATATTGGTAGTAAACGATAAGTCATTTAACACCCTGAAATAGTAATCAAATGTTATTTTTTCAGGAAAGAATGAGAGTGGATTATTAGCCATTTCCCCTGAGGACTTTACTGACGATAAAATAATCCAAAGTAACGGGAAGACCGACACGATAGCTAATAAAGTCAAATAAATATAATTCATTGTTGTAGATAGTTTGCTTTTTCCTACCATCATCGATCCTCCCTTTCCCATTTATCGAGTAATTTAAAGTACAAGAAACAAATACCAAGTAAAAATAATAATAGAATGACGGTAATGGCAGAAGCGACGCCAAGCTGCTTCATACCCCATCCTGCTTTAAATGCAAAGATTGGCAATGTTGTCGTAATATCTGAAGGTCCCCCTCCAGTAATTAAGTATAGGATGTCAAAGTTATTAAAGACCCAAATCGTTCTTAAAACTAATAATAACCCGATAACGACACGAATATGTCTTAGCGTAATATGCCAAAATACTTGAAACGAGGATGCCCCATCCATTTGGGCTGCTTCGTACTGTTCTGATGGAACCGTCTTCAAAGCTGATAAAATATTAACCATAAACAACGGTGCTCCAAACCAAATATTTATTAATACTACAACGATAAAAGCTAAATCTGGATTAGCTAGAAAGTTAATATTTGCGTCTGTTATTCCAATTTTAGTGAGTAAATTAGGTAAAAATCCGTATACATCGTTTAAAATATATTTCCATGAAAAGGCAATGACGATTGCTGGAAATGCCCACGGAATTATCAATAAAGTTCGATAAAGTCCGGTGAATTTTGGAATTCTATTTAAGGCTAATGCAGCAGTAAAACCAATAAATAATTGCCCTGCTAACGACAAAACAGTCCATTTTATTGAATTCATAAAAGCCCTATAAAAATCTGGATTGGTTAAAACAAATTTAAAGTTTTCTAACCATACAAAGTCATAAAATGGACGGATTAAATTTTTCGAAGTAAAACTAAAATAGATACTCGAAAAGATTGGATAGATTAATAGTAAAATAACTATTAGTACAGAAGGTAAAACGAATAGCATACCTGTCAAATTAAAAGACTTAAGTTTTTTTTCCATGTCTCGTCTCCTTTCCTGTTATGTAAAGACCTGTTACAATTACGCCTCAATGTAATGGTCTCCAAATTTTATTGAGCCATCGCACCTTAAAGAAGTATGAAACAAGTTAAAAAACAAACGCCCTCATAATTCATGAGAGCGTCGTAAGTTGTGTATTCCGAGCCCTGCTTATTTACCTAACATCTTAAATAAGTCATTTAATTCCTTTTCGGCCTTTTCAGCAGCTTCTTTTACAGGTACATCTTTAAGAACAATATCCTGGAACATTTTCTCAATAACGCCTTGACTCACGATAATACCTGATTGTAAGGTAGGACCGTTCTCCATACCGATTGCAGTCCCTTTATCTACGGCTGCGCTAATAACTTTTACGGCATTATCAAATTTCTGGATAGTCGGATTATTTAAGAATTCTGGGTCCTCAGCAATGTCTTTTAAAGCTGGTAGCATTCCTGCTGGTACTGAATGTAAAAACTTAATATATTCTTCTTTTTCATATAAACTTTCTACAAATGCCTTAGCGATTTCAGGGTGCTTACTATTTTTCCACACTACAACTGGAATGTTAGATGTTTCAATTCCGTTTTCTGGATCATTCGCATTAATTTTTGGCATTGGCGCAGCATCAATTTTATCGAGCAACTGTGGAGAATTCGTTTCCACTCCACCGATTTGGAAACCGCTATTAAAGTCAAACGCAGTTTTTCCTTGATAGTATAAATTAGCTTGATCTAATACTTTATAATTGACTGAACCTTCAGGTGATGTAGATTTATACATATTTATCCAGTAATTAATACCATCAATTGCGGCTTTACTTGTTAAGTTTGCTTTTCCATCTTTCGTTATTAACGTTTCACCAGCTGAACGAACATAAAAATTCAAGAATCTTGTTGCCATCATGTCGCCAGATCCCATTGGCACTGATAATCCATAAACATTAGGAGCATTATTTAACTTTTTAGCAGTTTCATATAGTTCATCCCATGTTTTTGGCACTTCCAATCCTGCTTCTTCTAATAAATCTTTTCTATACCACATCACTTGCGCATGTGAATACAGTGGGATAGAGTAATTATTTTCATCCACTGTTCCTTCTTTTAGCGGGGCTTCATAAAAACGATCCCTACCAATGTTATCAATGACATCATTTAATGGCACAAGTGCATCAACATCAATTAATTCAACGACATGGTTTGGCAATGCTGTACTCACATCTGGAACTTGTCCAGATTGCAAACCTGTTGTCCATTTCGTATAAAATTCAGGCCACGCAAAAGTTTCGATTTTTATTTTTACTTTTGAGTGTTCTTTCATAAATGAATCTGCAGCTGCTTGCATAAATTCTAATCTTGGTCCCTGTGTGAAGGAATGCCAAACTGTGATTTCCCCTTCAAATTCCCCTGAAGAGCTTTGGTTTGTTGTTGCTTCATTTTCTCCACTGCTACAAGCAGTAGTAATCATCATAGCTAATAAGACGAACAACACTAACATTTTATTTTTCATTCAAATACCACCCCTTCAATATTTATAGATATGAAAAGTAATACAAACTAACTTATAACAACGCTTGTATAACGTTTAGCAATTGCTCCATCGATTCTATCCTTCATGACCTCTATAGTATGTAATTCCATGCTGGAATTTCTTCTAATGGAGTACTTACACTTCCCATGAGAAAATGGAATGCACCAATACCTCTTTTAATTTCTATTAACTTCTTAAAAAGCTTTATAGAAAGATTAAAACAATATAAAGACTGAAATTTCAGACATATCTAGTTAAAGGACTAGCGCGCAAACGCCGTACATTCCTCCGTTAACAATGCTCCTAGGTGGGCAATTAATGTGCATTTTCATTTGAGATTCAAACTTTGATAAATACATTCCCCAATACACATGCCTACATAATGCATGTGTACCCCATTTTCCAGGTCGTCATAACAAGCATAAAAAGCTGGAAAAACTTATTTAAATCTCTTTAATGTTATTTTCTCCCTCCCGCTTTTCAATAATTATCTGTTACCGCTTTCAAATGAAATATACCAAATTAAAAATTAATTGTAAATAATTTTCTTTATATTTTAAATTTTTGAAAAAAAAATCCACCAATAATTAAGCTGTTTAATCACATTCAAACAAAGAATATTATAAGCAACATAAGGGTTTCACAGTCTTTTTACTGTGAATGACAAGTTGATTTCATTGGGTAATTTTAAAAAATGTTAATGTTGAGAATTTTCGGAATATATGTATAATTCACTTGTGTACGCATTTCATTTGAGGAAAATATATTCCTACACTTTAATATGTAGGACAAAATCCTTATTATTCAGTATGTTTTAATGCGTTAATTTTGTAAGGAGGTGTTATTATTCGACTTGTCCTTTTGCTGTAAAAGAACAGACCTAGTCACTTAAAGCTGTAAGGCGTAACAACATATCTTTAACACGTACTAGCTTTCGCTTCACAAATTTAAACGATAGGATTTTAACGCACATTTCAGACAATCTACTTCAACTGGAAACTCTTTTTACAGGAGCTCTTAAATAAATATACGAGGAGGCATAAATATGAAATATACTTTTAAAGTAATCGGTATCTCTACACTGCTCTTAGGGCTTGGTTTTAGTCAAGTGAATCCAACACATGCAAGTGCAGAAACAAATGTTACAAGTAATCAAACACAATACGTTAGTACACCAATTTTTGAAAAAAATAATATAGTGTTAAATAACCAAGGATTAGATGTAACGAATGAACTACAACAAGCACTTACATCGGAAAGTTCTACAATAATCATTAAGTTTAAGTCCAACAATCAAAATGCATTGCAAGCTTTGTTTGGAATATCAAATAAAGACACTGGCTATAAAAATAATTATTTTGATATTTTTTTACGAAATAACGGTGAATTGGGTGTCGAAGTAAGAGACGCTAATGCAAGTATTAATTATCTGATTGCAAGACCCGCTTCTCTATGGGGGAAAGATGAGAGTGGAGAGGTTTCTAACACTGTAGCATTTGTTTCAAACTCACAACAGGGTATGTATGCGTTGTATGCTAATGGTGAAAAAATTATTGAAAGTAAAGCTTCAAATTTTAAACCGATTAACAAAATTTCAGGAGCAAATTCCTTTGTTTTAGGTGGAGTTAACCGAGAAGGAAAACTAGACTTTAAGTTTAATGGAGAAATAGAATCACTAAAAATATTTAATGAATCTTTATCCAATGACCAACTGATCAATGAAACGACAAATTCCACTACAAACAACTTGATTTTTAAAGCTGGCGATACAACAAAAGCTAATTATTTCAGAATTCCTGCTTTATATACGCTAAGTAATGGCAGAGTTCTTGCTAGTGTGGATGCTAGATACGGAGGGACACATGATTCTAAAAGCAAAATAAATATTGCTACCTCATATAGTGATGACAATGGGGTTACTTGGTCCAATCCCAAACTAGCCTTAAAATTTGATGACTATGCAGAACAAACAATTGATTGGCCTAGGGATGACGTAGGTAAAAATATTCAAATAAGTGGTAGTGCCTCTTTTATTGATTCTGCATTAGTGGAGGATAAACAGAACAATAAGGTAATTTTGATGTCTGATTTTATGCCAGCTGGTATTGGAAATCAGAATGCATTAAAAACGGATTCAGGTTACAAATCAATAAATGGACAGTTCTATCTAAAATTGAAATATGGCTCTGAATCGGCATATAATTATTCCATTCGTGAAAACGGTGTAATCTATAATGATATTTCAAATACACCAACTGAATATAGTGTGGATCATTACTACAATATAAAAAAGAACAATGAATATTTAAATGTAGAGCAGTACTCTGTCAAGTTTGAAAACGGTAATTTAATTGAATACAAAAATGGTAATCAAGTTAAAATGAATATCTTTTACAAGGATTCCTTATTGAAAATTACACCTACGAACTATATAGGCTATACGACAAGTGATAATTCAGGGGAAACTTGGAATGCTCCGCTATTATTACCGCCTTTCCTTGGATTAAATTCTAACGCTTCATACTTAAGCCCTGGACAAGGTTTGGTCTTAGCTGACACGAATCGCATTATCTTTTCATCATATGCAAGTAAGCAAATGGTAT
The DNA here is from genome assembly GCF_044762185.1 of Lysinibacillus sp. NPDC097162. Classification (NCBI taxonomy): domain Bacteria; kingdom Bacillati; phylum Bacillota; class Bacilli; order Caryophanales; family Bacillaceae; genus Lysinibacillus; species Lysinibacillus sp. NPDC097162. Next base: position 322,846 of record NZ_JBIWDT010000001.1, on the reverse strand, counting down.
ATATTATTAGCGACGACAATGGGCTAACTTGGACACATAAAACCGCTCCACTGCCGTTTACTAATGCAACTGCCGAAGCACAAATGGTGGAAATTAAACCAGGTGTCATTCAAACGTATTTAAGAACGACAACAGGCAAAATAGGCTATATGACGAGTTTAGATAGTGGAGATAGTTGGAGTGAAGTGAAATATCTAGACATCGTGGAAAATACCTCTTATGGTACACAACTGTCGATTATTAAATATTCTCAGCTAATAAAAGGCAAAGAGGCAGTAATATTAAGTACCCCGAATTCCACAAATGGCCGAAGAAATGGACAGTTATGGGTAGGATTCATCAATCAAGCTACAAATACAATCGACTGGAATCACAAGTATGATGTCGATTATCCGCAATATGGATATTCATATTCAGCACTTACCGAGTTACCAAATCATGAAATCGGTTTATTGTATGAAAAATATGATGCATGGTCTAGAAATGAGTTACATTTAAAAAATGTATTGAAGTACACTACTTTAACGATTGATGACATTATGAATTAATTCATACATTCCGAGCGTTGGATTGCTAATTGATAATAAAGACACGTTAAGAAAAAAACATTCGTACAATAATATAGTAGTAGCATATCAAGGGCTTCCAGAAGCTCTTGATATTTTTTTGTTAACTAATGGGTTGCTCCTATTATTTGAATAAGTTTCCCATTATGAGCATCTATCACGACAGTTGGATTTCTATTATCAAATTGGAGCATAATTACCCATTCTTTACGGTTAAACATTCGATTTAACATGCCAGTTTGATTGTGTAATTGTGTATTTATTTGTTCAGTAGTCAGCTCCTTTACATTGACATTCATTTGCGCAGTATATGTATGTTGAGGAGGATTATTTAAATACATTTCTGCCTTTAAAACGGCATCTTTAGTATCTAACATTGGTGTCTTATAAAAATACAATAGCAATAGTAGCAGGCCCATCAAAGTCACAATGTTTTTCAATAGCCTATCTCCTTAGTTCTCATATTTTATCAGCGATTCGATTCATTTTATTGGCCATCCTCTCGATGCTATCAGCGATCGCTTACCCCCAGTAGATAATAATCGAAATTGTCCTCACAACCAGCAATATAGTATTCTGATTTGCCTTGCATCTTACCTTTGCTAGTTATAGCAGTACAAATTTCTGTCTTAACTCCTTTATCTTGCCCACCGAATGCATCATTCGTGTTATCGTATGAATATTGAATGTTCTCCCCATCATAATGTAAATCCTGAAAAATAGGATCACCTTCGATGGTAAAGGATGTCACCCGAATCTTGTCCTCTTGCTGCTTTGTTATGCTCTGCAAAAATTGCTCAAAACGCTCTAGGTTGTGAATTTCACTTGGTGTAACCGTAATATCCCCCTTTTCAATGGCATCTGCTGTGCTATAGCTACTTTTTGAACAGCCCGTTAAGACAAGCATACTTATGAAAACAAACATTACATTTTTCATCATTTTATAGTAAATGTCCTTCATGTTTTTTATCTATTATACACTAAATTTACAATATATTGTAAAATGAATATTGTATCTTGAACATATTGGAGATGTGATTGAAGTGAAAAAAACGGCCGTATTGTTATACCCGCAATTTAGTGAATATGAATTAAGTGTAGCATTATCAATATTAATGCAAGGGAATAAACCCATTGTGACAGTTGGTTTAAATAATAAGAGTTGCATTAAAGGTGAGTCAGGTTTATCTTGTTTAGCAGATATACAACTTTGCGAAGTCAATTTAGAAGAGTTTGATAGTCTGTTATTACCTGGCTGTTTGGACATTATGACATTAGTAGATGCGCAAGAGCTAATCGATTTTATTAGAAAAATGAGTTCTACTGGGGCAATCATTGCTAGTATTTCAAGCTCTCCATACCTTTTAGCTAAGGCTGGTGTATTGAAGGGCAAAAACTATACAGTAGGCTTGTCACTTGAAGGTATGAAGCAATTAGGGGTTTTTGACCTTAACTATTACTCAGAAGACTTAATCGTCCAGGATGGTCCGATTATTACTGCAAGAGGAAGAGGTTTTATTCAGTTTGGTGTTGCTTTTGGTAAAGCGTTACAACTTAATTTTGATGAAAATTGGTATCAAGCATAAAAATAAAGGATAGTTCTGTCGCCAAATTACTGACGAGAACTATCCTTTTTCGTTAGGCATTTCAATATACGACTAAAATGAAAAGCAGCTCTTGTTATATCCAGAAGCTGTAGTTTATTTTCATTTTTTGGCTGTAGCTATCGATAAATGATTTTCACAAATTGATAAATCCCCCAATTACTGCTTTCCCTTTTGGTAAATAAACATTACATGCCACGAAATTTCACTGCTCTGTGGCAGTTAAGAGATTTAACTAGCCCCTAATAGGCATACAAATAGACCACTTAGTCTTACATCTCATATGTTAATTATGAACCACAACTTATCAAAACAGGAGGTAATAACATGTTTAATCGTAAGCGTCACCATGGAAGAGGACCACAATGCTGCCCACCACAAACAATGCCAACACAATTTGATCCACCACAATTTTTACCACCAGAGCAATATGTTCGCACAAATTATATCCATACAGTTGTACCACACGTTCAGCCAGCACATATCACAACAGTTAACAAACATATCATTGATCATCAATACTACTTCCCATGCACTGAAAACGTAGTAAACGAGTGCTGTGAAAACCACACTCTATGCGGTATGCCACACAATCACTGCCATATGCCACAGCACCATATGGGTCACCATAAACATATGGGCATGGGTATGGGGTATTAATTTTTTATGCGATGAGACACTTTTTGTCTCATCGCTTTTCTCATCTTCTATCGGCTGCACTATTCTTTTCCAGCAATCTTCACTTGGTTTCGCCCCGCTTGCTTAGCAAGATACAGTGCACCATCTGCAGCTTCAAAAAGGGCTTCTGTCGTACTAGCCATTTTCGGATACTCCGCAACCCCAGCTGATAATGTTACTGGACGTCCACATGGACTATTCGTGTTTGCTAATAGTTGTCTTAAATTTTCGGCTACAATTGCTGCTTCTTCAACAGACGTATTAGGCAATAAGATAATAAATTCCTCACCACCATATCGACAGCAAATATCATGTTCCCGTGCTACAGCTTTCATATTTTTTGCTAAAAATTGCAGTACTTTATCTCCTACTGCATGACCATAAGTATCATTAACGCTCTTGAAATAATCTAAATCAAGTAAAATAATCGAATGCATCATATGTTTTTTCTGCCATTCATATAGCATAGCATCCATTGTGCGTCGATTTGTTACACCAGTTAAAGGATCTGTTGTCGATTGATCTTTAAAATAGGATACTTGCCCTTGCAAAAAGGACAAACTTCGAATAAGCGCACTCTTTAAATAATACGCTTCAAAGTACCAACTGCGTACGGACTTTAACCCTTCTACATTTCGTGAATCTAAACTTTCTTCCGTTAATGTTGCTAACTGTTGTAATGGACGGGCAATTCGCGCTGCTGTCCATAATAAAATAATGATTGATAATAGCATAAGAGGGATAGCCTTAATCGCTACATCTTGTACTCGGTCGAATGAAGGCTCTAGCGCTACATCTAACGGTCTTTGAGAAACGACTCCCCACCCTGCTAGCGGCACGGAGCTATATCCTGCCAGCATCTCTACCCCTTTTGTGTTCGTTACTAGCTTTGCGCCATTTTTTCCCGAAACAACTTCTTGAACAGCTTTATTTTTTATTACAACATCGTTAATGCGCGTTGGATCTTGATGGTAAATAATACGTCCATCTGCATCTACTACAAAAACATACGAACCGTCATGATAATAATGCTCTCCTAATAGCAAGTTAAATACATTCTTTTCCTTTAAATAAATTGTACCTGCTACCATTCCTAAGTATTCATTTTCCGTTGAAAATATAGGGTATGAAATAAAGATAATTAGTCTTCCTGTTATGCCTTCATATGGTTTGGATACGAGAGGGGTTTTTTTAGATAACGCCTCTTTCCCCCCTGCAGAAGTTAAATACCTACCTTTAACATCTACAGAAGGCGGTGATACAGACAATACTAAACCATCCGCATTGGACACAATGACTGAGTTAAACATATTATTTTGCATTTTTAAACGATCTGTTTCCCGATCCAAGGCAGCCTCATCGTTCATGATAGATTCTATATTGCCCGCACTATATCCTAAAATTTGAAAGGCTTCTTCTAAGTATGCACTTGCGGTAGTTGCCAATTTTTGTGCATATACACGATTGGTTTCAAGCGAATTTTCCTTTATCGAATCAACATTCATGCGATAGCCACTCCATAAGCTACCGATACTTGTAAGGAAAAATGCTGCCATAGCTAAACCCATTATTAAATGCTTTAGCCTTAATTGTGTTGATTTCATTGTTTTTTATTACTCCTATTTATGTATTTTGGACATCTTATTAATTAAGTTTAAAGACTCACTTTCCACTATCTATTAAAACACAAATTTCATTTTATTTTACAAATATCTTGTATATATTAAAAGTATTTGTAAAAGAAGTATTGTTAAAGACCTATACAGGAATTGTAAAACTAAACTTTTAATCATTTTTCTGGTTTAAATATAAAACTAAAAACTCAATATATTATAATTTTTACTATATTTCTCTAACTTAATGTATATATTTATGATTATTGAGCTATCTCTTTTACAATTAAATACGTTATTTAGAACACGACTATTCTATTATATAGCAACAGAAATTTATGTACGAGATGATTATTCCATTATAAAAAAAAGACTATTTACAATAAGCGTAAATAGTCTTTTTCTTATATTTCTTCTTTTCGAACATGTTCAATCAGTCTTTCTAAATACTGAATAGAGCCCTGTATTCTAAAATTCGCATAGTCGCCAACAAACTCTGCTAACACTTCTCCACCTGGTTTAACTAAATGCTGTCTATCTGATTTAAAAAGTAAGTCCCATTTTGAATGCATCCCGTTTAACTTTTTTTCTAAAATATGAATGATTCTATCGCGGTCCACATATTCCATATTCGCTAAACCGATAACCATATCACCTATCGTATTTGCACTTTCAAGGGATTTATAAATCTTTTTTGGCAAGGCATCGCGGCCCTTTTCCGTAATGGAAAACACATGCTTATCTGGTCGATTATCCTCTTTTATAACTTCTTTCGTCTCGATTAATCCTTGCTTCGCTAATGATTCAAAATGATAATATAACTTACTTTCCGTTAAACCATTTATCGAATCAAGGGACTGTAATTCTGAGATTTGTTTTTTTAAATTATAAGGATAATTATCTCCTTGCATAAGCTTGCTAAGAATGAAAATTTGAATTGCCATTGTTTCAGCTCCTTAGGCAAATATTAGTTCTATTTTATCAAAACTAACGATTTACTTCATCAGAATTTTATGCCTTTGATAAATTCTAAAAAAACTACTTCTCCACAGCTACTGGTAGTGGTTTATGAAGTACCCAAACAATAAGAACATTAATGACCATTGCTACAAAGCCAACTGTCGTTAATCCTAAAACGAACGGAGCCGCACTCACACTACCAAAAATACTGTTAAAGTATGCTTGAACAGAATAATACATTGGTGAAATATGACTCATCCATTTATACGGTAAATACATCATATCGCGATTGATTGTTGCACCATTCGCGATTGTTTGGATTAATAGAACTGGAATATTTAAAATCATACCTGCTTCACCAACTAATAAAACGAAAACTGCAGTGAAGTTAAAGCATGCCCAATAGTTTAGAATTTGTTGACCCCAAATTTGGAAGAATGAATCTGCTCCAGATAAATCATTGATTGCAAATGACATTGCTGTTGATACTAAACCAGCTAACATACCGATAATAATTGCTGTTAATTGCATGTAGATAAATAAACGTGTTTTCGTTGCTTTCCCACGACTCGCTTTAAATGCACCTACTAATTGCATCGCACCAATCATTGCCCCAACATAAATTGCCATTGTTAAGAACATTGGAAGCATATTATTATGCATACCATCTGGCACGTCGTTCAACGTAACAATATTTCCTACATAACTATTTTCAATTTGTGCCGCTAATTCAGCCGCTTGCTCTTTTGGAACATGTAAGTTCATTAAAATTCCTTGAGCAGTTTGTTGTGAAAATTGTGCACTTAATTGTGCGTTAATTTGCATGACGATTTGTTGCATAGAAGATGACACTGCTGTTGCACCAGCTTCATTGATTGAGAAATCAATGCTAGATGATACATCGCCTTTTTGTAAATCAGCTGAAAACGTCTCTGGAATGTGAACAACTAAAGCTAAGTCGTTTTTTTCTAAATCTTTTATAGCCTCTTTATTTGAGATCTTTGTTTGAATATCCTCGAATGGCAGCTGTTCAGTTAAACTATCCGCTATTTGAGCGCCATATTCTCCTTTATCATCATTAATAATGGCAATCGGTAATTGATCCATATTGCCCGGTATTGCTGTGTACCCTGGTAAAAAGATACCCAACATACAGACCGCATATAAGATCCCCATAAAAATAGAGCCTTTTGCACCCTTCGTTTTCAAAAACTCTTTAAACTTCATTTAATTAGTACTCCCCTTCTACAAACCTGTTTGTTCAATTTATATTCTAAACAGAATAGTTTAATTTAAGTAGTTTAATTAAACCGTGAGTGTAATTCTACAAAAATACTATTTACTTTGCAATCAATACATATAGCCTACTAATATTAATTTTTATAATTTGTCCAAAGTGTGAAATAGCATCTCTTTGATAACGTTTACAAGTTCAGACTTAGAAAATCAGGGATTATTTGTAAGCAAGGAGCGTATAAAGACATTTATATTTGAACAATAAAAAGCGTTGGACGTATAGCTCCAACGCTTTTTTAGTTTTATTACTATCCTGTCTCATTTTCTGTATGAAAAGAATTATATCAATTGATTAATAAATTCATTCATATTTCTTTAAAACAATCGCTGCGTTATGACCACCAAAGCCAAATGAGTTTGATAATCCGGTATTAATATTCACATGACGAGCAACAGATGGTACATAATCTAGATCACATAATGGATCGGGATATTCTAAGTTGATAGTAGGAGGAATGATTCCTTCCTTTAAGCTCATCGCTAAAGCAATTGCCTCCGCTCCACCAGCCGCTCCTAGCATATGACCAAGCATTGATTTATTTGCTGTTACTGGGATTTGATAAGCTTGTTGGCCAAACAACTGCTTAATAGCCATCGTTTCAGAAATGTCTCCTACTTTTGTACTTGTCGCATGAGCACTAATGACATCAATTTCTTCAGGTGATATTTTGGCATTTTTTAATGCTGACTTCATTGCGAGATAGGCTCCCTCGCCTTCTGGATGTGTGGCTACGATATGATGTGCATCTGAACTTGCACCATAGCCTATTACTTCTGCATATATTTTTGCCCCTCGTCGTAATGCATGTGATAACGATTCTAAAATTAAAATGCCTGCTCCTTCTGACATAACAAATCCATCACGGTTGTCATCAAATGGACGGCTAGCCATAGCAGGTTCATCGTTTCTTGTTGATAATGCCGTAGCATTTCCAAAGCTAGCTATCGATAAATCTGTTATCGCGGCCTCTGTTCCACCTGCAAACATAACATCAACTTCACCGTAACGAATTAATCTAAATGCTTCTCCGATAGCTGTATTTCCGATTGCACAAGCTGAAACAGGTGACATGGAAGGACCCATCACTTTCCACTTAATACTAATTTGAGCTGCAGCAGCATTAGCCATCATGGCAGGTACTAAAGTTGGGCTAACTCTTCGTGGCCCTTTCTGTCTAAGCGCATCAATATTTTCAATGAAAGTTTCAATTCCACCTATACCTGAGCCGACGTATACGCCTAATCTTTCTGCATCTATTAGATTGAGGTCTAAATTGGCATCTTGCCATGCTTGTTCTGCCGCAACTAATGCAAATTGAGCAAAACGATCTAAGCTTCTTGCTTCTTTCTTCCCTAACGCTTCCTCTGCATTGAAATCTTTAATAATACCTGCAATTTTTGTCTTTTGATTTGTAGTATCAAATGTATCAATCGTTGATATACCCGATTGCCCATTCATCAAATTGTTCCAAAATGTTTTAACGTCGTTGCCTAGAGGAGAAACTACTCCCATTCCAGTAATCACAACTCTCTCCATTTTTCATTCCTCCAAATCAATATTATAGTTGTATTTTACATCGTTAATATCCTATTACAAGACACTGTTTATCCTGGTATAATAACTACTAGGAAAAAATGATACTGAGGTGTTGTGAACTTGAATGATAAAAATAGGCTTGAAGCTTTGTCGACATTTTTAAAATCGAAACGTGCCCAAATAAAGCCCGAGTCTATCGGTTTGCCTGCCGGAACGCGGAGAAGAACACCAGGATTACGCAGAGAAGAAGTTGCCCAATTGGCAGGTGTAAGTACTACTTGGTATACATGGCTAGAGCAAGGAAGAGATATTAAAGTATCTGCAAGTGTGCTTGATTGTATTGCTACTGCTTTGCAATTGAGTAATGATGAAACAGACTACTTATACAACCTTGCATTAGATGTAAAATCTGAAATGACAAATCTAAAAAAGAATTCTTCAGAGCTTAGCCCTGCTTTAAAACGAATATTAGCTGAATTAACATATTGTCCAACCATTATTACGGATCGGCATTGTCATATTGTCGGTTGGAACGCTGCTGCTGCGCATGTTTTTTTAGACTTTGACCTAGTACCGTATAATGAAAGAAATTTAATTCGTTTAGTGTTCACTAGAAAAGAGTTTAAAGCGTTAGCCGTCAATTGGGAACATTTTGCGAAAGGTTTTCTTGCTATTTTCCGTACCTACTATGGACACTATTTAGGTGATGAATGGTACAACCAATTTATTGAGGAAATGAGTCATTCCCATCAAGAATTCCGAGATTTATGGCAAGAAAGTCAAGTGAGTAAGGCGCCAGAAATGATAATCGAATTTAGACATGCCAAAGCAGGCAAAATGTTGTTTAATCTCACTTCACTCCAAGTTCAAGGTGATATGGATTTACGATGCAGTATTTATACACCTGCAGAGGAAACAGAAACAGAGGATAAATTAAAGCGGTTAATGAAGAAGGTATCCGGTGAAAAATGAAATGGATTTTTTGGTAGAAAAAAAGCGTTGGAGCCCTTGAGCCCCAACGCTTTTGATTAATACATTTTTAAATATTGGTCGCGTTCCCATTGGTGTACTGTTGTACGGTACATGTCGAACTCGATTTCTTTTGCTTCTTTAAAGTTAGCGTAAATGTGCTCACCTAAAGCAGCTTGAGCCACTTTATCTTGCGCAAGTAATGTTAACGCATCGTCAAGCGCTGGCGGTAAATTGGCAATACCGTTTGCTTTGCGCTCTTCTTCCGTCATTACGTAGATATTGCGGTTAATTGCCGCTGGTGGTGTTAATTGTTGGCGAATACCTTCTAGACCCGCTTCTAAAATAACAGCCATCGCTAAATATGGGTTTGCTGCTGGGTCCACTGAACGTACTTCTACACGAGTTGAAAGTCCGCGTGCAGATGGGATACGAATAAGTGGTGAACGGTTTTGTGCAGACCAAGCAACGTAGCATGGCGCTTCATAACCAGGAACTAATCGTTTATAAGAGTTAACAGTTGGGTTTGTTACTGCTGTGAATCCTTGTACGTGTGCAAGGACACCTGCCATGAATTGCATTGCTGTTTCAGAAAGGCCTAGCTCAGTAGACTCATCATAGAATGCATTTTCTTTACCTTTAAATAATGACACGTTAAAGTGCATACCAGAGCCTGCTTCACCAAATAACGGTTTTGGCATAAATGTTGCATGTAAGCCGTGTTTACGTGCAATTGTTTTAACAACTAATTTGAACGTTTGGATGTTGTCACATGCTGTAATGGCATCCGCATATTTAAAGTCAATTTCATGTTGACCAGGTGCTACTTCATGGTGAGAAGCTTCAATTTCAAAGCCCATTTCTTCAAGCTCTAAAACGATATCACGACGACAGTTTTCACCTAAATCAGTAGGTGCTAAGTCGAAATAACCACCGTGGTCGTTTACTTCTAACGTAGGTTCACCTTTTGCATCTAATTTGAATAAGAAGAATTCTGGCTCAGGCCCTAAGTTGAAGCTTGTGAAGCCCATATCTTCCATTTTTTTAAGGATACGTTTTAAATTGTTACGTGGGTCACCAGCGAATGGTTCGCCTTTAGCAGTGTATACGTCACAGATGAAACGTGCTACTTTCCCTTTTTCTGAAGTCCAAGGGAAAACTACGAAAGAATCTAAATCAGGATATAAATACATATCTGATTCTTCGATACGCACGAAACCTTCAATTGATGAGCCATCGAACATCATTTTGTTTTCTAGTGCTTTGTCTAGTTGACTAACTGGAATTTCAACGTTTTTAATTGTACCTAGTATATCCGTAAATTGTAAACGAATGAAACTAACATTTTTTTCTTCGATTAAACTCTTGATGTCCTCTTTTGTGTATTTACCCACAGTTTTCCACACTCCTATAAATTGTCTAGCTTATATCTTTACCCTACCCTATTAAATAAAAACCGACCAATTGAAAAATACTTGCATTTATCTAATAGAATCGGGATAAATCCCCACGTCGGATAGATGACTTTTGCATGCGCTGTGCTTGACGCATTTCTTCGCGCATAATTTGACGTAATTCTGTGTCAGTTAAATCAGGTTCTTCAGCTGCAACAGGATCTAATTTTTTAGCAAATAATTTTTTAATTTTCGCCATATTCATACCCTGCTCCAAGTAATCTTTTATTTCAAGAAGCGTATCGACGTCATTTAATGAAAACATTCGACGATTACCTTCTGTTCGGTGTGGCTCAATTAAATGGTGTTCTTCATAATAACGAATTTGGCGTGCCGAAAGCTCGGTCAATTGCATCACGATACTCATAGATAATAACGGCATCGTTCGTCTAATTTCACGACTCATTTAAGTCCCCCCAATACCCGCTTATCATATAACGAAATATTTTCACTGTCAACAAAGATGTAAGGTTTCCTAACATGGTTTTTTAATTTTTTTTAGAATTGATGAAAAATTGTTAAAAACTATACAAATTACAGTCTTTTTCTTGTTAATAAATTGTAAGAAACAGTAGATTTCAGTTCCATTCGCTCCTTTTTATACTAATTTCCTCCACTTAGAAGTTCTATACAAAACGTATTTTCCATTCGTACTGAAGTGTCAAACTCCCACTATTACCATTACGAGACAAGCCCCATCACAAAACTGTGATAGGGCTTGTCTAACAGCTATAAATTGCCTATTTTCGTATGCTTTGGACAGCGCTACAAATGGCAAATTTCACGTGCTCATATGTCAATCCACCTTGAATAAATGCTGTATACGGCGGACGAATTGGACCATCCGCTGTAAGTTCAATGCTTGAGCCTTGAATAAATGTCCCCGCTGCCATAATGACATCGTCTTCATAGCCAGGCATGTATGCAGGCTCTGGAGCGTAGTGCGCATTAATAGGAGAATTTGCTTGAATTTCTCGACAGAAAGCAATCATTTGTTCTGCTGTTTTAAATGATACCGATTGAATTAAGTCTGTCCGCTCCGCATAATAACTAGGGAAAGTATTCATCCCTATTTCCTCCAGCATTGCTGCTGTGAAAATGGCACCCTTTAATGCTTGACTAACAACATGTGGTGCAAGGAAAAAGCCTTGATAGAAATCACCAAGTGTGTTTAATGTTGCGCCTGCTTCTGCCCCAATACCTGGTGAGGTCATACGATAAGCACATTTTTCTACTAAATCAGCTCGTCCTGCAATATAACCACCTATTTTTGCTAAGCCACCACCCGGATTTTTAATAAGAGAACCTGCCATTAAATCAGCGCCTACTTCTGTAGGTTCCTGTGCCTCCACAAATTCACCATAGCAGTTATCAACAAAAATAACGGCATTCGGAGCCAATTCTCTAACTTTTTCACACATTTTTGCAATTTGTGAGATGGTAAAGGAAGGACGAGTTGCATAGCCTTTTGAACGTTGAATAGCTATCATTTTCGTGTTTGGTGTAATAGCTGCAGCAACTGCAGTCCAATCAATTTCTTTATTGTCAATCAAATCTACATGGCGATAACCAATTTTATAATCCTTCAGCGAACCCGTATCTTTGTCACCACCATCGACAATCGATTGTAGCGTGTCATATGGTTGACCTGAAATATAAAGCAATTCATCACCTGGTCGTAGCACACCGAATAGACTAAGCGTAATCGCATGTGTACCAGATATGATTTGCGGACGGACAATCGCCGCCTCTGCTCCAAAAACTTGTGCATATACACGCTCAAGATTGTCACGTCCCTCGTCATCATAGCCATAGCCATTTGACGGATGTAAATGAAAATCGCTTACTTGATGCGCTCTGAATGCGGAAAGTACCTTTTGCTGATTGACGAACGCCATATTCTCTACCTTCGTATGATAAGGGCGCACCTTTTCTTCTATTTTTTCCGCTAATGTTAACGTTTCTGCTGTTAAATGGGTTGTAAAAGTCATTGTTTTCGTCTCCGTTTCAAATTGTTCTTTCCTATCTTATCAATTTGTTTGCAACCCTGCAAAAATTGCTATTGTGTCTAGCTGTTAAATGCGCTAAGCTAAGGGGCGGACTTACTACAAATTATTCTCGTATAAGGGGGGAAAGTGATGGCTTGGGAAGTTTTTAGCATCATCGGGACAATTGCCTTCGCTATTTCCGGGGCAATAATTGCAATGGAAGAAGAATACGATTTATTCGGTGTATATATACTTGGCATTGTAACTGCATTCGGTGGAGGTGCCATTCGTAATTTACTGATTGGTCTACCTGTCACAACATTGTGGGGGCAAGATATGATGTTCCAAATTGCGATTGCTGCAATTACTATATTTTTTATTTTTCCGCATCATCTAATACAGCATTGGCATCGTTGGGGCAATTTCACAGATGCTATTGGTTTATCGGCTTTTGCTATACAAGGTGCATTGTACGCTGTCAAACTCAATATGCCAATTAGTGCAGTCATTGTTGCTGCTGTTTTAACTGGTTCAGGCGGTGGTATTGTTCGGGATTTATTGGCTGGACGGAAGCCACTCGTGCTACGCGATGAAATTTACGGTGTCTGGGCAGCACTTGCAGGTCTTCTAATTGGACTGGAATTACTACCAGGCGATATTTTCTTATATGTATTATTCGGTGTCATTACGGTTTTACGAGTTCTTTCATATATGAAGAAATGGCGTTTGCCGTTACGGAAGTTGAACCGAGCTTAATAGAGGCTATACCATTATTGTCCGCTTCGGCGAGTGCTTTCTGCGGGTACAACGTAAAAATGTCATCATATTAGTCGAACTCTATATCGTTGATGTCCGCTTCGGTGTGCGCTTTCCGCGGGCATGACGTAAGCCGCAACCTTCGCTAACGCGCGGTTTGTTGCGTCTTACACTGCGTGCGTTCCCGCAGGAGTCGCCCACCTTCGCTACCATCAACTCGTGTTCTCTTCTAATTTTTTATTTACTGCAAAAGAATGAACAGCTATAGTTTCATTCTTCTTACATAGCGTAAAAACGCCATCACATTAGTCGAACTCTTTCTGCTTTACCGTTGATGTCCGCTTCGGTGTGCGCTTTCCGCGGGCACAACGTAAGCCGCAACCTTCGCTAACGCGCGGTTTGTTGCGGCTTACACTGCGTGCGTTCCCGCAGGAGTCGCCCACCTTCGCTACCATCAACTCGTGTTCTCTTCTAATTTTTTATTTACTGCCAAAGAATGAACAGCTATAGTTTCATTCTTCTTACATAGCGTAAAAACGCCATCACATTAATCGAACTCTTTCTGCTTTACCGTTGATGTCCGCTTCGGCGTGTGCTTTTCGCGGGCACGATGTAAGCCGCAACCTTCGCTACCATCAACTAGATTGCATATACTATTTCCTTCGCTCTAAGAACAAACCTTATTCCTCGTCAATTATTATTTATCTATTAGCGCCATAGACTCTGCTAATGTAGCCATATTGCTCATCATCGAACAAGCTGCGTCTAGAATTGGAAACGCTAATGCTGCGCCAGAGCCCTCGCCCAATCGCATATTCATATGAAGCATCGGCTCTACTCCTAGCAATTCGGCTGCTATTTTTGCCCCAGGTTCTTCTGATGCATGAGAAGGTATGATATAGTCTTGTACTTTTGGTTCAAGCTCATATGCAATTAGTGCAGCTACTGTAGAAATAAAGCCATCAATGACAACTGGTTTGCGATTTGCGGCAGCCGCAAGGATTACTCCAGCCATAGCCCCTATTTCTAACCCACCAACTTTTGCAAGTATATCGATTGCATCATGACGATTAGGTTTGTTTATTTCGATAGCCTTTTGAATAACAGCTACTTTATGTTCAATTCCTCCTAACCCTAGCCCTGCACCGAATCCCGTCACTTCATGCGGATGACAAGCATGAAGTACTGATAATATAGCTGCACTAGGTGTTGTATTGCCTATCCCCATTTCACCAGTACCAAGAACATTTGCTCCTTTTGCTATTTCTGATGTCGCTATTTCTATGCCTACTTCAATTGATTGGACTGCTTCTTCCCTCGTCATCGCTGGACCTTTCGCCATATTATCCGTACCATATTTAATTTTTTTTATTAGTACACCAGCATTAAGCGGAATATCCTCTTTGACACCGACATCCACCGTTACAATTTTTGCATTTGTTATTTTAGCAATAGCACAAACACCTGTTACCCCTTTAGGAAAATTCAATGTTTGAAAAAATGTTACGTTTTGTGGATTCGATGTTACCCCTTCGTCACAAACACCGTGATCTGCCGCACAAACGATGATCACTTTGTTATCGAGTTTAGGATATAGTTCTCCCGTAATCCCAGTTAGTTGTATAGCAAGCGACTCCAGCTTCCCTAAACTGCTTGGTGGCTTGCTAAGAGAATCTATACGTTCCTTTGCATTTTCCATCATTTTGTTGTTAGTACGTTGAATGTGTTGAATCGTTTGTTGTAGCAATTGCATCATCATCTCTCCTTTTTTTAGCCTTTTACATAAAAGAATGAAAAAAATAGAAAAGCCTGTAGTTTATTTCATAACAAATAAACTACAGACTTTTCCATCGTCCATATCATCCGAAGCAATTAGGCAGGTCTCCTGGCTCAATCTCAACATTTTATAGAACCTTCCCAGCCATCGCTAGTGGTATTCTCTATAAAACTCCATTTTACAGTGGTGGGACCGCTAAAGCATTTCACTTTATTCCCTATTCTCCCAACGTGGGCACCTAATGCTTTTATGTAATTAATTTAAATTTACGACAAAGTTTTTTGAGTGTCAATATTGTTAAAAGTTTTGGTAACAGCACTTTTTGCATTGCCATCATTTAATATAAACAAAAAAATGAGGTATTTAACAACTGACTTGTTAAATACCTTCATCTTACATTATTTAAATTCTAATTCCCCATCATAGGCAAGCATGCCGCCTTCAAGATTTGTTACATCAAAGCCTTGTGCTTCTAAATAAGCACATGCATTTGCCGAGCGTCCGCCAGCTTTACATACGATAATATAAGGCTTAGATCTATCTATCTCATCTAAACGCTCTGGAATTGTTCCAAGCGCTATATGCTTAGCACCAGGAATGACACCTTGTGCTACCTCATCATCTTCTCGCACATCAATAATGTATAGGTCTTCGTTAGCATCTAGTTGTTCTAATAATTGCGTTGTATCCATTGATTTCATCTTTATAGTCCTCCAATATATCAATTTCCTATTACATTATAGCGTGAACGAAAAAAAACAGCTAGTGATGTAGCACTAGCTGCTTAAAATGACTCTATTCTTCTGTCTCTAAAAATTCGACTTGCTTTGCTGGAACGAAAGTAGAAATTGCGTGTTTGTAAATGAGATGCTGTTTGCTTTCAGCATCAACTAATAATACTGTAAAGTTGTCATAGGATTTCACTGTTCCTTTTAACTGGAACCCGTTTAACAGAAACACAGTTACAAAAACACTGTTTTTACGTAGATGGTTCAAAAACGTATCTTGCAAATTGATTGATTTCATAGATTGCGCCTCCCCTACTCTCTTTCTACCTCTTCATTCCTATAGTAGCATGTTATACCAATTTATCAATTAGTAATTTTTAGAAATTATTAAAGTTTTTAGTCTTTTTCAATAAAATGAATGTCCATCTTATTACGGAAATAAGTAAGTTGTCTTTTCGCGTAGCGACGAGAATTTTGTTTTAAACTTTCAATTGCTTCTTCTAATGTGCATCTACCATCTAAGTAATCATACAATTCCTTATAGCCAATCGCTTGTATTGACTGTACACCTCGAATATTTTGCTGCCATAACCCTTTTACTTCTTGTAACAGCCCTTTGTCCATCATCAAATCTACTCGGCGATTTATGCGATCATAAAGCTCATCGCGTGACATATTTTCTCCAAGCCCTAAAATCAAATGGCGATAAAGGGGGATTTCTCCACGATTATGTTCATCTGAAGCTTTTGAAACACCACTTAATTCAATCATTTCTAATGCTCGAATAACACGTCTTGTATTATTCGGATGAATTGTTTCTGCCGTTTTCGGATCCAATGCTAGTAGTTTTGCATGCATTGCTTCAGGACCCAACTTTTCTAGCTCCTCATAATACGCCTTACGTGCTACCTCATCTACCTGCTCCTCCGTAAATTGGAAATCATAGAGCACTGCTTGTACATATAATCCAGAGCCTCCAACAATAATTGGCAACTTCCCGCGTGCCTGTATTTCACTAATTTTGGCACGCACCAGTTTTTGATAATCCGCTACTGAAAATGATTCTGTTGGCTCTTTGAAGCTTAATAAATGATGTGGTACACCTTGCATCTCTTCCTCGGTAATTTTCGCTGTACCAATATTTAAGTCTTTATAAATTTGCATCGAATCGCCATTAATAATTTCACCATTATACTTTTTTGCTAGCTCAATGCTCAGTGCTGTTTTACCAGAGGCCGTTGGTCCAACGATTGCAACAACCTCTGCTTGCTGAATTTTATTTTGTATCATACTTTTTTAACCACCGTAATAAAACTTGATGAACCGCCTGATGATTGTCTTCATTTAAAATTTCGTGTCGCTTATCTTCAAATAAATAGACTGTAACATCCTGTATACCTGCTTCTACAAAACGCTCTGCCACTGTATACACTCCTTGACCACCGTCACCAACAGGGTCCTTGCTACCACTTATCAAAAGGATCGGTAAGTTTTTATTTATTTTTTCAATCTCTTTTTTTCGATTTAGCACCATAAGGCCAGCCGTTAAATCAACAAAAAATTGGTTTGTTGGTATAAAGCCACAATATGGATCATCAATATATTTTTGCACCTCATGCTCTACAGAACATAACCAATCATACGCTGTTTTAGCATTTGGAACTTGCTTATTGAAGCTCCCAAAACTCAATTTATTTAATAAAGGGCTCTCCAACTCTTTGCCCATCTGCATTGCTAATACTTGTGCAACATAATGTCCAATCTTATGCAATGTTGAAACGTTTCCTGTTCCACAAAGTATAACGTTATCCACGCCATTGCCGTAAAGCTGAATATACCTTCTAGCAATAAAAGAACCCATACTATGACCGAACAAAATGAAAGGCACATCTGCATACTGGGCATGCATAGTTATTATCACTTCATGGGCATCTTCAACAACACGGTCAAAACCATTTTTCTCAGCGAAAAAACCTAATGTGCCGTTATAAGATGCTGTTTCTCCATGTCCACGATGATCATGCATCGTAACTGCATAGCCTGCTGCACATAGTATTCGAGCAAATTTTAGATAACGTCCACTATGCTCTGCCATGCCATGTAAAATATGAAAATGACCTATGCATGGAATAGCCGGAGTCAATGTTCGCGTAAACACAAAATGTCCATCCGACATTTTCATATAACGCTCTTCCATTTACTACACCTCCACATCTGCAAAACTTGTCGCATCTATTATGGCTTGTTCTAATTGAGCAACATAAGTATTTCTTTGGGATTCTGAGTAGTGAAAACGCTGTTGCATTACTTGAATTACTTGCTCCTTATATCGTTTCACTGCATCAATATCAAAGTATAATAATCCCGTACGACGAATAAAGAAATCACAAGGTGTATAAACCATTTCCGCTTCTATACCATAGAGCAGCATCGCATGTAACACGAGAGGCATCGTACTGCCATGCTCATGCAAATACTTTACCTGATCAAATAAAGCGTCAACATTTGTACCATACTTTTGCACAAGATGCTTTGCTTCATCATAATTCAGGCCATACTGAACACCCTCTCTAGCTTTATATGCAGTATAATCAGGGAAATTAATAGCATTTATGCCCTTTGCACCCGAAAGCGACAGCTCACGTGTCATACATGGACTTGCATGCTTAAATTTATGTGTTTTGACAATTTTATCAACAATTGTTTCGGCCATTTGGCGGTAGCCTGTTAGCTTGCCACCAGCAATGGTCATCAAACCACTTGATGCTGTCCAAATCTCATCTTTACGCGAAATTTCAGAAGGGTCTTTACCTTTTTCGAAAATAAGTGGACGTACACCTGCCCAAGAAGATTCAACTGTTTCTCTTGTAATTTCGGCTGTTGGAAAAACATTTTTAGCAGCCTCAATTAAATAATCTACATCTTGTTGTGTTGCAGTAGGGTGTATAGGATTTCCTTCATAAACTGTATCCGTTGTCCCTAAATATGTTTTACCATCACGTGGAATTGCAAAAGCCATACGACCATCTGGAATATCAAAATAGACTGCCTGTTGCAATGGGAAGTGCTTTTGATTGAGTACAATATGGACACCTTTTGTCAGACGTAATTGTTTTTTGTCCGTACTTTTATCTTTTTGTCGTACTTCATCTACCCAAGGGCCAGTAGCGTTGACGATTTGCGCCGCATGAACTTCCACTACTTTTCCTGTTACATGATCTTTTACTTTTGCCCCAATTAGCTTTTTCTTGTTATATAAAAATCCTGTCATTTCAGCATAGTTTACACAAAGTGCGCCATATTCAACCGCTTTTTTTAACACTTCAATTGTTAAACGTGCATCATCGGTACGATACTCCACATAATAGCCGCCGCCAACGAGCTCATCACGCTTTAATAATGGCTCAAGCGCTGCTGTTTCTTGTGCACTCAACATTGTGCGACGTTCTTGCTTTTTCACACCTGCTAATCGGTCATAAACCTTCAATGCTATTGAAGTCGTAAATGGACCAAGTGAACCATGCTTATATAAAGGCAACAGCATCTTTTCAGGCGTCGTTACATGAACAGCATTATCATAAACAATTTCGCGTTCACGCCCGACTTCAGCCACTACACCCATATCAAATTGTTTTAAATATCGAAGGCCTCCGTGAATTAGCTTTGTTGAACGGCTTGATGTACCAGCCGCAAAATCCTGCATCTCAATCAATGCGACAGATAATCCTCTTGATGCGGCATCGAGTGCAATTCCAGCACCAGTAATGCCACCTCCAATTACTAATACGTCAAAGCTATATTGCTCTAAATAATCCATAATTTTAGGACGGTTCTCAAATGAAAACATACTTTCTCCCCCATTAGCTATGATTTGAATAAACGTGTAGCTTCCACAGCTCTTTGCCAGCCCGCATATAATATCGCGCTTTGCTCTGTGCTCATTTTGGGTTGATAGGTTTTCCCATTTGCCCATAATGCAGCTAACGCCTCTTTATTTTCCCAAAATCCCGTTGCCAGCCCTGCTAAATAGGCTGCCCCGAGTGCAGTCGATTCATTAAGCTTTGCTAACTCCACCTCTAACTGTAAAATATCACTTTGGAATTGCATTAAGAAGCCATTACTTACTGCTCCACCATCTACCCGCAATACTTCAATTGGTGTGCCAGCCGCTTCCTCCATTGCATCCAGTACATCTTTCGTCTGGTAAGCCAATGATTCAAGCGTTGCGCGGATAAAATGTTCTTTTGAAGTACCCCGTGTTAAACCAAAAATAGCGCCACGGGCATCGGTATCCCAATATGGTGTGCCTAATCCTACAAATGCAGGTACAACGTATACACCATCTGTATCAGCTACCTTTGTTGCATATTTTTCAGATTCTTTAGCAGTGCGAATCATGCGAAGACCATCACGTAACCACTGAATTGCTGAACCTGCTACAAAGACACTGCCTTCTAATGCATATGTCACAGTGCCATCAATGCCCCAAGCAATCGTTGTAAGCAAACCATTTTCAGAATGTATAGCCTGTTCACCTGTATTTAACAACATAAAACAGCCGGTACCGTACGTATTTTTAGCCATGCCCTTCGCAAAGCATGTTTGCCCAAAGAGCGCTGCCTGCTGGTCGCCAGCAATACCTGCAATTGGCGTTTCTTGCCCAAAAAATACGCTCGGTGCGGTCTTCGTATAAATTTCTGACGAATTTCTTACTTCTGGTAACATCGTCATTGGGATATTTAGTAGCTCGCAAAGCTCTTCGTCCCACTGTAGTTCATGGATATTATAAAGTAATGTCCGCGCCGCATTCGAATAATCCGTAATATGTGCCTTCCCTTTTGATAATCGCCAAACAATCCAAGAATCAATCGTGCCGAAGAGTAAATCACCATTTTCCGCCTTGTCACGTGCACCTTCAACATTGTCTAAAATCCATTTAATTTTTGTTGCAGAGAAATAGGAATCCAGACGTAACCCTGTCTTTTGTTGAAACATGTTTTCATGGCCTTGTTCCTTCAACTCTTTAACAATGTCCTGGGTTTGCCTTGATTGCCAAACGATAGCATTGTAGACAGGCTGACCAGTATGTTTATCCCAAACTACCGTAGTTTCCCGCTGATTTGTAATGCCAATTGCATGAACCTCACTTGCTTCATGACCACTTTCAGTTAACACAGCTGCGATAACTGAGAGCACTGATCCCCAAATCTCATTGGCATTATGCTCTACCCAGCCTGCCTTCGGAAAATACTGCTGAAATTCCTTTTGTGCAACATGGACAATTTCACCTTTATGATTGAATAAAATCGCTCTTGAACTTGTCGTACCTTGATCAATTGCTAAAATAAATTCACCCATTTTTTCTCCCCCTTAGGTTTTCTCACCACGCACGAGATTGCTGTAGGTTTTTCTTTTATTTACTGCGACCTCGATGCTCAGTTATCACTACATTACCCGTTTGAACATTTTTTCCACTTCATAGGTTGTAAAATGAATTAGCACTGGGCGACCATGTGGACAGGTAAATGGATTGTCTGCTTCGCGTAAATCGTCTAGCAATGCAACCATTTGCTCTTTCGTTAAATAATGATTAGCCTTAATAGACTTTTTACAGCTCATCATAATGGCTGCTGCCTCACGCATTTTTTTAACATCTGCCTTTTTCGTCGTCAATACTTGCTCAATTAAATCCTCAATAATGTCCTGCTCCTCGCCATTTGGAAACCAACTAGGATGCTCACGAATAACAAATGATGACTGTCCAAAATCCTCTAAAAATACGCCAACAGCCTCTAGCTGCTGTCTATTTTCACGCAGTATAAGCGCCTCGTCTGCTGCGTAATGGAAGGTCAAGGGAAGTAATAATGTCTGTCTTTCGTTCGGATTAACTTGCCCAACCTTTTCACGGAAAAACTCGTACTTAATACGCTCCTGTGCCGCATGTTGGTCGATTAAATAAAAGCCATCCTCCATTTGCGCAACGATATATGTCCCGTGAATTTGCCCTACTACTTCAAGAGCAGGGAATGGTTCTTTTTTAGGCTCTTCTATTTGAGATTCTTCTATTTGAGGTTCCTCATTTAGAAATTCCATGTGCTCTATTGGTGACTCTACTTCAGCCTGATTTGTTTCTAATTGTTGAATTGGTTGCCAGCTCTCTTCTATAACTGTAGCTGTTGGTGCTGGCTCCTCAACTGGCAATATGCTGGACTCTTGAACAGTTTGCGCATCATAAAGCTTTTCAACGATAGCATTCATTTTTTCGACATCCAGCTTCGGGGTAGGCTTCCAAATATTCAGCTGTTCTGTTGCAGGTTTCGGAATTTTTTCTTTCTTTTCCATTAGTGGTACACGCATAACTTCTCGAATTTTGCCACAAACCGTTTCTTCAATCAATTTCAGTAGCTCTGGTTCTTTACTTAAACGTATTTGGTGTTTGGCTGGATGAACATTTACGTCTGTTAAATAAGGATCACCTTCAATATAAAGTGCTACAATTGGAAAACGTTCAATCGGTAAATACGTATGGTATGCGTCGATAATAGCCTTTTGCACCAAATAATGTTTCACCCAACGACCATTAACAAACAGCGACATATAATTTTTAGAAGCACGCGTCACCTCTGGTAAAGATATAAAGCCCGACACCTTATAGTCATGAGACTCCCCTTGAAATGGCACCATTTTTTTCGCATTATGCATCCCATAAATCGCAGCAAGTACTTGCTGTACATCGCCTCGTCCATTTGTCTGTAGCAACTGCTGACCGTTATGTAGCAATCGAAAGGCAATTTGTGGATTACCAAGCGCTAGACGGTTCATAAGATCAATCGTATGCCCAAGCTCGGTTTGTATCGTTTTCATATATTTTAAACGCGCAGGCGTATTGAAAAATAGCTGTGCCACTGTAATATCTGTTCCTTTACGCAATGGCCCAGGCTTTTGCACTGTCACATGGCCACCCTCTAGTTCCACATACGTCCCAGATTCACCAGTCGAAGTAATCATCGTCATTTTGGATACCGATGCGATTGATGCTAATGCCTCACCACGAAATCCTAAAGTACGAATACGAAATAAATCATGCTCCTGATGAATCTTACTTGTTGCATGGCGTGAGAAAGAGATCAGTGCGTCTTCCTCATCCATCCCACTACCATTATCAATAACTTGAATTGAAGTGAGGCCCGCTTCTAGTAAAAAGACATCAATGGACGTACTCCCAGCATCAATTGCATTTTCGACTAGTTCTTTGACTACAGATGCTGGTCGTTCTACTACTTCCCCCGCGGCAATTCTATTGGATAGCCACGCGTCCATAATTTGAATTTTCCCCATGGCGCTTCACTCCTTTATTTTTTAGCGTTAACTAATTGCTGTTGTAATTCATATAAAATATTAATGGCCTGCATTGGTGATGTGCCTAGAATATTCACCTTCTCCAAGCTTTTCAAGACATCTGCCTCAGCTGAAGGCAACGCTGCTTCTTCTGTAAAGAGCGACATTTGTACAGGTTGTTCAACTACTTCTTGGGACACAGGAATTTCTTTACCTGCCTCAAAGTTTTCGAGCAATATACGTGCTCTCTCTAAAATTTCCTCTGGTAATTGTGCTAGCTGGGCTACATGAATACCATATGATTTATCTGCCGCCCCCTTTTTCACCTTGTGTAAAAAGACAACTGTTCCATTCTTTTCAGTGGCAGATACATGCACATTTTGTAAGCGAGGTAACTCTTTTTCTAAAGCTGTCAATTCATGATAATGTGTAGAGAAAAGTGTATTTGCGCCGATTTTGTCATGAATATATTCCATCATAGATTGCGCAAGACTCATACCATCATATGTGGATGTTCCACGACCAATTTCATCAAACAGCATTAAGCTATTTTGAGTTGCATGCATAATTGCATGCTGTGATTCTAGCATTTCTACCATAAATGTTGATTGTCCTGCAGCTAAATCATCCGCTGCACCAATCCGTGTAAAAATTTGATCTGTAATTGGTAATCTTGCCTTTTCCGCTGGCACATAGCATCCCATTTGTGCCATCACAACAATGAGTGCAACTTGGCGCATATACGTACTTTTACCAGACATATTGGGCCCCGTAATGAGCATCATGTTGTGATTTTCTTCGAGCACACAATCATTCGGTACATACATTTGCTTATTGAGCATTTTCTCTACAACGGGGTGTCGTCCTTCAATAATTTCAAGCGCACGTCCCGCATGAAATTCGGGCTTCGTAAAACGATATTTTTCAGAAACGCTTGCAAAGCTAAGCAATACATCTAATTCACTAATGCTCGATGCTAACGCTTGTACACGTGGAATGAATGATTTTAATTGTTCACGTATTTCAACGAATAGGTTGTACTCCAATGCCAAGCTTTCTTCCTCGGCATTCAAAATAAGTGACTCTTTTTCTTTCAGTTCCTGCGTAATATAACGTTCCGCATTTGCGAGTGTTTGTTTACGTTCATAGCGTGTTAAATCTGCCAAATGGATATTAGATTTTGTAATTTCGATATAATAGCCAAAAATACGGTTATAGCCTATTTTCAAGTTTTTAATGCCCGTTTTTGCACGTTCCGCTTGTTCTAACTGGGCTATCCAGTCTTTGCCATTGCGAGACGCATAACGCAGTTCATCTAATCGTTCATTATAGCCATCTCGGATAACATCACCTTCTTTAATAGTGATTGGTGGGTTATCTGTAATAGCAAGTGCCAATAAAGCCTCAACGTCAGCACATGTATCGAGTGCTGCACCTAACTTGTGCAATGTTTCTTTATTTGCTCCAATTAGCTGTTGTTGAATAACTGGAACTTGTCGTAATGAATCGCGAAGCTGTGCTAAATCGCGTCCGCCTACATTGCCAAACGCCACACGACCAGCTAAACGTTCTAAATCATATACTTGTTTTAGAGAAATTTGTAATTCTGATCTTACAAAATATTCTTCTAACAAATCACTAACCATCGCAAGTCTATCCTCAATAGCTGAGCGTGATGCTAACGGTTGATGTAGCCACTGCTTCAGCTTACGCCCACCCATCGCTGTAACAGTGTCATCTAATAGCCATAACAATGTACCTTTTTGGTCGCCGCCACGAATGGACTGAATCAGTTCTAAGTTTCGCTTTGAGCTAGAATCGATGCGTAGATAGTTTTTCATTTCATTAAAGGTAAACGCTTGAATATGAGAAAGTGAACGCATTTGTGTCTTATCGATATAATGAAGCAAACGAAGGCAAGCTAACTGTATAGTTGCTGGAACAGCTTCTAAATAGGTCACCGCTTTGTCCATCGCCATTTCATCTTCTTCAACGGATAGGACAATGCCAACATTCATTGCATGTTCTGCCAACAAAAGCTGTAAGCTCTCTGTTACGATTAATTCTCGAATACCATATGCCTGCATCTGCATCAGAAGTGCCTTGCCATCCCCTTCAATTGTTGACGCTATTGCTTCACCTGTAGATAGATCCAAGTAGGCATAGCCAAATGTCGTGGCATCCAATTGTTCTGCTGCGCCTATAAAATGATTGGTTTTACCATCTAGCGCCTTACCTTCCATAATAGTACCTGGCGTAATAAGTTGGACTACTTCACGTTTGACTACACCTTTTGCTTGCTTAGGATCTTCCGTTTGCTCACAAATTGCAACCTTATAGCCTTTTTGCACAAGTGTTTCAATATAATTTTTTGCCGAGTGATGTGGTACCCCACACATTGGAATACGCTCCTTAGCGCCTGCATCTCGACTCGTTAATGTAATTTCTAAAATTTGTGATGCATTAATTGCATCTTCAAAAAACATTTCGTAAAAGTCACCTAATCTAAAAAATAAAAAGGCATCCTTATAATCTTCTTTTACTTGCAAATATTGTTGCATCATTGGTGTATAAGTTGTCATTTAAAAATTCCCTCGCTCTTGCCATTTAAATCAAATACGCATTGGCATATTTGCGTTTAGATAAATTTTGTATTGTGCTATGGGTATGTACACTTGTAGTTACGTTAGCAATTGCTACTTAGAGCGATAAATCTAGGCTAACATATTAACGCCTTCTAAAGGCTGAACTATCCATTGAGTGCTTCTTCCCCTAATCGTTATATTTATTATAACAAAAGATACATGCGAAACGCTTATTTCACCTTTGTAAAGATGCTAGCATTTCGCATGTATCAAAAAATATTATCTTGTATATTATCTTGGACGTTCGTCAGGAAACGATGAGGACTCTAAAACGAATCTTCCTTCACTACTTGAGCTAGAAGAACTGGAACTAGAGCTTGATGATGAAGATGATGAAGATGAACTTTCATCATTAAAATTCCATTCCTCTTCGAAATCTAGCGGATGTACACTAATACAAATTGTCATTTCACCCATTACTTCAACGACAGTCTCACGTTCTACTACAATTTCAAATTTTGTTCCACATGGAGAAATTACCGCTTCCATGCAATTTGGTTCTTGTATTACACGCACACGCACATCATCGCCAACTGTTACTTCGCCATCTCTAAAATTAAGCTTTACTTTGTCTTTATAGTGAACCGTTTCTGAAAACACTGCTGTTTTCGAATGATTACTATAAGCATACCATACATTGACATCAAACTTTCCTGACACTTCTACAAATTTACCGACTTTTTTTGCTGAACAAGTATGGTTGATTACCCAGCAACCGAGAATACTCGTCGGTTTATTTGTTGGACATAACGTTACACGTTCTTCCGTTCTCTTCTTCCCTTTGGCAACTACTGCTTTCGTCACGATTTGTCGTAAACGTTTCAGCGCAATTCCTCCTTCGACTCTTTTCACTCCATCATATGCAGGTAGCGCCCATTGGGTGAACATATTTCATAGAATCGAATTGACTTCCTTTATACATTTTTGCATTCAACAGCTTTAGTAGAGGCTTTCATTATGTGTAAACCCCTTGCTAAATTGCGCCATAAAAATAGCCCGAATGCAGTCATTCGGGCTGTTTCTTCTATTATTTATTTATGAACAGCTACCTGGTTGAGAATTTTGTACATAAGAGCCAGTTTCACCACGTAACACATCGCCACCTGTTGAACGCACAATTTCATTTGTAACGTTATTGGCAATTGTGTTCGACACTAATTGTAATAAGTCATTCACATCACCTTGTGATTCTTTAAATTGCTGCACGACAGGAATGGCATTAATTTCTTCTTCGATTTTTTCTATTTTGTCTTCGATCATTTTTAATGCTTTTTCTTTACCTAAGTGCTGGAAGTTTACTGCTTGTTTTTGCAAGCTTTTTAAACTAGCAATACGTTCACGAACAAGTTGATTTTCATTAATTTGTGCTTCAGCTTTTTTAAAAAAATCAACTTCCGGTGTATTCGCAATCATATGCGCAATTTCATGGGATTTTTTAATTAAATCTTCTTTTGTATACAATACTTGTGTCATTTACGCTTCCACCTTTTCATTTTTTACTACTTCCACAAATTCTCCTGTTAATGAATAAGAAGTAGCCTCCGTTATTTTCACTTTCACTAACTGCCCAATCAACGCTGTTGGTGCTTTAAAATTCACTAGGCGATTTTTACGCGTATAGCCGGCAAGTACGTCATCACGACGTTTACTTGTTCCTTCCACTAACACTTCTACGATTTCGCCTTTCAAGCCTTCAAGCGCTTTTCTAGAATATTCTTGTACGACTGCATTTAAACGATGTAGACGCTCTTTTTTCACATCTTCTGGTACATTGTCAACCATCTTCGCAGCTGGCGTACCTTCTCGAGGAGAGTAAATATACGTAAAGGCCATTTCAAAGCCTACTTCACGGTATAGTGATATCGTCTCTTCAAATTGCTCCTCTGTTTCGTTTGGATAACCGACAATAATATCCGTTGTTAACGTCACACCTGGAATTGCAGCTTTAATCTTATCTACTAGGCTAAGGAAATGCTCACGACTATATTTACGAGCCATAATTTTTAACACATCATTTGAACCCGATTGTACTGGTAAATGAATATGTTCAACTAAGTTCCCACCTTTTGCTAGCACTTCAATTAAATAATCATCGAAATCACGAGGGTGACTTGTTGTAAAGCGAATACGCGGAATATCAATTTTTCGCAATTCATCCATTAAGTCACCTAGGCGGTAATCAAGGTCCTCAAAGTCTTTCCCGTAAGCGTTGACATTTTGGCCAAGGAGCATAATTTCTTTATAGCCCGCCGCTGCTAGCTCACGAACTTCAGCAATGATTTCCTCGGGACGTCGACTACGTTCTTTCCCACGCGTATATGGCACGATACAATACGTACAAAACTTGTCACAGCCGTACATTATATTGACCCAGGCTTTAATGGAACCTAAACGTTTTTTCGGCAAGTTTTCAATAACGTCGCCCTCTTTAGACCAAACCTCTACAACCATTTCCTTCGACATGTATGCTTCTTTTAAAATATTTGGCAAACGGTGTATATTGTGTGTGCCAAATACCATATCGACGTGCGGATACGTTTTTAAAATTTTATTAACTACAGATTCTTCTTGCGACATACAGCCACATACACCAATTAGCATTTCTGGATTTTTGCGTTTATATTTTAGCAGGAAACCAAGCTCTCCAAATACTTTGTTCTCTGCATTTTCACGGATTGCACATGTATTGAGTAGCACCACATCTGCTTCCTCGATAATATCTGTTGAAGTATAACCGAGCTGCATAAATATCCCAGCCATCACTTCTGTATCGTGCTCATTCATTTGGCAGCCATATGTACGGATATAGAAAGTCCGTCCCTCGCCCATGCCAGCAAATTGTTCGGCTATTTGGAAGTCTTTATGGTATTTCACTTCTTCTTTGCCGCGTTTTTTTGCATCTTTTAATGAAGGTGCAGTAAAGACCTTCTCAAAATATTTACTATAATCCTTTTCAGGCTTGTCTTCTTTTTTTGGTTGATTGACTTGTTGACTGGTTAATCGTTGTTCCTCATTCATTGCAGGTCAGGTAACTCCTTTCAAACGAAATCCGTGCATTCGAATTCCCATTTTACTATTATACTGAATGATTACTACTTCCTACAAGGTTTGTGTACTAAATGTCGTGGTTTCGACTTAAATACACTTCTTATTAAAAATATTCCGTCGTTCTTGTCTATTGCTTCATAATAAACAAGGAGGCTGGGACAAAAGAGAAAAAGTGTTAGATTGACAGTAATCAATCTAACACTTTTTTGCAATGTCGTTGTTGTCCACTACGGCGGTGCTTTCCGCGGGCACATTCGTAAGTCGCAACCCCCGCTATCGCGTGGTCTGTTGCGTCTTATTCTGCGTGCATTCCCGCAGGAGTCACCCCCTTCGCTGCCAACAACAAGTATAACTGTTTAAATGCATGATACTTAGCATAGATACCTAGCAAAAATCACCGATGACATTATCAACGGTGATTTTTGTTATAACTCTATATATTTTTTTGTGCGTTGATCGAACCCTACTAGGTGTTGAACGCCTAAGCTCTTTAGCAAATCAGTATTGGCAAACGTATATTTTCCTAAATCATCAGGGAAATGGGCGTCTGAAGAAACGGTAAATTCTACACCTCGTTGCACTAAAATCTGCAAAAACAATGGACCTGGGCACATTTCTTGGACGGGATAGCGATAATATAACCCTGCATTAATTTCCGTAGCCGTTTGTGTGTTAACAAGCGCTCGTGCGATTTGTTCATACCATAAAAGATTAAACGCCTCATCCTCAACATGATAATGAAAAACTTTAAAATTATCTAAGTGAGCCACAAAATCAAACATGTTAGACTGTATCATTTGCACGACCGTTGAAAAAAACTGCGTATAGTTTTTTTGCAATGTTGTTTGATCCATATTAGCAAATAAATGCTCTGTTTGTGGATTATCAAAGCCCCAGCCATCTACAAAATGAACAGAGCCAATCACATAATCCCAAGGGTGTCCTTCTAGTAGCGATGCCAATTGCGTCTCGCCACCTACAAAGTAATCCGCTTCAATGCCTAGCTTTAACTCGACACCATGCTGACGCCATTTTTTCTTTGCCTGTGCTATCGCTAATACGAAATCGTCCATATTTTCAGTCATCACACTATCTAGCCAGTATCGTTGCAGTCGACCGATTTCTTGTGAATCATCTAATTGCATATATTGTTCAAAATAGGAGCGAGCCTCATGAAAGCGATACAAATGATCGACAATACCAACCTCTCGTAAACCAAGTTGTTTTGCCTTTTGTAAATATAGGTCAAGCCATTCTTCACTATAGCAGCCATTATGTAATCGACTAGCCAATGCTGACACTTGCCATTCAACCAACGCTTTGGAACCTTTAGTAGTACTTCTAGGCTCATGAAAATGCGATATCGCGCGAGATGTTCGTTCCAGCCAACGGAAAGAATAGGGCCCCTCCTCTAAATGCACATGGTAATCAATTGTCATTAACTTTTCCCCCCACTACATACTGTCCACTGTTCTTCGTATACTTGCCAGTCTTCTGGGCAAGCAATATCACACATTATTTCCGTACATTGTGCTAAATGACAGATTTGATAAAATGAATGGCCATTAATTTTTGATGCATCTGCTAATAATATTGTCTTTTTACTTTGCTGTAGCATCTTTTGGGAAATCAGTGATTCATCTAAATCATAGTCATACACAATGCCATCCTTCATGCCACCGCAAGATAAAAACGCTTTGTCGAAATTCATATTGCCTAACCATTCTAATGTCATTGCACCAGCAACCGAAGCTTGTCTAGGGTTTGTTGTTCCACCTAATAAAATAACTTTCCCTGTCATCCGTCTTTCTTCAATAGCGAGATTAAATTGTGCAGCAGCGGCAATGGAATGAGTAACAACAGTAATATCATCCACTGCCATTAAGTAATCTGCAATGTGCACTGTCGTCGTCCCTGTATCAACTGCAATCGTATCCCCATCACATATGCGCATCGCAGCCTGCCGAGCAATGATACACTTTGCCTCTTTTTGCATTTGTAATTTCCGTAAAAATGCAGGTTCTGTTCGAACATTTGTATACTTAATTGCTCCACCATGCACTCTCGTCAATAGATGTTGCTGCTCTAGCTCATCCAAATCCCGACGAACAGTTTCAGGTGCTACGAACAATGCTTCTGCGATATTTGCCACAATAATTTTTCCATCGAGCTCTAATTGCTTTAATATAAATTCAAACCGTTCAATTTTAGCATACGTCATGATAGTGCAATCACATCTTCCTTCGCCACGTAACACTTATAGTTTTTACCTAGTTCAAGCGTTTGCCCACGCTGATGTAACTGTTCCATTGTAAATGTACAGTCGCCTTCTAAAGTTGTACGAATGATGTTACCACTCATTAACGACTGTGTCGCTACACCTAAAAGACAAAAGTCTCCATCCTTCATCTCGACATGAACAGCTTCTGGTCGAATGGCAAACTTCCCACTATTACCAGGCAATTTCGTTCCAATCATCGTCTCTAACACTTGTCGTGGAAAAACATTATAATGACCAATGAAATTTGCAATAAATTCACTTTTCGGATTCGTATAAATTTCTGTCGGTGTGCCGCTTTGCGCAATTTCCCCATTGCTCATAACAAATATTTTGTCTGATACAGCCATAGCTTCATCCTGATCATGGGTTACTAAAATCATTGTCATCCCAAGCTGTCGTTGGATTGCACGTAAATCGCTCTGTAATTTTTTGCGTATTTGCGCATCAAGCGCACTTAGCGGCTCATCTAAAAGCAACACTTTAGGTCGTACAATAAGTGCGCGTGCAAGCGCTACTCGTTGCTGTTGACCACCAGACAATTCATTTGGATATGCATTCGCCTTTTCTGTCAAATGCACGATCGCTAGAATTTCCTGCACCCGATGCTCCACTTCTGCATTATTTATTTTTTGCATTCGCAAGCCAAACGCAATATTTTCTTTGACGGTCATGTTCGGAAATAGTGCGTAGGATTGAAATACCATCCCGACCTGGCGCTCTTTCGGCTGGATGCCGCCCATATTTTTTCCTTCAATTTGTATTTTTCCTGCTGTTGCATCCGTTAGGCCCGCAACAATTCTTAAAATAGTACTTTTCCCACAGCCACTTGGCCCTAAAAGTGTAATAAATTGACCTTTTTCAATTGTCATTTCGATATTTGATAAGACAGTTGTTTGTTCATATTTTTTATGAAGTCCTTCAATTACAATATAGCTCATACATTTGTCGCACCTTTCGAACGATTCGTTAATATCGCAATAGCGAAAGTTAATAAGCCCATCAGAACGATATAAATAAAGACGACCGCACTGGCAATATGACCACTCGTACTTAGCTTTTTCATTAAATAAATTTGTACAGTTTCAAAGCGCGAGCCGACTACTAAATTAATTAGTACAAATTCTCCGAAAAGCACTGAAAACGATAATAATGCGCCAGCAAACAAGCCCGGATAAACGGTTGGTAACAGTATTTTTGTAAATGCTTGCGTTTTAGTTGCACCTAATAATTGTGCTGCGTCTAACAGTTGCTTTGCATCTATATTACGCAAGCTATTGCGAGTCCCTTGATATATATATGGCAAAATACCAATCACATAGGCGCCCAATACGACCAAAATCATCGGTACACCTATTGTTGAATATACGCGGATCAATCCAACGGCTAAAATTATTCCAGGAAATGAATACACCATAACGACTGCCACTTGAATCCATTTTTCATACTTTGGAAAATATAAAACAATGACAAATATCGCAGGCACAATGACGAATAATGCAATGGCGACTGCACCTCCAGAAAGCAAGACCGAACGTCCAAATGCCTGCATAAATGCTGCATCCTGGAACAGTGTAGCAAGCCACTTAAATGTCAATCCCTCGGGAAAAACTGTTTTATGCCACTTGGATGAAAAGGCATAAAGCATTGTCGCTACTATCGGCAATAGCAAATACAACATTAAAAGGAGGAAAACGCTATTAGCAAAATTTCTTTTTTTCATTACAATTTCCCCCTTGTTTTCTTTATGCTCCATTCACTTATTAGCATTGCGGTCACCATCGTTACTGCCAGCAATACTGCAATGGCACTTGCCAACTCGGGTTGAGCAAAAATATCTCCCTTAATCAGTGCTCCAATTCGTATAGCAACTAAATTATAATTACTACTAGTTAAGGCGTATGCAGATGCATAAGCACCCATTGCATTGGCAAATAACACGCTAAAGGTTCCAACAATACCTGGTAACATAACGGGAATACCAATTTTTATCCAAAATTGAAAAGTCGATGCACCTAAAAGCGCAGCTGCTTCCTTCCATTGCTGCTGTATGCCATCATAAATTGGATACAGCAGCATCAATGCTAAAGGCAGTTGAAAATAAATATAAATGAGCAATAAACCACTCCAGCTATAAAGGGAAAAGGACGATAATGCACCTATTTCCCATTTTTCAAATAGCAACGTAAATAGTCCACTATTACCAAGCAAGACAATAAACGCAAAAGCTAAAGGAATACCTGAAAAATTTGAAGTTAAATTTGTTATTATTAAAATTTTCTCCCGTACCGGCTGCGAAAAGTGCATAATCGCATGAACTGCAAACAACGTAACGATTAGCGCAACTACTGCCGAAATGACAGATAACGTCACACTATTTTTAAATCCTTGTAAAATATAATTATTCGTTAATACGGATTTATATTGCGCTAACGTAAATCCTTCGCTATTACTAAAGCTCGTAACGAGCATGTACAGTAATGGCACTAGGAAAAATAACATTACAAGTAACAGGAAAGGTGTAAGCCAGGCAAAAGATTGCCTCTTAGATATCAAAACTACCACTTCTTTCTAACTTAAAAATGGATAAACGTTAAATCTGACATGCACGCGTCTTTATTTTTTAATTAGTTTGTTGGAATGTTTGTACACCCTCTAATAATAGTGGAACCATCTCCTCAGAAGGCTCTATATTCATTAAGTGACAACAGAGAGGTGCTACTTGTAGCTGAGACACCACGCCATCTTTTATACCTGCTTTAACAGCTTGGGAAATTACAAACATAGGTACATGCCGATCCTCAGTCGTTGACCCGCCATGATTGCCATCACTTGTCATCCCATGATCTGCCGTTACAATCACTTCGTACCCTTGTGCCATACATTTTGGAATAAATAGCGACAATAGTGCATCCACAGCCAATACGCGATTACGATATTGCGCTGAGTTTGCTGTAAACTTATGCCCATCATCATCTACATTCATCGGGTGAATATATAAGAAATCCGGATGTTTTTGATTCATTAACCACGCTGCATCCGCAAATAAATGACTGTCAGGGTAATGATCTTCAAAATAGAACAAGCCATTCTCAATCGGAAGCTTTGTCTCGAATTGTAAACGGTCCTCCATATGCTGAAATGGCGAGCGATTATAAAGCTCACTGACCCAATAATAAGCTGCTGCTGCTGTAGAAAGACCATTCGTTTTCGCTAAATGAAATAAACTACTTTGTGTCGATAAGCGCACCGTCATATTACTCGTTACACCATGAACGATTGGTGGTGTGCCCGTTAAAATAGTTTCATATAAAGGTCTCGATAAAGACGGTACTTCAGAACGGACCTCGAAACGCGAAGCTATATTACGTTCTACTAAATGTTGCATAAATCCCATGTGTGTACATGCCGTATCAAATCGAAGTGCATCGATGACAATAAGAGCGACTTTTTTATTTGGCATGAATTAATACCTGCTCTTGATACATTTGTGGAATTTGCTTTGTTGTTTCTTCCCACTGCTTTTGATCATTAACTGGTTGTGCGTTTTTATACATTTCTGCTGGCAGTAATAAATTCTTTACTTCCTGAGAAAGCTTCACATTTTCACGAATTGGTCGTGCGTAACCTTTTGCTAAATTTTCTTGTCCAGCATCCGATAAAATATATTCGCGAGTTAACATGGCAGCATAAGGGTTTTTCGCATACTTATTTATTACTGTGGCATAGCCTGATGTTACAGAGCCTTCTGATGGAATTACTACATCAAAGCGCTGTTCATCAATTTGATGACGATAGCCTAATGCATTAAAGTCCCATAAGATTGCCACATCGATTTCCCCTTTTTCTAAATTAGCGACGGACGGATCTCCCTGTAAACGTCCTTGTTGCGCTAATTCCGTAAAGAAATCAATGCCCGGTTGAATATTCGATTCATCACCACCGAAAGCCATTGCCGCGGCTAATATCGCAAATTGTGCTTGGTTTGCTGTTAAAGCATCCCCTATGCTGACATGATAATCTCCATTTTTAAGATCCGCCCAAGAGGTTGGTGCATTTTTCACATTGTTTGTATCTGTTAAAAATGAAATTGTACCTGTATAGCCAACAATCCAATGGCCTTCATCATCTTTGGCCCAGTCCGGAATATCATCCCAATAAGAGGTTTTGTATGGTAATGTTAGGCCTTTATCCTTGGCAATTGGTCCAAAGGCAATTCCTACATCCCCAATATCAGCAGTAGCATCATCTTTTTCAGCTTCAAATTTCGCTAGTTCCTCTGCACTCGACATATCCGTATCCTGATGCTTGATGGCATATTCAGTATCAAGCTCTTGCCAAGTCTCTACCCAGTTTGCCCATGTATCTGGCATACCGACTGAATTAACCGTTCCTTCTTGTTTCGCTTTTTCAGTAATTTCATCAAGTGATGCATCACTATTGACCCCATTTGAATTAGAAGAACTGTCCGAGCAAGCTGCCAACATTGAAATTGCTAATGCACCGATTAAGCCTTTCTTCCATAACTTTTGAATTGCCATGAGTTGGACCCTCCATTTGTTTATGTTTATTTTTATTTGCTTACAACAGTAATCTTATAAAACAAACATTAAGCAAGTATGGATGGCTTAAAAATATTTCGTAAACATTATTGAGAATTTATAAATATATGTGAAGTTTTTTTAAGTATTAGAGGAATTGTAAAGATGATTGTATTTTTTGAGTTGAAAAGAGGAATCCAGCTGTGTATGCACACGTTTGTTTCGTTTATCAGACGTGCACATACCCCAGATAAATCAAGTTAGTCCTAGAAAATCTGCATATGTATGCGGTTCATTTTCCTTTAAAATCGTTAAAAATGTAAAAGCAAGCTGAACAACCGACCACCATTTCATGTTATAGGCTATTTCAAAACGGCTTGGCTCTAATGAAAAAACGTCCTGAAAGATGTGAAGTGGCTCAATTTGTTCATCTTTTAAAATAGATAAAAAACCTAAAAACAAAGTATGATCTTTCACTTCAATTACTTTACCATCAACAAGAGCATCTATGTTTTCTGGCTGATGGAATTTACATTGAGTCGCAACATACCGTTCTAAATCTAGAGCACGTTGCCGTTCTTCACGTTCCTTTTTTTTCGCAATAAAATCAATGATATTATTCACGAACATCGCCTCTTTTTTTCTTTTATTGTATCATTCTTTCATATAATTTTACCCGCGCACGCCCCCTATTAATCATTGATGAATTTCTACTATTAAAAATTTTGTTACGGATACTTGATGGAACATGCAAGTATCCGTTGATTTCCGTTGCAAGCTTGTCTTTTTTACAAAGCTCCATTTTGGTAATGGTAATGAAGCTACTCCTATAATCTTCAAAAAGACCTTTCATATGAATACACATATGTAGGGCCTTAACTATTTGTATTCTTCAGAAACGCCAAATTTTAATACGAATAAGTAGCAGTAATATCACTTATTAACTCATAACTATAATTTTGATATTGATAACGTCCTTGAGATAAATCATTCAGAGACCATCTATCCGCATTATTCCAACTCCTAATATCGATTTTATGTCCCCAAACAGGATCTTTTCGATTTTCAATCCATACTCCTCCTCCTTTATCTGTTATAGCCCTAATTTGTCCAGACATATCTGAGGCTTGTTGGTGAGCAATAGATAAAGTGGCACCAACATATCTATTAACAACAAAACCCACACCAATTAATATCCAACCTACCGTACTTGGCGCAAGATTGTTTGCAAGTTGGACAGCATCCACATTTGTTAAATAATAATCTTCCACAGGAACTAAGTATCCATTAAAATTTGCAGACCCTTTAACTAAAACTGAATTGTTGTAGTATGCAGCATCTGCATTAGTTGAATATAAACCAGTCATTGCAAAAACTAAGGCAAACATTGAATTGATTGATAAACACTATAGATATATTATTAAAGGAATTAGAGATATCTTATTAAAATATGAAATTTAAAGCTGTAATTGATTAACTTGTTGTATACTCATTATTTTTTATAACTAAATAATTTAATGAGAGGAATGATTATAATTTATGAAGATTTACATATTTATTCTTATGACAATTGCATTATTATTTAGTTGGTTCAAATATAGAAAAGAAGTGAAAATAGCAGAAAGTAATGCAGAAATTAGGCATGCTTTGGTGCGATTCATAGTGATGCTGTTTTTATTTTTAATTTTTATAGCTAGTGTTGTTTTGTAAGGTTTAAAAAACGATATGCTAAATAATTATGTAAGAGGGCAAGAACTTCACCCATCCATGTAACAATATTAATGAATGACGATGTACTAGTGAAATCAACAGCTTAACGGTTGGGGATTGGGGAGAGCAATCCCTGTAGCGGACATAAACGACATAACAAAAAAGTGTTAGATTGACTGCCATCAATCTAACACTTTTTCTCTTTGTCCCAGCTTCTTTTAAGAAGTTTTACTTACATAAATTCCTGCACAAGTGCATTGAATTGATTTTCGCTCATTTGAATATCGATATCTGTTAAAGGTAGCTCAGCGTAACCAGGAACTTTTTCTTGATAAGAAGTAGTTTCTTTATCCTGATAAATAATCCCTGTAACTAAGCCTTCATTCTCCATTACAGTGCGCATTGCCATACCACGGTCAGCATTATCATAGCCTTCAATATCAGCAAGCTTTGTTAAGTTTTCTTTAAACCAATCGTACGTATTTACTTTGTTGTACGTAACACATGGTGAAAATACATTGATAAATGAGAAGCCTTTATGGTTAATGCCTGCTTCAATTAAAGCTGTTAATTCTTTAATATCAGTTGAGAAGCCTTGTGCCACAAATGTAGCACCGCTTGTTAATGCTACTTCCAATGGTTTTAACGATGGCTCAATAGCACCACCTGGCGTAGATTTTGTAATAAATCCAGCAGCCGAACGTGGAGATGTTTGGCCTTTTGTTAAACCGTAAATTTGGTTATCCATTACAACATATGTGATATCGATGTTACGACGAATGGCATGAATCGTATGCCCCATACCAATCGCAAAGCCATCTCCGTCACCACCAGAAGCGATAACATTTAAATCACGGTTAGCCATTTTTAATCCTTGTGCAATCGGTAATGCACGACCATGAATGCCATGGAAACCGTATGAATTAATATAACCTGAAATACGACCTGAACAGCCGATCCCAGAAATAACTGCTAGTTCATTTGGTTCTATGCCTACGTTTGCTGCTGCACGTTGAATCGCAGCCTGTACAGAGAAGTCGCCACAACCTGGGCACCAGTTTGGTTTCACTGTATTACGAAAATCCTTAAACGTTGCCATTAGCGAGTCAACTCCTTCACTCTATTTTCTAATTCACCTGGTAAAAATGGTGTACCGTTATATTTTGTAATCATTTCAATCTTACCGTGACCACCAATATTCATTTTCATGATGTTCGCTAATTGACCAGTGTAGTTGTTTTCTACAACGATTACTTTTTTCGCTTTCTCCACAAGAGGTGCCATATCAGCCGATGGGAATGGGTGAATTAAGCGAATATGCGCATGGTTCACCTTCATGCCTTGAGCATTTAATCGCTCTTGTACTTCTTCAATTGCTCCACGTGTTGAGTTAAAGCCTACTAATAAAACGTCCGCTTCTTCATGTGGCGCATTTTTATAAACAGGTGTATCAAAATTCAATGCTTCTAGCTTACGGAAGCGTTTGTCCATTTGTGTACGACGGTTGCCAGTTGCTTCAGATGGTTTCCCTGTTTCATCATGCTCAACACCTGTCACATGATGGATACCGTTTAAATGACCTGGTAATACGCGTGGCGATATACCGTCTTCTGTATCTTCATAACGTTTGAAGTAAGCTTTATCTGCTGAAGCTTCAATATCGTCTGTAACAATTTTACCACGACGAATTTCAATTTTTTTATAATCGAATGGTTCAACAGTTTGTTTACCAAGAGATAATTGTAAGTCCGTCATTAAAATAACAGGTAACTGTAGTTCCTCTGCAATATTAAACGCTTGGATTGTGTCAAAGAACGCTTCTTCCATAGTTGAAGGTGCGATTACCACTTTCGGAATTTCACCATGCGTACCATAAAGCATCGCCATTAAATCCGATTGTTCTTGTTTCGTTGGTAAACCAGTAGATGGACCGCCACGTTGTGTGTCTACAACAACTAGTGGTTGCTCTGTCATACCTGAAAGCCCGATTGCTTCCATCATTAGAGAAAGACCAGGACCTGCTGACGCTGTAAATGAACGTACACCACCAAAGTTTGCACCGATTGCCATCGTTGCTGCAGCAATCTCGTCTTCTGTTTGAATAACCGCACCACCAAATTTAGGTAATTTTTTAATGAGGTATTCCATAATTTCTGACGCAGGTGTAATCGGGTATGCCGCCATAAAGCGTGTCCCAGCAGCTAGTGCACCAAGTGCTACTGCATCATTCCCAATCATGAACATACGGCGTTTACCATCAGCTGGAGCTAATGCCCACTCCCCAATACGATCGCCTAATTGTTCATTCATCATTTCATGACCGCGTGCAATTGCTTCCATGTTTTTCTGAACAACTTCTTCACCTTTTTTGCCGAAGATGTCATCAACAACATTTTGGAACACAGCGTCTTCTAAGTTTAGAAGAGATGCAGTCGCTCCGATTGCTACCATGTTTTTCATTAACGTTGTACCAAGCTCTGCCGCCACCTCTGTAAAAGGTACAGCAAATAGTGGTGCTTTTGAATCGTCTGGTTTTACAGGATCAAATTTTGCATCGGCTAAAATAATGCCTTTTTCTGTTAGTTCTTTATAATTGACGTCGATTGTTTCTTGATCGAACGCCACTAAAATATCTAAATCATCCGCAATGGAACGTACTTCTGTTGGACGAACTGTAATTTTATTATTAGTGTGGCCACCTTTTATACGAGAAGAGAAGTGACGATAACCGTAAAGGAAATAACCTAAACGATTCATTGCCATCGAGAAAATCTCACCTGTACTCTCAATCCCTTCACCTTGCTGCCCACCGACTTTCCACGAAAGCTGATGTAACATCTCAACAACTCCTTAAATCCAATGTATACTATTATTTTTTTCCTTCATAAGTTTAACACGAAGAAACGGTCTGCACTATTGTTATTCAATGAATTGGGCGAAATTCAGACCTTTGACTGAAAATGTTGTTCAAAAAGTTGTAATTTTCAAATCAATTAAGTATAAAAAATTAACTTGCTGATTTCAAGTGCATGAATGGACATTTATTTTTGGATTTAGGCAATGCTAAATGCA
The DNA here is from genome assembly GCF_044762185.1 of Lysinibacillus sp. NPDC097162. NCBI lineage: Bacteria > Bacillati > Bacillota > Bacilli > Caryophanales > Bacillaceae > Lysinibacillus > Lysinibacillus sp. NPDC097162. The sequence goes on along the minus strand of NZ_JBIWDT010000001.1, from coordinate 282,288 downwards.
TAATAACGGCTTCTTATAACGTAATAATCCACTTCGCTTTCCGCGGGCACGATGTAAGCCGCAACCGTCGCTATCGCGTCGTTTGTTCCGTCTTACCTTGCGTGCGTTCCCGCAGGAGTCTGCGTGGATTTTTACTTAGTTAACACTACTGGCTTTGACATGAAAATTCAAAATTGTTTCGGTGCCTGACACTCATTTAGAAATTTCAGAATTGTTTGGGTGACTGGCACTCATTTAGAAATTTCAGAATTGTTTCGGTGCCTGACACTAAGATTGGACACTAAGATAGGCACAAAGAAGCCCTATCACATTGCCTTCTAGAGGAACGAGCACTAGACGCTCATCCATAAAAGAAGTTTTGTGATAGGGCTTGTACATCTTTATAGTGAAATGAATTTCTCCACTGTTTAACTAATAATCGGTGGGGTCACCCCCCACCGATTAAAGTTCTACTTTAATTATCGAACACGTTTTTCTACTAGCAGCTTTAAGGCTGTACGTTCTTCACCAGCAATTAAAATATCGGCAAACGCCGGTGCGCAAATTAAATCTGTGCCACTTGGCGCTACAAATCCGCGTGCGATGGCCACTGCTTTCACGGCTTGGTTAAGTGCACCTGCCCCAACTGCCTGCATTTCTGCTTGCCCTTTTTCTCTGATTACCGCGACTAATGCACCTGCAACTGAATTTGGATTAGAGCGTGATGATACTTTTAATGAATCCACAATTATTCCTCCCCGTTTCGCGAATAGTGTTTACGCTCAATAACTCATGTCCCCCTTTTTGGACCTCAAGTTATTGTCCGTAGGTCATTTTATGCTCAGTAAAATGAAAATAGACTATTTTCATTTCTGATATATTGTAAACTGATTAATTCCTTGATGTTTTTATTGGTATATATTCATTTTTAATACTAATAAACCTACTATTTACAACGGTTTATCCACCAAAGCAGCAGGTAAAAAAAAAACTACTGTGCATGATTTATGCACAGTAGTTTTCATTAAGCTTGAAACGGATAGTCCTCATTAATATATATTCTTTCACAATTAACAGCTTTCCCTGTCTTATCATCAATATCAACATAAAAGCCACTTAACACATCGCGCCCCTTTTTTGGTACTTCAAAACGTGACGGCATATTAGTTTGGAATTTGTAAATAACACTTTCCTTTGTCATCCCTAAAATTTCATCATATGGTCCTGTCATGCCGACGTCCGTAATATAAGCAGTACCATTAGGATAAATACGCGCATCAGCTGTTTGCACATGCGTATGTGTTCCTACAACTGCCGATGCCTTGCCATCCAAGTGCCAACCAAGCGCAATTTTTTCACTTGTCGCTTCGGCATGGAAATCCACGAATACTAGTGGCGACGTTTTACGCGCTTCTTCGATTAAATTCTCTGCCATTGCAAACGGATCTTCATGCGGTGGCAAAAATACACGACCGTGTAAATTGATAACAGATAACGTAACACCCTTTTTCGAAATTTGCACCATACCCTTACCTGGTGCATCAGTCGAAAAGTTCGCTGGTCGAATTAAATAATCAGCATCATCAATAAAATCAAAAATATCTTTATTATCCCAAGTGTGGTTACCCATTGTAATAACATCTACACCCATTTGTAATAAATCATTATAAATATTACGTGTAATCCCACGACCCGCTGCAGCATTTTCACCATTTGCAATAACTACATCTGGACTATATTTCTTTTTTAATCGTGGTAAATATTTTTCAACCGCATCTCGGCCAATTGAACCGACGATATCTCCAATAAATAGTACTTTCATTTTACAAAACCACTCTTTCTATCAATAACACTCATTAGAGTTTACCATTTTTTCTTCGTCAATCGCAAAAATAAAAGGAAAAATTCGCGTCAGATTTATGTTGCTTGCATCTAAATTTTAAATTTATTCGTTTTCACCAAAAGAGCAATCACATTATTAACGATGATTGACTAATTGCTTTGTCTTACTCGCTCTAATTTTGTTACTAGTTGCTTTTTCCTTAGCATGCACTTGACCTACTAAATAAGGTCCGAACTTCCATTTGTTCAGTAAATATGTAACGCAAATGGAGCATACCGTACTGATGAAAAACGTGCTGACGATAACTGTAGAAGCGCTTAATACATCTATATATTTCGTAAAAAAACTTTTCAGCATGATATTAAAAAGTGGGTGTAGCAAATAAATGCCAAAAGAATACCGACTAATGAAAATAATTAATTTAGGCATGTTTCTTATTTTGCTGGCGATAAAAAACAATAAAAAAGCTACACTCAATGTGTAAAAAATAACATCAATTCTTTTTGAGTGAACTTCAGTAATTAATCCAGACCATTGACTAGCGAGTAAAATACCTAGCATGAGTAAACAAATACTTGGTAATACATAGCGAAAGCGATGGAGCAACGAAATAAACTGCTCATAATTTTTACCACAATAATAGGCCACTACGAAATAGGCGATCCAAGCAGGAAATGGCATCTTATTTAATACAGTCCATTCCACTTCTATATAAGGAAGAAAATATAAATACTTAAATGGGTCAAAAAAATTGAATAAGGCTAGGTAGGCAAAATTAATGATACATGCTGTGATGATGACTTGGTAGGCTGGATATTTTGAAACGATAAATTTCACAAATAATGGATGCAAAAAGTAAAACTGAAAAATGATGATAATGAAATAGCCGTGAAAATCACCTTCGAAAAAATTTAATAAAACCTTTTTTTCAAAATCAATACTATTTATGTTAATGGAATGAAGGGCTGCATCTACAATCCCTATAAAAATAAAAGGTAGAAAAATATAAGAAAAACGTTTTTTATAAAATGTTTTTGGCAATTCATCTGAATAGGAATAGGCAATCACAAATTCCGAAATAAAAATAAAGACAGGTGTCCCGAACATTAATGCTAATTGAAGAGATGTCAGTACAAAAAACACAGTATTTTCTTCTATATCGTATATGTCTAACACTAAAGTGACACTATGCATTAAAACAATTCCCAAACAGGCTACAAACCTTAGTAAAAATATTTCCTTAACAACTGGCTTCATCTTCCCACCTGCCATTTCTAAGCAATTAAACTTATTTTTAATTAGTAATCTAGGTTATCTAACTTACTTAAAAACGTAGGGAAAGCTTTTTAGTCGTTGGAAATGACACGCTTTAAGTGCAGCAAAATGTCTCGCATCGTTGTAGGTTGGAAAATAAAGTTCCCAACAAAAACAACAGTCATTGTCCATACAGAAATGCATATAGCTGCAACAAACCAAGTCATGACACTTACAATATGTAATTCGATAAAAAATAGAAATGGTAATGCTGCGATGAATGCCAAAATACTATTTAGTAAAATTTTTTTAACGGTAACGTAGACTGAAGTGTTTAATATCACTTTAGACGTATAAAGTATTAAATCACATGTACGATATGCATAAGAACAAAGTGCTCCAATCAAAATGCCTTCAACATCTAAAAATTGTACTAAAACAAAGGAGACACAAAAGTTTATGACCGCTTCAATAATGGCACGAATTTTTGTCTCTTTAAAATGCCCAGCCGAATTGACTAATGTATTCGCAGGAATTCGAATAGCATTGGCAATGCCTACAACTACAAAGAGTGCCGCTAACCACGGTCTTATATAGTTTGCATCCTCAATACCCGCTGTATAAATAGTTATAAAAGGCAAAATTAAAATGGCTGTACATGTATAGCCAAAAGCTACGACTGCGAAAAAAATGTATTCGAAATGATGAAAATGTTTTTGAAGTGTATCTCGATCTTCTTTTACAAGTATGTCTCCAAAGGCTGCTAACATCGCACCAGAAAAAGCTGAAATAAACAATGTAACAGCATTAAATACCATATTGTACACCGTAAATACACTAACTTCTGCAAGACCAAGAAAAATAGTAATTAAAATAAACGGCGTATTAAATACAACTAATGAGGCAATTTGATGGATTAAAGCGTCCCACTTTTTTTTAATTGCTGATGTATTTGGCTTTACTTTACTATTGAAATACGGATATTTTTTTTGGACATATACTTTTAAAAAAAGAATATCTAGTAATAACAGCATGCTAGAACTACCAACAACAACAACGATTGAAAAACCAAGTGTTAAAAAAAATAAGGATAAAATGGTACTAGCGATCAATAAACATGTTTGTATTCGAAAAAGAATGTAGCTTTTTTGATCTGCAGTTAGGAGCACTAAATATTTTCCAATTAAAAAATACTCCCATACACCACTAATTCCTAAAATAAGCACCATATAAAAAGCTGTAAGTGGACTCACTTCTTTTGCTACTATTAGCGGATAGAAGATAGCTAATAGGGCTACTAATACAACAAATATAGTACCCGAACGTCTGTAAAAATAATGTGTTGCTGAAAGAATGCCATTTATTTGTTCTTTATCATTTATGGCCAACGGTTTATACAGTGCTGCAATGGATGCACTGCCAACTCCCGCTTCTACAATTTTTAAATAACTTAAAAATTGCTTAATCGACGTAACTAGTCCATTTGTAGCGGAGCCATAAGTCGTCATAAATAAACGAGGCAAAATAAAATTAATAACCGCCGAAACAATTTGCAACATAACATTGGAAAATAAATTTAATATAATTTTCTTTGTTCTCATGAGCCACTTCTACTTCGTTTCATCTCAATCAATGCATATAATAATAAAATTTGTTGTTTCTTCAATAACCAAATGTACATTTTCGTTTTATATGGTAAATCATTTGTACAAATAGCCTGTAACACCTCATTGATATCTTTCTGTTTCATCATTTTTTTGATAAAGGCCCTTTTCTCACGCAAGCTCTTAACATTTTGTCGATTAAATTCATTATTAACCCCTGTAATAATTAAATAGATAAAATAATACTGAAGTTGATTTGTAAAATTAGGTGCTGTTTTTTCATTACTACGTGTAAAATATTTTAAATGCCCATATAAAATGAGGATTTTCTCAAAAAATGTTTGATCATAGCTAGCTGTCATAGAAGTGGAACTTTGGCGATAATGATATAAATATTGTTTGTCTAATATATAAATACTGTCCGCATCAAGTAAGCTAGGATATGTACAGGCTACATCTTCCCCCATGCGGATTGTATCATCAACATTCAATTGAAATTTTTTGATAAGCGTTTTTTTGAAGATTTTATTGGACACAGAAGGAAATAATCCGAACTTATAATATTCACCTGCATATAGCATAATCGGATAGACTTCTTGTTCCAACCTTTCTTTCTTGTACAATCCAGGTGCAACCATTTGTGTTCGTCTTACTTCTTGGGTTGGATAATTTTCTACGATATCGCAAATGACAATATCAACATCATGTACCTTTGCTGCACCACATAATGATTGATACATGTCTGCTTCAATCCAATCATCACTATCTACATAGCCAATATACTTGCCATGAGCGGCAAGTATACCTGCTTTTCGCGCACTGACAAGCCCACCATTTTTTTTGTGAATAACAACAATTCTTGGATCGTGCTCGGCATAGTCATCACATATTTTGGAACTATTATCCGTTGATCCATCATTCACCAATATTAGCTCAAAATCCTCAAATTTTTGATTCAAGATGCTATCTATACATTCTTTTAAATAGTGCCCAACATTATAGATTGGCACAATAATGCTTAAAAATGGCATAGCCTCACCTCCCATCCATACTTATCTCCTGATTTTTCCGAAGCGTTAACGCAAACATAATTAACATAATATGAAAAGGGAAATAATCCATTACGAAAGAATCAAGTACAGCATTAGCAATTAACATAATATAGAGAGGTATAGCGTTGACCGCTAATATTTGAAAGTTTGTTTTTCCGCTGTTACCAATATTTTGACGAAGAACTTTATTTAAGCTTACAATATATAGTAGTGCAAGAACGATGCCCACTAACCCAAGATAATAAGGAGTTGATAAGTACATCGTATGGGCCATTTTTGCATTGGAGAAACTCGTACCAAAACCAGCCCCAATAACGAATATTTTCGTACTTTGTAAAATTTCCGCTGCAAACATATTCCAGCTACTTAATCGCCCAGTTGTAATAGCATCTGTTGATGTTCCTGCTCCAAAAAATCGAATCCAATAAATTTCGAATAACTTCTCGTAAAAAAAAAATAGTAGAACACCACAAATCGCTAGCATAAACGAAGCGAACTGGAATGCTGTTTTTACATTGTTTTTAACGAACATGATGAATGTCAATAAAATGAATGCTATAAAAGTGATGATAAACATTTTGGAATAAGTAAATATTCCGAATATCGCTAATACAATGATGAACACAATCGGCTTAATTTCCATTTTTCTATCGTAATAAAAAAGAACTAATAAACAAGCAATCGCTATAAGAATTTGCAAACTAAAATAATTCGGATCTAAATCTAAACCCGTAAACCTTGTATTAATGGCACTTGTCGTCTTAACTGTATTGACAATTGTCATTGACTCAATAAAGCTGTCAATCGATTGAACAGAAAAACTTATCCAGCGAACGATTGCAGCAATTAGTAAGCCTATTGCATACACATACGTATATCTTCTAAAATAAGTATTTGAATCGATGAACAGAACAGCAAAAAAGATCACACTATAATTTAATACAAAGCCCAACACTTCGATAACATTACCGCTATTAAACACCGTTGCCAGGACAGCAAAACATACAAAAAGAACATAGGTGATGACAAGCTGTGTTGAAATCCCTTTGTTTTGCATAAACAGTGTCATGACACTTAAAACAATATAAACAAAACTAAGTACAACAAACAGTGAATAGCTCGTTAAATCGAACTTAATAACATACACCCATGAAATAAAAAACAGTAAATAATCAATTCGATGTTGTTGTTTATCCAACAACATTGCCGTAATTACTAAACTAATAAAGATAAAAAGAAATAGATTACTACCTGTATACATTTTTAACACGACAAATATACTGGAAATAACACAGATCCAAATACTGAAATTTTTATTTTTTAATTTCATTTTCGATCAAACTCCAATACTAATTGCTCTTGTGCTTTTCGATTTGTATAGCGATTTTCTTCAATATATTTTTTCATCTTCTGGAGACGATCGCCATTGTTGATTACATTGGCAATGACGGCATACAGATCTTCTACCTGTCCATTTGTTATCAAACCGTTGCAACCATCGTGTATTTGCTCACCTGCTGCCGCAAAATTTGTGGTAATAACCGGCGTTGCTAATATTAATGCCTCCCCTACTACCATCGGATACCCTTCATACGCTGAAGTTAATATTAAAACATCGCTCTGTTTAATAAATGGATACGGATTATGACATTCACCGACAAATTCAACTACATCTTCTACCCCTAATTCAAGCGCTAATTGTTTATTAAAAAGTAAATCTGGCCCATCGCCTATAATTCGCCAATGAAATTGATTGTAAGAGGATTCCTTTAAAAGCTTACATATGTGTGGAATGAGATCGAACCTTTTAGTAGCATTATCCATTCGCCCAACAGATAATAAATCCAATGTTCCTTTTTCAAATGGTGGATATTGCTTTGCTAGTTCTTTTATTTCTGCTATTGGGAAAAAATTATAGACTACTTGTATTTTATGTTGATATTGGGGGAGAAAATTAACCAAGTTTTGCTTACATGCTTCAGAAACACATATTAATCTATCGAAATTCTGATAGGTTTTAACACATATTTCGTAATTAAAGTTCGCCCTTAATGGATCTGTATGTATCCACGCAAACTTTTTATCCGCTCTTACAAATTTATCTACAAACAAATTCGTGCCTTGGTTAAAGTAACTATTTGGTGCATCATTAAAATAAGAAATAGCAATATGATATTGTTTTTGATGGCGATGCATTTTAAAAAGTAATGTATAAAAATTGTTTGAACCAATCACGCGTACGATCAACATACATAGTATTCGTAAGAGGATATGCCACAAGTTCTTTCTCTGTTTCACTACATAAAACGGGGTAGCAATTAGCTGTAATAGTAAACCTCCAATATTGACTTGCACATTAGAGGGGATGTCCTTTATGAGTTCGCCTTTACCGAATGTAAACACATCTATTTCATATTGCTTATCGACACACACTTCTTTCAATGTATTAATTAAAGCTTTTTGTATACCGCCCATCTGAAAATTTTGCGCAACAAATAGTATCTTCATCTCTTCCCAAGACCCCCTAGAAACCAATATTACTGTAAAATTTTCAAATAGCTTCTACTGCTATAAATTGCTGTATAATGTAATAATGCGTTTCTCCATCTCATTCCAGCTATACTGTTCCTCATATAACAGCTTCATTTTACGTGAAATTTCTGGCCATTCTTTTTTACGCTCTATTAGCTTTTCAATACCTTTTTGTAGACTTTCTTGATTAAAATCAATTAGCTCACCTAGGTCATTTTCTGCCACTACTTCAGACATGCCTGTGTTTTTTACCATAATTAATGGCTTGCCAAGCATCAGTGCCTCATAAAATTTATTTGGTGCTGCGTAATAATGGTTGGAAACTTCAGGATCATAAATGGCGGTCATAATATCACAACTTTTTTCTAATGCTAATGTTTTTTCATATGGGATTTTTCCGTAAAAAAGTATGTTGTCATATTGCAGTGCCATTTGTGCCAATTCGTCTGCATACTCGCCAAATCCACCAATATGCAATTCGTAGTGTGGATTATTTTTTACGATTTCAACTAGTTCCTTAATGAGCCTTTCATTTGCCAGTATGCCGACATAGACAATTTTTACTTTATCGTGATTCAAATTTAAATCATATTTTAAATCCACATGCAGTGGAGTATTATAAATAACCTCAATTTTTTTCGGTGATGCTTTAGCTATTTGCCCTCTTCGCTTTTCTGTACAAATAATGACAGCATCCACACTATTTAATAGTGCTCTATCAATTTTTTCAACTATTTTCCCTATTATTGCAGGTCCATGGAAAGGGGCAGTAACGGAATCAAACATATCATAAATGACTTTTTTACGGAGTATTTTCGCACATACTGTACCTACAAATGCTGTATCAAAATCACAAGCATGAATAATATCATACGTATTTTTATTTTGAAGTAGCCATTGGAATAGCTTTAGCTGAAAGCGCAATAGTGGAAAGAAATTTTTTTTAAATCCTCCACCAAATGTAGCAGGGATGCCAAACCTTGTAATTTTAATTGTATGAGCTCGCTTCAAAAATTCTACTTTTGCGTTATATTTACTATCTCTATCCCATGCTAAAATTTGAACATGCCAGTCATTTTTTCTAAGGCTGTCCACTTCTTTTTCAACTCTCGGATCTGGAGAAATTGGATTACTTCTCATAAAAACGACTCTCATCCCAAACTGTCCCCTTATATGTTTAATACCTACTATCGTGCCAGCATCTTTACGTACTACTTGCTCTCTTTAGCTTTTATAAGCAGCTCCATTCAAAATAACTTCCACCGTCTTTTTGTGAAGTTATTTTCTGGCTCATTTACGATAAAAGGCTGGTTATTGATGATTCGTATATTATTTTCTAAAAAGGCATCCACCGCATCCAATTCTTTTTGCTTTTCCAAAAATCTCAGACCTTTTTCAAATAAGAATGGGCGAGTTTTTAAATTATGCACATCCGAACCATATGTATGGACAAGGTTCGATCGAACTAATTTCAAAGAAAGCTGTTGAATGGACTTGCCAAACAAACCAGCTAAACTTCCTGCAGTTATTTGTGCAAGTGCACCGTCACGTATGAGGTTTTCTAAGCGAGTTGGATTTTCTGCTATCGCTTTATTTCGTTCTGGATGAGCAATGATTGGCGTTATACCTGCTGTCAACAAGTTGTAAATGATTGTTCGTGTATATGTGGGAATGAAACCCGATGGAAGCTCAAGTAACAAATAATTTGAATGTGCTAATGTGAGAAGCTGATCTTTCTTATAAAGCTCCAAAATATTCCCTGCCAATCTCACCTCATGTCCTGGATAAAGTGTTAGTGGCATGTTACGTCTGTCAATTTCCTGTTGTAATTGTGCAATTTGTTCATGTACTACATGAACATGGACATTATGTTTAGGGTGTAGCGCATGTGAAGTAGAAATAATTGCTGTAATACCTTCCATAATAGCCTGTTCAAATAATCTGAATGTCTCTTCTACTGTTTCGGGACCGTCATCGACATTTACTAAAATATGACTGTGCATATCTATCACTACGTTTCACTTCCCTATCTACGCCCAATCACTATCGGTAATATTGATCATAATATTCGCCGAGAGGTAATTTGTAATTGTTTAAAACTACGCCTAAAATATTCGCCTTTGATGCTTCAAGACTTAATTTCGCTTTAAGTACACTTGCATTTTCCACTACACCACTATTCACAATTAGTAGTGTTCCTTGGCATTTATTAGATAAAACTTGTGCATCGGTTACAGATAACAGTGGTGGTGCATCAAAAATAATGATGTCAAAGTCTCCTATTAGTTGCGTCATAATACTATCCATTGTTTTTGAAGAAAGTAACTCAGCGGGATTAGGTGGAATTGGTCCACTCGTCATAACAAAAAGATTAGGAATATCTGTACTATTTAAAACTTCTGACATTTCATATTGTCTTGTCAGTAAATTTGAAAGACCTCTTATATTTTGTAATCGAAACGTATAATGCATTGTGGGCTTCCGTAAATCAGCATCTACAATTAATATTTTTTTCCCTTCTTGTGCAAATACAACGCCTAAATTGGCTACATTTGTTGATTTCCCTTCACCTGGCGTTGCTGAAGTTACTAAAATTGTTTTGATGTCTTGATCTGGCATTGCGAAGGTAATGTTTGTTCGTATTGTACGAAATTGCTCAGAAACGATGGAATTACTATTGCCGACTGTCACAAGCTTCCTGCCCATTTTTCCTAGTTTTTTTTTATTGGCTCTTTTTTGAAGAAACACAGTTACTCCCTCCTTATGTAACGGGATTCAATCATATGTTTTTATAGCTCGCACTAGTTATTTTACTTATTATCCCAATAATTGGTAACCCAATGGTTTCTTCAATATCTTGCTCTGTCTTAACTGTTGTATCCAAGCACTCTACCAATAACGCAATGCCAGCGCTTATGATAAATCCAATCATTGCAGCCGCCACAATATATAAATTTTTGTTTGGTGCTACAGGCTCAGGTTTGTCATCCAATTTCGCTACGGACAAAATATTAATATTGTCGATTGTCATTAACACTTGAATTTCCTCTTGAAATACGCCTGCTACAGTATTGGCAATATCGACTGCCATTTCGGGCTTTTTATCGCGGACAGCAATATTGACAACTTGAGAATTACTGGCGTTGGATACAGTAATCTGTTCCTTTAATTTTTCAGGTGTACTATTTAAATTAAGTTGGCTAATCACTTTTGATAAAATAGCAGGACTTTGAATAATAACATTGTACGTATTAATTAAGCGTAGATTTGTTTCTACTTGCTGTACCCCTAACAGAGCTTGATCGGTATTTTTTTGATTTACTAAAAGCTGGGTCTGCGCCTCATACGTTGGCTTTATGATAAAGTAACTAAGAAACGCAGTGACTAATGCTAAGAAAAGCGCAAAACTGAAAATATAGAGCAATTGCTTTCGTACTATTTTCAATACATCTTGTAATGTGATAGTTTCTTGCAACGACCTTCACCCCTTGACATAACATATGCTAGCTAATCTATATCCACTAGTTACATTAAAAAGTTTTATTCAAAAAGTTTTATGGCCTATTATATTATTGATATCTCCCTTTTATTCATGGTCGATAAAGAGACATAGATGTTACATAAGCTTATATCTTCTATTATTAATATGAGGCTTTTCAAAAACAAAAAGCGAATCCAATTTTCAGGAAACGCTTCTTACTAAAACCGATATATTCATTTCACATCTGACGATTTGCATAAGGTCACAATCATCTAATCTAAGTGTTTTTCATTCAAATACGTGCTAAATACAATCTTGTATTCCTAACCAAATAAAAAGAGGCTCCTCTTGATCAAAATCAAGAGGAGCCTCTTATTTTATTATTTTGCATACTCCACTGCACGAGTTTCGCGAATAACGGTTACTTTAATATGACCTGGATAATCTAGTTCTTCTTCAATACGCTTACGAATATCACGTGCAAGACGATGAGATGCTAAATCGTCAATTTTTTCTGGTTGAACAATAATTCGGATTTCACGACCTGCTTGGATAGCATATGATTTTTCAACACCATCATAGCTTTCAGAAATCTCTTCTAATTTTTCTAGTCTGCGAATATAGTTTTCCAGTGTCTCACTACGAGCACCTGGACGCGCTGCTGATAATGCGTCTGCTGCAGCTACTAATACTGCAATAACAGATGTCGCTTCTGTATCACCATGGTGAGAAGCAATACTATTAATAACAACAGGATGTTCTTTATATTTCGTAGCTAATTCCACGCCGATTTCAACATGGCTTCCTTCAACTTCATGGTCGATTGCTTTACCTATATCATGCAATAGGCCTGCACGACGAGCTAACGCTACATCTTCACCAAGCTCAGCAGCTAGTAAACCTGCCAAATGTGCAACCTCCACTGAATGTTTTAGGACGTTTTGCCCGTAGCTTGTACGGTATTTCATGCGGCCCAAAATCTTCATTAAGTCTGGATGTAGATTGTGAATGCCGATTTCAAATGTCGTTTGTTCCCCTGTTTCACGAATTTGTTCATCCACCTCTCGACGAGATTTCTCAACCATTTCTTCGATGCGAGCAGGGTGAATACGACCATCCTGTACCAGCTTTTCAAGTGCAAGTCGAGCCGTTTCACGACGAATTGGATCAAACCCAGATAAAATTACTGCTTCTGGAGTATCATCAATAATTAAATCGATTCCTGTTAAAGTTTCGAGTGTACGGATATTACGACCCTCTCTACCAATAATACGACCTTTCATTTCATCATTTGGCAAGTTCACAACAGAGACTGTTGTTTCTGCAACGTGGTCTGCAGCAAAGCGTTGCAGTGCCAATGATAAAATTTCACGTGCCTTTTTATCAGATTCCTCTTTCACACGCATTTCAGATTCCTTCGTCATTACAGCAATATCAGTCGCTAGCTCTTTCTCTACTTCACTTAAGATAATAGTCTTAGCTTCATCTCTTGTTAATGCAGAAATGCGCTCTAGTTCTGTTTTTTGCGCTGCAACAAGCTCGTCCACTTTGCTTTCCATCTGTTCAATATGCTGTTGTCTTTCAGCTAGAGCTTGTTCCTTACGCTCTAAGCTGGCTTCTCTCTTATTCAGAGCATCATCCTTGCGATCAAGATTCTCTTCTCTTTGCAATAAACGGTTCTCTTGTTTTTGAAGTTCTAAACGACGGTCACGAATGTCATTTTCTGCTTCAGTACGAAATTTGTGAGTTTCATCTTTGGCTTCAAGTAGTGCTTCTTTCTTTAATGCCTCCGCCTCTCGTTTTCCTTCTTCAACGATTGTTTCAGCGACATGTTTAGCACCAGTGATTTTTGAGTCATTCACTTTTTTCATGTAGATATAGCTAACAGCGGCACCAACGATGAGTCCAAGCAAAGCGGAGATGATAGTAATTCCATCCATATGAACACCTCCTCTTGCTATTTGGGTAATACAGGTTCAGTCGGCGCATACAAAAAATGTACTGCCTATTTTAAAGTCATAATTCAGAAATTATACATATTTAATTGTATAGCTAGCCTCAGGCTCTGTCAAGGATAGACGGGCATCTGTTCGCCTATCTGCAACAAAAAAAGTAAGTCATATCCATTAGATGGATATATTAACTGTTACTTTTGAGCTAGATAAAATGCCTTCTTCGATGAATAATCTTTTTATTAGGATGATGGTTACAATACAATTATTACCACAATTACCGTCATCTTAATACAATTATTTTAACTTTCTTTGACAAATGAACATATCGTCTCTTTGTCAGCTGTCCAATCAAAAATTTTATACCCTATTGCACTCATAACTATATCTATAATTTACGTTAGCTATCTATCAATTCCAGTATCGCTACATTCTATTAAACTAACAAAAAAATCGTTCTTACTTCTTATGAGTAAGAACGATTTAGAGTGAAGCGAATTGCTATGTTGATTGATTTCCTTTGTAGGCGCACGCTTTCTGCACAGCACTTCTGTAAGCCTCAACCCTCACTAGCGTAGATTGTTCGTCTTACGTACTATGCGTTACAGCAGAAGTCGCCGACGTGTGCTCTAACCAACTTATTAAAATGTACTAGAATGAACTTCTTGATGCATTTTGTCGCATCTTAAGCATTCTCATTCCTTTAGAAGTGAGAACAATATTTATTTTTTTTCATCTTCAAGAAGAAGCATTAGCTCTTCATCCATTTCCTCGTCATCATGTGCAGCAATTGTATACTGTGTTGCGGCAATTCCGTAAGAAGAACGAATTTTATTTGCAATTTCTTCTAAAACAGCAGGATTTTCTTTTAAATATTGTTTTGCGTTTTCACGTCCTTGGCCTAGACGCTCATCGCCATAAGCGTACCAAGATCCACTTTTTTGAACGATGTCTAATTCTACACCTAAATCGACTGTTTCGCCCTCTTTTGAGATCCCTTCACCGTACATAATATCAACCTCAGCTGTACGGAATGGTGGTGCCACTTTGTTTTTTACAATTTTAATTTTCGTACGGTTACCCATAATATCATTACCTTGTTTGATTGCTTCTGCACGACGAACTTCTAAACGTACTGAGCTGTAGAACTTAAGCGCACGACCACCAGGTGTCGTTTCTGGATTACCGAACATAACACCAATTTTTTCACGAATTTGGTTAATGAAAATAGCGATAGTTTTTGATTTATTGATAGCGCCTGAAAGCTTACGTAATGCCTGAGACATTAAACGAGCTTGTAAACCAACGTGAGAGTCACCCATATCGCCTTCAATTTCAGCTTTCGGTACTAGCGCTGCAACAGAGTCAATAACGATAATATCAATAGCGCCACTACGCACTAACGCTTCTGCAATTTCAAGCGCTTGCTCACCAGTATCTGGTTGTGATAATAAAAGTTCATCGATATTTACGCCTAATTTTTGAGCGTAAATCGGATCTAACGCATGCTCAGCGTCAATAAATGCTGCTTGTCCACCCTTTGCTTGTACTTCCGCAATGGCATGTAGTGCAACTGTTGTTTTACCTGATGATTCTGGACCATATACTTCAATAATACGTCCACGTGGGTATCCACCTATACCTAAGGCGGCATCAAGTGCTAGTGAACCACTAGAAGATGTAGCAATTTCTAAATCTGTTTTTTCGCCTAGCTTCATGATAGAGCCTTTACCGAAATTCTTCTCAATTTGTTTTAACGCCTGTTCTAAGGCTGCTTTACGATCACTCATTATTTTTCCTCCTTCAAAACTGTTCACTGTTATTGTCTATCTCTACTATACTTGTTTTTTTGAGAACACGCAAGAAAAAAGCGAACATTTATTCGATTTTAATCCAAAATAAAAATTTGGATAAGTTTTTCCTATCCAAATTCCCATTTTCAACTATTAGCAATTACACTCCAGTCGTAATTGCGCCCAATTTTTTTCGAGCCTATGCATTGCTTCAGCTAGGGTTCTACCCTACTAAACCAATTAGCAAATTAAAATCGTTTCATATATCCTCGTTCTTCTAATTGTTGCATTAAATAATGAAATGTAAATTTAACCGCACGTAAACGATTTGTATTGCGCATACCTGATAAATGCAGTAAATATGTTATTGGCTCTTCGTCGCCTATAGCAATTCCAATCCATACCGTTCCAACTGGCTGATGGTCATGTGCAGTAGGACCAGCCGCTCCCGTTAACCCAATACCAATATTCGTACCAAATTTTTCACGCACTGCACTAGCCATTGCTGCAGCACATTCACTGCTGACGATACCATAAGTATCTAATAATTGTTGGTCAATACCTAGCTGCTTTACCTTGGCATCTTCTGTATAGGTCACTACGCCTCCTATAAGAATATTGCCTACGCCTGGAATCTCTGCTAGCTCTGATTGAAATAAACCTGCTGTTAAGCTTTCTGCTGCAGAAATCGTTAATTTATTATCTTGCAACATTTCTACCGTTTTCGAGGCAAGTGAATCATCATTTATGCCATATTGGAAGTCTCCTACAATAGCACGAATCTCCGCCACTTTGTCAGCAATAAGCTGTTGGGCTTCCTGCTCTGATTGCGCCTTTGCTGTTACACGTAAAGTTACTTCTCCATCAGCAGCTAGTGGTGCAACTGTCGGATTTGTTTGTGTATCTAAAATATCTTGTACACGCACTTCTAACTCAGCTTCTCCAATGCCATAAAAGCGCATTACATGAGACACTATGACTCCGCCATCATTTAGCATTGTACCAAGCTTTGGCTTCGCTTCAAATTGGAACATCGGCTCCAGTTCTTTTGGAGGTCCAGGAAGTAAAATATAGGTACGCTTATCCTTTGTCAAAATCATCCCTGGTGCCATACCATGATGATTAGCTAGCACCTCGCTACCTGCTAATACAAGCGCCTGCTTGCGGTTATTTTCCGTCATTGAGATGCCTCGTTTAGCAAAAAATTGCTCAATGTATGACAATGCAACTTGATCGATTACAAGATCTAGCCCAAGATGACGAGCAATTGTTTCCTTCGTTAAATCATCCTTTGTAGGGCCTAAACCACCTGAAAAAATGATAAGATCAGCGCGCGATTCCGCTATGCTTATTGCTTCCTCTAACCGTTTTGAATTATCGCCAACAACGGTATGATAAAACACATTAATTCCTAACTCAGAAAGCTGATTAGAAATAAACTTTGCATTTGTATTTGAAATCTGTCCAAGTAATAACTCTGAGCCAACTGCAAGGATTTCAGCATTCATGATTCACAAGACCTTTCTTATTTAGACTCAAGTAATACACGTCGATTTAGATAGAAATAATCCCATCCAGACCATAGTGTAAAGAACAATGCTATATATAGCATTATTGTATCAAATGGGATACCGAAAATCACAAAAATTGTATTGTGTAAAAGAGCAGCTGCAATAGCTACAATTTGTGCCCATGTTTTAATCTTACCAAGCTGATTCGCCGCTACGACTTCTCCACCACCTGCAAGAATTAAACGTAAACCAGTTACCGCAAATTCACGGCTAATAATAACAATAATCACCCAAGCCGGTGCCATACCAAGCTCTACCATTAAAATAAACGCTGCAGAGACAAGTAATTTATCCGCTAAAGGATCTAAAAATTTACCAAACGTCGTTACAAGATCATACTTTCTCGCATAGTAACCATCTACCCAATCCGTCGTTGATGCAATAATAAAAATAAGAGCTCCTACAAAATGATGGACTGGCATTTCTGCACTAAATAAGTTCATTGTTCCCCAGCCGAAATCAAACATCATAACAATTACAAAGAACGGAATAAGTAAGATACGTGAAATGGTAATTTTATTTGGAATGTTCATTTTTCTAACACCTTTCATGATGAAAGAAAGTAGTCATCATTAGGATGACTACTGTTCTTTATTGAAATTGACGACAATATTTTGCGTTACGATTTGCTGTGCGTACGTTAAAAGTTCGTCATTAATATAAACCTTAGCTTGAGTTGAATTGCCTAAACGAATACGAGCATAGTTTTGCGCTGTTGCATCAAACTCAACAACTTCACCTGCGTTATAAACACGCGTATCTGCTAGTAATTCTTGTTGCTGTTGGTCGCGAATACCAATAAATGTAGGACCTGATACTTCAATGCGTATTTTAAATGTTTCAGCACCTGTTAACGTGTAAGAAGTTGTAGCGCCATCTGCTTCGATTGTGCCTGCTGAAATCGCTTGCTTAACATCTTCTTCAGTTTTACTTTCATCTGGTGTTTCATCTTTTGTTTCATCTGTCGAATCTTTATCTTTATTAGCTTGAGCCTTTTTATCTTCTTCCGCTTTGTCTTTTTCACTATCAATTGGTTTTGGTTTTTTATCGTACTCCACCACTGGCGTCGTATCATCATATTCATTTGTTCCAGTTTTACTTTTTGATTGTAAAAGAACCCAAATTGCAACAATAATAACGATAATAAATAAAGCAACAATGACTTTTGGCATAGCCTCCATCATTTTATTTGAAGGGCTTTTTGAAACTTTTCTTCTAGTTGAAGTTTGAGTCATCGATTGGCTAACTTGGTCGTTCTTTGTGCCTGGCAATTCGTTTTTATACGTTTCTAAAATTTCCTCTGGATTTAACCCAACAGCCTCAGCATATTGTTTAATGAATGCTCGTACATAAAACGAACCTGGCATAATTGAATAATTGCCTTCTTCAATCCCTACTAAATAACGTTTTTGAATTTTCGTTATTTCTTGTAAATCGTCTAAGCTGTAGCCTTTAGACAGTCTCGCCTCTTTCAGTCGAGTACCTAATTCTGCCACTAATAACACCTACTTTAATATCAAATTAAAAATTAAATCCTCCAAATGAATCGGATTCGGACATCATATGATTTTTTTCCATTATTTCATAAGTAATTTCTTCATCAGGGTGATGACGTAGTTCAATGATATAATCAAAATCCTCAATCTTATATTCAGAATGCTGAACAAACATATCAGGATGCTCTACTACTTTAATAGAAGGCATATTCATCATTTCACGTACTAATTGCAAATGTCGCTCGTCCTCGGAACGCCTTGTAACAATACCGTCCAATATAAAAATATTATTGTCACTGAATTCATCGCCGGCGAGCTTATTACGAATAGTTTGCTTAATCATTGTAGACGATAAGAAAATCCATTTTTTATTGGCACAAACACTTGCCGCAACAATAGATTCTGTTTTACCAACCCGAGGCATCCCACGTATTCCAATGAGCTTATGACCTTCTTTTTTAAAGAGTTCTGCCATAAAGTCCACTAAAATACCTAGTTCATCTCGTACAAAGCGGAAGGTATTTTTTTCGTCTGCATCTCGTGGAATATAATGACCATGCCTGATAGCTAAACGATCACGGAGTTTAGGTTGTCGAAATTTAGTAACGTGGATATGTTCCATTGTCGAAACAATTGTACGAAAACGCTCAATTGCTTCATCATTGTCTGTATGCACTAACATACCACGTCGATCTTCATCGACACCATTAATTGATATAATATTGACTCGAAGCATCCCTAAAAGTGAAGCAATATCTCCTAATAATCCAGGGCGATTCACCTGAATTTCATATTCAAAGTACCAATCGCTCAAACACACTCGTTCCCTTCCTATTAGTTAACGTAAAAAATCTTTTATAAGTTCCATCATAGCTGATTTTTTATGTAATGGAAAGTTAGAATACATGGAATTATAGCGTTATTTTTAATTTCTTACTAATTTTTTTTGGTAGTATTGGAAATAGACTTACATACGTTCCCTTTTCCGCAATATTATCGATTTTTAATAGAAAAAAGAGGAGATTAGCTCTCCTCTTTTTTTATTGCACATGTTTATTTTGCACAAGTTTTACGACACAATTCGCCAATGCATGTTTTTCATCATCAGAGGCAACGCCCCATAAATCCGACAGCACTCGCTCTTGTTCATTTTTAGGATCGACATTAGTCGCTAAATACTCGCCAATTTGGACAGCAGCCTGTTGAATCATTTTCTTTGGCATACCGCTTGATTCAGCTTGCATTACGTTTTGTCCTAAAAAAGATGTCCATTTTTGCCAGTTTTCTAAAATGGTCATATGTTTCCTCCTCCTTTACACAAGTAGTATGTGCAAAAAGAAATATTATATGTACCAGCCACCATTTAATCGAATTATTTGTCCTGTCACATAGTCTGCTTTGCCGGATAAGTAGAAACGAACCATTTCCGCTACATCCGTTGTTTGACCGACCGCTCCTAAAGGAATATCGTCCAAAATATATTGCAATTCCTCTTCACTTAAATGGCTATTCATCGAAGTATTAATAAAGCCTGGCGCAATAGCATTCACACGAATGCGAGACAATGCAGCTTCTTTGGCGTAGGACTTCACAAAAGCATGCTGCGCGCCTTTCACCGTTGCATAAAGTGCCTCACCTGCGGAACCTGCCTCGCCCCAAATAGAGCCGATAAAAAGCACATAGCTCACATCATGGGTACGGAGTTTTGAGGATAATAAAGCCGTTAAATGCATTGGATTTTGCACATGAACACGCCATAATGCATCCATATCTTCTACCGTAGTGTCTTCCAGCAATGAATAATGCGCTTGACCATTAGCAAAAACAATAGCCTGTACACTAAATATTTGGGAAGCTAACGCTTGCGCAGCTGTTATTTTTGTAAAATCACCTTGTACAAGCATAAATTCCTGAGCAGGAAAACGACTTACAAGCGTTTCGCATAATGTTTGAGCCATTTGCTCATTGTTTGAATAATGCACATAGAGAGACCAGCCGTCCTCTGCCAAACTGTGGCAAATAGCACGACCGATCTCACCTGATGCACCTAATATAAGGGCAAACTTTTTCACTAGGCGCCCTTCTCTGTTGGTAAAACTTTAAATACAGTTTGTTGAGACTCTCCTTGAATAGAAGCAAACGCTTGCGTTAAATCTTCAATTGTTAATTCTTCTAAGACAGGCACTACATCAAACAAATTCATATCATTAAACGAGTAACGCGTAAATTGGTTTGCAATAAATTCAATTGAATTTAATGCACGTAAGAAAAAGCCTATTTTTTTACGCTTAATACGCTCTAAATCTTCACTTGCAAATTGCGCGTTTTTTTCGTATTTTTCCAATTCGGCTTTAATCGCTTTTTCTAATGCATCAGGTTCTGTTGAATCCGAACCAATTAACGCAAAGCCAAAACCATTTTCTAAAGTAAAGTCAAATGCGTACGATTCATCAATCAAACCTTCATCATACACACGTTCATAAAAATTAGAAGTTCGACCAAAAATAAGTTCTAAGGCAATTTGTACTGATAGCTCATGTTTTAACATTTCCCGACCAGACAAATTCGTTTCTCGAGCTTTTAAACCAATATAGACCTTAGGCTTTTGAACATCCATGTGTAATGTACGGTCTTTTATGGCAACATCTGTTGGCTCTTCATCAAAGAAGCGTTGTATTGGTGTAGGCTCTGGAAACTCTTTTTTTCCTTGGTTTTCGCGAATGAACGCCATCATTTCTTCTGGCTCGACAGCACCTATAGCAAATAACAACATATTTGACGGATGATAAAACGTATTGTAGCACGTATATAAATGGTCAGCCGTAATGCCGTCAATTGATTCGATTGTTCCCGCAATATCAATTTTCACAGGGTGATTATGATACATATTTTCAATCGTACCAAAGTATAGACGCCAATCTGGTTGGTCATCATACATTGTAATTTCCTGGCCAATAATGCCCTTTTCCTTGTTAACAGTAGCTTCTGTAAAGTAAGGTTCTTGGACAAAATTTAATAATGTTTCTGTGCTTTTATATATATTATCTGTTGATGAAAATAAATATGCAGTTCGAGTGAAGGAAGTAAATGCATTGGCTGAAGCACCATATTCACTAAATTTCTGGAATACATCTCCATCTTCTTTTTCAAACATTTTATGCTCTAAAAAGTGTGCGATTCCATCTGGCACTGTAATACTTTCCGATTCACCAAGCGGTACAAATGTACGATCTACTGAGCCGTACTTCGTTGTGAACGTGACAAAAGTTTTTGAAAAGCCTTTTTTCGGCAAGATATATACATCTAAGCCGTTTTCTAATTTTTCATAGTAAAGTGTTTCATCTAATTGTTTGAATTCAATTGTTTTCATTGTGCAGCTTGCTCCTTTCCTGATAAGAAATAGACCGCTTCTAACTGCACTTGCTTCGCCATTTCAATTACATCTTCTTTCGTTACAGCTCGCCATTTATTTGCCCATGCTTCTACAGAGAACTCCTCAGGCAAATCTTTATATTGGTCAAAAATTTCGATTTGACCACGCGCTGAATCAAGGGATTCTTTTAACTGATTTGTTAACATCGCCTTTGTTTGTTCTAATTCTAAATCAGTGATTTCTCCTGCTTGCATAACCGCAAGTTGCTCTTTAATGAGATTGAGAGCCTTTTCTTCATTTTTCGCCTCAATACCTGACACAACGAATAATAAGCCATAGTGTGATGCATAGGAGCTAGAAGCATAGTAAGCCAGGCTTTCTTTTTCTCGCACATTCATAAATAACTTGGCATGTGGATAACCACCAAAAATACCGTTAAAAATCTGCATTTTTGCAAAATCAGCATCACCAAATCGAACAGGAGTACTAAAACCTATATGCAGCTTACCTTGCTTCATTTCTTGCTGTTCACGGACATAATCATTTTGTGGGTGTTTTTGTGGCGATACAGTTGGAATTTCCTCAGGAATACGGTCCTTAAATGGTAAAGCCTCTTTTAATTTTGCAACAAGCTCATCTTCATTAATATCACCTGCAACATAAATATCAATTTTGTCCGTCGTTAGCATTGATTCGTACGCTGCCAACAGAGATGACGGTGTGATATTTTTAATGTCTTCTACTGTACCATTTGCCGAAATAGAGGCAGGTTCATTTGGACGTAATATTTCTTGCAGACGCATTTGTGCAAAACGAGATTTATCGTCAAAAATGGATTCAATACGTTGGATGACCATTTTCTTTTCACGTTCTACAATTGATTCTTTAAATACACCATTTTCTAAATTCGGCTCAAAAATTGCCGCATGCATTACACCTAACACTTCATTTAAGACACTTGTATTAGCCAAATATTGATCGTTTACGGTTTCCATATTCATCAATACCGTATGTTCGTTACCACGCTTCGATGTATCAAAATACAATACTGTCCCGTATAGGTCATCTAAAAAACTACGAAATGCGGCAGTTGTTGTATATTTTGCATTGCTGTGTTGCAATACATTTGTTAACACCGTACGTTCAGACGCACATTTGGCCGTTAATGCTCTTCTCCATTTAATCGAGAAATTTACTGTTTTAAATTGGGTCGTTTGTCGGATATGCAAATTGACACCTTTTGCAAAAGGTATTGTTTTAAACATATGAAACCCTCCTATCTTTCTTAATATAACAATGTACTACAAATACTATACATGTCTATTGTCTATAATTGCAAAAAGAATCCAAAGTATGTATACGGAAAGTGAAAATAAGCTTGTAAATTATTATTTGTATAAGGCAAAAGACTGGGCTTGATTGCCCAGTCTTTTGTTTACTCGCTTCATTTCTTTCGACTCGGTCTAGTAGTTCAACGAATAAACATGCTGTCTTAGACTTATCGTTTGCCTTTAATATATGGTTGACCACTTGCTTTTGGTGCATTTGCTTTACCAATAAATCCTGCTAACGCAAAAATCGTTAACACGTAAGGTAAGATTTGTAAATACACTGCTGGGATTTCTTGCACATATGGAATTTGGTTCCCTGCAATACTTAATGTTTGCGCTAAACCAAAGAACAATGCTGCTCCAAGTGCACCGATTGGATGCCATTTCCCAAAGATCATTGCTGCAAGTGACATGAAACCTTGACCAGCAATCGTTGCGTGTGAAAAGTCATGTGTAATTGTTTGCGCATAAACCGCACCACCAAGACCACCAAGTGCTCCTGAAATAACTACGGCAATATAACGCATTTTATTAACTTTTACACCCATTGTATCTGCAGCCATTGGATGTTCCCCTACTGCACGTAAGCGTAATCCAAATGGTGTTTTATAAATAATAAACCAAGCACCTATTGCCACTGCAAAGGCTAAAATCGATGTGCTATATACATCATGGAATAATAAACGTCCAAAGAACGGAATATCCTGTAAGTATGGAATAGCAAAACGACGAATTGGTTGGTCAATCATATCTGTTTGACCTTTATCATAAATCAATTTTACTAAGAATACAGTGACCGCTAAACCAAGTAGGTTAATAGCTACCCCTGATACCGTTTGATCGGCACGGAATGTGATAGATGCTACCGCGTGTAGTAAGGAGAAAATCCCCCCTATAATAACAGCTGCAAGCATTGCCACCCAGACTGTTGCGGATCCCAATTGTGTTGCAAACTCTAAATTGACAAAAATACCAACAAATGCGCCGACAATCATTAAACCTTCTAGCCCGATGTTAACAACACCTGAACGCTCAGAGAATACACCACCGATTGCAGTGAAAATTAATGGTGTCGCATATAGGATTGCAGAAGGGATGATGAAATATAACATTTCTAAAAAGGTCATGTTATTGTCCCTCCTTTTTCTTACTTAACTTTTGTAAACCTACTCGAATAACGTAACCTGATGCTACAAAGAAGATAATTAAGGCAATAATGATAGACACGATTTCCTCAGGAATCCCTGCAGCATTTGGCATGTTAAGAGCACCGTATTTTAACGAGCCGAATAACGAAGCCCCGAATACTACGCCAAGTGGTGTATTGGCACCAAGTAAAGCAACAGCAATACCGTCAAAACCAATACCTGTGAAGCCAGCTTTAATCGATGCGTTTTGGAATGTACCAAGCGCCTCCATCGCACCACCAAGACCTGCAAACATACCTGAAATCGTCATTGCTAAAATGACATTTTTATTGACACTCATACCAGCATATTCTGCTGCATTATGATTAAAGCCAACTGCTTTTAGCTCATAACCACGTGTTGTTTTTTCTAAAATGAACCACATTACAACTACCATAAGAAGTGCAATTAGGATCCCATAGTGAAGACTTGAATTGTCTGTAAGCTCTCTTAAAAACGGAGAACGTAATGAAGCCGATTCAAGAACACGTTCTGTTTTAAAGCTACCATCTGACAATTTTTTAATAACAGCGTTCGCAATATAAAGTGCTGTATAGTTTAACATAATTGTCGCAATTACTTCATGGACTTTAAATTTCGCTTTTAAGAAACCTGCAATAAAGGCCCAAAATGCACCAGCTACTGCTGCTGCTAGCAATGCTAACGGTAAGTGAATGATTTTTGGTAGTTCAAAAGCATAACCTACCCATGCTGCTGCAAGCCAACCTAAAATTAACTGACCTTCAACACCGATGTTAAATAAACCTGTACGGAAGGCAAATGCTACCGCTAGACCCGCCAAAATATATGGTGTGATTTGACGAATTGTGTTCCCTATTGAATATGAATCTCCAAAAATACCTGTCCAAAGAGCACTATAACCTTGTATTGGATCATAGCCACTGACTACCATTACGATAGCACCTACAATTAAACCGATAATAATAGAGATGATAGGAACGAGTATATTAATGACACGATTTGACATTAGTCGTTCCCCTCCTTCGCTATATTTGTGCTATTTTTTTTACTTTGCCCCGCCATTAATAGACCAAGCTCTTGCTCTGTTGTTTCTTTTGGATTTAACTCATCCACTATCTGACCATCATAAATAACAGCGATACGGTCCGATACATTCATTACTTCATCTAGTTCAAAAGAAATTAATAATACGGCTTTTCCTTTATCACGTTGCTCTATAAGTCGAGAGTGAATAAATTCAATTGCCCCTACGTCAAGTCCACGTGTCGGTAGTGCCGCAATTAATAAGTCCGGATTTCGGTCAATTTCACGACCAATAATCGCCTTTTGCTGGTTACCACCTGATAAAGCGCGGGCAGGCGTCATTTCGCCATTACCTGTACGTACATCGTATTCTTTAATAATTTGCTTCGCTTTTTCTGATACTTTTTTATAATCCATTACAATGCCTTTTGCAATTGGCGGTTGGTAATATGTTTGGAGTGCAATATTATGACCGATTGGGAAGTCGAGTACTAAACCATGCTTATGACGATCTTGCGGGATATGTCCAACACCCTCCTCAGTAATTTTACGAGGTTTCATGTTCGTAACATCTTTACCGTTAAACTTCACTATTCCGCCTTTTACTTTACGCAAGCCTGTAATTGCCTCGATTAACTCAGATTGTCCATTGCCATCGATACCAGCGATACCAACAATTTCACCCTTACGTACAGTGAGGTTAAGGCCTTTTACTTTATTGATATTACGATAGTCAGTTACGACTAAATTCTCAATTGAAAGTACTTCATCAGTTGGATTTCCATCAATTTTTTCTGTTTTAAACTCTACTTGACGACCAACCATTAATTCAGCTAAATGATTAGGGTTTGTCTCAGTCGTAACAACCGTCCCAATCCCTTCACCTTTACGAATAATTGTTACTCGGTCGGAAACATCCATAATTTCTTTCAGCTTATGCGTAATTAATATAATTGATTTACCTTCAGCGATTAATCGACGCATAATTTGAATCAGTTCAGTGATTTCTTGTGGCGTTAAAGAAGCAGTCGGTTCATCGAAAATTAGTATTTCTGCACCGCGATAAAGTGTTTTTAAAATCTCGACACGTTGCTGCATACCAACTGTAATGTCTTCGATTTTTGCATTAGGATCTACATCTAGACCATATTTCTCAGAAAGCGCTTGCACCTTTTTCGCTGCGTCTTTAATATTGACTACGCCCATCTTAGTAGGTTCAGAACCTAATATAATGTTTTCTGTCACTGTAAAGTTTTCCACCAACATAAAATGTTGATGCACCATGCCAATCCCCAAATCATTGGCAACGTTTGGGTTTGTAATTTTAACAGCTTTCCCACGAACACGAATTTCTCCACCCTCTGGCTGATACAGACCAAAAAGGACGTTCATTAAAGTCGATTTACCAGCACCATTTTCTCCTAGTAGTGCATGGATTTCGCCTTTTTTTAGTTGGAGGGTGATGTTGTTATTCGCTACGAAATCACCAAATTCTTTGCGGATTCCAAGCATTTCAATCACGTATTCCAATATTGTCACTCCCTTATTAGGCAATTTTCTCTAAAATAATTGTACTCTAGTGTATTTCTACCTGCCTCTATTGCAATACAGCCCAGCATAAGGTTTAACTTTATTCAAAAGCGTTGCAATTTCTTTAAATAAAAAAACACCTGTATTGAACCTCACCTAAAGGTAAGGCATTTTCTAACAGAAAAATAAATTAATACAGGAAAGGTCATCGTTAGAAACCTTTCTTCTATTAACTTGGTACCATCATTATCTTAAGTTACGATAATATAATAATCTTATTTCAATATGGAAAAATAATATAAAAATAAAATATATCCAAACAGAGTATTACAAATAGTCAAAATATAACGATAGATTGAAAAATCATCATAAGGGCAGTTGTAAAGCCCTTATGATGATTAAGAGATGAATTATTTTTCCACTTTTTCTGGAACTACGATTTCACCGCTAGAAATTTTTTCTTTATATTCGTCAATAACAGCTTGTACGTCTGCTGGAATTGCACCACGAGAGTCAGCAAGTTTAACGCCGTCTTCAGCTAGACCGTAGACAACTGTTGTACCACCTGGGAATTCACCATTTTTCGCTTTGTTTGAAATATCTACTACTGCTTCGTTAACACCTTTTAACATAGAAGTTAAAGTAATGTTTGTTTTATCATCAACTTTACCTTCATCGTATTGGTCAGCATCTACACCAATTACCCATACGTTCGCGTTAGGATCTTTTGCTTTACGTTCTTTAGCTTCAGAGAATACACCGTTACCAGTTGCACCAGCAGCGTGGAAGATAATATCTACGCCTGAAGAGTACATGCTGTTTGCAGCGATTTTACCAAGATCCGCTTTGTCAAATGCACCAGTATAGTTGCGTTGAATTTCGATATCAGGGTTAACAGCTTTAGCACCTTCAACGAAACCAGCTTCAAAACGATTGATAACTGGAATATCTACGCCACCTACAAATCCGATTTTACCTGATTTAGACATTTTAGCAGCAGCTACACCCGCTAAGAATGCGCCTTCTTGCTCTTTGAAAAGAACATTTACAACGTTATCAGCTTTTACTTCAGCATCGATTAATGCAAAGTGGTTATCTGCATTGTCAGCTGCAACTGCTTCAACAGCATCTGCCATCATGAAACCAATACCGAATACTAAGTTAAAGTCACGACGGATTAAGTTGTTTAAGTTTGTTTCATAGTCAGCGTCAGAAGCTGATTGTAAATAGTCGAAACCACCATCACCTTTTGATAGGCTGTGTTCTTTACCATAAGCTTGAACACCTTCCCATGCAGATTGGTTAAATGATTTGTCGTCAACGCCACCTACGTCAGTAACCATCGCTACTGAGAAAGTTTCCTCAGTGTTTTTGTCTCCTGATGCATTGTCTTTTGCAGGTTTTTCTTCGTCCTTCGCACCACATGCACCTAGAATTGCACTTGCAGCTAAAACTGAAGATAATACTAAACCAAATTTACGTTTTTTCATTTTGTTAACCCCCCGAGGTATTGTAATTAGCAGGAAAATAATTTAGAAATGTTCTACACCCGTTTACGTACTACATGGAAGCTGAATTTATCAGCTCGGAAATAATTTTTTGAATACAGCACTACTTGATCATTATCATCATAATGGAGCTGTTTCAATACTAAAAGAGCAGTTTCACGACCACAATTTAGTATCGGTGATGCTTGTTCATGATACCCTACTGGATCAATATAAGTTACAGCATAGGCAACATGAATTTTACCCGATTGTTCAAGTGCAGAGAAAAGTGAAACTTCTTTTTTGTCAACAAAGTCAGTAGGCAGGAAGCTTGCTGGTAATTTATCTATACAATAAACTACTGGCTCACCGTCCGCTGTTCTGACGCGTTCAATCGTGAGTATTTTATCTTCGCCATCACATTGGAAGCGTTTTAAATCTTCATCAGAAGGGATATTCTCCGTTGCCTTTAAAAAACGAGACCCTGGTTCCATACCTGCTGTTTCGATCATAGAAGAAATACTGGATAAATGCTCGATGCCTGAAGTAAACAACGGCTTAGGATTAACAAAAGTGCCAACCCCATGTCGACGCACAATCACATTTTCCTCTTCCAACAGTCGAAGCGCTTCCCTAAGTGTTGCTCGACTTACCCCTAGTGATTTCGATAATTCAAACTCTGAAGGAAGTTTTTCATTTTCTTTAAAAACGCCCGTCTCAATGTCAGACTTTAAACGATCAATTACTTGAAGATAGAGATGACGATGATCTGCTTTTATAGTCACATAAATCACCACCAAAATCAGAGATCAGACATCTGATGTACAACATTCCTACTAATCGTTCATAAATATAACATTTTTGCAGAATGAAATAAACTATTTTAAGCAAAATCAATTATAGAAATCATTTTTTCCTTCTTTTTGTCGCAAACATTTGGACATAAATACTGAAAAAAATGATTGTTTTTCCTTTTTAAGGAATCAATTATCATACTGATGAATAAGCACTTGTCGAGGCTTACTGCCCTCTGGAGGCCCTACAATACCGCGTTGTTCCATCTGATCGACTATGCGAGCAGCACGAGAATAACCAATACGGAAACGACGTTGTAACATGGACACCGAAGCTGTCTGCATATTAACAACTAATTGGACTGCCTCGTCAAATAATTCATCCGTTTCTTCTAAAACTGTCTCTTCTTCACTCGGAATCATCTCTTCTTGGTACTGTGCTTTTTGTTGTTCTATAACAAAATTCACAACCGCTTCAACTTCCTGATCAGATAAAAAAGCACCTTGTACTCGTTTAGGTTTAGAAGCACCAGCAGGTAAAAATAACATATCGCCACGGCCAAGCAAACGCTCTGCCCCTCCCATATCTAAAATCGTTCTCGAATCAATAGCTGATGATACTGCAAATGCAATTCGTGAAGGGATATTTGCCTTAATAACACCCGTTAAAACGTCTACACTTGGTCTTTGAGTCGCTAATATTAAATGGATACCCGCCGCACGAGCCATCTGCGCCAAACGCGTTATGGAATCCTCGACGTCATTGGAGGCTACCATCATTAAATCTGCTAACTCATCGACAATCACTACAATATACGGCAACTTCGGATGCTTTTCCTCTGTTTGCTCATTTACTTTTTGTACATGACCATTGTAGCCTTCAATATTTCGAGTGCCCGTATGTGAAAATAAATCATAGCGTCGTTCCATTTCCGATACTACCTTTTTAAGTGCTTGTGACGCTTTTCGAGCATCGGTTACAACTGGTGCTAACAGATGAGGAATTCCATTATAGACATTCAATTCCACCATTTTTGGGTCAATCATCATGAGCTTAACTTCATGTGGCTTTGTTCGCATTAGTATGGATACCACAATGCCATTTATACACACACTTTTCCCGCTGCCTGTTGAACCCGCTACAAGTAAGTGCGGCATTTTATTAAGCTCTGCTAACACTGCTTGTCCAGTAATATCACGGCCTAGTGCTACTTGTAACAACGAATCTGGCTTCGCTCCATCTTTTGATTCTAGCACTTCTCGCAATGTCACGATTGCTACCTCACTATTAGGAACTTCAATACCAATTGCCGATTTACCAGGAATCGGTGCCTCCATACGAATATCCTTCGCTGCAAGTGCTAAAGCTAGGTCATCCTGAAGGTTAACAATTTTACTTACTTTTACGCCGATATCTGGCAGTATTTCATATTTCGTAACAGCAGGCCCTAAATGGACTTGCGTCACTTTAGCCTTTACCCCGAAACTTTGCAAAGTTTGCTCTAACTTTTTCGCATTTGCCTGAATTACGGAATATTCACCGCTTTGGTCGTGCTGTGGAGGCATTTGCAAAAGATTGAATGAGGGAAGTTGATAATCTGCATTTTCAACAGCATCTGCACTTCCAATGTGGACGTCATCAATAGGCTCTCCTTCTTCAATTTCTACGTGCTCAGCGATTGGCAGTGGTTCTTCACGTTCATGTGATACATTTTGTGTAAAGGCTGAGATAATTGGCTCATGAGAAACTTCCTCTTCCTCATGTACTTCATGGGCGTGATCAACAGCGGCAACTTCGTCCGCAGTACTTTCTGCTCTTGAACGACGACTTTTTGCTTTCTTAGGCGCATTTTTTTTCTTTTCTCGCTGTTTTTTTTGCCATTTCCCAAAAAGCACAGGCATTTTTTCAGCTAAATACGGAACGAGTGCCTTGCCCGTCACTAAAATTAAACCGATAAAGAAAATAACCCAAGCAACCACTTTCGCACCTGTCGCTTCAAATAATACGTGAAGGCCACTAAATAACAAAGCACCTACCATTCCACCGCCAAGTGCATCACTGCGATGAACCACACCTTCCGAATTAATTAAGATTCGCCACGACTCTCTAAGAACCGATTCAGATAATAAGCCACCTGATTTTGATAATTGCTCAAATAAAATCCCATGACTAAAAATAGTCAAGCTCATCACAATTAAAAGCATTCCTAAAATAAGTCGGTCTTTCATGCTTACTTTTTTCTGCCCAATCATTAATAGCAATGCAACAAATATCAGCATAAATGGCACTGCAAAATGTAAATTTCCTAAAAGAAACATGGCAATTGTTTGTAAAATACGTCCAATCATGCCATATTCAAAAATCATAATGACCGCAATTGCGATTAAGATGAGCCCTAAAATTTCGTACATAAGTGGATGCATTTCTTTTTTGTCAGATGTTGGTTTTGCTTTTGTTGCTTTTGTTGTTTTTCTTCTTTTACTACTTGCCATCTTTTTCACCTTCTTTTGCAATCCATTCTATATATGTAGCGAATAATATCATGTAGAACCCGATTATTTCAAAAAAAGGATTTTCCACCGTTTTTTATCGGCTAGAAAATCCTTTCTTCTTTCGCTACTTTCCCTTACCTTGCTCTAAAATACAACTCTCGCTTATAGGGCAAGTCCATTTTTCAAAGGTTGCTTGCTTAAGCAATGTCGCATTTTTTTATAAGACATTCAGCAAACCTTTTGAAAATTCAATCGGCAACGCTACGTAAATGTCACGTTAGTAGCAACGTGCGTAAAATAGTCGTTTAAAATTTTAATATTCCATAATGATTGGGATAATCATTGGGCGGCGCTTCGTTTTTTGGAATAAATAAGTATTCAATGTATCTCGAATCTCTTGTTTAATGTTTGTCCATTCAAATGTATCTTTTCCAACGTATTTTTCAATGACGGTTTTCGCAATTTCAGATGCTTCCACCATCAGTTGCTCTGATTCACGTACATAGACAAAACCACGCGATAAAATTTCGGGACCTGATGCGATTTTCTTTTGTGCTCGGTTTAATGTGACAACAACAATGAATATACCATCCTGAGATAGTAATTTACGATCACGTAAAACAATGTTTCCAACATCGCCTACACCAATACCGTCAATTAATACATTGCCGGCTTGTACTCGACCGCTCATACGCATTTTACCGTTTTTATATTCTACTATATCACCTTTATCGGCGATGAAAATTTGTGATTTTTGCATACCCAACTGTTGAGCTAGTTTAGAGTGAGCAATAAGCATACGATATTCACCTTGAACAGGGATAAAGTATTTCGGCTGCATTAAATTCAGCATTAGCTTTAAATCCTCTTGGCTGCCGTGCCCTGAAACATGGACATTTTTGCTCGATGTCAAAATTTCAGCTCCTGCTTTTGCAATGGAGTTCATTGTGTTAGCCATTTGTACTTCCATACCTGGAGACGGAGTAAACGTAATGAGTACTGTATCATTTTGTTTAATCTTAATATCTCGGTGATGTTTACGAACGATTTTTTCCAGCGCGTCTAGCGGTTCGCCTCTATTACCTGTTGCGATAATAATAATTTCTTCTTCTTGATATTTTTGCATATCAGAGATAGGAATAATAGTATCTTCTTCAACCGTTAAATAACCTAACTGTACACCTAGATCAACAGCTTTTTCTAGAGGTTTCCCTACAATCGCCACTTTACGGAATGATTTTTGAGCTTGTGTTAATACTTGTTGAATACGAATGAAGTTAGATGCGTATACAGCTACTAAAATACGACCTGGTGCTGAATGGAAAGTTTTTGATAGTTGTTCCTCAATCACAATTTCAGATGTCGTATAGCCTGGTCGCTCTGCTTCACAAGACTCAGAAAGTAAAATAAATACGCCTTCTTCACCTAATTGCGCCATTTTTGCTAAATCTGGCTTGAACTTACCTGTCGCAGACTGATCGAATTTAAACTCCCCTGTATGAACAATCGCCCCTTCAGAAGTATGGAACACAACTCCTAATGAATCGGGAATACTATGTGTTGTATGGAAGAATGTCACATACGTAGAGTTGAAATTCATACGGCTTCGATTTGTTACTTCAAAGAATTTCACCTGATGTGGTGCAGGTAATTCTTTTAAATGTTCTTTTGCGAGCGCAATAGTTAATTTTGATCCGTACACTGGTGCCTTCACTTTTTGTAAAATATAAGCGATTGAACCAATAGCATCCTCGTGACCATGTGTTAAGAAAATCCCCTTAACACGCTCTTTGTTTTCTTCTAAATACGTAATATCAGGAATTACGATGTCAATGCCCAGCATCTCGTCTTCTGGGAACATTAAACCGCTATCTACTACAAATAGCTCTTCGTCAATTTCTACTATGCACATTGCTTTTCCGATTTCGCCCACGCCACCTAGTGGAATGATGCGAATTAGTTCATTTTTCTTTTTTGTCAATTTGTTTCCTCCTAAAAAATATCCCGAACAGCAACCACTTATTTTCATTATACGGTTTGCAAAGCTTTTGCACAAATTAAAAATATAGGTAATGCGATTATTTTAACCCCTATGGCGTAAAAATCCACTCCGCTTTCCGCGGGCACAGTGTAAGCTGCAACCCTCGCGTGCGCGCGGTTTGTTGCGACTTACGTTGTGGGCTAGTCCCGCAGGAGTCTTCGTGGATTTTTACTTAGCTTATCATTAAATTGTTTGAGTGCCTGACACCTCAGCAAATCGCAGAGAAATTGTTTGAGTGCCTGGCACCACAATGTTAAAAAAACTATAGACAAACTCGTATTGCTGAGTTTGTCTATAGTATCATCTATCACTATCTAAAGCTTTTCGCTTTTTCTTGGTATGTTTCCCATACTAAATCAAAGTTTGCTTTCTCTTCATCCGTCATTTCTACCATTGGTAGACGAACATTTAATGTATCAAATCCTAATTTAGTCATTGCGTATTTTACTGGTGAAGGATTCGGTTGGGCAAACAATGCACGTACTAATGGTAATAATGCTCTGTGAATTTTCGCAGCTTGCTTGTGATTTCCTTCTTCAAACATTCGGATCATTAACTGCATATCATTTCCAACGACATGCGACGCAACTGAAATTACTCCCGCGCCCCCTATTGCAAGCAACGGTAATGTTAAGCCGTCATCTCCACTATATACAAAGAAATTATCAACAGCTTCAACGTTTTCAATAATATCGCCCATTTGATCTAAATTCCCGCTCGCCTCTTTAATCCAAGAGATATTAGGAATTTTACTTAAATCAACAGACGTCTCATATGCCACGTTCACACCTGTACGTCCCGGTACATTATAAAGCATTACAGGCAGCCTAGTTTCTTTTGCAATAGTTTCAAAGTGCGCGTAAATACCTCGTTGGTTTGGCTTATTATAATAAGGTGCTACTAACATAATACCATCTGCACCATTTTCTTCAGCCTTTTGCGTCATGGCGATAGAATAAGCCGTTTCGTTATCCCCTGTACCCGCAATAACTGGTACACGGCCTGCCACTTTCTCTACTGTAAATCTTACTACTTCAATTTTTTCTTCTGTGGTCATAGTTGGGTTTTCAGAGGTTGTGCCACATGCAACAATGCAATCAGTGCCATTATCTATTAAGTAATTAATAATACGTTCTAATTCCGGATAATTAATCGTACCATCTTCCTTAAACGGCGTTATCATTGCCGTTCCAATTCGACCTAAATTCATCCTTACACCCCTCTTATAGTAAGTTATCCTCAAGCATTGCTTCTGCAATTTGGATAGAGTTCAATGCAGCGCCTTTTAATAAATTATCTGATACGATCCAGAGATGGAATCCCTTTTTATTGTCTAAGTCTTGACGGATACGTCCTACAAAAGTAGCATCTTCCCCTTCTGCGTAAATTGGCATTGGGTAAGTTTGTGTTGCGATATCATCTTGTAATACAATTCCAGGTGCATGACGTAATACTTCGAAAATCCCCTCAACTGTCGTATCTTTTTCTACTTCTATATAAACAGATTCAGAATGTCCTGAAACGACAGGTACACGTACGCAAGTAGCAGCTACTTTTAGCTCTGGTGCATGCATAATTTTCTTCGTTTCATTAATCATTTTCATTTCTTCGTATGTAAAGCCATTGTCTGTAAATTTATCGATTTGTGGAATGACATTACGAGCAATTGGGAAATGACGTTTGTCGCCACCACTTGGTAAAATATTCGCTTCTACATCTTTACCTGCATCCCAGTTTTCGCTTTGTGCTTTTAATTCTTCAATTGCTGAAATACCTGCACCAGAAACTGCTTGGTATGTTGATACTAATACCTTCGTTAAGCCAAATGTTGCACGGATTGGTTCAAGTGCTGCAACCATTTGAATTGTAGAGCAGTTTGGATTTGCGATAATCCCCTTATGTTTAGCAAGATCGCCGCGATTCACTTCAGGTACAACTAACGGTACCTCTGGATCCATACGGAAATGGCTCGTATTGTCAATAACTACCGCCCCGCGTTTTGCCGCTTCAGGCGCAAGCACTGCCGATACAGAACCACCCGCAGAGAATAAAGCGACATTGACGCCTTCAAAAGCTTCTGGTGTCGCTTCTTCAATTGTATATGTCTTACCATTAAATTCGATTGGTTTTCCTGCAGAACGTGCAGAAGCTAAAAATTTAATATGTCCGATTGGAAATTTTCGTTTAATTAGTTGCTCCATCATTTTTGAACCTACTGCTCCTGTTGCCCCTACAACTGCAACTGTTAACTGCTTAGTCATCTGTCATCTCTCCTTGAATACAAGTTCCATAATGTGTGCTATTGTATCATAAAAATACTGAAAATTGTGTGCAATTAATGATTTATTTGAAATATTGTATCAACAGTGGTTGTAATTGCGTTTTCTGCGTAATTGCTGCATCAACCGTCTCGACCATTTGATTAAAATCAGCAATTAATGAATTCGGTTTTCCGTGGGGTGAATCTTGACCGAATGGAATAAAGTAGATGTTTTTTGAATTGAGCAGTTTCATAATATTCATGCCGTTTAGGCCAAGTGCATCATTTGTGGAAATGCCTAGCACGACAGGTGAACCGTTTCGCAATGTTGCCTTTGCCGCCATCAGCACAGGGCTATCTGTCGCTGCATTGGCAAATTTACTAATACTATTACCGGTCATTGGAGCTATAACCATTGCATCCAATGGATTGGAAGGTCCAAATGGTTCTGCTTCTTTTATAGAAGAAATCACTTTTTGTCCTGTCAATTCCTCTATTTTTGCAATCCATTCTTCTCCTGTACCGAAACGTGTAGCAGCGTGTAATACAGAGTGGGTAATAATCGGGATAACTGTAGCCCCTGCATTAATAAAGTTTTGAATTTTGGGTACAACATCCTCATACGTGCAATGTGAAGCCGTAATGCCTAAACCAATTCGTTTACCCGTCAGCAATTTTCTTCCTCCTCTATTGCCTTGCACAAAATTTCTGCCGCATCATGTGCAAAGTATTTCCCAGGTAATGATGGCAATAGTACATATGTCTGTAACTGGTCAGCATCAATATCTAAACAGCCTGGCTCTGAAGCTAAATCATATAGCACAGCAGGCACATGGTCCTGAAACGATTCTGTAATCCATTTGGCAGGAATCGTATTGATGAAAATACCATCATGTATCGACCATTTTCGATCATCTAAATCAGACGCTTTATAGCCATATGCTTTCGCTTCACTCACTTGTACCACTGAACGCGCAACAATATGCACGTTAGCACCCATCTTTACGAGTAAAGAAGCGAGCATTTTGGCGATGCGTCCAAAGCCTGCGATTGTAAAGTTTTGTCCGTAAATACATTTCTGCTCGAGTCCGTAGAACGTGGCGATAAATCCCTCCGCTGTCAACCTCGCATTTTGCCAAATAAAAGACTCTTGCTGTAAATAGCAATTAGTTTCATTTTTTTCTAGCAACTGCTTCCAATGCATTGTCAATCGCCCAGTATAAAACTTAACTTGTGATATGCCATATAATTGTTCTACTTCTATCTTCAATGGAAGTATAGGTAGAATAATTTTATTGGGCTGGAACTCTAAAACAAGTTTATTTAACTCCTCATTCCAAACTGAAGTTCTTTTATAGAATACTGTACGTGAAGGGCTTCGCAGCATCGTTGCTAATTCTTTTAACCTTGAGTCCTCGCCGATCACCAGCCATTTTTCGTTTTCCAAAAGCTCACCTCACTGTAAAAATTCGGACTGTACCGTCGTTGTTTTGTTAAATAAAATACGATCTTCCCCAATTAATATAATTTCATGCCATGGAATCATTTCACTAACTTTCACTTTCTTCTTTTGGAATGGTAATTTTTCTTTAATAATCTCAAATCCATGTATCTTACCTGTCTGCACATCTAATAGGCATTCTGTGTGTGCCAGTATGCCAAAATGTACACCACCTTCAACCTGAATTAACTCTTTATCCACCATTTCAGATAATAGCATGCCTCATCTCCCTCCTTGAGCCGTTAACCCAATATATGCCGAGTTTTTGCAAATCGTGCCCCATATTGAAAGTACTTCAATGTTGCAACTTTAGGCTGAACTGTGTATAGTGTGCATATACAGTTTATTAAAATGAGAGGTGAAAATTTGTGCATATCCATTTAAGCAATGCGAGTGATAAACCAATTTACGAGCAAATTACTGTACAGCTAAAAGAGGCAATTTTAGCAAATAAATTACAGGCTGGCGATGCACTCCCCTCTATTCGTGCACTCGCAAAGGATCTCAAAATTAGCGTAATGACAACAAAACGAGCTTATACAGATTTAGAGCGAGATGGCTTTATTGAAACCGTAGCTGGCAAGGGTAGCTTTGTCACTGAACGCAACCAAGACTTTCTCCGTGAGGAATTATTGCGTCAAGTAGAGGAGCATCTGCAAAAAGCCGTAAGGACAGCCAAAACTGCAGGTCTTTCAAAAGAGGAATTAGGAGACTTACTTTCGTTAATTGTAGAGGAGGACAACTAAATGAATTCCATAGAAATTCATGATTTACACAAAATCTTTGAAGGCTTTTCATTAAAAGATATTAGTTTTTCAGTACCACAAGGAACTGTTATGGGCTTTGTTGGTGAGAACGGTGCAGGCAAATCAACTACTATTAAATGCATGCTCAATTTATTGAAAAAAGAATATGGCGAAATTTTGCTATTCGGCAAAGATATTGTCGAACATGAGCTTGCGATAAAAAACGACATCGGTGTCGTTTTCGACGAGCTGCATGTACCCGAAACGCTTAATGCGACGCAGCTCGACAAATTTATGAAAAAGGTATTTAAAACATGGGATTCTACCTATTATTTTGAGCGATTGGCACAATTTAAAGTACCTGAGCGAAAAAAGGTAAAAGAATTATCTCGAGGAATGAGGATGAAGCTATCAATTGCATTAGCGTTATCGCACCATCCAAAATTATTGATTTTAGATGAACCGACAAGTGGACTAGATCCAATTATACGTGATGAAATTCTCGACTTGTTTTTAGATTTTATGCAGGATGAGACACATAGCATTTTATTTTCATCACATATAACGAGTGATTTAGAAAAGATAGCTGACTATATTACATTTATTCATAATGGTGAAATTTTATTTAGTGAAAGCAAGGATGTCTTACTGTATGACTACGGTATTTTCAAAGGGAATAAAGAGGAAGTAAGCGATTTACCAGAGCAAGCCATTATCCGCAAACGTAATGGCGCTTTCGGGCTTGAGGTACTTGTTCTAAAGAATGAAATAAGTGAAGCATTTACCGTTGAAAGGCCTACGATTGAAGATATCATGCTATTTTACGTGAAAGGTAGTGTTCAATTATGACTGCTCTTCTAGTAAAAGATTTAATGACCATTCAACGGCAATTAAAGACAAAAGTGCTTTTTCTTTTTCCCATTCTTTTTATATCCATTGAGTTTGAGCAAGGATATTTTATTTTTCCCTTTATTTTATTTATCCTAATTATTCAAGCAGTCACTGCTCTTACTTATGATGAACTATGTGATTTTGATAAATATGCCAATACTTTACCCATTTCAAAGAGCGAAATTGTCCTTAGCAAATACATGCTCAGCCTTTTTCTAATGTTTATCGCATTGATTATTGCGTTACCTATTGTTTTTATAATTAATCACTTCACCAACAATTGGGAAACAGCTAATTATTTCCTTACATTTAACCTTATTATTGCGGTAGCATTATGTATGCTTGCTTTAATATTACCAATCTATATAAAATTCGGCTCTATAAAAGGGAGATTCGTTCTTATTTTCCTATTTTTTATTCCAGGCTTGATTATCGGTTTGTTAGATGAGTACTTTGCGAATATTTGGCTAGTTGTTTCTAAACTACAACATTTGAGCTATCTCGCACCTTTTATCGGACTTTTTATTTTATGGTTATCTTCTCTTATTTCAACAGCAATCTATAAACGTAAGGAATTTTAGGAGGGAGGTTGCATGCACTATGAAAGCTTTATTATGGCATAGATTGTCTATGCAAAAATGGTATATACTTTTGTTACTTATAATTAGTTTGTCCATTACTTTCATAAACTTACATTTTTTCAGTGACTCTTCTATCGTCATATTTGCGTTAATTTTTTCTGTGACGATAGTCGAAAGCATGTATACGCAAGATCATAAAGCGAAGTGGGAACTGTTTGTTAATAGTCTTCCTTTAACGAAAAAGATGCAGTTACAAGCGGATTATCTTTATTGTTACGGCTTAATTGCACTACTGTTTATCACATCTGCTCCTATTTATTTTTCACCGTTTTACGAACATAGTGATAGCTTCGAGCATTTCGCTATTTATTTCGCAAATATTAGCTGTGCTATTATGTTTGTTTGTACGCAATTTTATACACACCATATAGAGGAGACTAAAGGGATGCGTTCCTTTAGAATGATCGTTTATGTATTACTTATTTTTTTAGTTAATTTTCCAATCCATTATTATTTATCAATGGTAGCTGTCAATTTTTCAGTCATTTTAATACCAACAGTAATTAGCGTAATCATCAGTATTTTCGTTTTTCGAAAATGCCATGTGCTGTATAGAGCTAAAGAGATCTATTAATGCTAACAACAATCCGACTGACCAATAATATTCATAAATAGGACAAGCCCCACCGTGAAATAAACCACGGTGGGGCTTGCTTTGTAAAGGTGAAGGCTAATTTCCGTTGCGGGTTGCTCGCTTTCCGCGGGGCGTTGCTTAAGCGCCCAGTCGGAGCGAAAATCAAACGCTCACGTTTATGCTATTTTTTATCAATTACTACATGTTTTAAAGTGTCAGTAGTTACATCAATATCAAACGCTTTACCGAAACCGACAACGTAACGACCTTCTAAAGGTGTTAGCTCAAATAGTGAAAAATCAAGTGTGCGCAATAATTGCATCATTTTCGCATTATGCACTTCATCGAATAATGCAAACACTTCCTCATAGCCTTCATTACCTAATAAAGTTGGTGTACATTGCCAACGTGCACGCTCTGTCGCAAACGGGTTAGCTGTTACTGCCTCGTCTGCTACACATATTAAATCTACAAATTGAGACTGCTCCATTAGTTTAAAATGCTCAGCAATCCGACTAATATAAACATAAAATTTCCCGTTTAGTCGCACAAATGGTGTAGTACTGCTGAACGGCTTACCTTCTGCATCTACAAGACTAAGAACACAACTTTTTTTACCTTGTATAAACGCTTCATAATCCTGTTTAATTTGGTCCATGTTAATTTCTTTTTGCATCCTAATTCCTCCTATGCCTTCACAGTACTTTTTAATTGAATTCGTGGAGCGGAATCCCATGATACATATTGAATTTCCGCTTCCATCCGATAAATTTGCTGAATCATTTCTTCCGTCATCACATCTTCAGGCGTACCAATTTGTGCTCGGTATCCATCCTTTACAACGACAATTTGGTCGCTATAACTAGATGCTTGATTTAGATCATGGAGTACCATAACAACGGTCATCCCCATTTCACGATTAAGCTCTCGTACTAATTCCAGTACTTCATGTTGATGGGCAATATCTAAATAAGTCGTAGGCTCATCCAATAATAAAATTTGTGGTCGTTGTGTCAATGCCATCGCAATCCATGCGCGTTGCGATTCTCCACCAGATAACGCCGCAATTGGTTGATCTCGATAATGCATTAACTGCGTTCTCTCTAATGCCCAATCAATGATTTCTTCATCTTCTGCATTTAAACGTTCAAACCATTTTTTATGTGGATAGCGACCATAAGCGACTAAATTTCGAACTGAAATATCTGCTGGTGCTTGATTTCGCTGACTAAGTATACACATTTTCTGTGCAATTTCTTTAGACGAAAGTCGACGTATATTTTCGCCATCGAAGGTAATTGTCCCACCACTGTAAGGCTGCATACGTGCAATGGCCTTTAGTATAGTAGACTTTCCAGAGCCATTCGGCCCGATAATGGATAGTACCTCTCCTTTGTTGACATCAAATGAAAAATTATGGACAACTTCTTTTTGCTCATAACGGACAGATAGCTGTTCAATTTTTAACAATTAAAACGCCTTCTTTCGCATTAAATATAAGAAATAGGGTCCACCAATAACAGCCATAATAATCCCTGCTGGAATATCTAGTGGCGCAAATAATGTCCGACCACCTGTATCTGCTATAAGTAATACTATAGCGCCCATCGCCATACTCATCGGAAGCATGTACTTATAGTCTGAGCCTACAAGCATGCGCGCCATATGTGGAACGATTAAGCCGACAAAACCAATCATACCAATTGCCGCTACTGAGATAGCCGCTAAAAATACAGCTAAAATTGATAACATAATACGAATACGTGTTACATTTTCGCCGAGGTTCACTGCAACTTGATCTCCTAAGCGGATAATATTCGCCTTTCGGATAGCAAAGATTGATACAATCCAACCGATAATCGCGTACGGATAAATCATATGTAGCGAAGCATTTCCCTTCGCAGCAAGGCTACCATTTAACCATTGCACGGCAGACGGCAGACGATCACTATACATGATGGATAAGAAACCAATGATGCCCCCACCTAATGCATTGACAGCAACACCTGACAAAATAATGGTAATTGGTGAAATACCTGAACGGCGCCAAGCTAATGCGTAAACAATTGTTGCCGCAAGCAAGCCCCCAACAAATGCTGCTATCGGAATGTAGCTTGTGAATTCCGGATTCGCTAACATAATAATTAACACAAAGGCAGCAGCACCACTTGTTACACCTGTCAATCCTGGGTCAGCTAATGGATTTCCCATCACCGCCTGCAATAGCGCACCTGAAATTGCAATATTTGCGCCAATAATCAATGCTAGTAACACACGTGGCAGTCGAATATCCCAAATTATCGTTGTATACACACCTTCATTTGTCCTGCCATTTAATATCGTTGATAGTATTTCTGGAATTGTAATATGGACACTTCCAAGTCCAATGGCAACAATCGCTGCTATTAATGTCAGCACAAAGGTAACGATTACGATTATGCGACTTCTCGTTGTACTAATCATAGTTAAACCTCATTCTTACTTGTAGAAATAATCTGCAATTGTTGTAAGTGCTGTTTCTACATTGGCAATGGAAGTCACACCAAATGTACTATAATCAAGCATATAGATTTTGTCATTTTTATAAGCTGACAATTGCGTCCATGCACTGTTTTTCTCAATTTCTTGCTTAAATTTATCTTCATTCGCTCCATGATCACCTGATGCTAATACGAAAATCATATCAGGATCAGCTACTACAATATCTTCTAAGTTCATTGGTGAATATGTTGATTCTGCTTTTAACACGGATTGTGCAATATTATCTGCACCTAAACGTTCAACTAAACTACCTAAATATGATTTTTCGTTCATAACCATGAATGAATCAGATGTACCAATCACTAGCATTACAGATGGAAGTTCCTTGCCTTTCCCCTGTGTTTCTAGTTCATTTTCCTTCGCTACAATACTTTGTAGCACTTCATTCATTTTATCTTCTTTTCCAAAGTATGTACCAAGTACTTTGAAACTTAATTTTAAATCATCATATGACTCTGTTGGTAAATATGCTG
Organism: Lysinibacillus sp. NPDC097162; assembly: GCF_044762185.1. Classification (NCBI taxonomy): domain Bacteria; kingdom Bacillati; phylum Bacillota; class Bacilli; order Caryophanales; family Bacillaceae; genus Lysinibacillus; species Lysinibacillus sp. NPDC097162. The sequence goes on along the minus strand of NZ_JBIWDT010000001.1, from coordinate 238,863 downwards.
TTGGAATATTCATCCCTGTTAGTGCTTGATCCAACGAGCTTTGAAGAGCTGATGCCCCAATAATTAAACCTGTTTGTAAACTTGAAATGACTTCTAAATCCGGTGCCATCGGTGAGCCAATTTTCGTAATTGCCTCAAAATCTTTAGGAAGTGGATTTGTCGATGTTGGAACTCCCACTGGTGTAATTCCTAATAGGTGAAGCATCTCTGTTAACGGGACAGATGTAGTGACGATCTTGTCAGGCACCTCTGCCGGGAAACTTGCTAAAGCTTTTTGAAATGCTTCTTCATCTACGCCGTCTTCTAATGCTTCTGATGCATCTTCTTTTTCATCTGTTGCTACTTCTTGTTGTTCTGGTTTATCTGCTTCTTTTTCTACACCTTTTTCTTCTTGCTTTGCACATCCTGCTAATGCACATACTATTACTAAAAGACTAACCCAAACCCACTTTTTCATATTTTCTATCTCCCTACTAACTGATAATGATATTCAATGTCATTCATAATATCAGAGTTCATTGATAATAGCAACGTCTAATTGATAATATCTTTTCCAATTGAAAAATATGCATAGCTTATATTGCTTCTTCAAGTTGTAGCATGTGAACCAATAACTAAATAAAAAAGCGAGGCATTTAACGATTGAATCGTTGAATACCTCGCTAGAAACTGGAAACAAAGAATTAAATAAAGGTGATTCGCTCCGAGTAGACGCTTTTCCGCAGAAAGTCTGTCTAGCAAAAAAATTGTTTGGGTGCCTAATTGTTTGGGTGCCTGGCACTCAGCATACTATCGTTTCCTAAATCAGGAAATTCCACTTCGCTTTCCGCTGGCACCGTGTAAGCCCTAACGCCCGCTGTCCCACGGTCTGTTGCGTCTTTTATTGCGTTCGTTCTGAGCAGAAGTCTACGTGGATTTTTTCTTAATAAATCATACAAATTGTTTGAGTGCCTGGCACTAGCAGTAGGCGATACGATACTCCTGCAAAACAGCCCGAGCGGAAATCGACTGCAGTAGTGTAAATCTATAACTTTGTCTACACACTAAAGCGAGGCATCCAACAATCGAACCGTTGGATGCCTCGCAATAAAATATGAAATTTTTGTGACCTCGTTTTAGGCTCTTTTTATGCTTCAGGTCCGATAATTGAAATCGCAGGCTCTGCTTTTAATATTTTAGCAATGAGTCGGTCAACTGATTCCATTGTTACAGCATCAATTGACGCTAATACTTCATCTACTGAACGATGTCTTCGATGAACTAATTCACTTGTACCATTACGATTCATACGTGCACCCGTACTTTCAAGACCAAGTACAAAGCTTCCTTTTAGCTGTTCCTTAGCATTATCTAGCTCTTCCTCCGTTACGCCTCCCGCTACAATATCAAGTAATGTAGCATCGATCGTATGTTGCAATTGCGAAAGTTGCTGGCGACTTGCACTGCCGTAAATCGTAAATGCTCCAACATCTGCATAGCATGATTGATAGGAGAAAATTGAATATGCTAAGCCGCGCTCTTCTCGTACCTCTTGGAATAGACGGGAGCTCATGTTTCCACCAATAATATTATTTAAAGCAATAAAGCTATACATATCTGGATCTTTGACACCGATTGCCGGATAAGAAAGTGCTAAATGCGCCTGTTCCGTATCACGCGTTTTCGTAATTTCTCCTGGATGGAACTGTGGGTTTGTCAGGACAGGTACAACAGCAAGTGGTGAAGCCTCGTAATGTCCGAACAAATTTTCAATCGTTGTTAATAGTGAGGAAGAAATATTTCCTGCCACAGAAATTACAATTGATTCTGGTCCATAATGTTTTGCCATATATTGTCGAATCAAATCTGCAGTAAATGTTTTTAATGTAGCAGCAGTCCCTAAAATTGGACGTCCTAGTGCATCATTTGGATACATTACTTCCCAAAGCTTTTCATGAACATCGTCATCAGGAGCATCTTCACTCATTAATATTTCCTCTAGCACTACTTGACGTTCCTTTTCTAATTCTTCTTCCGAAAATGTCGAATTAAAGAACATATCTGCAAGGATTGTTATGGCAAGCTCTGCATGATGATCCAAAACTTTCGCATAATAGCATGTGTTTTCCTTTGAAGTAAAAGCATTTAGTTCTCCGCCAATTCGGTCGAACTCCTCTGCTATTTGGCGAGCAGTTCGCGTTTTTGTCCCTTTAAAAAGCATATGTTCGATAAAGTGCGTGATTCCATTCTCCTCTGGAAGTTCATAGCGAGAACCAGCATTGACAAAAATGCCAAGAGCAACGGATCTTACATGATCAATTTGCTCAGACACAATACGCACACCGTTTTGACATGTATGTACTTGTACCAAATAATTTCCTCCTTTTACAACCGTTTTATTTGAAAAAGGCTGCGCATCATACGCAGCCTTTTTTTATAAAATTATTTATCTTGTTCTGCGCGTTCTTTTTCCTCTTGAATAACTACTTTACGAGATAAGTTTACACGACCTTGCTTGTCGATTTCAATAACTTTCACAAGTAATTGATCGCCTAGTTTTAACACATCTTCTACTTGCTTTGTACGTTCTTCTTGAATTTCAGAGATGTGTAATAAGCCATCTTTGCCTGGGAAGATCTCACAGAAAGCACCGAATTTTTCGATACGTTTTACAGTTGATAAGTAGTATTCGCCAACTTTTGCTTCACGTACGATATCTTCAATAATTTGTTTTGCACGTGCGTTCATTTCTTCATCTGCTGAAGAGATGTAAATTGTACCGTCTTGCTCTGTATCAATTTTTACGCCTGTTTCTTCAATAATTTTGTTGATTTGTTTACCACCTGGTCCAATTACATCGCGGATTTTATCTGGATTGATACGCACGATAACAATTTTCGGTGCATAAGTAGATAATTTCTCACGTGGCTGTGCAAGTGTTGCAAGCATTGATTCTAAAATATGCATACGGCCAATTTTAGCTTGTGTTAATGCTTCTTCTAAAATATTGCGTGATAAACCGTCAATTTTAATATCCATTTGAAGCGCTGTTACACCTTTAGCTGTACCAGCTACTTTAAAGTCCATATCACCAAGATGATCTTCCATACCTTGGATATCCGTTAAAATTGAGTAATGCTCACCTTTTTTAATAAGTCCCATCGCAATACCAGCAACAGGTGCTTTTAACGGAACACCAGCATCCATCATAGCTAAAGTAGAAGCACAGATTGAAGCTTGTGATGTTGAGCCGTTTGATTCAAGTACTTCTGATACACAACGGATTGTGTATGGGAATACAGATTCATCAGGAATTACTGCTTCGAGTGCACGCTCACCTAAAGCACCGTGACCGATTTCACGACGACCTGGACCACGAATTGGACCAGTTTCACCTACAGAGAATTGAGGGAAATTGTAGTGATGCATAAAGCGTTTTGATTCTTCTACACCTAAGCCGTCGATAATTTGTACATCGCCAAGTGCACCTAAAGTACAAATTGAAAGTGCTTGAGTTTGTCCACGTGTAAATAATGCCGAACCGTGCGTACGTTGTAATAGCCCTGTTTCTGAAGAAAGTGGGCGAATTTCATCAAGTTTACGACCATCTGGACGGATTTTATCTTCTGTAATTTGGCGACGAACTTCGTCTTTCACCATTTTATCTAAAATTGTATGAACTTGTTTCATTGTTGTGTCATCAGCTTCTTGTTCTTCATAAGAAGCGACAATACGGTCCTTCACAGCTTTAATAGCTTCATCACGTGCATGTTTTTCAGCAGTTTGAATCGCATCATGCATTTCCGTTTCACATGCTGCTTTAATATCAGCTTGAATAGCTTCATCAATTTCAAACAATGTTACAGGTAATTTCTCTTTCCCTACTTCAGCAATAATTTGCTCTTGGAAAGCAATTATTTTTTTAATTTCTTCATGACCGAACATAATTGCTTCTAGCATTATCTCTTCAGGTACTTCTAAAGCGCCTGCTTCAACCATGTTAATAGCATCTTTGTTACCAGCGACAGATAAATGTACTGTTGAGATATTTGATTGCTCCACTGTTGGGTTCACGATGAATTCACCGTCAATATAACCAACCTGTACACCAGCAATAGGACCGTCGAATGGAATATCAGAAATTGCTAATGCTAATGATGAACCTACCATTGCTGCCATTTCAGACGTGCAATCAGGATCATTAGACATAACCATTGAAATTACTTGTACTTCATTACGGAAACCATCTGGGAACATTGGACGAATTGGACGGTCAATTAAGCGGCTTGCTAAAATCGCTTTTTCAGATGGACGCCCTTCACGTTTAATAAAGCCTCCAGGAATTTTACCCGCTGCATATAAACGTTCTTCGTAGTTTACTGTTAATGGGAAGAAATCTAGTGGTTTTGGTGATTTTGACATTGTTGCTGTTGCAAGTACAGAAGTATCACCATAGCGTACTAATGCTGCTCCATTTGCTTGTTTAGCTAACTGTCCTACTTCAATTACAAGTGGACGGCCAGCCCATTCGTAGGAATAGACTTTCTTTTCGTTCATTCAATGAACCCCTCTCTATTATAAAAACACTTACTCGTCTGTATGTACTAATAGTAAGTGTACCAAAAATGCTTGTTCTATGCTAAATATTTCATGAAATAATCATACATTTAAATTCAGTTATTGCCAATTTATTTAGGATTTATTTCTTAATTTGGTATTAATGGCGTTTTTACTTGCTTTTGTGCTTATATTTTGATTTTATTTGGCTATTTTTTGCTATTCATGTTTATAGTAGCCTACGTATAAAGATTATTTTGTTAAATTGCACTTAGTCATTCGCTTTCCATTTGCAAGTATCAATCTTGGTAAATACTTAAGAATAGCTAGAAAGTTTTATAAACATAAAGAAAAAGCGGGAATAATCCCGCTTTTCGATTGTCAATTAGCGACGTAAGCCTAAACGATTGATTAGTTCACGGTAACGTTGAACGTCAGTTTCACGAAGATATTTAAGTAAGTGACGACGACGACCTACCATTTTTAGAAGACCACGCTCAGAGTGGAAATCTTTTTTGTGTGTACGTAAGTGAGTGTTTAAAGCGTTGATTTCAGCTGTTAAAACTGCAACTTGTACTTCTGGAGAACCAGTGTCACTTTCGTGAGTACGGTACTCAGCGATAATTTCGTTTTTACGTTCTTTTGTAATAGCCATTTGTATTGACCTCCTAAATAATTGTTTAATCCCCATTAGCACAGTAAACGTTGGAGTCATCGGTATACCGAGCTAAGGTTAAGCACTTTATGCACTTATGAATGTTACCATAAAATAATGGGTCAAGCAAGTAATAACGTTGTTCTGGCAAACGTCCAAGCATTACAGACCTCAAGCAAATAGTGCTGAGTAAGCGAAACAGTACTGTAAGAGGCAGTGATTCTATCCGCTTTAATACCATTTTACTCTGCATGCATTTTGACAACGTCTACTCGATTACGTTAAAAAAGTGAATAGCCTCTTGCTTATCTTTTTCTATTTGTGTTTTTAACGCTTCGATTCCGTCGAATTTACGCTCGCTTCGAATACGTTTATACCAAGCAACATGCACTTCCTCGCCATAGATGTTTTTCTCGAAGTTTAAAATATGAACCTCGATAGACAGTTGCTTGTCATTGGGATCTTTAAATGTTGGTTTATAGCCTACATTACATACGCCATCATACCAATTATTTTGCACAAGTAGACGAACAGCATACACACCACTTGCTGGGATGTATGTGCCCTCTAATGCTTGAACATTGGCAGTAGGGAAGCCTATCGTACGTCCGCGCTTATCGCCATGCACAACAATACCTTTTATGTCAAAAGGTCGCCCTAGAAGCATTCTTGCTGCCTCCATATCCCCCTCCTGCAATAACTTACGAATACGCGTTGAGCTAATTTTCTCAAGCGCATCGGTTTTCTTATCGACAACTGTTACACCATATTCCCCATTACTTAATGCACGCATATCTTCCATTGTGCCTTTACCAAATGCACCAAACGAAAAATCAAAGCCTGCTGTAACGTGTTGAATGTTTAATCCTCGAATAAATGTATCAATAAAAGCAGCAGGTGACAGCTTTGCAAAGTCCGATGTAAAATGAACAACAAATACAGTATCTACACCTTGTTCTTCAAACAGCTGCAATTTCTGCTGTAATAATGTAATATAAAATACTTTTTCATTTCGTCCGCCTAGCACTAAAGATGGATGCGGATCAAATGTCATTACGGCAGTTGAAATTTGTCGCTTGTCCGCCTCTTGCTTAGCAGCAGCAATAACCGCCTGATGTCCAATATGTACACCATCAAAAAAGCCAATTGCCAATGAGTAAGGCTGTATGCTTTCTCGTTGCTGTAATTGGTGTGGGTATTTTAAATGAATGACCTCCATACAAAAAATCCTCCTACTCTATCGTCGGAAACATTTTATGTGGTTTCATGTACCCTTCCTTAGTCGGATGGGCTTGATAAACCGCAAATGCTTTTCCTTTGATTCCAAACACAATTTTATCATGCACCTTTAATAATGCATCTGCTGGAAGCACTTGTCCATTGAAAATTTCTTTTTCATTAGCGGCAGTTATTTCAATATATGGATAGTCTGATAATGCATATTCTACAGGAAGTATGCATGTATTGATTTGTTCATTTTCCATTAATTCTGCAACTTGTGCCAGTGTAAAGCAATTATCTTGCGTAAATGTACCTGATGCAGTTCGCACAAGCTCATGCATATGTGCAGGATATCCAAGTGCTTCGCCTATTTGTACAGCAAGTGTACGAATATACGTACCTTTGCTACATGAGATCCTTACAGGGAATGTAATTTCATGCCCTTCGTAAGTTTCCTTCTCATCAAGTAACTCTAATGCATAAATTGTAACCTGTCTTGTTGGTCTTTCAACAGTCTCACCTTTACGAGCATATTCATATAAACGTTTGCCATTTACTTTTACAGCTGAAAACATCGGTGGCGTTTGATTAATGATACCAGTTAAGGAAGCTAATACATCGAGCAGCTCCGCACGTGTAAACGACTTATTTGTGTTATCTTCTGCTACTGTTTCTCCTTCGGCATCTTCAGTTGTCGTTGTTCGCCCAATTGAAATCACTGCCTCATAAGTCTTACCTGCATCTGTTAAATATTCTGCAATGCGGGTTGCCTGTCCGATACAAATTGGAAGAACACCTTCCACTCCTGGATCTAATGTGCCCGTATGGCCTACTTTTTTTGTACGCAATATTTTTCGTAATTTAAAGACGCAATCATGACTTGTCATGCCACGTTCTTTCCACAGCGGTAAAATACCATTCATAAAAATCCCCCTTAAACAAAATTGCATAAAAAAAGTCTGCCTGCATGAAGATGCATGTGGCAGACTTTTACTGTTGTGCTTATTCTTTGTGTAAACCACGTAGCAATGAATCAATACGGTTCCCATATTCAATCGATGAATCGAATTCAAAGATTAACTCTGGTGTTCGACGTAAACGGATACGAGAACCGATTTCTGAACGGATAAAGCCAGCTGCTTTTACTAAAGCTTTTAGCGTTTCTTCACGTTCCCGTTCATTGCCTAAAGATGTAATATAAATTGTTGCTTGTTGTAAATCACCTGTTACATCTACACCAGTAACAGTAACGAAGCCAACACGCGGATCTTTAATTTTACGGCCAATAATATCACCAAGCTCTTTTTTCATTTGCTCAGCAACACGGTTTGAGCGTAGAGACATAATTAGTCACCTCAATTTCGATGTTCAAATATTTACGCTACAGGCGAATGATGATGGCGCATGTTCACACGCCACATCAGCCTTCCTGCAACTATCGCAAATATCCTTACTACTTATAAATAGTCTCGCCACACATTAAGCTGTTCCCAAGACGGATTTGACTCTAAATAATGTAGAGCATGATTGATTTCACGCTCTGCTGCTTCTTTCGAGGAAGAAACAGCAACAAGCGCTAATTTCGTACGTTGCCATACATCTTGATGGTCAATTTCTGCAATGGATACATTAAACTTCTGTTTTGTGCGAGTAATCATACGCTGTAAAACAGCGCGCTTTTCCTTTAACGAATGGGCAGTTTGAACGATAAATTCTACCTCAACGTATACAATCATTATGCACGTTTAATTTCTTCCATAATGTATGCTTCAATGATGTCGCCTTCTTTAATGTCATTGAAGTTTGTAATCGTTATACCACATTCGTATCCTCTTGCAACTTCTTTTACTTCGTCTTTGAAACGTTTTAATGTATCTAATTCGCCTTCGAAAATCACGACGTTGTCACGGATGACACGTACGCCTGAATCGCGTGTTACTTTACCTTCTGTAACGTATGAACCAGCAATCGTACCTACTTTTGATACTTTAATTGTTTGACGAACTTCCGCTTGACCAATAATTTTTTCTTCAAATTCTGGATCTAGCATACCTTTCATCGCTTGCTCGATTTCTTCGATTACTTTATAAATAACACGGTGTAGACGAATATCTACGCCTTCTTCTTCCGCTGCACGTTTTGCATTAATATCAGGTCGTACGTTGAAACCGATAACGATTGCATTCGATGCTGCTGCAAGAGAAATATCTGATTCTGTAATTGCGCCAGCGCCTGTGTGGATAATTTTCACATTTACGCCTTCGACATCAATCTTCATTAGTGAAGCAGCCATAGCTTCTACAGTACCTTGAACGTCAGCTTTAACGATTAAGTTTAACTCTTTCATTTCGCCTTGGCTCATTTGTTCGAATAAGTTATCAAGCGTTACACGTTGTTTTTCAGAACGTTGTGCTTGAATAGCTGTCATTGCACGAGTTTCCCCAACTTGACGAGCTGTTTTTTCGTCTTCGAATACAACGAAGCGGTCACCAGCTTGTGGCACATCGTTTAATCCTGTAATTTCTACTGGCGTTGATGGGCCTGCTTCTTTCACACGACGACCTTTATCGTTGACCATAGCACGTACACGGCCATAAGCGTGGCCAACTACGATAGGATCTCCGACTTTTAATGTACCGTCTTGTACTAATAGTGTTGCAACAGAACCACGACCTTTATCAAGTTGTGCTTCAATTACAGTACCAAGTGCTAAACGATCTGAATTTGCTTTTAACTCTCCAACTTCGGCAACAAGTAAGACCATTTCTAACAATGTGTCAATACCTTCACCTTTTAATGCTGAAATAGGAACGAAAATCGTTTCGCCACCCCAAGCTTCAGGTACAAGACCATGCTCAGTTAATTCTTGCATCACACGATCAGGGTTTGCTGATGGTTTATCCATTTTGTTAACAGCAACAATAATTGGCACTTCTGCAGCTTTGGCATGGTTAATCGCTTCAACTGTTTGAGGCATTACACCATCGTCTGCCGCTACTACTAAAATTGTTAAGTCTGTTACTTTCGCACCACGCGCACGCATTGTTGTGAATGCCGCGTGTCCAGGTGTATCAAGGAACGTAATTTTTTTGTCGCCTTCAGTTACTTGGTATGCACCAATATGTTGTGTAATACCACCAGCTTCTCCAGCAGTTACTTTAGTATGACGAATTGAGTCTAGTAACGTTGTTTTACCATGGTCAACGTGACCCATAATTGTTACTACAGGAGGTCGTTCTGATAATTCAGCTTCATTAACTTCCTCTGTTTCGAAGTGCGTTTCTAAATCCGTAATATCCACACGGATTTCTTCTTCAACTTCTACACCGTAGTCTGCACAAATTAACTCGATTGCATCCTTATCTAATTCTTGGTTAATTGTAGCCATAACACCAAGCATAAATAATTTTTTAATGATTTCAGATGGCTCACGGTATAATTTTTTAGCTAATTCAGCTACAGAAAGTGATTCAACAAATGTAATTTTTTCTGGTAATTCTTTTTGTTTCATTGGTATTGTTGGTTGATGCGTTTTTGGATGACGGCGTTTACCGCCGTGAATTCCTGGTTTTGGACGTTGGTTGTATCCACCGCCGCCTCTACGATTATTATTATTATTATTGTTATTATTATTATTTTGTGTCATATTTCGATTTTGATTACCTTTAGTATTCTTAGATTTTTCGTTAGACGAATTTGAGTTTTGTTGCGTTTGTTGATTGTAATTATTCGCTTTCGGCTTAGAAGTAGCAGACTGCTGCTTTTGTCCATCTTGCTTTTTCACCGATTGCTGTGGTTTTTGTTGTCCATTCGCTTGAGATCGTTGTGTTACATTTTGAGTAGGCTGTTTTGCGTCTCTTTTATCTGTTGGTGCTTTAAATGATTGGTTTAACTTTACCACTGTGTCGTTCTCCAACATTGACATATGGTTTGTTACACTCACATTTAGTTTACTTAGCGCTTCAATAACCTCTTTACTCGATTTATTCACTTGTTTGGCATATTCATGAACTCTGATTTTGGTCATCTGCTCACCCCCGATTATTTTTCGTTGAGTAGACTAGACAATTTACTTGCAAAACCTTTATCGGTAATAGCTAAAGCCACTCGGGCTTCCTTACCTGTAGCATGTCCTAGATCATAACGATCGCCAATTACATGATACTCAACGTTGTAATAAGTGCATTTATCTTGAATTTTTTTATTAGAGTTTTTAGAAGCATCGTTTGCTAGCAATACAAGCTTAGCATTACCATTGCGGACTTCCTTTACTACTAACTCTTCACCTGAAATAACTTTTCGGGCTCTAGCCGCTATACCAAGCAAATTAAACACTGCTTGATTGGTCATAAAATAGCCTCCCGACGAATGAGCAATAGTAGCTCTTCATAAATCTCTTCAGGAATTTTCGCTTCAAGTTGGTGCCCTAATACATTTTTCTTACGCGCGATGTCAACCGCCTGTTCAGACTTTGAAACATAGGCGCCCCGTCCAGGTTTTTTCCCTGAAACATCAACGCTTACCTCGCCCTCTTTTGAGCGAACAACACGAATCATTTCTTTTTTTGGTAGCATTTCTCCAGTAGCTACACATTTTCGAAGTGGTACTTTTTTATTAATCGCCATAAGAATCACCTTTCCTCTCTGAAGCTTCGTAAGAGGTGGACTAGCCATAACCAATACGGCAAGGTGGAATTTTGTGATTTGAACATTGTGGAGTACAATCACGCCTCTCAAAATTCAGGACCTTTGCCACAGTTTCTGGCTTTATTCAGTCGGCCTGGGAACGCCCACTGAATAAAGCCAGGTGACCAGTCACACGGGCTTTCTTACTTATTCTTCGTCGTCTTGATATAAGTCAACTGCAGCTGCTTCGAAGTCGCTATCTTCAGCAGGTACGAAAGTGCTTGTTGCAGATGGATAAATACCTAACTCGCGTGCATCTGTTTCACTTTTAATATCAATTTTCCAGCCAGTTAATTTCGCAGCTAAACGCGCATTTTGACCACGTTTACCGATTGCTAAAGATAATTGGTAATCTGGAACTACAACCGTTGTTGATTTTTCTTCTTCATTTACTTGCACATCTAATACTTTTGATGGGCTTAGTGCATTTGCTACGAATACAACAGGGTCTTCTGACCATTCAACGATATCAATTTTCTCACCGTTTAATTCATTAACAATTGTTTGTACACGAGCACCTTTTGCACCTACACATGAGCCAACAGGATCAACTTCTTCATTATGTGCATGAACAGAAATTTTAGAACGGTCCCCTGCTTCACGAGCAATTGATTTGATTTCTACAATGCCCTCATAAATTTCAGGCACTTCCATTTCAAACAAACGACGTAATAAACCTGGGTGTGTGCGTGATACGATTACTTGTGGACCACGTGTCGTACGTTCAACTTTTGTAATATAGACTTTAATACGATCATGTGGATTGTATGTTTCGCCTTGGATTTGTTCGTTTTGTGGTAATGCTGCTTCTACTTTCCCAAGACCTACGTAAATGTTACGTGCATCTAAACGCTCAACAACACCAGTTACAATATCATCTTCTCGATCTACGTATTGTTCATAAATTAAACCGCGTTCTGCTTCACGTACACGTTGTGTAACGACTTGCTTCGCTGTTTGTGCAGCAATACGGCCAAAATTACGAGGTGTTACTTCTTGCTCAACAATATCTTCTAATTGATAAGCAGGATTGATAGCCTTTGCATCTTCTATTGCAATTTGTAAACGATCATCGTCAACTTCTTCAACAACATCTTTACGTGAAAACACACGAATTGAGCCTTTGTCTAAATTTAAGTCTACTCGAACATTCTGAGCTTGGTTAAAGTTGCGCTTGTAAGCTGTTACTAATGCAGCCTCAATCGCTTCGATTAACACATCTCTTGAAATTCCTTTTTGTTCTTCCAGCGCCGTTAGCGCATCTAACAAATCACTACTCATTTTATTTTCACTCCTAAATATGCATTATGCTGAAAAATCGATGGCAAGACGTGCCAAGGCGATTTTTTCTTGTTCAATTGTTACTGTAATTTTCCGTGTTTTAACGGGTACTTCCATCACTAATGTATGTTCATCATAAGATGTTAAGTAGCCTTGGAATTCCTTCATGTCCTTAATAGGCTCATAAGTCTTCACATAGATAAACTTGCCAACGGCTTTTTTAAAATCAGTATCTTTTTTTAATGGACGTTCTGCACCTGGTGAAGATACCTCTAAATAATAATTTTGTGTAATAGGATCTTTTTCATCCAACAGTAAACATAGTCGTTCACTAACTTGAGCACATTGGCCAATGTCAATCCCACCCTCGGGTGTATCTACATAAACACGTAAAAACCAGTTACGTCCTTCTTTCACAAACTCAACATCCACCAACTCAAGATTTAACTCTTCGACAATCGGTGTAGCAAGTTCTTCAATTAAAGATGGTACTTTGCTCATTGTTTCCTCCTGCGTTTTTCAATTTCAGGCGTAATAAAACAGAAATTCCACCAGTGATGTTGGTGAAATTTGACGGTCTTACCTGCTGTTAGTCTAAAAAATTTGCTTTGCTTCGGTATAACAACAGAAAAGAGCGGGAATGCCCCACTCTTTTGCTGGAAAACTATCAACAAATTATTACCATAAGAATAGCACAATTTACGCTACAATGCAAACGACCTTATTTTAGGTCTAGCGCTTACTAGAAAAGCGATAACTGATTCGCATCAGGCATGCCTTCCAAACAACCTAATTGATCCATGTACTCAATTAATGTTTTCGACACACGACCTCGTTGCTGTAAATCTTCTTTCGATAAAAATTCACCATTCTCACGTGCAGCTACGATTGTTTTGGCAACGTTCGTTCCGAGTCCTGGAATGGCATCAAAAGGTGGAATTAAGGAATTGCCATCAATTATAAACTCGCTAGCTTGTGAACGATATAAATCAACCTTTTGGAAGCTCATACCACGTTCACACATTTCAAGTGCAAGTTCCATTACAGTTAGTAAGTTTTTCTCTTTTGTAGAAGCATCTAGTCCCTTAATATTGATTTCATCTATTTTTGCACGAATCATTTGAGAACCTTGCGTCATCGAAATTAAATCAAAATCATCTGCTCTTACTGTGAAGTAGGCAGCGTAATATAAGATTGGAAAATGCACTTTAAACCAAGCAATACGTACTGCCATTAAAACGTAGGCAGCAGCATGGGCTTTAGGGAACATATATTTTATCTTTTTACATGATTCGATATACCAACCAGGTACTTTATTTGCTAGCATTTCTGCTTCAAATTCTTCTGATAAGCCTTTCCCTTTACGAACAGACTCCATAATTTTAAAGGCTAAAGACGGTTCAAGTCCTTGGTATATTAAATACACCATAATGTCATCACGACAGCCGATTACTTCTTTTAATACGCATGTACCATTTTGAATAAGTTCCTGCGCATTACCTAGCCATACATCCGTTCCATGTGAAAGTCCTGAAATTTGGACAAGCTCTGAGAATGTAGATGGTTTTGTATCTTCTAGCATTTGACGGACAAATCGTGTACCAAATTCCGGAATACCTAATGTTCCCGTCTTACAACCAATTTGCTTTTCTGTCACGCCTAGAGATTCAGGTGAACTAAAAATTTTCATAACGAACGGATCATCTGTTGGAATTGTTTTCGGATCGATTCCAGATAAATCCTGTAACATCCGAATTACGGTCGGATCATCGTGTCCAAGTATATCGAGCTTCAAAATATTGTCATGAATAGAGTGGAAATCAAAGTGTGTTGTTTTCCATTCGGAATCCTGTGCATCCGCTGGGAACTGCACTGGTGAGAAATCATAAATGTCCATATAATCCGGTACAACAATAATCCCACCTGGATGTTGACCTGTTGTCCGTTTAACGCCTGTACAGCCCTGTACTAAACGGTCTACTTCAGCTCCTCGGAAATGAAGATTGTTGTCGCTCGCATAACCTTTAACGTAACCATATGCTGTTTTTTCCGCAACAGTACCTATTGTTCCAGCACGGAATACATATTCTTCACCAAACAGTACTTTAGTATAGTTGTGGGCCTGCGGTTGATATTCACCTGAGAAGTTCAAATCGATATCAGGTACTTTATCCCCTTTAAAGCCAAGGAACGTTTCAAACGGAATATCTTGTCCATCTTTTTTATATGGTGTGCCACACTCAGTACAATCTTTATTTGGTAAGTCGTAACCTGAGCTAACCGAACCGTCATTGAAAAACTCGGAATGCTTACAATTTGGACAAATATAATGAGGTGGTAATGGGTTTACCTCCGTAATCTCCATAAAGGTTGCAACTAATGAAGAACCTACAGAACCACGAGAACCTACTAAGTAACCGTCAGCAAGTGATTTTTTTACGAGCTTCGCGGAAATTAAGTAAATAACGCCAAATCCATGGCCTAAAATCGACTTTAATTCTTTTTCAATACGCGCTTTTACGATTTCAGGTAATTCTTCACCATATATACGATGTGCCATTTCATACGTTAAATTTGTTACTTCATCATCGGAGCCTTCAATTTTTGGCGTATATAAATCATCTTTAATTGGCTTCACATCGCCAATCATATCAGCGACTTTTTGCGTATTTGTGACAACTATTTCTTTCGCAAGATCAGGACCTAAAAAGTCAAAGTCCTTCAGCATCTCATCAGTCGTTCTAAAATGTACTTCTGGAAGCTTAGATTTATTTAAAATATTGGCGCCTCCTTGGGAACCAATCAATATTTGTCTAAACATTCCATCGTTTGGATCTAAATAATGAACATTGCCAGTAGCGACTACAGGCTTATTCATCTTTTTCCCGAGCTTTACAAGCTTGCGTATAATATCTTCAATTGTCCATTCATCACGGACGACATTACGTTCAATTAAAGGTGCATAAACAGCCTTTGGTTGCACTTCGATATAATCGTAAAATCTTGCAACCTGTTCCGCTTCTTCTGGGGATTTATTCATCATTGTTTCAAACACTTCACCGTTACTACAGCCTGAACCAATTAATAACCCCTCTCTATACTGTTCCAGTGTAGAGCGTGTTACACGAGGCACACGGTAGAACGTTTTTGTGTGAGAATGAGACACAATTTTAAATAAATTTTTCAAACCATCATTATTGACTGCTAGAATCGTACAATGCATCGGTCGCGCTTTTTTATATGCATCTCCACCACCAACATGCTTATTGAAATCATCGTGATATTTAATGCCTAGTTCATCGGCTTCTTTTAACAGATGCAACAATAAATAGCCTGTTGCTTCTGTATCATAAATCGCACGGTGATGCTGCGTTAATTCAATACCGAATTTTTTACAAAGAGTATTTAAACGATGATTTTTCATTGTTGGATGGAGCAAACGGGCAAGTTCTAGTGTATCGATAACTGGATGAATTGTTTCTTCAAGTCCGTATTTTTTATAGCCAGTATATAAGAAGCCCATATCGAAAGATGCATTGTGTGCCACTACGATAGCTTCCCCTATAAAGGCATGGAACTCATGGATAACTTGTTCCACTTCAGGCGCATTGCGAACCATATCATCAGTAATGCCAGTCAGTTCGATAGTCGTAGCTGACAGTGCATGATGTGGATTTGCAAAACTTTCGTATTTATCGATGACATGTCCACCTTTAATTTTCACTGCTGCGAGCTCAATAATTGTATCGTAGGCAGTAGAAAGACCTGTTGTTTCGACGTCAAAGACAACATATGTTGCTTCGTCTAATGCACGATGCTCGGAAGCATAAGCGATAGGTACACCGTCATCCACTAAATTTGCTTCTAAACCGTAAATAACTTTAATGCCATGTTTTTTCCCTGCTCCGTATGCATCCGGGAAAGATTGCACAACAGCATGGTCTGTAATCGCAATGGCTGGATGGCCCCATTTAGCAGCCTGTGCCACTAATCTATCTACTGGCGTTACCGCATCCATTTGACTCATCGGTGTATGCAAATGCAACTCTACTCGTTTTTCACCCTCTGGTGCCTTATCCTGGCGTGTTTCTTTTTTAATTTCATTGATATCATTTGCCATCACAATTAAATCACGAATAAAGGTATCGGTTTGAACTGAGCCACGTACTTTTACCCACATACCTTTTTTCAAATGCTGCATCAGTTCTGCATCGTCATTATCACGCGAGAACATTTTAACAACGATTGAATCTGTATAGTCGGTAATTTTAATTTGTAGAAGTGAGCGTCCACTTTTTAACTCTCTAATTTCTGTATCAAAAACAAAGCCTTCAATAATGACGCGTCGTTCTTCTTCCACTATGCGCTTAATTTCCATAATTTCATCGTCTTTAATTTGCATGCCAAGCTGGAATGGGCGATCGCCAAGCGCTGCCAATGCTGGGTTGTCCTTTTTATCCTGCTCACGTTTTTGGAAGTCTTGCATCGCTTGCTGTGCCATCGCTGCTTCCTCTAAACGTTTTTGCTCGATAAAGGCTTGTTGCGCCTCACGCATCTCATCTGTTTCCTCTTGGAGCATAAAATCAAACGCAATTTGCGGGAAACCAAATTGACTGTAACTCATTGCAAGCTTATCTGCATATTTTGTTTTTAGCATCATTAGTTCCATGTTCTGCACGCAGGACACCGTAATTTTTTGCCCATTCCACATCGGGATTTGCGATACAAGGCAGTTTTTTAACGGTGGCGCCATATCATCGATTTGCTCAATAATCGTTAACCAATACGATTGTATAAGTTCTTCCGTTACATCTTTTTCAACTGTTTCAAAGGTTGTTTCAATTTGCGCAATAACAGCGAATTTTTCAGCTAGATGTGTACGAAATAGTTGATATAACGGAAATGGAAGTATGCCACGTAATTTAATATTAAAATGCCAGAGTCTATTCTTTTTATGCACCGTTAGACGTGATAACTCGCCTTCTTCAAAAAAAGACATGTATACATCATCTGTTAACTCTAGTTGTTGCAAGAGCATTCGAAATCTCTGTCTTGCTTCTTGTTGCTGTTCCAATCGGTCGACACCTACTTTCATTTATAGAGAAGGAGGCAGTCTTAATAGCCTCTTGTTCTATTTTTATCTAGCGAATACTATTCAAATTTGAAGCAAAAAAATTCGCTCCCTTTCCACGGGCAAATCCGCAAACCTCACATTGTTTTTGCACTGTGAGATCTGCTTGGCTTCCCGTAGGAGTGTCGCGAATTCGTTTGCTTAATCCTCATTCTTCATTAAAAGATGCTTTTAGTATGAGCATCTAAATCTATTGAGCTTAATCTTCCCAAAGGATATTAATTTTTACGGAAAAATTCGTTTAAGCGATCAATGACCTCTTCTTTTTTCCACTCAAAAGTTTCGCCAGTTTGACGGAATTTCACTTCGACAACGCCTTCAGTTGCCTTTTTACCAACTGTTACACGAACAGGTAAGCCAATTAAGTCTGCATCTGCAAACTTCACGCCTGCACGTTCAGCACGATCATCTAAAAGTACATCATAGCGATACGATTTTAATAAGCCATATAATTCATTTGCTAACGAAACTTGTGTTTCATCTTTCGTATTAACAGGCACTACATGAATATCATAAGGAGCTAATTGTGTAGGCCAAGTGAAACCATTTTCATCTTGGAAATGTTCAGCTACAGCAGCTAATATACGTGATACGCCAATACCATAGCAACCCATAATAAACGGCTGTGCCTTACCTTGCTCATCTAAAAATGTACCATTCATTTTTTCAGAATACGTTGTACCTAATTTGAAAATATGGCCAACTTCGATACCTTCTGCAAATTTAATGATACCTTGTCCATCAGGAGATGGATCTCCCTCTTGGATAAAGCGGATATCTAAATATTCATTAATGGCGAAATCTCGCTCTGGGTTCACATTAACTAAGTGGAAGCCGTCCTCATTTGCGCCAGCTACACCGTTACGAATTGATTTAATGGCATGGTCAGCAACCACTTTCACGTCTACTGGTAATTTTACAGGTCCGATTGAACCAACACCACAGCCTAATAACTGACGAATCGCCGCTTCATCAGCAAGTTCTACAGAACCAGCATTTAGCGCATTTTTTAATTT
The DNA here is from genome assembly GCF_044762185.1 of Lysinibacillus sp. NPDC097162. Lineage (NCBI taxonomy): Bacteria > Bacillati > Bacillota > Bacilli > Caryophanales > Bacillaceae > Lysinibacillus > Lysinibacillus sp. NPDC097162. The sequence goes on along the minus strand of NZ_JBIWDT010000001.1, from coordinate 220,338 downwards.
AATATCATTTATTTCGTGATCACCACGAGCAAGTACAACAACTAATTCATCATCTATATTAAATACTAATGACTTGATGACATTAGATGGCGCCACTTGTAAAAATGCAGATACTTCTTCAATTGTTTTTTGATCTGGCGTTGCTACTTTTTCAAGATCTTTTAATTCGTCGTTGGCTGGTTGATACTCTACAGTCACTTCTGCCATCTCGATATTTGCAGCATAATCTGAAGTATCAGAGTAAGCGATTGTATCTTCGCCAATTTCAGAAAGCACCATAAATTCATGCGTCCCTTTACCACCGATTGAGCCCGCATCTGCAATAACTGCACGATAGTTTAAGCCTAAACGTGAGAAAATATTAGAGTAAGCACGATACATATCTTCATATGTTTCATCTAAGCTTTCACGTGAAGCGTGGAAAGAATAAGCATCCTTCATAATAAACTCTCTTCCTCGTAATAAGCCAAAACGAGGACGTTTTTCATCACGGAATTTTGTTTGAATTTGATATAGTGTTAATGGCAACTTTTTATATGATTTAATTTCATCACGCACTAATGTAGTAATTACTTCTTCATGTGTTGGTCCTAAGGCAAAGTCACGATTATGACGATCTTTCAATCGCATAAGTTCTGGACCGTATTTTTCCCAACGGCCTGATTCCTGCCACAGCTCAGCAGATTGCAATGCAGGCATTAATAATTCGATTGAGTTGATAGCTTCCATCTCTTCACGAATAATATTTTCAATTTTTGTTAACACACGTTTTGCAAGCGGTAAATACGAATATACCCCACTTGTATTTTGACGAATAAACCCTGCACGTAATAATTGCTTATGTGATTTTACATCTGCATCAGCAGGTACTTCACGTAGCGTTGGGATAAATGTTTTACTTTGCTTCATTCAGTGTTCCACCTTTTTAATAAATAAATTTATACTCTAATTAGCATAAACAAATTTAGCTTTGAACGCAATGTTTCAAAATAATTGCGCTCAAAGCTATTTTACAATTTAATTTCACTTAGGCATAACCTTATCTAAAGTTTACTTTGTATAAGTTTCAGACGTTGGAAATACGATTAAACTTGTTAGAAGAAGAATCGTTGTATATCATTCCACGTAACAACGACCATTAATATCATAAGCAATACGATACCTACGAAGTGAACCATACCTTCTTTTTGACGATCAATCGGTTTACCTCTTACAGCTTCAAAGCCAAAGAACAATAATCGTCCACCATCTAACGCTGGAAGTGGCAATAGGTTCATAATACCAAGGTTGATACTTAGCATAGCAGCAAAATTCATTAATGCGAAAATTCCCCATGCTGCAACTTCCTCAGTTGTTTTATAAATACCTACAGGTCCTGATAGTGCATCAATTGTAAACTTCCCTGTAATAAGCATTCCTAATAATTCAAAGATACGAACCGTCATATTATATGTTTCCTGTGCTCCGTAAACTACAGCCTTTATAGGATTAAAAACACGAGGACTTTCATACTTGACACCTATTTGCCCTAATGTTTCGCCATTACTTTCAACGGCCTTTACTGTCATGTTAAGGTTTTCTACTTGTCCACCACGCTCAACAGTTACATTAATATTTTGATCAGGGCGATTTTGTACTATGGCAGCTAAATCTTGCCACTTTTCAACAGCTTGTCCATCGATAGATGTAACCTTATCCCCTGCAAGCATACCTGCCTGTGCTGCTGGATCGTTTGCAACTACTTCAGTAATAATAGGCTCATATGTTGGTACACCATTTAACAAGCCGATTAACATATAGATGAAAAAGGCTAAAATAAAGTTAAATAATGGTCCTGCAAAAATTGTCATTGCACGTTGACCAACCGTTTTTGCGTTAAATTGACGATCGTATGGCGCAATAACGGTTTCTTTGCCGTTTTCTACAACAACACAATCTCTTGCAACACTATAACGAACTAATTTTTCTTCTTCATCATAGCCTTCAATAAATAAGTCTCGTTCTAAGTCAGCACGTTCCACTTCTAAAAATAATAAATCTGGTAATTGCTTATTATTTTGATTGAAAATGATTTTTTTTACGATATTATCTTCATTGACAATAATCCCTACACGGTAACCTGGCTGTAATTCAACACCATCCATGTCCTCCCCTGCCATACGGACATATCCACCGATTGGCAATAAACGGACTGTATAAATTGTTTCACCATGCATCTTACCATAGATTTTCGGACCCATACCGATTGCGAATTCACGAACCATAATTCCTGCACGTTTCGCAAAAAGGAAGTGACCAAGTTCATGGAAGAACACGAGCAAGCCAAATATTAAAATAAATGCAACGGCTGTTTGCATAATACCCCACCTCTTTAAAAGCGAATAGTTAACGATAGCTTCCTGTCGTTATTTTACCATGTCTAACACTATTTTTCTTGTTTCTCTGTCCACATGTAAAATTGTTTGTAAATCTGGTACTAAAATATTATTGTGCCCCTGCATTACACGTTCAATTGTTTCATCAATTTCAAGGAAAGTTATTTTCCCTTGTAAAAATGCTGCGACTGCTGCTTCATTTGCTGCATTCATTGCAGTTAAAATTGTACCGCCTGTACGCCCTGCCTCAAATGCTAATCGCAATGCTGGATAGCGATCAAAATCCATTTCTTTAAAATGTAGCTGACCTATTTGCGCTAAATTAAGTCGTTGACCATTATGAAGCGGTATACGGTCTGGATAGCTTAAAGCGTACTGGATAGGGACACGCATATCTGGAGTACCAAGCTGGGCAATAACACTAGTATCATGATACTCAACTAGAGAGTGAATAATACTTTCTCTGTGTAAAAGAACATCAATTTTATCATAAGGCATATCAAATAAGACATGTGCTTCTATGACTTCAAGCCCTTTATTCATCATCGTAGCGGAATCTATCGTAATTTTTGCGCCCATCGACCAGTTTGGATGATTGAGTGCATCTGCAACCGTAACATGTTTTAACTCTTCACGTGTTTTGTCGCGGAAACTACCACCAGAAGCTGTAATAATTAAACGCTCAATATTTTTTGGGTTTTCACCATTCATTGATTGGAATATAGCAGAATGCTCACTATCAACCGGTAATATTGGAGCATTGTATTTTTTCGCTTCAGCCATCACTAAGTGCCCAGCTGTTACTAGCGTTTCCTTATTGGCAATAGCAATTGTTTTGCCCATGCGAATTGCAGCTAGGGTGGATTCAAGACCAACGCTACCGAGCACTGCATTTACAAGTACCGTCGAATCAGGATGTGTAGCAACCTCTACAAGCCCCTTAGCACCAAATGTAAAGTGTACTTGCGGGTAGTCTTTTGCAAGCATACGTGCATCTTCCTCAAGCTGAACAGATACAAGTTCAGGCTGTAAGGTTTCAATCATTTCACGTGTTTTTTCTATGTTTTTTCCTGAAGAAAACGCTACAAGATGAAATTCATCACGTTGTTCTTTTAAAATATCATAGGTTTGCCAACCGATAGAACCAGTTGCACCCAATAAACTAATTTTTTTCACGACAAAACGTCCCCTTTTTCTATCTAAGTGAATCAATGGCATCATTCACATATTCATCAATCACATTGAAATCATTTTCATGAAAATAACTCAACCAAATAAACATTTCGCATTCAACTACTAAAAGATAATTTTTTTTGCTTATTTAGCTACCGAAGAGATGTAAAAAATGGAGTAAAGGCACTACGAATAATAAACTATCAAAGCGGTCTAAAATCCCGCCATGACCTGGTAAAATATTGCCCGAATCTTTCACGTCAAAATGGCGCTTTATCGCTGACTCCACTAAATCGCCCATCTGTCCAATGATGGAAGCAAAAATCGTAATAAAGATTAGTGAAACATAACCATTCGCAAATGGATAAATTGCTTGCATAGCGATAGCAAAAATGACTGCAATGACAATCCCACCAATAAAGCCTTCAATCGTTTTCTTCGGTGAAATTTCTGGCCATAGCTTATTTTTACCTATTTTTCTACCTACAAAATATGCGCCAGAATCTGTTGTCCACACAACAAGTAAACAATATACAACAAACTCAAGACCGAAGCTTCTAGTTTCAATTAAATAATGGAAGCCTAATCCTACATAAAACGCACCAAGCAAAATAAAGCCGATTTCGTCAAATGTGATTTTATTTTTCACTAGAACAACATATATAAGCAAGAGCATTACGAGTCCATAAATAACCATTAATACAGATGAGTAGCCAATTGCATGCACTACCTCATTTGCCCAGTTTTTTGGTATTACGAGCATAATAAGGGTTAATAAGCCTACCAACCCTGGTACTGAAAAAATTGAAATACTTTTCATCTTTAGTATTTCATAAAAGCCTACAACAGCCATTGCAAGCACAAATAGTGTAAATGGCACTTTTCCGTAAATGACAAACGGAATAAACAGTGCCGCTGCAATGATTGCTGTAATAATTCGCTGTTTCAAGATGTTTCTTCTCCCTTCAACCCACCGTAACGGCGATTACGTTTTTGATAGTTTTCCACCGCTTCCAGAAAGTTTTCCTCGTTAAAATCTGGCCACAATGTATCTGTAAACCAAAATTCCGTATAGGCGAGTTGCCATAACATAAAGTTACTTAAACGTACTTCACCACTTGTACGAATGAGTAAGTCAGGCTCTGGTAGATGAGCTGTCATTAAATGCGATGTCATACATTCCTCATTTAAGTCTTGTATTGTTAATTGACCGTCCTGCACTTTTTGAAGCATCGCTTTCATGGCGCTAACCATTTCTGAACGACTGCCATAATTCAAAGCAAAATTTAAAATTAACCCTGTATTATGCTTCGTCTCCTCCATTGCATCATACAATGCTTTTTGTGTATGTGCTGGCAAGAGCGTCGGATCCCCAATCATTTCAACACGCACATTGCGCTCCATCATTTCCGGTAAAAAAGAACCCAAAAATTCAACAGGTAAACGCATAAGAAAATCGACTTCTGGTTTTGGTCGTTTCCAATTTTCAGTAGAGAACGCATACACTGTTAATACTTTTATTCCAAGATCAGATGCAAATCTAGTTACCTTCCGTACCGTCTTCATACCTTCATGGTGCCCAGCAACACGTGGCATGGCACGTTTTTTAGCCCAACGTCCATTTCCGTCCATAATAATCGCTACATGGGCAGGAATCGGCTCGCTTTTCGAAAGGGCAACACGTTCCTCCAATGATAGTATATCCATATTTACTTGTTTACCTAATAGCTTCTTAAACATGCTAACTCCCCCACTACAACTAATCGGACGTATACTAACCTATCATAACAAACAAAAGTGCCTTTTGTCTTTTTTTTCCCTCTAATTGACTATGTATGAACTACCTTATTTTAGAACAACATATATCTCAAAGAAATCTTGTCTTTCTACATTCAGCAGCTGCTAGTAAGTCTAAACAAAACCGTAACTAGTTTACTAGTTTTACTTCAGTAAACCTTACTGCTCATACATTACATGTGAGAATTGTAGCATCGATAAGAATGAATACTTTTCAATAAAAGAGAAAAGACGTCCTGTTATATATAGGACGCCTTCATCTCATCAAAAAGTTCCATCTTAGAAATGTAAAGCGCCTGCTTACACTTCTAGAATTTCTTTTTCTTTGTCTTTCGCTACTTGATCTACTTTCACGATGAACTCATCTGTTAATTTTTGGATATCATCACCGTATCCACGTAAATCGTCTTCTGTGATTTCGCCAGCTTTTTCAAGTTTTTTAAGATCATCATTAGCATCGCGACGAACGTTACGTACTGCGATTTTTGCATCTTCAGCTTCTTTTTTCACTTGTTTTACAAGATCTTTACGACGTTCTTCAGTTAATGCAGGAATCATTAAACGAATAACAGAACCATCATTAGTTGGTGTAATACCAATATCCGATTTCATAATTGCTTTTTCGATTTCACCTAAAATTGTTTTATCGTAAGGTGTAATAACTAGCAAACGAGCTTCAGGTACAGCAACACCCGCAAGTTGGTTAATCGGTGTTGGTGCTCCATAATACTCTACAGAAATACGATCTAGTAGAGATGCGTTTGCACGACCTGCTCGGATTGATGCTAATTCACGTGAAAAAGCAGCAATTGATTTATTCATTTTTTCTTTAGCTTGTTCTAAGACTTGTTTAGTCATTATGCATTCCTCCTAACAACTGTTCCAATTTTCTCGCCTAGTACGGCACGTTTAATATTACCCTGCTCCGTAATCGAGAAGACAATTAACGGAATATCGTTATCCATACATAGTGTCGAAGCTGTTGAATCCATTACTTGTAACCCTTGCTGAATAACGTCTAAGTATGTGAGTGTATCATATTTGATGGCAGTAGTATCGACTTTAGGATCTGCAGAATAGACACCATCTACATTATTTTTCGCCATTAAAATAGCATCTGCGTCAATTTCAGCTGCTCTTAATGCAGCTGTTGTATCTGTAGAGAAGAACGGGTTACCTGTACCTGCAGCAAAAATAACTACACGTTTTTTCTCTAAATGACGAACTGCTTTACGACGAATATATGGCTCTGCTACTTGTGTCATCACAATAGAAGATTGCACGCGTGTTTCGATACCTAATTTTTCAAGAGCATCTTGTAATGCTAATGAGTTCATAACCGTTGCTAGCATCCCCATATAGTCAGCTGCCGCACGATCCATTCCCATTTCACTACCAATTTTCCCACGCCATATATTACCGCCACCTACAACAACAGCAACTTCTACATCAAGATCTACTACTTCTTTCACTTCTTCTGCAACAGACTTGATAATTTTTGGTGATAATCCGAAGCCAGCCTCTCCTGCTAACGCTTCACCACTTAGTTTAATAACTACTCGTTTATATTGTGGCACACTCATTGTAAACCTCCGTCAGACATTTATTTAAAACATTTCTATTCCTTTTCCATTATAGTATATCTAACAATAATTGCTAGTTGTGAAAAATGGTAATAGAAAATTCTATCGTTTTTTTCGCTCTTTTCGGAAAAATAGGGAACACGTTATGTTGTGTTCCCCATTTTTGTCTAGAAAATCTAGTTATTATTTGATTAGGATCAAATGTAAGCCAATCCATCAAGTGAACTAGTCTACGAATTAGTTACCTTTAACTTGGTTCATTACTTCTTCTGCGAAGTTATCTTCACGTTTTTCGATACCTTCACCAACAGCATAACGTACGAAGCCAGTTACAGTACCACCAGTTGTAGCAACGAAGTCACGAACTTTTTGGTCTGAGTTTTTAACGAATGATTGGTCAAGTAAGCAAACGTCTTCGAAGTATTTACCAAGACGACCTTCAACCATTTTTGCAACGATGTTTTCTGGTTTACCTTCGTTAAGTGCTTGTTCTGTTAACACTTTACGTTCACGGTCAACTTCTTCTGCAGAAACTTCATCACGAGAAACGTAAGTTGGGTTAATAGCTGCGATATGCATAGCAATATCTTTTGCAGCTGAAGCATCTGTAGAACCTTCTAAAGATACTAATACACCAATACGTCCACCCATGTGTAGGTAAGAACCAAATGAATCTGCATCAGTTTTAGTTTTCACTTCGAAACGACGAAGAGTAATTTTTTCACCGATAGTTGCAACTGCTGTTGAAATTTGGTCAGAAATTTTTACACCTTCTGCATTTTCAAGCTCTAATGCTACTTCTACTGATGCTGGTTTAGCAGTAAGTAATTGCTCAGCTAAAGAAGAAACTAACACTTGGAATTTATCGTTTTTCGCAACGAAGTCAGTTTCAGCGTTTACTTCAAGAATAATTGCTTCGTTACCTTTTTCTAGAATATAAGTAGTACCTTCTGCAGCGATACGGTCAGCTTTTTTAGCAGCTGAAGAAAGACCTTTTTCACGTAGGAAATCGATTGCAGCTTCTAGGTCACCGTCAGTTTGTACTAACGCTTTTTTACAGTCCATCATACCAGCGCCAGTTTTTTCGCGTAATTCTTTTACTAATTGTGCAGTAATGTTTGCCATTTAGTGTTGCCTCCTCAAATTGGTTAAACTATTTTAGTGATAGGTTCTAAAAAAGGTGATAAGGGTTCTGAGCCACTTATCACCTTTTTGTAAACGTGAATTACTCAGCAGCAGCTTCTGTAGCTGGAGCTTCTTCTTCACCTTGTTTTGACTCGATTAAAGCGTCAGCCATTTTAGCAGTTAAAAGTTTAACAGCGCGAATAGCATCGTCATTAGCAGGGATAACATAGTCGATTTCATCTGGGTCACAGTTTGTATCAACAATACCTACTAGAGGGATGTTTAATTTACGAGCTTCTGCAACAGCGATACGTTCTTTGCGTGGGTCAACCACGAACATAACGTCTGGAAGATCGTGCATATCACGGATACCGCCTAAGAATTTAACTAGACGTTCGTGTTCTTTTTTAAGTTGGATTACTTCTTTTTTAGGAAGAACTTCGAAAGTTCCTTCTTCTTCCATTTTTTCGATAGCTTTCATACGTGCAACACGTTTTTGGATTGTACCGAAGTTAGTAAGAGTACCACCTAACCAACGTTGGTTGATGTAGTAGTTGCCTGAACGTTCAGCTTCGTCTTTGATCGCTTCTTGTGCTTGTTTTTTCGTACCAACGAAAAGAACTTTACCACCGTCTTGACCAACTTGACGCATGAAGTCATAAGCTTCCTCTAATTTTTTAACCGTTTTTTGTAAGTCGATGATGTAGATCCCGTTACGCTCAACGAAGATAAATTTCTTCATTTTTGGGTTCCAACGACGAGTTTGGTGACCGAAATGTACACCAGCTTCAAGTAATTGTTTCATAGAAATTACTGACATGTGAATTTCCTCCTAGAATGTTTGGTTTTTTTCCTCCGCATTTATCGTTTGCAACAAGCTACCCTAATCTTAGAGCACCACTTACTGCATCAAAATGCGTGTGTAGTAATAACACCATTTGCAACTATATCACAGCTTCATAGCATTCGCAACTGTTTTAGCTATGAAATTTCAATAAAAGCTCGATTTCTGTCTTCCCTTTTTGAAGTTGTTTCGCAATTTCTTCCGCTGTTTTTCCTTGCTTCGCCATTTGAACAATTTGTTGTTCCACTGTTAACGGTTTTTGTTCTTCCTTTTGTATCGCAATTGGCTTCGAGACAGTAGCTTGCACTGGAGACGCTACTACTTGTTGTTGACGTGAATAAGCATTTGCTACAATATTTTTCGGCATTAAAATACGCGGCTCGCTATCTCGGCTCACATCCTTTTGATCACTTTCAGCCTGTGACAAAGGCTGTCCCTGATCTTTTTGCACGTTAAATTGCTTTGGTTGTTGTCCTATACCAGTTGTCTTTTCAGGCTTTGGTACGACTTGTAACGCTTGAATGAGACGATTATTTTCATCCTTCATTTCAGCTAAATACAGACTGATAGAGTCATCCATTTCCCGCATTAAACGTTCCTGCTTTTTTTCTAAATCTTTGAATTTCGCTAATTTCGTATTTAATATAATAATGAAATAAAATGATAGTAGCTGTAATACAAAGAGAACGGCTATTAGTATGGTTGTCATAGTAAACTCCTATCCACTAAAGTCTACGAAATTACCTTTGAAAGGATGCTGAGCCTGTTTTTCTGGTTTTTCGTTAGGCTGTTTTTTCTTTTTAAGCGTGCCTTTTATATATTCGCCACCCGCTTCTTCCTCTTCACTAATCTCAGCCATACCTTCTGAAGTATTCACAGCTTTTTGCTTGCGCTCTATTTCCTTTTTCAGCGCTTCATTTGCGTGTGCTTGTTGAGCTAAAGTTTGTTGTTGTGCCTGATCTGCCATTTTACCTGCTTCAAACGTTTTTGGAAGAGCTATTTGTAATTCGACACCTTTTAAACTCATAATATTTCCTCCCTCAACAATACTTTCTAGAATACTTACGCATTAATAATTTCACTAGACAATAGCTTGCGTAACTTAAATAATGCCTTTGAGTGAATTTGCGAAATACGAGATGTTGACAATTCGAGCATTTCTCCAATTTCAGTTAAGGTCAATTCCTCTGTATAAAATAAACTCAGTACGAGCTGCTCTTTTTCGTTTAGCTTTTGTATATTTACTGCTAAATCATCAAGTAATTCTGATTTTATTACGACCTGCTCAGGGGTTTTTGTCGTATCGTCACGGATTACAAACGACTTTCCCTCAGCCTCTTCTTGATCTTGTTGCTCATTTATGGATAGTACATTAGAGAAGAAGTGCTCCTGTACAGTTTGATAAATATCCTCTACAGGTAACTCCATCTGTTCTGCAAGCTCCTCAGGTGTCACATGACGCATAAACTGTTGTTCTAATTGTTCAATTTTGGCATCCAACTTTTTTGCCTTTTCTCGCGCAGAGCGTGGTAACCAATCTTCTTTACGCAAGCCATCAATGATTGCGCCCCTTACTCTAAAAGAAGCATATGTATCAAATTTTAAGTCTCGATTTATATCAAATTTATTTAACGCATCAAATAGACCTAACATGCCTAAGCTTGTTAAATCGTCACGAGATACACTCTTAGGTACACCTGCACCGATTCGTTGTACATGATAAGTCACAAGAGATGTATATTTTTTTATTAGTAAATCACCCGCATCTGGATCACGTTCATTAATCCATCGATTCCACAGCTTTTGTTCATCGTTTAGAATTGGTTGTGTCATAAAATCCACCTCTCTTTTAAAAGCTCTTTTGCACCTGTTAGCCTGGACTATTGTAGCCTCTTGAATGCTCCAAGGCGTATTTGTACCAGTCGCTGTAATTAACGCTTTTTAAAAAAACTGCATGTATATAAAAGAATCATACTTATCACATCTTGAGTATCCTGCTTACAATGACTGACAAACTTAGATACAAACCTATACCATTCTTTCCTTTTATTATAACAAGATTCGACTATAATTTCATATGATTCTCTAACACTATTCTATTACTAACAGCTTTTACATTTTGGGCATAAGAAAACTGCCTCCCAATCATTAGTCGATAGCTAACATTAGAGGCAGTTCAAAGTGTTATGGCTTTATGCATTTACTTGTTGTTCATCTTCACGATTCATCATCGTTCGGACTACTTGTGCAATATCTTCCGTGCTTTCATCTTGAAACTCAACCGTCGAGCTCGTAGAAGACGTTTCTTCACTTTCCTCGCCAATGTGAGTAGAACTGTTTTCTTCAAGACCGCTATCAGCAAGTGATTGATCAGCATTTGGCGTAAATAGCACATACGCAATTATAAACCTAACAATATACATAACAAAAAATACGATAATTGCTACTACAAATGAACCGATAATGATACGTAATGGCGTTAATGGCTGTTGCAGCGTCATAAAGAAATAAATAGAAAAGGCAATTAAAGCCCCCCACAGGTTATAAAAAATAGAACCAAACATTATATTTCACTCACTCCTTGGTTTACCGTTCGAATATGTAATATCGACGTAGCAGGATTAAATTCAATAGTTCGACCGCTATTACCGCCTGTATTTTCGGCAATTAAAGGAATTCCATGACGCTTTAATTCAAACTTTACAGCCTCTACATTCCGAGGGCCGATGCGCATTGAATCTTTATCTGATGTAAATTGAAACATCTGCGCACCCCCAGCAATTTTAGCCTTAAGTTTAAATTTTTGAACACCCTCTAGTTTTAATAAATCTATCATAGCTGAAATGCCTGTATCCGCAAATTTCGCTACATTTATTGACTCTGATCTACCAAGACTAGAGTCAGGTAGCATCACATGAATTAAACCAGCTATTTTCTTTGACTCATCGTATAAAATAACGCCGACACAAGAACCAAGCCCTGAAGTTCTAATCGTGTTTGGCAATTTCGCTACATCCATTTGAGCAATTCCAACTTTTATAACTTGACCATTCGTGTTAGTGTTTAGCATAGGCTATGAAACTCCTAATGCTTTAAAAATAGCATCAAAAGAATCAGGATCAGGTAGTAAGAAGAAATGTCCCCTTACTGTTTCATGATCCTCCACACCGTCTTCAAAAATGGATGTATTTATTACGATAACATTATCACTAACATGTGATAATTCAATTAAGCCAATACTGATAATAGCCCCAAACATATCTACACTTAAACCTGGCACAGTGGGATAAATTTTTAAATTTGTAAAGTCTGATAACGCTGATAAATAAGAACCAGATAAAATATTCCCCATTTCCTGCATAGCAGATAAACCTAATTCAGAAACAGGTGGTTTTTTAAAGTCGAATGATTCATCCTGTATTAGACGACGGATAAAGCGATTAGCTTGTTCGATAGGAAGAATGAAGAACATGCTCCCTTCAGCATCACCTTCGATGCGTAAAAAAATCCCAACAACGACATTTTCAGAGCCACCAGCCAGTTCCATCATGTCATTAAATGACACCATTTCAACTTTCGGTACACGCATATCGATTTTTTTACCAAGCAAATTGGAAAGTGCCGTCGCAGCATGTGCGGCACCAATATTTCCAATTTCCTTTAAGACGTCTAAATGTAGTGATGTAATCTTTTGATTAAATGTCATAATCGTATCCCTACTTTAGTGGATTTAATACTTTCTCTAAATGCAATAAAATTAATAATCGTTTATCGATTTTCGCGACGCCAGAAATAAACTCTTCTTCAAGAGACCCTACTACTTCTGGTTGTGGTTCAATTGAGCTTGCTGGAATATCCAACACATCATTAGCTGAATCTACAACAAAGCCCACTTCCATGTCTTCTAATGAAATAATAATAATACGAGTAGTTTCTTCATGTTCAGAAATTGGCAACTCAAAACGTTCCCGTAAATCAATAATCGGTGTTACGACTCCTCGTAAATTAATAACGCCTTTTACATATTTCTCTGTTTTAGGTACCCGTGTAATATGCATGAGTTTCTCGATACCTTGAACATGTGATACAGGAATGGCATATTCCTTATCTGCTAATTGGAAAACAATCACTTTTATATTTTCTTGTTCAACTGCATTTGTCATGGTTAACACCTCTCTTATTCATTCACCTTATTTAATAAGTGCATTGCAATCGACAATTAAGGCTACTTTACCGTTACCTAAAATTGTTGCACCTGAAATTGCAAAGATATTCGTTAAGTAGTTTCCTAATGATTTCAGAACAATTTCTTGTTGGCCAATGAATGAATCTACAACTAAACCAGCAAGTTTCTCGCCTTTACGAACAATTACTACTGAATGGAATTCATCATCTTGTAGCTCTTTACGAGGAACCTCAAAAATTTCCTCTAAGAATACAAGTGGAACCACTTTGCCACGGAAGTCGATTACCTTCTGGTTATGAGCATTCATAATATCTGATGAACGGATAATCGAAGTTTCAATAATTGATGAAAGTGGTATCGCATAAATTTCTTTTTCTATTTCCACAAGCATTACTGAAATAATCGATAATGTTAGCGGCAATTGAATAGAGAAAATAGAGCCTACATCTTGTGTAGATTCAATCGAAATGTTTCCACCTAAAGATTCAATCGTTGTTTTTACAACGTCCAATCCTACACCACGACCAGATACGTCAGAAATAACATCTGCTGTTGAGAAACCAGAGGCTAAAATTAGCTCATTGATTTGATTATCTGTCATTGCAAGTGATTGTTCATGCGTAACGATCCCTTTTGAAATCGCTTTTGACAGCACTTTATCACGATTAATGCCAGCACCGTCATCTTCAATTTCGATAAAGACATAGTTACCGCTATGATAAGCACGTAATACTACTGTGCCTTCTTCTGGTTTCCCTTTCGCACGGCGTGCAGTAGGGTTTTCAATACCGTGATCGACAGAGTTACGGATTAAGTGAACAAGTGGATCGCCGATTTCATCGATTACTGTGCGATCAAGCTCTGTTTCCGCACCAATAATTTCAAGGTTAATTTTCTTATTAAGGTCACGTGATAGCTGACGAATCATTTTAGGGAAGCGATTGAATACCGTTTCAACAGGTACCATGCGCATAGTTAAAATGATTGTTTGTAAATCACCCATTACTCGACTCATTCGTTCTACTGTTTCGTTTAGCTCACCGTGATTGACTTCTGTCGAGATTGATTGTAGGCGTCCACGATCAATTACGAGTTCTTCAAATAAATTCATTAAAATATCCAGACGTTCGATATTTACACGGATTGTTTTGTTTCCTACAGGCGCATGACTTTTATCAGCTTTTGCAGGCGCTGTAGATTTTGCTGGTGTCGGTTTCGCCGTTGTTGTTTCTACCGCTTCAACTGTCGCAATTGCAGTAGCTGCAGCTTCCTGGCTTGCCTCGTATTGTTGTTTTTCACTAAATTGTTTTTGGTTAATTGAAGCAACTTTTACTTCCTCAACCTCAGAAACCTTCATTAACTTCTTCTGCATATCTTCTGCTGATTCTTTCGTTACGAATGCTACGTAAAATTGCTGATCGAATTGTTCATCTTCAAGCTTCTCAACAGATGGTGTTGATTTAATAACATCTCCATCTTTTTCAAGAATCTCAAACACCATGAATACACGCGCTGCTTTTAATAGACAATCTTCACGAAGACTTACTGAAATTTCAAATGCATTAAAGCCTTGTTCAGCAGATTGTGTAATTACCGTTTGCTCAAAGCTATCGTATTCTAACACACTAGATACTTGTGGTTTTTCTTCAGCTGCTACAGTTGCTACAACTTCACGAGCTGCTTCCTCACCAGATTCAATACGCTTTAATTGCGCTACTGTAGAGGACACATCGCGTTTACCATCTCCACCATTCGCAATATCCATCACCATTTCTTCTAAATGATCAACAGATTCAAATACGATATCTAAAATTTCTGGTGAAACATGAATTTTTTCATTTCGAATTGCATCTAGCACATTTTCCATCTTATGTGTTAAATCCGCTAAGTCTTCGAAGCCCATAGTCGCTGACATACCTTTTAATGTATGCGCTGAACGGAAAATTTCTCCAACGATTGCCAAATCATCAGGGTTTTTTTCTAGTTCTAATAAATGCTCACTACATGCTTGTAAATGCTCTTTACTTTCTTCGATAAACATCTCTAAATATTGATTGACTTCCATTAAGAGGACACCCCTTTTAAGGCAAATATTTCATAATTGTTTGTGCAATATCATCTACATCAGCGACTTCATCGACAAGCTGCGTTTCCACCGCAGCTTTCGGCATACCATACACTATGCAAGTTTCAGCTGACTCTGCAATAGCAATCACATTACCGGTATTTTTTAATGCTTTTAGCCCGTTTGAACCATCATAGCCCATACCCGTCATAATGACTGCTACCTTATCAAAATCTTTAAATTGACTTACATCTTCAAACATCACATCTACAGATGGGCGATGGCCAGAACGTGGTGGTTCTTGATTATCTAGAACGATGCCATATGAGATTCCTACTTTTCTTAACCTTAAATGGTATCCTCCAGGTGCAATATATGCCACGCCATTTTGTAAAATATCGCCTTGCTCTGCTTCCTTCACTGTTATCTCGCTCAATTGATCGAGGCGAGAAGCTAATGACTTTGTAAACCCAGCCGGCATATGTTGGACAATTAGAATCGGCGCTTGAATTGATTTTGGAATTTTTGTAATAACTTCTTGTAGCGCACGTGGTCCACCTGTAGATGTACCAATTAACACTATTTTTTTGCTTACTTTACTCCATTCACTATGTGGCTTCGCAACATTTGCTACAGTCGAAGGCACATTGAATGATGGTGACACTTTTCGTTCATTCGTTAATTCTTTTCTTATAGTAGACGGTGATACATTTGGTTCTTGTTGTCTTTTGCTACTCGAATGTTTTTTTAATTTAGTAATAGGTACCAACGAGGCTTGTTCCACTTTATGGACAAGTTCAGATTGGATTTTATGTAAATCAAGTGAAATTGTTCCGCTAGGTTTCGCAACAAAATCAACTGCTCCATACTCGATTGCAGTTAGTGCATTTTCAGCACCTCTTTGGGTTGTACTTGAAAGCATGACGACAGGCACTGGACAAATTGTCATAATTTCATTTAATGCATCGAGTCCATTCATTTCAGGCATTTCAATATCCATTGTCACGACTGTTGGTTTTAATGTTTGGATTTTCTTTATCGCATCTTTTCCGTTTCGTGCTGTTCCAACTACTTCAACCTTCGAGCTACCAACAAAAAAGTCACTAATTAGCTTTCTCATAAAAGCAGAATCATCGACAACTAAAAGCTTGCTTTTATGTAAAAAGTCCAATTAATCACGCCCTTTCGAAAAAATATTTCTAAGTTTAGATAAGAATTTACTTGCTGACTGTTCATGTGCATGCACTTCCTCCATACGTTGTTCCATAAACCGAGCCACTATCAGTTGAAGTGTCTTAGAAATAAGTGCTTCTGGATATGCGATTGAAAAAGGCACTTGCTCGCGCACAGCTTTACGCACAACCGGATCCTCAGGTAATGAGCCCAATACTGTAACCTCTTTGTCTAGAAAACGTTTCATCGTAAGCCTTAAACGTTCAATCGTCTCGACACCTTCTTCTTTAGAAAAAGCACGATTACAAAGTATATAGAATTGCTTATCCATATCTCGTACGTGAATATATTTCATCATCGAATAGGCGTCTGTAATAGAGGTTGGCTCCGCTGTGGTAATTACAATAATTTCATCAATGGATGTTAGTAATTCTAATGACCAATTAGTCGCACCCGCGCCCATATCAAATAAAATATAGTCGAAGTTTTTTTGGAGTTGTTCAAAAGCATGAATTAACCTTTCAAACATCGCTTCCGACCACTCGAGCACGCTCGACATGCCAGAGCCTCCTGAAATACATTGTAAACCATGTGGACCTTCAAAAATTACCTCATCTAGTAATTTTTTTCCTTCTAAGTAATCTTTCAAACTATAAGAAACATTTTTTCCAATTAAAATATTAATATTTCCCATACCAATATCCATATCTACAATTGCTACTTTTTTGTCCTTACTCGCTAAATTAATTGCAAAGTTCATTGAAAAGTTACTTTTACCAACTCCACCCTTACCGCTCACTACAGCAATGGTTTTGCCTAATTCACCTTGCCGCTTAAGCATTTTCAAGCGTAATGTTTCTGCTTGATCCCTCATTTTTCTTCACCTTGGAAAAACAAATTAAGCACTGCTTCTAAATCAGCTTCTTCAATATCTTCTGGTACTTCTTGACCATTCGTATAGTAAGCAAGTCCTTTATTATATTTAATCATTAAATTAATCATTGTGCCAATAGAATTTGTTTCATCGATCTTCGTAAAAATGAATTTTTCAATTGGTACGCCTTTAAATTGGTCAATAATATTAGTCATATCCTTTTCTTTTGCCGTCATAGCAAGCACTAGGAAGGATTCAGCCTGATCATCAAACTTAATAAGACGCTGTAAATCATCTACATATTTTACTTCTTTATAATTTCGTCCAGCTGTATCGATAAAGACTAAATCTAAATGGGACAATCGTTGCACAGCTTGTTCAAAATCTGTCGTGTTATAGGCAATTTCGACAGGTGCTTGCAAAAGTCCAGCATACGTTTTTAACTGCTCAATGGCAGCTATTCTGTAAGTATCTGTTGTAATAAAGCCTATTTTTTTCTTTTTCTCTAAAACCGCTCTTGCTGCCATTTTAGCAATTGTCGTTGTCTTGCCGACACCAGTTGGACCAAGAACATTAATAAATTTACGTTCATACGATAGGCCACCCATCGGCAATCCCTCTAGTTGTTTCCGCAACAAGTTTTTTGTAATTAACTTGCATTGTGAAAAATTAATATCTGAAGCTTCTTTAAAATGCGTAAAAAGCTCATCACCAATCGTTGTGATGAGCTCCTCATTTAGCTCTTGCTGTCTTAAGTATTCAATGAAGGGTAAGAGTTCATCCGGATATTGAGCTTGGCTAGCCTTCTTGTGCATAGATTGCATTATCGATTTTAAATCTGCAATTTCCTTTCGCAGTTCTTCAGACATACCTGTCCCATCTTGGGAAGATGGTTCATACTTAGGCTGAGCATGCTGAATTTTAGCTTGCACAGCATTTGTAATCTCTTGTAAACTAGCATTTTCTTTTTTAACGGGTATTGAAGGCACATTAACAGGTGCGGGAGCCGTATAACTCGGCTCCATTGAGTCAATCCCTGCAACAACCTCAAAATTTTTCTTTTTTACAAGCCCAAAAAGTTTCTTTGTTACTACTACTTTTGAATTCAAAATGACAGCGTCCTCGCCTAAATCAGCACGTACTAGCTTCATTGCCTCTGGTATGGAAGATGCATAATATTTTTTCATTTTCAATCAACATTCACCACCCCAACACTTTGAATTTCTATAGAAGCATCTAGTTCATTATAAGATAGTACTGGAATCTGCGGGAAATAACGTTCTGTCAGCTGACGTAAATACATACGAACTGCTGGAGAGCATAAAATAATAGCAGATTGTTCCATAAAGGATACGCGCTCTACCTCAGATGCAATGGTCTCTAAAACCGTTTGAGAATCTTGTGGATCCATCGCTAAATAATTACCGTGATCCGTTTGCTGAATGCTATCAGCAATCATTTTCTCTACTTTACCCGATACAGTAATGACTTTCAATGACGAGCTGCCACCTACATATTGTGATGTAATTTGACGAGCTAATGATTGACGCACATACTCTGTTAATATATCGGTATCACTTGTTAATTTTGCATAGTCAGCCAATGTTTCGAAAATAATTGGTAAATTACGTACCGAAACATTTTCTCGAAGAAGCTTGCCCAAAACTTTTTGGATTTCGCCTGTAGACAATGGAGCAGGAGTCAACTCTTCGACTAATATTGGATGTGTTTCTCGTAAATGATCGATTAATTGTTTCGTTTCTTGACGTCCTAAAAGCTCATGCGCATTCGCTCGAATAATTTCGGTTAAATGAGTTGATACAACACTCGGTGGATCAACAACCGTATAGCCAGACATTTCAGCGTCCTCTTTTACTTGCTCAGTAATCCATTTTGCAGGTAGACCAAATGATGGTTCAACGGTATCAATACCCTCTATTGAATCATCATCTCCAGGGCTCATTGCTAAATAATGATCGAGTAAAAGCTCTCCCCGAGCCATTTCATTACCTTTAATTTTAATTCGGTATTCATTTGGCTGTAATTGAATATTATCGCGAATACGAACAACCGGAATGACAATCCCTAGTTCCAATGCTAGCTGACGACGAATCATGATGACACGATCCAATAAGTCTCCACCTTGAGCAGCGTCCACTAAAGGAATTAAGCCGTAGCCAAATTCAAATTCAATTGGGTCCACATTTAATAAATTCACAACATTTTCAGGGCTCTTCATGCCGTCTGTTGCCACTTCTTCCTCAATTTCAAGTAACTCTTCCTCATCCTCTGGCTTTTTACGATCCATCATGTATGCACCGACAATTAGTGAAACACCGATCGGTAACGTTACCCAGTTAGGAATAGGCGTGAATAAACCTAGTAAAACAATAGTACCCCCAGCAACATATAGAAGCTTTGCTTGCGCGAATAATTGTCCTGTAATATCTTCTCCTAAACTTCCTTTAGAAGATGCGCGCGTTACAACAATCCCTGTTGCTGTTGAAATAAGAAGTGCAGGGATTTGCGATACAATACCATCACCAACTGTTAGCTTTGAGAAATGGGTTGCTGCTTCGGCAAACGGTAAGCCCATTTGTACAACACCAATAATAATACCAAATAATAAGTTGATGATAACCATCACCATTGAGGCGATTGCATCCCCTTTAACGAATTTCGTAGCACCATCCATCGCTCCATAGAAATCCGCTTCACCCGCAACTTTATCACGTCGTTCACGTGCTTCTCGTTCAGAAATAACACCTGCATTTAAATCCGCATCAATACTCATTTGTTTACCTGGCATCGCATCAAGAGTGAATCGAGCAGCTACCTCTGCAACACGTTCCGCCCCTTTTGTAATAACGATAAACTGAATTAATACAAGAATTAAAAACACGACTAAACCTACGAGAATATTCCCGCCAACTACGAAATCCCCGAAAGTTTCAACAACTGAACCAGCGTCTCCATTTGCTAATATTGCACGCGTTGTGGAAACACTCAATCCAAGTCGAAACAGGGTCAACAGTAAAATAACGGAAGGGAATATAGAGAAATCTAATGCTTCCTTCATACTCATTGCTGTTAAAAGTACTATTAATCCTAACGTAATATTAATGACGATTAAGAAACTTAGCATCCACGGAGGAAGAGGGATGATGAGCATCGCAACGATTAAAATAACCGCACCTAAAACCCCTATATCGCGAACCTTCATTTGTGTCCCTCCTACAAAAAAGCTTTAAATTTTCCGCTTAATACGATATACATAAGCGAGTACTTCTGCTATTGCTTTGAAAAACTCTTCTGGTACTTGATCGCCTATTTCTACCTGATCATACATAGCGCGTGCTAATGGTCTATTTTCTACCATGATGACATCATGTTCTTTAGCGATCAGTTTAATTTTTTGAGCCACAAAGTCAGTTCCCTTTGCCACTATACGTGGGGCTTCCATACTATCCTCATCATACTTCAGAGCGATCGCATAGTGAGTTGGGTTGGTGATAACCACATCTGCGTTCGGAACCTCTGACATCATTCGACGCATCGCCATTTCGCGCTGACGTTGTTTGATTTTTGATTTAATGAGCGGATCACCCTCACTATTTTTATATTCATCTTTTATGTCTTGCTTAGACATTTTAAGATTTTTTTCATACTCATGTTTTTGATACATCCAGTCCAATAAGGATACACATAGTAACACAAGAGAAGCCGCGATACCCATAATGCCAACTAGTTTGCCAACAGTAATTAGGGTCACCCACGGACTTTTAAAAGATAGAGCTAATACTTCATGTAAATTTGACCATACGATAATTGTTGTTACCCCACCGATAAAGGTGATTTTTAATACTGATTTTAAAAGCTCTACAATGGCTTTTACTGAAAAAATTTTCTTTAATCCTTTAATAGGATCCATCTTTTTTAAATCGAATTTCATCGGCTCTAATGTGAATAAAAAGCCAAATTGTAGAAAATTGCCCGCTAATGCTCCTACTAAAGCAATCGCCATTATCGGTACGATAACATAAGCCATTTCTACTAATGTTTCGATAAATAGATGCATTACACTATCTATCGTAAGTGTTTCTACACGTATGTTATGGATAAATGTTTGCCTAAAAAAAGATAAAAGTTCATCTCGCAATGATCCCGCAAAGAAAAAAAGAAAGATAAACACCATGAGCATAACTATCGCACTCGATATGTCCTGACTCTTTACGACCTGCCCTTTTTTTCTTGCATCTTGTCTTTTTTTAGGTGTCGCTTTTTCCGTTTTTTCACCTGCAAAAAACTGTAAATCTAAGTCCAGTAGTAGCAACATGTTATCCACCACCTAAAATTGCCATTAAATCGCGCATACCGTAAATCATAATTGTAATCAACTTTTGTATGACTTGTACCATAACCGCCATCATCGTGAATAGCACTAAAAAACTGACACCAATTTTAATGGGAAAACCGACAACAAAGATATTTAATTGCGGGACAGTTTTTGCCGTGATTCCTAGCGCTAAATCCACTAAAAACAACGTTGCTACAACAGGTGCTGCCATTTGAAAAGCGATGGCGAAGACTGCAGTAAATGTTGTCATAACAAACTGGATATAGTCATCTTTCGCGAAATCTGGAAATCCCTGATCTATAGGTAAAAACTGATAACTATAGTAAATTCCATCTAGAATCATATGATGGCCATCTATTGCTAATAAAAATAGTAACGCCAATGTATTAAAAAATTGACCAATTAGTGGGCTTTGTGCACCAGTTTGTGGATCAATAATATTGGCGATGGCAAATCCCATTTGGAAATCTATAAAGCTTCCGGCAATTTGTATCGCCGACATGATGATATAGCCTACTAGACCTAGTAACAATCCAATAAGGGCTTCTTTCATCACTAAAAGTATGTAATCACCATTAAAAAGAAATGGCTCTACGTCGATTGTATAATACATCATCCAAGCTAAAACGAATGCGAGGGCAATACGTACTTGCTGCGGAATCGTTTTATATGAAAAGAAAGGTACTGTAACAAAAAAAGCCGTTACACGCACAAGCACTAATAAGAATACCGTTATTTGGGGGACTAGTTCATTCATGCACTCACCCTATATAACGCGTTAAATTCTCAAAAATATCTCTCGCATAGCTTGTTACTTGAGATAACATCCATGGACCAAAGAAAACGATGCCCACTAATACTGCGACGATTTTTGGAACGAATGCTAATGTTTGCTCTTGAATTGATGTTGTTGCTTGAAATATACTTACCGCTAAACCTGAGATTAAAGCAATTAATAATAGCGGTCCGCTTGTTAGAAGGATAATCATAATGGCACGCTCTGCAATTGAAATAACCATTTCACCTGTCATACTGTATCATCCCCTAAAAACTTTGTAGTAATGATTTCATTACGAGGTACCAGCCATCGACGAGTACAAATAATAAAATCTTAAACGGTAATGAAATCATAACCGGTGGTAACATCATCATCCCCATCGACATTAATGTACTTGCTACAATCATATCGATTACTAGGAATGGGATAAAAATCATAAAACCAATTTGGAATGCTGTTTTAATTTCGCTTAATGCGAAGGCAGGTACAAGCATAGTTAGAGGTATATCCTCTACCGATGCTGGTTTTTCTGCTTGATTGTATTGTAAAAACAAATCTAAATCTTTTTGCCTCGTTTGTTTACTCATAAATTCTTTAAAAGGCACACTAGCTTTCTCATATGCTTCTTCCAGCCCTATTTCTTCAGCAAATAATGGCTGTAATGCTTCTTTATTGACCTCTTGAAAAGTAGGAGCCATGATAAAAAATGTTAAAAACAAGGCAAGACCAACAATAACCTGATTTGGTGGCATTTGTTGTGTCGCTAAAGCTGTACGTACAAACGAGAGCACAATGACAATTCGCGCAAAGGAAGTCATCAATATTAAAATACTCGGTGCAAGTGACAGTACAGTTAATAATAATAGGAGCTTAACAGAGGTTGAGACATTTGTCGGATCGCTGTTGGAAAAATAATTGACTATATCATTCATTTATCATCATTCTCCTTTTGCTTCCATCTCTCTATTTCTTCACTACGCTCCTGTTTAATTTCAGAAATCTTCTTTTCAAAAAGTTCACCAAACGAATCTTGCTTTTGAAGTGTTGATGAATTTTGGTTATTTTTTCTCTTAAGCTTTGAAAATACTTCTGCTATATAAGGTGATGTTGCCGCATATTCCTGTTTTTCGTTATATAGTGAAAGCAGTGCTTCAACTTCCTGCGGATCGGTAATCTCACGTAAAAGTTGGACATCATCACCGACACCAACTAAATAAAGTGATTTTCCTATTTGCAAAAGTTGAACAGACTTTTGTGCACCTAACGATAAACCGCCTAAATTTTGTACCATTTGATTTCGTTGAAAAGTTAAATTTCTTTTATTTAGAAACTTCATCAACCCATAAAATAAAGCTACAACAAAAATAAGCGCCAAAACCATTTTTATGTATTCCCATGCAGAAACATCTCCAGCTGCTGAAACAACCGTATCTTCCTTCGCAGCTGGATCTGTATTATCCTTACATTCCTCTGGTTTTTTCATACAATACTCAATACTATTTGTATCAGAGTCAGCATAAACAGAAACTGTTGGTGGGTACACAAATAGGAAGGTTAATAGAAATGCGAAAATCATCGTTACACGAAATGATTTTAACATTTGCATGAAATCATCCTAGTGCTTTTTGAATCGCTTCAATTACACGATCTGCTTGGAAAGGCTTAACAATGAAGTCTTTCGCACCAGCTTGAATTGCATCGATTACCATCGCTTGTTGTCCCATTGCTGAACACATGATTACAGTTGCACTCGGATGTGTACTTTTAATAGCTTTAAGAGCTGCAATACCATCCATTTCAGGCATTGTAATATCCATTGTTACTAAATCTGGCTTTAATTCGTTGTATTTTTCAACAGCCTGTAGACCATCGGCAGCTTCCCCTACAACTTCAAATCCGTTTTTCGACAAAATATCCTTGATCATCATGCGCATAAATGCAGCATCGTCTACAATCAAAATTCTTTTAGACATGGTTAACTCCTCCAATTGAAACTATCTTAAATTATTTAAACGCTCTGCTTGACTTAAAACATCTGTAATGCGTACGCCGAAGTTTTCATCAATAACAACAACTTCGCCCTTTGCAATTAAACGACTATTTACTAGAATATCAACCGGTTCCCCTGCTAATTTATCTAATTCAATAATCGATCCACTAGCTAGTTCTAAAATCTCTTTAACAGAACGTTTCGTACGTCCTAACTCTACAGTAACTTGCAATGGAATATCAAGTAGCATATTTAAATTTCTAGCCTCAGATTGAGAGATTACATTTGGATCAAAGCTAGCAAATTGTGCCTGTTGAACATTTACAGGTTGTACTGGTCTTTGTTGCGTATGAATTTGTTGCTGCTCTTGATACATTGGTTGCTGCTCTTGATACATCGGCTGTTGCACTGGCGCTGCTGGTTGTTGATATACAGGTTGCTGTGCTGGTGGCGCTGTATGTTGAACAGGTGGTGGTGCGATAGGCGCTTCTGGAGCAATTGTGGCTGCAACTGGCTCTTCAATCGCCTCTGTTTCACCTAATAATGACTTTACAATGTTTTGACTAAACTTAAGCGGTAATAATTGCATTAAGTTTGAATCGATTAAATTACCAATTCGAAGTCGGAATGAAACTTTTACAAGTAAATCATCTTCAGGAATATTATCTCGACCTTCATTTTGTGAAATATTCATTAAGTCGATTGTTGGTGGCGAAATATCCACTTTTTTGTTGAATACCGTCGACATCGATGTAGCAGCTGAACCCATCATTTGATTCATTGCTTCTTGCACTGCGCTTAGCTGAATTTCACCTAAGTCAGGTTTAGGATTTAAGCCGTCCCCACCTAACATTAAATCTGCAATAATAGCAGCATCTGATTGTTTAATAACAAGTAAGTTCATACCTGTTAAACCGATTGTATATTCAACTTGTACCGCTACATACGGATGAGGAAATTCCTCTTCTAATTTATTGCGGTTAATCATGGAAATACTAGGTGTAGTAATATCTACTTTTTGACCTAATAACGCTGAAAGAGCAGTAGCTGAACTACCAAAAGATATATTTCCTACTTCACCTAGTGCATCTTGAGCAAACGAATCAAGGTAATCCTCTACTCGTATTTCATTTGTTTCTTCTTTTGTAGAAGCTTCGCTGTCGTTTATTCTATCCTCCAACGTTTCGCCCCTTAATAACGCTTCAATTTCTTCTTGGGAGAGCATTTCATCACTCATCTTCGTCTCCTCCTTTCAAAGGGTCGATAATCTGGATTGCTAATTTTTTACCCTGTTTTCCGGGTTGTACTGTGAATTTAGGCAATGTACCTACTTTCAGCAGTAATGGATCATCAATTTTTTGTTCTAATTGAATAACATCACCGATTTGCATCATCAGGAAGTCTTCAATTGTGATATCCGTAACACCTAACTCTACAGAAAGAGGTAATCTAGCTTGTTTAACACGTGTTTCAAGCATTTTTGTTTGCTCAGGTGACATCTCTTTTGTATTTGTTTGCATCCAATAACGTACAGATAGATTCGGTACGATTGGCTCCAATACAACATGCGGGATACAAATATTAATCATACCGCTTGTCTCACCAATAATTGTATTCAATGAAATGACGACTACCGTTTCATTTGGTGAAATCATTTGTAAAAATTGAGGATTTACCTCAAGTTCTACTAGAATCGGGTCGATTTCAGCAACATTTTCCCATGCTTCGCGTAAATTGTCGAATGAACGTTCGAAGAGATTTGTCATAATTTTAGTTTCAATTTCAGTTAAGTTATCAACATTACTATGACTCGCTCCACTACCCCCCATTAAACGATCCAACATCGAATAGGCAATGTTTGGGTTTATTTCCATCAATATATTACCATCAAGTGGTGGCACTTCAAACACATTAATGAGCGTCATATTCGGAATTGATCGAACAAACTCTTCAAAGGGTATTTGGTCTACTGATGCTACTGTAATTTGCACGTAGCTTCTTAACTGTGCAGAAAAGAAGGTAGTTAGTAATCGTGCAAAATTCTCATGTATTCGGGTCAAACTTCGGATTTGATCTTTAGAGAAGCGCAACGCTCGCTTAAAGTCATAAACTTTAACCTTTCGTACCTCGTCCTCTTTTTTCATGTCATCCGCTGACATTTCTCCGGTCGAGATTGCGGAAAGTAGCGCATCTATCTCCGATTGGGATAACACATCTCCTGCCATTTGCCCACCTCCATTTCAAGCAGTTTCTAATTTTTATTGAAAGATGTAGGAGGTAATATATACTTGTTGAATTTCTCCCTCTTGCATCAATTCATTTAACTGTGTTTTTAATGCCTTTTCAAACATTATTTTTCCTGCCTTGCCATCCAAATCTTTTTGCTCCATTTCTGAAAGCTCTTGAATAATTAAATTATTCGTTTGGAAATCACGCTTCTTTAACTCTTCAGCAGCGTCCTTGCTAGAAGTTTGGATTTTTAGCGTCATGCGCACTACCCTTTTATCAGCAAGATTTGTCATAATTTCAGGAACATCAACAGATGCTTCTACAATATCGTCTATTGATGGTTCAAGAGATGCTGCAGGCTTATTGAATTGAGTAAATAATACAAACGCAATAACTCCAATAAGTATAATCGCCACTAGTACGATGATGATCATCGTTAATACTTTATTATTCTTCATCTTCTTCACCTCGTAGATGCGGGTTTGATAGTACTTGTATATTGTTATAAAAGGCTGTTACCTTTTGTCGCACCTCATCTTCACTCTGTAACACAATAATTTTTGTTCCAGTTGTTAAAGTAATAGTCGTATCTGGAAAAGATTCGACAGTTTCTATGTATAAAGCATTCAGTGTAAATGCTTTGCCATTTAGTCTTGTTAGTTCAATCATTGAAATAGGGCCGGTCTAGCATGAGAGCCGGCCCGACCCTCCCTCATATTGAAAATTATGTTTTAGAGCTCAAACGCATCTACAAATAACCCTTTACGGATTCGCTAAAATTACACTAGCATATAGTAGTTTAATATCTTAACGCGTAACCTTATAGATTCTTGCGTTCAAGACTAGAAATAACTAATTACTATCGTTTTAAGTTTACTAATTCTTGTAGAACTTCATCTGATGTAGTGATAATACGTGTATTTGCTTGGAATCCACGCTGTGCTACAATCATCTCTGTAAATTCTTCTGAAAGATCGACATTGGACATTTCAAGCGCCCCTGCCGTAATTGAACCCATACCAGCTACTGTTGCTACTTGGCCATAAGCTTCACCTGAGTTAGCTGTTGCTTGGAAATAGTTACTTCCTACTTTTTCAAGACCACCAGCATTTGGGAACTTAACCATAACAATTTGACCCGCATATTGTCTATATCCATTTGCATCCACATATTCAACCGTTCCGTCTTGACCGATACTTATAGATTTAGCTGTTGTCGGGATTTTGATTGGGTTGTTATCTTCAAAAGTAAATGTATCATTTTCCCCTAATAAATCCTCAGTTTCACCGTTCAGTGGGCTTGCTTCTTTATCTGCCTCGGCATTACTTTCAGTAGAGTCAGTTTCATACAATGTATCATTTGCATGACCAACTAAATATTTCCCTTCAGCATTCACTAAATAACCTGCGTTATCCATGTAGAAATTACCTGCACGTGTATAAACAACATTTGTATAGCCTTCTGCAACGCCATCAGTATTTGAAACGGAGTCAGCTACCATAAAGAAGCCTTCACCTTGAACTGCAAGGTCCAATGGTCGATCTGTCGTTTGGCGTGAGCCAGAACCGTGAACTGTATCAATTGCCGCAAGTGTTGAACCAAGACCTACTTGTAAAGGGTTTGTACCACCACGAGTAGTAGTTGCAGCTGAAGCACCTGCGCTTGTTTGAGATAGGATGTCTTTGAAAATAACGCGTCCTTTTTTAAATCCATACGTGTTAACATTGGCAATATTATTCCCGATAACATCTAGCTTTGTTTGGAAGTTTTTAAGACCTGAAATACCTGAATACATAGAACGTAACATAAGTTGTCGTTCTCCCTTCATTTTTTGAATTGCGTGCCTCTATCAGTCAGCACACATAGGCTTCCTTACATTAAGAAGGTCCAGCCTTAAAGCACGATTGTGCCATCAATATTAGTAAACAGTTGTTGCTTTGCTTCCGTGCGATCCATTGCTGTAATGACAGTAGCATTTTTAGCACTGACAATTAGAGCCGCTTGATCCATCAAGACTAATGGTTGTTTGACACCTTTTGAATGTGCCTCAAATACCTTGTCAGATACAACCCGCCATTCCTGTTCAGTAATCGCAATATTACGCTCTTTAATGCGTTCATTTGCATGCTTACTTACTTTTAGCTCCTGTTGATTCGTTGCCTCTTGTAAATGAGCACTAAACGATTGCTGGGTATTGATAGGTGTAGTTTGCGTTTGACGAATAGTTGGATGCAATGGGACACGATGAATTGAAAATTTATCCATCTTTCTCCACCACCTTTATTCGCTTATTACTGTAAATTCTTTCCCTGCTAGTTTTTTACCATTATCTAATTCGTAATAAATAATACCATCTTTGTTTGATACAGAGACGATACGCCCTTGTACATCTTGTTCTCCGTCATTGTAAGTGACATTTTTGCCAATTAACTTACTCGCTTGTACAAGTGGTGATTCAGTTGATGTATTGCTCTCACCTGTACTTGTATCTTTATTACCTAAAATCGCTGAAATGTTTCCAGGATAGATTTCCTTGCCATCATCTAAAATGAATACTGCTTCTCCATCAACAAATTTTAATGATTGGATAACGCCCGTACCTTCATTTATAACTGGCTTATTATCTTTATCTACTTCTTCTGTAAGTTCATGCCATTTTACTTCTTTTCCAACAAATGATGTATAGTTCATAAGCTGCGTTTGTTGTTGCGACATCAGTAATGACTCCATTGCCTTTGTCATATTTTGCATTTGCTCCAAAGATGAGAACTGCGCCATTTGTGCAATGAAATCACGGTCATCCATAGGGTTTGTTGGATCCTGATGCTGTAATTGTGTAATCAATAGTTTTAAAAATGCATCTTTACCAAGTTCACTATTACCAGTTTGTTTTGTTGGTGCAGTATAGTTGGAATAGTAAAGGTCATTTGTAATTTTATCTGCCACGTTTACACCTCCTCGTTTTCTAAATAATCATTAAAGGACATACCATCTTCGCTGTCCTCTTTTTGCTGCTCTTGTTCTTCTTGCTGCTGTTGCCTAAAGAAGTTATTAAAGAAATTTTGATCACGTTGTTGTCTATCAGCATCCTGCAACGATTGCGCAATATCGAGTCGATCAACTTGGATGTTTTGCTGGACAAAGGCTTGCTTTAATTGATGCGCTTGACTGTCAAGAAGCTCACGCCCATGTGCAGTTGAAGCAAGTAATCGAGCTGTTAAAACACCGTCATTTTGTACAAGTTCGATTCGAATGGTACCTAAATTTTCAGGATACAATTTTAACGTTAAACGCGTAATCCCTTGTGCATTCGAAATTTGAGCCTTATTGATGATTGCTTGCATTTCTTTCAGTAAAGCTTCCGACTGCGCTGGTTTAGCTGCTGGTAAAGTAACTTGGAATGTATCAGCTTTGGTTTGTACTGTATTAGCCGTCACCATTTCATTAGCACTTGTATCAGATTGTTTTGTCACTTGCACTTGTTGAATAACTTGCTGAAAACCTTGCAACGGTAATGTAACGGTTGTTTTTGTTGTAACTTGCTGCGCAGTTTGAATAGTTTCAACTTGTGTTTGTAACGCTGTTAAAAAATTATTAACGTTTGACAGTGCATTTTCTTGAGACATCGTCAAATCCGATTTTTGACCAACTAACTGTGCTAATTTTAATACTTGTAGTAGCTTCGTAGCATCTTCTGAAGGTACTTGCCCTTCACCTTGCAACGCAGATACAATTTGCGTCTGTAACAATGGAGCTTGAGCGTCTACTAAAGCTAAAAGCTCCCATACATCGCTCGCTTGCTGATCTTCATTTAGTAATTGTTGAACCAATTTTTCTATTTGCTCTTTATCAACATTCAATGCAGCCATTAAATTTTCTAAATTTAACATTTCATCCATAGCTACTGCTTTGCCATCTTCCCCAACTTGAAGCATTAACAAGCCTTCATCATGTGGAATTTCTAGTAAATCTAGTAATTCTTCGATAGATTGACTATTTAACACCTTATCTAGCTCCGCTAGCTTATCGTCACCTTGAGTATTATTACTTTGAGATGTTTTATTTTGTTGATTTGTTGAAGCAACAGCTTGTCCAAATACAGAACCAAATTTAGATATTTTATCTTTATCTGCTCCAGCATTTGTTTTCATCTCAGAACTGTTTGTTGACACAGCTTTCGAAGTAGCAGTACTTGGCTTCGTAGTATTTGGAGCACTCATGTTCATCAATGCAATATTCATGTTTTCACCTCCTTTACATAAATACATAAATGTTTTTTATTGTTTAGCCATCATTTCTGTATACTTTGCAGCATCTTGCGGATCCATTTTTTCTAGAATCGCTGCTAACTTATCCGGTTTCAAGCTCGATAAAATACGAAGTGCCTGTGCATCACTCATTTTTATAAGAACAGGTGCTGCCGCTTTAGGAGACATCTTATCAAAAGTAGACAAAATATCATTAAAGTCACGTTTCACATCATCTTGCTCTCTTTTTAATTTTTCAATTTCAAAGAGTAATCGCTCTTGCTCCGTCAGTAACTTTTCTTTTTCATTTGTAGTTGTATCTAATTTACTTTGCAATTGTGCAATTTCTGCTTCTTTTTCTTGTATTTCTGCCTGTAAGCCTACTACCTTGGAATCATCAATAACAAGGGCATCTTTTGCTTGTTGTTCTTCCGATTCAACAAAAGGTAGGTTACTTACTGCCTTTTTTCCTAAATCAAAGACGTTCGTATCCATTAACGTTGCCACAACGAGTAACACCGCTACCACGAACATAACAGGTATTAATATCCAGATGAAAAACTTTTGGAAACCTCCTGATTTACGTGTTGGCTGTTGTACTTCTAATTCAGTTTTAATACGGCTATCTCTTTTTGCCATGAAATCACCTGATTTCTTTCTTGAAATACGTAAGTGAAGATATTTCATCTAAAAATATGCTCTCAATGCGATCTTGTTCTTGTTGAAAAGACTTAAAATCTTTTTCGCGCATTTTTTCAAATTTACGTACTTCCAAGTTTTTTTCTAATAGTTTTTCTTCGTGCCAATTCATTTTTGAACGCGCCTGCACAACTTTTTGTTGCACATCCGCAATTGTCTTTTCAAGGCTATCAATAAAACGAGCATAGTGATGAATTTCCTCTATTGATGACCCTACAACTAAACGTTTCTGCTGAAATTCTATTAAATCCTCTTTCTTTTTCAGCAAGTCATAGAGCTTTGTTGCAACCTCTTCAAAAGAACGAACAGATTCCTTGTAGGCAATTTCAGTCTCGTTTTTTTCTTGCTCTCGAATGGTTAATACTTTTTCAAAACGATACATATAACTGACCATCCTACCTGCCACCACCGTTCGATAATGTAATTAACTCATTCTTACTTTCCTCAAGTGTCACCTTATCTAAATACCCTTGCTTTAAATAAGCTGTAATGAGTGGTTCATAATAAATTGCTTCATCAATTTCTTTTGAAGTCCCGCGTTTATATGCACCGATATTTATTAAATCCTCTGATTTGTCATATGTATAATAGAGTTCCCGTAAACGCTCTGCTGCCTTTTTATGCTCCGGCTCTGCCACATGATTCATCAAACGACTGACACTTTTTAGCACATTAATAGCTGGATATTGACCTTTATTTGCAAGGTTTCGATCAAGTACAATATGACCATCTAAAATACCACGAACAGTATCAGCAATTGGCTCGTTCATATCGTCGCCATCTACTAATACCGTATAAAAGGCTGTAATAGAGCCTTTTTCATTTGTTCCAGTCCGTTCTAATAACTTTGGTAAAATCGCAAATACAGAAGGTGTATAACCCTTCTGAGCAGGTGGTTCTCCGGTCGCAAGTCCGATCTCACGTTGAGCCATTGCAACCCGCGTTACGGAGTCCATCATTAACATCACATTTAAGCCACGATTTCTAAAGTATTCTGCAATCGCTGTCGCTGTAAATGCTCCTTTAATACGCATAAGTGCGGGTTGGTCTGAGGTGGCTGCGACCACTATGGAACGGCTTAAACCTTCAGGTCCTAGATCTCGTTCAATAAATTCACGCACCTCACGACCACGCTCACCAACCAATGCAATAACATTTAAGTCAGCTTGCGTATTACGCGCAATCATACCTAAAAGTGTACTTTTACCGACACCAGAGCCAGCGAAAATACCTACACGTTGTCCATTACCGACAGTTAGCATACCATCAATCGCTTTTACACCCACCTCAAGTCGTTCATTTATTGGTGGACGAGTAAGTGGATTAGGCGGATCTTGCTCAGTAGGTACTGACATTAAACCCTTCGGTAACAATGTACCATCTATCGGATTTCCCATTGAATCTAGTACTTTACCAATTAGCTCTGGTCCAACTTTAATTTCAAGAGGTGCTCCTGTTCCTTCTACTAAGCAACCAATTGATATTTCACGGAGCGAGGTGAAGGGCATTAAAACTACTATTTCATCTTTAAACCCAACGACCTCTGCTAAAATGATTTGATGTCCGTTTTTCGACGTTTCAACATGAATTTTACATACATCACCGATGGAACTATCAGGACCTTGCGACTCAATCATTAAGCCGACAACTCTCGTTACTCTACCAAACTTCTTAAAAGTCGGTATATTAGGAATTTGTTCGATTAATTGAGCCGTTTTCATCTAGATCATTCCTTACTTTCTAATATTTCATGTAGCTTTAATCTTAATTCATTTAATTGCTCGTCAATACTAACAACAATTCGACCGTGATTTGTTTCTATATAACAATCTGTTTCTTTTTCGAAATCTTCATCTACAAAAATCATAAATGGTACATCTGTTGGGAACATTTCTGCCAATTCATCGCGATTCGATGTAATTAAACCATAGTATGTAGGAGAAACGTAGATTTTTATTTCCTTCATCTCTCTCGCTTCTTTAAGCCCTCTTTGAACGATTGATAGAAACAGTTCATCGTTTTGCTCTAACGAAGTCCCAATAATACGTTGCGCAGCAGTTAAGCCTAGTTCCAAAATAATTGCTTCTTGGTCATCGATATATTTTTTTGCATTTTCCCCTGCTTGAGCGATGATTTCATTCGCTGTTTGAAGGGATTGTGCCATTGCTTCAGTGGCTCTATTTGTACCATCCTCATAACCTTGACCATACCCTTCATCATACGCTTCTTGTACGCGATTTGGGCGTTCTTCTTCCCAGCTTTGTTTCATATGCTCAATTTCTTGGAAGTGCATTTGCTTCTCTTGTTCAAAAGCTTCTCGTTCTACTTGAATTTTAGCTCTAGCCTCTTCAAGTAATCGATCACGTTCTGCAAATACATCTTCCATTGTCATATGATAATGGGATGTTTCATCTGTATCCATTTCGGGTAATTCAAACATATCACGAATTTGTATCTTCTTTACATTATCGCCATTGGACTGTGTATATACAGAACGGATGATTCTAGACAATGACGTCATCTCCTCCACCACGTGCAATAATAATCTCACCAGCATCCTCTAAGCGGCGAATAACAGCGACAATTCGTGATTGAGCTTCTTCTACGTCACGCAAGCGAACAGGTCCCATAATTTCCATTTCTTCTTTGAAAGTATCGGCCATACGTTGCGACATATTTCGGAAGATAATATCTTTTACTTCTTCGCTTGAAACTTTCATTGAAAGAAGTAAATCTTCGTTTTCACAATCACGAATAACACGCTGAATTGAACGATTGTCGAGCGTCACGATATCTTCGAATACAAACATGCGTTTCTTGATTTCTTCTGCAAGCTCTGGATCTTGAATTTCGAGTGCATCGAGAATCGTCTTCTCTGTTTGTCTGTCAACACCATTTAATACTTCAACGACTGCATCAATACCACCAGTTTCTGTGTAATCTTGCGTAACAGTGGATGATAGTTTTCGTTCCAATACAGATTCAATTTCACTAATTACTTCTGGTGAAGTTGATTCCATCATTGCAATACGTTTAGCAATATCTGCTTGTACTTCTTGCGGTAATGAAGATAAAATAACACCCGCTTGCCCTGCTTCTAAATAAGATAGAATAAGAGCAATTGTTTGTGGATGTTCATTTTGAATAAAGTTAAATATTTGAGCAGGATCTGCTCGACGTGCAAAGTCGAACGGTCGCACTTGTAAAGAGGAAGTCAAACGATTAATAATCGTTTGTGCTTGCTCCATACCTAATGCTTTTTCTAATACCGTCTTCGCGTAACCAATACCACCTTGTGTAATATAATCTTGCGCAAGGGCTATATTGTGAAATTCTTCAATAATTTCTTCTTTGACATTTGCTTCTACTTTTTTAACACTTGATATTTCTAACGTTAAACGTTCGATTTCTTCCTCAGTTAAATGTTTATAGACAGAAGCTGAAACCTCAGGCCCTAGTGAAATTAACAAGAGTGCGGCCTTTTGTTTTCCGGTTAATTCCTTATCTTTCTTGGACACAGCAGAACCTCCTAGTTAGTCTTCCGCAATCCAACTACGCAGTAACTTTGCAAAATCATCAGGCTTATCTTTCGCCATTTTTTCAAGTTGCTTACGACGCATTGTAGCTTCCGTTTCAATTTCTTCATTAATATCATCAATTATCAATTCTTCTTGTTCTTCTAGGATACTAAGCTCTTCTTCTTCTTTCGCACGTTTACGTGAACGGATGATGAAGAATGCCAGTAATAGAATAACAGCCAGTAAAATGCCTCCAACTACCCAAACCCACCATGGAATAACAGGTGTCTCAGGAGCAGTATCTGCCACTTTACCATTTAAAGGTTGGACTGAAACAGCCACTTTTTCATCTATTTGATCTTGTGTAAGTTCAGCAGCTACATCTTTTGAGATTGTTGTACGAACAATAGTACTTAAAATTTTCTCAATGTCTTGTCGAACACCATCTGGTAGAGATGCTGCGTCAGCAGCTGTTGGTGGCTCAACAATTACTTGGATACCGATATCTTGAATTTTATAAGGTGCCTCTTGAATATCTTTACGAATACGGTTGACGTCATTATTGATTGTTTCTTCCGTACGTTCGTAATCTCCATCTCCCGATGTACCTTCATTGTAAGTAGTGAAATTATCTGTTGTTGTTTCAGCTTCAGGTGTACCTGTTGCTGGGTTGCCAGTACCAGAATACTGCTCTGTAATACGTTGGGCGCTAATCGCAATCCCTTCCATATTCTCTTCATCAACTGGTGTCACTAAATTTTCTTCACGATTTTCCTTTTTAAAGTCAATATCTGTCGTAACAGAAACGATGACCTTATCTTGTCCCATTAAAGTACCTAGCATATTTTGCACTTGACGTTGCAAGTCACGTTCTACCAATTTCTTCATTTGCAATTGGCCTTCAGCTGTAGTTGTAGAAGTGCCATCTGTCGATGTAGCATTCAAATCAAAGTACTCTGAATATTGGTTAGAGATAACAATATTATCCGTATTTAAGTTTGGGATACTTTTTGCTACTAAGTTGTACATAGTGGCAATTTGTTGCTCTGTAAATTTATAGCCAGGATCTGTGTTCAATACAATGGATGCAGTTGCATCTTCTTTTACATCTTTTATGAAGACTCCTTCTTCAGGAAGAGTAATCATAACTTTTGCATCTTTCACGCCTTCTAGATTTTTTATTAGTTTAGCAATTTCTGTTTCAGTCGCAGCTTTTTTCAATAAATTAAATTCGTTGTCTGTCATACCGAAACCAGAGCTATTAGCAAATGAGTAATCGATCGTTCCAGTTTGAGGATAACCATCGGATGCTAGTTGCACCAATAATGAATCGACTTGTTCTTCGGGTACTAATATGGACGTTCCACCTGGAGCAATCTCATATTTTACGCCTTGAGAATCCAAAGCTTCTTTTACTTGGCCGATTTCTCTTGTCGATAAATCTTTATAAAGCGGAACATATGTAGTTTTTGTTGCAAAAAATGTAATGATAGCTGCAAGTAATATTACACCTACTAAAGAACTAATCATTACTATTTTTTGTGTTTTACTCCGACTTGTCCAAAATTGGCTGGTGTCGTTTTTTATTTTCGTCAATCGTTCATTCATTATGAATCCTCCGGTTATAGTGAATAACCTAGCAATCAATAATTCGCGATAATAGTGGAATCCCATGAAAACTAATA
Organism: Lysinibacillus sp. NPDC097162; assembly: GCF_044762185.1. Classification (NCBI taxonomy): domain Bacteria; kingdom Bacillati; phylum Bacillota; class Bacilli; order Caryophanales; family Bacillaceae; genus Lysinibacillus; species Lysinibacillus sp. NPDC097162. The sequence continues at coordinate 183,640 of NZ_JBIWDT010000001.1, read as the reverse complement.
CTCTAAAAACTTTGTTTCCACGGGAAGCCTAACGAAATGAATTGGTGGCTTACTTCACCAATTCATTCTAATTAGACACTCATTCGCATTATTTCTTGGTAAGCTTCAATCACCTTATTGCGAACTTCAATTGTTGCGTTTAATGTAATGCTCGCCTTTTGAGATGCAATCATTACTTCGTGCAACTCCACATCTCCACCAGTAATTAGCTTTTGTGTAAGATTATCAGAAGTAATTTGCTGATCATTCACTTTCGCTATTGCCTCTTTTAACGAATTCGCAAAGCTTTGCTGGGCTTCGTAAGGTGTTGTATTTAATTTGTTTGTTTGATTTACAACCTGGGTAGGTGTCATTAGTGAAACGGACGAAATTGCCATTATGTATCCATCCTTTCTTTTTTATTATTTACCGATTTCTAACGCTTTTGTTAGCATAGACTTATTTGCATTTAAAACAGTTATGTTCGCCTCATATGAACGAGTAGCAGACATTAAATCTACCATTTCTTTTAATGGGTCAACATTCGGCATGCTGACATAGCCATCTGCATCTGCATCTGGATGTGTCGGATCATACACTAATTTGAAAGGTGTTTCAGTATCTTCTTTAATTTGCGAAACTTTCACACCATTCCCAACACCGCTTTTTGCATTTTTACCAATTGCCACATTTAAAAAATTCGAAAATCGTCCTTCTTGCGCAGAAAAAGTAACAGATTTCCGTCGGTATGGCTCCCACTCCCCGTTTACTTGTTTAGCGCGAGTAGTGTCTACGTTTGCCATATTCGAAGAAATAACATCCATTCGTAAACGCTGTGCCGTTAAGGCAGAGGCAGTAGTATTCATTCCATGAAAAATAGACATTTATTACTTACCTCCTTTAATAACAGTATTAAGCGTATTTAACTTTCCATTTACACGGTCAATCAAAGCATTGTAGTAGATTTGATTTTCCGCTAATTTCGTTTGTTCCGCATCCATATCTACAGCATTACCGTTATTTCGATATCGTAAGTTAGTAACATTATTGACACCTGGTGTCGATTGTTTAATTTCGAAATCATAATGTCTACTATCTGTTCGATATGCCGATATAGAAATTTGCTTCTCATTCTCCAACATATCTTTAAAACTTACATTTTTCGCCTTATAATTTGGTGTATCGACATTCGCAATATTATTTGCGATTGTTTTATGATTCAAAGTTGCATAGGAAAGTCCGTTTTCCAGGCTACTAATAGTTCCTCCAAATAAGTTCAAAACCATTCACCTCATTTAATTTCAATCTATGTACTTCTTAATTTATCCAATAATACAATTGTAATTAAGATGATACGTAGTGTCTATTGTCTTTTGTCATTTTTTAATAGTATATACGCCCTATTTTTTAAGTTTGTTAACCAGGACAAATATGCCCCATCCCTACTGGCACTAGGCCTCAAAGCGTGTCGACTTTTTTCTAGTTATTTTACACTATTTCGACAGTGTTTACTGTATTAGTATCAAATATATCCCTTTTTATTACTACAGAGGGTTGGATTTAAATGACAAAAAGGGATTTTTCGGTAAAAAAAAGTTCCTTTTTACTATTTTAGACGTGACAATATAAAATACTCCTTCTAATTCCGTTGAGAACGTCTATACTTTTCGACAAAAAGGGCTAAAGGTCAGGATATGTCCATATATGGCAGTGATTTTCACTCCAAGTGGACGCTTTTAGGCAGGTTTAGTTTCAATCTTCTCACAACAAATGCCTTTTACCGTTAGCGTTTGCTCATCATGTTAGAGTAATGCGTATTAAACGAGTCTAATAAATGCTTGTCTCGCATCGTTAGCCGCCCTTTTTTAAAGTTAAACGACTACAAGTAATAGGAAGTACTTTTTAAAGATTAATTATGTATCATTTTTGTTACAAAGCAAGCCCTACCACCTAGTATTTTGCAGAAACAATACACCGGATATTCACAAAAATGACACATGTACCATTTATGAACAACCGACGCTCGCTCACACAAAGCAGAGTGGTAGGGCTTGCTTTATTAACTATTTGTATAGCTTACGCAAACAGAAAAAGCTCCCTCAACTGGGGAGCTTTTGTTCATTATTTCATTTTAATTTCAGCTAGTGCGTTTAGGAATTTATCGTTTAATACTTTAATGTAAGTTCCTTTCATCCCTAGTGAACGTGATTCAATTACACCTGCAGATTCAAGTTTACGTAATGCATTTACAATCACTGAACGTGTAATTCCTACGCGGTCTGCAATTTTCGAAGCAACTAATAAACCTTCGTTACCATCTAGCTCTTCAAAGATATGTTCAATCGCTTCTAATTCACTATATGAAAGTGAGTTAATTGCCATTTGTACAACAGCTTTGCTACGTGCTTCTTCTTCAATTTCTTCAGATTTCTCACGTAAAATTTCCATACCAACTACTGTAGCACCATATTCAGCTAAAATTAAATCATCATCTTCAAATTGAGCTGATAAACGAGCTAAAATTAATGTACCTAAACGTTCACCACCACCAACGATTGGTACGATAGTTGTTAGAGCACTTTGGAATAAATCTTTATTTTCAACTGGGAAAGCAGTATGTTCATTGTTAATATCTAAATTTGAAGACGTTTCAGAAATTGTAAACAAGCTATGTGTATATTCTTCTGGGAATTGACGCTCTTCGAACATTTTTTTCATACGCTCGTTTTCAATTTGTTGGTGAATTGAAATACCTAAAAGCTTCCCTTTACGGCTTACAATATATACGTTGCTATCAATAATGTCCCCTAAAGTGTCAGCCATCTCTTTAAAGTTTACTGGTTTACCCGCAGATGCCTGGAGCATTGAGTTAATTTTTCTTGTTTTTTCTAATAAATTCATTATATGTTCCTCCTATAAATTATCCATACCGTATTTAGTTAATATTCTAAAGTTTTTCGCAATTGAATGGTACTAACAAGCCTCGCCTACAATATAAACTGTGACAAATCTTTGTTTTTTACAATACCAGCCAATTTTTGGTCAACATAAGCAGCTGTAATTTCAATTTGAGCTGGAGCAATTTCAGACGCTTCAAACGATAATTCTTCTAGCAAACGCTCTAAAATTGTGTGTAATCGACGTGCCCCGATATTATCTGTTTCTTGATTGACCTCTGTTGCGATTTCTGCAATTCGTTCAATTGCATCTTCTGCAAAATTGATTGCTACACCTTCTGTTTCTAATAACGCTTTATATTGCAAAATAAGCGATTGATCTGGTTCTTTTAAAATACGAACAAAATCTTGCTTCGTTAATTTTTCAAGTTCTACACGAATCGGGAATCGTCCTTGTAATTCTGGAATCAAATCTGACGGTTTAGACATGTGGAAAGCTCCTGCAGCAACAAAAAGCATATAGTCTGTTTTAACCGCACCATATTTCGTAGTGACAGTTGAACCTTCAACAATTGGTAAAATATCGCGCTGGACACCCTCACGTGAAACACTAGCCGAAGAGTTCGTATCTTTGCTTGCGATTTTATCAATTTCATCAATGAAAATAATCCCAGATTGTTCTGCTCTAGTAATAGCCTCTTGCGACACCTCATCTGCGTCAATAAGCTTATTTGCTTCCTCAATTATTAAAATACGACGTGCATCTTTTACTTGCACACGGCGCTTTTTCTGTTTTTTAGGCATTAAGCTCGATAACATATCTTGCATACCGCTATTAGCAGACATATCCATCCCTGTACCTTGTAATGCGTCAAAAATCGAAGGATTTTGTTCAGTAACTTCAACAGTAACCCATTCATTTTCTAATTTGCCATTGCGTAAATCAATAGCGATTTGCGCACGTTTTGAGCGTACTTCCGTTTCATCAGAAGATGTATCATCATGCGTTTGTTGTTCTTTGCCACCAAATAACATTTCAAACGGATTTTGCATAGCTTGTTTTTTACGTAAAGAAGGGACAAGTAATTTTACAATGGCTTCATTTGCTAACTCTTCCGCTTGCTCCTTCACAGACTCCATCATTTCTTCCTTCACGAGACGATGAGAAGCCTCCACAACATCGCGGACCATTGACTCAACATCACGTCCAACATAGCCCACTTCTGTAAATTTCGTTGCTTCAACCTTTACGAACGGCGCATTCGTTAGTTTTGCAATTCTCCTTGCAATTTCAGTTTTCCCAACTCCCGTTGGTCCAATCATTAAAATATTTTTAGGAATAACTTCAGCCTTCATATCATCCGCTAGTAGAGAACGACGATAGCGATTTCGTAGCGCAATAGCTACCGCTCTTTTCGCCTCATTTTGCCCTACGATATAACGATCCAAATGCTCAGTAATTTGTCTTGGGGTTAAGTTTTGTGGTGTCATTAGTTAAGTGCCTCCACGATAATATTATGGTTTGTAAATACACAAATTTCAGCGGCAGTTTCTAATGCTGCCTCAGCAATCTCACGGGCAGTCATTGTCTCACCTGCATATTTTTTTAGAGCACGACCTGCTGATAATGCATAATTCCCACCAGAACCAATCGCTAATATACCGTCATCAGGTTCTATAACTTCTCCCGTACCAGACACAAGGAGTAGTGTACTTTTATCCATCACAAGTAACATCGCCTCTAATTGACGTAGCATTTTATCACCACGCCATTGTTTTGCTACTTCTACAGCAGCTCGCTGTAAATTCCCATTATATTCGTTTAATTTCGCTTCGAACATTTCAAAAAGTGTAAAAGCATCGGCTACAGAGCCTGCAAAGCCAGCTAGCACCTGCCCATTAAACAGACGTCTGACCTTCCTTGCAGTGCCTTTCATAACAACCGCATTCCCAAGTGTCACTTGACCATCGCCAGCCATAGCGCACCCGCCATTATGATGTACCGCAAATATCGTAGTCGCATGGATTTGTCCCATTTGCCTTCCTCCTTAGCCTCTATTATGCCCTTGGATGGGCATTCATATATGTTTGACGAAGATGCTCATTTGTTACATGCGTATAAACCTGTGTTGAAGTTAAATGCGCGTGGCCCAGTAACTCCTGTACAGTCCGTAAATCTGCGCCATGATTCAGTAAGTGTGTAGCAAAAGTATGGCGAAGCATATGTGGGTATATTTTCGTATGGAGTGAGGTCTTATCAATCATTTCATTTAAAATATGACGTACCCCACGTGGCGTAAGTTCCCCTCCGCGCATATTGACAAATAGTTGCTGATGATTTGTTTGTTTCATCAAACGTGGACGAGCCTGCTCTATGTAGTGCTGTATAGCCACACTCGCAAATTGACCAAATGGTATAATGCGTTCTTTTCTTCCTTTACCCATTACTCGAACAATAGAATAACGGAAATCGATATCCGCTACCATAATGGATGTAAGCTCACTCACCCGAATGCCCGTTGCATATAATAACTCTAAAATAGCCATATTACGCAACGATTTCAAATCATCTCCTACATTCGCATCAAAAAGCTTCATCAATTCTTCTTCATAGAAAAAACTTGGTAAACGTGATTCTTTTTTCGGATGATATAGAGATCGAAAAGCACTATCATCCATGCCGTGCTGTTTATTTAGAAAGCGAAAAAAGGAGCGGATTGATGAAATTTTTCTTGATACAGAAGTTCTTGCTTTCTTTTCATCATACAACTTCGTTACATATAGTCGTGCATGTATATACTCAACACTGGCTAAATCATTAACGCCTTCTGCCTGTAAAAACGCTAAAAAATCTAGTAGGTCTGATTCATATTCTCGCACAGTATGAACAGAGAAGTTTTTTTCTACCTGGATGTAAAGCATAAACTGTTCAAGTGCTTCTTGGGACGAAACTAACATGAAAGATTCACCACCAATGAATTATTCGTAACCTTCTCTCATTACTATTACCAACAAATTCAAATGGTAAAACAAACGTTGCCATTTAAATAAATTTGTCGTTAAAGTAATCCTTAAAAAACATACATATTGACACTATACCTATCTTCGTAATATAGCAAGTGAAAATGGTTATATTATGAGAAAATCATTATACAAAATAATAAAATACGTGTAATTAAGCATTTTGTCTACACAAAAGAAAAAGCCTCTAAGAGTATATCAACTTTTAGAGGCTTTTGGCAATTAAATTGTTTGTGAATTCACAAAATTTCGAATTGTGCTCATTGCGCGATTCGCATGCATTTCCGCACGCTCGGGTTTTGAACGACGTCCAGGTGGTAATTCAGGGAATATACCAAAGTTAACGTTCATCGGTTGGAAATTTTTTGATTGTGCTTCTGTTATATAACGCGCCATACTACCTAATGCAGTTTCGAATGGGAAAATAATTGGCTCTTGTCCTAATGCCAAACGTGCCGCATTAATTCCAGCAATTAACCCACTACCTGCAGATTCAACATAGCCTTCTACACCTGTCATTTGACCAGCAAAGAAAACATTTTTTTGTTCACGTAACTGATATGTTTTCTCTAGCACTTTCGGTGAATTAATGAAAGTATTTCGATGCATTACACCATATCGTACGATTTCAACATTTTCTAGGCCAGGTATTAGTTGCAGCACTTCTTTTTGTGGACCCCACTTTAAATGTGTTTGGAAGCCGACAATATTATAAAGTGTACCAGCAGCGTCATCTTGGCGCAGTTGTACAACAGCATAAGGTCGTTTACCTGTTTTCGGATCTTCAAGTCCTACTGGCTTCATCGGTCCAAACAACATCGTTTTTTCACCGCGCGCTGCCATTACTTCAATCGGCATACAGCCTTCGAAATAAATTTCTTTTTCAAATTCTTTTAATGGAACAACTTCTGCCTCGATTAACGCTTGGCGGAAACGATCAAATTCTTCCTTTGTCATAGGACAGTTTAGATAAGCCGCTTCACCTTTGTCATAACGAGATTTTAAATAAACTTTATCCATATCAATGCTATCTTTTTCAATAATTGGTGCTGCTGCATCATAGAAATACAGATAGTCTAGACCCGTTAAACCTTGAATTTTTTCAGCTAATGCTTTTGAAGTTAGTGGACCAGTTGCAATAACCGTAATACCTTCTGGAATTTCAGTTACTTCTTCATGAATTACTTCCACTAACGGATGATTTTTCACCGCTTCTGTTACATAGCCTGCAAACTCATGGCGATCTACTGCAAGTGCTCCACCTGCTGGTACGGAGCATGCATCGGCAGCTTTTAGAATAACAGAATCTAATAAACGCATTTCTTCTTTAATAACACCAACAGCATTTGTTAGCGTATTTGCACGTAGCGAGTTTGAGCAAACAAGCTCTGCAAATTTATCAGTATGGTGGGCAGGTGTTTGCTTTACTGGACGCATTTCATAAAGTTTAACTTTTACACCACGCTTAGCAATTTGCCAAGCCGCCTCACTACCTGCAAGGCCTGCTCCAATTACATTTACAAATTGTTCAGTCATTTTCTTACCATCTTCCTATCATTGAGTTGGTGTCTCTTCATAGTCACATTTCGTACACTGAATTTGCACACCTTTTTTTAATTTTTTCTCTACTAATAATGCACTACATTTCGGACACGGTCTACTAATTGGCTTGTCCCATGAAACAAATTCGCACTCTGGATATTGATTACATCCATAAAATAAGCGCTTTGTTTTACTTTTGCGTTCCACAATTTCGCCAGTTTCGCAAGAAGGACATTTAACCCCAATTGGCTTCATAATAGCTTTTGTGTTACGGCAATCTGGGAAGTTCGAGCAAGCCATAAATTTCCCATAGCGACCAAGCTTAAATACCATTGGTGAACCACACTTCTCGCAATCCTCACCAGCTGGTTCATCTTTAATGACTACTTTCTCCATTTCAGCATCTGCATGCTTTACATGAACCTCGAAGTCTTTATAAAAATCATCGATAACTTCAACCCACTTACGAATACCTTCTTCAACTTCATCGAGATCTTGTTCCATTTTTGCTGTAAATTCGATATTTATTATATCAGGGAAAAATTCCAGCATTTGTTGGTGAACGATTTCACCAAGCTCTGTCGGCATAAATCTCTTTGTATCTAGCACAACATAGCCACGGCGTTGAATTGTATCAAGGGTCGGTGCATATGTCGATGGTCGCCCTATTCCTAGCTCTTCCATTGTTTTCACAAGACGAGCCTCTGAGTAACGTGGTGGTGGTTGTGTAAAATGTTGCTTCGGCTCGATTTCAAGTGATTTCACCTGATCGCCAATTTCCATTTCAGGTAGAAGTTTCGTCGTTTCTTCTGTTTGATCATCCGTACCTTCTATATATAGTTTCATAAATCCAGCAAATTTGACTTGTGAGCCATTTGCTCGGAATAAAACATCACCATGTTGAAGGTCTACAGCAACTGTATCTAATACAGCAGGGGCCATTTGGCTTGCAATAAAGCGCTCCCAAATTAAACGGTATAAGCGTAGTTGATCGCGACTAAGTACTGTTTTTAACTCATCTGGTGTTCTCATCGTACTTGTCGGACGAATTGCTTCGTGGGCATCTTGTGCATTCGACGCCTTTTTAACCTGCTTCGTTTCTGTCGAGATATATTCTTTTCCGTACTTTGTTTCAATATAAGAAACCGCTTCAGTCTTTGCAGTTTCAGATATACGTGTTGAATCTGTACGCATATACGTGATTAAACCGACTGTACCTTCTTTTTTACCAATATCTATACCTTCATACAATTGCTGTGCAAGCATCATCGTTTTCTTCGCACGGAAATTTAGCTTCCGCGCTGCTTCTTGTTGTAAAGAAGATGTAGTAAAAGCAGGTGCAGCATTTCGTTTACGTTCTTTTTTCGTCACATTTACGACTTCAAATGCAGTACCTTTTACATTTTTTAAAATGGACTTTACTTGCTCTTCATTCGTTAATTTTATTTTATCTTTGCCGTTACCATAGTACAGTGCATCAAATGTCTTTTTACCTTTTTCAAAGGAACCTTCAATCGTCCAATACTCTTCCGGCTGGAAGTTTTTAATTTCGTTTTCACGATCAATGATCATACGTAGTGCTACAGATTGCACACGACCTGCTGACAAACCTTTTTTAACCTTTTTCCAAAGAATTGGGCTTATATTATAGCCTACAAGTCGATCTAGCATACGACGTGTTTGCTGTGCATCCACTAAGTCCATATTTATAGCACGAGGATTTTTAAAGGAATCTAAAATTGCATCCTTTGTAATTTCATTGAAAACAACTCGACAGTCTGAGTGAATATCAATATTTAATGCAGTCGCAAGGTGCCAAGCAATCGCTTCTCCCTCGCGGTCTGGATCGGCCGCTAGATAGACTTTCTTCACTTTTTTAGCCGCAGACTTAAGTTCCTGTAAAACAGGTCCTTTACCGCGAATTGTAATATATTTAGGTTCGTAATTATTTTCAGTATCAACGCCCATCTGGCTACGTGGTAAGTCACGCACATGCCCAACCGATGCTTTTACTTTGTATTTTTTTCCTAAATAACGTTCAATTGTTTTTGCTTTTGCTGGTGATTCTACAATCACTAAATAATCCGCCATCTATGTCTCCCCCTTAGCGAGGTCTATTGCTAATTTTTTAAGTTACCTGTTGCAAAATGTATAACAGATTTTAAGATAATGCAACTTTTTTTCAATTTTTGCTAGAAAAGAGCGAAAGTGTTTCAACGATTTGGTGACCATCGCATACGGGAATAGCTCCTTCTAATAGTAATTTATTCGTCCCTTTTGACTGCTCTACATTAATCGGCCCAGGTACAACAAATACATCTTTTCCTTGCTCTAATGCACATTCTGTAGTAATTAATGTCCCGCTCTTTAGTGCCGCTTCCGTTACAACTAAAGCTTGAGACAAACCACTTATTAATCGGTTACGCATAGGAAATTGCCATTTTGCCGGTTTAATATAAGGTGGGTACTCTGTAATAAGTAAATGGTTCTCAGCCATTTTACAAGCGAGCGCTCGGTTTTCTTTTGGGTATAGAAAATTAAAGCCATGTCCAAGCACTGCAATTGTGTGGCCCCCAAACTTAATAGTTGCCTCATGAGCCATTGTATCTGCACCTCGCGCAAGCCCACTCACGACCGTGTATTCGTGTTCAATGAGCGGTGGGACGATTAAGTCTATTGCAACTCTAGTATATGCTGTAGCCTTTCTAGAGCCTATTATAGCTATCCGTTTATCTCTTTCCAGCAGGTCGCGCTGACCTTTCACATACAATACAGTAGGTGGGCTAGGTATTTCAAATAATTGCGCCGGGAAATATGGGTGATTAAAAGGTATGGGGAAAATATTTGCTTGTGCGTAAACCTCTTGAATTGGCAAGTTCATAACGCGCTGGAAATTTTGAGAAATTTGCATAGCTTTTTGCCTCGTTATTTGCAATGTGCTTGCAATCTCATTAGGGTGTGCTTCTTCAAAACAACTTAATACATCCACCGGGGACAATAACTGTTGAAGTTTTTGGAGTGGTAATGGATATACATAATGCATAGCTAGTAGTCTCTGAGTATCTACTGAGAAAATCATTTAAAAACCTCCTTTATAATAGAAGAAATTAAATGACCGCAATTTTCATTTCATCACAAAAAAGTAGAAAACGATGTGTGATACACTCATATACACACTAGAGAGTACGCCCTATCTTGCCGCTTCACCTACTCGACTTTTATTATCGAGTTTCTAGTGTTGAACATTCCAAAAGGGAAGGAATAGACAAACACTATCATTTAAACAGAGAAAAAGAGAAAAGATGTAGCCACAATGTGCTACATCTTCCATTTTAATGGGTTTTACATTTTTCGTATAGCCCTTTTTCTTTAATTACTTTAATTAATGTTTCACCGATAACAGATGGTGTTTCAGCTACTTCAATACCTGCTTCGTTCATAGCCTTAATTTTTTCAGCAGCTGTTCCTTTACCACCAGAAATAATGGCACCTGCGTGTCCCATACGTTTTCCTGGAGGTGCAGTTTGTCCACCGATAAAGCCAACGACTGGTTTTGTCATATTTGCTTTAATCCATTCTGCTGCTTCTTCTTCAGCAGTACCGCCAATTTCCCCAATCATTACAACTGCATATGTGTCAGGGTCATTGTTGAATGCTTCAAGTGCGTCGATAAAGTTAGTCCCATTTACAGGGTCTCCTCCGATACCTACAGCTGTTGTTTGACCGATACCGGCTTGTGTCAATTGGTGAACTGCTTCATACGTTAATGTTCCAGAACGAGAAACAACTCCAACGTGACCTTTCGTATGAATATAACCAGGCATAATACCAATCTTACATTCATCTGCTGTAATAACACCTGGACAGTTTGGTCCAACTAGACGTGTTTTTTTGCCTTCCATAAAGCGTTTAACCTTTACCATATCAAGGACAGGAATATGCTCTGTAATACAAATTGTTAATTCTAGTTCAGCATCAACAGCTTCTAATATTGCATCTGCTGCAAAAGGTGCAGGTACATAAATAACTGATGTCGTCGCACCTGTTGCTGCAACTGCTTCAGCTACAGTATTGAATACAGGTACGCCTTCAATTTCAAGTCCTCCCTTTCCAGGTGTTACGCCTGCTACGATTTTTGTACCATAATCAAGCATTTGCTTTGTATGAAATAGCGCTGTTTCGCCTGTAATCCCTTGTACAATTACCTTTGTATCTTTATTAATAAATACAGCCATTGTTCTCCCTGCCTTCCTTAGCCTACTAGTTCCACAATTTTTTGTGCGCCGTCAGCCATTGAATCTGCTGCTACGATGTTTAAACCAGATGCATTTAAAATTTCTTTACCAAGCTCGACGTTCGTACCTTCTAAGCGTACTACTAACGGTACAGATAAACCGATTTCTTTGGCTGCAGTTACTACACCATCAGCGATAATGTTACATTTCATAATTCCACCGAAAATATTAACGAATATACCTTTTACATGTGGATCTGAAAGAATAATTTTGAATGCTTCTGTTACTTTTTCAGCTGTTGCGCCGCCCCCAACATCAAGGAAGTTAGCGGGACTGCCGCCGTAGTAACTAATTGTATCCATCGTTGCCATCGCTAGACCTGCACCATTTACCATACAGCCAATGTTGCCATCTAGAGAAATATAGCTAAGGTCATATTTTGACGCTTCGATTTCTTTTGGATCTTCTTCATCGAAGTCGCGTAATTCGACAATATCTTTATGGCGATACAATGCATTTGCGTCAAAATTGAATTTAGCATCTAGTGCTACTACGTCCCCTTGTCCAGTAACAACAAGTGGATTAATTTCTACGATAGAAGCATCTTTGTCGATAAATGCTTGATATAAACCTAACATTAATTTAACAGCTTTCCCTACTAGGTTTGCTGGAATATTCATATTAAACGCCATACGACGTGCTTGGAAGCTTGTAAGTCCGATTACTGGATCAACAACTTCTTTGAAGATTTTTTCAGGATTTGTTTCTGCAACTTCCTCAATATCCATGCCGCCCTCTTCTGATCCCATTACAGTTACACGAGATGTAGCGCGGTCTAATACTAAACTTAAATAATATTCTTTTTGAATATCAGAGCCCTCTTCAATATACAAGCGCTTTACTTCTTTTCCTTCTGGACCTGTTTGATGAGTTACTAAAATTTTACCTAATAACTCTTTTGCGTACGTACGCACCTCATCAAGGTTTTTTGCGATTTTGACACCACCAGCTTTACCGCGTCCACCTGCATGAATTTGCGCCTTGACTACAGTAACATTTGAGCCAAGTTCCTTCGCTACCTTCACTGCTTCATCAGGGGAAAAAGCAACTTTTCCGTTAGGTACTGCAACACCATATTTTCTCAGAATTTCTTTCCCTTGATATTCATGGATATTCATAATACATCCTCCCATCAAACATTTGCATAAAATTGTTTTACTAACATAATCTATTCTAACGAAACATTCTGATAAAGTCTACACTTTGTCTTTTGTTCAAAAATTCTCTAAAATTATGTCGTTTTCTTCTACTTTGTGTACTAAAACAGAGAATTCTAAAAATCAGAATACTTTATTTTTTCTATATTTTTGCTATGTTCTTGGTCTAAATGATATATAAATGCAAATACTTCTGCTACAGCTTGATATAATTCTTCAGGTATTGACTCATTTAAATCTAATTGTCCAAGTAATTGGACAAGGTTCGGATCCTCATAAATAGGCACGTTATGCTCATTTGCCCGTGCCAATATGTTTTCTGCCACCTTCCCTTTACCTTTTGCAACGACAGAGGGGCTATCAAATTGTCCTAGCTTATAAGTAAGGGCAATTGCTTCTTTACGAGTCTTTTTTTCTTCACTCATATACGGAAATCCACCCCACTATTTTCCTCCTGCTGTTGTACTACAGGGGGTGTTTTTTCTAGTTGGGCTTTTTCAAATTGTTTAATAAAGACTCCCGAAAGCTGATAATTTTTTTTTGCTAGACCTATTTTTAATACTTCCTTTAGTGAATCTGCAGGCGGAATAATATTGGATTGCTCATTAAATACAGTAACTGTTACGACACGATTTTGAACTTGCATATCAATAACGGTTTCCTTCATTGATTCCATCTGTAAATAAAATAATATTCGCGCATAGTTAGCATCAATTTTTCCATCATCCTTCATACGCCCGTTCCACTGTAGTGTCGCGTCCATTTTCTTACCGAAAAATTCGAGTGGTACTTGCATTACAAGTTGGTGTTGATGACCATTTTCTCCTGACACGAGTTGCATACCATTCATACGTGTCATTAACATTTCTGCCGCTTCCTTTAACTGCGGTGTAATCTGCACTTCTTGAAGCAACGTATGGAGCTGAGGCTTTAGTTGATGGGCAATCGTTTGTAAATCAGCTGATTTACTACTAAGGGCTGCCTCATAGCTAATACCTAGACTTTTTAATACTGTTTTAAGCGCATGTTCCATTGCCTTACTATCCATTGAATTTCTTACATGTGCATCAGCTTCTGTCAGCATTCGCTGAATCCCTGGCTGTGGTGCTTCAATACTAGTCTTCACAAGATTACGCATTAGCGCTTCATTTTGTGCAGGAAACGTGGGTTGTTGCTTAAACAACGATAATAAATGTTCTTTTACAGAAAGCCCATTAGCATCTTGCGTAAATAATCGCTCAGGGGTATTTTGAGCAAAAGCTTTGATTAGTTGCTCCTGCATTTGCTTTGCAAAAATCTCTAATGTTTGTTTATTAGTTGGTAATTGGTTAAATCTATCAATCATTTGGTTCAGTTGTAGTTTTTGCTCATTCGTCAATAAACTTTGACTTGCTGTCCAAGACTTTAGCTGGTCAATAAGCTGAGCTTTATTTTCTGGTTTTGTTGCTAAAATAGTTTGGATTACTTGGCCAGCCTGCTGCAGTTGACCTTGTTGCACAGACTTTGCATCTTTTAAAGACGTCCAATTTTGTAAAGTTGCCTGTTGCGGCAAAATGCCTGCTTCCTTTAATAAATTTAAAGCTTGTAAACGCTCGCTCACAGAAGCAGCATTATTCGTTAAAAGTTGAATAGATTTTGCGAGCACTAATGCCCCCGTTTCTGCTTCGAATGGCTTTGCAATCGCTGTCACTTGCTGCATTAAATTTTGCTTCATATTTTCTTGCAGTACGGTATCCTTTGCTAATAGCTGTGTAAAGGTATCCATAATAGCCGTCATACCTGATGTTTTCTGCCCACTAACAAGCGCTTGGAATACATCTTGAAGCATCGGCATTTTCAGTTCGACCATTTTTTGTAGCGCTTGCAAGGCATCCATCTTTGTCACATCTTCGGGTAATGCCTTCATCCACATCTCCGCCTGAAGAAGCTGCTCCTTAGAAATCGGTATTTGTGCCTTTATAAAATGCGCTAACACCTGCTGCATTTCCGTCGATTTTGGCAAGTTCATCGAATCTAGTAGCTGATTTATTTGTTGGCTCGAGGAAACCCCTTGTCCCATTGGCCCTGTAACAACCTTTAACTCTGTTTGCGGACTTGTACCTGTTACTTGAAAGAAATGTGCATCCCCTGCTTTAAGCGGTACTTCAAGTTTAGCAATGAGTTTTTGATTACCAACCTGAATTTCTGCCGTTTGATCTGGATATAGTTGTTTAATCGTGCCATGAAATACTTGTCCTTGCTTTAATGCAAGCGGTTGATTGGCTTGCATTAGAGCAGTTGGTTGTGTTTGTATCGGATTAAACGATGTAGCTGTCATCTAAATACTCCTTTCTTACATGGATTTTATAGGTTCAAATGACTTTCGATGATGTATTGTTGGTCCGAATGTTTCAAGTGCCTCTAAATGTTGTTTCGTACCGTAGCCAGCATGCTGTGCAAAGCCATACATAGGGAAATCTTTATCCAATTGTTCCATATAATCATCCCTAGCAGTTTTTGCTAAAATAGAAGCCGCTGCAATCGCTAAGCTTTTAGCATCTCCTTTAATAATAGATTCCTGAGGAATAGCGATTGGTAGTGTCATTGCATCAACTAATACGAAATTAGGCTTAATAGACAATGATTCCACACTTGTTTTCATCGATTGCTTTGTCGCTTCGTAGATGTTCAATTCATCAATATTTTTTGCTGATTGAAAATGAATAAAATAACTAATAGCATGCTCTTTCACCAATGATGCAAAAGCATTACGTTTTTCCTTTGTTAATTGCTTCGAATCATTTAATCCAACAAGAGCTTCACAGTTTTTTGGCAAAATAACAGCCGCCGTTACAACTGGTCCAGCTAATGGCCCACGTCCAGCTTCATCCACACCTGCAATCAATGCGTCGTTCCCACCATAGAGATGATCGAATTCAATTTTTGCTTGATGTTCGTCAATTAGTTGTTGTTTTCTATCTTGGCGTTTTTTCCAACTAAGCCATGCTTTCTGCACACCTGCACGTTCATCGACTGCAACTGCTGTCATCCATTCTTGCCAATCCTCAGCCATTTTTAATGCTGCTGTAATCTCTTTAATCGTTTTCATCATTTTACTCCCTTTTTCTCACTCTATATCATTTATCGGCAACAACTACTATTCCTAAAAGAAAAACTGCCATGCTCACGTTTTATTGCGTGAGCATGGCAGTTTTTTTGCACATTATTGCTGTGTAGCTTCTTTTTCAAGCTGTTCATCAACAAAGTCAAATGTTAGCTTTCCTAAAAGTAATCCACGTATATCACGAACGATAAGCTGTGCTACTTGATCATAATCGATTTCTCCACCTGCGCCAAAAACACGACGAAGCTTGCCAATATGGTCAAATGTTTCTACTAAATCCTCATGCATAAGTTGGAAACCATATCGTTCCTCCATGCGTGTAGGATAATGCGTCGATAAAAATCGCAACCCGTAAACAGCTAGATCTTCCATATTTGTAATGGTGTCTTTAATAGCGCCTGTTAATGCCAGCTTATAGCCGACTTCTTGATCTTCAAACTTTGGCCATAAAATCCCTGGTGTATCAAGCAATTCAAGTTCCTTACCGACCTTGATCCACTGTTGAGCCTTTGTCACACCTGGCATATTGCCTGTTTTCGCAATATTTTTCTTTGCTAATCGATTAATAAGTGTTGATTTCCCAACGTTCGGAATACCAACTATCATTGCACGGATTGCTCTTGGCTTCATTCCACGAGACTTCATTCGATCAAATTTTTCTTTTAAAATTTCCTGAGCTGCCTTCGTAACGAGTTGCAACCCTTTTCCTTCAAGTGAATTGATCGCCACCGCTTTATGACCATGCTTCGCAAAATACTCTACCCATTTGCGTGTTTCATGTTCATCTGCCATATCTGATTTATTTAAAATGAGAAGACGTGGCTTTTGATTAATAACCTCATCGATCATTGGATTTCTAGAAGATAGCGGCAAACGTGCATCAATTAATTCAAAAATAATATCTACTAGCTTTAATTTTTCCGTTACTTCACGGCGGGCCTTCGCCATATGCCCTGGAAACCATTGTATAGTCATTTCTATACCTCCTAAATAAGAAAAGCGCATTCGCCCAATTAACACGTACTAAACGTGCAGTGCAAATGCCTTAAAATCGAATAAGAAAACTTATGCTCTTAGACGTTAAGAAAGGGAGGGTTCGCCTCCCTTTCAAACATTACTTCACAATTTTAATATCGCTATACGGCCAGAAAATAAGGCTCGTATTACCTATGATTTCTTTTTGATCGACGATTCCAATATGACGGCTATCCTTACTATAACGACGATTATCCCCCATGACAAAAACATAGCCCTCTGGAATTACATCATTCAGTGATACATCAATGTCATTTAACGTAAAATCTTCCGTTAATGTACCCTCTGTAATTTTAGCTTTGTAGGCATCTAAATAAGGCTCGTCTATCGGTTCACCGTTAATGTATAGCTGATCGTCTTTATATTCTAACGTTTCACCTGGTAACCCAATTACACGTTTAATGTAGTTTTTTTGTTCTGGTGCATGGAACACAACAATATCAAAGCGCTTTGGTTCGCCAATTTTATAACCGATTTTATTCACAATCATTCGGTCGCCATCTTCAAGGGTTGGCATCATGGACTCACCATCAACTGCAATTGGTGTAAATAAAAAATAACGAATAACTGCTGCAATCGCAAATGCAATTAAAAGCGCCTTTGTCCATTCCCATAATTCATTCTTTTCTTTCACTTGTTTTTCCATTATGAATTGCCCCCTTGTCTATCCTCATCCTCATTTTAGATGATTATTATTTAAGATGACAAGCAAAAAGAAAAGGAGCTTGCAATACAAGCCCCTCACTTTTAAGTCATAATTATCGAATTTCTTTAATACGAGCAGCTTTACCACGTAGGTTACGTAGGTAGTAAAGTTTAGCACGACGTACTTTACCACGACGTACAACTTCTAAGTTAGCGATTTTTGGTGTGTGTACAGGGAATGTACGCTCAACACCTACACCGTAAGAAATTTTACGAACTGTGAAAGTTTCGCTAATACCGCCACCACGACGTTTGATAACTACACCTTCGTATACTTGGACACGTTCACGTGTACCCTCTACTACTTTCACGTGTACCTTAACAGTATCACCAGGACGGAAAGCAGGTAGATCAGTACGAAGCTGAGCTTTAGTAATTTCTGTAATAATGTTTGACATTGTTTTCTCTCCTTAGACAGATGCTCTTGCACGCAATCTATGCCACAGCGGAACACCGTAATTCAGCACTTCACATAGAAGTACAGAATAGATGTTATCACATATACTGCATGCAAGCAAGTATCTTTATAGTTCTTTTTTAAGTTTTTCTAAATACAATTTTTGCTTGTCTGTTAATGGATAATGCTCGAGTAGATCTGGGCGACGCTCGAATGTTCTTTTTAACGATTGTTCTTCGCGCCATTGCTCGATTTTCGCATGATTGCCCGATAATAATACTTCAGGTACTTGCATGCCTCGAAATTCAGCAGGTCGCGTATAATGCGGGTGTTCTAGCAGACCCGTTGAAAAGGAATCTTGAATATGGGAATCCTCTTGTCCTAAAACACCAGGTAAAAGCCGTACTACACTATCAATAACCGTCATTGCGCCTAACTCTCCACCCGTTAACACAAAATCTCCAATTGAAATTTCGTCGGTTACTAGGTGTTGACGAATGCGTTCATCATAGCCTTCATAGTGTCCACATAAAAACACTAATTCGCTTTCTTGCGCTAGCTCCTCAGCTTTTTTTTGGGTGAATCGTTCACCTTGCGGACACATTAAAATGATGCGTGGCTTTCTACCTGCTGTAATTGCCTCTACAGCGCTAAACATCGGTTCCGGCTTCAATACCATCCCTGCACCGCCACCATAAGGATAATCATCTACTTGATTATGCTTGTTGCCTGAAAATGCACGAATATCGGAAACTTCTAGCTTTACAGCACCTTTTTCCTGCGCTTTTTTTAGTATCGATGCTCCAAACACGCCAGAGAACATATCAGGAAACAGGCTTAACACATGAATATTTATCATAGCAAGCCTTCCATCACATGAATGACAATTTTCTTTTCTTCCACATCAATATTTTTTACGATGTCTTCAATATATGGAATGTAGTGTTCTTTTTTTGCACCTTTCACTACCCATACATCATTGGCACCTGTTTGCAGAATATCTTTCACTTCACCAATTGTTTCGCCTTCTTCAGATACAACTGTACAGCCAATAATGTCATGGAAGAAAAATTCATTTTCTTGTAATAAATCATCGGTCATTTGATCTTTCGTGATTTTCAGCATTCCTTCTTTGAACGGTTCGACAAAGTTGATATTATCCATGCCTTCAAATGTTAATAAAATAAAGTTTTTATGGCGGCGTACCGATTGAATTGTTACCCACGTTGGCTTTTTATCGTCTTTTTTAAACGCTGCAATCTTATTTCCCACCGCAAAGCGTTCTTCTTCAAAATCTGTAGTCGATAATATACGTACTTCACCACGGATACCGTGCGTGTTGACAATACGACCTACATTAAACCATTCCATCCATTTCACCTCTATAACGTTATATATCCGTACTATATAAAAAAAGGAAGGAACCAGCAAGCTCCCCCCTCTTCTATCCAGATTTTACGCTACACATTTACTGTCCCGTCGAATTCTAGCAACGTATGTAAGCATACTTATTAGAATTCTTCAGTGCAAAATGGTGACATGTTGCATAGTTGCTACATTGTTACCTTCTCGCGTGTAAACGAGCGTGAAAATCTTTTTATCAATCCAATATATCGACGTAAGTCTTTTTTTGATGGTGACTACCTGCCGCTGAATAAACAATTGTACGAATCGCTTTCGCCACTCGCCCTTGTTTGCCTATGACTTTCCCTCGATCCTCTGGATGAACAAAAAGTTTATAAACAATTCGATTTGCATTTTCGTCCGTCTCAATACGAACTTCTTCTGGATAATCGACTAACGGTAAAACGATTGCTTCAATCAGCTGCTTCAAAGACGTCTCCCCCGATTATTTACTGAATTTTTGGTTATGGAATTTTTCCATGATACCTTGTTCTGAGAACAAGTTACGTACTGTATCTGATGGTTTTGCACCGTCAGCTAACCATTTAAGAGCTTTCTCTTCATCAATGTTTACAGTAGCTGGTTGAGTTAGTGGGTTGTAAGTACCAACTGTTTCGATTGAACGACCGTCACGTGGTGAACGAGCGTCTGCAACTACGATACGATAGAAAGGAGATTTTTTAGCTCCCATACGTTTTAAGCGAATTTTAACTGCCATTTTAATAGCACCTCCGAATAAGTTTCACACAAGATAGTATATTATCAATGTTTATGTTGTTTGTAAAGTGTTTTTTCTTAACACCTATAAAATATTATTTAAACAATGAATCAAAGCCAGGTAATTTCATCTTTTTCTTGCCTTTACCAGTAGCCATACCTGTCATTTGTTTCATCATTTTTTTCATTTCGTCAAATTGTTTTAACAAACGATTTACCTCTTGAATAGACGTACCTGAACCTTTTGCAATGCGTTTTTTACGGTTGCCGTTAATAATTTCAGGATTTGTCTTTTCAGCCTTTGTCATAGAGTAAATAATGGCTTCTACGCGGCCCATTTGCTTATCGTCTACTTTGACATTATCTAACCCTTTAATTTTGCCTGCGCCTGGTAGCATTTTTAATATTTCATCGAGCGGGCCCATTTTCTTCACTTGTTGTAATTGCTCAACAAAATCATCGAGTGTAAAGCTTTGCGTTTTGAACTTTTCTTCTAGTTCTTTCGCTTTTGCTTCATCGACGTTTGCCTGTGCCTTCTCAATTAGTGATAAAACGTCACCCATACCTAAAATACGAGATGCCATACGCTCTGGATGGAACGGTTCAAGAGCGTCCATTTTTTCACCCATACCGACGAATTTAATCGGTTTCTGTGTTACAGAACGGATTGATAATGCCGCACCACCACGTGTATCCCCATCGAGCTTAGTTAATACAACACCTGTAATGCCGACAGCCTCATTAAAGCTGTCCGCAACGTTTACAGCGTCCTGACCTGTCATAGCATCTACTACTAGGAATACTTCATCCGGCTCTTTAAGCGCACGAATATCCTTTAATTCTTGCATTAAATCCTCATCTATATGCAAGCGACCTGCAGTATCAATAATGACTACATCATGATGCTCTTCTTTTGCTAGTTCAATTGCCTGGCGCGCGATTTCAACTGGTGATACGTCTGTGCCTAAAGCAAAAACAGGTAAAGATAATTGCTTTCCTAATGTTTGTAATTGTTGAACCGCAGCAGGTCGATAAACGTCAGCAGCAACTAATAATGGTTTACGATTATATTTTTTACGTAAAACATTTGCTAATTTCCCAGAAGTTGTTGTTTTACCAGCACCTTGCAAACCGACCATCATAATGACAGTAGGTGGCTTCGTATTAAATTTAATCGGGCTTTGTTCGCCGCCCATCAGCTCCGTTAATTCGTCTTGAACGATTTTAATTACTTGTTGACCTGGTGTTAAGCTTTGCATAACGTCTACGCCAACAGCACGTTCACTTACCTTTTTAACGAATTCTTTGACTACTTTTAAGTTAACATCCGCCTCGATTAAAGCAAATCGGACTTCACGCATCATTTCTTTTACGTCTTGTTCCGATACTTTCCCTTTACCTTTAATCTTTTGGATCGTTCCTTGGAGTCGTTCCGCTAATCCTTCAAAAGCCACTGCTTTCGCCTCCTAATCCCATTCTTTCAACTGCTCAATAAGCGCCAATTGCTCCTCAACCGGCATACTTTTTTCCGTAATCCCAGCTGTAAGTCGCGCAAGCATTTGCGTGCGTTGTTGAAATTTTTCCAGTAAACATAGTTTTTCTTCATATTCTTCAAGCATCGCTTCAGTTCGACGAATATTATCATAAACAGCTTGACGTGAAATCCCATACGATTCAGCGATTTCTCCAAGTGAGTTATCGTCTAAATAATAGAGTTCCATATAACTTCTTTGCTTATCTGTTAATAATGCTTGATAAAAGTCGAAGAGAAAGTTCATGCGTGTTGTTTTTTCAAGTAGCATCGAGTTTCTCCCCCCGTTGTTTGTCATTTGTATCATAACGAAAAGCGCCCGTCTGTGTCAAGGTAATCTCCTTGTCTAAAAGCCTTCTATTAGCTGATTTAAGTAATCTTCCATCATTAGCTAGTATTTCTCTTTTAAACAACACATTTCACCTTTTTACAGTCGAGCGCCCATTCTATCCACTACAAAATAGCTATCGTTAATCTTCGCTATTTTGTAGCTCTTTATCTAAACCTTCTGCAAACAAGCCATATACATAACGTTCTGCATCAAATGGCTGTAAATCGTCCATCTTTTCACCTAGACCTACGAATTTCACAGGAATGTGCAATTTATTTCGAATGGCTAGCACAATACCACCCTTTGCAGTACCATCAAGTTTCGTCAAGACAATACCTGTTACGTTTGTTACTTCTTTAAACGTTTGAGCCTGCACAAGCGCATTTTGACCAGTAGTCGCATCTAGTGCTAACAAAACCTCATGAGGTGCATTTGGTATTTCCCGCGAAATAACACGATGTACTTTTTCAAGCTCATTCATTAAGTTCACTTTGTTTTGTAGGCGACCCGCAGTATCACAAATTAATACGTCCGCTTTACGGTTTTTTGCAGCACGTATCGCATCATACATGACCGCTGCTGGATCCGAGCCTTCAGACTGCTTAATAACTTCACAGCCAACACGGTCTCCCCAAACTTGTAATTGATCAATCGCACCTGCACGGAACGTATCACCAGCTGCTAATACAACCGTTTTACCTTCTGATTTTAGACGATGTGCCAATTTACCAATTGTTGTTGTTTTCCCAACACCGTTTACGCCAACAAATAAAATAACAGTTAGCTCACCATTAGGTTGCATATTTAGGTCAATTAAATCTTCTTCACCTTGCTCATAAATTTCTACAAGCTTTTCAGAAATAATTGCTTGAATACCGTTTGTATCTTTAATATTTTTACGCTGAACCTCGTAGCGTAATTTATCCATAAGCTCCATCACTGTTTCAAAGCCAACGTCTGCTTGTAATAATAAATCTTCTAGTTCTTCAAAGAAATCTTCGTCTACTTTGCGGTAACGTGCAACTAAATCATTGACCTTTGAAGTAAATGAATTTCGTGTTTTTTCAAGACCAGCTTTAAACTTTTGTGTAATGGACCAAGCAGAAGGTTTTTTTTCTGGTACTTCTTGCTCTACAACGGCGATTTCCAAAACTTCTTCCTGTTTTTCTTCCTCTGCTATATCGGAAGCCTCTAAAACAGGTATGTCCTCACTTGGTGATTCCTCTAGCTTTTCTTCTACTTCTACTTCTACGTTAGTTGTTTCAAGCAAGGCAGGCTCAGCTGTGTCTTCAAGCTGTAAATCGGCTGACTGCTCGTCACCTGTAGTTTCTACTTTTTCTTCTTCTGTCGGATTTCCAATTAACTTATCTTTTAAACGTTTAAAAAAACTCATGCTTGTTCGCTCCTTTGCTCCGCAAGTACGGGTTCATCTTCTAATTTTACTGATACAAGTTTTGATACACCTGATTCCTGCATCGTAATACCATACAGTACGTCAGCTCCCTCCATTGTACCTTTACGATGTGTAATGACAATAAATTGGGTATTGCGACTAAACTTCTTCAAGTATTCGCTGTATCGAACAACATTTGCCTCATCTAATGCCGCTTCTACTTCATCGAGAATACAGAACGGCACAGGTCTAATATTTAAAATGGAGAATAGTAAAGCAATCGCAGTAAGTGCACGTTCACCACCAGAAAGCAAACTTAAATTTTGTAGCTTTTTACCAGGTGGTTGTGCAACAATTTCAATGCCTGTTTCAAGCATATTGTTTGGATCTAGTAATACTAAATCCGCTTGACCCCCACCAAATAATTCGCGGAATACAAGTTTGAATTGCTCACGAATGGCAAAAAACGTCTCACTAAAGCGCAATGTCATTTCTTCATCCATTTCTTTAATTGCTTCGTGTAAAGTATCTTGCGCTGCAAGTAAATCCTCACGCTGCTCTGTTAAAAAAGAATGACGCTCTTGGACACGCTCAAATTCATCAATTGCACTTAAATTCACAGGACCTAATTCTTCAATGGACTTTTTCAATAGCTTGACACGACGTCTCATGTGCTCTTCATCTTCAATTGATAAGGCTACTTCCATTGCTTCTTCTAACGTTAGTTGATAGTTTTCTTCGAGCTGATTATTATAATTATTCATCTCAAATTCTACGCGGCTTCGCTTTAATTCATTCGCACGTATTGCTTCAATGAAGCCTTTATGTATACGTTGCAATTCCTTTAGCTGCTCTTCTAACGTTGTTAGCTCTTGTTGTTGGGCTGCTTTTTTATCTTTTTTCTGTGAAATTGTAACTTGTAACGTTTCTCTTCTTGCTTTCCAAGTTGTGACTTGCTCCTCAACTTCTTCATCACTCAACAGTTTTGTCGATTCATCGGATTGAAGCCATATTATTTCCTGAGAAATATTGTCGACTTTTTGTCGAGCTTTGTTTAATTGGAGAGCAAGGTCTGCCGTTGCAATTTGTACTTGGGACATTTGCTCCTGCATAACCGCTAATTGTGAACGTTTTTCTGCAGTCTGCTCACGAAGAACATCCTTTTCCGTTTCACTTTGTAATTTAACTTTACCTAGCTGCTCTACAGTTTCATTAATCGCCACTAACTCTATTGCAAGAGCTGCTAAACGCGTCGTTGCTGCCTCTTTTTGAGCAAGCAGTGCTTCTTCACGGGTCTTCACATCCTGCGTTTCATTGGAAGCATATGACACTCGGGCTGACAAGCTTTTTTCAACAACTTCTAATTCCCGAATACGACTTGCCTGTTGCATCTCTTCTTTACGTAGCTGTTCGCCTTCTAGTTTTAATTGTTCCACTGCGTCACGCAATGTTGCCAATGTTTCCTTTTCAGTCGCTACAGCCTGTTCTGCACTATAAATGGTTTTTTCTAGCGCTTCTAGTTTAGCAATTAGACCATCTAGCTCCGCTTTTCTAGTAAATAGTGAAGATTGTTGTTTGGCAGCACCCCCCGTTAAAGAACCCCCAGCATTAACAATATCTCCTTCGAGTGTTACTACACGATAGCGGAAACCACATAAGCGTGCAATTTGGCTAGCACCTTCTAAATTCGCTGCCACGATGACATTGCCAAGTAAATTTTCTACAATGGAGCGATTATTTTCATCGAACGTCACCAGTGCATCTGCCATTTGCACGAATGCTGGATGCTCAGTCGCAAGCTGTATCGATGATAAATTAATTTTGCGCGATTTCATGACCGTTTTCGGTAAAAATGTCGCTCGACCTGCTCTTTTTTGTTTTAACCATTTGATTGCCTGTTGAGCATTCTGTTCATTCGACGTCACGATATGCTGTGATGCAGCACCTAAAGCTGTTTCAATCGCTTGTGAATATTTACCGTTAACCTGAATTAATTCTGCAACCGCGCCTTCAATACCGAATAATTCACCTTTGTCACGGGCCAGTAATACTTCCTTAACTCCGTGGAAGAAGCCTGAGAAGTCTGCTTCTAATTCTGCTAATGTGTCTTTTCTAGCTTTTAATTGTTGCTGATGCTGATAAGCCTTATATAGCATTTCTTGCTTATCGCTAAAGGAACTATTCACTTTTTTAAACTGAATTTGCAATGCTTCATATTGCTCTAGCTTTTGTTGCAGTTCAGTCGTTGTTGCAGTATATGTGCCAACAAGCGATTCTTTCTCAGTCACAACTTCAATAAGCTCTTGCCCAATTTCATCCGTTTGGTCGGTCATTCGCGCAGCCATCGCTTTTTGTTGCGATAGTTGTTGATCGATATTTTTCAATTCATTTTTTACTGTTGCTTCTTCATTTAACGAATCGATATAACGGTTTTTATGCTCTTCAATTTCTTGTTCTATCTCTGTAACAGAACGATTTAATGATTGCTCTAATTGCTTAATAATTTGCTTTAAAGTTAAAACTTCTTGTTGCTTTTCAGTAAACAACTGTTTCTTCTCAAGCTCTTGAGCGGTTAGGTCCTCTACTTCATTTTTCGCTTCTTGTAATGATGCATTTAACTGCTGTAATTGGTTCGTTGCATTTTGACGCTTTTCAGCCATTAAAGCTTTACGACCATCCCAACGCTCCATTTCCATTGTTGCATCAACAAGCTCCGATTGAGCAGCATCCAGCTCCACATCAAGCTCTTTTAAATGTTTACGAATTGCTGTAGATTGTGTTTCTAAAGCTTGAATATTACTAGCATGTTTTTGCTCTGTTTCAGATAGTTGCGTATATTCTTCTTTCAATGCATGCAAAGATTGTGCACAATTTTTTAAATCGTGCACAAGAATCGCAATATCAAAATCCTTAAGCTCCGTGGACATTTGCACATAATCTCTTGCGCTAGAAGCTTGTATTTGCAAAGGCTCCAAACGGCTATCTAACTCGTGCAAAATATCTAAAACACGGTATAAGTTTTCATCTGTTTCTACTAATTTATGCTCAGCTTTTTTCTTTCGAAGCTTGTATTTTAATACACCAGCCGCCTCTTCAAATATTGAGCGGCGGTCGTCAGGGCGGCTATTTAAAATTTCATCGACACGGCCTTGCGAAATAATTGAAAAAGCCTCTTTCCCAAGTCCTGAGTCCATAAACAAGTCCGTAATATCCTTCAGGCGACACTGCTGGTTATTTAATAAATATTCACTATCACCTGAACGGTATACGCGTCTTGTTACGCTTACCTCTGTATAAGAAAAAGCAAGCTGCTCATCAGTATTATCTAAAATTAATGTTACCTCTGCAAAGTTTAGTGGCTTTCGAGAGTCACTCCCAGCAAAAATAACATCTTCCATTTTTGCCCCACGCAACGACTTTGCCGATTGCTCCCCGAGTACCCAACGAATAGCATCAGTTACATTACTTTTCCCACTGCCGTTAGGTCCAACAACAGCTGTAACTCCTGGTACAAAATCAATACCAATGCGCTCCGCAAAAGATTTAAAGCCAATCACTTCGAGTCGTTTTAGGAACATCTATTAAGCCTCCTCTTTAGCAGAATGCTCACGCATCATACGCATAGCGCATTGTGCTGCTTGTTGTTCAGCTTCTTTTTTCGATTTTCCTCTACCGATTCCAAGCTCTTGTCCATTTAATAGCACGCTCGATACAAAGGTACGGTTATGCGCTGGGCCCTTTTCATCGATAATCTCATAATGAAGAAGACCGTTGTTTGTTTGCTGTACCATTTCTTGTAACTGGCTTTTGAAATCCATCACATGCGAAAAAGCACCGACTTCTACTTTTGGGAACACGATTCGTTCTAAAAACGTCACGACCGTTTGCAAATCCTGATCTAAATAAAGAGCACCCACAAATGATTCAAAAACATCTGCAAGTAGCGCTGGGCGTTCCCGTCCTCCTGTTAATTCTTCACCTTTTCCAAGCAATACAAAGCGACCAAAGCCTAATTCATTTGCAAAAATAACAAGTGATGGCTCACAAACAATCGATGCGCGCAGTTTTGTTAATTCGCCCTCGCTCATATGCGGGTATTTCTCAAAAAGGTATTTAGAAACAGATAGTTCAAGTACTGCGTCGCCTAAAAATTCGAGACGCTCATTATCCGTAAACAATTTACGGCGATGCTCATTCACATAAGATGAATGCGTGAATGCTTGATACAATAAATTTTTATTAATAAATGTGATATTTAATTCATGCTGTAACAGCTCGAATTGATTGCGTACCTTTTCAGGAAGTACGCCTGATTTCTGCATAGTTCCTTTTCTTCTCATAGCCATTGAACAATCTGCCTTCCTAATAGTTTCTACCGTCTTAGTGTACCTTTTTCAAGGCATTTATGCAAAAGTATTTCGGCTGAAATACAATGTTTTGGAAGTTTTAACGTAATTTTTTAACAAAAATAAAAAAAGGCACGCAAATCGTTCGAAAAACGAACCATTTCGTACCTTTAAAATACATCAAAGCATAAAATGCTTTTGCGATTATGCTTTGATGTAAGTATTACAATGTAATCAGATTTTTAATATGCAACCTCAAAAGGCTGCGTTCGAAATCTATAACATCTGCCAAGAGGCGATTAGTTAATTTTACCTTCGATGTATGAAATAGCAGAACCTACTGTTGTGATTTTTTCAGCATCTTCATCAGAAATTTCCATATCGAATTCGTCTTCAAGCTCCATAACAAGCTCAACAACGTCTAATGAGTCAGCACCTAAATCATCACGGAAAGAAGCTTCTAATGTTACTTCACTTTCTTCAACACCTAAACGGTCCACGATTACTTTTGTTACGCGTTCTAATACTGTAGTCAAAACTTTCACCTCCCCTCAAATGATTATACAAAAAATTTATATTTATGCTATAGCATAATATTACATTACCATGCCACCGTCAATATGTAGCGTTTGGCCTGTCATATAGTTTGCATCATCAGAAGCTAAAAACACAACAGCTTTCGCAATATCCTCTGGCTGCCCTAGTTTAGCAAGCGGAATTTGCGTAAGCATACCTTGTTTTAAATCTTCTGGAAGCTGTTCAGTCATTTCTGTTTCAATAAAGCCTGGTGCAATCGCATTAACTAAAATATTACGTGATGCAAGTTCCTTAGCAGTTGTTTTTGTTAAGCCAATTACACCTGCTTTTGCCGCTACATAGTTAGCTTGCCCAGCATTGCCTGCTACTCCAACGATAGAAGAAATATTGATAATACGTCCTGCACGTTGCTTCATCATTTGACGAGTTACAGCTTTTGTACAAAGGAATACACCTTTTAAGTTTGTATTAAGAACATCGTCCCATTCGTCTTCCTTCATTCGCATTAATAAATTATCGCGTGTAATACCTGCATTATTAACTAAAATATCAAGTGAACCAAATGTTTTAACTGCTGCATCCATTAAAGCAGTTACTTCTTCTGTTTTTGAAACACTTGCCTGTACAGCAAGCGCTTCGCCACCATTTGCTTGAATTGCCGCAACAACTTCTTCTGCTTTTGCTTGTGAGCCACTATAGTTTACGATAACCTTTGCACCTTCATCAGCAAGCTTTAACGCAATCGCACGTCCGATTCCTCGTGAAGCACCTGTTACAACTGCAACTTTACCTTCTAATTTACGCATTGATTGACCACTCCTTCGACGCTTCTAATACTGCTTCTAATGAAGCTTCATCATATACACAATACGTTGCTACTGAACGATCTATTTTCTTTACTAAGCCACTTAAAACTTTACCAGGTCCACACTCGATGAAAACATCGACGCCTTGAGCGATCATTTCACGAACTGATGCTTCCCATTGTACAGCGCTATAAACCTGTTCCACTAATTCCTGTTGAATAGCCGTTACATCTAGCAATTCTTTCCCTTTAACGTTGCCAATTACAGGAATTTGTGGTGTTGATAACGTAATATCTGCTAATGTTGCTTGTAATTGATTAGACGATGGTCGCATTAATTCTGAATGGAAAGGTCCACTTACTACTAATGGAATCGCGCGTTTAGCACCCGCTTCTTTAGCAGCGACTGAAGCCTTGTCAACGCCTTCTTTTGTTCCAGAAATAACGATTTGTCCTGGACAGTTAACGTTTGCAACTTGTACTACATCGCCATTAGCAGTTACTTTTTCAGTCACCTCATGCAATGCATCAAGCTCCATCCCAAGAATAGCAGCCATTGCACCTTGCCCTGCTGGCACCGCTTCGTTCATAAATAAACCACGTTTATGAACAATAGCAACAGCATCTTCAAACGATAAAACGCCTGCGATAACTAATGCACCATATTCTCCAAGTGAGTGCCCAGCTGCATAATTCGGTGTAATGCCTGCAGCACGTAATTTTTCAGCGACCATAACACCTGTCGTTAATAACGCTGGCTGTGCATGATATGTTAGCGTTAACTCTTCAGCAGGTCCCTCTAACATTAATTTAGACAAGTCAAACCCAAGTGTCTTGTCAGCATTTTCGTAAAAGGCTTTACTTTCTTGCGAGTTGCTTACAAATTCTTGGCCCATACCAACCGCTTGAGAGCCTTGGCCTGGAAATATAAATGCGATTTTCGTCATTTCTTATTAATCCCCTTTGTTAGTCAATTTCTAAGTGACGTACTGTATCTGTTATCGTTGAAATAACTGTATGCTCTACCATTGTATTTGCCTGACGTATTGCACTGAAGATTGCCTTTGCATTCGATGATCCATGTGCTTTAATAACAGGCGCTTGTAAACCAAACAAACCTGCACCGCCATACTCTGTGTAGTCCATTTTATTTTTTAAGTCACGTAAATTACTTTTCATAAGTACTGCTGAAATTTTTGTTTTTGTAGAAGACATAAAGGCCTCTTTTAACATCGTAAACAATGCCCCTGCTGTTCCCTCTATCGACTTCAACACCATATTGCCTGTAAATCCATCTGTTACAACAACATCAGCAACACCATCGAGTAAATCACGCGCCTCGACATTGCCGACAAAATTCAAGTCCGCTTCTTTTAGTAAATCAAAAGTTGCTTTTGTTAAGTCATTTCCTTTTTTATCTTCTGTTCCGATATTTAACAGTCCAATACGTGGCTTTTGTAGACCGCCTACTTTTTTAGCGTAAATATCACCCATAATCGCATATTGCAGTAAATGCTCTGGTCGTGCATCCGCATTTGCCCCAAGGTCTAGCATTAAAAAACCTTTACCATCAAGCGTTGGCAATGTCGTTGCTAAAGCTGGTCGTGCAATTCCTTCTATACGGCCTACCTTAAACAAACCACCTGCCATTAGTGCACCTGTATTGCCTGCTGAAAGACATGCATCAGCTGTGCCTTCTTCAACCGCATCCATCATTTTTGCCATTGATGAATCCTTTTTACGTCGTACAGCACGTGCAGGATCATCCGTCCCTTCGACCACTTCTTCACAGTGGATAACTGTTAAGCGATCGTGCATTTTTAAAAATGGGTCGAGCTTTTCTTGCTGTCCATATAATTGAATTTCCAAATTTGGAATTTGTTCTAATGCTAATAATGCACCTTCCACTACTGATTTCGGTGCATTGTCGCCACCCATTCCATCAAGTGCTAATTTCATTATTATTCACCTTTACCTTTCGTGCGGTACATATCAAATTCACCAACAAAAACAGTTTCACCATTCACAGTAGATATAATCTCTACTTTCGTACGATGGCGTTCATCATCTCTTCCGACAACGACCGCCTTAGTTATAACACGATTTCCGGCTCTTACAGGTTTCACAAAAGTAATATTGGAGTGCACTGTTAAGGCCAGCTCATCATCAATAACCGCTACAGCTAATGAGTTTGCTTGTGCAAATAAATGATGTCCACGCGCGATGCCATTGCGCTGAAAAACATGCTCTTCTTTTACATCAAATATAGATAATGCACGATTATCTAGTTCTATATCAATAATTTCACCGATTACTTCATCAATCGGTAATGATTTCACTTCATTTTCATATGTTTTCGAAGCCACATCTTTAATTCGTTCACGTAATTCTGGAATTGCTAATTCCATACGATCTAAACGAATTGTTTGAACACTTACCTGAAACTCCGACGCTAGTTGTTCATCTGTGACGAATGGATTTTCCGCAATCGTTTCAGATAATAATCGCTGTCGCTCTTTTTTCGTTCGTCTCAACGTCATTCGCCACCTTTTGAGTTGTTATTAGCACTTGGTACTAATATCAGTATATAGAGTATAAAAAAAGAATGCAAGACTTGTTTTCAAAAACAAGCTCTCGCATTCCTTGTAGTACAATATTAAATTTCACTAATCAAATCGATCACCTTGTAGAACACCAGCCTTTTCAAGCATCTCACGTAAATATTGATACGTTTCATCATGCCAAAATGCCTCTGTTTCAATCATTTCAGTAGCATCTTTTCGCGCTGTCTCGAGCGTTCTATAGTCATGTACTAAATCGGCAACTTTAAAGTCAGGCAAACCACTTTGCTTACGTCCAAAGAAATCACCAGGTCCTCGTAGCTCCAAATCTTTTTCTGCAAGTCGGAAACCGTCATTTGTTTCAGTCATAGACTGCATTCGCTCTTTGCCTTCATCAGATTTTGGATCAGCGATTAATACACAGTAGGATTGATGCTCGCCACGCCCTACACGACCGCGAAGCTGATGTAGCTGCGCTAAACCAAAACGTTCTGCATCGTATACTACCATAAACGTTGCATTCGGCACATTTACCCCGACTTCAACAACTGTTGTAGATACTAATACTTGTATGTCACCTTCACTAAAATCACGCATCACAGCATCTTTTTCATCCGCTGGTAGGCGACCATGCATTAAGCCAACTTTATAGCGACCATTAAAATACGATGCGAGCTGCTCATAAATTTCTACTGCGTTTTGGACATCCAATTTATCCGATTCTTCAATTAGCGGACAAATAGCATATGCCTGTCTACCTGCTTGAAGCTCTAGCTCTAGTTTGGACAGTACAGAACCAAGCTGTTCTTTTTTCATCCAATGCGTTTCAATTTCTTTACGCCCCGCTGGCATTTCATCAATCAACGAAACGTCCATTTCGCCAAAGGCTGTAATCGAAAGTGTTCGCGGAATGGGCGTTGCAGTCATAAAGAGCACATCAGGGTTTTCACCTTTATCACGTAAAATTCTTCGTTGTTCTACGCCAAATCGATGCTGTTCGTCCGTTATTACAAAGCCTAGTCTATTAAATATTACATCTGGCTGTATGAGTGCATGCGTTCCTATCACAATATCTATTTCACCATCCGCAAGTGCAGCTAATAATAGACGTCGCTCCTTTGTTTTCGTTGAGCCCGACAATAACGCTACTCGTACACCAAATGGCTCAAACCACTCTAATAAGTTTTCAGCATGTTGCTCAGCTAAAATTTCCGTTGGTGCCATTAGCGCTCCTTGAAATCCAGCCGTCACAGCGGCATATAAACAAATCGCGGCAACTACCGTTTTTCCCGAACCAACATCCCCTTGTAGTAAACGATTCATACGATGTGGTTCTTTTAAATCCTTGCAAATTTCATTAACTACTCGCTTTTGTGCTCCAGTTAATTCGTATGGTAATGAAGCGATAAATGCGCGTACTTTTTGCAAGTCAAATTGTATAATCGTACCACGTTCATTATCCTTACGAATTTTTCGTAACGCTTGAATACGAAGCTGAAAGTTTAATAATTCCTCATAAGCAAATCGCCTTCTTGCTTGTTTAGCGTGTTCAGCATCTAGCGGAAAATGAATACCTTCAAGACCATCACGGATTGAGACAAGCTTGTAGGCCTCCTGCAAATGTTGTGGAATCGCATCTGGTAGCTCTCCACCAAAATCATCTAACACTTGCCGCATATATTTGCGAAAACGTTTTTGCGGTATCAAACCTTTGAGGCTATAAACAGGTTCAAAGTCTACTTGGTCTATTTTCGGGCCAAATGTGACTGTTGTACCGTTAATCACTTGTCTGCCTCTATCCCATTTCCCCGTTACCGTCACAATAGTACCTGGTACAAGCTTCTGTTTTAAATAGTTTTGATTAAAAAATACTACCTTTACTAAATGTCGGCCAGCGAGCACTGTCACCTGCAAGCGAGATTTATTGCGCCCTAAAAACAGCACAGTCGGCTCACGCTCTACTTTACATTCAACAGTCACACGTTCATTATGGGGTGTTTGTGCTAAATCCTTTAAGCGAAAATCCTCATGTCGATGTGGGAATGTCCACAAAAAATCATTTATCGTTTCAATACCTAATGTTTCTAAGTGTGCTGCGGTTTCTTTCCCAACTCCTTTTAATTCGGAGACAGGACTGGTTAATTCAGTCACCTTTCACTTCAGCCCCTTTGAGTAGTTCCAATACGAATACCATACCTGTTAGCGTGCACGTATTTAAACTGTCGTAAATCAAAAGAGCCTACCTCCCTTCTGTTCAAATCATCGTTAGCTCCTATAGATTGTTAGCATTTTATATTCTATTTACAGCACTTTTCTTCTTAACTGTATCACAAAATTTTTCATTCGTGTCGTCACAGTAACTACGAAATGCGTATGTACATTTGCTACGGCTAGACTTCTATCGGCGATTTCTTCGGGTGTACCGGCGATTCATGGACTTCTATCGGCCATTTCTTCGGGTGTACCGGCGATTCATGGACCCTCAGTAAGTGCCCTCTGCTAAATTTTATCTATCACAAAAAAGTGTTAGATTGATTGTAGTCAATCTAACACTTTTTCTTTTTTGGTCCAGCCACTTTTCCATGCTTTACTCTACTGCTAAACCTGCTTTTAGTATACTTTGTAAATCACCATTATTAAGAATAGCATTGCTGATTGCTTTTCCTGTTGGCGTCGCAGCTAAGCCACCACGTGCTGTTTCTTTCAAGTTCGGGCTCATTGACTGACCAATGCGATACATCGCACCAATGACTTCATCGCACGGAATACGACTCGTTACACCTGCTAACGCCATATCTGCTGCAACAAGAGAATTCGCTGCACCCATTGCATTACGTTTAACACAAGGCACCTCAACTAATCCAGCTACTGGATCACAAACAAGGCCAAGCATATTTTTTAATGTAATTGCGAATGCTTCTGAACATTGCTGTGGCGTTCCACCCGCCATCTCCACGATTGCTGCCGCAGCCATACCAGCAGCTGAACCAACTTCAGCCTGACAGCCGCCAGCAGCACCTGAAATGGAAGCATTATTTGCTACAACAAAGCCAAATGCACCTGAAGTAAATAAATAGCGAAGCATTTGTTCACGTGTTGGATTTAGCTTATTTTTCACAGCAAATAAAGTACCTGGCACAACTCCCGCTGAACCCGCTGTAGGTGTTGCACAAATGGTACCCATTGCAGCGTTCACTTCATTTGTCGCAACTGCTTTACTAACTGCGTCTAATAATAAATCCCCTGATAGCGATTTTCCTTGTGCAATATAATTTTGAATTAGTACGGCGTCTCCACCAGTTAGGCCTGTTACAGACTGTACTCCTTGCAAGCCTCGTTCTACCGCTTCTTCCATCACTGTTAAGTTCTGGTCCATCTGTTGCATAATTTCTTCTCGCGTGCGTCCGCTAATTAACATTTCCTGCTCAATCATTAGCTCAGAAATTAGCTTTTCTTCCTGTTCTGCTCGTTCTACAAGCTCACGTACATTATGAAATAACACTTCCATAGAGACACCCCCTAGTTATTAATTCTCGACACTTTCGTAATATGTGGTATTAATGAAATTTGTTGAAGTACTTTTTCCTCAATATTTTGATCAATTTCAATGACCATTAGCGCCGTTAAACCACGTTCAATACGTGAAACTTCCATATGCCCAATGTTGACATTGTGCATCGCTAAGCAATTCGCAACATTAGCAATACAGCCAGCGCGATCATCGTGAACAACAAGGATGGCGGGCATCCCACCTGTTAAACGAAGTTTGAAGCCATTGACCTCACTTACTTCAATTTTTCCGCCACCAATCGAAATGCCGACAATAGACATTTCTCCATCATCATCACCGAACACTAGTCTAGCTGTGTTCGGATGCTCTGTATTCGCAGTTTCCGGTATAAACTCGTATTCCAATCCGGCTTTTTCCGCATGTTCAAAAGCCGTTTTAATACGTTCATCAAATGTATCAAAATCTAATAAACCACCAATTATTGCTACATCTGTCCCATGCCCTCTATACGTTTCAGCAAATGATCCATAGAGATGAATTTTCACCCATTTCGGTTGTCTACCAAATAAATCTCTTGCTACACGTCCAATACGCGCTGCACCTGCTGTATGAGAAGAAGATGGACCAATCATAACGGGTCCAATAATATCAAAAACTGATGTAAACTTCATACAAGCACCCCTCTATTCTATTCGTATAATAATTTTACATTTAGTTATATCATGCTTGATAGTTACTATAAAAGTAAAGCACTACATTTATCAACTTTCAGAAAATTAACACGACTATAATTTATAACTTAATTATATTATTCCTTTTTTGTCCACTCTATAAATACACACTTTCCAACAAGTTGATATCCCAGTATTTCCAAAATAAGTGTCCTCTGTAGAAATACATAAAACTATCTATTTTGTTCATTTCGTGTTGTTCCCTACATGTTGTATTCCTTTTACCATAAACAAAAGCAGTACACAACTTGTGCACTGCTTCGCCTACTCGTTTACTCAGTAACCATAGATTATTCTACCGAAATAATATATGGATATAATCCTTGTTTACCGTTAAATAACTCCACTTCTACCTCTGGATAGTTCTCTTCGATAAATTGGATTAATTCAGAGGCATTTTCTTCAGAAGTATCTTCTCCGTAAATAACCGTAACGATTTCAGTATTCGCATCTACTAAATCTGTAATGACTTTCTCAGCAGCATCTTTTAATGCTGGTGTAGATAGTACAATTTTCCCTTCAGCAAGTGCCATAAAATCGTCTTTATGAATTTCTACGCCATCAATAGACGTATCACGCACTGCATAAGTTACTTGACCTGTTTTTACATGAGCAAATGCTTCTGTCATCGTTGATTGGTTTGTTTTAACCGTTGCTTCTGGATTGAACGAAAGAATAGCAGCCATCCCTTGAGGAATCGTTTTTGTCGCTACAACTGCCGCTTCAATATCCAATAGCTCTACAGCTTGTTCAGCTGCCATTACGATATTTTTGTTGTTCGGTAAAATAAGTACTTTTTCTGCGCCAATTTCCTGAACAGCTTTAACAATGTCTTCTGTTGAAGGATTCATCGTTTGTCCGCCTTCAATAACATAAGAAGCACCGATTGAACGTAATAAGTCAGCTACACCTTCTCCCATCGCAATCGTTACAATGGCATATGGGTGCTTTTCAGCTTTTTTCGCTGGAGCTGATGCTTTGTAATCTTCACCAACAATAGCCGAATGTTGCTCACGCATATTATCGACTTTAATTTTAATAAGGCTACCGTATTTTTGACCCATCGCTAAAACTGCGCCCGGTTGCTCTGAATGAATATGCACTTTAGCAATTTCTTCATCTGAAATAACAAGTAAAGAATCACCTAATGGATTTAATTCATTGCGGAATTGCTCCTCGCTAAATGGCTCTTTTCCTTCTTCCAAACGAACCATAATTTCCGTACAATAACCAAATTCAATATCCGCAGTATTCATGAAATCTTGTGCTCTGTGATGTTCTGCATTAATTAAATCGTCTAATGTTGCATCATTTTTTTCCGGTAAAGGCTCACCCTTTAAAGAAGCTAAAAAACCTTCATAGACAAATAGCAATCCTTGACCGCCACTATCCACAACACCTACTTCTTTTAATACAGGTAAAAGGTCAGGTGTACGCTGTAGCGAAGCCTTTGCTTCTTCAGTAAATGCTTCCATCACAGCGATGATATCGTTTTCACTTTCGGCAACTTCAACACCTTTTTTTGCCGCTTCACGCGCAACAGTTAAGATTGTTCCTTCAACTGGCTTCATCACCGCTTTATAAGCAGTATCTACACCAGCTTGGAATGCACCAGCAAAAGCTTTTGCATCAATCGCTGCATCTTTTTCTACAAATTTTCCAAACCCACGGAAAAGTTGTGATAAGATAACACCCGAATTCCCACGAGCGCCCATTAGTAATCCTTTTGATAAAGCTTGCGCCGTTTTCCCAATATGTTCTGATGCTTGTAATTCTGTTTCTTTGGCACCAGATGTCATCGATAAATTCATATTTGTCCCTGTATCCCCATCTGGTACTGGAAATACATTTAAAGAATCTACATAATTTGCATTTTGATATAGGTGATGGGCACCCATTTGTACCATTTCAGCAAATTTTAATCCGTCTATAGACCGCATTCGATTTTGTTCCTCCTCTTACTCATTCGCTACACGAACGCCCTGCACAAAGATATTGACAGATTTTACGCTCATACCTAATGTTTTATCTACTGTATATTTCACTTTCGATTGTACTTGATAAGCAACTTCCGAAATTTTAGTCCCGTAACTAACAATAATGTACATATCAATATGTAAATCTTCTTCTTGTTGTCGAATTACAACACCTTTTGCAAAGTTCTCTTTACGTAAAATATCAGTTAGACCATCACGAATCTGATGTTTTGATGCCATGCCAACAATACCGTAGCATTCTATAGCAGCGCCACCAGCAATCTGTGCAAGTACATCAGTTGAAATATCAATTTGGCCGAATTCGTTATTTAATTCAATTGACATAGAAATGCCCCCTTGGCTCTTTTTGACTAAATTATATTGTACCACTTTGGGTATACATTAAGCAACCTAAGTTCCCTTGAAAGCGCCTTGTGTCAACGTTTTTAGCGTTTCATTCCAATCATCACAGTCTACGCTATTTATTGCGAACTAGTCTTTATTGAACTAGTACTAGCTTTGCCTGAAGTTATACTAACAAAACCTATTTTCATTTTTATTAATCAAACTTCCTTTCCACGCATAAAAAAGCTGATGTATTTAAACATCAGCTTCACGTATTAAGTATTTAAGTGCCTGGTACTTCGTATAGGTGCCTAGCATATTATCGGCTCCTAAATCGTAAAAATCCACTTCACTTTCGCGGGCACGACGTAAGCGCCACTCTTTCTTGAGCGCGTTCCCACAGTGTAAGTGGATTTTCACTTGGCCAGTCATAAAACACATGATTAGCATGAAAATTGTTTGAGTGCCTGGCACCTTCTATAAAATTATCAATATAAGCTTTTAATAAGTGTTTCAATCATAACAGGCATTTCTTTAAATGCGCTATCAACATGTAACCGTTCTGTCTTCTGGTGTGCGTCTTTGCCGAAAGGTCCAACATTTAGCACTGGGCCTTTCAAATCAGCCATCGCTTCAAATGGAATACTATACGTATCACCATAAACAGGCGTGTTTCGCTCAAATGCAGTCCAGCCATTTGAGTCATCTGTATAATTGACATAACTTAAATCACAAATGCCATTGAAATAGTGAATTTGCTCAATTTCGATATCAAATGTTTTAGCTGTTTTCTTCATTAATTCAATTGATTGCTTCACTAACGGATGCTCTGATGAATTGATTGCAGGATAATATGGTGGTGCATACAACAGCACAGTTGCTGGTGTTAGCTCCTGACAACGAATCATTAATTGATCTACAATACGAATCGATTTTTCACGGTCATCCCACGATGCATTTTCTAGAACCTGCTTTTTAATGTACTTCACTTCTTCAGCGCCAAGTTTATTTATAGCATGCTCTAAAACTGTTTCGTAACGAAGTACTCTTACTTCCCCAACACCTTGTACTTTTTCACGCTCACAAATTTTATTGTATTGCATATTACAAGCAGCCATTGCCTCCAATGCGACTTGTTCAAAAATTTCCATTACCTCTGTTGCTGTTCGCTTCAACAAAAATACATTGTAGAGCGCAGCAGCACGATATGGCGTTTGTGTCGAATACTCCATTTTTAAATCTTTTAATTGTAATGATACTGGCAATGGTGTACTTTCACCTAAATCCGTTTCACTGAACACCGGATTCCACTCCATATGCTGCGTCATATAAGATGCAATATAGTTTGCTGTCATGCCTTTTAACGGTTCACCTACATGTGTCTCCTTCCCATAAAATAAAGCAGCAGGCATAATTTTTCCTATCGTGCCCGAATAAATATATTCATTTATATCAGAAGGTCCTTGTGAGAACGATGGCTCACTATTTAAAAACAACTTATATGTTAAACCATATTGTTCACGTAGTCTTACTAGCTCGACTACTGCTGCACGCATACCAGCCGAGTTCACTTCTTC
Source organism: Lysinibacillus sp. NPDC097162 (assembly GCF_044762185.1). Taxonomy (NCBI): domain Bacteria; kingdom Bacillati; phylum Bacillota; class Bacilli; order Caryophanales; family Bacillaceae; genus Lysinibacillus; species Lysinibacillus sp. NPDC097162. The sequence continues at coordinate 143,744 of NZ_JBIWDT010000001.1, read as the reverse complement.
ATCTGGTACCGCTGTTAAAATAAGATTGATTGGCCATTGTTCGATACTAGCTTTCTCAATTAATTGCATATGCAAAGCAAGACCCATTTTCATATCCATTGTTCCACGACCAAACAAATAATTGCCTGATTCTAAATCAATTCTTGCCGCTTCTGGTAAATCTTTTTTATACTTTGGCTCCATCAGCTTGCTCGTTAATTCTTCTGGGCGACAGGAAAAAGGTTCAAGCTCTCCATATTCCTCAGTGTGAACGGTATCAAAATGACTAATCAGCACTACTGTTTCCGTTGCAGTTGGATGCTTGTACAACGCTGTTACCGCATGGCGACCTAGTCCTGCGTCATGTAATTCGATATAGTTAGGGTTGTCTTGAAAATAAGTAAGCGTTTGCAGTGTATCTCTTAATTTATAGGCAAATTCATTTTCACCTGGTGTTAATGTTCTGCTTTCCCAACTTACAATTTCACATAATAATGCCCGAAGGTCTTCCGATGTATTCCATAAATATTTGCTCATAGTTAAAATCTCCTTTATTCGATAAATGCTTTTCCTATATCAGGAGCATTCCATTATGAATTTATTTTCGCTGTCTCATCAGTATCTGAAGAAACTGTACTTACTTTACTCAATTTCAGCTTATAAAATAGCATACAAGCAATAAAGAACCCTATACCGTATAATAAGCCGATTCGTTGTGTTGGATCGAATGCTAAAAATACGAGAATGACTATACAAAAAACAATACAAAATAGTGGAATTAAAGGATATAGCGGCGTTTTAAATTTCAAATCAGCCACGTTACCTCCCCCTTTAACATAACGGTAACGGAACATTAATTGGGACATTGCAATACCCATCCAAGAAATTGTCACCGCAATGCCCGCAATGGACATAAGCAATACAAATACCGCGTCGGCTTCCATCACACTCGTTAGCAAAGATAAAAGCGAAAATAGCATAGTGAAAATAAGCGCATTCAATGGCACTTTATTTTTTGTTAAACGTCCAAAGTACTTTGGAGCCATTCCCTCTTTTGACATCGACCATAGTAATCGTGTTGAAGCATAAAGGCATGAGTTACCTACAGATAATATCGCTGTCAAAATAACGAAATTCATAATGCCAGCTGCATAAGGTACACCAGCAATTTTCATCAATGTTACGAAAGGACTTTCAAGAAGCCCAAGCTCAGATGACGGGAAAATCGCAGACAATACAATAATCGAAGCAATATAAAATACAATAATTCTAAAAAGGATTGTACGTATTGCCCTTGGAATGTTCTTTTCTGGATTTTCTGTTTCACCAGCAGCAATACCTACTAGCTCGGAGCCTTGATAAGAGAATATAACATTCATCATTGTTACAAAAATAATTGTAATACCCGCAGGGAATAATCCTGTCGGTGCTAAATTCGTTAAATGCGGTGCTGGACGATCCGCCAGAGGAAGCCAGCCAAATATCGCAGCCGCACCAATAATAATAAAGGCAATAACGGCAACAACTTTAATGCTCGCAAACCAGAACTCTGCCTCTGCAAAACCTTTCGTTGTTAAGGCATTTAATGTAAACAAAAGCACCATGAAGACCGCACACCAAATCCAAATAGGTACATTCGGGAACCAATGTTGCATTAATATCCCCGCTGCGGTAAACTCCACCCCTGCGGTGGCGGCAGATCCGACAAAGTACATCCACCCTAAAGAAAAACCTGCTGATGGGCTTATAAAACGTGTTGCATATGTTTGGAAAGAGCCTGTTACTGGCATGTATACTGCCAATTCTCCAAGACAGTTCATGACCATATATAAAATAAAGCCCCCAAACAAATAGCCAATTAATGCTCCACCAGGGCCTGCTTGATTAATTGTATAACCTACATTTAAAAATAACCCTGTCCCAATCACTCCACCAAGTGATAGCATCAATAAATGTCGACTCTTCATAGAGCGTTTCAATACATTATTATGCTGTTGTTCCCCTTTGCTCAAAGCGTTTCCCCATTTCCATATGTTGTCAAATTATTAAATATTCAGTTATTTAGAGGACTAAAACACCCAATCAATTTTTCCCCTACAAATTGATTGGGCATATATACATTTAATTAAAAACGAAGGGATAAGCAGCTTAAGCCGCCGTCATGTTTTCTAAACTCAGACATATCAAGTTCAATTGTTTTATAGCCTAAGTCATTTAATTTACGATTTGTATCAGGGTAGCCAGCTGGAATAATGACATAGTCATTTACTTGAATGCAGTTCGCTGAATACTCATCTTCTTGTGGAATAACAATTTTTTCATATGATGCAAAAGCAGGGTGGTCGATAAACTCTCCAGCAACGACCATACGATTTTGTCCAACGTAAGCAATTCCCGTTTTTAAATGGAAGAATTCTTTTAATGGAATAATCGTAGCTTCATAGCCTTCTTTTTCAACAATTTCTTTAAATTGTCGTGCACCTTCTTCGTTTGTACGATCAGAAATACCTACATAAAATTTCTTTTCTGCTTGTAAAACATCTCCACCATCAAGTGTACCTGGCGCTTCGATGTAATATAGTTTGTCATAGAATTTTTTAACTGCTGGTTCAATATCTTCAATTTCGCGATTACGCGCTTCCGCTCCTGGATTTGAAATAATAGCAAACTCAGAAGTTAGTACTGCTGTATCTTCTACAAAAGTAGCATCAGGGAAAGCTTCATCTGCCGCTAGTTGTGTAACCTCTACACCACATTTTTTTAAAGCTTCTACATATTGTACGTGCTGCTCAAATAACTTTTCTAAAATAGGTTTTCCTAGATCACTCGTTGTTAAACCGTTTACAAAGCTATTACCTGGATTTTTTACAATGACATTTTTAAACATTTTTATTCGTCTCCTTTTTTATCCTCTGATTACAGGACAAGTTAGACATGTTGGTCCACCTGTTCCTTTTACTGTGATTTCTTCACCTTTATATTCATAAACTGTAGCGCCTGCATCCAATAACTGCTGTTTTGTAGATGGGTTACCTTCAGGAATAACACATACTCTTGGTGCAAGTGCCAAGACATTACAGCCGAGCGTGTCATATTCATCTTTAGGTACTTCAACTAACTGAATCCCTCGTTCAATAAGAAGCTGACGGAAAAATACTGGCATTAAACGAGAATGTACTACTGCCAAATCCTTGTCCACCATACTAATAAAGGACATTAGATGTAAGCATTCCGCTTCACCTAAATCATGAGGAAGCTGTACAACGATAAATTCATCGACAACATCCGCTGTCATTTCCTTAATTTGACGAATGGCTTCATCATTCGTGCGATATCCTCGGCCAACAACAAGTGTACGGTCATCAAGCCAAACAATATCCCCACCATCTGAAACAGCATCGCCTGACAGTTCCCCTATGATAGAAATGCCTTTGCTTTGTAAAAATTCCTTGTATACAGTTGCTTCAGGTTGTCTCAATTTCTTTCCAGATTTCAAAATAATCGCACCGTGTGGCGTGAATTTAACAGGATCATGCGCATAAAGCGAATCTAACCCTACATCATCTGAAGCTGGTAAATAATCAATTTGTTCAACATACTTCTCTAAAATTGCTATAAATTCAGCATATTCTGTAATGGCCTCATTATAGTTTGGTTCTGATAAATAGTTGAAAGTTTTCCATTCATCCGTTAGATGCTCTTGGCTTTTAAAAGCTTCTTTTGGATGTTTGACAATTACGTGTTTTAAAGGTGCATACATGGATGAACAATAATGCATACCTTTCACCCCTTTTCCGTGTAGTGGAAAACGTTTCCGTTAAGAGGAAAGTTTATATAAAAAATATATGCGTTTTATGTTATACTGTCAATATATTTAGAAAAATTTTAATATTAAACAATTTTAAAAGTGCTTACTCATTTGGAATGAACTAGACGTAAACAGAGAATAAAAATACAATATGATTAGAGGAGGTGGGACAAAATGCAGTTATTAGAACGAGCAATGACAATTGCTAAAGTGTTAGCTTCAGAAGCAGCAGAAGGCAGTTTGTCTATTTCAGAGCTATCCACCAAATGCGATTTACCACTAAGTACATTACATAGAATTTTAAAAGCGATGATTGCACAAGGAATGATTGAACAAGACGAGCAAACGAAACACTACCGCCTTGGAACGATATGGATGGAATTAGGCTTACAAGTGTATGATACGATGGACTATATTAGCAAAATTAGACCCGAATTAGAGCGCCTAGCAAGAGAAGTTGAGGAAAGTGTTTATTTAAGCAAGCCTGCGGGGTTAGATACTATTATTATCGAAAGAATTGATAGTGCAGCAAATCCGATTCGAATTTATGATCAACTCGGTATTCGCATCCCAATGCATATAGGAGCAGCCAATAAAGCATTGTTAGCCTCTATACCTACTGTACAAGCTAAGGAAATTATGAATCAACTAGTCCCTATCGAAGAAATGGCTGATTTAGAAGAACAATTAGAACAAATAAGGAAACAAGGCTATGCTATAAGCCACGGTGAACGAACGGCTGGTACTTCCTCAGTCGCTGTAGCTGTTTTTAATGGGTTCGGAGAAATTATAGGTGCTGTTAGTATAGGCTTTGTTAGCTTTAACGTTAGCGACAAACATATCAACTTCCTTATAGAAAGCCTAAAAGAAACAGGAAAACGTGTTTCAACAAAGCTTGGCTACCGCGGGAAGTAATTTATTAAATATACACTGTACAATGAATCTAGTGACCATTGTACAGTGTTTTTTTCATAGCAGATTTTTGTCTGTAAAGGTTTTTTTCTTGAAAGGTTATGTGAAAACTGTTGCACTGAATGACTTCGTATGTTAAATTATTATGGTATGTGAAATACCGAACTGAAATAATAATCTTTCAGCATCAACTGTAAGGAGGGAATACAACATGCCAAAACAATGTGTAATCACTGGACGTAAAGCTCGTACTGGTAACAACCGTTCCCACGCTATGAACGCTAGTAAACGTACTTGGGGCGCTAACCTTCAAAAAGTTCGTATCCTAGTTAACGGTACACCAAAACGTGTATGGGTTTCTACTCGTGCTTTAAAATCAGGTAAAATCGAGCGCGTTTAATAACCGCTTCTAAAAAATCGATTTCGCATATAGCGTAAATCGATTTTTTTCTTTCATTATTTAAGGCAGACTACCAACCGCCTTTATATAGCTATGAAAAAAAATCCGACTGGCATCAGTCGGATTTTTTAGCTTCTTTCTTATCTTTTTTAAATAGGTTAATACACGTACGCGTAATGCTACTCACAACTTTCGGCAATTGGAACGTATATACTTTCAGGACTCTCTCCCCCTTACGCTAATCTATGCTTCTTATCATTAAACATATGCCTTGCGTAAAGGATATAGACCCTAAAGTGCCTATTATTTCATTACTTGTAAATCGACTTGAACCTAATGAAATTTCTTCATTCGTCGTTTCATATTTAACATGTCTTAATGTAACCCCTAGAATAGGTTGCTCATGCGCAAAAAAAGACAAATAGCGATAGCGATCATCCGCTTGAATTGTGTGCGTGCCTGGCACCAAAAACTGCAACATATTAGCATGATTAATAATTTTCAACACAAGTAGGGGATGTTCTATCTGTAAACGATAGATCGAACGAACAGCTGCCTCATAGTGATCCAAACGACCACCTGTAACACCTGTCAACACAATATCGCTAGGGGCATAGGTTAATGCCTTTAATAGCGCTAAATCCGTATCCGTTTCATTCTTTTCTTCTCGGAAACGCTGAGCATCATTTGCATGCTCCATAACATATTGATATTCCTCTTGTGATAATGAGTCAAAATCACCAACAATGGCATGTGGTCTAATTCCTTGCTCAATTAAATACAGCGATCCTCGGTCTGCACCGATAAATATGACATCATTTCGCTTATTATACGGCTCAAAGGAACAAAGCTCCTCTTTCGGACCGCCCGCACAAACGACAACAGTGGTCATCCTTTAATCGCAGCCTCACCAGCAGTTAGAATCTCTTGCAGTGCCGCTGTTCTGTCTTCTTTGCTGTATATCGCTGAGCCTGCTACAAAAATTGTTGCCCCTGCTTTTGCACAAGGAACAATTGTTTCCGCATTAATACCACCATCGATTTCAATCGCAACGTCTAAGTTACGCTCTTTAATAATTGTTGATAACGCTTCAATTTTTGGCACAACAGAATGAATGAACTTTTGACCACCAAATCCAGGATTCACTGTCATAAATAACACCATATCAATATCCTCTAAAATGTGTTGAATAGATTCAATTGGTGTATGTGGATTTAATACTACACCTGGCTTTACTCCATAAGAACGAATCAATTGAATTGTACGATGTAAATGGCGACAAGCTTCTACATGTACTGTAATATAGTCTGCTCCCGCTTTAGCAAATTGTTCAATATATTGATCTGGGTTTTCAATCATGAGATGAACATCTAACGGTAAATCCGTTAAAGGACGAATGGCATCCAACACAATTGAGCCAAATGAAATATTCGGTACAAAATGACCGTCCATCACGTCGATATGAATAAGCTTTGCACCTGCTCGTTCTACGTCTTTAACTTCTTCTCCTAGTTTTGCAAAGTTTGCTGCTAAAATTGATGGTGCTATTTGTATCATGATTAATACCTCGGCTTTCGATCCATAATTTCTTGCATAAATTGTTCGTAATGCTTGTAGCGGTACTCACGAATTTCTCCAGTTTCGACTGCTGCCTTAACTGCGCATTTAGGTTCCTTCAAATGCAAGCAGGCTCTGAATTTACAATCCTCAGCAATTCGTGTTATCTCTGGAAAACATGCACCTAACTCTTCTTTTTCAATTTCATCAAAATCAAATGAGCTAAATCCTGGTGTATCCGCCAATAAACCGTCACAAACTTCTATTAACTCAACATGACGAGTCGTATGTTTGCCTCGTCCTAAGCTTTGCGAAATAATGCCTGTTTTTAAATTTAAATCAGGGATTAACGTGTTCAGTAATGTTGATTTCCCAACACCAGATTGTCCAGCAAGCACCGAAGTTTTCCCCTTTAAAATTGGCTGAAGTCGATCAACTAGTTCTTCCTCATCTTTATAGGTTTGAAGCACTGTATATCCCATGTTTTCATAATCTTCTATATAGCTCTGTAATTCCTTACGCTCATCGTCTTCTATTAAGTCCATCTTTGTAAGGCAGATGATTGGGTGTACATGAAATGACTCTAAAACGACTAGGAAACGATCGAGTAAAATTGTATTGAAGTTTGGCTCTTTTACAGAAAACACTAAAATGCCTTGATCGATATTGGCAATCGGTGGACGTACAAGTTCATTTTGACGATCAAGTATTTTTTGAATTGTACCATCTGATCCTTCTGTTTCAAGTGTATACTCAACAAAGTCACCGACTAGCGGGGATTCTCCGCGATTGCGAAATACCCCACGTCCTCGACATTGTAAGAGCTCTTCACCATTATAAACATAATAATAGCCACTTAATGCTTTACGAATTTGGCCTTGCGCCATCCAATTCCCCCTTATTTAACGTCATCATAATTAAAGCTTTCTGACTCGATAATTTCAGAGTCACGGATTATTTTATAAGCCGCTTCTTCACCTTCTACGATGACGAGTTGTATTTTGTATTGTCGGTCACTAGTAATAGTAAATTCATCAAAGGTTTTCACCATTGTATGGGTTTTATCTTGAATTTCAATGCGTATAACTTGTTCAGCGCCTTCTTCAGACGGCTCATATGGAATTAAAACATTTTTAATAAATGTCTTCACAGGTTTCTCAGCCGGTCCTTTACTTAAAACAACTGCAATTGTATCGCCTTCCATTAAGCTAGTACCCGGTTTCGGCGTTTGTGAAATGACACTGCCCGCTGCGACGGTATCATTGTAATCCTCTCGAACGGTACGCCATTTCAACCCTACTCGATTTACGTAATCATCCATTTGAGCTTTCGTGTAATTTGCAACACTATCTACTGTAATCATCTTTACGCCTTGGCTTATCGTAAATGTAATCGTTGCATCTTTAGCGATTATCTCAGCACCCTCTGCCGGATCTTGTTCAATAATTTGTCCTTCAGGCTGTTTGGAATGCACATAATTTTTTTGGATTGAAAGTTTATCTTTTAACAATGACTCAACTTGACTAATTTGTTGCCCCGTGTAGTCATCAATTTTAATCGTTTCTACACCTAAACTGACAATTAACCCTACTTCAGTTCCCTTAACTCGCTTTGCACCTTCTGCAGGGTCTGTTTCAATGACTTTGTCTTTTTCAACTTCCTCAGAATTACGCTCTTGTTTTTGTTCTGCTACAACAAAGCCTTCATCTTGTAATTTTTTTGTAGCTTCTTCTACCGTTAAATTAGCAACACTAGGCACCTCAATTTTTTTCGGACTAAATAAATCTGTTGCAAATAAAAAGAATAGGAACATAGCAATAACGACTACTAATAGCCCCGTCACATATATTGGCCATTTTTTCTTTTGTTTAACAGGCGCCACTTTTTCAACAGGTTTCTTAGTCTTTGCTTCAACTTTCGACTGTGTGATAGGCGCCATCGCTCTTGTTTGCGTTAAATCCTCATCTTTGCGTATTGGCTGTTCCTTTATAATTGGAATGGCTCTTGTAGCGTCATTATCGATAGGAATCGTAAACTTTGGTTCATTAATACGTGTTGATGATAATACCGTATCCAAGTCCTCTTGCATTTCTTCTACGGTCGCATAACGATGGGAAGCATCTTTGGCAGTAGCCTTTAACACCACATTTTCTAGACTTTGCGGAATTGTACCATCAAATGCTCGAACCGATGGTGTCTCTGATTGCAAATGCTTAAGTGCAATGGAAACAGCAGATTCACCCGAAAAAGGCAATTCCCCTGTTAGTAATTCATACAACACAATGCCAAGCGCATAAATATCTGATTTATTTGTTGCTGTTCCACCACGCGCTTGTTCTGGTGATAAATAATGCACAGTCCCTAGCACAGAATTTGTTTGGGTAAATGATGTCGCACTCAGCGTCATAGCTATTCCAAAATCCGTAATTTTCACATTACCATCCGCATCCATTAAAATATTTTGTGGCTTAATGTCACGGTGGATAATATGATTTTCATGGGCATTGGCAATCGCTGACGTTAATTGCTTCATAATATGCACACTTCTGGCAGGAGAAATTGGTGCAAATTCCTGTATGTACTGCTTTAACGTCTTTCCTTGAACATATTCCATCACTATATAATGCAGATCTCCATCATCACCTACATCATAAATACTTACAATATTTGGATGTGTAAGGCTTGTAACTGAAAGTGCCTCACGTTGAAAACGTCGATGTAATTCATCCTCATTGGTAAAATCATAGCGTAATATTTTTATTGCTACATCCCTATTTAATATCATATCATGCGCCAAGTATACATTGGACATGCCTCCGCCACCAATGAGATCTATAATTTTATAACGGTCACTAATTCGTTTTCCTACAAGCATACTTACACCTCCTCATCTTGCCTTGTGAGTAACACGAGGGAGATGTTATCTTCTCCCCCGCTTGCATTGGCTAATTCCACAAGTTTTCGTCCTTTTTCTTCAATTAAATCTGGATAGGTAATGATAGATGCCATTTCATACACTGACAGTTTATTGCTTAAACCGTCAGAGCAAATTAGTAAATACGATTCTGGCGCTAGCTCTACTTCATAAAAGTCTGGCTCAATAGTTTCCTCTGTTCCAACAGCTTTTAAAATGAAATTTTTCTTCGGATGCGTCAACGCTTCCTCTTCGCTAATTTCACCATTTTCAAGTAGAACATTAACGTAAGAATGATCTTTTGTTATTTGTTGTGCGCCATCATCAAAGAAATAATACACGCGACTATCGCCAACATGCGCAATGAAGCAATAATGTCCTTCAATTAACGCGGCAATAAACGTCGTACCCATTCCTTTACAGTCTTCGTGTGATAAAGAATAGTCGAATATATTTTTATTCAATTGCTTAACTGATTGTAGTAACCATTCTTTTTTTGATGTCATAGTTGCAAAATGATGTGTCTCTGCTTGTAAAAAAACGTTCTCCATTTGTTTCATTGCCATATCACTCGCCACATCGCCAGCATTATGTCCACCCATGCCATCCGCTACAAGTGCTAGTGCAAGTCCATCTGGTCGTTTAAAAAATGCAGCTCGATCTTCATTAATTGCTCGTTTTAAACCAATATCACTTTCGACTGTGTATTCCATCACTGGTCACCTCGTTTCTTCAGATCTCTCTTTCGCACGTAATTGTCCGCATGCCGCATCGATATCAGACCCTTGCTCTCTACGGATTGTTACGTTTATACCATTTTTCTTTAAAGTTTTTTCAAAAGCAAAAATTTTACTACGAGATGTACGGATATAATCACGTTCTGGTACGTAGTTTACAGGAATTAAGTTTACGTGGCATTTAATTCCTTTTATTAATGCAGAAAGTTCTTCTGCAACTTCAACAGAATCATTTTCACCTGACATTAAACCATACTCAAAACTTACACGTCTGCCCGTTTTTTTCGTATAGTAACGAACAGCTTCCATTAATTCATCTAATTTGTACGCACGTGCAATCGGCATAAGTTTTTGACGTGCCTCCTGGTTTGGTGCGTGCAATGATACAGCAAAGTTAATTTGAAGCTGTTCATCAGCAAATTGATAAATTTTAGGTACAATGCCAGATGTTGATACAGTAATGTGACGTGCCCCAATATTTAAACCTTTTTCATGATTAATGACTTTTAAGAAGCTCATCATGGCATCATAGTTATCGAAAGGCTCACCAATGCCCATAATAACGATATGTGACACACGTTCATTTACCTCATCTAAAGCTTGCTGTACTTTTACAACTTGCTCTACAATTTCACCTGCTAATAAATGGCGCTTCAAGCCACCTAAAGTTGATGCACAAAACGTACAACCAATTCGACAGCCTACCTGTGTAGTTACACATACTGAGTTGCCATATTCATGACGCATTAAAACTGTTTCAATAGAATATCCATCCTGTAGCTGGAATAAAAATTTAATCGTACCATCTTTTGATTCCTGTTTAATGATCGTTGACAATGTTGTTAACGCAAAGCTTGCCTCTAACTTGTCACGTAATGTTTTTGATAGGTTAGACATTTCTTCAAATGTTTTAACACGTTTATTGTATAACCAGTCAAAAATTTGTGCAGCTCGGAATGGTTTTTCCCCATTTTCTTTTAGCCATTCTTCTAATTGATGTGGTTGTAATGAATAAATTGATTCTTTTAAATTCGGTTTTTCTTTTTTCGCTCGTCGAACTGGCTTTTCTTCAGCTTCATCGACTAAGTCGTTAATGCGTTCATTAAATTGCTCTTGATCCACCATTAGTTGGATTCTCCTTTTTTACGAAAGGCTGCGACGAAGAAACCATCACTGCCGAAGTCTTGTGGGAAGACTTGAAGCATGCCATTTGCTTGCTTTTCCGCTAATTTTGTTGGTAAAGATTCTAGTTGTATAGCTTCCATTTCTGGATGCTCTCTTAAAAAGGCATCAACAGTGCCTTCGTTTTCTTGTTTATCGACTGTACATGTACTGTACACAAGCTTGCCTTCATTTTTTAGTACTTTAGTTGCTGCATCGAGTAGTGCCAACTGGATTTTTTGAAGGTTTTCTAAATCTTCTTCACGCTTCGTATATTTAATATCCGGCTTACGACGCATAACACCTAAACCACTACACGGAGCATCGACTAACACCGCGTCGAACGATTCTAGTTGTAAAAACTCTGGAGCCTTACGTCCATCAATCGGAGCTGTTTCTACAATATCAAGTCCTAGACGTTCTGTATTATGGTCGATTAAATCTAATTTATGTGGGTGCAAATCCGTTGCCAAAATGGAACCTTTATTGTCCATTTTTTCTGCCAAATGTGTCGTTTTACCACCTGGTGCTGCACACATATCTAAGACGCGCATTCCTGGAGAAGGATTCAAAACATTTGCAGGAATCATCGAGCTTTCATCCTGAATAGTGATAAGTCCTTCCTGAAATGCCTTTGTACGAGCAGGTTGGCCATTTGTCACATGTAGACATTCGGGCATTAAACCACTTAGCTGTGCAGTTAAACCTTCAGCTTGTAAGCTTTCAATCGCTTGTTCTGTAGTCGCCACCGTCGTATTGACACGAACCGTTTGCACGGGCGGTACGTTATTTTCATGAAGCATTGCTGTAGCTACTTCTACACCATAATTGTTTACAAAGCGTTCTACCAACCATTGTGGATGACTTGTTTCGATAGCAAGACGTTCTATAGGATTTTTTATATCTTCTAAAGATCGTACACCTTGACGCAATATAGAACGTAAAATACCATTGACCGTAGATGCAATTCCTTGGTGTCCACGGCGTTTTGCAATTTCTACCGCTTCGTTCACTGCTGCGTGAGGCGGAATACGCGTTAAATAATGCATTTGATAGAGCGACAAACGCAATAGCCAGCGCACCCAATGATCTAGTTTACCACGAACAAATGGCTCTAAATAATAGTCGAGGGTCATTTTATATTGAAGCGTACCATACGTAATTTCTGTTAAAAGCGCACGATCCTTTGATTCAATTTTATGGCGTTTAATCGTTTCGTGTAAAAGTAAATTACTATACGCTTGGTTTTTATCTACTGCTAATAGGATAGAAAGTGCGGCATCCCGTACATTGCCATCCCAAATTACTACGCTTTTTTTACTCATTTAAACTGGTCCCCGATCTGTAATTTTGAACCTGTACCTCGTAAATAATCCTCTGCCGTCATACGTTTTTTACCCGCTGGCTGAATGTCATATAATGCAAGTGCTGTGCCATTTCCAGCCGCAACCTCAAAATGGTCCTTTGCAATTGCTACGACTGTACCAGGCGTAGCATTATGTTTTGCTTGTCCTACTTGCGCCCACCAAATTTTAAAGTTTCCTTCTTCAAAAGTAGTATAAGCTACTGGCCAAGGATGAAGTCCTCGCACTTGATTGTATAAAGTCGTTGCATCCTTTGTCCAATCAATTCGTTCTTGTTCACGAGATATATTGCTCGCAAATGTCACTTGTGTTTCATCTTGTACAGTACGGCTATTTGTTCTATTTATAATAGAAGGAAGTGTTTCTTTTAATAGGTCACAGCCTACAACACTTAGTTTATCAAATAGGCGACCTGTATGGTCATCTTCTTCGATAGCTATTGCCTTTTGAGATATAATATCGCCTGCATCTAACTTTTCCGCCATATACATAATTGTTACACCCGTCTCTTTTTCACCATCAATAATTGCTTGGTGAATAGGAGCTCCTCCGCGGTATTTCGGTAAAAGTGATGCATGCACATTAATACAGCCTAGTGGTGGCGCATCGAGCAATTCTTTCGGTAAAATTTGTCCAAATGCAGCTGTAATGACGATATCTGGCTGTAATTCAAGTATTTGCTGTAATTCTTCAGAGCCACGTAGCTTTTCAGGTTGAATAACAGGCAAGCCTAATTCCAATGCCGCTGCCTTTACAGGTGGCGGTGTTAGCACTCGCTTACGCCCTACTGGTCGATCTGGTTGTGTAACAACTGCTTTAATATCATAGCCTTCTTTGTGTAGCATACGCAAAATTGGCGCTGAGAAATCAGGTGTTCCCATAAAAATAATCGACGTCATGTTATTCCTCCTCTTCTGCGTACATTTCTTCTAGCTCTTCTTCTGTAAGAATACGTTTAATTTTAGAATCAAATAATATACCATCTAAATGATCAATTTCATGTAAAATTGCTCGCGCTTCAAAGCCTCCCGCCTCAAGCTCATACACACGCCCTTCACGGTCACACGCTTCAATTTTTACATAGTCAGGACGTTCAACTTCTCCATAAAGACCAGGAAAACTTAAGCAACCTTCGATATCCACTTCTGCACCGTCTGTTTTTATAACAGTAGGATTAATCATTTCTAAAATATCTCTTTCCTCGCCAAGCTCGACAATTGCCACACGTAAACCTACATCTATTTGTGGTGCTGCAATACCAACACCATCATATTCCACCATCGTGTCATATAAATCATCTAGTAATGCTATAATATCTTCATTAATTTCTGTTACTTCAGCACATGGTGTTGATAAAATTTTTGCTGGATGTTCGATCACTTTTTTAATCGCCATTTCTCGTTCCTCATTTCTAATATTTAAGACTTCTCCGCCTTTATTTTTATCTCAGGCAAATAAACTGAACTTGTATCTTATAGCATCCCTATATAGTAGACGGGTCTAAATCTACCGTCATTAATATGCCCTGTTTTATCCATTCTGCTCGATACATTGCAAGTAATCGTTGCAATACAGGTATCAGATTTGGTTCAATTTTATATTTTATCAAACATTGATAGCGATATCTATTTTGGAGACGGCTAATACTTGCAACTGTTGGGCCTATAATAGACACTTGATTTGATAAATTTCCCCGAAGCCAATCCGCGGCTCGCCCGGCATACTCCGCTGCCATCATGACATCTTCATGAGATACTTGTATAAGCGCAACGAAATAGTAAGGTGGATAGCCTGAACGACGGCGTAAAAACATTTCTCGTTCATAAAATGGCTCGTAATCTTGTACTTTAGCTAATTCAATTGCATAATGCTCAGGAGTATAAGTTTGAATGACGACCTCACCTGGTTTATCATGTCGTCCTGCCCTACCACTTACCTGTGTGAGTAACTGGAAAGTCCGTTCCGCTGCACGGTAATCTGGTAGATGCAATGATGTATCGGCACTAAGCACACCAACAAGTGTAATATTAGGAAAATCAAGTCCCTTTGCAATCATTTGCGTACCGAGTAAAATATCGGCTTGCCCCTCACCAAATGCTTGCAAAATCTCTTCATGCGCCCCCTTGTGCTTTGTTGTGTCAACATCCATTCTTAGTACCCTAGCCTCTGGGAATAGCTTATAAATTTCTTCTTCCACTTTTTGCGTTCCTGTCCCAAAATACCGTATATGCTCACTTTGACATTGCGGACAAATTTGTGGTACATGTTCTTCATAACCGCAGTAATGACACTTCAGTTTTTCAGTTGTGCGGTGATAGGTTAGCGAAATATCGCAGTTCGGACATTGTACGACAGTACCACAATCACGACATAGCACAAATGACGAATACCCTCTTCGATTTAAAAATAGCACCATCTGTTCTTGTCGTTCGAGTCGAGTACGTATCCCTTCAATGAGCAGTTCAGAAAACATAGAGCGATTTCCTTTTTGCAGTTCCTCGCGCATATCTGCAACAAATACAGTTGGCATCGCCTGATGCAGTGCACGTTGTTTTAAAGTAAGTAGTGTATAGACACCTTTTTTTGCACGAGCAAACGACTCAAGGGCAGGTGTCGCACTACCTAAAATGACAGGACATTGGTAATATTGGCTACGCCAAATTGCCACATCTCTCGCATGATAGCGTGGGGAATCCTCCTGCTTGTAAGTAGATTCATGTTCCTCATCTAAAATAATGAGCCCTAAATTTGTAAAAGGTGCGAAAATTGCTGACCGCGCACCAACTACTACCCTTACTTTGCCTTGTTGAATTTTCCGCCATTCATCATACTTCTCACCTACAGATAACCCACTATGCATGACCGCAACCATTTCACCAAAGCGACTACGGAAACGTTCTGTCATTTGCGGTGTTAAGGAAATTTCAGGCACTAGCATAATCGCTTCCTTGCCCTCATGTAAAACCTTTTGAATCGCCTGTAAGTAGACTTCTGTTTTACCACTACCTGTTACACCTTGCAATAAAAAGGTTGAAGCGGAATGTGTATCAAGTGAGTGTGCAATGGCGTTTAATGCAACAGCCTGCTCGTCCGTTAATTGTAAAGATTGGGTGCGCGCAACTTCGTTTGTAAAAGGATCTCGATACACTTCTTCCTGTATAAAACGCGCAGCTCCTTTGTCAATGACCGCTTGTAATACTGCAGCAGATACATCTGTTTCATCATAAATTTGCTGAGGCGTAAAAATTTCTCCTAGATGCGTAGACATCCATTCAATTAAAGATCGTTGCTTCGCAGCTCTCGATGCCTCTAACATTGCATTTCTTAGCGCTTGTTCGTCTTCTGCTATTTTGACCATACGTACTTCTTTAACATTCCCTTGTTGCTTCACAACATTTTCTATCTTTACAATTTTATCTGCAATCAGTTGTTTTAATAACGGCAATAAACCTACACGTTCAAATTCCTTAAAGTTTGCCTTTTGACGTTTTCCAAAAATCTGCTGAACTTGTATTGGCAATGTATCTTGCTCAACTTGTAACTTAACAATCTTTTCATACTTTGCCCGAAGTGCTGAAGGTAGCATTACTTGCAAAGCATCAATTTCATAACAAATCGTTTCGTTTTTTAACCACTTTGCCATCAACAGCATTTCTTCTGTGAAAACGGGCTCTATATCTAAAATTTGTGCAATTGGCTTTATTTTGTTTTCAGGGACATCTGTGTCACTTTTTAAACCTACGACAAATCCTAGTACATTTCTTGGTCCAAAAGGTACTTTCACACGACAACCTTTTTCTATAACAGCTATCCATTCTGTAGGAACAGCATAGTCAAATGTGCGATCTACATGGTATGTCGAAACATCCACTATAATCTCAGCATATAAACTCATTGCGCTTCACCTTGTAATACATGCTGCCATAAAACTTTCGCAAACTGTGTCGCGTCCGAGACATCCAATACTTCACCATTTACTTTCGCAGTATGACTAAAATCAATCCACTCGTCAGATAAAACTTGTAACATCGGTTCACCATAAACTTTTTGTCCAAATGTCACTGCAGTCGTACCTTCGACAGACAGAATAGGCGCTCTTTCAATAGTTGGTATATGGGCCGCGTGAAGTAAAAATGCATGTGGATATTGTTTTTTTAAGCGCTCAACTTCCGCAATAAGATCATTGGCATTTGAAGCTTCTCCACCAATTAAAATCGCATGTGCTCCAAGTGCTCGTGCTTCATTCACTAACGCCTGTCCAATCCGACCATTCGCCTTTGTACTAATTACATGTTGATCATCCAAAGGGACATACCATGCACCCGCTGTCACAAGCACCTTTTTACCTGCTAATAGCTTTACCTTTGATGAAAAATAATCTTGCACAAGAGCTGTAATATTTTCTGGTTCCTCTAAACGACCTTTGCCAACATAGCCACACGCTAAAAAGCCTTCTGACGGTTCAATAAATTGATAGCCATCTGCCGCTAGCTGTGCCAAGTTGCGTTTTACTGCTGGATGATCATACATATGAACATTCATTGCTGGCGCAAGCCAGACGGGAGCAGTTGTGGCAAGTAAAGTCGTCGTGACCATATCATCAGCAATACCGTTTGCGAGTTTACCAATGACATTTGCAGTTGCAGGTGCAACTAATATTAAATCTGCCCAATCTGCTAAATCTATATGGGCAATCACATTTGAATCCTTTTCATCAAATGTATCGAAATAGACATCATTTTTTGACATGACTTGAAAGCTTAACGGATTGACAAACTGTCGCGCCGATGCTGTCATAATGACCTTTACGTTGGCACCTGCCTGAGATAGCTTACTCACTAGTGCTACAGCTTTATAAACAGCAATACCACCTGATACACAAAGTAAAATATTTTTGTTCATCTACAATGTCGTCCTTTCAAACGATAAGCTCCCAAAGGACAATTCCTCGGGAGCTCTCGGCATTCTTGTATAATCAAAAAATCACTGCAGATTTTAACATTAACTTGGCAAAAGCTTTGTTACATCAATGTTAGATTTCGTCTTCGTACACAGCTGACTCATCTTGAGATACTTTCGTAAGTACACCTGCTGCTACCTCTTCAAGTGCTTTCCCTACATATTTATAGGAAACATATTTGTGCAAGCGCTCAGTACCTTCAATCTCTTGCATTTGACGAGCACGTTTTGACGCTAAGCTTACTAAAGAATATTTTGAATCGATCTCTTTTTTTAAGGCATCTACTGATGGGTATAACATTGGTTTATTCTCCTCTCAACATTGACAAATATCTTTTTTCAACACGTTCTCTTCGACAATGCTCGGCTTTAATAATCGCATTTATACGATCACAGGCATTTGTCACTTCATCATTTTCAACTACATAATCATATAAGCTCATCATTTCAAGCTCTTCACTTGCAGTTGCGATGCGCTTCGCAATAACATCCGCTGTCTCTGTCCCACGCCCAACTAAACGATCTTTTAATTCCGTTAAACTTGGAGGGGCTAAGAAAATAAATAAGGCATCCGGTGCTTTTTTACGAATTTGCGCTGCTCCTTGTACTTCAATCTCCAAAAACACATCACGACCAGCATCAAGTGTTTCATTTACATACGTTAACGGAGTGCCGTAGTAATTCCCTACAAATTCAGCGTGTTCTAATAAGCCACCTTGTTCAATTAACGTTTCAAACTCTTCACGCGACTTAAAAAAATAGTCTACACCATCTACTTCACCTTCGCGAGGATTTCGTGTTGTCATTGAGATGGAATACTCATAATTCGTATTCGGTTGAGAAAATAATTCTTTTCGCACTGTCCCTTTTCCTACACCAGATGGGCCAGACAGAACAATTAATAATCCACGTTCTTTTATCATTTATTCTCTATATCTCCCTTAATTTATAACAGATGCAAGCATATTATTCGATATTTTGAACTTGCTCTCGCATCTTTTCTAAAATTGTTTTTGCCTGAACTACTGCAACGGCTGCTTCTGTCGATTGATTTTTTGAACCTATTGTATTAATTTCGCGATGAATCTCCTGCATTAAAAAGTCTAATTTACGTCCGATTGAAACTGTTTCTAGTAACGTTTCTTCCAGTTGGTTAAAATGACTATCTAAACGATCTAACTCTTCTGTTATGTCCACTCGTTCAGCAAATATCGCTACTTCTGCGAGCAAACGGTCTTCTAAGAGCGCTCCATCTGCTATTTCAGCAATTCGTTCTAATAATCGCGTACGATATTTTTCAACAGCAAGTGATGAATACGAGCGAATTTGATTCACTTGTTCCATTAACTGTTCCTTATATTGTACAACAACATCTTGCAATTCTTGCCCTTCACGCTCACGCATTTGGATCAACTGTCTAGTAGCTTCTGTCACCGCATGCTCAACTGCCCCCAATAAATCCTCTGGCGTTAGTTGCGGTTTTTTCTGTACTAACGCTTGCTCTAGCGCTAATAGCTCCTGCATTGTCCATTTTTCTTCTAGGGGTACTTTACTTGCTAATTGCTCTTTTGCCTTACGATACGCTTCAATTAATGACCAATTAATTTCAATAGATTGCTCGACGTTTTCTAAATCCTTCACATCTACCATCACATCAATTTTTCCACGTGATAAAGCTTGTGAAATCAATTTCTTAGCAAAAATTTCTGCTTCAAGCCATTCTTTTGGGAACTTTGCATGAATTTCTAAAAAACGATGGTTGACCGAGCGTATTTCTACGGTTAACTGAAAGTCTCTTGTTGTTGTGACACCTCTGCCAAAACCAGTCATACTACGCACCAAGGTTCGTCACACCTTTCTTTGCATACTGGGATTATTATAACATAAGCTCTGTCATTTATGACGTCTCTCCACAAAAAATTCGCTAGTGCAAAAATTAATTCTACCACATCTGAAGCTATATTTTAATATTCACCTAAAAAATGCTATGATAAACATACAAAAAATGCATCCATACATGAGATGGCTGTTTGAACACAATTTATAATAGGAAGAATCCCATCCTATATGTTCATATACACAGCCAAATATGGCGCAAAAATTACTATTATATACGAATACACAATGATGCAATATATCGTTGGAAAGAGGAATTAAAATGGCATTCGATGGCTTATTTACTTATTCAATGACAACAGACCTGCAACAATTAGTAACAGGTCGCATTACTAAAATACATCAACCTAATGCTCAAGAAGTTGTTTTACAAGTTCGCGCAAATGGTGGCAACCACAAATTATTGTTTTCTATCCACCCTTCCTATGCACGTGTACATCTTACTGAGCAAACAATAGAAAACCCCGCGGAACCTCCTATGTTTTGTATGTTATTACGTAAACATTTAGAAGGTGGTTTTATTTCATCTATTAAACAGCACGACCTAGATCGCATTATTATAGTAGAAATCCATAGTAAAAATGAAATTGGCGATCCAATTGTACGGGAATTACACGCAGAAATTATGGGTCGCCATAGTAACCTGCTATTAATTGATAAGGAACAAAATAAAATTATCGATAGTTTAAAACATTTATCACCATCGATGAATAGTTTCCGCACAATATTACCTGGACAGCCTTATATTGCACCACCTGCCCAAAATAAATGGCAACCCCTATCGGTCTCAGATGAGCAGTTAACAGCATTTTTTACTGAGCCGAAAACAGCAAAAGAAGTTGTTTCGCAATTTGTCGGCTTTTCTCCATTACATGCCGAGGAATTATTATTCCGCTTAACAACTGCAACTAATAAAGTAGTATGCTTCAGAGACTTTATGGCAGCCTTTCGTGATGGCGGCACAGAACCAATGTATGTATTTTCCAATAACAAAACCTATTTCTCTCCTATCGCTTTAACCCATTTACAAGGAGAAAAAACTGTTTATCCAAATGTACATGAACTGCTTGACCGCGTATTTTTTGCACGTGCTGAGCGAGATCGTGTGAAACAACAAGCTGGAGATTTAGAACGCTGGCTACAAAACGAAATCGATAAATTGTCATTAAAGATAAAAAAACTGACGAAAGACTATGAGCGTGCTTCCAAACTAGATCAATTCCAATTATTTGGGGAACTGCTTATGGCCAATATATACGCTTTCGAAAAAGGTGTGAAGGAAGTAACAGTAACTAACTATTATAGTGAGTCCGCTGAAGAAATTACGATTCCTGTAAGCGAACGAAAAACACCTATTGAAAATGCGCAAAGTTATTACACAAAATACACAAAGGCTAAAAATGCCCTTATTATGGTACAAGAGCAACTTGAAAAAACAAAAGAAGAAATTACTTATTTTGAGATGCTAGCTCAACAGGTTCAACAAGCAGCTCCAGGTGATATAGAAGAAATACGTGAAGAATTAGCGGAACAAGGCTATTTAAAACTACGTCACGCTAAGAAAAAGAAAAAACAACTAAAACCTGAACCAGAACATTATATATCATCTACAGGGACACCTATTTCTGTAGGCAAAAACAATAAACAAAATGATATGCTAACATTTAAAATTGCTAAACGTACTGATATATGGCTACATACAAAGGACATACCGGGTTCACATGTAGTCATTCATGCTACTGAGCCAGATGATACGACATTGCGAGAAGCTGCGATACTTGCCGCTTATTTCTCAAAAGCGCGCGACTCTTCCTCTGTTCCAGTAGATTATACAGAAATACGTCAAGTCAAAAAGCCAAATGGTTCTAAACCTGGATTTGTTATCTATTTCGAACAAAAAACATTGTTTATCGATCCAGATGAAACTGTCATTTTACAGTTAAAAAAACAGTCTTAAAGATAGGAATACGATGCTAATTGCATCGTATTTTTCTTTCACAAAGTTCTTTCTCCGCAATGTGTACTATATATAGATAAAAATCAATGCCTTTTGTGTTTTTTACAGGCTATGTTCCCTATTACGATATTTTAAGATTTCCACAATGATTATTCTGAACTGTTTCTACCTTCTGTTATTGACTTCTAGCCTCCACGATGTCTTAATTTAACTATAAAAATTTTTAAGCAATTCAGAAAGGGCGTATTCACTATGTCTGTTGGCAAAAAGTTAAGCTTCGGTTTTTTCTCGATCATCTTTACCTTATTCATTTCTTTGCTTATTTTGTTTATACAATTTTCTAAAATTGAAAGTAAAGTTGAAGATGCATTAGAAAATCGCGTCTCCTTAGTTGAATTATCGGATAATATTAAAATTGAATTAGCGATGCAAGGTCTTTTTATTCGCGCAATGTTTATAGAAGATACTCCATATAATAAGGAGAGTTTTGAAAAATATTCATTAATGCTTGATAAGCATGTTGAGGAAATTACAGAAAAAGCAGATTCACCCGAAATGATTGAATACGCTAAAGAGCTTAATACATATAACAATGCTTTTAACAAAGCAGCTGGTACTGTTTTAGCTTTACATGATAGAGGTAATATAGAAGAAGCTTTACAAAAAGTAAATGGTGAAGCCCAACAAGCTAACAGAAAATTATCAGAAGTCTCTGATAAAATTGTAGACTATCAAAAGAATCAATTAGAAATTATTACGAAGGAATCTAAACAGGCAGTAAAAAATTCTCAAATCATTTCGGTTATTGCGCTTACTATTGGTGTAACACTCGGCTTATTCCTTATGTTCTATGTACAACGTAAAATTACTCGCCCTTTAAAATCAGTAGTAGTTGCTGCTAACAATATTGCAAATGGTGAATTATATCATCAAGATATTGCAAATCAATCTAAAGATGAAATTGGCCAGCTAGCAGTAGCCTTTAACACGATGAAAAGTAACGTTCGTAGTTTAATGACACATATACAAGAAAACTCCGAACATTTAACAGGCGCAGCCGAAGAGTTAACTGCCTCTACTGAAGAAGTTTCTGCTACAACAGACGAGGTTACATCACGTATTAATGACACTGCTGCGTCAGCAGTAGCCGCAACAGTTGCTGCAAAGGAAAGTGCTGCGGCTATGGATGAAACTGCAACAGGGGTACAACGTATTGCAGAAGCAACACAACAGCTTCACCATAGTGCTATTGCTACATCTGAAACAGCCAACAGTGGTAACAGCATTATAGAAGAAGCACAGCAACAAATGAACGTCATCAATGATTCAACTCAACTGATTAACACGCTCGTTCAAAAACTTAGTAAACAATCAGTAGAAATTAGCAATATTACAGAAGTTATAACAACAATTACGGATCAAACAAATTTACTTGCACTTAATGCCGCTATCGAAGCCGCACGTGCTGGTGAACATGGTAAAGGCTTCGCTGTAGTAGCAGACGAGGTACGCAAGCTAGCGGAAGAATCAAAACAATCTGCCAATCAAATTGTTGCTTTAACAAAAGACATACAACAAGATACCAAAAATGTAGAAAAGGCAGTATTTGATGGCCTTCATTCTGTAACAGACGGTGTTAAAATGATAGGAAATGCAGGCATTGCTTTTGAATCTATCGTTACAGCAATTAATACAATGTCAGATCAAATTGAAGATATTTCTGCAACTTCTGAAGAAATATCTGCCAGTGCTGAGCAAGTAGCAGCTTCTGTTGCTGAAATTGCTTATGGTGCTTCAGCAAGTGCTGACAATACGAAAATTATCGCTGAGGCAATGAAAGAACAAGCCGCAACAATCCAACAAGTAAACTTAGTAGCGACAGATTTAAGTGAAAAGTCTTTAGATTTACAAAATCAGATACATCAATTTAAGTTATAAACCTCAAAAAATACTCTAGGTAAACGACACATTGCGTTTGCCTAGAGTATTTTTCTATGCAATACATTTAT
The DNA here is from genome assembly GCF_044762185.1 of Lysinibacillus sp. NPDC097162. Taxonomy (NCBI): domain Bacteria; kingdom Bacillati; phylum Bacillota; class Bacilli; order Caryophanales; family Bacillaceae; genus Lysinibacillus; species Lysinibacillus sp. NPDC097162. The sequence continues at coordinate 120,091 of NZ_JBIWDT010000001.1, read as the reverse complement.
TAAAAATCGAATGAATTGACGAACTTCAGATAAATTTTTAATAAGAAATCATTTTTATACAAAATACATATCACCATGTAGATATATGCCGAAAAAGAGAAAAACAAACTTCGAATTTTTATCTAAACGTTAATAAATAACGCTTTTTCATATATTCAACCGCTTTCCAAAACGTCATAGTATTATTTTAAAAAAATATTAGACTACTATCTTGTGCTTAAATGGCGCTATTCTATCTATTAAACCGCATGCTATTTCATACAAATTTCTCTCCTTTTCCCTTTTTTTCTCTCTTAAAGCTAAATACTAGATAAATACAAAACAAAATTTTTATATATCATTTATAGATAGTATTATTCATATTTTTAGATTAGAAATTACAAGAAATTACCTTATTAAAAATCATATTCACTTAGTTTTACGATGATTTTCTACAAAACTATATAAATTTCTTAAGGTATAACAACTGTGACTTTTGAATCATTTTTTATTGCGTCATAATATTATCGAAAAAATAGGAATTTTCGGTATAGTAAGTCATTTTTTCGATTTTGTTTTATTTTTGATATTTTTAGCTGTTTTAAATCAAATTCTCATTATTTAAACACTTTCGTACACTGAAGTAATAGACCGAAGAAAATTATTATTCTTGTAAATGTCAGATAATACTATATAAATTTGAATCTTTTTTATTTTGTGCACAATGACTTTTTTGGTATATTAAATAGGAGCTTCACAAAAGGCTTAAAAATTGTATAAGGGGGATTCACATGAATAAGAACAAAAAGTTTTTATTACTTACAGTCCTTGCAGTATTTTCACTAGTACTTGCTGCATGTGGCTTCGGTGGAGATTCGTCTGATAAAGCAAAAGACGATAAAAAAGATTCTGGTTCATCAGAAACAGCTTCTTCTAAAGAGTTGAACGTAGTTGTAGCTTCTGAGCCGCCATCTTTACATCCACAACTTGCAACAGATACTACTTCTGGGGCAATTCTTCAAAACGTATTTGAAGGTTTAATGGTTTTAGACCTTGATGGAAAACCAGCTCCTGGTATGGCTGAAAGCTATACAGAGAGTGAAGATTTATTAACTTACACTTTCAAATTACGTGATGCAAAATGGACAAACGGAGATCCAGTAGTTGCTGGCGACTTCGAATATGCTTGGAAATGGGCTTTAAATCCTGAAAACTTATCTGAGTACGCATCTTTACTTTACCCAATTAAAGGCGCTGAAGCTTATAACTTAGGCGAAGGTTCTGCTGATGATGTTGGTGTTAAAGCTGAAGATGACAAAACTTTAGTTGTAACTTTACAACAACCAACAGCTTACTTCTTAGAGTTAGTTGCATTTAAAACATATGCTCCTTTAAATCAAAAAGTAGTTGAAGGCAATGATAACTGGTACACTGATGCTGGTGAAAACTTCGTAACGAACGGACCATTCACATTAGATACTTGGAAACACAATGATTCAGTAGTATTAAAGAAAAACCCTGAGTATTGGGATGCTTCTAGTGTAGCTCTAGATACTGTAAACATTGGTATGGTTGAAAATGAAGCAACAGCTTCAACAATGTTCAAAACTGGAGAAATCGATTATTTAGGTGCTCCTTATCAAACAGTTTCACTTGATGAAATTGATGGCTTTAAAGCAGACGGTTCATTACAAATCGCTGACTATGCTGGTGTATACTGGTACAAATTCAATACAACAGACAAAATTACTGGAAACGCTAACATCCGTAAAGCGTTAACATTAGCAATCGATCGTCAAGGCTTAATTGACAACATTACTAAAGGTGAACAAAAACCTGCTTTAGGTATGGTTCCATCTGCAATTAACGGTTTTGAAGAAGACCGTGGTTACTTCAAAGATAACGATATCGAAGGTGCTAAAGCAGCACTTGAAGCTGGTATGAAAGAACTTGGTATTAAAGATCCAAAAGATCTTAAAATTAATGTTTCATTCAATACAAGTGAAGGACATGCTTCTATTGCTCAATTCATCCAAGAAGGCTGGAGCAAAAACCTTGGTATTACTGTAGGTCTTGATAACTCTGAATGGCAAGTGTATTTAGAAAAACTTAACGTTCTTGACTACCAAGTAGGACGTATGGGTTGGATCGCTGACTACAACGATGCTTATTCATTCCTTGAAATGTATGATACAGCAGCAAATGGTAACAACGATACAGGCTGGGAAAACCCTAAATACAAAGAATTGTTAAAACAATCTATTGCTGAAGGTGATTCTGCTAAACGTTTAGACCTATTAAAACAAGCTGAATCTATCGCAGTTTCAGAATTCCCTGTTGCGCCAATCTACTACTACACTAACCTTTCAGTAGTTGATAAAAAAGTTAAAAACATGGTTCCAGATATTTTAGGTAACATTAAACTTAAATATGTTGATGTGGAATAATTTTCACTACTGAATCTTTTATCTTTTAAGCTCTACAGCGAAGAGCTGCCTCGTGGCCACTTCGGCGCGAGTCAGCTCTTTTTAAAATACGAAGGCATTTATTTGTCAGAAAATTGACAAATAGAAGGAGGAGTTTTATGTGATTAAATATATTTTGAAAAGGCTGATGTATATACTTCTCGCGCTTTTCGTCATCGTAACGGCTACGTTTTTCTTAATGCGTCTTGCTCCAGGTAGTCCTTTTGCAAGTGAACGTAATTTCCCTCCTCAAATTGAGGAAAAGTTAAACGAAACGTATGGATTAAATAACCCTTGGTATATTCAATATAAAGATTATTTAATCGATACGGCCTCATTTAATTTCGGTGAGTCTATGAAGTATAAAGCGCGTTCTACAAATGATATGATTAATGAGAGCTTCCCAGTTTCGTTAACACTTGGGATTGAAGCTATGCTACTGGCGATTGGATTCGGTGTATTAATAGGCGTAGTTTCAGCGCTTTATCATAATAAATGGCCGGATTATTTGGCAACGACCTTTGCGGTGCTCGGTATTTCAGTACCATCATTTATTTTGGCAGGCTTAATGCAGTATTTCTTAGCCTTTAAATTAGGCTGGTTCCCTGTTAGTGGATGGAAGGGCTTCATCTATAGTGTTTTACCTGCCCTTGCTATCGCATTCTCACACATGGGTTTTATCGCAAAATTAACACGTTCAAGTATGCTTGAGCAAAATAGCAGTGATTATGTAAAAATGGCACGTGCTAAAGGAATTGGCAAATGGACAATCGTTTTCCGCCATACTTTACGAAATTCCTTACTGCCAGTTCTTACTTACCTTGGCCCATTAACAGCTGGTGTTGTAACAGGTAGTTTCATCGTTGAACAAATATTCGCAATCCCTGGTCTAGGTAAACACTTTGTACAAAGTATTACAAACCGTGATTACACAGTTATCATGGGAACGACAGTGTTCTATTCAATCATCCTTTTATTTGCGGTATTAATTGTCGATATTCTATATAGCATTGTTGATCCGCGAATTAAGTTGAAGGGAGCGAAAAAGTAATGACACAGCAACCGATTAACAAAGATATGTTTAAAATTGTCGGTGGAAATCATGAAGCAACAGATAAATTAGCTGATAAATCCGTTTCCTTCTGGAAGGAAGTATTTATTCGCTTTTCACATAATAAAATGGCAATTTTCGGTTTAATTACACTGATTATCGTTATTATAATGGCGATTACTGTTCCAATGCTTTCACAATATAAATATAGCGATCAACTTGGTGTCTACAACAGTCGCCCATCTGCTGATTTTTGGTTTGGGACAGATGATTTAGGTCGTGATATTTTCGTACGTATTTGGGCAGGTGCTCGTATTTCCCTATTTATCGGGATTACAGCGGCTGTTATTGACTTAGTGATTGGTGTTCTTTGGGGAAGTATTTCAGGTTTAGCAGGTGGTCGTGTTGATAATATTATGATGCGTATTGCCGACGTATTAACAGCTGTGCCTTACCTTTTAGTTGTAATCGTTTTATTAGTAGTTTTACAACCAGGTTTATTCCCTATGATTATCGCCCTTTCGATTACAGGCTGGATTAGCATGGCTCGTATCGTTCGTGGTGAAGTATTATCCATTAAAAATCAAGAATATGTACTTGCTGCACGTACTTTAGGTGCGAGCACAATGCATTTAATCTTAAAACATTTAATTCCAAATGCACTTGGTGCGATTTTAGTAACAATGACTCTAACAATTCCGTCTGCTATTTTCACCGAGTCATTCTTAAGTTATTTAGGACTTGGTGTTCCTGCTCCGCACGCTTCATGGGGTACAATGGCATCTGAAGGGAATAAAGCAATTACAAATGCCCCTTGGCGTTTAATTTTCCCAGCGGTATTTATCTCACTAACAATCTTTGCGTTTAACGCAGTTGGTGACGGCTTACGTGATGCATTAGATCCAAAACTACGTAAATAAGGAGGTGGCCGAAATGAGTAAAACAATTTTAGAAGTAAAAGATTTAAAAATTAACTTTAAAACATATGCAGGGCTTGTCCATGCTGTGCGTGGTGTAAACTTTGATTTAAAAGAAGGTGAAACACTAGCGATCGTTGGTGAATCTGGTTCTGGTAAGAGTGTTACGAGTAACGCCTTAATGAAATTAATTCCACAGCCACCTGGTATTTATGAGTCAGGACAAATTTTATTTAACGGCCGTGATTTAATTCCACTTTCTGATAAAGAAATGTCGAAAGTACGCGGAAATGAAATTGCTATGATCTTCCAGGATCCGATGACAAGTTTGAATCCAACTATGAAGGTCGGACGTCAAATAACTGAAGTAATTTTGCAACATAAGAAAGTTTCTAAGGCTGATGCTAAAAAACGCGCAATCGAACTTTTAACGCAAGTAGGTATCCCCTTCCCTGAAAAACGTTACAATCAATATCCACATGAATTTTCAGGCGGGATGCGTCAACGTGTTGTTATCGCTATTGCACTTGCGGCTGATCCTAAGCTGTTAATCGCCGATGAGCCAACAACTGCATTGGACGTAACAATCCAAGCACAAATTTTAGAATTAATGAAAGAAATCCAAAAAAGTTCTAAAACTTCTATCATTTTCATTACGCATGACTTAGGCGTTGTAGCTAACGTTGCTGACCGCGTAGCCGTTATGTATGCTGGTCAAATCGTCGAGTATGGTACAGTAAATGATATTTTCTATAATCCAAAACATCCTTATACATGGGGATTACTTGGTTCTATGCCTGATTTAGATAGTAATGAGGACGAGCTATTACGTACGATTCCTGGTTCACCTCCAGATCTTACAAACCCTCCAAAGGGAGATGCTTTTGCTGCTCGTAATGAATTTGCAATGGCGATTGACTATGAGCAAGAGCCGCCAATGTTCCAAGTAAGCGACACTCACTTTGCAAAAACTTGGTTGTTACATCCTGATGCGCCAAAAATTCCACTTCCAGATGCGGTTGCTAAACGTATTGAGGGCTTTTTAGCGAAGGAGGCAGAATTCAATGACTAAAACAGGTGCAAAAAAAATTCTTGAAATTAAAAACGTAAAGCAATACTTTGGTTCACCAAGCAACCCTATTAAAGCTGTTGATGGTATTAGCTTTGATGTTTATGAAGGTGAAACACTTGGACTTGTTGGAGAATCAGGCTGTGGTAAATCGACGACTGGTCGCTCAATCATTCGCCTATATGATATTACAGATGGCGAAATTATTTTCGATGGTCAAAACGTGCATGGTAAAAAATCAAAAAGCGATTTAAAGACTTTTAATCGTCAAATGCAAATGATTTTCCAAGATCCATATGCTTCGTTAAACCCTCGTATGACAGCTGGGGAAATCATTGCAGAAGCTTTCGATATTCATGGCTTATACAAGGATAAGAAAGAACGTCGCGAAAAAATCAACCAATTGCTTGAAGCTGTAGGTTTAAACAAAGAGCACGCCAATCGTTACGCACATGAATTCTCAGGTGGTCAACGTCAGCGTATCGGTATCGCTCGTGCCCTTAGCTTAGATCCAAAGTTCATCATTGCCGATGAACCAATCTCTGCACTTGACGTATCGATTCAAGCGCAAGTTGTTAACTTATTAAAACAACTACAAAAAGAACGTGGCTTAACATACCTGTTCATTGCCCATGACCTTTCAATGGTTAAATACATCAGTGATCGTATCGCCGTTATGTATCGTGGTAAAATTATGGAAATTGGTAAAGCCGATGATATTTATAATCATCCTGTTCATCCTTATACAAAATCATTATTATCAGCAATCCCGCTTCCAGACCCAATGTCAGAAAAGCGTCGTCAACGTATTCCTTACAAACATACAGAAGTTGACGAAAGCGCAACATACCATGAAGTTGGCGAACAACATTATGTTTATGGTACTGCTGACCTTGTGAAAACATGGGTTGCCACTAAATAATATATGATCCATCCATTGAACTTATGCAATGGATGGATCTTTTTTTTGAGGATTCGATTATTCATCTCTTCTATAAATTGTAAGAAATACTATATTTACCATTATACACTTATTTTATCGGTGCATCAGCTATTAGTTCAAGATCTTGTATCTCTGTACCCGTTTCCCGATCAATATTATAGCTTTTTATCCGTTTATTGATTGCTATCGTTGACGTGCGGAAATACATTGGTATTATCATTGCCTTGTCACTCATATATTCTTGCCATGAACGGAATGCCTTCGCTCGATATGTTGCATCCAATGCCTCTTCTGAGTCAATATCATTTAATAGCTTTGTTAAGTCATCAGAAACGTAGCGACTAAAGTTAAATGCGGCTCCTTTGCTGTACAACCCTGCTGGTGACGGGTTCGTGCCAGTACTCCAAGCAGCCATATACATATCAATTTCAGGATCATCTGCTTGTACTTTATCGTAGAAGTTGTTGAATTCAATTAAACGCCCTGTCGTTAATTGCACATCTAAGCCTACCTCTTTCCAGTTTTGACGATAGTACTCGACGATCGCTTCATCCGTATCAGAACCTGACATCGCCGCTAAACGAATGGTAAACTTGTTGCCCTCTTTATCTTCACGAATACCGTCACCATCTATATCTTTATAGCCCGCTGCATCTAATAATTCTTTCGCTTTCTCAGTATCATAATGATAGCCCTCAAGCGCTCCATCATAGTATGTTTTAAATGCTGGTGGAATTAATGAATTCGCACGCACTCGCAGACCTTGATAAAACCTATCTGTTACGGTTTCGATATCCATTGCATAGGCAATCGCATGTCGTAATTGGATATCATTCATTTTAGCGTTTTCGTCATAAATATTTTCACCTTTTTCTTGATCGTATTTTCCTAATTTAAAGCCGAGATAGCTGTATGATAATTCAGGACGCCCTAAAATCGAAATATTCGATAAATTTTTTATAGTATCATATTGTGTAGCAGGGACTGAAGCGATATCAAATCGCCCTGCTTTCAACGCTTCACCAACAGTTGAAGTGGAAACGACTTGTACAATAAGCTTTTCAATTTTCGGTTTTCCTTTAAAATAGTGTTCATTTGCTACAAACTGCACGGACTCTCCATTCACAATTTGCTCAAACTTAAATGGTCCAAGTGTGATTGGATTTTTTCTTACAGCATCAGATGAAATTAAATCTTTTATCGCAATGGATTTTAGTTGATGCTTAGGTGCTGCATAGCCCCATAAACCATCACCACCTGAATAAATTGCAGGTGACACTTTCTTTAAAGAAATTTCAATCGTTTTATCATCAATCTTTTTAATACCAGAAATTGTAGTAGCTTTGCCATCATGGTATTCTTCTGCGCCTACAATATTTTTGAAGTTGTCATCATAACGTACGCCTTCATAATCGGGATGGCCGATTATTTCATATGGATAGATTAAATCCTCTGCCGTTAATGGCATTCCATCCGACCATTTTACATCACTTTGAATAGTGATTGTCGCTTTTTTATTGTCAGTATCAACTTCTAACTTGGCTATTCCTTCATCTGTTATTAGAAAGTCTCCATCGACTTCGAATAAACCATTTGAAGCATAGCCTGTAATAGAACTATCTGTAGCGTCCGCAGAAAGCTCAGCTAAGAAAATGCCTTTGAATGGTGAATCTGAAACAAGCCCTACATGTAATGTGCCTCCTTGAATGGCTTCACCCTCATTTATTACTTCAGTCGGTAGTAAACTTGTATCTATTTTGTTATCCTCTGTTTGTGCTGGTTTATCATTACTGCCTTCAGGCTCGTTTGCCTGCTCTTTATCGGTACGATTGCAGGCAGCTAATAGCAATAGGAATGCTAACATTACGGATAGTATTGACCATTCTTTTCTCATCGGTATTTCCTCCCCATTTCTTCCAATGAATCTCACTTCTCTTTATATTAGTTACATCATAAACATTGACCTATTTAATTGCTGTGTCTGCTATAAATTCAACATTTTGTAGCTCTGTAACATTTCCGTATTTAATAGTGTAGTTTTTTATGCGTTTATTGACAGGAATAATTTCAGTACGGAAATACATTGGTATAATCGTTGCCTTTTCATGCATATATTCTTGCCATGCACGGAAAGCCTGTGCACGATAATCTGTATCTAGCGCTTCCTCAGAATCGATATTATTTAATAAATTCGTCAACTCTTCCGAAACATAGCGACTGAAGTTAAACGCTGCGCCTTTACTATATAATCCTGCTGGAGATGGATTTGTTCCAGTTCCCCAAGCCCCCATATACATATCAATTTCAGGATCATCTGCTTCTACTTTATCGTAGAAGTTGTTGAATTCAAGAAGACGCCCTGTCGTTAATTGCACATCTAAACCAACATCCTTCCAATTTTGACGATAGTACTCAACGATCGCTTCATCCGTATCAGAGCCAGCTATCGCCGCTAAACGAATAGCAAACTTATTACCGTTTTTATCTTCACGAATACCATCACCATCTGTATCTTTATAGCCTGCTGCATCTAGTATTTCTTTCGCTTTTTCAGGATTGTAGTGATATCCCTCTAGCGTTTCATCGTAGTATGATTTAAAAGCTGGTGGGATCAGAGAATTGGCACGCACTCGTAACCCTTGATAAAATTTATCTGTTACAGTTTCAATATCCATTGCATAGGCAATCGCTTTACGTAAATCAATATCATTCATTTTTGCCTTTTCATCATAAATATTTTCGCCTTTTTCTTTGTCATATTTCCCTAACTTAAAGCCGAGATAGCTGTATGATAATTCAGGACGCCCTAATATCGAAATATTCGATAAATTTTTAATACTATCATATTGATTAGCTCTAAATTCTGATGTTATATCAAATTTCCCTGTTTTCAGCGCTTCCCCAACGGAAGTTGCTGGTACAACTTGCACAACCACTTTATCAATTTTTGGTTTACCTTTATAGTAGTGTTCATTTGCTACAAACTGTACGGACTCACCATTGACTATATTGTCAAATTTAAATGGCCCTAGTGTAATTGGATTTTTGCGAACGACATCAGATGAAATTAAATCTTTTACGGCAATGGATGCAAGTTGATGTTTCGGTGCTGCATAGCTCCATAAACCATCACCACCTGAATAAATTGCAGGTGATATTTTCTTAAAAGTAATTTCAATCGTTTTATTATCTATTTTTTTAATACCAGAAATCGTTTCTGTTTTGCCATCATGATATTCTTCTGCCCCTACAATATTTTTGAAGTCATCATCGTAGCGTACACCTTCATAATCGGGATGACCAATTATTTCATAAGGATAGATTAGATCTTCCGCGGTTAATGGCGTTCCATCCGACCACTTTACATCTCCTTGAATCGAAATCATTACTTTTTTATTATCTGCATCGACGTCTAACTTGGCGATGCCTTTATCAGTTATTAAAAAGTCTTCATCTACGACAAATAAATTATTTGTTGCGTAGCCCATAATTTCTGCATCATAGACATCTGCATAAAGCTCCCAGGAGAAAACTCCTTTGAAAGGCGAATCTGTCACAAGCCCTACATGTAATGTGCCCCCTTGAATAGTGTCCCCTTCGTTTGTTACTTCAACTGGAAGAGTACTTGTATCTACTTTGTTATCTTCCGTTTGTGCTGGCTTATCGTTGCTGCCTTCAGCTTCGTTTGCTTGCTTTTTATCGTTGCGATTGCAGGCAGCTAATAGCAATAAGATTGCCAACGTAACGATTGTCATCAACCACTTTTTCCTCATTGTTATAGCCTCCTCTGTTATCCCAATCTTTGTTTTGCATCAGCGGCGCGACGAAGTGCTTGTCCGATATAATTAATACCAAGCATTAAAACTAAAATTAATAAAGATGCTGGTAGCCAAACCCACCATTTGTCAGCTAAGACGAGCGGATTTCTAGCATAGCTTACTAAAGTTCCTAAACTTGGAGTCGAAGGGGGTAGCCCAAACCCTAAAAATGATAGCCCTGTTTCAATCCCAATATTACCCGCAAGACTTAATGTAAACTCTACTATTAAAATCGAACTTAAATTCGGTAATACCCCTTTAAACATAATAGCGATATCACTTGTCCCCATCGTTTTGGATGCACTCACATAATCCCGTCGTCCTTCTGATAAAGCTTTACTTCGAATTAACCGAGCAATCCCTATCCATTGAAATGCACTAATAATAATAACGAGCTCAAGAACGCCATATTCTGGAATGATAGAAACAAGGACAATAAAAATCATAAGTGTCGGTAATGTAATAATAAAATCAATTATTCGCATCATCACATTATCCACAATACCGCTGTAATAGCCCATAATAATTCCCATAGCTATGCCTATAATATTGGCTATCACCGTTACCCATATAGCAATTAAAAGCGAATTTTTCGCCCCAATAATTAGCTGGCCAAGCACATCACGCCCTGCCTCATCCGCTCCAAGAATGTATCCATTAACACCTGGTTCGGTATAGCGTTCTAGCAAATTAATTTTCAATACTTCTTCTTGGTTGAGCATCCCTGCTGCAATAAAAATCATTAACATAATAATCGTGACACCAAAAAAGGAAAACATCGCTACTTTATCTTTTTTAAACTCTCGTAAAACGACTTGTATACCTGTCGGCGGAGAGTTTTCCATCATATTCGTCTCGTAAGTTTGTTGCGTCATTCATATTCACCTCTTCTTACACATTATGTTAGTCGTTAGTCTATACGGATACGAGGATCCACAATGCTCATAATAATGTCCGACAGCAGACTACCTAATAATGCTAAGAAACCATAGAGCATGATGAGTGCAGTAATGACACTATAGTCGCGACTCGTTATTGAACTAATAAACAATTCCCCCATACCTGGGTAGCCATAAATAGTTTCTATGAAAATCGAGCCACCTAATAAACCTGTTATTGTAAACCCTAAAAACGCTGCAATAGGAAGAACTGAATTGCGGAAAATATGTCGCGCATATATTCTACGGATTGGAATGCCTTTACTTCGAGCTGTTTTTACATAATCTTGTGTTTTAGCATCAATAATTTCCGAGCGTAAATATTGGATAATCCCTGTAGTACCTAAAATAGCTGCCGTCATAGCAGGCAATAGCAAGTGATATATTTTATTCCAAAAATAGGCCATCGTTCCTGATTCAAGTCCAACATCAACGGTTCCACTCGTTGGGAACCACATTAAGCGATAACCAAAAACGAACAAGAAAACGAGAGATAATACAAAAGTGGGAATTGCGAAGCTAATAAAACTGTATAGGATAATCGATTTATCTAAAAATGTATCTTGCTTACGTCCTGCAAGCATTCCCAATGGTATGGCGAGCAAGTAGACAAGAATAACACTAAGTAATGAAAGCCAAAATGTATTAAGTGCACGCTCACCAATAAGAGTGGACACCGCAATTTTATATGTATAGCTTTGTCCAAAATCACCTTGAAAGGCATTCGTAATCCAGCGATAATATTGAACATACCAAGGATCATAGAAGCCCGCTTGTATGCGTAGTTCCTCAATCCTCGAAGGATCTGTCTCTGGTGTAATTAATCCTGTAAAAGGATCGCCAGGCATTTGTTTTGCCAAAATAAATATAATTAAACTCAATATAAACATTTGGGGAATCATTACAATAATGCGTCTAATAACAGTTTTCCACATTTTACAATCCCTCCTGCTCAATTTCAGACATCGCTACTTTATGGGTCTCTGAAATGGATTTTAAAGGGTATACTTTACCATTCTCATCATAATAGTGATGATGATCTTTGCGATACTTCTCTTCGACTTTTTGCCGAGCTGCTTTACGTGCTATCCTCGTTTCAGGCTCAATATGTGGTATAGCTGACAACAGGCGATTTGTGTAAATATGCTGTGGATTGATGTAAATATCCTGACGGGTACCCGTTTCAACAAAGCGCCCCTTGTACATGATTGCAATGTAATCACACATATGTTTTACGACTCCGAGGTCATGAGATATAAATAAGTAACTTAGCCCATATTCTTGCTGAATATCTTTCATAAAATTTAGTACTTGTGCTTGAACCGATAAATCAAGTGAGGATACAGGCTCGTCCGCAATAATCAATTTTGGATTAGTAGCAACTGCCCGCGCGATACCAAGACGTTGCTTTTGTCCTCCTGAAAATTCATGCGGATACTTTAACAAGACGTCCTCTGACATACCAACAATGGCAAGTAGCGCTTTAATACGCTTGCGTTCCTCCTGATCGCTGAGCTTCAAAAAATTGCGCATTGGCTCTGCTAGAATATCCAGTACACGCTTTCTTGGATTCATACTCGAGTGTGCGTCTTGGAAAATCATTTGAATATCTCTGTTATACGCAGAATTACGCTTACGTCGTTTATTAGTAACATCGTGCCCTTCATAAATGATTTGGCCAGACGTTACCTTTTCGAGACCAATGATTGCTTTACCTGTAGTTGATTTACCAGAACCTGATTCACCGACTAAACCATATGTTTTTCCTTTTTCAAACGCCATCGTCACACCGTCAACCGCATACACTTTATCAATGACAGTATTAAAAAAGCCACCTCGTATTGAATAATGGACGTTTAAATCTTTAATTAGCATAAATGTCATACTGTCCACCTCCTAGCTCCCCTTCAAAGCAAAAGTGTTTCCAGCAGGTGCAACGAACAAAATGCCCCGGTGCAATTTCATGTAATTGTGGATCACTTTCATGTGCTGATGCATCAATCCACGGTATGCGTGCAGAGAAACGACAGCCTTCACGTGGCAAATTCATGAGCGAAGGCACCATACCCCGTATTACCTCTAGCCGTTCATTTTCCTCATGTGTTTGTGGAATTGAATTTAATAAGGAACGTGTATATGGATGTTTAGCATTATTAAACAGTTCTTGAACGGGTGCCTCTTCAATAACTTGCCCTGCATACATGACGGCTACACGGTCTGCAATTTCTGCCACAACACCTAAGTCATGGGTAATTAAAATAATGCCTGCTTGTGTCTCATCTTGAAGCGACTTTAAAAGGTCTAGAATCTGTGCTTGAATCGTTACATCTAAAGCTGTAGTCGGTTCATCAGCAATAATGATGGCCGGTTTACTGGATAGCGCTATCGCAATCATGACACGTTGGCGCATACCACCTGATAATTGATGCGGGAATTGTCTAGCAACCCGTTTAGGATGAGCAATCCCTACTTGCTCAAGCAATTCTAAAACACGTGCTTCACGTTGCTTTTTAGTTAGTGTTGTGTGATAAATAAGACCTTCCGCAATTTGTTCATGAATGCGCATTAATGGGTTTAAAGCTGAAAGAGGATCTTGAAATATAAAGCCAATATCATTGCCTCTTAATTGGTTGAATTGTACTTCACTTAACTTTGTTAAATTTTGTTGATTGTAAAGTATTTCCCCAGTCACTTTTGTATTCCCATCATTATGTAAGCCAACAATAGTTGTGGCTAACGTACTCTTCCCACAGCCCGACTCTCCTACTATCGCTAAAATCTCATTTTTTCTTAGTGAGAGCGAGACATCTTCTACTGCTGCGTGGTATGTGTCTTTAATACGAAAACTCGTTGTTAAATTGTTAATTGTTAATAAGTTATTTGTACACAAACAATCTCCCTCCAACATTCAGTTTTCTGACAAATACATTTATCTTTATTTCAAAATTATAATTCCCCTAAACTAACCCCTCCCTATTTTTTTATTTTTGCTAAAGACAAGCACATTTAGCTTGTTAATTACAAGTAAAGCAACCTGCCTTCGTATAGATAGAATTATCTGATAATTAATTATAACGCTATTTTATCTAGTATTTATATGCAAAATCAAGCGTTTTTTTCAAATTATTATCATAAAAAAGAGTATTCTCACCTACTATTTATCTAGATGAATTTCATTTTCCACCTACCAATTTTACTTATTTGTTATATAAATAAAACAAATAAGTAAACGCTCATGAAATATTTTAAAATAATAAAATAGAGTGAAGTTTAACTTCATAAATCAACCTTTTTCAATAATTAATAAAAAAATTTGCTAATAAATAAATTTTATTTGAATGCTTTTATTCAAGTACGTTTTGTTTTAAAACGCTTTGTTTTTTAATTCCTTATTACATTAAAAAAATTTTATTTTTACCATAAACTTATAATTATTTTTTTATTTTCCACACAAAAATCAAATTTAAATTTAGCAACCTTTTACATAAAAATAGTTAGTTTCTACGCTTCATTTCAGGCTTCCATGTACAATTTTGATATTTCTTTCTACATATTTCTAATAGAGCGGGATTAGGTCCCTGCTTCGATGGATTACCTCTCTCGCTTCGCGGAATTCTCTCCTTGCTCCGCGGAATTCTCTCCTCGCTCCGTGGAATTATCTGCCCGTTCCGCGGAATTACACCCTCGCCCCGCGAAATTACCTCTCCGCTCCGCGGCATCACCCCCTTGCTCCGCGGAATTCTCTCCCCGCTCCGCGGAATCACTACCTCGCTCCGCGGAATTCTCTCCTCGCCCCGCGGCATCACCTCAATTACCTCCTCACTCCGCGGAATTACCTCCTCGCTTCGCGGAATTACACCCTTGCTCCGCGGAATTACACCCTTGCTCCGCGGATTTACATCCTTGCTCCGCGGATTACTCCCCCGCTTCGCGGAATTATCTCCTTGCTCCGCGGATTTACTCCCTTGCTCCGCGGAATTCTCTCCTCACTCCGCGGAATTACCTCCCCGCTCCGCGGAATTACCTCCTCGCTCCGCGGAATTACTACCTCACTCCGCGGAATTACCTCCTTGCTCCGCGGAATTACACCCTTGCTCCGCGGAATCACTACCTCACTCCGCGGGATTCTCTCCTCGTTCCGCGGAATTACCTCCTCACTCCGCGGAATCACCTCCCTTGCTCCGCGGAATCAACTCCTTGCTCCGCGGAATCACCTCCTTGCTCCGCGGAATCACCTCCTTGCTCCGCTAGCAGAATCACCCCCCTCGCTCCACACCAACAGCAAATGGCACCTATCAAAGTGAAGTTCACTTTGATAGGTGCCATTTATTTACCAACATTATCTTCTTGATTTTGGATTCATCGCATCTTTTAGTCCTTCACCGATAAAATTAATCGATAAAATTACTAATGTAATTGCTGTTGCTGGTGGAATCCATATCCAAATTTTATCTCTTAACACATCTGAGTTTCTAGCCTCTGCAAGCATATTTCCCCAACTTGGCGTATCTGCTGGCACACCGAAGTTTAAGAAGCTTAACGCCGACTCTATTACAATGGTTACCGCCATTAATAATGTAGCTTGTACAATGATTGTAGAAGCGACGTTCGGTAATAAATGTTTAATAATGATTTTCGATGATTTACAGCCGATTGACTGTGCAGCTAAAATGTACTCATTTTCTTTTTCTGCAAGAATTCGACTTCGTACAACGCGGGCAACACTACCCCAGCTTAAAACGGAAATGACAATGATTAACGTCCATAGCCCCGAAACTTTACCAACTAAAATCGTATTTAATACGATAACAAAAACTAATAAAGGGAACATTAATACAAAGTCAGTGAAACGCATTAAAATTTGATCAATCTTGCCACCAAAATAACCTGAAATAGACCCTATAGTTGTCCCAATTAAAACAATGAAAAACATACAACCTATACCAACCGTTAAAGAAGATTTACCAGCATAAAGCATTCGTGTAAATACATCACGGCCATTTGTATCGGTTCCAAGCCAATTCTCACTTGAAGGTGGTTGGCTAATTTTCATAAAGTCTACACGCACAATATCTTTTGTCGTAATATATGGCGCTAAAAACGATAGAATAATAACGATTAGTAAAAAAATAAGGCTTATCATAGCTAATTTATTTTTAACGAACTTTCTTCTCGCTATCACCCATGGAGAGGGGCTTTTATTCAGTGTTTTTGATGCAGACGCTTCTTGTTTTGTAATAATCTCCACATATTTCCCCTCCCTAATCTAGTCTAATTCGCGGATCTACTATACCATACAATAAATCGGCTACTAAATTCCCAAAAAGTGTTAAGAACGAAAGTAACATAGTTATCGACATCATGACCGCATAATCTCTTCTACCAACGGAATCTAAGAACAGTGCGCCTATTCCGGGATAAGTAAAGATGGTTTCTGTTATTACTGCACCACTAATTAATGTAGCGATGTCAAAACCAAGAAAAGTAATAATCGGAATAATCGAATTTCTTAAAATATGCTTGTTGTAAATTTTTGATTCCTTTGTTCCTTTTGCTCTCGCTGTACGGACGAAATCTTTTCTGCTGTTTTCAATAATATCGTTTCGTAAAAATTGCGTATAGGAAGCCGTTCCCATTAATCCTAATACAAGTGAAGGCAATAACACATGATGAACCCTACTTAGGTAATAAGCAAACGTTCCTTCTTGAAGCCCTACGCCAACTGAGCCGTTGAATGGGAACCACCCTAGTTGGAAAGAGAAAACATAAATGGCTACAATACCAGCGACAAATGATGGAATCGCTAAAGCCAAATAATTGTACGAAGCTATTAAATTATCGCCTAATGTATATGGTTTTCGCCCAGCATACATACCCATGAAAAAAGCAAAAATATACGTCAAAATTAAAGATGTTACTGCTAAAAATAATGTATTCGGAATTCGTTGTACAATTACTTCTACTGCAGGTTTTTTATAAACTGTTGATTTACCAAAATCCCCTTGTACAAAATTAGACATCCATCTTCCATATTGCACGATAATTGGATCATTATAGCCTAACTTCTCTCTCATTTCCTCGATGTATTGTGGGTTTGTATTTGATGGATCAATTTCTCCCGCAAATGGATCTCCTGGCATCATTTTTGCTAAGAAGAACACAACTAACGAAATAAGGAGTAACAATGGAATCATGCCGAGTAATCTTCGAAGTGTGTATTGAAGCATGTGACGTCCCCTTATCAATTATAATTTACTACTACCAGGCTCCTAAAAGAGCCCGATAGTAGTAGGTTTCTCAGCCTTTTTTAGGCATTTAACTTACTCGACAATATGCCATTTATAAACGTCTGTTTGGAAACCAACAGCGTTAATATGAACACCTTGTAGTCGGTTGTTAATACCATATAGATCTAGGTTTTCCCATAAAGGAAGTGCTGGTAATTGTTCGTTGAAGTATTTTTGCCAATCAACATAAACTTTTTTACGGTAGTCTTTATCAAATGCAGCTTCACTTAACGCTTCTTTTAATAATTTGTCGTTTTCCTCATCTACATAACGACCGTAGTTCCATTCTGCATCATTTGCCCATAGGCCAGATGGATCTGGATCAGAGCCCATACTCCAAGAACCGAAGAATGCCTCTAATGCAGCGTCATCATTATCTTTCATCTCGTTGTACAAGTTAAACTCAACTAAGCTACCTGTTGCTAATTCAGTTTTTACGCCAATATCATTCCAAGATTGGATGATTGCTTGTGAACGACCTTCAAATGCCGCTGGTCCTGCATAGTGTCCAAATGAAATTTTAAATGGTTGGCCTTGTGGATCTTCAACAAATCCATCGCCATCTTTATCAACATAGCCTGCTGTTTTTAACAGTTCTTTCGCTTTATCTACATTAAAGTCATATGCATTTAAATCTGAAGCATCTGCAGCAGTCCAGAAAGTAACTGGAATAACTGTATTCGCAACTTCAGCTTTTCCTTCTAAGAAAGCATCGATCATTGCTGGACGGTTAAGAGCATATAATAGTGCCTGACGTAATTCTTTTGAATTGAATTTATCAAAATCTGCTACATTTTTAAGTGTAGCTTTATCACGATGACCAAAACGAAGCCCGATATAAGAATAGCCTACACCAGTCGTTTCTTCGATACGTACATTGCTTAATGCTGAAAGCTCTTTCACAGATTGTGGTCTAATATCCATGATGTCGATTTCTCCGTTTTGGAACGCACCCGCAGCTAATGATGGGTCAATTACTTTTACAATTACACCATCAAGCGTTGGTTTCCCTTTCCAGTAATCATCAAAACGCTCTAATTCAGAATATTCGCCGTCAACAACTTTTTTCACCTTAAACGGTCCATTGCCTACAGGCGTTTCACGCACTTGCTTCGATTCACTTAAATCTTTTACTGCAATGCCTTCATAATGTTTCTTCGGCATTGGGAATTGCCAAATACTTTCTAGATTATTAATTTTCACTTCTTTAAATGTAACTTTAATCGTGTAAGGGTCAACAACTTCAATTCCTGAAATTTTATCTGCTTTACCTGCTTTTTTATCTTCTGCCCCTTTTACACCTTCAACATAATTAAAACGAGGGCCATCATAATCAGGATCTGCTAAAGTTTCTAAAGCGAATACCCAGTCTTCACCTGTTAATTCCTCACCATTATGCCATTTCACACCTTTTTCAAAGTTGAATGTATACGTTAATTTATCTTCACTAATATCCCATTTTGCAAGGTTTGGTATATATTCTAACTCATCATTTACATCATAAATACCATCCATCATGAAGCCTTGGATATAGCTATCTACAATACTTCCTGCAAAGGCAGGGTCAAATACGCCCTCTGGCGCTTGGTCTGTACCGAATGTTACAACGCCACCTGCTTTAGCATCAGTAGTTGTCGTTACTGGTTTTTCTGTATCCTTTCCTGTATCTTTGTCGTCAGTTTTCGATGAATCATTATTACATGCTGCTAGGAACAATGCCATGACGAGCATTAGTAAAAGTGACCATGATGTTTTAGTCTTTTTCATTTTTTTCCCCCCGTTAATTTTTTATTTTGAAAAGCATTTTTTCCTTTTTTTTCTTGCCATATTTAATATAAGTGGCAAGCAACTTTATGATCTGGCTTCACCTCCTTTAATACTGGTTTAGTTAAGGAACATTCCATCATAGCCTTCGGGCACCTTGGATGGAATGGGCATCCTTGCGGAGGATTAGCTGGGCTCGGTACATCGCCTTGTAAAACAATGCGATTGCTTTTTTTTCGAGGATCCGGCACAGGTATTGCTGAAATGAGTGCTTGTGTATATGGATGCAATGGCTCGTCATATATGCTTACCTTGTTTGCAATTTCAACAATATTGCCTAAATACATAACGCCAATGCGGTCACTCATATGTTTTACAACACTTAAGTCGTGCGCAATAAATAAAAAGGTTAAATCAAACTCATCTTGCAATTCTTTTAGTAGATTTAAAACTTGTGATTGCACGGAAACATCTAAGGCAGAAACTGGTTCATCGGCAATTATTAGCTTCGGTTTAAGGGCTAGTGCTCTTGCAATACCAATTCGTTGACGTTGACCACCTGAAAATTCATGCGCATATTTATAATATGCGTCCTTAGGTAACCCTACTTTTCTTAATAATTCAATGACTTCTTCTTTTAAAGAATTCAGTGTTTTATTATGAAAATTCATAATAGGCTCAGCTACGATACTCCCTACCATCTGCATTGGATTTAATGATGCATAAGGATCTTGGAATACCATCTGGATATCTTTTCTTATTTCTCTTAATGATTTGCCTTGTATTTTCGTAATATCCTTTCCATCAAACACGATTTGTCCTTCTGTAGAATCTAACAATCTAATAATCGTACGGCCTGTTGTTGATTTTCCGCATCCTGACTCACCAACTAAGCCCAATGTTTCACCATTTTTGATAGAAAATGAAATATTGTCTACAGCCTTCACTTGTCCGACTGTTTTTTTAAGAAATCCACCTTTAATAGGGTAATAGGTTTTTAAGTTGTTCACTTCGAGCAAAGTTTCTTTTTGTTGTTTGATTGTCGTATCAGTCATGTTGTTACCTCACACCTTCTCTAGGATAGAACCTTCATATAGTAAGCACGAAACCTCATGGCCATCGCCGATTTGGACAAGCTGAGGAGTTACCGTACTACACTCGGGTTTCACCGACGGGCATCTATCTGCAAATCGACAGCCGACTGTCGGCATATTTTTTAAAGATGGCACAATGCCTTGAATTGTCGTTAGCTCACTAACTTCGATATCAATGCGTGGAATGGATGCCATTAATAACTTCGTATAAGGATGCTTTGGATTATAGAATAGATTGTCCACATTCGTGCGCTCTACAATTTTCCCAGCATACATAATGATGACTTCATCACACATTTCTGCCACTACACCTAAATCATGCGTAATCAATATAATGGACATATCATTTTCCGCTTGAATTTTTTTCAGCAATTCAAGTATTTGTGCTTGTACAGTTACATCTAGTGCAGTAGTAGGTTCATCAGCAATTAAAAGCTTTGGATGACAAGCGATGGCAATCGCAATCATGACCCTTTGTCGCATCCCCCCTGATAGTTGATGTGGATATTCGTCGACAATTTTATCTGGTCTTGGTATGCCTACACTCTTTAATAATTCAATTGACTGCTGTCTTGCATCAGTTTTCGAGATTGGTAGATGGTTTAATAAAATCTCTTCAATCTGATTGCCAATTGTAAATACAGGGTTTAAAGATGTCATAGGCTCTTGAAAGATCATACTAATATCTTTTCCTCGTATTTTATTCATCTCATCACTTTTGTAGCCCTCAATACTTTTGCCTTGGAACTTTATTTCTCCGCCAGTAACTTTGCCAATCCCTTGAGGAAGTAGCTGCATAATCGACAGTGACATAACACTTTTTCCACAACCAGATTCCCCTACAATACCTACAATTTGGCCGGGCTTAACGGAAAACGAAACGTTATCCACCGCGTGATATATATCTCCGTCTATATCAAAACCAGTTTTAAGGTTTTTCACTTCAAGCATTAAATTCATTGCAATCATCACACCTTTTTGTATTTTTTCTAAATAGAAATATGTAGTAAAAACTTACGATGACAATCTTTTCTGATTCAATATTCAGAAAAAAGGATTCAAAATTGATTAAACTTATTTCAATATCATTTCTACTCAAATATTTATTAGTTTTTATATAATTCTAATTAAAAACAAATTAATAAATTTTTTACAGTAGAAACAAAAAAATCATCTAACTATATACTTATGGAATTATCTGAAAATTATTCATATTGCTATTTTATATAGAAATAACGCATTTAATCAAGAGTTTTTTTCCAACTCTCATAATGTTATATACATAATAAACCATACAACTATTACAAAAAATTATATAATTTTTCTATTCTTTTTAAACATCTATTTGCTTCCCTTCTTATTTTTTCTATTATCCATCAATTATTTATTATTTAAATATACTAATATTCTAAACTGTATTTCATGCTCTTCTCTCTTAATTCATTCTTTTATTTGGTAAACTTGAAGATTATAGGAACAATTCGATATTTCTGTTTATTTTAAATATTCAATAATTATTTTTATATAATTTTTCGGTTTAAAGTATTAACAACAAAAAGCACTTTTTGCTACAGTAAAAAACTATTTTTTTATAAATTTTTCTAAACGTACATCTTTATAAAAAAAAAAAAACGATCACTGGCTAATTTACCCGTGATCGTTTTTTATTCGTTTTTCTGATTTATTAAACTTATAATGTTCCAGCTTTAAGTTTTGCATGCCAGTCTTTTAAAAATGGAATATCTTCTTCTTTAATAGCACCTGATTCGTTTGCTGCTTCAATTAGAAAATCAAAGTTAGTTAAAGATACATATTGAATGCCCGCTTCTTCAAACGCTTGCTCAGCGCGTGGCAAATTATAAGTGTAGACACAAACAACACCTAGTACTTCACACCCCGCTGCACGCAAAGCTTCTACTGCTGTAATGGAAGAACCACCTGTTGACACAATATCTTCTACTACCACAACTTTTTGGCCTGCTGTGTATTTTCCTTCAATTTGATTTCCACGACCATGCTCTTTTGCTTTTGAACGCACGTACACCATTGGTAAGTCTAAAATATCGCTTACCCATGCAGCATGTGGAATACCTGCTGTAGCAGTACCAGCTACAATTTCTGTACCTTCGAAATTTTCCTTAATAATTTTCGCTAAGCCGTTTGCCAATTGCTTACGGATCACTGGATCTGAAATAGTTAAGCGTGTATCACAGTATATCGGCGATTGAATGCCCGATGCCCATGTGAAAAGATCTGTTGGATTTAATTCGACTGCGCCAACCTTTAGCATAGCGTGTGCGATTTCGTTTTGTAATGTCATTTTGTTGCCTCCCATAATTCACTTACGATTTTATATGCTGCTACTGGATCTTGGGCACCTGTTACGGCACGCCCTACTACGATTAATGAAGATCCATCACGTTTTGCACCATCTGGCGTAGCGATGCGTTTTTGGTCGTGTGCATCACCACCAGCTAAACGGATACCTGGTGTGACACGTAAGAAGTTCTCACCGCACACTTCGGCGATTGCCTGTGCTTCATGAACTGAGCAGACAACACCATTTAAGCCCGCTTGTTTTGTTAAGCTAGCATAATGTAGTACAGATTCTTGTAATGTTAACGCAATTTTTTGCTCCGCTTGCATTTGCGCTTCCGTAGTAGATGTTAGTTGTGTCACAGCAATCAATGCTGCACGCTCTCGACCTGCTGGTGTACCCGCTTCTAGTCCTTCGAGTGCAGCTTCCATCATTGGACGCCCACCTGCAGCATGTACATTGACTAAATCTACTCCTAATTTTGCTAAGCCCTTCATCGCAGAGCCAACAGTATTTGGAATATCATGTAGCTTTAAATCTAGGAAAATATCGTGCCCTAAATCCTTCACTTTACGTACAATATCAGGACCTTCCTGCATATAAAGCTCCATACCAATTTTTACGAAAAGAGGCTCTTGAAAATGTGCTAAAAACTTGAAAACTTCCGCTTCACCTGGGAAATCAAGTGCTAGTATTGGTTTTGTATTCATTAACGATGGCTCCTTCCGATTATGTCCGTAATATGCTCTACGCCTAATGCGTCAAGCTTTGCTGGTAACTCCTCAATGATGTTTGGACAAACGAAATGGTCAACAAAATTGGCTGTCCCAACTGCGACTGCTGATGCACCTGCTGACATAAAGTCAATGACATCTTGCGCTTCGCTCACTCCGCCCATTCCAATAATCGGAATATTGACGGCTTTATATACCTCATATACCATACGAATGGCAACTGGTTTTACTGCAGGGCCAGATAAGCCCCCTGTACCATTTGCAATTACTGGTTTACCTGTACGTTCATGCAAACGCATGCCAATTAATGTGTTAATCATCGTAATTCCATCCGCTCCACCAGCTTCAACTGCTTGAGCGATTTCTACGATATTCGTTACATTTGGTGATAATTTCACGTAAACAGGGACTTCAGAAACAGCTTTTACTGCTGCAACAAGCTCTCGTGCTGTTGCTGGGTCTGTACCGAATTGAATGCCCCCACATTTGACGTTCGGGCAAGAAATATTCAGTTCTAGCGCTTTTACATTTGGCGCTGCAGAGATGCGACGTGCAACTTCCACGTAATCTGCAGTTTCAGTACCAGCTACATTGGCGATAATTGGCACATCATAGCGTTCTAAAAACTTTAATTCTTCATTCATTACTTTTTCAATACCAGGATTTTGTAAGCCAATGGCATTTAGCATCCCTGCTGCTGTTTCCGCTACACGTGGTGTTGGATTGCCGGGTCTTGTTTCCACTGTTGTTGCTTTAATCATAATAGCGCCAAGCTTCGATAAATCGTACAACTGAGCATATTCACGACCAAAGCCAAAGCAGCCTGAAGCTGGCATAATTGGATTTTTTAAATTTAAGCCAGGTATTTGGATATTTAAACGACTCATAATGCCACCGTACCTTTCGGGAATACTGGACCGTCAGAGCATACTTTGACATAGTCTTTTTCAATTTGATCGGTTGTCTTGCACACACATGCAAAGCACGCTCCAATGCCACAGCCCATGCGCTCTTCAAACGATAAATAGCCTTCTTTTTCTGGGTAGAAGCCTTCTAACGCTTTGAGCATCGGTAGAGGGCCACAAGAATAGAACACATCAAACTCCGGCGCACGCGTTTCTAACACGTTTGTTACAAAGCCCTTCGTTCCTTTCGATCCATCTACAGTTACGTAATGTGTTTCACCAAGTGCATTAAATTCTTCCTCATAGAAGCAAACATCTTCTGTTTGGAAGCCTAATACATGGATTGTTTTCACACCACGAGCATTAAGCTGTTTTGATAGTTCATGTAAAGGTGGTACACCGATGCCGCCACCAACTAACAATGCCGTCCCGCCCGTCTTTACAGCATCGACTGGGAAGCCATTACCAATTGGGCCAAGGACATTGACTAACTGTCCTTCACGATTTGTCGCTAACACTTGTGTTCCTCGACCTTCCGCACGATAGATCATTGTAAATTCACTATTGTCTTTATCTATGTTTGCAATACTAATAGGTCGACGTAAAAGCGGCTCCAATGAATCTGACACCTTTACATGGACAAACTGGCCAGGAGTCATATCCTGAACCAGTTCACCATGAAGTGTCAATTCGAAAATGTTTGTCGCAATTTGCTTTTGAGAGACGACCGTCATTTTCTCTTGACGAATCATATTAATGTACTACCTCCGCTTTCGGCATTTGTTCTGCTGTAAATGTCATTGATTCAATTACACGAAGCATTGCTTCTGCTGTATCTAATGACGTTAAGCAAGGTACACCATTTTCTACAGACTCACGACGAATTCGGAATCCATCACGAGCTGGTTGCTTGCCTTTTGTTAATGTGTTGACTACTAACTGAGCTTCACCATTTTGAATTAAGTCTAGTAACGTTTGTCCTTTTGCACCGATTTTACCTACTACATCTGTACGAACGCCAGCTGCTTCAAACGCTTGTGCTGTACCTTCTGTCGCTACAATGCGGTAGCCAACTGTTGAAAAACGTTTTGCAAGTGCAATTGCTTCTTCTTTATCCTTGTCAGATACAGTGAATAATACTGTGCCTTCTGTACGAATTTCCATGCCAGCTGCAACTAAGCCTTTGTAAAGGGCTTTTTCTAATGTTGCATCTTTACCCATTACTTCCCCTGTTGATTTCATTTCAGGTCCTAATGTGATGTCCACACGGCGTAATTTTGCGAATGAGAATACTGGCACTTTAACAAACACACCTTTTTGCTCTGCCGCTAAGCCAGTTGGATAGCCTTGCTCTACGATTGATTTACCAAGAATCGCTTTCGTTGCAATGTTAGCCATTGGAATGTTCGTAATTTTACTTAAGAACGGTACTGTACGAGATGAGCGAGGGTTTACCTCAATCACATACACTTCACCTTGTGAAATTACATATTGGATGTTCATTAAGCCGATGATGCCAAGTCCTTTTGCTAGACGAGTCGTGTAATCGACTAAAGTATCTTTTTGCGCTTGTGTTAATTTTTGTGGTGGGTATACAGAAATCGAGTCACCAGAGTGTACCCCTGCACGTTCGATATGTTCCATAATACCTGGGATTAATACATTTTCACCGTCACAAATCGCATCTACCTCAATTTCTTGACCCGTTAAGTAACGGTCAACTAAAACTGGGTGGTCAGGTGAAGCCTCAACAGCATTCTCCATATAATGTTGTAATTCTTCTTCGTTATAAACAATTTCCATTGCACGTCCACCAAGTACATATGAAGGGCGTACTAGCACTGGGAAGCCTAAGCGTTTACCAATCACAAGCGCTTCTTCTGTTGATACAGCCGTTTCACCTGGAGGCTGTGGAATGTCTAATGCATGTAAAGCTTGTTCAAATTTATCACGATTTTCAGCACGATCGATGTCTTCTAGCGATGTACCTAAAATTTTCACACCATTTGCAGCTATTTTATCAGCTAAGTTTATAGCTGTTTGACCGCCAAATTGTACAACTACGCCAATTGGTTGTTCTAAATCGATAATGTGCATTACGTCTTCAATCGTTAATGGCTCGAAGTATAACTTATCTGAAATCGAGAAGTCTGTTGATACTGTTTCTGGGTTTGAGTTAATAATAATTGCTTCATAGCCTGCTTCTTGGATAGCCCAAACTGAGTGCACTGTAGCGTAATCGAACTCTACCCCTTGACCGATACGGATTGGACCTGAGCCTAATACGATAACAGATGGTTTTTCAGACTTGATTGATTCATTTTCTTCCTCATAAGTGCCGTAGAAATAAGGTGTTTCTGATTCGAACTCTGCCGCACATGTGTCCACCATTTTATAGACAGGGATAATACCGTTTTCTTTACGGTATGCATAGATTGCTTCTGGCGTTGTATCCCAAAGCTCAGCAATTTTTTTATCTGCAAAGCCTAGACGTTTTGCAGTACGTAATACTTCTTTATCGTTTTTATGGTCAGCAAGTGTTTGCTCCATATCTACAATGTTTTTGAATTTATTTAAGAAGAATAAGTCGATTGCAGACCATTCATGAATTTGTTCGATTGTTACACCACGGCGCAATGCTTCTCCGATGAAGAATAAGCGTTCATCGCCTGCTTTACGGATGCGTTTTTCAATCCAAGAATCAGAGTTATCTTCAGCATGTTTCAGCTCTAGATGAACTTGACCTGTTTCAAGAGAACGGACAGCTTTTAGCATCGCTTCCTCGAACGTACGACCAAGCGCCATAACTTCCCCAGTAGCCTTCATTTGTGTGCCTAGGTTACGTTTTGCAGATTCGAATTTATCGAAAGGCCAGCGTGGAATTTTTGCTACGATATAGTCTAGTGCTGGCTCGAAGCAAGCATACGTTGAACCTGTCACTGGATTTTTAATTTCATCTAACGTTAAGCCTACTGCAATTTTTGCTGCCAGTTTCGCGATTGGGTAACCCGTTGCTTTTGATGCTAATGCAGATGAACGAGATACACGTGGGTTTACTTCGATTACATAGTAGTTGAAGCTATATGGATCAAGGGCTAACTGTACGTTACAGCCACCTTCAATTTTTAGTGCGCGAATAATATCTAATGAGATATTACGTAACATTTGGTTTTCACGGTCAGAAAGTGTTTGTGTTGGTGCTACTACGATTGAGTCACCTGTATGAATACCTACTGGATCGACATTTTCCATGTTACAAACAACGATCGCATTGTCAGCTGCATCACGCATTACTTCATATTCAATCTCTTTCAAGCCAGCGATTGATTTTTCAAGTAAACATTGTGTAACTGGCGAATATTTTAAACCTGATGTGACGATTTCCTCTAGGTCTTGATCGTTGTAGCAAATACCGCCGCCTGTACCACCAAGTGTGAATGCAGGACGTACGATTACTGGGTAACCGATTTTTGCGACAAAGTTTTTCGCTTCATCTAAGTTATGAATAATGTCTGATTCCGGTACTGGTGCACCTAGTTCGTACATTAAGTTACGGAATAAATCACGGTCTTCTGCTTTATGGATAGCATCTAGTTTTGTACCAAGAATTTCGATATTTAGTTCATTTAAAATACCTGAGTTGTCTAACTCGATTGCCATATTTAAACCTGTTTGACCACCTAGTGTTGGTAGGATTGCATCTGGACGTTCTTTACGTAAAATGCGTGATACAAATTCTAGTGTGATGGGCTCAATGTAAACTTTGTCTGCAATTTCAGTATCTGTCATAATTGTTGCAGGGTTTGAGTTTATTAAAATAACGCGGTAGCCTTCTTCTTTTAATGAAAGACAAGCTTGTGTTCCTGCATAGTCAAATTCTGCTGCTTGTCCGATGACGATTGGGCCAGACCCGATTACTAAAATAGTTTCTATATCTGTACGTTTAGGCATGTTGTTTCCCCTTCCCTGCTTCTACTTCCATCATTTCAATGAATTCATCAAATAAGTGGTTTGAATCTTCTGGTCCTGGTGATGCTTCTGGGTGATATTGTACTGTGAAAATCGGATATTTCTTATGACGTACACCTTCACAAGTACCATCATTTAATGCGACATGTGTTAATTCTAAATCTGTATCTTTTAATGACTCAATATCGATTGCATAGCCATGGTTTTGAGATGTTATGTCTGTACGACCTGTGCGTAAATCTTTTACCGGGTGGTTACCTCCGCGGTGACCGAATGGTAATTTAAATGACTTCGCGCCACTCGCTAATGAGAAGATTTGATGACCTAAGCAAATACCGAACATTGGCACTTTTCCGATTAAATTGCGTACCGTTTCGATACCTTCTGCAACGTCTTCAGGATTTCCTGGGCCGTTTGACAGCATAATACCATCCGGATGCCATGCTAAAATTTCTGCTGCTGGTGTGTTGTAAGGTACGACTAGTACATCACAATCACGTTTATTTAATTCACGAAGAATACCATGCTTCATACCGTAGTCAATTAATACTACTCGTTTACCACGACCTGGTGATGGATAAGCAGCCTTTGGCGTTACTTCGCGAACATGATGCGTAATCGCTGGTGTCGCTTGTAGTTTTGCGACGATTTCTTCTACATTCACTTCTTCGTCAGCCGCAGTTAAAATCGCTTTAACAGATCCTTTGCTACGAATAATGCGTGTTAATTTACGTGTATCAATCCCTTCAATCCCTGGGATATCCTTTGATGTTAAATATTCATCAACTGTTAAATCACATCTGAAGTTTGATGGTGTTTTTGCTAGTTCGCGGACTACAAATCCACGAATTGCTGGTGTGATTGATTCGAAATCATCACGGTTAATACCGTAGTTACCGATAAGTGGGTATGTTAACGTTACGATTTGTCCGTAGAATGAAGGGTCTGAAATCGTTTCTTGATATCCTGTCATCCCTGTTGTGAATACGACCTCACCTTGTGAAGCTCGCTCGCTACCGAACGCTGTGCCTGTAAATACTGTGCCATCTTCTAAAATAAGTAAACGTTTTTTCATTACTCTGCCTCCTGGTATACGATATTACCTTCAAAAATTGTTATTACTGGCCAACCTTTTGCGACCCAACCATTGAAAGGTGTATTGCGACCTTTTGATACAAAACCTTCTGCATCAATAGTTTGTTCTTTCTTTACATCAATTAAAACCATGTCCGCTGATGCACCAACTTGTAACGTTCCATATGGTAAGTCGAAAATTTGTGCTGCTTTCACAGTCATCCAATCTATCAATTGCTTTAAAGTCCATTTCCCTGTCTCAACAAATTGTGTATACAACAGTGGGAATGCTGTTTCAAAGCCGACGATGCCGAACGGTGCGCCAACCATACCACAACATTTTTCTTCTATTGTATGTGGTGCATGATCTGTTGCGATGCAGTCGATTGTGCCATCAAGTAGTGCTGCGTGTAGAGAATCTTTATCGTCTGCACCGCGTAATGGTGGGTTCATTTTCCAGTTAGCATCATCGGATGGAATGTCCATCTCTTCAAGTAATAAGTGGTGTGGACAAACTTCAGCAGTGACACGAATACCTGCAGCTTTTGCATCACGTACTGCACGCACAGATTCTTTTGTTGATACGTGGCACACATGGTAGCGTGCGCCCGCAGCTTCTGCAAGAAGAACATCGCGCGCAATTTGAACAGATTCACAAATGGATGGAATACCCGGTAGTCCTAGTTCTTTATTGCGCTTGCCTTCATGCATGACACCATCATAAATTAATGAATTATCTTCACAGTGTGCTACAACAACCACGTTATGCTTTGCCGCATCCTGCATTTGTTCATACATCGTCGATGCTAATTGGATTCCTACACCATCGTCTGAAAATGCTACAGCACCATGAGCTTTTAATTCCGCGATATCCGTACGAACTTCACCTGAAATGTCTTGTGTTAATGAGCCATATGGCAGTACGCGAATCACTGCGCTTTCTTGAATAAGACCGTTAATTAGTTGCATATTTTCTACAGTGTCAGGCACTGGTTTCGTATTTGGCATTGCACAAATCGTTGTAAAACCACCTTTTGCTGCAGATGCAGAGCCTGTGGCAATTGTTTCTTTATGTTCAAAGCCTGGCTCACGCAAATGTGTGTGCACATCTACAAAGCCTGGAGCAACAACTAAACCGTTTCCTTCGATAATTTCCGCACCAGCTACATTGACATCTTGTCCAATGGCAGTAATTTTGCCATCTACCATGGCGATATTCACTGTATGCAGTTCACCTTGTTCATTTAACATTTGCACATTTTGAAGTACTTTTGTCATGTTATTCTCTCCCTTGTAAAATCGTTTCAATAATTGCCATGCGCGTATATACACCATTGCGAACTTGATCAAAAATTCGAGAACGTTCGCTTTCGACTAGCTCTGATGCAATTTCTACATCACGGTTAACTGGCGCTGGATGCATAATAATTGCCTTTTCCTTCATTTTCTTCTCACGTTCCACTGTCAATCCGTACTCTTCATGATAGCTTTCTTTTGAGAAGCTTTTATTTACTTTATGACGTTCATGTTGTACACGAAGTAACATAATAACATCGCTTATTTCGATTAAATCGTCCCAAGAATGATGTGCTTTAAAATCCCCTGCCCAATCTTCTGGGCAAAGAAAATGCACATTTGCTCCTAGTCGTTGTAACGCCGAAGCATTTGATTTCGCAACGCGACTATGAGATATATCCCCAGCGATTGTGATATTTAACCCTTCAAAAGAACCAAACTCTTTTTTTATCGTGTACAAATCCAGCAATGATTGTGATGGATGTTGACCAGCGCCATCTCCTGCGTTTATAACTGCAACATTAATGCCTTCTAGTAGCTCGTTATAATATTCATCTTCTTGTGCTCGGATAACGACCGCATCTATGCCAATCATTTCTAATGTTTTGACTGTATCGTACATTGTTTCACCCTTTGTCACACTTGAAAAGCTTGCGTCAAACGGGATTACAGTACAGCCAACTTTCCGCTCTGCCATCTCAAAACTTGTTTTCGTTCGAGTACTCGGTTCAAAAAATAAGTTTGCAACGTTGTAAGCACGAGATAACGATGATGTTTCGCCATTTTCAAAAGCCTGCGCACGATGTAAAATGCTGCTAATCTCTTCAGTTGTTAAATGTTCCATTGATAATAAGTTCTTCATCATGTACCTCCATTAGATTGTGTGTCATGAACGTCTATGTATGACGTTCTTCATTATTTAAGTGTCTAAATAATGTAAAAGCCCCGCTGATGTCATCAGCGAGGCATAAGGAGGCGTGACAAACTATAGTAAGCTCTATGCCTACTTATCGCTTGTCCACTACTTCCCTTTTTTTGCCTCTCTGGACAATTCATTAAAAGGTACTACTATGAATTATTATTTTGATTGTAAGGTACTGGTATATCGGCTTCTTTTTTACCAGGTAAAACCGCATTTAGCACAACTCCGATAATCGCTGCTAATGCCATACCTTCTAAACTTAGTGATTCTGTGACGATAAATTTCGCACCGCCGATACCTATTACTAGAATAACAGAGGCAATCACTAGGTTGCGGCTGTTGCCAAAGTCGACATGATTGTCTACTAACATACGGAGACCGCTTGAAGCGATGATACCGAACAGCAGAATGGAAACTCCGCCAAGAACAGCTGTTGGAATTGTTGCAATCACTGCCATTGCTTTCCCGAAGAATGACAGGAAAATCGCTACTACTGCCGCTCCTGCTATTACATACACACTGTAAACTCGTGTGATAGCAAGAACACCGATGTTTTCACCGTACGTTGTTTTTGGTGGACCACCAATGAATGCACTAACTAATGTCCCAAAGCCATCACCTAGTAATGAACGATGTAAGCCTGGTTCTTTAATATAATCGCGATTCACTACTTTTCCTAGCACGAGCTGGTGACCGATATGCTCTGAAATTGTTACAATGACAATCGGTACCATCGCTAGTAAAATCGTTGATGTAATCGTAAAGTCATAATCTACACCAGGAATGATGAAATGTGGTACTGCAAACATCTTTGCCTCTTTAATCGGTTCGAAGTTGACGATACCGATTAAAATGGAGTAAACATAGCCAACGATCAGGCCGATTAATATCGGCATTGTACTTAAAATCCCCTTAAAGAAGATTGTAAAAATAATGGCTGTAAATAGTGTGACAAGTGCTGCTGAGAAATGCAGTAAGTTATATTCTCCATCAACATTCATTGCCATGCCCACCGCTGTTCCTGATAAGCCAAGGCCGATAACCATAATAACAGGGCCTACTACGATTGGAGGAAGGATTTTCATAATCCATTTATAGCCGCTCTTCCAAATGATGAGTGACACAATGCCGTAGGTTACACCGACGGCCATTGCCCCTATCATGGCGTTACCTGGGTTGACACTTAAGCCATTGTCATCTAAACCGCCTGCGGCAAGTAAAATTGGTGCGATAAAGGCAAACGATGAGCCTAAATATGCTGGTACTTGAAACTTCGTTATTAATAGGAAGAACAATGTTGCAATTCCGCTTGTTAAAAGGGCAATTGCAGGGCTAAGGCCTACAAGCTGTGGTACTAAAATCGTTGACCCAAACATGGCAAACATATGTTGGAAACTTAATGTCACCAATTGGACTGGGGTCGGTTTGTCATTTACATCTAATACTGCCTTTGACATAACATTTCCTCACTTTATAGTTAGTCTTCTTTATAAATAATGACGCAATCTTCACCATCGACTTCAGTTAAATTGACAACGATGCGCTCTGTGCCAGATGTCGGAACATTTTTTCCAACATAGTCAGCTCGAATTGGTAGCTCTCGGTGTCCTCGATCAATCAACACTGCCAGTTGAATTTGTGCTGGTCGTCCTAAGTCCATTATGGCATCTAATGCAGCACGGACTGTTCGGCCTGTATATAGTACATCATCGACTAAAATAATTTTTTGGTTGGCAACTACATAATTGATATCCACTTGCTCGACATGAGCTTGCTCATTTTCATGCTTTGTCGATAAATCATCTCGGTAAAGAGTAATGTCAAGCTCCCCTGTACGAATGGCTTTACCTTCTATTTTTTCGATACGCTCCGCTAAGCGTCTCGCTAGAAAGGCACCGCGCGTTTTTATACCAACTAAAATACATTCATCAATGCCTTTATTACGTTCAATAATTTCATGTGCAATACGTGTTAATGCTCTTGTCATAGATGGCCCATCTAATAGCTCATTTTTTGACATCTTTTGTCCTCCTCTCTTGTATCTATTTTCAGTGTTGTCCATTATGCGCAACTTTTATTAGAGTATTACCTCTGGTAAGCTGTTTAGCACAATCGAATTGTTACGGGATGCTTCCTAAGTGGTAAAGCATCATTACAACGGCATAAAAAAACCTCTCGAGGCGAATAGCCTGAGAGGGTTGAGTACGTGTTTAAATAGCATGTCGGAAAAATTTGCAGCACAAATTTTAGCAACACGTTCACATGTACCTTCTCAGCCTCTCTGGACTGCCATTAAAGGTGAATATTAAGTTAAAGTCATTCATTCACTTTCGTTAGTATAGACCTTCTTTAAATATTCGTCAATCCTTATTTCGTAATTCATCTAATAATTGTACATAATCAACAGGAAGTGGTGCTTCAAACTCCATATATTCGCCTGTTGTAGGATGATTGAATCCTAAAACTCCTGCATGTAATACTTGTCCACCAAAATCAATTGTCTTTCTCGGTCCATATTTTGGATCACCAACAAGAGGGAATCCAATATAATTCATATGCACACGAATTTGGTGTGTACGGCCCGTTTCAAGACGACATTCTACTAGTGTGTATTCACCGAGACGTTCAATAACTTGGAAGTGCGTTACTGCATGTTTACCTTTATCAACGACTGCTTGTTTTTGACGATCCTTTTGGTCACGACCAATCGGTGCGTCAATTGTCCCTTTATCATGTGCAATATGTCCATGAACAAGAGCTGTATATTTACGCGTTACTGTTTTTTTAACAAGTTGATCGACTAATGATTCATGCGCAACATCATTTTTTGCTACCATCAGTAAACCGGATGTATCTTTATCGATACGGTGTACTATACCTGGGCGTAAAATACCATTAATGCCCGATAAATCTTTACAGTGATACATTAAACCATTTACAAGTGTACCTGCCATATGACCAGGTGCTGGATGGACAACCATACCCTTTGGTTTGTTAACAACGAGCACATCTGCATCCTCATAAACAATTTCAAGTGCTAGGTTTTCAGCAATTACATCTAATGGCTCTGCTTCTGGCACGATGATTTCTACAACATCGCCTGCTTTTACCTTATATTTCGCTTTAACTGTCTCACTATTTACTTTGACAATTCCTTCTGTAATCCAATTGCTAATTTGTGTACGAGACCACTCTGTCTGTATACTTGAAATCGCTTTGTCAATGCGCTCTCCTTGCTGTTGTTCTTCGATTGTATATAATACTTGCGTCATTGTTTCACCTGTTTCTTTTCTTTTTTATCTTCGGCGATTAAACCAATCATTAATACGACAACGGCAATTGTTAATGCTGCATCCGCAATATTAAAAATTGGGAAATCGTAATTCATAATAGGGATTAATACGTCGACAAAATCTACTACTTCTCCTCTAAATAAACGGTCAATAAAGTTACCAATGGCGCCGCCCAATAAAAGCATTAAACCCACTTGAAAAAGAGGCTTGCCCTTTGCTTCTTTGTGATAAAAGTAAATGATGGCACAAATAACGCCTATTGTTACAATAGAAAACAACCACATTTGCCCCTCAAGCATTCCCCATGCTGCCCCTCTATTACGATGAGATAAAATGCCAAACCATGGATCCCATACGGAAATGCGCTCACCAAACTCCATATTTTTCACAATTAGCCATTTTGTCCATTGATCTAAAATAATCACAAAAGCGGCCAATCCATAATATTTATACACAGCTATTCCTCCGATCACTCAACATCTAACCTATTCTACCATAAGAGCTTATATAGCAATAACTAATATAACATGAAAATATGACGGAAACACAAGGCTGCGGTCCAAAAGTAATAATCGGAGTGCTTAATCAATCGTTCAGTCAATAAAATCACATAAACGCCATGCCTTGTCCAAAAAAAGTTCAATAAGTTGTCCCCTATTTCAGACGTCTTCTACGCAAAATAGGAAGCCGTTGATTTCCGTTCTAGACGCTCCCTTTCCGCAGGCACGGCTCCAACTAATTTTTGCGGCTTCTGCCGCAAAAATGGATTTCCCTCTCGTGCTGTTCCTGCAGGAGTGTCGCGCCTTCCAGTCTAGTATCGCCTGCTAATAAAATAAACTGCTCCTAAAAAATACATGAGGTGATGATAACTCTTTTTGAGTTTCCTCACAAAAGTATCCGTGTTGGGACTTGCCTCGTGAAAAATATCCAACTTTACATAGTCCAATAGACGATTGCGGACACATTACTTTAAAAGAAGCATTAATTGATTGACCCAAAATAAAAAGACAGTAGACCAACTCAAACTTCTTTGAGTTAATCTACCATCTATGCTTGTTACAATCTATTACTAAATAGTGAAAGTTGTATCAGGACTTATGCAGTTTCAGATTCTTTCGAGTGTACGCGCTTCATAAAATCATTTACATCAGCAGGTACTTTACGATCTAACAATGACACAATAATGACAGAAAGGAAACCTACTGGTACTGTTACAATACCTGGGATTTTAAATTGTAGGAAACTCGGCAGTGTTCCTGGTAAGAAAATCATCCACATGGACACAACAAGGCCAATCACCAATCCAGCAATAGCTCCTTTTTCTGTCATACCTCTCCACCAAATACCTAATATAAAAATCGGTGTAAATGTACTCGCAGCAACCGTAAATGCTAAAGCGACTAAATGACCGATCGATGCATCCTTAACGAGTAAACCTAGTCCACCATAAAGAATACCTAAAATAACAATGGCTACTTTTCCGGCAACTACTCGCTGTTTTTGCGTAATATCTTTTTTCATAAAGCTAGCGTATAAATCATGTGCTAATGCGCCCGAGCTTGTAATGAATAGTCCTGATAAATTAGAGAAGATTGCAGCGAATGCCCCTGCAATAACAAGACCGAGAAGCCAATCGCCTCCTAAGGCAAGCGCAGTTGTTGGAATAACCATGTTATTGCCACCAAGTACTAAATCTCTCATCACTTCTTCACTTGCACTACCTGAAATGAAAATAGCACGGCCAACAACGCCTAAAAATACTGCTAACAAGAAGAACGTACTGGCAATTCCGATGGCCATCAAAGCGGATTTACGGGCAGCCTTAGCACTTGGATTCGTATAAAAACGCAATAAAATATGCGGTAATCCAATAGTACCTAGCGCCAAACCGATTGTCATACTTATCGTTTGCCAAAACGTCGGGAAATAAAAGCCTGTCCCTGTCCATGCCGCACCATCAAAATTGATATCACTACCATCCAATGCATAAGGTGATGTACCTGTAATCGGACCATTAAAGGAATTGATGGCTGCTAAAATTTTATCGTAATGCAAGCCCCCATACATTGCTGCAACTAGCATTACAATGAATGCTCCTAGACGAATCCAAAGCTCTAATGCTTGGTTAATTGTCGTCCCTTTCATTCCGCCTATTCCTACGTAGAAAATCATCACTACACATGTAAAGATAATACCGAATTCATAGGATGTACCAAAAAACATACTTAATATTTGTGCTGCTCCTAACAGCTGTGGCGCCGCATAGAAGCCTGAAATCGCTAAAACAACAATTACTGCAGCTAAACGAGCTCGTCTACTATGGAAGCGATAGGCTAAAAAGTCTGCCACAGTAAATGCTCCAAAACGTCTTAATGGCCCAGCAACAAAAATGGCTAATAGCGTCAAGCCAATTGAGAAGCAAAATGCATAATAGGCACCATCATAGCCTAGCTGAAATGTTAAACCAGCAATCCCTAAAAATGTAGCTGCACTTAAGTAGTCTCCCCCAATAGCTGATCCATTCGTAAACCATCCAAAGCTCCGTCCCCCAACGAAGAAATCAGATGCCGTTGTATTTTTTTTCGTTAAATACGTAATGTACACAATGGTTCCCATTAGTGCAATTGTCAGCAACATTTTAGGTTCTAAAATCGTCTCAATCATTCAACCTACCCCCTTTAGTGAACTACTTATTTGACATTTCATATTTTTTCAAGCGCTTTTCATACAAAGTCGTATGGACAAATGCAATAACAAATGCCATCACCATCATGACAATTGTCGTGACAAACCATGTTACAGTCATGCCTCCCCATACTTTCTTAAATGCAATTTCAGGAGCAAACCAATTCATTACT
Source organism: Lysinibacillus sp. NPDC097162 (assembly GCF_044762185.1). NCBI lineage: Bacteria > Bacillati > Bacillota > Bacilli > Caryophanales > Bacillaceae > Lysinibacillus > Lysinibacillus sp. NPDC097162. The sequence goes on along the minus strand of NZ_JBIWDT010000001.1, from coordinate 82,398 downwards.
GGGATACTAAAAATTAAAATAAAATAAAATACCGTTAAGCTAAAGCCTGTAGTAAACTCATCCTTCATAATTTTATGCGTCGTCGGATCTAACGGTGGCAACTCTCTGACATCCACAGTTCCAGCTTCCACATACTCATAATCATGACTCCCCGCCATATTACTAACCCCCTTTAGTCTAGGTGAATAATTATCTGAAATTTCAAATTATTATTCACTACAACTATTCTATTCTATTTTTCTAATAATATAGGTACAATATTTTGCTGTATTAGTACAAAATATTGCTATTTTAAGTTAAAATACTTTTATCAATCTTCTTTTTATTTTTTGATTTTAGAAAGGGGCTGTTTAGCATTTTAAGCGTCGTATGGTACGTTGAGAATTCAATTGAAAAACAGCAAATGATAGGATGGCTAGAAGAGTTTCTCCCAAATACATTTACTGAATGTACACAACCGAGTACACAAGAGGTGGCGATTTTCGTCTATGAAATTAACCATTTATTTGATTGGGTTAAGGTCAAACGATTAAAGAAAAATTATCCTAATAGTATTATTGTCCCTATTGTTGCAGTACACTTAACCTATTCAGCAGGTATTGCCATTGAATTAAATTTACTAGCACTTCTTATTAAACCTTTGCAAAAACAAAAATTTTTACGAATTGTAAAAAAGCTTTATACATCCTATAAAGATCAGCAAGCAAGTACCGTTACGATGCTTGAGCTATCACAACAAATCCCACACAATCATACGTCACCATTTCGCGAAGCTTTTTTGAGACGACTCATACGGGGAGAAATTAATAACGAACAGGAAATTGTCCAAGCTTCTTCATTTTTATCAACTGACTGTATTCCAAATATCATTTTTTTAATCCAAGGCTATGTAGATGCTCAGCAAAACCGACCGATACTGTACGATGCAAGTAGTGTAATTACCAAAGTCTTTCGTCAGCATTTTTCGGACAAAGCACCCATGTCCTTTTTAAATTTCGAGCGTTACTTATTATTGCTGATGCGGATTCCTCATACGTATACATCATTTAAACATTGGTCAGATGGTGTCACCACTTTATTGACCGTTATCGAGCTTTTAAAAAGAGATTATAATATCCACCTTTTTATAGGAATTGGTGGTGTGTTTTTGCAATCTTTGCAAGTTAAAGAATCCTACAGTCAGGCTAGAAAAGCACGTAGAAAGCCACCTGTAGATAATATTCATATACGATTTTATGAGGACTTAACGAAGCATGAACAGCTACAAAAGGCTATTCAATATATTGAGGACCATTATGATGAGCAACTAATTATTAGTGATGTCGCTAAATCAATTAATTTTAGTCCTACTCACTTTAGTCGCTTATTTAAAAAAGAGACTGGTCGTAATTTTGTTGATTATGTAGCGTATACTCGCATAATTAAAACACTCCCTTATTTACGGAAATTTGACTACACTATTGAAAAAATTTCAGCAAGTTCTGGCTTTAATACACCCAATTATTACAGTCTTACATTTAAAAAATATGTAGGAATTTCTCCAACTGACTACCGCAATACAATCGAAATATTGTTTAAGTAAGTATCCTGAATGCTCGGTTTTCAAAACAGCTTCGTGCAGACACCCTCGCTTACTTCCTATTCAACGTTACTTTCCACTATCGTACTTAACTTTAGATCGGTATGTTCACAGCTATCCATTCATATAAAAAATGAGCAGTCGATTTCATCATCGACTACTCATTTTTATTTCATGAAATTTTATACGTAATACTTTTCAACAACTTCTGCACAACGAGCACATACTGTTGGTTGCTCTTCATTTGTTCCAACTGTTGCAGAAATTGACCAACAACGCTCACATTTCTCACCTGTTGCTTTTTCAACAACAATTGATACATGTTCTAAAGCTAGCGCTTCAGCAGGAGCTGATTCAATTGGTGCTACTTCAAAAGCAGAAACGATTGAAAGCTGAGCAAAATCAATGTTTGCATCATTCAATAATGCTAATACTTCTGGTTTTGCATAAACTGTTACTTTCGCTTCAAGAGACTTACCGATTGTTTTAGCATTTCGAGCTTCTTCTAATGCTTTTAAAATATCATCACGTACATCGATAATTGTTTCCCATTTTTCACGTAACTCATCGAAGTTTGCTTGCTCAACTACAGATGGGAAATCCGTTAATTGAACTGATACCTCTTCGACAACACCTTGTGCGTGTAAATAAGACCAAACTTCATCTGTTGTATGTGGAATGATTGGTGTCATGATTTTTACTAATGTCATTAATGTATCGTAAATAACCGTTTGCATTGCACGACGATCGTGATTGTCATGACCTTCAATATAAACAACGTCTTTTGCGATGTCTAAGTAGAATGAAGATAGTTCTACAGCAACAAAGTTATTAACTGCATGGTAGACAGCAGCAAAATCATAACGATCATAAGCGCTACGAACTGTTTTTAATACATCTTGTAGACGCATGTAAATGTATTGATCCATTTCACGTAAATCCGCATATGGTACACGGTCTTTCAATGGATTGAAATCAGCTACATTGCCGTGTAAGAAACGGAATGTATTACGGATTTTACGGTAAACTTCAGATACTTGCTTTAACATATCCATTGAAATACGAACATCAGCAGTATAATCTACAGAAGCTACCCATAGACGTAAAATATCAGCACCGTATTGATCCATTACCTTTTGTGGAATAATTACATTTCCTAGTGATTTACTCATTTTGCGACCATCGCCATCTAGAACGAAACCATGCGTTAATAGACCTTTATATGGTGCATAGCCATTAATCGCCACAGACGTAATTAACGACGAGTTAAACCAACCACGATGTTGGTCAGATCCTTCTAAGTAAAGATCAGCTGGATATTTCATACCACGTTCAACTAGCACACCTTGGTGAGATGATCCTGAGTCAAACCATACGTCCATAATGTCGTTTTCTTTCGTGAATTCACCATTTGGACTACCTGGATGTGTAAAGCCTTCTGGTAATAATTCTTTAGCCGTCATTTGGAACCAAATATTTGATCCATGCTCACGGAATAATGTAGAAATACGTGCAATTGTTTCTGGCGTAATAATCGGCTCACCATTTTCAGCATAGAAAATTGGAATTGGTACACCCCATGCACGTTGACGAGAAATAACCCAGTCTCCACGATCACGAATCATATTATAAAGACGTGTTTCGCCCCAAGAAGGTGTGAATGTTGTCGATTTTACCGCTTCTAATAATTCATCACGGAAAGCATCGATTGACGCAAACCATTGTGGTGTAGCACGATAAATTACTGGTTTTTTTGTACGCCAGTCATGTGGATAAGAGTGCGTAAAGAAGTTTAGTTTTTCTAATGCGCCAACTTCTTCTAATTTAGCAGTAACCATTTTGTTTGCATCATTGTAGAAAACACCTTCAAAGCCTGGTGCTTCGTCAGTATAACAACCACTGTTATCCACTGGACTTAGAATTGGTAAACCGTATAACTTACCAATTTGATAGTCATCTTCACCGTGTCCTGGAGCAGTATGAACACAGCCAGTACCCGCCTCAGCAGTAACGTGTTCACCGACCATTACAAGGGACTCACGGTCGTAGAATGGATGTTGTGCTACAATGCGATCTAATGCTTCTCCTTTTACTTCTTGGATAACTTCATAAGTTTCCCAATCAAGCTCTTTTGCAACTGTTTCAAGCAATTCTTTCGCAATAATGAATTTTTTATCCGCTACTGCAACAACAACATAAATGTATTCTGGATTTAAAGAAATCCCTAAGTTCGCTGGTAATGTCCAAGGTGTAGTAGTCCAAATAATAAATTTCGCATCAGCTGGGACAACACCTTTTGCATCTTTGATCGCAAAGCTAACATAAATAGAAGCTGATTTTACATCTTTATATTCAATTTCAGCCTCTGCTAATGCAGATTCTGAAGATGGTGACCAATACACTGGTTTTAAGCCTTTATAAATATAGCCTTTTTCAGCCATTTTACCGAACACTTCAATTTGTCGTGCTTCAAATTCTGGTTTTAACGTAATATATGGGTTTTCCCAATCACCACGAATACCTAAACGACGGAATTGCTCACGCTGATTATCGATTTGTTCATATGCATATTTTTCGCAAAGCTCGCGGAATTCAGCAATAGACATTTCTTTACGTTTTACACCTTTGTTCGTTAAAGCTTGCTCGATTGGTAAACCATGTGTATCCCATCCAGGAATATAGTTGACATGGAAACCTGTCATTGAGCGATGACGTGTGATCATATCTTTCAGCACTTTATTTAAGGCGTGACCAATATGGATATCACCATTTGCATATGGAGGGCCATCATGTAGAACATATTCAGGGCGACCTGCTGTACGCTCCATTTGTAGTTTATTGATGTCCATCTCATTCCATTTTTCTTGCATTTTTGGTTCATTCGCTGGTAAATTTCCGCGCATTGGAAAATCTGTTTTCGGCATTAGTAACGTTTCTTTATATTCAACCATTTGTTAATTCCTCCTTTATTTTTTTGCAAACAGAGAACAATTGCTAAGCATTTGATTACATTCGACAGATTTTTGTAAGTCCCAAGCAAAGGTAAACAGAACACAACTTGTGCCAATCATTTAAATTACACCTTTTTGCTATACTTTCCTAGTGACACGCAAAACAATCCATTAACAACAAAAAAAGCCCCTCAATCCCTGTAAGGGACGAGAAGCTTGAACTCGCGGTACCACCCTAGTTGTAGTACATAATTGTACTACCGCTTGAAAGCACGTTAACGTTGTGCGCTCCGAAATAACTTACTAAACGTTCAGTTATTTAGCTCAGAAGTGATTTTCTTTGTTATTTGCTTGTCTGGGCTCACACTATCCCCAAATCGCTTTACTACACCTAACAAATACTGTCTTCGTCTCTGCCTATATGCATATCTGTTCTTATTTAATTACTATTACAATAGTATATGGAAATCCATGTATGGCGTCAAGTCATATTCATTACATGACTACGTCACTTTTTCAATGGACTATTTAGATTTCTTCTGATTCTTGGGCTTCCTCAACAGAAGACTGAATTTCTGTTAAATCAATATCATATTGCAATAAATGATCCCAATCGTCTGCATTAAGTAAATCCAATTGTGCTTCTACAAGCATTTTAAATCGATTGCGGAAAACTTTTGACTGCTTTTTCAGCTCATCTATTTCTATAGTTACTTTACGTGCTTTCGTTAATGCCTCATTAACAATGCGATCAGCATTTTTTTCGGCTTCTTTCACAATAAGCTTTGCTTCTTTTTGTGAGTTTCTTCGTACCTCATCTGCTGCCTCTTGAGCGACAACAATTGATTTTTGTAATGTTTCCTCTAAAGAATTAAAATGTCTCGCTTGCTCTAAAGCCATTTCCAGCTGCTTATCGACATCTTTTTTTTCACGGAGTAATTTTTCATAATCTTTAATAATTTGATCTAAAAATTCATTTACTTCATCTTCAGCATATCCCCTGAAAGATTTTGTAAACTCCTTATTATGTATATCAATAGGTGATAATGGCATACGATCCTTCTCTCCTTTACATGTACATTCGTAATTCCTATTATACAATTGTTCTAACAACTTAGCAGTAAAAATAAATAGAAATTACATGTTTTTTACCCTTTTTGGGTCAAACGACCGATTTGCAAACGAATTTTATCTTTCTTTGTTCGGCCTTCTGTCATTATTATTTTCACACGACCACTACCTCGTACTGATAAAATATCACCTTCTTGACATTCAAAAGCAACACTATCTCGCTCAGTCCAGTTTACACGCACTTTTTTTCCGCTAATAAGAGCTTGCGCTTTTTGACGAGACACTTTTAATACCGTTGCAATAATGACATCCAAACGCATAGAAGTAACGGTATGAGATTCTTCCTGCCAGTCATCTTCATTTTCAATAAGCGCTTGTGACTCTTTAATAGATTCTACATGCACTTTAACCTTCCCAATCCCTGTTAAATGAAGGCGTACATAATCTGCGACCTCTTCAGCGACTACAAACTGCACTTGCTGCTCATTCACCCGAATATCTCCGAATTTAGCTCTGTCTAAGCCTAATGATAATAGGGCACCGAGCACATCTGGGTGGCGCAATTGGACAAATCTTGCAGGATAGTGAATTGTAAATACTGTAAGCTGATAATCGTCCTCTTGCGGTTCGAAATACGTTGGGAAAATAAGCATACGTTGACGTTCTGCCTCATGAAACAAGCCATCGCTTGTCGTTTGAAGCATATTATTTTGCGCAATGATAGACATCACGATAAAACGCTGCCTTGGATCTAAAAAATCTGTAAGTTTCGGAGCATAGCGGTCTTCCACCTCGCGTTGCCAACTTACTACCTGCTCAATAAAAGGCTGCTCGTCCTTCCTAAAATGTTGTATTAAATGCTCCATCTATCGTTCACCCCATCTACCTCATCCATTTGAAACTACTAGTTTATGTATGTCTAGTATTCCCTTTTTACACAAAAAATCCCCACTAATTGTGAGGATTCTGACTAAAACATAAAGAATATTTTTTGAATCACAATAAAAAGCCCATTTTTAATAAAATTCAACATGAATATTGCCACAATCGGAGAAATATCAATCATGCCAATAGGAGGAATGATTTTTCTGAAAAGCCCTAAGTATGGATCACACATTCTTTCAAGAAAACGGCCAATTGCTGAACTTTGAGCAGCTGGTACCCAAGACATTAAAACATATGCTACTAGCATAAATGAGTACACAGTAAATGCTAAATCCAAATAATGCAAAATTATATAAAAAGTCATATAAACTACAATCCTCGCTATTAATTATCGTCTAAAATAAAATTTGAAATTTCGCCAGACACTTCTACATTATCTGGTGTGCATAAGAATATATCTTTGCCTATACGTTGAATGTCTCCACCTAGCGCATAGACTGTACCGCTTAAAAAATCGATAATTCGTATACCTTGCTCTCTTTCAATACGTTGCAGATTAACAATTGTTGCTCTTTTGTTTTTTAAGTTTTCTGCGATATCCTGAGCCTCTGCATAAACTCTCGGTTCTACCAATACAACCTTTGCACCTTTTGTATTCATAGCTGCTTGTAAACTAACAATATTATTATTAGCATTTGTACTTTGCGGTACAATTTCATGAATTTGTGCCTTACGTTCTTTGATAACCTTTTTAGATGGTTTAGCTGCATGAATCGGTTGTTGTTGCACGGGTTGTTGCTGAATAGGAGCTTGCGTGATTTCTTCTTCTAGGTCTTCTTCAAGATAAAAGAAGTTTTTAATTTTATTTTTCATGCTCATCCTGTTCCCCTCTTTCATTTCCAACAAGAGCCGTTCCGACTCGAACGAATGTAGCTCCTTCCTCTACCGCTATTTCAAAGTCATTAGACATGCCCATTGATAACTCGGTACAAGGTGCGTGTGCGAATCCTCGTTCGGCTATTTGCTGTTGACATTGTTTTAATTGCTTAAAAACAGAGCGAATAATTGTTTCGTCCTCTGTATTTGGTGCCATTGTCATTAAACCTACAACTTGAATTTTCGTGAAGTCTTGTAAAGATTCAATAAAAGTTACTGCGTCTTTTGCTGTTAAACCATGTTTTGATTCTTCACCTGACACATTAACTTGTACAAAACATTTTACCGTTTTTGTTGCTCTTTTTTCAATTTCTTCAGCTAAGCTTAGACGATCTAAGGAATGTAAGTAATCAATTTCGTTAATAACTTGTTTTACTTTTCGAGTTTGTAATGATCCAATATAATGCCAGTGTACATTTGCTTGAATGGCTTCAATTTTTTGTTTTAAGCCTTCAGGACGATTTTCACCTAAATGTATAAGCCCTGCATCAATTGCTTCTTGTGTTCTCTCAACGGAAACCTCTTTCGTAACAGCAATAATTTGAACATTAGTTGCCTCACGATTTGAACGATGTTGTGCTGCTTGTATTTGATTATTAATTTTGTCTAAATTTGTTAAGATTTTCGTCACTGTTTTTCCCAACTTTACAACTTAGTTTCCTTTATTGTAACAAGCAACTGTTCATTTATCAATGAATAGCCTGACCTATAAAAATGCTGATACATTTACGCTGCTCACGCGGAATGAGGGGCTACAGTCTTACTGTTCGAAAAATATGAGCGAGCAGCACAAATGCTATGATTCTACGATAATGCCTTTACTAGAATGACATCCTTTCCGACTACAAGAACATCTTTCATATACACTTTTCTTATTGATTCTTCTCCTCTAAAAAACCCTAGATATTTTCGTGGCTCTGCAATCATAAATGCCGTTACATAGCCCGTTTCTTTTGATACTTCTGCATCTACAACAAAGCCTAAAAAACGTCCATTCCCTGCTTCTATTACTTCTTTTTGCTGTAACATCGAGAAACGCATCTGTATCCCTCCTACTAAATCAATTACCATTGTGTTTTATGTTGAGCTAAAACAATTACAATGCTTATTGATTAATTGCTGTATAGCTCATAAAAATCTATGACCGCTATCTTCATGTTCGCACTAACGCAATGAAGATAAAATGCGCACCGAAGTTTCGGGTGCGCATTGTCTACTTACTTATAATCTTTCTGCATTGTTTCAATGGCATTTTTTTCTAGACGTGAAATTTGCGCTTGGGAAATCCCTAATTCTTTTGCAATTTCAGTTTGTGTCTCACCATAATAAAAACGCTTCGCTACAATCATCTGCTGACGTACATCTAACTTTTGTAAGCTTTCCTTCACTGACACGTAGGCAACCCATTGATCTTCTGATACATCATCATCACGTAATTGGTCCATCATATAAACAGCGTCTCCACCGTCTGCATAAATGGGTTCTTGTAATGAAACTGGGTCTTGAATGGCATCTAAAGCAAATAATACATCTTCCTTTTTCATGTCAATCATTTCTGCGATTTCTTCAATCGTTGGTTCTCGCAAATTATCGGTTATCCATTGCTCTTTTGCCTGCATCGCCTTATACGCAATATCTCTAAGAGAACGAGAAACACGTAGTGCATGATGATCACGCAGATGGCGACGAATTTCACCAATGATCATTGGTACAGCATATGTTGAAAATCGTACATTATGCTTCAAATCGAAATGATCAATGGCTTTCATGAGGCCAATACAGCCTACCTGAAATAAATCATCTGCCTGTTCACCCCTGTAGGCAAATCGTCCGACAATACTTAGCACTAACCTTAAATTACACATTACAAGCTCTTCCCGAATCTCTGTTTCTCCTGCTTGTAATCGAATGAAGAGTTCCTTCATTTCTTCGTGCTTTAAAATTGGCAAAGTCGATGTATCTAAGCCGCAAAGATCTACTTTTGTTCGCATATTCGATTCCTCCGGATGTTATTCTCTGACTAAACCGTTACATCAGTTTGTCCGACAGAATCGAGAATATGCAGAAAAAATGTGACCAATTTTAGGTAGGATAAATTTCCCTATCTAAGATATTGGCTGATTCAAATTTTCTCGTAAATCTTGTATAATTTTCTTTTCTAACCTTGAAATATATGATTGCGAAATTCCTAAATGATCTGCTACTTCTTTTTGCGTCATTTCAATTTTACCGTTTAATCCGAAACGACATTCCATAATGTATCGTTCACGTGCACCTAATAAATTAATGGCATGGAACATATGCTGACGTTCGATTTTCTTTTCAACATTATCTAGAATAATATGTTCCTCTGTCCCTAAAATATCAGACAATAGTAACTCATTTCCATCTGCATCAGAATTTAGTGGTTCATCTAGTGAAACTTCACCCTTCATGCGACTTGTTTTACGTAAATGCATCAAAATTTCATTTTCAATACAACGTGATGCATACGTTGCAAGTTTAATATTTTTATCGGTATTGAACGTTTCAATCGCCTTTATTAAGCCAATTGAACCAATACTAATTAAATCTTCAATCGGCGTACCCGTATTATCAAAACGTCTAGCAATATAAACAACAAGACGTAAATTACGTTCAATAAGTGTATCTCTAGCTCGTAAATCTCCGTTCATAAAGGATGCAATGACTGTGACTTCTTCTTCTCGACTTAGTGGCACTGGCAATGAATCATTTCCCCCTATATAGTACGTTTCACGACTCCGAAACTTACCCCATAATTTTTTCAAGCTAGCAAGTAGCCTAAGAAGCAATAGTTCTCCCCCTCTATGAGTTATTTGAAAGCGCTGAAAAATGTAAAATTGCTGCTGTGCTATGCGGAAAATTTTTAGCTTTTTTTGTTAAAACGATATATTCATTTGTTTTTACTTGTGATGACTCTCCTTTAATATGCAATTCATCAAAGCGAAAGCCTAAGACAACAGTTTGTTGTTGCACAGTATTGACATGAATAAATCGAATAAGACGCTGATAATCTACTGAAAACATTGATACATCGTAAGGATCTGTTTCTTGCCATTGCGATAGTGCATCTCGAATTGTTGCTGGTAAATAAGGTCGTAGCGCTGAATACGAAACGAAATGAACAGGTTTCCCCGACAGTGGCTCAATACATTGATTTCCTGTATCAACAAATGCCGAAAGTGGGATAACTTCATCAAAAACCTTTAAGGTCGTTTGAAATACAAACTGTCCACTTACACGCTCCAGCTTTACAAATCCCCATTGCTTATAAAATATAAGGAGATTACCAAATGCCAGCAATAAGCAAAGTACAATAAAGTGAATGACAGAAAGATTCTTTAAATACGGTTGTAATGCTGTTAACAGTCCGCCAATAACAATCGTTGCGGTCAGTACAATAGGACCTTGCTTTTGAAAGCTTCGAAGTTTAAAGCGAAAAGCTAGACCAATTAGTACAATAAAGCTTAGCACAATCGTAAGCAGCATTTGACCACCGATTACAGCTATTAAACTACTAATAATTGAACTCATTAATAATCTCGTATTCTTTACATAAACGCCTGTAACTTTTGCTGTAAACGTCAATATTGCTAGATTATAAAGCGTATTAATGAGCACCAGCCATTCTCCATACATAACAGCCGCCTCCTACTTACAAAGTTAGCACGCCAGCGCCACAAATATTGTCAAACAATCGCATGATTTCCTTAAAATGTTTTGACAAAAAACTTCGTTTCCTTACACAAAAAGTGCCTGACACGCAAACAATTCAGAATTGTTTGCGTGTCAGGCACCTAAAAAAACTCGTATTTTACATATGTAAAATACGAGTTTTTATTATCCGCGATTTTTACGGTTACGTAAAAATGCAGGTACTTCTAACATGTCATCTTGTCCATAATTTTGCTGACTTTGGCGCTGTGGTTGTTCTTGCTGAACATGTACCTCTTGACGCTGCTCACGAATAGGTGCTTGTTGTTGAGGAGCAGCTTGTCGATTATTATTAATGCTGTTAATGCCTGGACGCGTATTTCCTCGGTGTTGTTGTAACGACTCTTCTGTGAAACCAGTCGCAATAACAGTTACAATGATCTCATCTTTTAAATTTTCGTTAATAACCGAACCGAAAATCATGTTAACTTCTTCATCCGAAGCCGATGCAACGATATCTGCCGCTTCTTGTACTTCAAATAAACTTAGGTTAGAGCCACCTGTAATGTTCATCAAGACACCTTTAGCACCATCAATTGATGATTCAAGTAATGGGCTTGAAATTGCTTTTTTAGCAGCTTCTGCTGCACGATTTTCGCCTGTCGCAATACCGATACCCATTAATGCAGAACCTTTGTTAGACATAATTGTTTTTACGTCAGCAAAGTCTAGGTTAATCAGACCTGGTGTTGCGATTAAATCCGAAATACCTTGTACACCTTGACGTAAAACGTTATCCGCTTCACGGAAAGCTTCTAGCATCGGAGTCGATTTGTCGACAATTTGTAATAGCTTGTCGTTCGGAATGACGATTAATGTATCGACAGCTTCTTTCATGCCACCAATACCACCAATTGCCTGTGTTTGTCGCTTTCGCCCTTCAAAAGTAAAAGGTCGTGTTACAACACCAACTGTTAGTGAGCCTAAATCACGTGCAATTTGGGCGATAACTGGTGCAGCACCAGTACCTGTGCCTCCACCCATTCCAGCTGTTACGAATACCATATCCGCACCGCGTAATACTTCTTCTAATTGTTCACGACTTTCTTCAGCCGCTTTTTTCCCTACTTCTGGATTAGCTCCTGCTCCTAAACCACGCGTAAGTTTTGTACCGATTTGTAGCTTAATTTCTGCTTTCGATAAATTCAAAGCCTGTGAATCTGTGTTTACTGCGATAAAATCAACACCTTGTACACCATGCTCTATCATTCGGTTAACAGCGTTGTTACCGCCACCACCCACACCAATGACTTTTATAACTGCAAGTTGATCAACACTTGTATCAAATTCTAACATTCTTTTTTCCTCCCACGGTAACTCGACTCTGTATCATTCATTACGCATTCAAGTTAATCAAAAAATTTATCAAATAATTTTTTTGCTCTACCGATTACGCTTCCTTTTGATTCTGAAGGTGTAGCATATTCTTGCTTTTTAGATGCTGGTGCTTGAGCACCGACAACCGCATACTCAATAGGCTGCGTATTCGTACCTTTTCCATAAAAATCATCTTCTAGATAGGCGTAACGAATCAGTCCAACTGCCGTCGTAAATGAAGGCTCTCTAACGCCAATATAATCTGGAGTATATATTCTAACACGCGTTTGCAGTATCTGGCGTGCTAATTGAGCTATACCATCTAGCTTTGCAACACCACCTGTTAAAACAACACCACCTGGCAAATCTCGAACGCCTAGACGTGCTAACTCATCAATTACTAGTTCAAATAATTCTTCTAATCTAGCACCAATAATTTCTGAAATAAAGCGTTGGCTGTACTGATCCCTTGAATCTGTACCTACAACTGGCACTTCAAAAAGTTCCTCGTCTGAAGCATCATCGTAAAAGGCATGTCCAAATTGGTGTTTAATTTGCTCCGCTTGATCTGTCGGTGTTTTTAAAACAATTGAAATGTCTTTTGTAATATGATCCCCACCTACTGGAATGACACCAGTATGTGTAAGTAGCCCCTCTTCAAATACCGCAATAGTTGTTGAGCCGCCACCTAATTCAATAAAGGCTGTACCTTGGTTTTTTTCATCTTCCGTTAATGCAAAATAACCAGCCGCCAGTGGTTGTAAATAAATCTCTCTAATGCTTAATCCCGCTTTCTCTACGCAACGTAGTACATTGTGTAACAACGTTTTAGAGGTCGTAATCATTGTCGCATCCATTTCGAGACGAATACCAATCATACCGCGTGGGTCTTTAATTTCGTCTAAATTATCTACTATAAACTGTCTTGGAATGATGTTGACTAATTCACGTTCAGGAGGTATTGACATGACTTGTGCAGATTCTACCACTCTGTCTAAATCATCATCTGTAATTTCTCTATTTTCACTATTTACAGCGACAACACCTTTAACTAGTTGTAACATCGTCTGATTAGCTGGAACGCCTAAAACGACTTCATCGATTTGATAACCTGTCATTCGTTCTGCTTGTTCTACTGCTTTTCGAATAGATTGAACTGTTGCATCAATATCAACAATTGCACCTTTTCGAACCCCATTCGATTTTACATTACCGACCCCAATTACATGTAATTGTCCGTCGCTCATTTCACCTATTAATACTTTGATAGAGGAAGATCCTATATCGAGTGATATATATAATTCTTGATGATTCAAATTCGCTGCACCTCCTTGAAAATGCTCTTAATTTCATTCTATTGTAAATCTTGCCTAATGTCTAAGCAAATCGAGTATTTTGGTCAATTTTTCTCTCATTCTATGGAAGTTTTTTTCTTATTGTGACGTTTTTCATCTAACCGAGTTAGTAAAATACGCCTAATTATTGCTATATTTTGGAACAAGCGTACTCCAAAGGCGAAAATGGCAGCTAAATACAAGTCCACCCCTAAATTCACACCTATGAACGCCAATCCCGCCGCAAGAACTATATTAAAAAAGAAACCTGATACAAATACTTTATCGTCATATACTTGTTGTAATTGAGCTCGAATACCTCCAAATAACGTATCTAATGCAGCCAGCACTGCTATTGACAAATAATTTTCATAGATAGAGGGAATTTGGATATTTGTTAACAAGCCAAGCGCTAGTCCAAATACCAAACCTAAAAATGGTAGCCACATATATTAATCTCCTTTTTTGACCTCTGTTAAATAATCATTCGTCAATGGTTGATCGAATGCCGGTATGGTTAACTGTGCAGTAGGCTCCTCTATCACTAATTTAAAATTATCTAAATAAAATGAATCGATAAATGTTGAAGCTTGAATAGAATTATACATTTTTTGTGCTGCTTTATATGTGCTTGTCCCAACATAGATTTCGAAAGGTGGTGATGAAAGTGCTACACTATTCACCGTCGTTTTCCCATTTATGTCTCTGATGGCTGATGTATGAACAATACGATTCCCATCAATGGCAACACTAGCAGCATCATATTTAAATAATTCATTCAGTAATTGGGTAAGTAAATCCGGAGAGATCTCTTTCATTTCATACCCCATTGCAACTAATTCCGGAGCTGGCTCTACTCGGAGTACTACCCCTGGACCTGTAGTATCCGTTAAGCCTGCCTGTTGTTTTAATTGATTGACTGTGTCATTTAAAACAGCTTGTAAATTAGCTTTTTCAGATTGCTCATAGCGACCCATTACCTCATTAAGTGAGCGAATATCTGCTAATAATGTGGAATGCCTTTGCTTTTCTTCTGCTAATTCCTCTCGTATGGCCCAAATATCTCGTGTATCTCGCTCAGCTGGTTTTTGAATGGTATTGTATTGTACCGCTATCATCAAACCGATAATAAATAGCACGATCGTTATTCGGGTGTACATATTTTTTTTCAAAATAGCCCCTCCTAGACGTATCGCAAACAATTACTCCTTGATATCGTTAAATTTAGATGTTGAATTGTTATATGAACAATTTTTATCTAGGACATCCGTGGGAGGCTTTACCTAATTTTTACCCCATGTTTATTCATGGAATAATAGTCGTTAACTTTCTACTTTTACATTTGGCATTGTTAACTTTTGATTTTCTTCTAATGACACTACAATATTGTCATTTAACAACTGATCTACTACACCACCACTTAAGTTCAGTGAAGCACGAAGTGTTGTAGAATCCCCTATCGCCTCAATTACAAAGGGGGCAGGGTGTTGCTTGCCGTCAATTGTAATAACAGGTCCATTACATCTTATATAAGAATTAGCCAAGACCCGTTGCCCATTAATGGCAATTGCCTGTGCTCCAGAAATTTTTAATTCATTCAATAATTTAAACACATGGCTTTCGTGGACGATATAATCATTAGGGTTTACAGATTTAGGATCGTAATCGCCATCTTGAAGCGTTATACGTATACCCTTTCCTTCCGAACTTAAATCACCTAATAGTAAACGTAAGTCTTCTGCTTCTTGAACTAATTGTTTAGAATCCTTTTCATTCGAAGCGAATTCTTTTTCATAGTTCCGAATCTTTTCTTGTAACTTGTTCGCTTCTTCTGTGAGTTCTTTATTGCGCTCCTGCTGTTCAATCAACTCCTCACGATACGTATCTTCTTGTTCAAATAGCTCAGATTTAATCGAGCTTGTTTGCCGATTGTCCTTTGCTTGGTTGTAAGAATAGCCGATGATAAACCCAGTAGTTATACAAACGATGAGGAGCTCAAATTGTTTCCTCGTAAAGAAATTCCCTTTGCTATTCTGTTTCTTGTTGTTCATCTTCATTCACTTCCTGGTTGGCGGCATTTTCATCAGGGTTGTCCGCTTTTTCATCAGGGTTGTCTGTCATATCAATGCTGACTTTATTGTACTCATCATTAAAGGGACGGTAATATGAGCCAACCTCGATGTCAATAACACCCTTTTCTAAATTTGCTATTTGCGCAACAATTGAAGGATAATAATTTAGCTTGTCAGCTAATGTTGGAATAACTGCACGTACTTCATAGCCATCATTCATATAAAGTTTGACCGCATTAGGATTAGCCTCATTACTGTTAGTATTGACTTGGGAGATTAAAGCTAATACTTCTGGTTTTAAACGTGCTAATTGCTCTACAAGCTTGTTAATTGTTTTTTCCCCTGTAATGCCAATAAAAACAGGTGCATCAATAGGGATATTGTCGCCCGCTTGTTCAAACTTCTTACCGTTCTCTAACAATGGGTAGTAAGTTCCGTCACCAGCTAAGTACGCAACTTTTTTCCATTCCTTAATATCAATCGTTACGCCCCGCAGCCATTTGCGCTGGACATGTGCCTCTTGTACCCATTTGTCCTTTAGCAATGCCTGCTCTACATCTTTCACCGTAAAACCCCACATCGACTTTCCTGGTGCAAGTGTACTAGCCTCTAAATAATATTGTTCGTCAGCTAGTTGGGCACCATTAACCGTAATGCTTTTAATATCACTGTAAGGAGATTGAAAATAAAGGAGTACAGCTAGCACTAAAAAGAAAAGTAATATTAGGACAATGAATTTACGATTTGTACGCTTTTTTCGTCGCTGCTTAAGCGTAGGGATGCGATCTTCTATATCAATTACTTTCTCCATAAAAAGTACTCCTCCTTTATATTTATTTCGCTAATTGATAAATAATACCTATTATCAACCACATTGTTACTAAAGATGTTCCACCATAGCTTATAAATGGTAATGTGACACCGGTTACAGGAACCAAACCGATAACTACAGCTATATTTAAAAACGCCTGTACAGTTAACATTGTCACAAGACCAATAATCGCATAATAGGATGTTCGTGTTTTAGCCTGTACTGCAAATTTATAACCAGCGTATATTGTCAGTATAAATAGTGCTAAAATAACGAGCCCACCCACCAAACCAATTTCTTCTAAAATAATCGCGTAAATAAAATCATTTTGCGGTTCAGGTAAATATAGGAATTTTTGTCTACTTTGTCCAAATCCATGTCCGAAAATCCCGGCTGGGCCAATTGCCATTAAAGATTGAACCGCTTGGAATCCACTTACCAATGGATCTGCCCAAGGGTCAAGAAACGCTTCAATACGTTTAAGTCGATATGGTGCTGTGGCAATCAAGCCTACTAATCCAGCAACTCCTGCTACCATTATCATCGCGTAAAGCTTTAACGGATACCCTGCCACAAATAACAATAAAAAAACAGATACTACAAGTATAAATACAGATCCAAAATCAGGCTGAAGCATAATTAACACAACGGGTAACACCACGATAACAGCATGTCGCCAATTAACGATTGGCGTACCAGTTTTGTGCTGCGCTAATATATGACTGATATACACTAGCACTGTAATTTTCGTTATCTCAGCAGGTTGTATCGTTAATGGTCCTACACCAATCCAGCTTTGAGACCCATTTCGTTCAAGTCCAATACCTGGTATCAGTACAAGGACTAGTAAAACCAACGAAAATATATAAGCCATCTTCCAAAAGGATTGCTCTTTTAATATGTTTAATCGAATGGTAATTAAAAACACTACAATGCCTACCACAAAATACAAACTTTGTTTCATATAAAACGGCATTTTTCCACTATAATGAACGGCACTCCAATAGGTGCCTGCAGAATAGACGAAAATAATGCCGATTATTGATAGCATCAAAGTTGTGACGAGCAATAAATAGCTTTCTTTCCCTCTCAGTAATGCCATCCTTCCACATCAAGTATATTCTAAAATAGTTACAGGCTCATTACAGCTTCATTACAGCATCAATAAAAACGTCACCACGAATTTCAAAGCTGTCATATTGATCCCAACTTGCACAAGCTGGTGATAGTAGAATAATATCTCCTTCTGCAGACATCGGCGCGGCATAATGAACAGCATCCTCTACATTTTGAGCAATAACCGTTTGCGATACACCACAAGACTTAGCAAATTCTACAAAACGTAAGCCCGTTTCACCGAACGCCACAACGCCTTTCACATGACCCATACAAGGTCTTAACTCTTCAAAAGAATGCCCGCGGTCTAAACCACCCGCAAGCAAAATAATTGGTGCTTGGAATGCATCTAATGCACTTTTTGTTGCTAAGCAATTGGTTGCTTTAGAGTCATTGTAAATTTTTCGACCATTCCACTCACGGACAAATTGTGTACGGTGACGGACGCCTCCAAATTCAGCTAATACCTCTTCCATTTTAGCTTTGTCACAGCCAATCAATATACAAGCTGCTACAGCGGCTAGAATATTTTCTAGATTATGTTTACCAGGCAGAGCAATATTCGCTCGGTCCATAAACGGCTCACCTTGCCAATAAATTGTCGTATCATCAGCGCTAATTCCTTGTTCAGTACGTCCTTTAGAAGAAAAAGGTACTTTTTTTGCATTTGATTTTGCAGCATAGCCAACAACAATTGGTTGATCCGCATTGTAAATGAAATAATCATTTTCATCCTGATTGCGTGTTACACCAAACTTTGCCTCAGCATAGTTATCAAACGTACCATGATAATCAAGATGAGCATCATAAAGATTTGTTAAAATAGAAATTTTTGGTTTAAATGTTTTGATACCCATAAGCTGGAACGATGAAAGCTCCGTAACGATGACGTTATCCTCTTGTGCTTCTCTTGCTACACCGCATGCAACTGTGCCGATATTCCCTGCAATTAACGGTTTTTTCGCACCGTTTTCCAACATCTCAAAAATTAATGTCGTCGTTGTCGTTTTACCATTAGAACCTGTAATACCAATAAATGGTGCATCACTAATTAAATAAGCTAGCTCTATTTCTGTCCATACAGGTATATCACGACTAATTGCATCTGCTACAATTTTATTGCTATACGGGATACCAGGGTTTTTTACAACGAGCTCAAATCCTTCGTCAAGTAAATCCTCTGGATGACGACCACAAATAACTGTGATGCCTTTTTGCAGTAGACCTTGCGCATCTGGGCTTTCATCAAACGGCTTTGAATCATTGACTGTTACAAAGGCGCCAAGCTCATGTAAAATCTCCGCTGCTGCCACACCACTTTTAGCTAGGCCTAAAACAAGGACTTTTTTATGTTGTAAATCTGTATATTCTCTCATAA
This sequence comes from Lysinibacillus sp. NPDC097162, assembly GCF_044762185.1. Taxonomy (NCBI): domain Bacteria; kingdom Bacillati; phylum Bacillota; class Bacilli; order Caryophanales; family Bacillaceae; genus Lysinibacillus; species Lysinibacillus sp. NPDC097162. The sequence goes on along the minus strand of NZ_JBIWDT010000001.1, from coordinate 63,213 downwards.
GAACGCCTCCGATAAGACTGCAATCAATGCTACTGCTAAAGCAGTTGACCAAAATACAAGTACAACTTTCCATTCTGACCAACCTGATAATTCAAAATGATGGTGGATAGGACTCATTTTAAATATTCGTTTTTTACGAATTTTAAAGCTACCCACCTGTAAAATAACAGATAGTGTTTCAATAACAAACACTAATCCAACTAATAAAAGTAAAAACTCTTCTTTCACTAGTACCGATACCATAGCTAGTGCTCCACCTAGAGCAAGTGAGCCAGTATCTCCCATAAATACTTTTGCAGGGTTTGCATTGAATAGTAAAAATCCTAATAATGCTCCTGTTACCGCAAATGTAAATAACGCGATATCTGCTTGGCTTTGGAATAGTGCAATAACACCAAATGCCGCAAATGCAATCGATGCTGTACCTGCCACAAGACCGTCAAGACCATCTGTTAGGTTGACAGCATTAGAAAACCCAACTAACCAGAAAATCATAAAGGCTACATAAAACACACCAAAATCAATTGTCCAGTCTGTAAATGGAATGGCTAATGATGTATCAAAAGAACTAACGTGCAATAGGAAGTATGCAAGAATCGCAATAACGATTTGCCCTATTAACTTTTGAATCGATGTTAACCCTAAATTACGTTTGAAAATGACCTTTAAGCCATCATCTAAAAAGCCAATTAATCCGAAACCTGCTAGTACAAGTAAAAGGACCACAGTTTGTGTTGTTAATAAATCTAAAAAGCTGCCAATTGCTACCGTTGTAATGATGATGGCCATTAAAAAGATAATGCCTCCCATTGTCGGTGTGCCTGCTTTTTTCATGTGTGATTTCGGTCCTTCTTCTCGAATACTTTGCCCAAACTTCAATCGACGAAGAAGTGGAATACTAATTGGTGCCAAGATAACTGTTACTATAAAAGCAATAGCTAAAATGGTAAGCGTTGTTGCGAGTTTCATTGAAAAATCTCCTTTAAATCTTGTTTCACTTTCTTCTTCACGAAAAAAGCACAAACTCTCATATATTTATTACTACCCTTCATAATAATAGTGGTTCTTTCCCTTTTTTTAAAGGTAAAGTTACGTTAGTTCACTAAATATAAATGAATGGTGCCATCTTGTTTGATAACACTATCCACTTCAGGTAATTGACTACCAATTTTAGTACCTTCTCCATGCCATTCAATGCGGAATGGATAATGTTGCTTGGCAATATCATCCTTCGTTTGCCCTATGAAACTTGGTACTTTCACCGTAAGTGGGTCACCCCAACGATAATCTTTTTCAAGCTGTTCTTTCGATTTTTCAATGCCAACAAATGGTGCTGCATCTTCAATAATTTGGCCAACAATCGGAGCTGCTACAACACCACCAAATTGTGTTGTTTTCTTTGGATTATCCACTGCTACATACACGACGATTTGTGGATTGTCAGCAGGTGCAAATCCTATAAAAGATACGATATATTCGCCATCTTTATACCGTCCATTTTCAACTTTTTGTGCTGTACCTGTTTTGCCTCCAATACGTAGACCATCTCGATATGCTTGTCGACCTGAACCTTTCGCAACAACCGACTCTAATGCCTCACGTACTTTTGCAGACGTTTCCTCACGAATTACTTGCCTTTTAATAACTGGTTCTGTTTCATTGATGGTTTCGCCAGTATCTGGATTAAAAATCTTTTTCACAACATATGGCGTATAGAGCTTGCCCCCATTGACGGCAGCAGCTACTGCTTGCACTTGTTGGATCGGTGTAACTGCAACACCTTGACCAAATGAGGTTGTCGCTTGCTCTACAGGACCAAATGCTTCTTTAGAAAATAATATCCCTGAAGCTTCACCAGCAATATTGGATCCTGTTTTTTCTCCAAAACCAAAGTCTTTAATATATTGTAATAACTTTTCACCGCCCAAGCGTTGACCTAATTCAATAAAGCCTGGGTTACAAGAATTTTGTACTACTTCTAAAAACGTTTCATGTCCATGACCTTCACGCTTCCAACAGCGCAATCTAGCACCTGCAACCATTGTAAAACCTTGATCGTAAAAAGTATCATTTTCTAAATCTACCAAGTTCTCTTCTAAAGCGGCACTGAGCGTAATAATTTTAAAAGTTGAACCTGGCTCATATGTCATCCAAACCGGTAAATTTCGATTATAAATAACTGGCTCGACTAATTGATATTCGGCTGGATGAAAGGTTGGATATGAGGCTAAAGCTAGTATTTCTCCGGTATTTGGATTCATAGCAATCGCCATTGCTTGGTCAGCTTCATAGCGTTCCATTGCCTGCGATAGCTCTCGCTCAACGACTTGCTGTACATCTACATCAATTGTTAGCTCTATCGTTGCGCCATCTTCTCCAGCTTTCCATGCACTAGCGACATTCGGTAAGTTATTACCTTTCGCATCTGTAAAAAGCCTTATAGCAGAAGAATTAGCTTGTAACAGCTTGTCGTATTCATATTCTATTCCCGCTAGCCCTTGCGCATCATACCCTGTAAAACCTAAAAAGCGAGATAGTAGCGTACCATAAGGATATTCCCTTGAGTAATCTACACCACTATATAGTCCTTCAATTTGCATTCCTTGCAACTCAACAGCCTTCTCATAAGAAATATTTTTCGCTTCAGGTGCTAGCTTTACTAAGTACGCTTTTTTTTGCATTTTTTCTAACAGTTTTTGTTCATCTACTTCAAGCACCTGTGCAATTTTCGCTGCCGCTCCTGGAATATCTTTGCTTTGTGACGGCATGAAATATAATGTAGGAGCTAGCTTGTTCGTCACAATACTGTTACCATCTCGGTCCGTAATATGCCCGCGTTCATTTGCAAATGGAATTTCACGATCCCAGTTCTCTTCTGCTTTTTGCGTCAATTCTTTCTGATCAAACACTTGCAAAACAAATAACCGAATGACAATTGCAACTGCTACACACATAAACAAAACATATAAAATACGTAAACGCTTTTTGGAATGGATAGAAATCCACTTCATTCGACATCACACCTTGTTTTTTACAACGTATGAAATAAAGTGGACTTCTATTCAGTGACTATTCATCATCTACTTGTTCAACTTCTCCTTCAGATGGCGCTTCCACGTCTTGCACAAAGCTTTCAGCAGGTGTTTTCAATTTCACGACAATTGGTGCATTATCTGAAATCACTGTACCTGCAGATACACTTTGGCTCACTGCAAAGCCCTCTCCAACAACTTCAATCTGAAGACCTGACATTGATTTGAAAACTAATAGATTACGCAACGACCAATCAGTAAAGTTTGGCAGTGCGATATCACCTTCTGTTTTTAAAAATACAAAATTGCCTTTTACAAGCGTTTGTCCACCTTTTGGATATTGCTCTATAATTTTTCCACCAGCTCCAACAATAATTGGATTCAAACCATCATTTGCTAGCTCTACCTGTATAGCTTCTGCATTTTGACCAGTATAATCATTTAAATCTACATGATCTACATGCTGAACATCGTCTGGACTAATATTTAAATGTTTTAAACTATTGAGCATGACAGGCTTAAATATTTTTGACACTGGTACCGAGCCCAGTTCACCTTTAAGCTTTGGCTTTTCAACTGAAACATACATAATTAGTTGTGGATCATCATACGGCGCCATTCCTAGGAATGAGTACAAGAACTCATTAGCCCCCCATGAATAGGTACCGTTTGCCTTTGGAATTTGGGCAGTACCCGTTTTACCTGCTACTTGGTATTCATCGAGTACAAAGTCCTTCGCTGTCCCATATTCTGACGTTAATGTAGAAGCAAGTATTTCTCGTACTTGTTTCGCTGTATCCGCTGAAATTGGCTGACCCTTTTCAACAGGCTCATGCTGTTGAATCGTTTTTTCAGTTACTGAATCTACAATCTTATCAATAACATATGGCTGCATCATCTTACCATCGTTGGCAATTGCAGTCATCGCTTGTATAAGCTGTACCGGAGTCACTGTTGAACCTTGACCATACGTCGTTGTTACTCGTTGAATTGGATACTTCGATAAAATCGTACCCGTTGCTTCATTCGGTAAATCAATGCCTGTTTTCTTACCAAAACCGAATTTATCTAGGTAATCAACAAATACTTCATCACCAATACTCTTTAATAAATTGGCCATCGCTGTATTTGATGAACGTTGGAAACCTTCTAAATACGAAATTTTTCCCCATCCTACTTGGTTATGATCTCGGATTGTACGATCATGGACTGTATATTGCCCAGACATATACGTATCATATGGTGCCCATTTATCTGTATCGATAGCAGAAGCAAGTGTGAACGTCTTCATCGTTGACCCTGGTTCCATCGTTTCTTCTGTTACGGCATTGAGCCATTTCATATTCGTACTATCCCGCGTATCGGGGTTAAAAGTCGGACGCTGTGACATTGCTAATATTTTCCCAGTTTTCGGTTCAGCTACTACTACTATCATAGATTCAGGATTATACTCCTTCTCTACTTGCGACATCGCATCCTCTACGAAACTTTGAATTGTTTTATCAATCGTTAAATAGATATTATCGCCGTCTTTAGCAGGTGTAACCATTTTTTCACTGTTCGGTAATAAATATCTAAAAGCGTCCGTTTGGTATTTAACTTTGCCGTTGACACCCGTTAGCTCTTTGTCATACGTAAGCTCTAATCCCATTTTCCCTTTCGTTGTTACGGTTCCATCCTCATTGTCCTCTTTCAATGCAAAACCAATTAAATGAGAAGCAAATATACCATTTGGATAATAGCGTTTTAAATCGCTGACAAACAAAATCCCAGGTAATTTTAAGTCCTTAATTTTACTCATTACTTCATGGTTAATACCTCTGCCCGCAACGCCAAACTCCACCTGGTACGGCAATGTCCCATCACTGCGCAGCTTGGTTAGCCGCTTATAAATATCTTCTTTTTTCATCGGTATATATTCTGCTAAAACTTCCGCAGTTTTTTCAGGGTCTACAACGTGATGTGGATTCTTTTCATCTGTAGTAGCCTTATCGCTAACTACAGCAATTAATCGATAGCTTAGTGTATCTTCTGCAATGACTTGTCCATTTCTATCTAATATTTTCCCTCGGTTTGCTGTTATTGCACTTTCCTTGTTATATTTAGCTGCTGCCTTTGCAGCAAGCGCTTGTCCTTCTGCTTCACCTGTCGCCTGCAACGTAACCATTCTCGTGAATAATAGGAAAAAGAGCCCTCCATAAAAAACTAGTAATAGAAAGGCTCCCCATTGGAATCGAAATCTCTTTTTTTTCATTCTCCCGGCACTACCTTTACATTTTTCTCATTTTGAGTTAAACCGAGTTCTTTTGCTTTTTTCCATATATTTTCGTATGTAGAAAGTTCACTTACACGAACTGTCAAGTCAACATTCTGTTTCGCAATCTCATCTGCTTCTGCTTGGATTTTTTGAATGTCCATGCTTGTCGTTTGAATTGCTGCTTGGTTGTTTAATACTAATACTGACAATACAGCAATAATGCTTACTAGAGTTAGTAGCATCGCCTTTTCAAACTTCTGGTTCGTTTTTTTACGACGTATGATAGTGGGTTGTGGACTAGGTGGTGTTAACGGTTGTTGCACATGTTGCTGTTGGTGCTGCCTTACACGAACTGCTGCCATTTACTCACGCCCTTTGTCGTTAATTTTCTCCACCACTCTAAGCTTTGCTGAACGAGCTCGATTGTTAACTGCTAATTCTTCCTCAGAAGGTAGAATCGGCTTTCTAGATACAAGCTTTAAAGTCGGCTTCATGTCATCTGGAATTACCGGTAGATTAGGTGGTAATTCAGGTAAGGATGACGCTTCCTTAAAAATTGTCTTGCATAGGCGGTCTTCCAATGAATGGAACGTAATAACACTAATGCGTCCACCTACGTTAATCATATCAATCGCATCGACTAATGAATCCTCTGCTGCGCCTAGCTCATCATTGACAGCAATACGAATTGCTTGGAAGATGCGCTTTGCAGGATGTCCACCTTTACGGCGAGCCGCTGCTGGTATACCCTCTTTAATTAGTTCCACAAGTTGTCCCGTTGTTTCAATCGGTGCCGTTTTACGAGCCTCTTCGATTTTTCGAGCAACTTGCTTAGAAAATTTTTCTTCTCCATAACGGAAGAAAATACGGACTAAATCTCCGTATGCCCAGTCATTCACGACATGATACGCCGTAAGCGCTGCCGTCTGGTCCATACGCATATCAAGTGGAGCATCATGATGATAGCTAAAACCACGTTCTGGTGTATCTAATTGTGGCGAAGAAACGCCTAAATCATATAAAATGCCATCTACCTCTTGGATACCAATAGCTAATAGCTCTTCTTTTAAATAGCGGAAATTCGAATGCACAAATGTTACTCGCTCTATATAAGGAGCTAATCGAACTTTCGCATTTTCAATAGCCGTTGTGTCTTGATCAAAACAAATTAGACGGCCTTTATCTGATAATTGTTGTACTAAATATTCACTGTGTCCTGCTCCACCAAGCGTACAGTCCACATATACACCATCAGGATCGATGTTCAATCCGTCAACAGTTTCTTTTAATAACACGGTTGTATGATCGAACATACCAATCGCTCCCCTCAGGCCTTTACTTTTTCAACTGACGTTTTTACGTCTACTACAAAGTTAAAAATCAAAGCCAATCATATTTTCTGCAATTTCATTAAAAGATTGTTCAGACTCCGTGAAATAAGTTTCCCAAGCATCTTTTGCCCATATTTCAATTCGATTCGAGACACCTAGTACAACACATTCTTTTACTAAATGTGCATGTTGCACTAAAGTCGAAGGAATATTAATACGACCCTGCTTGTCTATTTCTACTTCCGTCGCACCTGAAAAGAAAAACCTTGCAAAAGCACGTGTATCTTTCTTTGTCATCGGTAAACCTTTTAATTTTTCTTCGAGTTTTCGCCATTCATCCATAGGATAGCCAAATAAACAATTATCAAGTCCGCGTGTCACAACAAAGGTTTCACCTAAGGCTTCACGAAATTTTGCGGGCACGATTAATCGTCCTTTCGCGTCAACAGAGTGTTGGTATTCTCCCATGAACATGCTAGTCACCCCACTTTATTAAATAATGTACCACATCGCCCCACTTTCCTCCACTTTTTTTAAAAAAAACTTGACATTTTAACCTTTTATGTGTGTTTAGACCTTTAAGCCAAATTTCATTTTGTGCTAAAGGGCATAAAAAAAGAACTACCCATAGTAGGATAGCTCTCTATTTTCCTGTTAAACCGACAAATTTCTTCAAATCTATATTTACATCATACCTTTAATAGTTCTAAAGATATATTTTTAATTCTTATAAATAAAGTAAATAGTGGTGATTTCCAACGCTATATGTTTTCTTGAGCATTTCATCAATTAACGTAGGTCCAAACTCATTGATATATTGATATGGATTATAAGAACGTTCTTGGAACCCATCATTTGGATATAGCTCATTTTGCAACGTCATAAATTTACGGATAGTAGTCTCATGCTTACTTAGCACCGTTTGCTCTACCTTTTGTTGCAAATACTCAAACTGCCTCACATGATTTTCTTTATTTTTTTCAAGTATTTTATCTAGCGACATATGTTGTTGTGCAAAATATTGTTCAAGAGTAGCATATTTATCTAAAACGAGTTGTTGCATCTCAAGAATTTGACGTTTTGCCTCATCATCTTGAACTTCGGCAATAAATTGCTCCTTCAATGCCATCGCTTTGCCATCCAATACATCCGTCACTGTTAAATGATATTCACGCAGTAGTTGTTCTACATGTCGTGTAACAATCGTAATATTGAGACGTGGTGCAAAAATCGGCATTTGTAAACCTAACACAGAAAAGGCATCCTTTAATGTTGCCCAATAAGCGAGCTCACCAGGTCCACCAACAAACGCTAATACCGGTATCGTCATTTCCTGCATTAACGGACGTGTTACAACATTATTACTTAAATCTTCAGGATTTTTTTCTGCAATTATTAATAGCTCTTCATGTGAAAGTTTGATATTTGCTGCTAAATTGACAAATTGATCGTGTCGTCTTTCTAGTAAAAAGCGTTCTCCATCTTTTACATAGAACAGGTTAGCTGCATCGTCGGTTGCTAAAATCGGCTTCCCGTAGCCAGCACTTTCCAACGCCGCTTCCTTTTGCGTTACTAATTTTGCAATTTCCTCACTATGGTTTATTAGACGCGCAAAATTGTTACGTTCGTATTGACGGAAGTTCATATCTGCCGCATCAATCATTAGCAGCCCTTCTTCTTTAAACAACTCGTTCATTAGTCGCGCAAAGAAATCTGTAAATGTTTCACTATTGTTCAACGCATCTAAAAGTTGGTTGAACAACCTTTCAGTATGGGCTGTTTCTCCAAAATCCTTAATGATAGTGTTAACTAATTGAACCATCGCTTCTTTGTTTAAGCTTGTTGTCGATGCCATTGTTTTTCTTCGCGAACGTTCACCATACGCACGTTTTTTTATATCCATATCATGCATTGTAAATGTATGGTTAATTTCCTCTAAGTCATGATCTTCTCCAGCAATCCAAAAAATAGGTACAACTGGTCGTTGAAGCTTTTCACTTTGTTCTTTCGCTAATGATATTACCGAAATGGCTTTATGAACCGAGTAAAGAGGGCCAGTTAATACACCCGCTTGTTGCCCACCGACAACCGCAACAGCTCCTTGCTCTAGTTGTTGCAAATGCTCATTCGCTTTTTCAGATAAGCCAAGCGGCTCCATAAACTGACGAATTATTGCTGTTAATTCCTTTTGGTCACACGCTCGTTGCTCCAAATATTTTGCTCGCTTTTCAAATGATTCATCATTATATTCATATTCAAAAAACTCATGAATGGCAGTATTTGGCGACCAATAATCTGCTAGCACACGATTTTTCACGGGTACTTGGATTGACTCCAGTTTCATTTAACACAAACTCCTCTACTCACTAAATCATCGTATTCCTTGTAAACATTTTAATGCTATTATTTTAACGCTTCTGTCTCCAACATGAAAAGAAAATGCTTATACAGAGTGTAAATATTCTACAACAGATTGAATCATGCCGACTATACAAATTAAAATATACGCTGCACTAAGTACTAAAAATAAAAAACGCCAAATTTTCCGTAATAGCGGCTTTACTTCAATTTCTCTTTTTGTACGCCAGTCTATATATGTAAAAATGATTGCCAGTATTATTGCTAGCATTACTAAAAAGGCCCCTACATTTACTCCCCACAGCACACTAATTGCCAATGGTACCGAGAAAAACAAACAAAACGTCGTCACATCAGATGCGGCTCCAAATGCATGCGTACCACGAATATTAACCTTTCGACTAATAGCATAGACAATGATGAATAAAAGAATTGGACAAAAAATAATGACGCTGATGACTATATGTAAAAAATCTTTCAAGATTGCCCACCGCTCTCTTCAATCGCTAGAACTTGGTGATATAAAGTTCGCAAAGTAGGTAATGGATAACCGTTCGCTGAAGCCTTTTGTAAAATTACCCCAACAATCGTTTCAACCTCACTTTTTCTACCTTGCATGCGATCAGCTAGCATAGATGATGTATTCGCCGCTGTTTTTTTACACAAAGCTATTACTGCTGAAAACGGAATGGTATTTTCAATATCTTTAAAAGCCTCTGTTAACTCCTGATATATGGTATGCATTAACAAGTATGCTTGCTTATTTGTTAATAAATCACCATTTTTAATTTGCAAAATTGCCGTTAAAGGATTAATCATGCAATTGAATACAGCTTTTTCAAAAAGCATTTGTTCGGCGTTTTCAACGAACTCTATTGGGAACAAAGGATTTTCTATGTGTAACAACTTTTCAAATACAATACTGTCTCCACGCCCTATTCCTATTTTGCATAGACCAACACCTCTATGTTGAACAGTTGTAAAATCAATTGTTTGAGCACCGAACGAAACTGAGCAAAAAGCAATCGTATTTTGTGGTAAACGTAAAGCCTCATCAAAATGTGCTAAACCATTTTGCACAAACAACAATGGTATTTCCTTAGGTAAATCTAATAATTGTTTATAAATATTTTGCAAATGACCATATTTCACAGCAACTACAATCAAATCCGGCCGAGGCAACATCTCTAACCCAACGCTAGAAGCAATTTGATGCAATGTTGTTGTACCATCTATATGGACCCTCGTTAAATGCTTCAAATTAAGTTCATCGGCTTGTTCTTGTCTTCTTACAACTAATGTAACATCCATACAAGCCTCCGCTAAGAAACTAGCCATTAGCTGACCGACTGCACCAGCTCCAATAACTACTACATTCACAACGTTCGCCACCTCCACTTAATGTAAAGAGGCTATCTAAACAGTAAAAAACAAACCTTTTAAACAGCCTAAACTGAAGTTATAAACGCTTCTCCAGCATTTACTTTTCTCGCACTGCAGTAACATAAACAACACTTTTCCTTACGCCATAGAAGGAGGTGCCTCAGAAATTCATCTGAGACACCTCCTTTGCAGGTGTTTCTATTATACAAGATTAGCTGGTGTTTACGATACAATAATGGTTGTTTTCATCCAGTGTAGGTAAAATGTTTAGTCGACGTTAGCGTTTACATCCTATGGTTTCTTTTGCAGCATTTTCTTAAAAGACCTTACTCTTTTTTTGAAAAAGAACGTAACTATCTACTTACAATCATTTTCCCTTTGACACGTTAATCTTTCATTAAAGAATAGCCTTGCTGTAACCATTTCACTAGCTTTTCATGTTCATTTTGTAATTCACGGTGTTTAACCTCAAGACTTTGATAGGCTTCTGTCAATTCATCAAAACTCGTTAACGCTAATTTTAAATGACTTCGCATAGATTGTTGAGGTTGATTGCGAACAGCTAAAAGCGATTGACTATATTGCCCACGTAACGTTTTATTCCAACGAAAGCCACATGCTTGTTTTGTACGCCCAAGTTCATCAGCAGCCATTTCAAATGCCTCTAACTGCGTTTTACCATTTTGCACATTATGCAAGACAATTTCTGCTAATCTTTCATCGTCTTCCTTCGTCCATTGATCTTTTCTTTTTTTCAGTTCCATAATCTATCACCCTCACATTTTTTACTACTATATGCGTTATCAGGCAAAATAGAATCACGGGACGAAAAAAGACAGTGATTATGTTTTCATGTAATCACTGCCACTATACGCTACTTATTATTCTTTTTAGTTAGAAAATTATTAACTGCCTCGTGATGTGCTTCACTTTCCCACAGTTTTGCACAAGTACGAACTTCCTCCATTACACGCTCATACATATTACGCTCACGCCATTTACGAAGTTCAATTTCTTTATAGGCCTTGTGTACAGAAGGATGTATTTTACGCATATGTTCAATAAAATCATTTAAAGCAAGTTGCTTCGATCCCTCAAATACGCGCATAGCCCAACCAATGTCATATAGTAATTCAGCTGGATATGGCTTTGCATCCACTAGCATCTTCATTGCACGATCATGACGTAAACCTCGTTCAAACAAGTATGTACCGCCACCCCAGCCACTTGTAATTGCTAATGTCCCTTGAATAAAGCCACATTTAGCATGACTCGCCACTAAGCGAAAATCACAAGCAGTCGCTATCTCACATCCACCACCGACAGCCGTTCCATTTATTAACGCAATCGTTGGTACTGGTAATGTAGCAAGATCATATAAAATCTCCCCCATCTTACTTAACATACCAAATGCTTCATCTTCCGTTTCAAGAGAATGAAACTCCGATAAATCGCCACCTGAACAAAAAGATTTTTCTCCCGCTCCTGTGACTACTAAAAAACGAACATCGTCATGATTTTGGATATATGTAATTACTTCTCGAAGACCATTCATTACCTCATCGTTTACAGCGTTGCGCTTTTCCTCACGATTTATCGTAAAAGTCATGATCCCATCTTGATTGTCAATTATATAAGACACTACAGTTCCCCCTTTGTCCCCATCATCAATTATCCCTCAGCGCAAGCGGAGCCCGCTTGAAAAGCTCCTCTTAAAGCTACAACCTCCACCAAGACTTTTAACTTCAGCCACGCTTTAAACCCCCGCTGACAGCAAGTTACATAAATTGTATCACACAATTATTATAGCACTATATAACTTTGTAATATTTATTAAAAATTCTGTCACTTCATACAAACAAAAAGGCTAGTAAAGAGCCATGGTCTCTTTACTAGCCTTTTAAGTGAGCAAACACTGTATTATTTGCTTACTACTTCTTTACCTTTGTATTGTCCGCAAGCTTTGCAAACACGGTGTGATAATTTTGCTTCACCACAGTTTGGGCAAGCTACCATACCAGGTACAGATAGTTTGAAATGCGTACGACGCTTTCTTTTTGCAGTTTTAGAAGTTCTTCTAAATGGTACAGCCATTGATGGCACCTCCTTACAGATCGTCTATTCGTCTGTTTGATCAAAATACTTAGCTAAATCAGCTAGTCTTGGATCCACTTTTGGTTCGTCAGTTTTTTTGTGAAGCTTCACGTCTTCATCAGTTGCGTAAGACCAGTTTTTACCACCATGCACTTGTCCTTCGGTATTCTCTTTGAATACTTGCATTGGTACTTCAAGAAGCACTAGCTCCTCAATAACTGGCTTCATGTCGATTACATCACCATCTAAATAGTGAATATTACCGGCATCTTCCCCTCTTTTTTCTTCGTCAATCCAGCTAAATAATTCAACTGTCTCAACTTTGATAGGAAACTCAACATCTTCCCAAGTGCGAGCACACGGGAGTGTTAACGTTGCTGTCACAGTAAGCTGACAAGTCATTTGCGATGCACCGAATGTACATAGCCCTTTTACATGAACGGGCGAAATTGCTCGAATATCCTGGTTTCGCTCCATCACCTCATCCAATTGGACATAGGTATCGATCGGCATTCCGTCTTGACGGTATTTAGATAATTGATGAATTGACCATTTCATTCGTTTAATCACCTCGAGACAACACTGTTGATTATATAATGTGTAAAAATAGATGTCAAGATAATTTCTTGTCACCACTCGAAAACCCACCTATAATTAAATACATCAAAATCATTCCACTTAGCCACAATACACAACCTATACGAAAATTTCAATAGTAATGAGCAAAGAATAGGTTACAGGCACAGTAAAACTATTTGTAGCATCCTGATTGGTCAAAAACAAGAAGCACAAAAAATATATAAAGGGGGTTTTACGTAATGAAAGCAGTCGGTATTGTTGTTGAATACAATCCATTTCATAATGGACATGCTTATCACTTAGAACAGGCAAAAAAAGTAGCGCAAGCAGATATAGCAATTGCTGTTATGAGCGGTACATTTTTGCAGCGCGGTGAACCTGCCATGGTAGATAAATGGACACGCACAAAAATGGCGCTCGCTAGCGGAGTTGATATTGTAATTGAGCTACCGTATGTCTATAGTACCGCACCCGCAACAGATTTCGCAAAGGGGGCGATTTCATTATTATCGGCAATTCGCTGTGATGCTTTTGCCTTTGGTAGCGAAGATGGCTCCATAGAACCCTTTATGAATACGTACCAGTTAATTTCGAAGCACCGCACCGAATATGACGCACTTATTAAAGAAAGCGTTAAAACGGGTGTTAGCTACCCTAAAAGCCTGCATTATGCCTATGAACAGCTTTCTCAAAAATTCCCTGCTACATACATTGATTTAGCACAACCAAATAATATACTAGGATTCCATTATATCGAAGCGGCAATAACGCTAGGAAGTGCAATTAAGCCTTTAACTATTCCACGTATAGCCGCAGGATATCACGATGCTATGCAGGAGGGGGCATCGATTGCAAGTGCCACTGGTATTCGTAAAGCACTCGCTACGAAAGGAACATTACAAAGCGTTCATGATGTACTCCCCCAAGCTTCCTTTAATTATTTAGAGGATTGGTATGTTCAATATAAAAATTTTGCTAGCTGGGAGGCTTTTTGGCCGTTTTTACAGTTTACCCTTATTCGGCACACAGCAAGCGAGTTAACGCGCTATGCGGAAGTAACAGAGGGTATAGAGCACGCACTACTAAAAGCCGCGAAAACGAGTAGCTCCTTTAGTAGCTTTATGGAGAAAATAAAATCTAAACGCTATACTTGGACACGTCTACAACGCATGCTAACACATATTTATACAGGCTTTACAAAGGAGCAACTTAAAAGCTTCCAATCCCCTTCTACAATCCGCTTACTCGGCATGAGTGCGCAAGGGCAAGCATACTTAGGCATGCATAAAAAGGACTTTACATTACCATTAATAAGCCGTGTTGCCTCTACAAATGATGCCATGCTCGCTGTAGATATACACGCTGCAGAAGTATACAACTTTAGTATAGAACAAGGGGCGCAGCAGTTCACATTGCCAAAAGATTATCAAACGCCACCGATTCGATTTTAACGGATGAATATTGCAGTTAATTGCCGTTGCGAGCGGACGCTTTAAGCTACAGTCTTAAGAGGCTGGAACATAACTTTAAAATTACGTCAGAGCAACGCGTTAGCGGGCTTACTGCGCAGAGCGGAAAGCAACCGCCGTAGCGGACATGCAGCACAGCAAAAAGTGTTAGATTGATGTCCATCAATCTAACACTTTTTCTCTTTTGTGGACCACAAATAGATATTTTTATTTAGGTTCTAGTTGTTTTAAATAAGCAATTGCATCATCGACCGTTTTCACAGGTACAATTTTCATTTTTGTACCGATATCCTTAGCCGTTTTGACTGCCGTCGCATAATTCGATTCTAATTCAGGATACTTTGCTTTCATTTCAGTTGAGATTTCATCATCAGGTGCAAAAAAGATTTCCATACCATCTCGATCAGCTGCAATGATTTTGTAATCAATACCACCAATTCGCCCAACTGATCCATCTATGAGCATTTCACCTGTTCCAGCTACTGCATAGCCTTTTGTTAAATCCTCTTCCAATAGTTGATTTAAAATTTCAAGTGTAAACATAAGCCCCGCTGACGGACCACCAATATCTTCTGTGTGCATTGTGACACTTGGATTCGTTTCAATCGATTTACTTTCTGCATAGGTAATTCCTAACCCAGCTCGCTTTTCCTCAGATTGAGGAATTTCCTTCAGAGTAACCGTTTCTTCTTGTTCCTTTTGATTACGTAATAATTGAATGGTCACTTTATCACCAATTTGTTTTGTTGATAACAAATCAACAAGCATTTGTTGGTTCGTAATTTCTGTACCATCCACTTTCGTAATTTCATCACCCGCTTTTAAGAAACCATCGGATGCGCCACCATCTAAGACATTTAATACAAATACGCCATTAAAGTGTATTTTCGTCTCTAACCCAGCTCTTTGAAAGGCCACATATTTTGCATTGAATTGAGAGTCTGACATTAACTTTAACTGTCGGATATTATATTCCTCGTCATCCTCTAATGGATTTCTCACTTGTTGAATATCCATTATTTTTTCATATTTTTGCGTTTTCGCCCATAAATACGAAAACGGTGTGGCTTGTTGCATAGCAACTGTCATTAAACTCATTGACCCCGCTTCATCCGTATGATCATTAGCGACACTAACAAATTTACTAACATCGTATGCACTGCCAGGCTTCATAATATATGCGTCTAGTCGGTATAGCATTAAAAAACAAAGCGCGACTAAAAACACTACATATAAACCAATTTTTTTCTTCATGAATGGACACCTCCTAAGACGCATGCAAAAACCAGTAGTTCATGTTTTTGCCTTTTTCACATATATTAATTTTAGCATTTGCCTATGTGAATGACAAAAAGTTGAAACGAGATGATAACATGTTTGCGACAATTCAAATAGCGCTCTGCATACTTCTTATCCTATTACTCTTGTTATTCCCACAAACTGCTCATACTGGTACCGATTTAGGATTAAATCTATTTATGGAGGCGTTATTTCCGTATTTACTACCTTATCTTATTTTAACGCAATGGTTACTTCGTTTAACCGCTCCTATGCGCGCTAAAACAAAAAGAGTTTCTTTATACGTACAAGCCTACTTGATAAGCGCACTCGGTGGATATCCAACTGGAGCTACAACAATTGTGTATCTTAAAAACAGTGGACAATTACATCCTAAGGAGGCCAATTTTTTACTAGCGGTTTGTCATGCACCAAGCCCTCTTTTTGTATTAGGTTTTGTTAGCCTTGATTTATTACACAGTAATACGTTTGGTTGGCTGTTTTTATGTTTACTACATAGTTTTAATATTTGTTGCTTAGTAGTTGGTTACTTTTTATTTCGTAAAACCGACACACCTACTATTTCTATACACAATACAACCTTATATTCATCCCCATTTTCAGAGAGCATAAAAGAAACAGCACCAACCATCTTGTTAGTTGGAACAACCATCATTTTTTTCACTACGATTCAAACAATATTACAGCAAAGTTTAGATAAAATGTTGCCTAATCTTCCACAACCAGTCGAGCATGCTATCGCCGCTGTATTAGAAGTAACAAATGGATTAAAAATGACTGTCACAGAATTCGGAGATTACCAATACTTATCATTGCTAGTAGTCATTATGCTGACAATGCAAAGCATTAGTATCCATTTACAAATTTTTGTCATCGCAAAATCTGCCAAGCTTTCGGTCAGACCTTACATTAAATTTCGCCTTCTTAGCATAATCATTGTGCCTACTATTTATGCTCTTTTTTTCTTAAAATAAAAAAACGCATTTCTAAGTGCCTGGCACTCACACAATTTTGAATTTTCATGGCACTGCCAATAAAGTAAACCTAGTAAAAATCCACGGAGACTCCTGCGAGAACGCACGCAATGTAAGACCCACAAGCCCGCGCGACAGCGAGGGTTGCGGCTTACAACGTGCCCGAGGAAAGCGCAGTGGATTTTTACGCTTTTAAAGTAAATTTAATGCTAGATAGCTTTGGAAAGTGCCAGGCACTCACACAATTTTTATTTATTTAAAATAAAAAAGACTATAGACAGCACTCGATTTTTTCAAGTTTGTCTATAGTCTTCTAAGAGGTTGTCTTAATTAATACATCCTCTATTTTTTATTTAGCAAAACCGTATTTTTCTTTTAAAGCTTGTTCCACGCAAACTGGAACAAGTTCATGAACATTGCCTCCATACTTTGCTACTTCTTTCACAATGCTAGAGCTTAAGAACGAATATTGATTTTTTGTCATGATGAAAAATGTTTCAATCGTCTCATCAAGAAAGCGGTTCATTGAAGTAATTTGCATTTCGTATTCGAAATCCGAAACTGCTCGTAGGCCGCGAACAATCGCCTTTGCGTTCTTTTCTTTAGCATAATCAATAAGGAGACCTGAAGAACTTTCAATTCGTACATTCGGCAATTCCTTTGTAACTTCAGCCATTAATGCCATACGCTCTTCTACAGAAAATAATGGGTGCTTTGATGAATTGTTTAAAACCGCAACATAAACAATATCAAAAACATCAGCTGCACGCTTAATTATATCTAGGTGACCAAATGTAACAGGATCAAAACTTCCAGGAACAACAGCAATTTTCTCCAACTTACTCTCCCTCTTCCCCAGCACAACGATAGACCGAAATAATCGTTCCGCCATATGTTTCTTGTCTCTGTAATAGAAAAGCACCAAAACTAGGTGGTAATTCTACTTCTTTTGCATGTTCACATAAAATAATACCATTGTGTTGTACTTTATCATGGTCCACAAGCACCTGTACTAAATCATAGTATTCTTTATGGTGATAGGGCGGATCTAAAAATACAAGATTAAACGTAATATCACGCTTTAATAGCGCTTTCACAGCACGCTTTGCATCAATGCGAAAAAGCTCTGAACAATTTTCATACCGACACTTCTTTATATTTTCCTGTAATACCTGATAGGCTTTAGCGTCTTTTTCAATAAAGATAGCATGTTCTGCACCTCTGCTGAGCGACTCAATTCCTAATCCACCGCTTCCTGCAAACAAATCAAGTGCAGTTCCGCCATCAAAAAATGGACCTATCATATTAAATATGGATTCTTTTACTTTGTCTGTTGTAGGTCTTGTTGTACTCCCTGCAACTGCCTTAAGGGGCATTCCTTTACGTTCTCCTGCTACTACTCTCATAGATGTATTTCACCGTACTTTCTGTTACAAATAGAAAGCATTTTTGCAGCGAAAGAACTCCTCCGCTGCAAAAAATTATTCTTGTTCTTGTGTTAAAACTTGAATTCGACCATCACTTTTTTGTAGTTCTACTAAAAATAGTCGTTGTAGCCAAGCTTCTTCTACATAATAATGATCCACAATTTTAATAATTGGATCAGAAATTGTGGAATATCTACGTTGATTGAACACGTAGAATCCAGATTCTTTCGGGAAACGGAATGTTCGATTGTCACTATTTACATAATAACCGTTCTTCCCTTCTCCTGCTGTATATCCTAGGTAAGGAAGTAATGTATCGGCACTGTATAATACTTGACCTTCATATAAAATAACATGAACATCTTTTTTATGAATGCCATCTACATAAATACTACGCTCGTCTTCCATTAATAACGGATACGTACCATTTTCTAGTGTTGCATTTAATTGGAAATAAGAAGTTTTCCCATTTAACACTGTTGAAAGTAGCTTATCCATTGTCACTGGAGAGATTGGTTCTTGTCCAAGGTTATCCATAGCTTCCTGCCATGCTAACTGTTGGCTTGCTGTCATGTAGTCTTTTAATGTTTGCACAATTTCTTTTGTCTTCTCTGAGCCTATCGTATCCTTCACTAAATAGGATGCCACAACTTCAGCCAACCATGCCGGTGAATTTTCAAAAGCATATTGTGAATGAATTTGCGAAAGAATCACTTCCTGCTCAACCGCTTGTGCTGTTAGCGTTGGTAAAAATAATAATCGTTCGTCATGTTGGGCAACAGGGTTTTTCTCCTGAACAATCGCTATATGCTCATCATTTAAGAACTTTAAATTTTCGAGTGATTTTAAGAAATCTTTTGAAATTGCCTGCTGTGCATAAATTGTTAAGACAGGAGTTTGCTCTTGCGCCTTTAAATCACCAGCTTGCCAATATAAATCACTCGCCGTGCCATTGCCGCTAAACATCGTATAGTTAACAAGCGATAATTGTTGCTGACCTACTAAAGGTAAACCTGTTATCCATTGTCCGACAGTTTTACTATCTGTTGAAATATGTATGACAGAATACGATACCTCTCCATTCGTTAAAGTGGCAAAGACATTTTGAAGCAGCATTTTATCTTTTAAGCCACCCTCGATTGGGATTATGTATGAAACGGATTGTGATTTAGTTTCGCCTTTTTCAAAATAGGAAACTTCCTCTGATAAACGATTACAACTATTTTCGTTATCGATAAAACACGTTGGGTTTGTTGCATCCTCTGGCCATTTTATTTTCACCTTTTGATTTGGCAAGTTTTTAAAATGATGCCGAATATCTAGACTATTTTCACGATAGACAATCTCAATTTCCTGTGAATAATGGAATGCACCATTTCCTGTCTCTAAATCAGAAGAATAGGCCTGATATTGGAAAAACAACACACCAGATACGACTAATACTAAAATTGAAAAAAAACTGACTGCAAATTTCATGTGCTTGACCTCCCGCAGCATGATACTATGTGTATTGGAAAGGATGTGCAATATTAAATGCCACAACAATTTATAGAATTAGGAGAAGGCTATGGCGATGTTTATGAACTACTTGAACTTATTAAAACGAATCAAGGTCGCTTTCACCAAGCCTTTATACTAACATCTACAAAAGAAGATAAAAAGGTAGCTTCTTTAGCTATCGCTTTAAAACCAGTCGGAGAAAGTAAATTCATGCCGATTTATATTTGTCGCGAAGGCATTCCATTCCATGAAGAAAAGCCTTCCAAGCGTCAAATTATGTTCGAAGAAAGTATTGAACAACTAGGTCGAAAAGCGGTTGTTGTAGAAATAAAGCACTCTTCTATATTTTCGGAGCCAAAACTATTTTATCAATACTTAATTGGAATAATGAGACTTCATCACTATATTCCAGCATTAAACTAATGTTATAGCCCCGCTTTATAGTCGTATTCCTTCGCTTTATCTGGCTTTGCATTTTCGAACTCAGTTTTAACGAAGGGACGATAAGATTCTACAACGTCTTTCACAAATGGAAGGCGTTGTAATTTTATTGACATCATTTCAATGTCCTCTCGATTGCAATATAATACTACGTACTTTTGCTTACGAGAAATGTAATGAACATGACCATATTTTCGAAGTGATTTCGCATGTTTTAATTGATGGACGTAAACGATTAGCCCTTGTCGTTCGTTCATATAGTTTCCCCTCATTTCTTACATAAAAGCATACCATAGACCGGAAAATGATAGCAACAGAGTTTAGCTGACAGAACGCTCATTTTTCCGTTATAATGGTAAAGCATAGCGCGTTTATCGACAGATTTACTTTCTCTCATGCTAGATAAAAGTGCTTTAGCTTGAACATTGCAAGTGAATTCGCCAGCACCTTTTATATTAATTTGATTGTTAAGGAGGACGAATATGGGTAAGAAAACGAAGATAGCTATTGCAATAGCAGCAGCCAGTGCAGCTGCTTGGGCAGGTAGTAAAGCTATTTCCAAACCTCAACAGCGTGAAGGGAAACAAGCATTACAATTTGATCGCCCGATCATTCTCGCACATCGTGGCGGAGCACATTTAGAACCTGAGCATACAATGCTTGCTTTTGAAAAATCTGCACAGTTAGGTGTAGACGGCTTTGAAATAGACATTCGCTTAACAAAAGACGAAGAAATTATCGTTTACCATGATGCTACCGTAGAACGTACTACTGATGGTTATGGGTCAGTATCAGAAATGACATTAGCAGAAATAAACGCATTGAATCATGGCTATCAATTTGAAGATTTAGCAGGTGAATTTCCTTATCGGGACAAAAAAGTTGACGTTGTTACACTACGTGAATTACTAGAAAGCTATCCAAATATGTTAATCAATATTGATATTAAAGATGCACCAGATACGTATGAAGGTAGTTTAATGCCTTCTAAACTATGGCGATTAATAGAAGAACTTAATGCAGAGGATCATGTCGTTGTCACTAGCTTTTATGGTGAACAAATTGACCGTTTTAATTTATATGCACAAAATCAAGTTGCGCTTGGAGCTGGTGAATCAGATGTACGCAAAGCATTTGCTTCATTCTCAAGTCAATTCGGACATTTATATCATCCAAAAGTAGACGTATTTCAAATTCCTCCAAAATCAGGTGTCGTATCGCTCGATTCACCGAAATTTATTCAGTTTTTAAATAACTTGAATATCCCTGTCCATTATTGGACAATCAACGATTCTGTTACGATGAATAAATTAATTAATAACGGCGCAAAAGGTATTATTACCGATCGACCTGATGTTGCAGTTGAATTACTACAAGAACATGATTGAAGACATAAAGGTAAGAGCAACTATTGTAAATGCTCTTACCTTTATCTTTTATAAAACGCCATTAAGATAATTGAGCTAAAATTGCATCAGTTACCTCCCGTAATGTGGCAGTTCCCCCTAAATCTCCGGTTTTTATACCTTGCGCCAATGTAGCCTCCATTGCATTTAGCACCGTTGAACCTAGCTCTTGATAGCCTAAAAAATCAAGCATCATTTTGCCTGTCCATATTTGCCCAAGCGGATTAGCAATTCCTTTTCCAGCAATATCTGGCGCGGAGCCATGAACTGGTTCAAACATAGAAGGATATTCGCGTTCAATATTTAAGTTAGCTGCTGGAGCAATACCGATACTTCCCATAATAGCTCCACCTAAATCTGTTAAAATATCTCCAAATAAATTGGAAGCAACGATTACATCAAAGTTTTCTGGTTTCATCACTAGGAAAGCTGCTAACGCATCAATATGGTTAGTCGCTTGTCCAATTGCTTTATAGTCTTTACCAACTTCTTCAAATACCTCATCCCAAAATGGCATGCTGTAAGTTAAACCATTCGATTTTGTTGCACTAGTAACATGCTGACGACGGGTTTTAGCCATATCAAAGGCATATCGCATCGCACGTTCGGTCGCTTTTCTAGTAAAGATTGCATTTTGAATGGCAATTTCATCCTGTCCGCTATGAATACGACCACCACTCTCTGAATACTCCCCTTCTGAGTTTTCACGTACAACAACAAAGTCAAAGCCATTCGGATTACGTAATGGTGATGCTAAGCCTTGTAGTAGCTTCGCTGGACGTACATTAATAGACTGCTTCATTTCACGACGAATTTTAATTAATAACCCCCACAAGGAAATGTGATCGGGTACTAGATCAGGCATTCCTACTGCCCCTAAAAAGATTTGATCATAGCCCTTTAATAGTTCGATGCCGTTATCAGGCATCATTTTACCTGTTTCTAAATAATAATCACAGCCCCATGGAAATGTTGTCCATTCAAATGTAAAGCTTCCATCTAATTGTGCAACCTTGTCTAAAACTTCTATCGCTGCTGGTACTACTTCTTTTCCAATACCATCTCCTGGAATAACAGCAATTCGATATGTATTCATTTCATTGCCCCCTTTTCCCAACTTTACTTACATATTTACTATATAATTTTTATTGCAAAAAAAATAGAAGCAGTGTTTTTTGACATGCTTCTACCTGTAGAGAATATGACACGATGATTTCCGTTCCAGGCGCTCCCTTTCCGTAGGCACGGCTTCAACTAATTTTTTCGGCAATGCCACAAAAATGGATTTTCAGCTACAGGAGTGTCGCACCTTCCACTCCAATCAACTAGTAGCATCTACATATAAAATAATTTGCTCCTAGGTTATGAATTTTCACAAAAAAAGACACAACACCTCGAGAGGTATTGTGTCTTTACATGAAGCAGTGTCGTTTTGACACTACTTCTATTATGCAGAACAGGAGCAAGAGCCACCTGAGCCACAACCGCTTCCACATGAAGAATTGGATGCGAAAAATGGATTACTTACTGGTACTTTTACTGCTTCTGATACAGTTTTACCTATAAGTAAGCTTATCTCATCTAGTAAATCTTGAAAATCATTTTCAGCTAACTTTAATGCTGAAATTTTTTCATTTAAATCGAGTGAGCGCTTTTGCTGACGAATCGATTTCATAATTGTATGATAATCCGGATGATATTTTCCGAAACGTTGTACATCTTCGTATTGCTCCTTCATGCGACCAAATGCATAAATAGCTTCAACTAGCTCACTATCGCTATATACAGCATTATACGCTAACCTTAGCGCATTCGCAGGCTCGGAGGAAAGAATCATTTCGCAAAGCGCATCGGCCTCATCCAAAATGATTGCCCATTCAGAGGTTATCATCATTTTAATTCCCCCAATCTAATACCCATCATAACAGATTTTGTGGTAATTTTACATTATTGATATTTCTAAAAGAAGGAGTTTTAAAATTGGCAACATCAACTAAAGGACAAATTGAAGAATTACTCGCTACTATTTTACAACATAGTACAGCGGAGGATGAGGAAGTTTTACTACACTTGCTAAATGGTATTCACGGTAAACAACAAGGCATACATCGCCGTTATATCAATGCCGCTTTACATATGGTGGGCAACTTCGAGCCAGACAGTAGTGAGGTACGGATACCTATTACACCCGTTATTCACAATACCATTAAAGTGCCGCACGGAGGGATTATTGCAACAATTGCTGATGCCGCAATGGGCGGACTCGCATCGCGTTCTGTTCCAGCAGGCTTTAATGTTGTAACAACAAATATTAACGTCTCCTATATAGCAACCACGACCAATAAAGAATTAGTTGCACGAGGACGTTTTGTTCATAAGGGACGTCAAACACTTGTAATGGAATGTGACATTGAGGATGAAACTGGTCGTAAACTGGCAATTGCCACCGCTTCGTTCTTTGTTATTCAGCGTCGTTAGTCATAACAGAGGCAAAATAATCTTTAATACATTGTTGATCGGAAAAAGGGAATTTTTGATTTTTTATTTGTTGTGTTTGTTCATGCCCTTTTCCGGCAACAAGCACAATATCTCCTTTTTGCGCTTTTGCCAATGCCTGATGAATCGCAACTTTCCGGTCTAAAAAAATTTCATAATATTGCTGCTCTGAGAAACCAGCAATAATACTTTCATTAATTAATATAGGATCCTCATCACGAGGGTTATCAGTCGTTAAGAAAATAACATCTGCATACTTGCTTGCCACAGCACCCATGGCAAAACGTTTTGCCTTATCTCTATTGCCACCGCAGCTAAACACTAGGTAGATGGTCTTCTTACTATCAAAAGTTTGTAACACTGCCTGCAATGCCTCTGCCGTATGTGCATAATCTACATACACATCAATACCAAGTAGGTTTTCTATTCGCTCCAGTCTACCTTCTGGTAATTTAAGTCCCCACATATGCTCCGCTAGTTCATCAATAGTGAAACCTAAACGCCACACAGCCATTAATGCAGCTACTGCATTTTGCACATGATACTTACCAACAAAAGGAATGGCAATAATGTGCTCACTCGTTGTCGTTTGCAAACATAGTACGGTTTTTCCAATAGTTTCACTCACGATTTGTATATGTAAATCATTGTGATTGTCAAAGCCGAATGAGCATGATTTTTTCTTGTCGTAAATACCAACGGAGCGGCAAAAATTATCGTCTCCATTTAACACAATTTTTTTTGATAAATCCGCTAATCTCTTTTTAGCACGTTTATACGCTTCTAGTCCCCCATGGTCTTCCAAATGATCCTCTGATAAATTTAAAAATACCCCACAATCAATATCGCAATGATCAAGTCTATGCTGTTGCAGTCCCATTGAGGAAGCTTCTAAAACAACATGTGTAACACCTTGACGAACACATTGTTTTAAAATAGGATGTAGCTCTTTTGCTTGTAATGTTGTTAACTGCTCATATTCTGTTTGTTGTTTTTGCCCATTAACGAAGAAGCCTACTGTTCCAATAACTGCTACATTTTTATGTAAAGCTTTTAGTAATTGGCTTACAAAATGACTTACCGTTGTTTTTCCATTCGTTCCCGTTATGGCAATAACCGATAATGCTTCAGCCGGAAAAGCAGCTAGTTTTGCACTTGCATAAGATAAAAACAAAGCGGTATTCGGTACCCAAACGAAAGGAATATTCTGATCGCTGAATGGTATTGCAATACTTTCCTCGGATACTACAGCGGCAGCTCCTCTTGCCAGTGCTTCTTTTACAAAGCGACTGCCAGATGTCTTTTTTCCTTTGCGGACAATGAAAATATCTCCAGGTTTCACCGATTGTGCATAATCCTCTACACCAGTAATTATTGTACGAATGGATCCACCAGTTACACTACATGGCCAATCTTTCAATAGCTCAGCTAATTGCAATGTCTCATTCCTCCTTTCAGTTCTCTATCATATGACGGCTTTTGTAACGGTGTGACGAAAAATGTAGGAGCCTCCAAATGCCATTTAAGTAGGCTATTGTAAACGTGGAAAGTTGCAAGCCATTCACCAATACGAAAAATATTAGCCATTTGATTTTGCCTGTTTTAGACAAAAAAAGATTGTCTTGAATTAATCAAGACAATCTTTTGAGACTGATTAAATTATAGAGTTACCTAAAATAATATAGGCTTCTTAATCGTAAAAATCCTACTCGCAAAGTTCAGAATTGTTTGAGTGCCTGGCACTTATTGAACTGCTTCTTCTGTATCCTCAACAGATTCCTCACTATCATCCTTTTGCTTCGATGGCTCCACGAAAATTTGAGTATAGTAATTTAAAAAGACACCTGATCCTACAGCAGAAAATTTATCGTTTAAAATTACTTTGCGATGTTCAGGTGAATTGAGCCAGCCATGCATTGCCTCAATCGCATCAAAGTATGCTGTCGCGAGGTTTTCATTCGCATCACTATAAGCAATTTCATGTGTGTCTAAACGTTTCTTTAAATCGCCATTTGTTGGTGATTCATGACCTGAAAAATTTTGCACTTTCATATCTTCACTGTGCAATTTTGCTACTTCTTCTAGTTTTGCATCAAGTTCCAATGGAGCTAAATCATGATGAACGCGCGTGACATTAATTAAATCATCAAGCTGTGCAGTACTTGCTTCATTAATAACTTGTTGTAAAAACGAGGATGGCGGCGTCGGACTAACAAGCTCACCTTGATAAATCATTTCATAAGGCTGATGTAGTACGAGCGTCTCACTATCCGTAAAGCGAACACCTTGTAGTGCACTCGTTTCTCTATCAATATAAAGTTGTGCAAATAGTCCATCAAATTTTATTAGTAGCCTAGTCTGCATATCTTCCTCACTCATAGAGAAAATGAAAATATTTTCCCCCACATTGGCAGCTACTTCATAATCTATAATCGTCATTCGGTAAATATCGTCCCGCTTCTGACCTATTTTAAAAGGTGTAGCATCTAGCTTATCACCCGCTATGTATACTTGTGTCACTACATCATTTTGCACGCCCAGCATAAAAAATGTCGACACACTTGTTTTATAAACCCACCATTCATAACCAAATGATGAAGGCTCTTTCCTTGCCGGTTCACCATATTGTTCTAAGACAACTTGAATTCCTTGGCCAATTAATGTCGACATACCACTTTGCGGACGTGTCATCGCTCCAACTTCTGGTTGCTCCAGCTCTGTTTTCGGAATAATATTTGAATTGGCATTTGGACCTTCAAGTGGCTCATTTTCTTTAGGCGTATTAAAGAACATAAAGCCGATAAACGCAATCGTTGCACAGGCAATTAAAATGCGAAATAAAGCTTTCATAAACGACTCCTTTCTTCCCCATTATTGTAAGTTATTATATCAATTGTAAACGTGTTGACACAATGTTGTCATTGCAACAATGTCGAATATGCTCTATTATAAAAATGAGCGTATACTATGTACGAAAAGCTAAAGGAGGATTATTAGATGTATTTTGAGAATACTAACCTTGAGAATTTAACAGCTGACCAAGAACTGATTGAAAACATTATGAAAAATAATGGTTTAGAATGTGATGGTGCTTGGGATTACGAACGCATGACTTTTGACCGTCGTTTCGATACTCGTGAAGGCCGTTACTACCTACGCGTATTCGCATATGCGCAATCTGGTGATGTTGGAGCACATGATGCTGTCTTAACATTAATGAAACCAGCTCTTGGTAAATACTACTATCCACATGGTGTTGAGTATGGTGACGATGAAGTTTTCCCAGCTCATCTTGTAAAAAAATGTGATGAAATCTTAAAAAAAGTAAGATTAGACTTAGAAGCATTCGTAGTTGAGTCTCCTTCTAACAAAAAAGCGTTGGAAACTGTTAACGCTTAATTAGCGCTTTAGCAACAACGTAAAGCCAATGTCTTTGCATAGTAATGACCAAAACAATGGTATTAATGCAACAACAAATTCATGTTTACAGAATTTATATGTATAATTATCAAGAAAAGACTGGTGGTCCAGTCTTTTTTATTTTGAGTAAAAAAATTATTTCTCCTCATACTAACGGTATCTTTCAAATGATGTAGGTGAGATACTTGATACAATTTTTTAAAAGACCCTTTTTTCGTCATCCTATAATTGTCATCGCCATAGGATTAATTATACTATGGTTTTTATCCTTATCTTTTCCTATACTTCTTGCCTATGTAACCGCACTATTATTAGAGCCTCTTATTATTCGAATGAGCAAACGCTTTCGAAAAAAGCGTAAAATCATTGTCTCCATTTTTTTAGTTTTCTTTTTTTGCATAACATTACTACTATGTATTCTCTTAGGTTATATAAGCTGGAAACAGTTTTCGTCATTTATTATTCATATTCCAGATTATCTCAACCAATTATCAGCACTATGGATTCAAATTCAATCTAAGCTAGCTAATTATACGTATCATTTGCCACTTGATCTTGTGACACAAATTCAATTAATAATTGAACGAGGGTTATCCTCCATTGAAAAATTTGCACTTTCTTTAACAAATATTAATGATTGGTCGTCGTTACTTTCCCACTTACCATCACTTTTGTTTGATATTTTCGTTTATTGGATTGTGTTATACATGCTTCTTTTAGATTTACCATCGATTAACAAGAGACTAATGGCACCTATCCCTTTTCATTACCATCAAAAAATACTTTTTATCGGAGAGCGTGTTAAAGTTGCATTATTTGGCTTTATTAAAGCGCAATTACTTGTTGGAATTTGTATATTTGCCGTAGCCTTAATATCGTTTTTTTTATTAAAAACGCCTTTTCCGTTTATATTAGCACTTCTAATAGTACTATTAGATGTTATTCCCTTTTTAGACTCATTTATTTTACTGTTACCGTGGGCAATTTACAAAGCATTTACTGGTGATTATGTCTTTGCTATTGCCTTAGTTGTGCTGACAGTCGTACTTTTCTTAATACGTCGTATGATTGAGCCTAAAATTATTGGTGATAAAATTGGTCTTTCTTCGCTCTCCACTTTTATCGCGATGTTTATCGGCTTTAAAGTATTTGGTTTTCTCGGTATTTTAATCGGCCCATTACTCGTTGTCGTTGCTCTTTCTTTATTTAATCAGTCTTCTATAAAAAATCTCCCACCTTCTCAAGAGTAAGGAGGGAGATTTTTGTGTTAAAATCCTAAAATCGCTTTAATAACAGATGTTGTTTCACCTGGCTCAAATAGTATATACAATAACATGTACACCATAACACCTGTTACTGCTACAAAGAACCAGATAATACTAGTGATTGGTCCAATTCGCTTATGAAGCTTAATGTTTGTTTTTAAACCTGAAATAATACTAACTAGTCCAAATACGGCTCCAGCTGTTGCTAATGTAATGTGGAATATTAAAAAGAATGTATAGTAAGGTTTTAAATCCTCACCGCCACCAAAAGCTGTATTACCAATAAAGACCGTACGTGAAGCGTAGATGATAAAGAAGCAAAGTGCAGCAACACCAGCAGCTAACATAACCTTTTTATGTGCTTCTACTTTTCCCTTTATAATTAAGCCCCAACCAATTGCTACAAGTACAGCACTTATTACAATAAATGATGTACTAATAGTAGGCAAAATTTGCAATTCCATTCACAAAACTCCTTATACAAAATAAATTTCAATTATTACAGCTGATGTTGATGTTCTCTTTCCCATTTCTGTTGGTGTGCTTTTAATGCATCGGCAGTAATTTTATCAGGGTCCTTTTGCTCAGAACGGTACCATTTTGTAAAGATAGCGCCGATTAAAACACCAAAAATAATCTCTTGTAATATTTTCATAAGAACACCACCAAGTTGCTGATCCGCAACAGGCGTCATATCTGTAAATAACTCTGGTCCAGATAAAGACAAGCCCGATAAAGTTGAGGCTGGTACACATAGCTCCATTGCTTTGAGCCAAGCTTCACCACTCGTATATGTTTCATACATAGCATTAGGCGCAAAAATGATTAAAGCACATGCAGGAGTAATTAAAACCGCATTGGCAATAATATACGCTAATTTATGCAAAGGTTTCATTTCAGCACTATCTGGTATTTTTTGAATTAGAGGCCAGTACATTAAAACAGCAGAAACAAATAACACAAATGTATAAGTACCGTGTAATGTTTCGTTTAATTTAATGTAGTCTAATACTGATGGTAAATGGTAGATAGAAAATAAACCTATAAAAACAAATATCGCAACCACTGGTAATGTTAACACTTTAAATAAAGGTTTGACAACAGGCGCTTCAATTGCAACTTTCCACACCCACCATGGAATACCCTTAATTAAGAAAATTGGCACAAGTAATAAAAGAATAGCCATTTGCACCATATGCATCGTAAACATAATATGGGCCATTAAATCAATCGGAGATCCTTTAATAATATAAATCGTAATCATTGCCAATACAAAATAAATTGCTTCACTTTTTTTCAATGGCTCACTTACTTTAAAATCTTTACGCCATTTCGTTGTCACTAAAAAGTAAATCGCTGTTATAAAAACGAGAACTCCTATTAAATACGGGCTCCATAAAGCTTGGAAACCAAATATACTAAGTGGCATACAATACGCGCTCCTTTAACTTTTTCCAGCATACATTCCTAACGCCTTAAGCAAGTGATGCACGCCAAAATGTTTTACTTATCTTAGAAACAAACATTTACAAAATAAAGTTACGCCTCTAGCGAATATCGTGTTTTTTTTAAAACGCTAGCACTAT
The DNA here is from genome assembly GCF_044762185.1 of Lysinibacillus sp. NPDC097162. Classification (NCBI taxonomy): domain Bacteria; kingdom Bacillati; phylum Bacillota; class Bacilli; order Caryophanales; family Bacillaceae; genus Lysinibacillus; species Lysinibacillus sp. NPDC097162. The sequence goes on along the minus strand of NZ_JBIWDT010000001.1, from coordinate 32,896 downwards.
AAAAACAGGCACGATTAGACAGAGACAATAAAACTCAATATCCCTATTATAAAACGCTTACAGCTATACTGCAATGAACGAACGGTGAACAATTTACCAGTACTACATTCTATTAGCAAAACAAAAAAAGCACGTCTCTGCGAAGAGCAGAGAACATGCCTTTTGGTGATTACCACCAAATAATTGTTAAAAATGCTAAGAAGAATGTAAATGCGATTAATACACCCATCCACATAAAGAATGCAATAACACCACCGAAGTGTGTTTTTTTATCTTCTAAGTGCATGAAAGCATAAAGTTGAAGAACAACTTGAACGCCAGCTAGCAATAGAACAAATGGTGCTATTAAGTATTTAGAAAAACCAGCTGCAACTACAGCGAACGCGATAAACGTAAAGAAAATCATGATCGCAAAGTTGATTACTTGTTTACGCATATGAACGGCATTATGATGACGATCATATTCGAATTGCGCTTGAGACTTAGCAACTACAGGTGTATCATGTGATGACATATTATCCGATCACTCCCATCAAGTATACTACTGTAAAGATAAATACCCAAACAACGTCGATAAAGTGCCAGTATAATGCAGCCACAAAGAATTTAGGCGCATTGTACAAGTTAAGTCCACGTTTAGCGTTACGGATAAGTAATGTTGTAATCCATACTAAACCTAAAGTTACGTGGAAACCGTGTGTACCTACTAGCGTATAGAACGAAGTTGCGAATGCAGATTGGTTAAAAGTGAAACCAAGGTGCACATAGTGTTGGAACTCATAAATTTCTAGGGCAAGGAAGCCAAGACCTAAAAGTAACGTGATTGCTAACCAAGTTTGCATACCTTTGTAATTAAAGTTACGCATATGGTAAATCGCATAAACAGAAGTCAGTGAAGACGTTAATAGTAACATCGTCATTGCAAATGCTAACGGTAATTCAAATAAACCTTGTGTTGTGAACTCCATGCCAGCTGGCCCTTTGTTCTTAAGTGCTAAGTAAGTTGCAAATAAACTTGCGAAAAGTACAACTTCACAGGCAAGGAAAATCCAGAAACCAACGACTTTATTTTTACCTTCCATCGTTGCTTGTTCAGGATGATCTGGCCAAGTATGAGGAGTAAATTTAGTATTGATATCCATTATTTATTTCCTCCTTTACCGTAAAGTTGTTCTTCAATTTCAATAATGTCTTCTTTGTGTAAGTGGAAGCCGTGATCGTCCTTAACAGAACGGAAAATCATAGCACCAAATGTAATAGCAAGACCAATAATTAATACATAAATTGACCATGGTTTATCTGCATCTGGATTATAAAGAGCACCGAATGCTGCGATAAACATACCTAAAGAAATAACGAATGGTATTGCAGAGTTGTTTGGCATATGAATATCACCTAATGGCTCAGCAAATGTAACATCTTTATTACCTTCTTGCTTTTCGATCCACCATGGATCTAGACCACGAACAAGTGGTGTTTGACGGAAGTTATAGAATGGAATTGGTTGTGGAATTGACCATTCTAAAGTACGTCCATCGCCCCAAGGATCGCGACCTGCCGGTTTACCTTTGATAGACATTAAGCAGTTAATTACCATTAAGATAACCCCTACACCCATCATCAATGCACCGATTGTAGAAATATAGTTGAACTGATCCCAACCTTGACCTTCCATGTAAGTGAATACGCGACGTGGCATACCCATTAAACCTAAGAAGTGTTGTACGAAGAATGTTAAATGGAATCCGATAAAGAATACCCAGAAAGTCAATTTACCAAGCGCTTCGTTTAACATACGGTTGAAGAAAATTGGCCAGTAGAAGTGCGCTGAACCGAATAAAGCAGTTACGATACCACCTACGATTACGTAGTGGAAGTGAGCAACGATAAAGTAAGAATCGTGTAATTGGTAATCAAGTGGAGCAGATGCTTGCATTACCCCAGTAACACCACCCGCAACGAATGACGGGATAAAACCAAGTGCATAAAGCATTGGTGTAGTAACTTTAATAGACCCGCCCCAAATAGTTAAGATCCAGTTGAATACTTTCATACCTGTTGGAACGGCAATTGCCATTGTTGCAACAGCGAAAATTGCGTTCGCAGTTGGCCCAAGACCAGTTGTGAACATGTGGTGAGCCCAAACCATGAAGCCTAGGAAACCAATTAAAATTGTTGCGAATACCATTGAAGAGTATCCGAACAGACGCTTACGAGAGAATGCTGGGATAATCTCCGAGAATAAACCGAAAGCAGGTAATACTAAAATATAAACTTCTGGGTGTCCGAAGATCCAGAATAAGTGTTCCCAAATTACTGTGTTACCACCCATTGTATGGTCAAAGAAGTTACCACCGAACATACGGTCAAATAACATCATTAATAAACCAATAGTTAATGGAGGGAATGCGAATAAGATTAATGCACTTGATACTAGAGCAGTCCAAGTGAATAATGGCATACGCATAAATGTCATACCAGGAGCACGCATAGTAATAATCGTTACGATAAAGTTAAGACCTGAAATTAACGTACCCGCCCCTGAAATTTGTAAACCAAGTACATAGAAGTCAATACCATGTCCTGGAGAATATAAAGATAATGATGCATAAGATGTCCAGCCCGCATCAGGTGCGCCACCCATAAAGAATGATAGGTGAAGGAATACAGCACCTAGGAAGAACAACCAGAACCCTAAAGAGTTAAGGAACGGGAATGCAACGTCACGTGCACCAATTTGTAATGGTACAAGCATGTTCATAAATGCGAATAGTAATGGAGTCGCGGCAAGGAATAACATTGTCGTTCCGTGCATCGTTAATAATTCATTGAAAAAACCAGCTGAAACGAAATCGTTATTTGGTTTCATTAACTGAATACGCATTAATAACGCTTCAAAACCAGCGATAGCGAAGAACAATGTACCGGCTAATAAATACATTACAGCTAACTTTTTATGGTCAACAGTTGTAATGTAATCCCAGACAGCTGCTCCAAAGCCCTTTTTCTGTGTATATGAGCTCACAACTTTTACCTCCCTCAAAGTTTGTTACATAAAACGAAAAATTATTTCTCTACTGATAAGCCCATGATGTAAGTTGCAAGAGCTTGAATTTCTTCTTCAGATAAATCGCCATAGATTGGTGCAGTACCATCTGGATTCATCATTAAGTTACCTGGTTTAAAATCACCTGGGTTTTTAATCCATGCTTGTACGTTTTCTTCAGTATGTTCTAAGAAACCTGCAACACGGTTACGGTCACCGAATGTAGTTAAGTTAGGACCTACTCCACCAGTACCACCTACGCCAGATACAGCGTGACAAGCTAAACAGCTGTTAGCAAATGTAGCTTCACCAAGATCAGTTGAATCTTTTGAAGCAGTTTGTCCTTCAGTTGCTTTCATGCTAGCTACCCAAGCATCGAATGCATCTGGGCTAACTGTTTTTACCTTAAAGTCCATTAGTGCGTGTGAAGGGCCACATAGCTCAGCACATTTACCATAGAATACGCCATCTTTAAGATCTGCTGATTCTTTATCGAATACTAAATAGAATTTGTTTAAGTTCTCTACGTTAGTATCCATTTTACCGCCAATCGCGGGAATCCAGAATGAGTGCTTAACATCAGCAGCTTTTAAGTTAAAGTAAACTTTTTGACCTGTTGGTACAACTAATTCTTGTGCTGTTACAATCCCTTGGTTTGGATATTCAAACTCCCACCAGTATAGTTTTGCAGTTACATTTACTGTTAGGGCAGTTTTATTACCTTCAGCATCTACTTCGTCCATTGCAGCAACATCTGCAAATTTATAAGTAGCAGTAACAACCGGTACAGCTAAGATTAATAATAAAATAATTGGAATAACTGTCCAAATTACTTCAAGTGTGTGACTACCTTCCACTTGCTTAGGAATAACGTTTTCGCCTACTTTTGATCGGCGGAATTTTAAGAATGCAAGTAAATAGATTACAGATACTATTACTACAACTAACGTCATAATTCCAGTAGCCAACATTAATAGGTTGAATTGTTCTTTACCTACTTGACCAGACGGTTTCAGTGCAGAAATATACTCTTCACCACAACCAGAAAGGAAAACCATCATCACTGCTAGAAGTGAAAAAAGACGCCACTTTTTAAGCCCTTTCATCATAGCTTAATTAAACCCCTCTTTCTTTGTTGTATTTTCATGTGTACCTAGGACATTGGTTCTATCTATATGAATTCTTGTGAAAGAAAGAATTCCAAATTAGCTGAATACCGCAAATATTATGATAGCCACAAATAGTATGGTCATATGATTCAATGAATAAATAAACATTTTATTTGCCCACTTCATATCGTCTTTTGTGGTAAAGCCCTTTAAAGCTAGTAATAACCAGCCTACGTTCAAAGTAGTCGCAAGCACTAAGAATCCAACTCCAAGCTCAGGTAAAAGGAACGGTAGCGGTAATAATAAAAGAATCCAGAAAAACATTGAGTACTTCGTTCGTTTAAAACCTTTTACAACTGGTAGCATTGGAATATTAGCTGCACGATATTCTTCAGTACGTTTCATAGCAAGCGCATAAAAATGCGGTGGCTGCCATACAAACATGATAAGAAATAGGGCAAGTGCTCCTGGGCCAAGTGCAGGTTCAACTGCTGCAAAACCAATTACAGGTGGAATCGCCCCAGAAATACTTCCAACAATCGTGTTACTAACATGCTTCCTCTTTGACCACATTGAATATAGAACAACATAAGCGAATATTCCAACTAGTCCCCACATGCCGGCCGCAAATGATGCCGTAAATAACAAAATTTCACCTACAATTAAAAATGAGAGGGCAATAGTCAATACAAAGTTCAGCTTAAATCTACCTGTCACTGTCGGTCTTGACTTTGTGCGTTTCATTATAGGGTCAATATCTCGATCAATGAAATTATTCATTGCACCAGAACCGCCAATAATTAATGCAGCACCAAGCATGATACAAACTATAACATCAAGCTCTTGCAAGAAATGTCTACCAGTAAATTGAAATGCTAGCCACATCCCTGTAAACGTTGTGACAAGATTCGAGTTAACGATTCCAATTTTTATCAGTGCTAAGAAATCTTTTACAACGGATGAAGTTCCTGGATTAGTATTTCTAGTAGCTGAAAACGTACGACCGTTTGACATGTTACCTCTCCTTTCATTTTTGTAAGCATATTCCGCTAACAATAACTATAGCGAAATTTGCGATTGATTTCTAGACGTTTAGTGAAATTTAGATGAAGTTGTAAAAATTAGCTTTGTCTAGAAATATAATTAAAAACAACATATCTATAGTAAATCATTTTCTAAAATGAATTGTGAAGGTTAAAGCACGAAATTATGAACAATTTGTGAAATGGAATCAACATCTAAAACTACCTACTCCTTACAAGTTGTTTTTTAAACGTATTTTAGATATCATCTAGTAGCAGAAACATTACTTTCATGTAATATTGATAGATAAAGTAGGTGACTCATTTTATGCAACACAACAGGTATATGAAGTGGTTTGCTGTTGCCGCTACAGTGGGAATGCTCCTTATTTTACTAGGCGGGGCACTCGTTACTAAAACAGATAGTGGCTTAGGCTGCGGTAGAAACTGGCCGGATTGTAATGGATCTCTTATCCCAAAAGAAATTACAACAGAAGTATTAATCGAATTCTCGCATCGTCTTGTAACAGGAGTCGTATCAATTTCAATTCTTGTCTTAACAATTTGGACATGGCGGAAACTTGGGCATATTCGTGAAGTAAAATTTTTAGGTTTTTTATCGATGTTCTTCTTAATCGCACAGGCACTAATTGGAGCAGCTCAAGTATTATGGGGACAAGGAGACTTCATTCTAGCACTTCACTTTGGAATCTCACTTATTTCTTTTGCTGCCGTTCTTATTCTTTCTATGATTGTATTTGAAGTTGATCGAAAGTTTGATGCAGATAACGTATTTATTGGGAAAAAACTACGTTGGCATACAATTGCTGTCACAATTTATTCTTATTTGGTCGTTTATACAGGGGCACTCGTTCGACATACAGATTCTAGTTTAGTATGCCCAGACTGGCCATTTTGCTACAACGAAACACCGTTTGCCTCACCAAACAATATGTACGAATGGGTACAAATGGGACATCGACTTGCAGCTATCATTATTTTCATTTGGATTACATACATAACTTGGCACGCTATAAAAGAATACAAACAACAACGTGTTATTTATTATGGCTGGATTACCGCTTTCATCATAGTTATATTACAAGTTTTAGCTGGTATGTCAGTAGTCCTTACTAGATTGAATTTAACAGTAGCTTTATTGCATTCATTGTTCATTTCACTTTTATTTGGTCTCCTTTGTTACATGATTATGCTTGTAGCACGTAGCAATTATAATGAAAAAAATAAATAATTTTAGAAAAGGATTCGGCTCTGTCGAGTCTTTTTTTCATTTACCCCACTTACTCCTCATCCAAAATTAAATAACCCACATGCACGAATTTTGCTAAGAAACAGCTAATTTATATTACTTTTTTGATATGAAGGAAAAGACTAATTGTTTACTTCGATTATAAAATCTTCGATAAGAAATTGGACATAATACAACAACAGCATCAGCAAACAATAAACCGCCTATACCTTAAGTCAAAAAAAGTGAATTTCTACTATTATAATAGTGAAATATTTTTTACTATTAAAACTATTTTTATAGGGTTTTGTACTATATTATTTCTTGAGCACTTCCTACTATTCTTTTTTATAAGAAAAAAGGTTATTAGTATGCAATAGCAGCAAACTAATAACCTTCTTCTATCATTAATTATTCAATTTCAATTAATAAATCGCCTGTTGAAATGGCATCGCCCGCAATTGCATAGACCTCTTTCACTATACCGTCTTTTGGTGCTTGTACAGTTGTTTCCATTTTCATGGCTTCGGTAATTAACAAGTGGTCACCACGTTTTACTGGACTGCCCTTTGATACTACGACCTTCAGAACAGTACCTGGCATTGTCGCCCCAATTTGATTTGGATTGCTTGGGTCAGCCTTCAGTGCTATACTGCCGTCCACTTCTACTGTCATATCTTGAATGACAAGCTCTCGTGATTGACCATTTAACTCGAAGTACATAACACGTGTACCATCATGCTGTGGCTCACCAATCGATACAAGTTTAATAATTAACGTTTTACCTTTTTCAATTTCTACTTCAATTTCTTCGCCTAGCTTTAATCCGTATAAGAACGTAGGTGTGTCTAAAACTGAAATATTCCCAAATGATTCTACAGTTTTAGCATACTCTTCAAATACTTTCGGGTACAGTGCATAGGCAAGTATGTCCTTCTTCGTAACAGGACGATTTAATTTGTCCGCCAATACTTCCTCTAGCTGTTCAAAGTTAACTGGCTGTAACAGCTCACCTGGACGAACAGTAATTGGCTCACGCTCTTTCAATACTACTTTTTGAAGCTCCTCAGGGAAGCCGCCGTGTGGTTGCCCTATATATCCTTGGAATAATTCGATAACTGAATCTGGGAAATCAATTGTTTGCCCTCTTGAAATAACCGTTTCTTCATTCAAATCATTTTGCACCATGAATAAAGCCATATCACCAACCACCTTCGATGATGGTGTTACTTTCACGATGTCTCCAAATAATAAGTTTACACGTGAGTACATACGTTTTACTTCATCCCAACGATCGCCAAGTCCAACAGCCTTAGCTTGCTGCTGTAAGTTACTGTACTGTCCACCTGGCATTTCATGGACATAAATTTCAGAATGCGGACTGATCATGCCGCTTTCGAAATCTTTATAGTATTTACGAACATCCTCCCAGTAATATGAAAGCTTTTCAAGCGATTCAATATCGGCACGAATTTCACGTTGACTACCCTTCATCGCATAGTACAGTGAGTTTGCACTTGGCTGTGACGTTAAGCCTGCCATTGCGCCGAGTGCTGTATCTAAAATATCGACTCCTGCTTCAATCGCTTTTGCATATAAATAAATACCATTGCCACTTGTATCATGCGTGTGCAAATGAATAGGTAGGCTTGTCGCTTCTTTTAACTCCGAAATTAAGCGATATGCAGCTTCCGGCTTCAATAGCCCAGCCATATCCTTAATCGCTAAAATATGGGCTCCTGACGCCTCTAAAGACTTCGCCATATCTTTGTAATACTGCACAGAGTATTTCGCACGTCCATCATCTAAAATATCTCCTGTGTAGCAAATCGCAGCTTCAGCAATTTTTCCTGCATCTCTTGCCGCATCAATCGCTACTTCCATACCTTTAATCCAGTTTAAGCTATCGAAAATTCGGAATACATCAATGCCAGATGCAGCTGACTCCGCGATAAACTCACGAATTAAATTATCTGGATAGTTTGTATAACCTACAGCGTTTGCCCCACGTAGCAACATTTGGAATAGTACATTTGGTATTTGCGCACGTAGCTTCGCTAAACGCTCCCATGGATCTTCTTTTAAAAAGCGGTATGCTACATCAAACGTTGCGCCTCCCCACATTTCTAGCGAGAAGAAGTTATGCATCATACGTGCTGTTTCATCTGCAATTTGGTACATATCTTGAGAACGTACACGTGTGGCCAGTAAGGATTGATGTGCATCACGGAACGTTGTATCCGTTAATAATACATCTTGCTGTTCTAAAATCCATTTTGTCAGCCCATCTGCACCATGTTCATCTAAAATTTGTTTTGTACCTGACAGTGGCTGTCCATTCAAGTCTACTAGTGGCTTAATAGGCTGAGCAAAAATTGGCTTCGCCTTATTTTCCACCCCTGGGAAACCATTTAACGTCACATTACCGATATAGCTTAGCAGTTTTGTTCCGCGGTCTTGGCGCACAGGGAAGTTAAACAATTCAGGCGTTGTATCGATAAAGCTTGTATCAAACGTGCCTTCTATAAAATTTTTATGTGTTACTACATTATTTAAAAACGGAATATTTGTTTTTACCCCTCGAATACGGAATTCTTTTAAATTTCGGTCCATTTTCGCAGCGGCTTCTTTAAACGTCATACCGGAAGTTGAAATTTTTACGAGCAACGAATCATAGTACGGTGTTACAACGGCACCTTGGAAGCCATTACCGGCATCTAAACGAACGCCAAAACCACCACTTGAACGATATACCATTAACTTTCCTGTATCCGGCATAAAGTCATTAGCTGGGTCTTCTGTTGTAACACGCGATTGGATTGCATAACCAATCATCGGAATATCCGCTTGTTGTGGAATATGAATTTCCTCGCTATGCAAGCCGTAGCCCGCAGCTACTTTAATTTGAGCATGTACAATATCGATACCTGTAATCATTTCCGTAATTGTATGTTCTACTTGAATGCGAGGGTTAACCTCGATGAAATAGAAATCATCGCCTGCAACTAAAAATTCCACTGTCCCTGCATTTATGTACGAGACATTTTCCATTAGCTGAACCGCAGCATCACAAATTTTATTTCTTAAATTTTCTGAAATCGAATTCGATGGTGCAATTTCTACAACCTTCTGATGACGGCGTTGAATAGAGCAATCACGCTCATATAAATGCACAATATTGCCCATTTTATCGCCTATAATTTGAACTTCAATATGCTTTGGTTGGAGAATGCACTTTTCTACATATACTTCATCCGAACCAAAAGCTGCTTTTGCCTCTGATTTGGCACGTTCATAAGCAGACGCAACGTCATCCTTTGTTTGTACAACACGCATTCCACGTCCACCGCCACCTAAAGAGGCTTTAATCATAAGCGGATAACCATATTGTTCACCAAAAGCTTGTACTTCTTCTACAGAAGCAACTGGACCATCTGTACCTGGAATGACAGGGATATTTGCGTTAATAGCTTGTTCACGTGCTTTTACCTTATCACCAAACATATCTAAATGCTGCGAAGTTGGGCCAATGAATAAAATTCCCTCTTCCTCACAACGACGTGCAAAATCCACGTTTTCTGATAAAAAACCATACCCTGGATGAATCGCATCAACGCCTGCATCCTTAGCGATTGCAATGATGCCCTCAATATCTAAATACGCATCGATGGGCTTCTTGCCTGCCCCTACTAAATAAGCCTCATCTGCTTTAAAGCGATGAAATGCCCCACTGTCTTCACGTGAATATATAGCGACAGTGTTAATGTTGAGCTCCGTACACGCACGGAAAATTCGAATTGCAATTTCTCCCCGATTGGCTACAAGGATTTTGTTGATTGATTCCATAGGTATCCCCCTTATGTTTGTGATTTCTTTCTTTCTACCCTTTCGAACATGGAAACATTGACCAATATTCCCATAGCTAAAGATAGCAAAATTATAGATGTCCCGCCATAACTAATGAAAGGCAGCGTGACACCGGTTAACGGGATTAACCCGGTTACACCCCCAAGATTAATAAACGATTGCCAAGCTATCCAGCTAGCAATACCTGCCGCTATCATACGTGCTAGCGGATCTTTTGTTCGTAATGCGATAGAAAAACCTTTATATACTATAAATCCTAAACCACCTAAGACGATTAACACGCCCCATATACCAAGTTCCTCCATCACTATTGCCATAATAAAATCGGTTTGTGGTTCAGGTAGATACCCTAATTTTTGAATAGATTGACCGAGCCCTCGACCTTCTAAACCACCACCGCCAATTGCATAATAACTATTGACAACTTGGTGACCTACCCCGTTTTCATAATCAAACGGATTAAAATAAGACTCGATACGTCCTTTACGGTTCCCTTTTAATAGTTCGCCCTTAAAGAGCCAAAGCATACCAAGAATGGCTGCACCAAATGCACCTAATACGCCAAAAAACTTCCAAAACGTTTTAAAAGGAATACCACTTGCCGCTACAACGGATACTGCAATGCCACATAAAATAATGACAGCACCTAAATCTGTTTCAAATGCCACACCAGCAACAACAAGAATCCATAGGAAAATCGGATAAAAAATTTCTGTTGGTTGTAGCTTTTCAAATGTATATTTTTGAGATTTTCGATAAAATGCTGCAGCAAAATATAAAATTATAAATAGTTTCGCATATTCAGAAGGCTGAAAATTCCCGAATCCCGGTACATGAATCCAACTTTGAGATCCTACTTGCTCTGCACCATTACCCGCTACTTTTACCCATGTAAAGAGAACGATTAATACTATCGTAAGTAACAACATAATATTTTTATTTGCATAATGCTTATAAGGGAAAAATGCTGCTACCAAAAAACCTAAAGACGCGACAGCTAAATTAATTAGTTGTTTTTGATAAAAATAATCAGGTGCTTGTTCCTTTTGTACAATTGCAACCATCATACTCGAACTATAAATCATCACTAACCCAAATAAACTTAACAACAAGACAGTAAAAAATAATGGATAATCAAAATTTTGAGCATATCGTTTTAAGTATTGTTTCATTGGAAAACCTCGTTCTAGTAAAAAAACTCAAATCGCAAGCAGCGTTTGAGTTTTTTCTTTTTATTTGTCTGTATACGCGTCATGTAGTACAGAAAGTTCTTTCTCGAGTGAATCGAGAATTGCTTTGCCTTTATCGCGTTCAATAAGTCCAAGCTTCACAGCAAAGTCAATTTCACGTGAAAGGCCGAACATTTGTGTATCTAATACTTCTTCATATAAAGGGCATTGTGGCATCGTTAAATGATCCATTTGTACTCGAATGAGGCGAGCAATTTTATCTGCATCAGCTACTAAAAGCTCCAAAGCCTTCTCTTGAAAGGAAGTTTGTGATTTCGTATCCATGAGGACGCCCCCATTATCTGATATTTCTTCGATTCTATCTTAATAAAGTTTATCTTTTAGTCGATAAAAATGCAAGTGTCTTCGTAGGAAAATAAAGAATCCAAATTATATTTCTTTATTATCTCCTTGCATTAGCGTTATACTAATTCATGGATATACAAGATTTGAGGAGGATTTCTATTATGGAAACAATTATTCCTATCAAGGGTGCAGTTTCGTATCAGCTTACATTAGATCCAACTGTTTGGATTTTTGACGATCGTAAACTAGACTTAAATACGTACTTCCAAGCAAGAGAAGTAGAGGAAGATGCGGATACAAAATATATGCGTGAAGTCGGTGCTCACTGGTCACGCGAAATTATGGAAGGTGCTACTTTCCCACCAACTTTAAAATCAGAACGAAAATTCGATCGTAAAGGGATGGAAACAGGTACATTCGGTATCGAATTAAGTCATTTCTTGAAAAATGCTGAACTTAAACCAGAGGCGACAAAAATCGTCATTGAATGCAAAGACAGCGAAGAACACGCATTTACAATTGCAGAAGCACAGACATTAATTTTTAAATACAGCCAGGATGGCAAACCTTTATCCGAAGATGGCCCTGTCCATATATTATTTGGAGACGGTTCAAATGTTGACAACCCTATCAAAAATGTATTAGCCGTTCGTGCGGAATAGGGAGGGAATGCGATGCGCGTAAAATGTGTCATTTGCGATACTATTAACCAGTTAGATGATGATTTACCGTTAGCAAAAAAACTACGTAATCGCCCAATTCATACGTATATGTGCGACACATGCCACGATCGTATTAAAGAAAATACGGTGACGAGAATTGAAACGGGTAACTTCCGTTTTTATCGTACCTCACCACAAATGGATAAAGAATTTTAATAAGTGCCATTTAAAGTGTCAGGCACTCAAACAATTCTGAATTCTTTGCCTGTACGGTAAGTAAAAGTCCACTTAGATTCCTGCGGGAACGCACACTACGTAAGACGCAACAATCCGCGCGTTAGCGACGGTCAAGGCTTACGCTGTGCCCGCTGAAAGCGCACGCCTGGAGCGGAAATTAACAGCACAAAACGCAAAACCTTATGAAAACAGGTTTTGCGTTTTTTAATTATCCATTATTTTTAATAATCACTTTTTCGATCAATTCGACAACTTGATACATGATTGTCGCAAAGAAAGCGATAATGAGCAGTGACATAAGGACAAGATTAAAGTTAAATACTTGGAAGCCATAAATGATTAAATAGCCAAGTCCCTTTGAAGCAACTAAAAACTCACCGACAATAACACCTACCCACGATAATCCAACATTCACTTTTAAAGTCGAAATAATTGTTGGAAATGACGCGGGCAAAATAACCTCTTTGAAAGTTTGCCAACGAGAAGCTCCAAAAGTTTGCAATACTTTACTATAATTTGGGTCAACACCTTTAAAGGCGGTGTAAACTACAATTGTTGTAATAATGATTGAAATTAGTGCACCCATTGCTATAATCGAAAAATATCCTGGGCCAAGCGCTACAATTAAAATCGGTCCTAACGCTACTTTCGGCATTGCGTTTAAAATAACTAAATACGGATCAAGTATTTTTGATAACATCGGAGACCACCATAGAAGAGTTGCAATCAAAGTCCCTAATAATGTACCTGCAATAAAGCCGATAACTGTTTCCATTAACGTCACACCAACATGTAATGTTAGCGAGCCGTCACTTACTTTTTCAATGAACGTATGCCATACATTTGTGGGCGAGCTAAAGATTAAACGATCAATCCATTCAAGCCTTGATAGTAACTCCCACCCTCCAAAAAAGACGATTAAAATAATAATTTGATATAATCGAACAAAGCGTTTTTCCTTTTTTAGCAATTGTTGATACTGTTTAAACAATGTGTTATCCAAGGCTCTCCAGCTCCTTCCAAATCGTTTGGAATACTTCTGTATATGCTGGATGCTGCCTTACATCGAACGGGGATAGCTGTTGTAACGCAGAAGGTATTTCAAACACTTTGTGTAACGTACCAGGATTGGCTGAGAAGAGAAAAACTCGTTCACTCATCGCAATTGCCTCACCAATATCATGTGTGACAAGAATCGCGGTTTTTTGATAGGCCTTTAATGTTTCGACAACTAAGTCCTCAAGCTTTAATTTAGATTGATAATCAAGTGCTGAGAACGGCTCATCTAGCAGTAAAATTTTCGGATTAACTGCCAATGTCCTTGCTAGTGCAACGCGTTGACGCATTCCTCCTGACAATTCTCTCGGATAATAACTTCCGACATGAGGTAAACCAACTTCTTGTAAGAGCGCATTTGCAGTTACTTTATGCGTCTTTTTATCCCGCTGCATTATTTTTAAACCAATTGTGACGTTATCCTCAATCGTTTTCCACGGAAATAAATAATCCTGCTGAAGCATATAGCCAATAAGCGATTGATTGTGTGGTGCGATGATTTCCCCATCAATAAATACCTTGCCCTCTGTTGCAGGAAACAACCCAGCAATAATAGACAATAAAGTCGTTTTCCCACAGCCACTTGGCCCTATAAAGGAAACAAATTCACCTTCACGAATATTTAGGTTAATGTCACGTAAAACTTCCTTCGCCTGCGTACTGGAGTAATAACTATGGTGAATATGTTCTAGTTTTAAAAAATCCATTTACTCCGCAGCCTTTTTTGCAAACTTCGTATTCACAAGGTCTTCATATTTTACTCGTTGAGGAAGTTCACCTGCTTCCTCCATTATTGTTTGTAAATTATCCCACTCTTCTTCATCCAAAATCGGATCTGTCGCGTAGGAGCCTTGTGATTTATAGCGCTCTACTACTGTTTCAATTAAAGAAACGTCTACATTTTCAAAGTATGGTTGAATTATTTTTGCCACTTCTGCTGAACTTTTTTCCTGTACAAAATCTTGTGCTTTTTTCAGCGCATTTGTAAAACCTTGCACTGTTTTAGCATCATCCTTTAAATAACTACTTTTTGCCATGAAGGATGTATATGGTAAATGACCTGATTCTGTACCAAATGATGCAACAATATAGCCCTTACCTTCTTTTTCAAATACACTTGCTGTCGGTTCAAACAGCTGTACATAATCCCCAGTCCCAGAAGCAAAGGCTGTAGCAATATTCGCAAAATCAATATTTTGAATAAGTGTCAAATCTTTCGTAGGATCAATACTATGCTTTTTTAGGACAAATTCGCCAGCCATTTGTGGCATTCCACCTTTACGTTGCCCTAAAAATGTAGATCCTTTTAAATCATCCCATGAAAAATTCTCCATCTTTTCACGTGCTACTAAAAATGTGCCATCTGTCTGTGTTAATTGCGCAAAATTTTGAATCGGATCATTGGCACCTTGAGCAGTGACATAAATAGATGTCTCAGATCCAACCAAAGCAATATCAATACCATCAGATAGTAACGCTGTCATCGTTTTATCGCCACCAGCAATAGTTTGTAGCTCTACGGAAAGGCCTTCTTCTTCAAAGTACCCTTTTTCAAGCGCTACATATTGTGGCGCATAGAAAATCGAGCGCGTCACTTCTCCGACTTTTACTTTTTCTAGCTCAGCTTTATTACACGCTGCCAACGAAAGGAGCAACAAAGCAATACCACTAAATAACAAACCTTTTTTAAGCCAACGCATTCCATTTCCTCCTTGATTTGATAAATAGCCTATCGAGACTAACTTATTCACATACAAAGATTTCGGTGCCTACCATATTTAATAAAAATATAATGGAAAATAAACCCTTTTCGAATGCGCTATAATGAAGAATCTATTCAAACATGCATATTTGTCCAAATCGTTTTCTGCCCTTTATTTGAAACTAGCAAACAACAATCGAACTATTTTATTAACGATAGAAAAAGAAAACAGCCTTAGCAAATAAATGCTAAGACTGTTTACGGTAAAGGAGCCAAGCTACTCTCATTGATTGGCAGCTTGTTGCTCTTCTCTTTTTTCTCGCCACATACGTGTTTTGTATACAATTAAAATTAACGCCGCTACGATGAGGCCTTCAATCATAGGTAGGAATAACGCGAAAAATGTCAACATAATACATCCCAAAAATAGGAACACATAAATGACAATATTTTGAGATAGCTTTAACTTTTTTGCAAAGCCTAATTTATAGACTATTGCAGAAAGTGCAAACACTAGAAGGAATACAACATAGCCTGCAACTTCATAGCTCGGTAAATTTTCATATAAAAATCTTGTTATACCAGCCATTCTTTCATAAACCTTTGTTGTTTCCTCCGCATTTACAGGTGTAGCAACTTGAATAACATTTAGTTCACCCAATAAAGCGGACTTTATATCCAAGACTCCTCTTCCTTTCATTTCAGCGGAAAATTATTATTCAGCGTTTTTTAATTTTTTCGCTGCTTTCTCACGTTCGTTTTTATCTAGAATTTTTTTACGAAGGCGAATAGATTCTGGTGTGATTTCTAAGTACTCATCATCACCTAAGTATTCAAGAGCTTCTTCTAGAGATAAAATACGTGGTTTTTTAATAACATTCGTTTGGTCTTTATTTGCTGAACGGATGTTTGTTTTTTGTTTCATTTTTGTAATATTTACAGTGATATCAGCGTCACGAGTATTTTCTCCAACAATCATACCTTCGTAAATATCTGTACCTGGCTCTAAGAACAGTGTACCACGGTCTTCAATTTGCATCATACCATAAGTTGTTGATTTACCAGTTTCCATTGAAACAAGTACGCCTTGGTGACGACCACCAATTTTTCCTGGTAATAATGGTTGGTAGCAATCAAACGTATGGTTGATAATACCGAAACCTTTTGTCATCGACATAAATTCAGTTGTATAACCGATTAATCCACGAGCTGGTACTAAGAACGTTAAACGAACTTGACCACTGCCGTTGTTAACCATATCAAGCATTTCACCTTTACGTGTACCAATAGATTCAATAATAGAACCAACATTTTCTTCAGGTACATCGATTTGAACGCGTTCGAATGGTTCACATTTCACACCATCGATTTCACGCACGATTACTTGAGGTTTTGATACTTGTAATTCGAAACCTTCACGACGCATGTTTTCAATCAGGATAGATAAGTGAAGCTCACCACGACCTGAAACTGTCCAAGCATCTGGAGAATCCGTATCTTCAACGCGTAAAGAAACGTCCGTTTGTAATTGAGCACGTAAACGCTCTTCTACTTTACGAGAAGTAACCCATTTCCCTTCACGACCTGCAAATGGAGAATTGTTTACTAAGAAAGTCATTTGTAAAGTTGGCTCATCGATACGTAAAGGCGTAAGCGCTTCTTGGTGTTCAACAGGACAAACTGTTTCACCTACGTTGATATCTTCCATCCCTGAAACGGCGATTAAGTCACCAGCTTTTGCTGTCTCTACTTCTTCACGTTTTAAACCGAAGAAACCAAAGATTTTTGTTACACGGAAGTTTTTCACTGTACCGTCTAATTTCATCAGTGCAACTTGTTGACCTACAGAAATTGTACCGCGGAATACACGGCCAATACCGATACGTCCAACGAAGTCATTATAGTCAAGTAAAGCTACTTGGAATTGTAATGGGTCTTCTGAGTTATCAACTGGTGCTGGAATAGCCTCAATGATTTTTTCAAATAGACATTTCATATTTTCTTCTTGTTTAGATGGATCAGCGTCTAACGAAGCTGTACCATTTACACCTGAAGCATAAACAACTGGGAAGTCTAATTGATCGTCATCTGCACCTAGCTCGATGAATAATTCAAGCACTTCATCTACTACTTCTAGTGGACGAGCAGAATCTTTGTCTACTTTGTTAACTACAACGATTGGTGTTAAACGTTGTTCTAATGCTTTTTTAAGTACGAAACGTGTTTGTGGCATACAACCCTCATACGCATCGACAACTAGTAAAACGCCGTCTACCATTTTTAAAATACGTTCTACCTCACCACCGAAGTCAGCGTGTCCAGGCGTATCAAGGATGTTGATACGAGTTCCTTCATAGTTTACTGCTGTATTTTTAGCTAAAATCGTAATACCGCGTTCACGTTCAATATCATTAGAGTCCATTGCACGTTCTTCAACACGTTCGTTTGAACGGAATGTACCTGATTGTTTTAATAATTGGTCGACTAAAGTAGTTTTACCATGGTCAACGTGGGCGATAATTGCGATATTGCGAAGATCTTGACGTAAGTTTGTCATTATTCCACTCCATATTCTTTTTTCGAATGTTTAACTGTGATATTATAGCACAAGAAGGATGTAAATGTCCTTATTAGAATTTCTATCATTCTAAAAAAATATTTTCAATCACAAATTTATTATAAATTAGGGGGCGCTCGATTATGAATCGTGGAAAAATCGTAATGGCCATTTATGCACTAGCAGCTGTACTAGCAATGTGTTCTATCGGGTATTCAGTAGCAGCAAGTAATACATTTGGTGTAATAGCAGGCATTGTCGCTACTTGTGTCATTTTCATGACAGCATTTAAAATGAAGCGTAAACTGCGAGAACAAGGCTTACTTTAATGTTAGTATTCGCTTACTAACAACATTTATGTGTCCAAAATGACACATTATCACAGTAGGAGCTGTACATTATTAGGCAACTCCTTCCATACTGTAGAAAACACGAGTCATTGTCCATTGTAGACAATGACTCGTGTTTGTTTATAATTCCTATTGCTCAAAAATATTATTTAACGCTTTGCAACTATCTCCTCAGCATTCAATCAAACAAGTGACACTTTTCTTTAATGGTCTTTTGCTAGGTAATCTAAAGTTGCTTGTCCTAAAACATTTGCTGCAATGCGCAATGAGCGTTCATCAATATCGAATTTTGGATGATGGTGGGGATATACTTCCTCCCATTCTGGATTTTTTGCTCCCGTAAAGAAAAATGCCCCTGGAATTTCCTCTATATAGTATGCAAAATCCTCACCACCCATAGTTGGGTCTACGAATTCAACCGCCGTCACATCTGTTACTTTTCTTGCAGATGCCATTACATGTTCTGTTTCTATAGCATGATTAACAACTGGTGGGTAACCACGACGATACTCATATTCATAGTCCGCCTTTGTTAAATAACATGTTGCCTTTAATAGCTCCTCAATTTCACGTTCTAGTAAATCGCGCTCCTCCTCATGGAAAGTACGTACAGTTCCTTTCATGTAGACTTGGTCTGCAATTACATTAAAAGGATTTAATGCCTCAATATGACCTACCGATACTACCGCCGGACGCAATGGATTTATACGACGAGACACAAGCTGTTGTAAATTTGTAATAAATTGCGCTGCAAGCAAGATTGAATCCTTCGTATCGCTCGGGTTTGAGCCATGACCGCCCTTTCCTTTAATCTTAATGTAGATACCATCAGCCGCAGCCATAAATGGTCCGATTGCTGTCTGCACCCTTCCAAGTTCTGTTGGTGCCCATAAATGTGTACCAAAAATAACATCCACACCTTCTAAACAACCATCCGCAATCATTGATTTCGCTCCACCTGGTGCAAGTTCCTCTGCATGTTGATGAATAAACACAATTGTTCCAGCTAAGTTGTCTTTCATTTGATTAAATGCCTTCGCTAAAATTAATAATGAAGCTGTATGTCCATCATGTCCACAAGCATGCATACGCCCTTTAATTTTTGATTGGAAAGGCAAAGCTGTTTCTTCTGTAATAGCTAAAGCGTCGAAGTCTGCACGTAATGCTACTGTTTTTCCTGGCTTACCGCCTACTAATTTCGCCACAACACCATTGCCACCAACACCTTCACGTACGTCATGTCCTAATGCGCGATGAAATGCCGCAATAGTTTTCGGTGTTTCAACTTCTTCAAACGAAAGTTCAGGATTTTCATGGAAATGACGACGAAGCTGTATCATTTCCTCTTCATATTGTTTTAATAAATCAATTAACTGCTCTTGCTGTAAAACTGTCATAGATTAACACTCCTTATTTTAAGTATATATAATCTCCAGGTCCAAGTGGTAAACCAAGTAAGAACCAAATGGCAAACAGTAGAATCCAACCGATTGCAAAGAACACAGAAAACGGTAGTAACGCTGAAATGAGTGTGCCAATACCGATATTTTTATCGTAGCGCTTGGCAAATGAGAGCAAAATGGCGAAATACGGAAGCATCGGTGTAATTGGGTTTGTAATTGAGTCCCCTACACGATATGCCATCTGCGTTACAGCCGGGGAATAGCCTAAGTATAGGAACATTGGTACGAAAATTGGTGCAAGTAATGCCCATTTTGCAGATGCACTGGCGATTAATAAGTTAACGAACGCACAAATTAATACAAATCCTATCATCATCGGTAAACCTGTAAAATTTAATGCTTGTAAAAGTTCTGCACCTTTAATAGCTAATATGGCACCGATATTACTCCAGTTGAAAAAGGCAA
The DNA here is from genome assembly GCF_044762185.1 of Lysinibacillus sp. NPDC097162. Lineage (NCBI taxonomy): Bacteria > Bacillati > Bacillota > Bacilli > Caryophanales > Bacillaceae > Lysinibacillus > Lysinibacillus sp. NPDC097162. Next base: position 12,636 of record NZ_JBIWDT010000001.1, on the reverse strand, counting down.
TCATTTGTGAAGCAGCAAATGCTAAGACAATAAATGGAGCCATATCAGAAATTGATTTAAAGATTTTCTCAGCAACTTCCTTGTCATTTTTCACTTCTTTTGCCGCAATACCATAGGCAAGACCAGGTAAAAGGAAGAAAAATAACATAATCGGTACAATGCCTGACATGAACGGTGAATTTAAAAAGCCACCTGTTTCAGGATCGCGTAAAAGACCGTTCGACGGAATGACCGTAAATGCAATTACTACAATATAAATGACTGTAACAATACCTGCCCATAATAAACCACGTTTTTCTAAAGCTGTTAGTGGCTCTAACTTTTCAACCTTGCCTTCAAATATGCCAAAGCGAGGCTCTGTAAACTTTTTCGCAACCCATGTACCAATGACGATTAATAAAAACGTCGAAGCAATTAAAAAGTAATAGTTCATTGTTGCTCGTCCAGTATATTCTGGGTCTGCAATATGCGCTGCGGATTCAGTAATTCCTAGTAATAATACATCTAGTGAACTAATTAAAATATTTGCACTAAAGCCCCCAGCTACGGCTGCATATGTAATAATTAAACCTGCAAGTGGATTTCGGCCAATGCTCATGAAAATCATTGCTGCAATTGGCGGTAAAATGATGAATGCTGCATCAGCAGCTAGATTACCAACTAAACCTGTGAAAATAATAAATGGCACAATTAATTTTGTAGGAGCTGACATTACAAGCTTTTTCATAACAGCTGAAATAAGTCCTGTTTGCTCTGCTAAACCAATACCAATCATTGTTACGATTACTAATCCCAAAGGAGCAAAACCTGTAAATGTCGATACCATTTGCGTTAAGATTAATATAAGACCTTCTTGACTCAACAGATTTTTTACTTGTATGACATTTTCAGTGCCCGGTTGAACCGCTGAAATACCAAAAATGGATAATATCCATGATAAAACAAGCACAATACCTGCTAAAATAATAAATAGCGTAATTGGATCAGGCAATTTATTACCTGCCCTTTCAATGTTATCTAGCAGTTTATCAATCCAGGATTTCTTTAGAGTGTCTGATTTTTTTTGCATAAATCCCTCTCCTTCTATTTTTAAAATTCGACTTATGCTATTCAATCTAACACTATTTTAAGACATTGATAGCATGTGTCCTTAATACAAAGAAACCATATTTTTAGAATATTTTCAATATTTAATTTAAAATTAAGGAGATAATACTATGTATAAAATTAATGTTTTCACTGCTAAATTATCCCTCTCATGGGTACAGCAACTTGAAAAAATTAAACCATCTTTTTGCGAATTCCATTACCATTCCTACACAGATTATGAACATTTATATACACTGTTAGAGCAACATTTAACAGCAGGAGACGGTGCACTTTTTAGCGGGCAAATTCCATACTTTTTTACACAAACAAATTTTCCAAACATGGGTATACCTATGCTCTATTTTGATATTTCAGAACGTGATTTTTACCGTGCTTTAACAGAGTTATTTTATGAGAATAAAATTGCTATGAATCGAATTGCCATTGATTTTTGTTATGAGGAAAACGACTATCTCGGCATTCATGAATGGTCAATGGGAAGACAGCCTTATCTTTTTAGTCAAACTATGAATGAGTACGCAAGCAACGATATTATAGATAAAGTTGGGAACTGGCATATTCAGTTACATCGCGACAATAAAGTAGATTTAAGTTTTACTCGTATTGCAGAGATGCGGGAGCGATTGGCACACCAAAATATACCGTTTATCGCTTTTCATCCTTCACTCCATGCCATGCAATTAACATTGGATCAGTTGGTAAATCAGCTACACCTTCGCCAACTTGAGCAAAATAAAGTAGTCGTTGTACATATTTTAATACCGATAGATAAATCCAATATAGATGAATTGGAATATCGGCAAATTGCTTTATACAAAGCCATTTTAGATTTTAAGCAACTGTATGACAGCACCTTTATAGTGCATCGGGAAGCTTCTTATATCGCCATCATCACAACCTATAAGCAATTTTTAATGACAACCAATGATTATACACGTTGTCAACTCGTAGATTTTTTAGATGAAAAATTACTATTTCCTGTAAAAATAGGTTGGGGCATTGGTAACTCTCTAACCGAAAGTCAGAATTTCGCAAAAAAGGCTGCAACACTCTGTTCTTCAAAGGAAACACAGGGCTATATTATTGAAAATGCAAAAGAAATTGGTCCGTTACTATACGGAGCTTTATTGCAGTTTGATAACGAAAAACAGCAGTGCTTAAAAAAATTAAGCGCTGCCCATGATATCCCTTTATTGCAATTGCAAAAAATCGAGGCTGTTATGGAAAAATTAGCAACAACTATCGTCAACGGGGAACTGTTAAGCACACATTTAGGTATCACTGTGCGCTCTGCAAATCGCATTTTAAAACAACTCCATGAAAAGAATTTAGCGGTCGAATTACCAAGTCTTACTTCAACTACACGGGGACGTCCAAAAAAATACTATCAACTCAATTTATATTAGCGTCAACAAAAAAACTGTTTAGGAAAATATTCCTAAACAGTTTTTATGTAAAAGCTATACATCATAAGGCACAATATATTTTCCTAATAATTCTTGATGAATGGCAGGGTTAGCAATAATAAATGTATCCTGATGTAGGAAGTCAAAGCCTTCCCCATGTAAATTTGTTGTGATAGCTCCAACTTCTTGAGCAATGATTATTCCTCCAGCGATGTCCCAAGGAGATAGTCGCATCGACACATAGGCATCTAGTTTCCCACTGACAACAAAGGCAATTTCCATTGCAGCGGAGCCATAAGAACGCGTACCTCGCACTTTTCGAACTAATTCTATTACTTTTTCATGATGTATATGTCGATTTGGTGCTACCCAATGTGCATTAATGCCAATAACAGATTCTTCAATTTTCACAGGCTGTAATTTGCGCAGCGGTGATGCATTATACCAAGCACCTTCTCCAGCAACTGCATTGAATAAGTCTTCACGCATTACGTCATATATGTAACCAAGTTTCCCTAAACCATCAATAAATATGCCAATAGAAATCATAAAGTGACGATGTTGCTTTACAAAATTCATTGTTCCATCAATCGGATCAATAATCCATACAACACCATCTAACGATTCGACTTTTTCTCCCATTCCCTCTTCGCCTAAAATTTTATGGGTAGGGTCAAAAGATTTAATTTTTTCAATAAAAAATAATTCTGTTTCTCGGTCTATATTTGTAACAAGGTCATTCGCATTCGATTTTGTCTCGATCACTAAATTATATGAAAATGCATTACGAATACGTTTAGCTGCTTCAACAATGATACTTTTCGCGTATTGATCGATTTGCTTTAAATCCATAAAAACCCACCCCTCGAATATAGAAAACATTCACGCTCTTGCACAACGCATTTTGCTAGTCCTTACCATTCGAGCGACATAGCTACTGTACGCTACACAATACATACATTAACCCGTTTCTAGTCATCAAAATAGTATACCCATTAACAGAAAGCGTGAGTTATGTATTATATTACACCTTTCAGACCATTTAATGTGCAATGTCACGCACTAAAAAATGAAAACAATAAATTCTATTATGATATATTGTCTATTTTAACCTTTATAACAACAAAAATCACCTGCTGTCAGAATATTCAGCAAGTGATTTTATATGGGGGTTAATTTTTTTTTACGCATAGGCGTGCAAACTTTCCAGCTCCATCTGTATTTCGACTAGTCGCTTTTTACTTTTCGCTATTTCACCCTCATCTTTCTCATTCATCGCAGAAAATAGTGAGGCTAATTCATAATCAATTTCTAATTGTAGAATGCGTTCATATTGCTTTTCAATGTCAACTTTACGTATAATTTTTACGACTTGTTTCATAAAAGTCACTTCCCTTTTTTATTTTTTTACAAAACCTTATACTATTCGATAAAGTTCTTGTTATAAGATTTTTTCCCATTTTTTTAATAAAATAAACCTTATAATCGAAAGGAGTTACTAAAAATGTCTACCTTAAAATGGACTAATAAAGACTTTAATGTTTTTCAAATAAACGGTTTAGAACAACGGATGGATGCTTTAGAATCCTGTGTACGACCAAAATTCAATAAACTAGGAGAAAACTTCTCCGCCTTCTTTTCCAGCCACCTAGGGGAAGAATTTTATCCCCATGTAGCAAAACACGCCCGCAGAACGGTTAATCCACCAAATGACAGTTGGGTTGCATTCGCTCCTTATAAAAGAGGTTATAAAGCGTTGCCTCACTTTCAGATTGGTCTTTGGAGCACACATTTATTCATCGTCTTGGCTATTATTTATGAAGCACCGCAAAAAAATTTAATGGCAGAGCGTTTGCTAGCCAACAAAACCTTGTTACAACAGCTTCCGGATGAATTTATTGTTTCTGGGGATCATATGTCGCCTGCTGCGATTTCCTTACAAGACGCTAAAGAAGAACAATTAGAAGAATTGCTTATACGTCTACGTGATGTTAAAAAAGGGGAATTTTTAGTTGGACGTCATATTCCAAAAGAAGAAGCGATAAAAATGTCTGTTAAACAGTTCCAACAACTGACAGAAGAAACATTCCAAACATTACTTCCTATTTATAAAATTATTCAAGGAAAATAATTTGTCGAGTCTCATCATAAAAATGTGGAATAAAAATCTTACTTGAACAAGTATAATTGAAAGATTGTGAAACCCGAATTTTATAAGGTTTTACACATATGGACGAGGTCTTAATGTAGGTCTTTTGAGGAAATGCCCAGCACAGCTTAAGATGTATTGACGATGCATATTGAGGGTATGATAATTTTTATATCATTTGACATTAGTTCTATCGCATTGAGCGTGTGGACGAGGTGTTGAACGATCGTCCGTGAACATTTTGTTACAGAAATCGATATTGCTGTAGTTTATGCAAATTTTCATTAATTAACACAATATTTCACATAGTGATTTAATAAAATTTCAAATAAAAATGCTATAAGAAATCCGCTTCGCTTTTCGTAGGCACAGGCTAAGCAGAGTTTTTGCATAGTTAGTTGTATTATCGTTAATAACGGTTCCTACAGAAAGCTTTGCGGGTTTTTTCTTAACTAAAAAGGCATGCTAGGAAATATCCTAGCACACCATTCTCACTTTTGGCCGCGACGATTTTAACGTCGTTGCTTTGGAACTACTTTAATTAACGTTCCATCAGCTGCCTCTTTTGCTTGTTTCACAACTGGATAGCTTACATAGCCACTTGCTTCTTCAAATTCTCGGAAAATTGTTTTTTCCTCAGCTTGTGAAGGAACAATTTCTTTAAAGCGACGATATTTTGCCATCATCACTTCACGTTTAATGCCCTTTTCATAAGCAAGCTCGATGCCTTCAAAAAATTTAACAACATCAACAATCTCTTCAGTCGACCAATCAATTGAAAACGGATAAGAATATTCCATTTGGACTTTACCACCTTTACATTACTGTCCCCATTTTACCCGGATACTTTCCGCTTCTGCAACCATTCGTGTAATGAGCTCGTCCACTGTTGGAATATCTTGAATCATTCCTGTAACTTGTCCTGCCCAACCAATGCCTGCATCCTTTTCTCCATCATAAATAAAACGCTTATTAGCACTCCCACTAATATAATCTTTCAATGCTTCATAAGTAGGTGTCTCACGCTCTATTTCTAAAATTTTCTCTGTGAAATTACTGCGTAACGCTCTTGCTGGTGCCCCAATAGAACGCTTAATAACAGTTGTATCTGCCTCTGAACTAATGAGTAACGCCTCTTTATATGCTTGTGATGCATCTACACATTCTTTTGTAGCAATAAAGCGTGTCCCCATTTCAATGCCTTCTGCACCGAGTGCATGTGCTGCCATCCAGCCACGACCGTCACCAATACCACCAGACGCAATCACAGGAATTTTCACACTATCCACAACTTGTGGTACAAGCACCATAGTCCCGACATCGTCACGACCAAGATGTCCACCACCTTCTTGTCCCACTACCATTACTGCATCTGCACCAAGCTCTTCCGCTTTCTGAGCTTGTCTACGAGCTGCAACAAGTACAAGTTTTTTTATATTTGTTCCTTCAAGTAAATCAAATATCGGAGCTGGATTTCCACCCGTCATTGTGACAACGGGTACATTTTCTTCAACAGCTACTCGCACCATATCCTCATAGCCTGTGCCATGCATTCCGATAGCAAAATTCACTCCAAATGGATTATCAGTTAATGTTCTTACTTTATGGATTTCTGCACGCAATAAGTCTGGATCTCGTAAGCTCATAGCAGTTATTTGCCCTAGACCGCCAGCATTCGACACCGCGGCTGCTAAATCTGCATAAGCTAAATAAGCTAATCCTCCTTGAATAATTGGATATTTTATTTTTAAAAGTTCGGTGATACGTGTCTCCCAATTCATCGAATCTCTCCTTTCGTACCATACTAACTTCTCGTAATCATGAAAAAATCCCTTTATTTTTTTAATTAAAGTCTATTTTTTCATGTCGTTAGGTGCTATAATTCATTTGTTTTCTTAGATATTATAAAAGTGAGGTGGTACCTGCGTTGTCACAATTAGAGACTCCATTGTTCGACGTATTACTAAAACATCGGAACAGACATCCAATTCAGTTCCATATTCCAGGCCATAAGAAAGGGCACGGTATGGATCCTGCTTTCCGAGAATTCGTCGGCGACAACGTTTTATCAATCGATTTAATTAACATTGCTCCACTAGACGACTTACATTCACCAAAAGGTGCAATCAAGGATGCACAAGCACTTGCTGCAGAAGCTTTTGGTGCTGATCATACATTCTTTTCCGTACAAGGTACTAGTGGCGCCATTATGACGATGATCCTGACCGTCGTCGGTCCAGGTGATAAAATTCTAGTACCACGGAATGTTCATAAATCCATTATGTCAGCGATTGTTTTTGCTGGTGCCATTCCTATTTTTATTCATCCTGAAGTAGATAGCGAATATGGCATTTCTCATGGTATTTCAGCGGAAGCGGTTGAAAAGGCATTAAATGCTTATCCAGACGCTAAGGCTGTTCTAGTCATTAATCCAACATATTACGGCTTCTCAGCGGATTTAAAACGCATTGTCGAAATTGTCCATCGTCGTAATATACCAGTCGTTGTCGATGAAGCGCATGGGGTACACATTAAATTCCATGACGAGCTACCCTACTCTGCAATGGAGGCTGGCGCAGATATGGCTGCAACAAGCGTACATAAGCTTGGAGGCTCTATGACGCAAACTTCAATTTTAAATGTACGTGAGGGACTAGTTTCCGCAAAACGTGTACAAGCAGTCTTCTCGATGCTCACAACAACATCAACATCCTACCCATTACTTGCATCGCTTGACACAGCACGTCGTCAGCTAGCAATTCATGGCTATGATTTAATTGGTGATGCACTTCGTTTAGCAAAAGATGCACGTAAACGCATTAACCAAATTCCACATTTAAAATGTGCTGGTAAGGAAAAACTTCACTCATCAGCAACATTTGATATGGATCCATTGAAGCTATTAATTAGTGTAAAAGACTTAGGTATGTCAGGCCATCAAGCTGAGGAATGGCTTCGTCACAATGCGAATATAGAAGTGGAATTATCAGACTTATATAACATTTTATGTTTAGTGACATTAGCAGATACAAAAAAAGAAATTAATCTTCTTATTAATGCATTAAGTCGTATGTCAAAAGCTTTCGATTCAGAAGCTGCCATTACAGAAGCAGTAGTCAATGTACCTGAAATCCCAGCACTTGCAATGTCACCTCGTGATGCATTTTATGCAGATACAGAGGTAGTACCTCTTGCAGATGCGGATAATTGTATTTGCGCTGAATTCATAATGGTTTATCCACCTGGAATTCCAATTTTTATTCCCGGGGAAATAATTACGCAAGAAAATATTCATTACATTCAAATGAATATTGAAGCTGGTTTACCAGTTCAAGGACCAGAAGATACAACATTAAAAACGATTCGTGTTATTAAAGAACGCAGAGCGATTATTTAAAATAATTTAAAACTTCAAAGCTACCTCTTCTAAATACAGTCTTAAGTGTTGTTGATTTCAGTTACGTGCTACGGCTTTCCGCTCAGCACACTGTAAGCTGCAACTCTTGCTAGCGCGCGGTTTATGCGCACTAAGCAGGAGACGCCGCTCCCACTCCAATCAACAAGATAAAAGGTATCAAGTTAAATTTCTTGATACCTTTTGTCGACACTCTGACCCCTTGTAACTATAGAAGAGGTAGCTTTTTAATGTCTTAAAGTATTCAGTTACCAGTTCTTCATAAATCCTAATTATGTTTACTAAACCTGTTCACTGTAATGGTTAGAAGTTATTTAATTTTTTTCTCAATTTATGCAGCACTGTATTACTTAAGCGTTGAATATGTTCCTTATTTTTCACCAGTATTCGATAAGAATCGATAATTGATAATATACGAATTAACATGTAAACACCAACTGCAATGAAAGCAATTAACAATGGATAATAAGGTATTAAAACTTCTGGTGCTACAAATTCTTTTTTTACTAATAAAAAGGAAATACCACCTGCTACAATTAAGCAAACTCCCACTACCATAATCACCGTATTTTTTTTCTTAACCTCTTCGTATCTTATGCTCAATTCTTTTAAATAATTTTGGTCAAATATTAATGCTTCTCTTTTAAGAATTGAATACCGATCTTCCTCTATAAAGCCCGCTGTAATCATTCCAATTCCAAGAACAACAATAATCGTAATAAGAATGGTATAAATTAATGGATCTTGTTTAAAAAGGAAATAAGGTATAGTGGATATAATAAGTAGACTAAAACCTATAGCGAAATATTTGGAAATTTTACGTTGAGATAATACATAACCTTCCGCCATTTCTTTACTTACATAATAACCATTGCTATCTTCATGGCTATGTTCAATAGTATCTTTTAGCAAGTAATCTATTGACACTTCGAAAACATTACCAAGCATTAAAAGTTTCTCTGTTTCAGGAAAACCTTGTCCATTTTCCCACTTACTAATAGCTTGCCTAGTAGTATTTAATTTTTCAGCTAGTGCCTCTTGTGATAAACCTTTCTCTTTTCTTAATTTAAAAAGTTTTTCACTAAATGTCATATCTTGACTCCCCTTTCTGTTATTAATTAAATTTTATTAAAACAATTCTACTAATTCCATATTTCAGGGAGTGCACTTTGTCAACTTCAAGTTGCAACTATGTTATTTGGCGCAATTTCTATATTACGAAGCGAAAAATTAGATTAAGTATTGGACATTACTTACAATATTTAAAAAGGGAGTGAATTGAATGAATACATGGGATGAACGTTTTAAAACGGCAGAATATGTTTATGGTGAACAACCAAATGCATTTATAGAAAACTATGTAGATTATTTAAAGGGGTATGTAAATGTAGCAGCCTATGCTGAAGGCGAAGGTAGAAATGCGGTTTTTTTAGCATCTAAAGGGCATACAGTAACTGCATTCGATTATGCTAAAAGCGGTCTTGAGAAAACAGCACAGCTAGCAAGAAAGCAATGTGTTACTGTTAATACTCAACTTGTTGATTTACTGCAAGATGAATTACCAATAGAAAAATTTGATGCCGCAGTCATGGTTTTTGGTCATTTCCCTGTAGAACAGCAGCATGCCGTTTTTAAACGTATAGTTCATTCTGTTAAACCTGGCGGCCGCATTATGATGGAATTATACTCCACATATCAACTACCATATGCCACAGGAGGCCCACAGAATATAAATTTATTATATCATCCTATTTCTATACTTACTTGGTGTCAGCCCTATAAAATTATTCATTTCTTTACAGGCGAACAAACACGAAATGAAGGTAGCTTACACACTGGTCTAGCACATACCATTCAATTAATAATTGAAAAAGATTAGACAAGCTTCATTTCGAAAAGACCCATCCCTTTACAAGCACATTATATCTTGTAAAGGGCCTTTTATTACATAAATAGATAAACAAAGAGCGGACATAGAAACGCTCCTATAATCGCTGTTAACCCCATAGAAAGCGAGCCAACTGATAATTCTTGTTCACCATACTCTCTAAGTTTAACAAGTCCTACACCATGCGAGGCGCTTCCTATCGCTACGCCTCTACTAACAGCAGAATCAATTTTTCCATATTTGATAACTAACGGTCCAATAATAGCTCCAACAAAACCTGCAATCATAACAAAAACTGCTGTTAAAGGAGGAATTCCGCCAATCGTTTCACTTACTTGCATACCTACAGGTGTTGTTAAAGATTTAGGCAAGGCTGTTAGCATCCAACTATCCTTTACACCGATCCATTTTAACAATATAAAAATTGTAAGTAATCCGGTAACCATTGCTAGCATTATTCCTGAAAGAATGGAGTACTTATATTTCATAATAATGGCTCTTTGATTATAAAGTGGGTATGCAAGTGCAACAACAGCTGGACCGAGCATTTTTTGAAGCCATTCCCCACCTACCATATAGGTTGAATACGGAATATTAAAGACAACTAAAATAACAGCACTGACAATAGTTGTTGTTACTAAAGGAATCATTATAGGATGTGGGAACCGTTGATAAAGCTTCGTAAATAAAACGAACAACCCTATCGTACCAAGTACAACTATAAGTTCAATCAACAGATAATTCTCCCTTCCCGTCTTCAACATTTACTTCTTTTTCTTTCTTCGCTAATTCTCTTTTTTCAATCAGTTGGGTCAGCACTCCTGTTAAATAAATGGAAATTAGTGTACTGGCAATTACAGCTAAAATAATGAATAGACCTGTTGTGGACATTAATTCTGGATAATCAATAATACCAACCGTTGCTGGAATAAAAAACAATGTTAAAACGCCAATTAAAAAACCAGCACCATCTTGAATGTATTCTACTTTAATTATTTTAAAATTGAGTAAAAGTGCTAATAACAGTAATCCAATTACACTTCCAGGAAGCGGAATGTGCAAGTACGAAACAATGCCCACACCAATATAATAAAAAATATTGAGAATCCCAATTTGAACAATAATACGGACAGCACGCATTAATATCATAGTAAATTTTTCGTTCAACATTTCGCCTCTTTTCACCCCCTATTACGCTTATTCTACAACTGCAGGAATTTTCTGTCTATTATAATTTTAGAAAAACAATAGAAAAAGGAGTCAACCTAAAACTTAATAGGTTGCTCCTTTTCATTCAATATCGTCTTAATAGCACAGCTTTTTCTGCATTTTTATGTTACCTAATGGGATGAAAAACGTAAATATGTTAGAGCATTTTGCTTATCGGTATTTGTCGTTAAACTATAAGGCGTGTCCTGAACCGCCGTCTATATTAACAGCAGTACCTGTCACATAACTCGCTGCATCTGATACTAAAAAAGTAATGACATTGGCAGCTTCTTGTGTTTCTCCTACGCGGCCAAGTGGTATCGTTTGACCGACTTTTTGCGAATAGTCTTCCCATGTTAACTCTGATGCTTCTTTTTTCCATAGCTTCTCAATTTGATCACTTCGAATTAAGCCAATACACACTGAATTCACACGGATATTATCTTTCCCTAAGTCCTTGCTCATCGCTTTCGTTAAAGCTAGTCCAGCTGCACGGCTAACTGTTGTAGGAAGTGAACTTGCTGGTGGCGTTTTAGCCATAACTGCCGTTACATTAACAATTGCTCCACCGCCAACCTTTCGCATATGTGGTACTGCATATTTGGAACAATTAATAGCACCAAATACTTTTAAGTCAATATCAGATTGCCACACTTCACTGCTAACCGTTTCAAATGGATGTGCTGACGCTGTACCTGCATTATTAATAACAATATCAATACGCCCAAAATGCTCTACTGTACGCTCTATTAGTCTCTTACAATCTTTCTCCTTTGTGATATCCGTTGGAACAAATAACACATCTTCGCCCGTTTCGTTTTTAATGCATCCAGCGGCCACTTGTAGCTGTTTTTCGCCACGTGCACTAATAACTACCTTCGCGCCTTCTTTCACTAGCTGCATCGCCGTATAATAGCCTATACCTTTACTTGACCCAGTAATAATCGCCACTTTTCCTTTTAAGCCTAATTCCATTTCGTCCCACCCCTATTTTTTCGAATAGTCATTCAATAGTTTTACTGTATCAAAATTAGTAGAATTATACAAAAAAACGACTATAAAGCGTATACGCTTTATAGTCGTGTATCTGTGTTAAATTATTTTTTTGCTACAATATGGATTGGGTTGCCTAGTAATACTTCAGCAGCTTCCATCGTAATTTCACCTAATGTTGGGTGAGCATGAATTGTTAACGCGATATCTTCAGCAGTCATGCCGCCTTCGATTGCTAAGCCCATTTCAGCGATCATATCAGATGCACCTGCACCTACGATTTGAGCACCGATTAATAAGCCATCTTCTTTACGCGCAACTAGTTTCACAAAACCTTCTGTTTGGTTCAATGCAAGAGCACGACCATTTGCTGCGAATGGGAATTTTGCTGCAGTATATTCAATACCTTCAGCTTTAGCTTGATCTTCGTTATAGCCCACTGTCGCCATTTCTGGATCAGTGAAGC